>CASFNG010000006.1 GCA_949296075.1 uncultured Parabacteroides sp. | reverse complement strand
TCTAAGCACGAAGCCGGCCCCGAGATTAGATCTCCATGTAGGGCGGTCAAAGACGATGACCTCGATAGGCCACAGGTGTAAGGGCGGCGACGTCGAAGCCGAGTGGTACTAATGGCCCGAGACTTTCCTTGCCCTGAAGGGTACGATATGTTTTGGCTACAAGGTTTCCCTTTCGTTGGATGACCAATCGTCCTCATTCTTGATGTCCGTAGCATGTCACTTTTTGAGAGATATTAAGGTGGCTATGGCACGGGGGATCCACCTCTTCCCATCCCGAACAGAGAAGTTAAGCCCCGTCACGCCGATGGTACTGCGTAAGAGTGGGAGAGTAGGTAGCCGCCGCTTTTTAGAATGAGGGGAACTGTCCGTAAGAGGGCGGCTCCCCTTTTTTCGTGCCCTCGTGGGAAGGGTGAAGCCCCTTCCGAGGACTCCCTCCTTTTTTGAGATTGATATGCTGCCTCGATCCTGTGTGGCAAATACCAATATAGAAAAACATGCCGAACAATTGGCGGTTTAACGAAATAAATACCTTATATTTGGATCGTTGACCATGAAGCGAAAGGATAAGTAAAATCCTGGCTTACGCCAGACGGATTAACGCCAATGACATGATGTTAACAGATAAATCTTTTAATAAATAGAAAATTCAAACAAAGATGAAAACGCCCAATTACGAGATTGTGTCCCTTGACAGTCTTGACCAGATCGAGGAGGATGAGGATTGAGAGCGGTCCGGAGAGAATAGAGAATAATGAATGAGATGTCAGTTTACGTAAAAGATAGTGGATATGTATAATAGACCAAGATTAACTTTTGGAAGTAAGGTTGCTATTCTTATCCTTCTCGGTATGCTTTCGACCTGTTGGGATAACTGCACGTTTCGGAAAGTCGTTAGATGCAGGCATGACCTTGAGATGTGGGGATACAAGAAATTACACACATATTCTGATGATGAGTTGATTAAGCTGCATGAAAGGGCGAAGAAGAAGGAAGAAATAGAGCAATCAAGAACGTGCTTCTATGATAAACTCACCCTTATATATCCAGAAGAAGTGTTAGATAGCGTTTATCAAGCCATACAATTGGAAAGAGATGGCTACGTATATAGGCAAATGTCATTTTTGGCTTCCGAAAAGGATATGCGTGAAATATATGAGCGTTTATTTAAAGAAAGCAATGCGCATTGGTCCAATTGGGTCAAACAAGTGCCCGGCATGGAGCGAGTATCTTCTTTTATAAACAATAAATAGTGTAGGAAAAATTTCGGGGGGACAGTGCGGTTGATAATTGTGAAAAAGAAATAGGCATTTGGATGCTGTTCGCTATCAGACTCGGCAAGTCTCTAAAGCATGGGGAAGAACTCGCCATAACTTGCCCATCTTCTTCCCGATTTTTCGAGACGCTTTTTTGTAAGGATGGAGAAGAAATTGTAATTTTGCGCTCTTGGATTGAAAAATTATAACCTCGTATATGGATACTGAAAAGAAAGAGAATAAAGAAGTAAACAAGCTCTCTCTACTTATCGTGGCGGTGATTGTCCTGGCGTTGATTATCGCTGTCGCCGGTTATTATATCTATCACCAGAAGCAGGAGATGGGCGCCTTGATCGAGACTTTCGATTTAGAGAAAGAGGCCTTGGAGGATGAGTACAATGAGCTGTCTCTTCAGTATGAGGGATATAAGTTTAGCGTAGGGAATGACTCCTTGGTAGCCCTGCTCTCCACGGAGCAAGCGAAGGTGCAGCGATTGCTGGAAGAGCTCCGTACGGTGAAGGCCACGAACGCGAAAGAGATCACCCGGTTGAAGAAGGAGCTGGCCACCTTGCGCAAGATCATGCGTAATTATGTAGCCCAAATCGACTCGTTGAACCGGGAGAACGAGCAGCTGAAAGTGGAAAAGACCGAGGCGGTCAAGAAATACCAACAGGCAACCACGCAGGCGGCCTCCTTGAAAAAAGAGAAAGAGAAACTGACGGAAAGGGTAACCTTGGCGAGCCGACTGGACGCGACGGGGATACAGGTCACGCCCGTTAACTCGCGGGGGAAGCTGGCCAAGCGCATCAAGAGGATGCAACAGTTCGTCGTCTCGTTCCGGATAGCGAAGAACATAACCGCCCCGGTGGGGGAGAAAACGGTCTACGTGCGTATCATGAAGCCTGACGACGACATCTTGGTGAAAAGCCGTGCCGATGTGTTCCCGTTCGAGGGGAAAGACATTAACTACTCCATGAAGAAGGTGATCGAGTACGAGGGCGAGGAATTGCCCGTTACCATGTATTGGGATATTGAGGAATTCTTGTCTCCGGGCGATTATCGGGTCGATATTTTCGCGGATGGGAACCTGATCGGAAGGAAGAAATTCACCCTGGAAGATTAGGTATGGAATCCATCCCGGGCTATGAGAAATTCTTGAGCTTTATCCCGGTCTCCTTGGCGAAAGACGAATCTTTCTTGGGCGACTTGGTGGATTGTACCCGGATCGTGAAGATCCGGAAAGGAGATTTCCTGGTCCGTATGGGGGAGCTCTGCCATAACGCCTATTTCATCAACAAGGGGCTTTTCATCAATCAGTACGTAAACTCGAATGGAAACGAATGCGTGACGGGATTCTCCTCGGACCAGATGTACCCGTTCGTGTCGACCATCGGTTATTTTACGCAGGCACCCTCTGATTTCGAGGTGAAGGCGATCGAGGATGGCGAGCTGCTTTGCTTCACGAGGGCTGATATAGAGCGCCTTTCCTTGTGCTATCCGGATTTCGCCTCCTCTTACCAGCGGGTGATGCTGATGATTATCTCGAAGCTTTATTCCCTGTTCGCTGTCCGTCAGACCTGCAAGGCGGAAGAGTTTCTCCATTATCTCTACGCGAACCACCAGTGGATCGTGAGCCGTGTCCCCGATAAATACATCGCCCAGTTCATGGGGATAAGCGATTCCTGGTATTGCAAGCTGAAAAAACGCCTCTTTTATTGAATTAATTCAATTTTATATTCACTTTAAACCTATACTTTCGCGTGTATTTCAATACCTTTGTTAGGTATGAGATACGTATGGGTAAGTTTAAATGGTAAAAAGATGAGACAAGTTCTTTTGGCGCTGATAGGGGTGATCGCCTCGGTTGGCATGAGCGCCCAGCAGGCCCTGACCTTGAATGAATGCCGTGATTTGGCGATTCAGAACAACAAGGATTTGCGGATCGCGGGCGAAAAGATTAAGATGGCGGATAACGAGCGGAAGGCCGCTTTCACGAAATATTTCCCGCAATTATCGGCTAATGGCGCTTACATGTGGAACCAGAAGGATCTTAACCTTTTGGACATGGGCGCTTTATCGTCGTCCCTTGGCTCCTCGCTGGGAGAATTGGCGCAATTGCCGGTGATCCAGCACATGATGAGCGGGGTCAATGATCTGCAACATATCGACATCCAGAATATATGGATCGGCAATGTCTCGTTGGTCCAGCCCGTGTTCATGGGAGGAAAGATCGTCAACTATAACCAAATCACCAAGTACGCGCGGCAGTTGGCTGAGTCGATGAACGATTTGCGATTGCAGGACTTGATCTATAAGACGGACGAGACCTATTGGCAGGTCGTGTCGTTGGTGAATAAGAAGAAGCTGGCGGACTCGTACGTCGATCTGCTCCGCAAGATGGATCGGGACGTGACGGCGATGATCAACGAAGGGGTGGCTACGGAGGCCGATGGCCTGTCGGTCAAGGTAAAGCTGAACGAGGCGGAAATGGCGCAGACAAAGGTGGAGAATGGGCTGGCGCTGACCCGGATGCTGTTGGCGCAAATTTGCGGATTGCCGCTGGATGGCGAGATCACGTTGGCGGACGAGAGCTTAGACGACCTGCCCGTCTCGGAACGGCATATAGCCGCTGACTTGAACGAGGCCTTCTCGAACCGGGATGAGTTGAGAAGCCTTGACCTTGCCCGCAAGATCTATCAGAGAAAGGAGCGGATCGTCTTGGCGGATATGCTCCCGAACGTGGCGCTCTCCGCGAATTACTTCGTGACGAACCCGAACGTGTTCTCCGGCTTTAAGAACGATTTCGCTGGGATGTTTAACGTAGGTGTGATGGTGAAAATACCGCTGACCGCCTGGTGGGAAGGTACCTATAAGCGGAATGCGGCGAGAGCGGAGACACGCATCAAGGCCTTGGAATGGGAAGACGCCCGCGAGAAAATCGAGTTGCAGGTGAACCAGTCAGTATATAAGGTAAATGAGGCGGATAAGAAGTTGATCGCCTCGTCCCGCAACATGGAAAGCGCGGAGGAGAACCTGCGTCGCGCTAACTTAGGCTTTGAGGAAGGAGTGATCCCCGCCTTGAACCTGATGGAGGCGCAGACGGCTTGGGTATCCGCCCGGTCGAGCCTGATCGATGCCCAGATAGAGGTCAGGCTGACAGAGGTTTACCTGAATAAGGCATTGGGGCGGTTATCCGTCAAAGAATGAATACGGGATGAATAACAGGAATAATAATCAATCTAAACAGATAAGGAGATGAACGAGAATAAGAAGTTTTCGATCAATAACATGATGTTGGCCTTTATTACGGTTCTGGTAGTGATCGGCTTGGTCGCGTTAGCCGGCTTTATCCTGCTGACACCCCCCGACGATATTATCATGGGGCAGGCGGAAGCTACCCAGGTACGTATATCCGGCAAGGTGCCGGGACGTGTAGCCTCTTTCCGTTATGGGGAGGGAGACCGGGTGAAGGCTGGGGATACGTTAGTCTTCCTGGAGACACCGGAGGTGCTGGCTAAGCTGAGACAGGCGGAAGCGGCCCGGGCCGCCGCTGAAGCCCAGAGCGCGAAGGCGATCAAGGGTGCCCGCGAGCAGGAGATAACAGGAGCGTATGAGATGTGGCAGAAGGCGTTAGCCGGCCTGCATATCGCCCAAAAGTCGTTCGAGCGTATCCAGAACCTGTATGAGCAGGGCGTGGTGTCGGCACAGAAACGAGACGAGGTAGAGGCCAACTATAAGGCGATGGTCGCTACCGAGAAAGCGGCCCGCTCTCAATATGAGATGGCCAAAGAGGGCGCCCGCAAGGAGGATAAGGCGGCTGCCGCCGCTTTAGTGCAACGGGCTGAAGGAGCTATTGCCGAGGTGGAGTCGTATGTCGGGGAGGGAGCTCTTGTCTCACCCATCGATGGCGAGGTGGCTGAGCGTTTCCCTGAGGTTGGCGAGCTGGTCGGAACCGGGGCGCCGATCATGAATATCACGGATTTGAATGATATGTGGGTGACTTTCAGCATCCGGGAAGATCTGCTCCAGGACATAAAGATCGGTTCGGAGATCCACGCTTTCATACCCGCCTTGGGAGATCGTCCGGTAGCGTTGAAAGTATATTATATGAAAGATATGGGATCGTACGCGGCATGGAAGGCAACCAAGACGAATGGGGAGTTCGACTCAAAGACCTTCGAGGTACGTGCCCGCCCGTTGGAGCCCGTGCCTGATCTACGTCCGGGTATGTCCGTGATCGTCCAGAAAAAAGGGAAAGGGCTCGTATGACCTACCAGGAGAGTTTACATAGGATTTGGCAGATCTCAAGGCGGGAGATGCGCCGGTTGGTGGATCGCCCGGTTTATCTCTTCTGTATGCTGGTCGCCCCGATCATCAGCTTGTTGTTCTTTGTCTCGCTGATGCGCGCGGGGCTGCCGAAGGATCTCCCTATCGCGGTGGTTGATTTGGATCGTTCGGCCACGTCGCGCAACCTGATCCGCCAACTGGATGCCTTTGAGCAGACAAAGGTATATGTACAGTCGGCATCGTTCTCGGAGGCCAGGCGCGAGATGCAGAAAGGGAACGTATATGGGATTTTTTATATACCTTTGGACTTCGAGGCGAAAGCGATTTCCGGGAAGCAGCCCCGACTGTCATTCTATACGAATGGGACCTATCTGATAGCTGCCTCCTTGTTGTTTCGCGACATGAAGACGATGTCTGTCTTGGCCGGGGCCGCTGTCGGATTGCAAACCGGGTTGGCTAAAGGCTATACCGAGGCGCAGATCATGGGACAATTGCAGCCCATCGTGATCGATACGCACCCTATCGGTAATCCTTGGCTGAATTATTCGGTATATCTGAATAATACGATCCTGCCGGGTATGCTCCAGTTGCTTGTCTTTTTGGTGACCGTGTTCAGCATCGGCAGCGAGATCAAGCATCAGACATCCCGTAAATGGTTGGAAAAGGGAGGCGGATCGCTCACGGTAGCCCTAATAGGGAAGCTGTTGCCTCAGACCGTTATTTTCACGGTTGTCGGCTTCCTCTTTTCCGCTGTTTTGTACGGCTTCAACGCTTTCCCGCTGAATAGCGGTTGGGCGCCGATGCTCAGCGCGATGTTTCTGCTGGTCATAGCGTCGCAGGCGGTGGGCGTTTTCATGATTGGAGTTCTGCCGACTTTGCGTCTGGGGCTTAGCTTTGCCAGCCTGTTCGGGATGATCGCCTTCTCGATCGTGGGGTTCTCCTTCCCGGTACAGGGTATGCATCCGACCTTGCAGGCGTTGGCTTATTTATTCCCTTTGCGGCATTATTTCCTGATTTACGTGGATCAGGCATTAAATGGGCGCGACTTGTTCTATACATTGGGGGAATATGCGTGGTTGGCGGCCTTTTTGCTGCTTCCTTTGCTCATTGGCAAGAACCTGAAAAGGGCGTTGTTGGAGTTTGAATATCTACCGTAAAAGCTATTAGGTGATGAAAAAAGAATATCGTTTGCGATATATCATACAAGAAGGGATACGGGATACGTTCTACGTCTGGAAAGATGAGATGAAAAACGTGTTTAGCGACGCGGGTGTCTTGATCTTCTTTTTCTTGGTCCCTTTTGTTTATCCGGTGCTTTATTCGTTCATATATAATAATGAGGTCGTACGAGAGGCGAAGATGGTAGTCGTGGATCAGAGCGACTCGTTCTTGAGCCGTGAGTTTATCCGGCGGGTGAACGCCACGCCAGACGTGGATGTAGTGCGTATCTGTCCGGATATGGCGGAAGCAAAACGGATGTTGGATGAGAAAAAGGCATACGGGATTTTGCTCTTTCCCTCGGATTTTAGCAAGGATTTGCACTCGGGGAGGCAGGCGACCGTCTCGCTCTATTGTGACATGAGCGCATTGTTGTTTTATAAGGCATTCCTTTTGTCGGCCACGGAAGTCTCCCTGGATATGGGAAAAGAACTCCACATACGGAACCATCCCAGCTCTACGGATCAATTGGACCAGATCACGGTCGATCCGATTCCTTATGAGTCGGTGGCGTTGTTCAACTCGCAAAACGGTTTCGCCAGCTTCTTGGTACCGGCGATATTGATACTTGTCTTGCAGCAGACTTTGTTATTAGGAGTGGGTATGCTGGGAGGAACGGCTCGCGAGAAGAATCGTTTCAGGGGATTGGTGCCCGTGTGCAAGCATTTTAAAGGTACCTTGCGTGTTGTCTTTGGCAAATCGCTGGTATATCTCGTGCTGTATGTTCTTGTGTGTCTTTGGGTCGTGGTGGTGGTCCCTTGGCTATTCTCGTTGCCGCAAGTGGGCAATCCGTTGACCATCCTGCTGTTCCTGTTGCCCTATCTGTTCGCTTGCATATTTTTCGCCATGACGCTTTCCGCCTTCATGAACAGTCGCGAATTACCCATGCTCGTATTTGTCTTTACGTCTGTTATCCTGTTGTTTATCTCAGGTGTCTCGTGGCCGACATCCGCCGTTCCGGAGTTTTGGAGATGGGTTAGTTATCTGTTCCCCTCCACCTTTGGCATCCAAGGATTTCTTCGTATCAATACGGAAGGAGCCTCTTTGTATGAGGTCGCCCATGAGTACAGGGTACTTTGGGTCCAGACAGGCCTTTATTTTATCGTGGCCTGCTTGATTTACCGCTATCAGATCATATTGGTACGGAAGAAAATCGCCGAGCGCTATCGTCTGATGCGGATGCGGAGGCGATAGAATGACTATTTTTAAAGAATTTAACTTTGAGGTAAACATAAAGTTAAGAATATAGTTCTACTTTTGTGAAAATACACAATCAAACTTAATATTAATGATACTATGCAAAACAGACGTGATTTTTTGAAGCAAGCCTCCTTGATGCTTGCCGGTGGGTTGGTGGTTCCTCAGTTATTGTCATCTTGCGCGGGCAAGAGCTCTTCCGCTGGTGCCGCGAGCGAGGCCGCCAAGAAGCATATCGGGCTTCAGTTGTATTCCTTGAGAGATGATATTAATGACTTAGGTATCCAGAAAGTGCTGGAGATCGTCTCGAAGATGGGATACGTGAACCTGGAGACCGCCGGATATAGTGACGACGGTAAGATCTATGGCTTGGATCCCGCTGAGTTCAAGAAGATATGTAATGACTTAGGCATGAAGCTGACCAGCGCCCATCTTTCCCATTTCATCGGTGATGACATGAACAAGGATCTCGCTTGGTGGAATACGGCGATCGAGGCTCATAAGAAGGCTGGCATGAAATATATGGTGATGCCTGTTTCCCCGATCAACGAGAACGCTACGATGGACGACTTGAAGCGTTATTTCGGTGATTATTTCTATAAGATTGGTTTGGCGGCCGCCGGCGCGGGCATCAAGTTCGGTTATCACAACCATGATTATGAGTTCAAGCAGATAGAGGGACAGACCATCTACGACTTGATGCTGGAGAACTCAAGCCCTGACCACGTGATGTTTGAGATGGACGTATATTGGGTAAAACGCGGTGGCAAGGATCCTCTGGAATATCTGAAGAAATATCCTAATCGTTTCCCGATCCTGCATATCAAGGATGAGACGGCTATCGGCGCCAGCGGGCAGATCGATTTCAAGCCGATCTTCGAGCAGGCATACGCGAACGGCATGAAAGATTGGTATGTAGAGGTTGAGCGTTACGATGGTACGCCGCAGGAGGATGTTCAGAAGAGCTATGATTTCTTGAACAACGCGGATTACGTGAAATAATCTCACGCGAGATAGATAAACTGCCGGAAGGCAAATAGGAAAAGCGTAGTGAATGACTCAGGAAGCGTTCGCTACGCTTTTTTTCTTTGGGCGTTACGATGTATCTATTTCCTGTGATTATAACCGAATAATCATACCGAATTTCCGCGAGAACCGTGGCGGGGATTTTGAAATGGTTGGAAAAGAAATTTGAAATACTTGGGTAAGGGACAGGCCTCTTTAGGGATGGATAGCGAAGGAGGGTGTGATCGCTTGCCCGAAGGTCACCTCTCCGCGGATAATCGCATATGGAGCAGGGGATATGCTTTCCCGTCCCCATCCAGTTCGGAGCGATCCACGGTCAGGAAGCCCATGTGCTTATAGAAACCGACCGCTTGGGCATTTTGCTCGTTTACGTCCACTCCCGTCGCTCCCAAGTGTTGGATGGCATACAAGATCAGCTCCTTCCCCGCGCCTGTTCCTCTGCTGTCGTTGTGTACGAACAGCATCTCGATATTTCCTTCCGCCACGCCTATGAAGCCTATCAGCTCGTTGTCTCTCTTATAACCGTATAAAGTGACATATTGGAAATAGAGAGGAAGTCGCTCCTTGTAATACTGGAAATCCTCCTTTGTCAGGAAATCGTGTGTATGTAGTACCGCGCTTTCCCAAATCTCGGCTAAACGAGGGTAATCTACCTCATGGATCGCTCTGATCATATCGTATAATTGAGGGTGGATAGATGTTATAGGCGGACAGACCTCGCCGCCTCCATGATCTCTCTCCAGTCTTTCGCCAAACTTCCCATATCGGGATAGAGCAGATCCGCCCCGGCCTCCGTCAATACGTGATCCGGCAGCGGCCCCGTGTTCACGGCGATCGTGAAGATATGGGCGGCCACGGCAGCCTCCACGCCCAAGGGAGCGTTCTCCACCACGAACGCCTCGTTGGCTTGCACATGAGCTTTTTCAAGCCCCATCAGGTAGGGCTCGGGATGCGGCTTCCCGTATTTCACGTCGAAGGCGGTTACCATCTTGTCTCGCTCGAAGTGCCCCGGGTAGCTCTTGTTTAGCTTATCGATCAAGCTGCTTTGTCCCGATCCGGTTACCACGAGCCGTTGTAATCCGGCCATCCGCGCCTCCTTGAGCACCTCTGCCGCTCCCGGCATGGGAGATCCATCGTTGTAAGTGCAGAATAACGCTGTCTTCTCTTTGTAGATGGCCTGTTTCTCCCCTTCGGTGGCATCCCGGTGGAAGGTCCGTTGGAAAAGCTCGTTGATCGTGCTCTCCCCGGTGCGCCCCTCGAAGAGGTAGAAATCCTCCGTCCGGGCATTCAAATGATACTTTTGGGCTATCTCGGACCACGACCGTGCGTGGAAACGCATGGAGTCGTAGAGCACGCCATCCATATCGAATAGTACCGCCTTGGGTGATAGAGCCGTTTGATGATGTTTCTGTAAGTATCGAGTTATAGCTTCGTGGATCATGTCATTTAATCTTAAACATGGACGATCGTCCGTCCATAGACGATCATTTATTTGTGCGAAAGTAAGATATTCGGTCTCTTCCGGCAAGAATTAGTTTATGGGTAGCCTCTTTCTCCTATTTTTTATCCGAAAAGGTCGGAGAATTCCCGTTCGAAATTCGGGGTGAAGATCCCTTTCCCTAAATTCCGCTTGATCTCCTCGATAGGCCAGAACCGTCCGCCGTCCAACTCCTCGGGATCGGGCGAGAAAGGGCCATCGTAAGTAGTCCGGAAGGCGTTCACCAATTCCCGCTCTATGGCCGACTCGAAAACATACCGTTTGATGAAGGCAGGGATGAATCCTATGATTCCTAATTCCTCCCGAGCCTCCCGGAGCAAGGCATCCTCTACATTTTCCCCATAATCCACGTGTCCTCCCACGGAGGTGTCCCATTTCCCGGGCTGTATGTCCTTGTTAAGGGATCTCTTTTGCAGGTAAAGCTCTCCCGCCCGGTTGAAGATATGCAGATGTACCACCGGATGCAGGAGTTTGCTTCCGCTATGGCATTCAGCTCGTGAGGCTTTTCCGATCGTCTCGCCGGCTTCGTTTACCAAAGGAAACCACTCAGTTCTCATAAATAAGATATAATTTTATAAAGAATAGATACTCAATTATTTAATTGATTAATGACTGCGCATAGCTCTTGGTCGCTCAATCCGGAGCCATACGTGGAATAATCAAGGCGAAAGTCGCAGCCATTTTTATATTCAGAGCAGCCGTATGCCGTTTTTCCGCGGAGGATCATCCCTTTATGGCAGCGGGGACAGATCGGTTTTTGACCTATCTTCGTCTCCGTCTTGGGCGAGGCTTCTGCTTTGTCTTGTTTGGCTCGGGGCTTTCTTGGCTTGCGTTCTTTCTTTTCGCCGGGCTTTTTCTGCTTGGTGTCGGGCGTGGGATCAGGCTCGATCGCGATTGTCCGTTGTGTCTGGTCGGAAAGAACGTTCAGCACGATCTCATGGACCATCTGTTTCAGTTCGTCAAGAAAGGTGCGAGCCTCGTAGGTTCCCCGCTCGATTTGGCGTAGTTTCTTTTCCCACAGGCCGGTAAGCTCGGCGCTTTTGAGCAACTCCTCGTGAATTGTCCCGATCAGCTCCGTGCCGGTCGTGGTCGGGAAGAGGCTTTTGCGCTCTTTCCGGATATAATTACGCTTGAACAACGTCTCGATGATGGCCGCACGCGTGGAAGGCCGTCCGATCCCATTCTCTTTTAGGGCATCCCGAAGCTCCTCGTTATCGACCAGTTTGCCCGCGGTCTCCATCGCCCGTAGCAAGGTCGCTTCCGTATAAGGCTTGGGAGGCTGGGTCCATGTCTCCTTTAATATAGGTTGATGCGGCCCACTTTCCCCTTTGACGAAAGAGGGCAACACCCCGTTTTCTTCTGTTTGTTCGGCATCCGGATCCTTTGGCTCGGAACCAAATACCACACGCCAGCCCGGTTTGAGGATCTGTTTTCCGGTCACCTTGAAATCCACTTTGTCCACTTTCCCTAACACCGTGGTAGTTGAGATCTCGCAATCGGGATAGAACGCGGCGATAAAGCGGCGGCTTACCAAATCATAGACCTTCCGTTCCGTTTCCGTGAGGTTACGTGCCGGTACGCCTGTCGGTATGATCGCATGGTGGTCGGTCACTTTCGAGTTATCGAACACCTTCTTGCTCTTAGGCAATTTGGTGTTCATCAAAGAAGCGGTAAACTCTGTATAGTCAACCAGCCCTTTTAAGATATTAGGAACCTTGGGATAAATATCATCGCTCAGGAAAGTCGTATCCACGCGTGGGTACGTCGTTACCTTTTTCTCGTATAGTGATTGGATCAGCTTCAGGGTGTCATCGGCCGTGAACGCGAATTTCTTGTTGCATTCCACCTGTAAAGAGGTCAGATCGAACAGGCGAGGGGCAAATTCCTTCCCTTTCTTCTCGGATATGTCGGTCACGGTGAAATCTTCCGTCTTGACCTTCTCCAGGAAAGCCTCTCCATCCTCTTTCTTCGTGAACTTACCTTTTGTGGCAGAGAAGGTCGTGTCGCGATAGACCGTCTTCAGTTCCCAATAAGGCTCCGGCTTGAAATGATCGATCTCCGCCTGCCTGTTCACGATCAAGGCAAGCGTAGGGGTTTGAACACGCCCGATCGAGAGCACTTGCCGGTTCTGTCCGTAGCGTAAGGTATAGAGTCGTGTCGCGTTCATGCCCAGCAACCAGTCGCCGATCGCCCGTGATAGCCCGGCTTCATACAACTTGTTGAACTCCGTTTGCTCCTTGAGTTGCTGAAATCCCTCACGTATCGCCTCTTCTGTCAGCGAGGAGATCCAAAGGCGATAGACGGGGCATTTGCATCCCGCCTTTTGCATGACCCAACGTTGGATCAGTTCACCCTCCTGGCCGGCATCCCCACAGTTGATGAGTATCTCTGCGTTCCGTATCAATCCCTCGATTACCTTGAACTGCTGCTCGTAAGTCGGGTTATCGATCAGCTTGATCCCGAAGCGAGGCGGTATCATCGGGAGCGAGCCCAAGCTCCATCGCTTCCAGCTCTCGGTATAGTCGTGAGGTTCCTTCAAGGTGCATAGATGGCCGAATGTCCAGGTCACCTGGTATCCGTTCCCTTCCAAATACCCATTCATGCGCTGGGTAGCCCCAAGGACCTCCGCTATTTCCCGTGCCACGCTCGGTTTCTCGGCGATACAAACTTTCATCAATACGTATCTTTTATCAGAGAACAAAGATACAAGATTATCCTCGGATGAGCAAAGGTATGAGCGATTACGCCCCTTCTTTCAAGGTGAGAGAAGAGGCGTAACCCGACTTTTCCCGGATTATTCCGGGCGATTGCCCGTTGGCTATTCGTATTCCCGGTAAGCGCCGAACCGTGCCAAGCGATCTTCCCCTAATTGAGAGGGAATGGGGGTGGGAGAGATGCCCAATCCCTTCGCTATCTGTTCCCAGAGTCCTGTCCGGGTATAGGTCTGATGCACCTTTTGGAAGGGGGTAGACAACAGCAGGTCTTTTGCCTCTTGGTACTTTCCTTGGTCGATCAGCAGCTGCACTTTCCGTTCAGCTACCCATTCGTCGGACGAGGCGTTGATCTTCTCCAGCCATTTCTCGCGCTCTTGGAAACAGG
The DNA here is from genome assembly GCA_949296075.1 of uncultured Parabacteroides sp. Taxonomy (GTDB): domain Bacteria; phylum Bacteroidota; class Bacteroidia; order Bacteroidales; family Tannerellaceae; genus Parabacteroides. The sequence continues at coordinate 264,550 of CASFNG010000006.1, read as the reverse complement.
CTGCTCCGAATCGTTTCAGCACTTTATCCCGCTCGATCACGATCTGCGGGTGCAGGTTCAACCACGAATCCTCAGGGATGGCGGCGTACGCTTCCCGAGCCTTCTGCCAATCCTGCTGATGGGCGTATAATCTCGCTTGTAGCGCCTTTGCCAAGTCGATGCCACTCGCTTCCAACTGTTCGATGGCCTCTTCGGTCCGTTCCCGTCCTGCTAACCAGCTTCCATAATGAAATTGCCAATAAGCCCGTTCGTCGGCCTTAGTCTGCTGGATAGCCCAGTGGAAAGCTCCGTCTAAATCCTCCATCCCGGATGGAGCCCATCGCCCCTCTTCCGGAAGAGGGGCGGCTGGCAGCTCGCCTTTATCCGTATAGGCCTTAACCAAGGCGATCCATATGGCGGACTCCTCCTCGCGCGCCCACTCGAATAGCGGGATCTGATCGACCGGACGGAGTTTTACCTCCGGTACTTTCAGGGTATGAATGTCCAACGGATGATCGGTAGGGATCCAGAATCCGACATGATGCCTCTTTTCGCCCGGGCGTAGCTCTAACTTGATCGACTGGTCAGCGATAGGGCCTGCCTGGATCTCTACGTAGGGTTTCCGGTCGGGTGTGCTCAGCATCGACCACTCCCTGTCCTCCTTTACGCCATAGCTCCATAACTTGACACCCGGGGTGGATGCCTCGTCCGCCACGTGATACAATCCACTACCGATAGAGGGAGTGTAGGCTCCGAAGGCATTGACCGATTTCGTCTGCCAGAAATAGCCGGTCATTTCTTGAATATCCCGCTCTTCCCGAGGGCCTTCCGTTTTCCAATCTATCGTGTCCATCGAAGAGGCATGAACCAATACGGTACCTTCCGGGAAATCGTAGCGAGTATCCGGGGCGGACGGGATCGCCGCGTTCGACCACGACATCCACGGATAAGCCTGCTTCCCCGGGTTCTGGTATACGACCCGCTGTGTGAGGAAGGTATCATTCCCGCCTAACGAATATTCGACCGACCAGCGCATCCCGTAATGGGCCTCACGTTCGCCGCAAGTCACGTAAACCCGATCCGGCGTGCGGTCTATCCGATATAGGATCGGCTCGTTTTGTGTGGGAGAATGGGAGATAGGGAAGCTCACCTCGATCCCTCCTGCCACGAAATAGAAGCGGGGCAGAATCCGGGTATATTTGATTACGCCCGGATTATATAGCACCTCCTTTCCGCTCTCCTTATGTGTCAGGGAGATCACTTTCCCGCAAAGATCCGGACAGACGACCACCCGGATATGCTCGTTCTCCAACGCGATCATCCGATACCGCTTCGGAACCGGCCGGTTGGAGGTCTCGCTATAACTTGGATATGGATAAACCCCGTTCGGGTCTAACGCCGTAGGCAGCGGTCCCGTGGGAGTCAGCACATGAGTCGGCTGGATTTCCTCGAACTCCTCGCAGATCACGCTGTTTGTCTGCGCGAGGATAGGGCTCGCGGTCACGCACGCCCAAACGGAGAGGATGAGTAAATAGTGTGATTTCATATAGTTCCTTGATTTTTTGTGTAATCATTTATTTTGCCAATAGCTCGGATAATTCCCGGATAAGACGATTCCCCTCTCGTACGTCCGCCGCGATCTTGTATGCGTCGAACGCTTTCTCTTCCGGATAGATAGACAGGTGTTGATCCAGCTGCTTGATGAGCTCTTGCGCTTGAGGGCTGTTTGAGCGGGCGGCCTGTTCGCGTAAGATACGTACCTTCTCGAAATCCACGATCCCTTCCCGCATCTTCTCGAAGCGGATACAGCTCTTGCCGCCCGGATAGACCAGGTAGCAATCGCCCGCCGCCCAAGAGCCGTGACGTGCGTCGCGGTCGGCATCCGCCGGCCAAGCGTCGTAAGCCCAGCGTAAGAAGCCATCGTAGCCGCGAGCCATGATGTACCAGCTTATCCAGCGTCCCTCGATAGGGGGAGAGAATACGAAATTGTTAGGGATAGGCGGGTTACAGCATACGTAGACGGTAGAGGTGTGTCCGGCGGCCGACCGGGCTTTTTGTTCTTCTTGGGTAGGTTCGTTCCCGTAGAGATAGGAGTAATCGTCCAGCAAACCGTCCAGCTCTTTATGCCAATTACCCGCATAGGTGATTCGCCAGCATTTGTCGTGCGCGCGTACCGTCTCGATGGCCGCCAAGGTCTCCTCCATCGGATTCTCGTTGATTCCTATATAGGTGATGTCTAACCAACCTTTCGCTTCCAAATGAAACTTGAAGTCTGTGAGGAAGGTGTTCCACATCCGCTTGAACTCCTCCGAGCCGGGAGCCCAATTCGCGAAGATATAATCCCCGGTAGCCTCCTCCTTGTACCGATGACGGAAGCCCCAAGGGATCGGCGTGTAGAGGGTGATCGCCTCGTCGATGCCGCATTCCATCGCCAATTCCACATATTTGTCGAAAATGGTATAGTCGAAATCCCAATTCCCATCGGCTTTCTTGATCCACTCGATCATGCCTCCCTCGATCATGTACGAGTTGTCCGACCAAGGCGAGTGCACCCCGTAAGTGGTGATGTAGGTTCCGCCCGCGTCAGCGTAATGCTTCAGGTGCTGGCGGAGGAGCGTCATGTGCTCGGCCGACCAAGGTTCCACATGGTTATACCAAGCCACCGCCCACGGATTCTGCCACAGATCCAGCCGGAACGCCCACTCTTTCGGGGCGGGAAGCAACTGATCCTGTACCGTGATCGTTAGCGCTAACCGCAAGGGAGATTGACCTTTCGCCCGGATCTCCACCTGTCCCGTATAGGTGCCGGGATGTGTGCCTTGGGGCACGTCTACCCGCATCCATACCGGTCGGGTGCTTTGGGCGGGGAGGTCGAACCGTTCCAGCGTCTCGAACCGGTCGGGCATCAGGAATCCTGATTTGTAAGGCGATTCCCCGCATACAGCGGTCTTGTCGCCATAAGGATAGTTAGATAATACGTAGCGTACCAACTCGCAGGAGATCCGCTCGCTCGGTATGACATTTCCCTCGGCGCTTCGCAGATCCGGGGCGATAACGCGTACTTGCTCCAAGGCGTCCGCCGACCAGACCAATAGCTGGGCGTTTACACGTTCGCCTCGCCAAGCCGTGGCCGTATAAGATGGGCGCAGATCATTTTCGTGAGCGGTCGGTACCTCTTTCCGGAAGTAGAGCCGGTCGGTAGATCCGAACGCGGCACGCATACCAGACTGATCCTTCCAGGCCTGTTCGTCTATGCAAAAATCAAAGGCCAGCTCCGGATCGTAATGGGGAGAGGGTTGGGGGAGAAACGTGGAGTCGATTTGCCCCGGATATACCTGTCCCGCGGAGAATTGAGAACATAGCAGCAGGCACGCTGCCGCCAACAACTGTTTTTTCATGTTATTAAATTGAGTTTAATTGGTCTTGACCAAATATAGTGTATTTCACGTATCCCGGCAACTCATATCGGCTTCAAGTCTTTATTTTCAAAACTTTTAATATTTCTTCCCCATGCTTTCGCGGATTCTATGGCATGATTCCCGGAAAAGTCGCCGTAGTAATCTCGGACTGGATATTATGAAAAAAATATAAAAATAAGGGCTGTCTGATAAGGTTTGTTTATATTTGTTCAACCAAAATGGACGATGGATAAAAATACCATGAGGAATCTGTGCCGGGAGCCAGTATCTGTTTTGATTGGAAGGATAAATAGCATGACTTACATTTAAAATATTATGGAGATGAAAAAGAATCTGTTGGTTGTCGCTTCCGCGGCGATCGTGTGTTGTTTGACCGCTTGTAATCAATCTGCCCAGACGAAGACTGAGGTGGAGAAGGATCTGCCGAAACATGTGATCCTGATCGGTTTTGATGGATTGAGCGCCCATTGCTTGAACCAAGGGGCGGATATGCCTACATTCCGTGCGATGATGGCGGAAGGGGCCTCCACGTTGGAGAACCGTTCGATCCTGCCCTCGTCGAGCGCCTGTAACTGGGCCTCGATGTTCATGGGGGCGGGTCCGGAGCTGCATGGATACACCGAGTGGGGATCCCGCACGCCTGAGCTTCCTTCCCGGGTGGTGAATCAAGACAATCGCTTCCCGAACATCTTCGGTCTTTATCGGGAGAAGGCTCCGGAGGCCGAGATCGGCTATATTTATGAGTGGGAGGGGATGAATTACTTGGTGGATACCTTGGCGATGAGTTTCCGTAAGCACGCCCCGATGTCGGCGGAGAACCCGGATGGATGTACGCCGGTGGCCGTGAATTATATCAAGGAGAAGAAGCCGAACCTCTGCGCTATCATCTATGACCAGCCGGATGGGACCGGTCATGGCAAGGGCTGGGAGTCGCCGGAGTATTTCGCTATGGTGAACCATTTGGATAGCTGTCTGGCCCAAGTGATGGGAGCGATCCGGGAGGCGGGGATCATGGACGACGCCGTAGTGATCCTGACTGCCGATCATGGTGGTATCGAGACCGGTCATGGCGGCAAGACGATGAACGAGATGCAGACCCCGATCGTTTTCTACGGCAAGAATGTCAAGAAAGGCTTCAAGATCACGGCAAGCACGATGGTCTATGATATAGCCGGGACGATCGCTTATCTACTGGATGTTCCCCAGCCGCAGGTGTGGATCGCTCGCCCGATCTTGTCCGCTTTCGAGGAAGCCACGACTGTCGCTCCTTGATGAGGATTTGACGGCTTGCCCCATGAATCGCCGGGGCAGGGGATGAGGGGGCGGAACAGCCTTCGGGCAGGTTAAAAAAGAAAGCGTGCGTGATGAGGTTTTACCTCCGTCGCGCACGCTTTCCTTTTTGATGTAAGATCGAAATTACGGCTTCCGCATCGGAATCTTGTCGATTCTTCGTTGATGGCGTCCGCCCTCGAATGGAGTATCCAAGAAGGCCTCTACGATTTGCCGGGCCTCTTCCCGGGTGATGAACCGGCCCGGGATGGACAAGACGTTCGCGTCGTTATGCTCGCGGGCGAGCTTGGCGATCTCCACTTGCCAGCATAATGCGGCACGGATACCTTGATGCTTGTTTAATGTCATGCTGATGCCATTTCCGGTGCCGCAAAGAGCGATCCCCGGATATACCTCACCTTTCTCGATGGCGGTAGCCAGCGGATGCGCGAAGTCGGGATAGTCGCAGCTTTCCGTGGAGTTTGTCCCGAAATCCTTGTAGGAGAGTCCTCTCTCCGCCAAGATTGTCTTGATATATTCCTTTAACTCGAAACCCGCGTGATCGCTGCACAAACCTATGATATTCATTTTGATGCTAATAATTCTTTTACTTGGTTATACACGTTTTGAGCCGTAAATCCTAATTTCTCGTCCAGCACCTTATAGGGAGCTGAGAATCCGAAAGAGTTGAGCCCCCATACTTTCCCGTTAGGTCCGACCAAACCTTGCAGATTGACCGGCAAGCCTGCCGTCAATCCGAAGATCTTACTGCCTGAAGGCAGGATGGACTCTTGGTATTCCGGGCTTTGCGTACGGAACAGGCCTTCGGAAGGAACCGATACGATGCGGACTTTTATGCCCTCCTCGCGTAATAAAGCGGCTCCCTCTACCAAGGTGGCTACCTCGGAACCCGAGGCTAACAGGATAACGTCGGCGGGGCTGTCCTCATTGACGATGTACGCCCCTTTCTCCGCTTGCAAGGCCTCTTGGTAGCGATCCTTTTGCGCCGGCAGGTTGTTGACGTTCTGCCGAGACAGGATCAAGCCTGTCGGGGTATATATGTTCTCCATCGCCAACTTCCAGGCGACGGTCGTCTCCTCTACATCCGCCGGACGAAGTACCAGCATGGAGTTGCGTCCCTTATGGTTCTGGAGTTTCTCTAACAAACGTACCTGCGCCTCTTGCTCCACGGGTTCGTGGGTCGGTCCGTCCTCCCCGACACGGAACGCGTCGTGTGTCCAGATGAACTTGACCGGCAGTTCCATTAAAGCGGCCATACGCAGGGCGGGTTTCATGTAATCGGAGAAGACAAAGAAGGTACCGCAAGCGGCGATGATTCCACCATGCAACGTCATGCCGATGCAGATGCACGCCATAGTCAGCTCGGCTACGCCAGCCTGGAAGAAGGCACCGCTGAAGTCTCCTTTCACGAAGGCGTGTGTCTTTTTCAGGAAACCGTCTGTCTTATCGGAATTGGACAGGTCGGCTGAGGCCACGATCATGTTCTCCACTTGTGTGGCCAACACCCCTAATACGGTAGCGGAGGCCGCGCGTGTGGGCTGGTTTGCTTTCTGTTCGATGGAAGCCCAGTCTATCTGGGGTACCTCTCCGGAGAACCAGCGCTCCAGCTTGGCCGCCAAATCGGGATGAGCCTTCGCCCATGCCTCCTTGATGGCGTATCTCTCGGCTACGATTTGCTCTAATTCCTTGGCACGCTTGGCGTATAGGTCGGCCACTTCAGGGAATATGGCGAACGGATCTTCCGGATCTCCACCTAAGTTCTTGATCGTCTCTTGGATAGACGCTCCGGCAGCAGACAAGGGCTGCCCGTGCGTGGATACCTTGTTCTCGTAGCTGCTGTTGTTCTCTCCGCGGGCCCCTTTTCCCATGACCGTGGTCCCGATAATCAGGGTAGGTCTCGATGTCTCCGCCTTGGCCTCGGTAAGGGCCTCGCGGATCTCCTGGGCATCGTTGCCGTTGATCTGGATGACCTTCCAGCCCCATGCCTCATATTTCATGGCGACATTCTCCGTGTCAACCTCATCGACCTGGGTGGAGAGCTGGATGTTGTTCGCGTCGTAGAACATGATCAGGTTGTCCAATCCGAGTGTCCCGGCGACGCGTCCGGCGCCTTGTGAGATCTCTTCCTGGATTCCTCCATCCGAGATGTAGGCGTAGATGGTATGGTTCATCACCTCTTCCCCCAAACGAGCTTTCAAGAATTTGGCGGCGATGGCGGCTCCTACCGCATAGGTGTGTCCTTGCCCTAATGGACCGGACGTGTTCTCGATGCCGCGCATGACATCCACTTCCGGGTGCCCGGGGGTGACACTTCCCCATTGACGGAATTGCCGCAACTCGTCAATCGTGAATTTCCCGCTTAACGCCAAGACGGAATAGAGCATGGGCGACATGTGCCCGGGGTCGAGGAAGAAGCGATCCCTCCCTTCCCATCTTGGGTTCTTGGGATCATATACCAGGAACTCCGAGAACAGTACGTTAACAAAGTCCGCTCCTCCCATGGCGCCACCTGGGTGGCCGGAATGTGCCTTTTCCACCATTGACGCAGCCAGTATCCGAATGTTATCAGCTGCTTTGTTTAATACTTGAATGTCGTTCATTTTGTCTGATGAGTTATTTTTGCTGCAAATATAAGCAATCTCTTTGAAGGGGCTGGTATCTACCTCGCAAATACTTTGGCGGAAGCGCTTCTTTAGCGGTTTTCTTGGGGATGAAACGGGAAAAGCGCCCGCATGTTCATAGAAAAGGTTGGGGATGGATATAAAAAGAGAAGGGGCCATCCCATAAACGGGATAGCCCCTTCTTAGCTATGACAAATAGGTTCTCGGACGAATCCGCCGCCCGATGCGGTTTGGTTACCCGATCTTGCGTGACCCGTCGCTGATCACGACATCATATAGCTTAGGCTCGTGACCAAATCGCTCCTTGTAGGCGGTGAAAGCCTTGTGTACGAAATTGTCGTATAATTCCTCTTTGACGAGATTGATGGTGCATCCTCCGAAGCCTCCGCCCATGACGCGCGATCCCGTGACGCCGCATTCCTTGGCGATGTCGTTCAGGAAGTCGAGTTCCTCGCAGCTTACCTCATAGAGCTTGCTCATGCCGTGATGGGTCTCGTACATCTTCTGGCCTACGGTCTCATAATCTCCTTTCTCCAAGGCGGCACATACGTCCAGCACCCGTTGGATCTCCTCGATAACGTACTCGGCACGCATATAATCCTCGGCGCTCACCTCGCCCTTGACCTCGTTCAGCATTTCCATGCTGGCGTCGCGAAGGAACTCCACTTCCGGATGGCGGCGGCGGATCGCCTCTACCACGTTCTCGCACGACTGGCGTCGCTTATTGTAAGCGGATGAGGCCAGTTCATGCTTTACCACGGAATCCAGCAAGACTAACTTGTAGCCTACCGGATTGAACGGGTAGTATTTGTACTCCAGCGACCGGCAATCCAAGCGGATCAAGCTACCCGCTTTCCCGAACACGGAGGCGAATTGATCCATGATCCCGCAATTAACGCCGCAGTAGTTGTGCTCTGTCGCCTGTCCGATCTTGGCCAGCTCGAATTTGTCGATGCCTAAGTTGTACAGGTCATTCAAGGCGAACGCATAGGTGCTCTCCAGCGCCGCGGAAGATGACATCCCCGCTCCTAAGGGTACGTCTCCTGAGAATACGGTATCAAACCCCTCTATTTTACCGCCGCGCTTGATGATCTCCCGGCACACCCCGAAGATATATCTTGCCCAGCTCGCGGTGGGCGCCTCTTCTTCGGTCAGCCCGAACTCGGCGTACTCGTTCAGGTCGAGGGCGAATGCTTTCACTTTGTTGGATCCATTGGGCTTGATCTCGGCTATCATCCCTTTGTCTACGGCACCCGGGAATACGAATCCCCCATTGTAGTCGGTGTGTTCGCCAATCAAGTTGATACGTCCCGGAGAGGCATACAATTCTCCCTCGGTATGGAATAACTCTTTGAATTTAGTCCTGATTTCTTGTCGCATGATACTGTCAATTAAGGTGAATAAAATGATAACAATAAGAAGAAATTACCCAGAGGCGGTTTACCTGAATGGATAATTTCTTCTTTTTTATACTTGGTGTGTCTGTGATTGATTAGTCAACAGGAATGTCCTTGTTTACGTTCTTGCTACCGATCAAGGCATAGTAGAGCAGGTAAGCCAATCCTAAGAATACGACCCAGAAGCTGGCGATGAATCCACCGGCGTCGGCCACGGCTCCCTGGATCAACGGCAGGATTCCGCCGCCGCATACCATCACCATGAAAATACCGGAAGCGGCCGCGGTATATTTACCTAATCCCTCAACTGCCAGGTTGAAGATGCTACCCCACATGATCGAGGTGCACAAACCGCAAAGTGCCATGAACATGATGCCTACCGGTATCTCTACCATTCCAAACGAGATGTCGGACAAGAATACCGGCATGCTGACTTTCGTGGTATCCGGGGCAAAGATGGCGATCAGGATGAAGATCATACCGATCGTGGCTGCCGAGGAAAGCATTGTCTTACTGGAGATCTTGGCTCCGAATGAAGCTCCTAACAGACGACCGATCATCATCAAGAACCAATAAGTACCCACGAGCGAGCCGGCGATTGTCGGGTCTATGCCGATCTCCGGAGAGGTCGCGAACAAATTCATGAAGTTAGGGATGCCGACCTCTACACCTACGTACAGGAAGATGGCTACTGTTCCTAAAATGAAGTGACGGAACGACAAAGCGCTGTGCTTGTCTTGGGCCTTGTTCCCGTTGCCTTCCTTAGCCATGTGAGGCTCGGGAATATCCATGCTGAATAATACCACGAATACGACCGCGAAAATACCCATCGCCAAGAATAACGCTGGGTTGGCGTCGCTGATCTGGGCTTTTGCCACGTCACCGATCAAATATCCTACCAGCACGGGGACGATCGTCGCTCCGATAGAGTTGACAGAACCCGCTACCTGGATTAACTGGTTACCCTTGTTACCGCCACCGCCTAACGTGTTCAACATAGGGTTTACCACCGTGTTTAACATACACATGGAGAAACCGGAGATGAATGCGCCTGTCAGGTAAACGGCGTAGCTGCTGACCACTCCGGAGATGTACGAGATGCCGACTCCGCAGAATCCCACCACGATCGCCAACAAGGCGGTCTTCTTGTACCCGATCTTTTGCAACAGCATTCCGGCAGGGATACCCATGAACGCGTAGGCGATGAAGTTGGCCGCGTTACCTAATTGGGACATCAGGTTACTTGCCGAGAACTGGTTCTTGACGATGATGCCGAATGGGTTCTGTAAACCCGTCACGAAAGATATCATGAAGAAGAGGGCCACCATCATGATAATTGGCAAAGTGTAATTCTTTTTTACAGTTGATTCCATTTCTTTTTTAGTTGTTTTAGATTATTAGATTATTTGAATATTTTCTTTTCAAGCCACGCTGAACTTGTAGATCGTCTTGCTTTGGAATACCTCTCCCGGTCGAAGAATGGTCGTCGGGTATTCCGGTTTGTTGGGGCTGTCGGGGAAATGCTGGGTCTCAAAGCACAACGCGCTCCGTTCCGGATAACGTTGCCCGTGCTTCCCCTCGAACTTGCCGCTTAGCCAGTTGCCGGTGTAGAGCTGCACGCCCGGTTGGGTCGTATAGACCTCCATCATGATACCGGTCTTGGGGGCGACGCAACGGGCGCAGAAAGACAGCTCATCGCCCTCTTTATTTAATATGTATGTATGATCGTATCCTTTCCCGAACACTAACTGCTCGAAAGGCTCATTGATCCGTTCGCCTACCGTGTGCGGGGTCCGGAAATCCATTGGGGTATTCGCTACCTCGGCCTTGGGGCCATACGGGATAGAGGTGTTGTCGGTCGGGAGATAATGATCTGCGTTGATCGTGACGATATGGTCCTCTATGGACGGATCTCCCGCTCCGGACAGATTGAAGAAGGCATGATTTGTCAGGTTCAATACGGTAGGCTTGTCGGTCGTCGCTTGATAAGAGATGGCGACCTCGTTCTCGTCCGTCAGCCGGTAGGTCACGGTCACTTTCAGCTCCCCGGGGAATCCCTCTTCTCCATCCGCCGAGACGTAGGAGAGTTCCAAGGTCTGTCCGTCGGTTTGCTTGGCGTCCCATACGACAGAGTTGAAGCCCTTGATGCCACCATGCAGGCTGTTCGGGCCGTTGTTGATGGCCAATTGGTCGTAGGTAATACCGTCTATCATGAATTTCCCTCCGGCGATCCGGTTGGCATAGCGTCCGCAAATGGCGCCAAAATAGGGTTCCCCGGAGGTTAAGTACGTGTCGATCGAGTCGTGCCCGGCTACGATGTCCACCATGTTTCCTTGATTGTCTGGCACCATCAGGGAGACGATTTTCGCCCCGTAATTCGTGATGGTCAGCTCTGCTCCATGCTTGTTACACAAGATATAAAGAGTAGTTTCTTTTCCGTCAATTTGTTTGTCAAAATCGCTTGTAGACAATCCTGACAGGGTCTTTTTGTTTTTCATGCATATCAAATTATTGAAATTGCTTGTAAAATTACTTCTCTTCTCCGTATTTAGGCGCTCTCTCGAAGATGTTTTATAGCATGATTTTGGATTTGCTTATTAAAATAGGGGATTGGGGGGATAGATTGTTCCCGATCGTGTGGGAGAATGTTGGCGACGATTCGTCGGGAAGTTGGGGATAAATGGGGAAAAACGTCGGGGGCAGGAATTTCCCCGCCCCCGGCTTCTCTTATTGAATGCCTTTTTCCCTCAGGCGTTTTTGCCAGTTCCATGCGGATCGCAAGGTGTCGGCGAGCGTCTCTTTCGCCTTCCATCCCAGCACCTTGTTGGCTCGTTCCGGATTGGCCCAGACCTGCTCGATGTCGCCTTCACGGCGGCCCACGATCTTATGCGGCACCTTGACTCCGGTTGCCTCCTCGAACGTCCGGATCAGTTCCAGCACGGATACCCCGTTACCTGTCCCTAAGTTGAAGATCTCGACCGGTTTCTCCGATTTGTCCTCCAGCATCCTGTCCATCGCGATCACGTGCGCTTTCGCCAGATCCACCACGTTGATGTAATCCCGTATGCAGGAGCCGTCAGGCGTATCGTAGTCGTCGCCGAACACGCTCAGCTCTTTCCGGATCCCGATGGCGGTTTGCGTCAGGTAGGGGATCAGGTTTTGGGGGACACCGTTCGGTAACTCGCCGATCTCTGCGCTCGGATGTGCCCCGATCGGGTTGAAATAGCGTAGGATGATGCTCTTGAAAGGAGCTCCGGCATGGATCGTGTCGCGGATGATCTCCTCGTTGATCTGTTTCGTATTGCCGTACGGGGAGGTAGCCGGCTTGATCGGCGCGTCCTCGGTTACCGGCAGGTTCTCCGGATCCGGCTGCCCATATACGGTACAAGATGAGGAGAACACGATCCCCTCGATCCCGAACTCGGGCATTAGCTCAAGCAGGTTGATGAGGGTGACGATGTTATTGCGGTAATATTTCAACGGCTGCTGTACGGACTCGCCCACGGCCTTGCTTGCCGCGAACAGGATGATCCCCTTGATGCCGGGGTTGGCTTGCAGGGCTTTTCTGGCCCCTTCCTTGTCTTTCAGGTCCAGTTGGATGAATCCCGGGCGAACGCCGGTGATCTTCTCGATGCCGTCGAGCACCTCAATGGTCGAGTTGGAGAGATCGTCGATGATGACCACCTCATACCCCGCGTTTTGTAACTCTACTGTCGTGTGCGAGCCGATATAGCCCGTCCCGCCCGCTACTAAGATCTTCTGTTTCATATTCGTGCCTTTTAGTTATGATTTTATACGATACCGGAGAATCCCATGAAGGCCATAGCCAGTAATCCCGCCGTGATCAGGGCGATCGGGGTGCCTTTCATCCCGCTTGGGATATGGGTCATGGCGAGCTGCTCGCGGATACCTGCGAAGATCACCAAGGCAAGGGCGAAACCGATGGCGGTGGAGATAGCGTACACGACGGATTCGAGCAGGTTATAGTCTTTCTGGATGACGAGGATAGCCACGCCTAATACGCAGCAGTTTGTCGTGATCAAGGGGAGGAACACGCCCAACGCCTGGTACAGCGCGGGGGATACCTTCTTCAGTATGATCTCGACCATCTGGACCAACGCCGCGATGATCAGGATGAAGCTGATCGTTTGCATGAAGCCTAACCCGAATGGATCCAGCAAATATTTCTGCACCAAGAAGGTTACGATCGTGGAAAGCGTGAGCACGAACGTTACGGCGGCGCCCATGCCCGCTGCGGTCTCCACCTTCTTGGATACACCCAAGAACGGGCATATACCCAAGAATTGCGCCAATACGACATTATTGACGAATACGGCCGCGATAAATATCAATATATATTCCATACTATTCCTTTATTATGCTTTGCGCAGTTTGTTTACTATTGCCACTAAATACCCCAATGCGATGAAGGCCCCTGGTGCCAATACGAAGATCAGCGACCCGAACTCTTCCGGGAGCAACGTGATGTTGAATAATTTGCCTGTCCCCAAGAACTCGCGGCAAGCGCCTAAAAGCGTAAGCCCTAACGTGAACCCGAGCCCGATGCCTAATCCATCGAACGCTGAGGGAATCACGCCGTTCTTGGCGGCGAAAGCCTCCGCGCGCCCTAACACGATACAGTTCACCACGATCAACGGGATGAACAATCCCAACTTCGCGTATAAGGCGGGCACGAATGCCTCCATGCACATCTGGACAACCGTCACGAACGTGGCGATCACCACGATGTAACCGGGGATACGTACCATGTCCGGGATCACGTTCTTCAAGGCGGAGATCACCGTGTTCGAGCAGATCAGCACGAACATCGTGGCAAGCCCCATGCTCATGCCGTTGATGGCGGACGAGGTCGTTCCCAAGGTCGGACACATACCTAACAATAATACGAAAGTCGGGTTCTCCTTGATGATACCATTCATCAATATTTTCAGATTGCTCATTCTTCAGTCCTCCCTTTTTAGTTGTTATCTTTTGATGTGGCAGCCGTCAATCCGTCCACGCCGGCGAAGGCGCTATACGCCCGGTTCACGGCGTCGAGGAAAGCTCGGCTCGATATGGTAGCTGCCGTGATCGCGTCTACGTCGCCACCATCCTTGGTCACTTTCAGCCCTCCGTCCGGGATCGTACGGTTCAATATACTCTGCTTGTTCTTATCCGTGCGGAACCATTCTTGCATCTTGGCTCCCAAGCCCGGGGTCTCCGCGTGTTGCAAGACGGAATAGTTCAGGATTTTCCCTTCCATATCAAAGCCTACGATGACACGGATCTCTCCGCTGAATCCTTTTTTCGTGTTACTTTCCACGGCTCCGCCGACGACCTCGTCACCCTTTTTCGCGGGATAGATCTTAAGGGAATCACCTTCGGAAGTCACGGCCATATAGGCTTCTTCAGCAGGCTTGTTGTCAAATTCCGGAGCGACGGCCTTGATCGCCTCCTCCAAGGCGGTCGCTTTCGCTACGGCGATAGGCTCGGCTGTAAATTGGTTCACTCCGGCCAGGATAGCTCCCGCCACCAAACAAATACCGGTTAGCGAAAGGAGCATATTGGGTAATGTCGATTTTAATTTTTCCATGCTTACTTTCCTCCGAAATGTTTAGGTTTGATATACGTGTTGATCAGCGGTGTCAATGCGTTCATGATCAAGATCGCGAACGACATTCCTTCCGGATACGATCCGAACAGGCGGATAACCGAGGTCAGAAGGCCTATCCCGATACCATAGACGATCATGCCGTTCTTGCTCATCGGGGAGGTCACGTAGTCGGTCGCCATGAAGATCGCTCCAAGCAACAAACCTCCCGAAAGCAAATGGATAACCGGACTCGCGTAAGCTACCGGATTGACCAAATGCATGATGCCCGTAAACGCGAATACGGTTACCAGGATGGAAACCGGAATATGCCAGGTAATGATCTTTTTCCACAGCATGAACAGGAGACCGAGTATCAAGGCAATTGCGCTTACCTCTCCTAAACTTCCGCCCTTGGCTCCGATAAGCATATCACCGATCTCCGGGAGATTGGCTGTCCCTTCGTTTAGCAAAGAGAGAACCGTAGCCCCCGTCTCCGCGTCGGTATAGGTGAGCGGAAACGCGTTTGCCGCGTCGATGAGCGGCCATGTCGTCATCTGCGCGGGGAAAGAAATCAGCAAGAACACACGTCCGACCAACGCAGGGTTGAAGATGTTATTACCCAATCCGCCAAACGACATCTTTCCGATGCCGATAGCCGCCAAGGCTCCTATGATAACGATCCATACCGGCAGGTTGGACGGCAGGTTGAACGCTAACAAGACGCCGGTCAAGATAGCCGATCCATCCAAGATGGTCGGTTCCTTTTTCATGAGGAATCGCTGGATCAGATACTCGAATATCACACAGGCCAGGACGGATACGCAGGTAACGATCAACGCTCCAAGGCCAAAGAAGTACAGGGATACCAAGAAAGCCGGAAGCAAGGCAATCAGTACACCATACATATTTTTGCTAATGCTGTCGTCTCCATGAATGTGAGGCGAGGGCGATACGTATAAACTATTTTCCATGTCGCTCTTGTTTTATGACTTTCTGGATCGGATGATGCCCATCACTTTCCCCTTGCCCAGCCGGATCTGGTCCAGCAACGGGCGATTGGCGGGGCAGGTGTAGCTGCACGATCCACATTCGATACAATCCGTGATAAAATTCTTTTCCGCCAGTTCCCAGTTCTGGAACTCGGTGGCGGTCATCAGTAGGGTAGGGTTCAGGCCCATCGGGCAAGCGTTCACGCATTTGGCGCAACGGATGCAGTCGCGCATGGGCTTACGTACCGATTCCTCCTTGGTAAGTAATAAAATGCCCGAACTACCTTTGCAAACCGGTACCTCATCGCTAATCAAAGCCTTGCCCATCATCGGGCCACCGCCAATGATCTTTCCGGTATTCTCAGGCATTCCTCCGGCCGCCTCGATCAGGCAGCTGATCGGAGTTCCCATGCGAACCAAGAAATTTGACGGGGTAGTTACTGCCTTGCCGGTGACGGTCACCACGCGTTCGAACAGCGGCTTATTCTTCTGTACCGCCTCATAGACCGCGAACGCCGTACCCACGTTTTGCACGACAGCGCCCGCCGAGATAGGCAAAGCCCCGCTTTTCACTTGCCGACGGATCACCGCGTCGATCAGTTGCTTCTCGCCGCCTTGCGGATACTGTACCTTGAGCGGCATGATCTCGATCCCCGGATAATTCTTGGCGAGCCCGCTCATGTGAGCGATCGCGTCGGGCTTGTTGTTCTCGATGCCGATCACGGCCTTATTCACGTTGACCGCTTTCATCAGGAGCGTGACACCCACTAAGATCTCCTCTCCCTTCTCCAACATGAGCGAATGGTCTGAAGTCAGGTAAGGCTCACACTCTACGGCGTTGATGATGACGATCTCCGCCTTGTTCCCGGGAGGGGGCATCAGCTTCACTTGCGTAGGGAAAGTAGCCCCGCCTAAGCCGACCACGCCTGCCGCCGCGATCTTATCCACGATCTCCTTGGGCGATAACGAGCATTCCTTCACGAGCGTGTCGCTGCGGTCTATCGTCTCTTCCCACTCGTCTCCATCCACGTCGATATAGATCGCCGGACGTTTGTATCCGCTCGCGTCGAGCGCGTTGTCTATCTTGTTCACTTTGCCGGATACGGAAGAATGGATATTGGCGGATACGAATCCACCCGCCTTGGCCAGCAATGTACCCACCTTTACCAGATCCCCTTTCTTCACCACGGCTTGAGCGGGAGCTCCAATATGCTGGCTGAGGGGGATAATCACCTGTTTAGGCGTAGCGAGAGCCGTAATCTTCTTACCGGCAGACAGTTTATTCTCGGGGGGGTGTATTCCTCCGATTCGAAATGTCCTAAGCATACTATTAGATTTTAATTTTGATTTGTTTTTTCTTCAACTGTAGCTTTGGGAGCCTCTGTTTCCTTGCTTACGGGAGTCTCCATTCTGGGGGCGGGCTTCACGCTCTCTGCCTTTGGCGCCTCGGGCGCGGCCTCTTTACGGGGCGGGAAATTCAGCTCATGTATGGCTCCGGTCGGACATACGGCTACGCACTTGCGGCACAGGCGACACTTCTTATAGTCGATATAGGCTACGTTATTGGTTACGGTGATTGCGCCAAACGGACATTCTTTCTCGCATTTGCCGCAACCGATACAAGCGTTGGCGCAGGCCTTGCGAGCTACGCCGCCCTTGTCCTTGTTGACACAGGATACATAAATCCGGCGCGACTTAGGTCCTTTCTTCCTTAGTTCGATGATATTTTTCGGGCAGGCCTTTACGCACGCTCCGCAAGCGGTACATTTCTCCTCGTCCACCTCGGCGATCCCGGTCTCCAGATTGATGTGGATAGCATCGAACGAGCAGGCTCTCACGCAATCGCCATAACCCAAGCAACCGTATGAACAATTGGTCTCGCCACCATATAGGGTAGAGGCGATGGCACAGCTCTTCGTCCCGTCGTACGAGTTCGTGCGGGGGCGAGCCTGGCAAGTCCCGTTGCAACGGACTACGGCGACCATCGGCTCGATGCTTCCTGCTTCTTTCCCCAGGATCGTAGCCACTTTCCCCATGACAGGGGCTCCTCCTACGGGGCAAAGCAACCCTTCTAACGAGTCTGCCTTCACGCATGCGCTTGCGAATCCCGAACAACCCGGATAGCCGCAACCTCCACAGTTCGCGCCCGGGAGGACCTCCTGCACTTGTGCGATGCGAGGATCTTCATAAATCTCGAATTTCTTGGAGGTCGCGTAGAGGAAAACCGCTCCGATCGCTCCAATCGCTCCTAATGAAATAACAGCAATTAAAATCATGATATATTATCAATTAAGTTTTTTTAGGGTAAATATAAATCGTCTTTTCAGCTTGTCTCTCAGGATATATAATAGGCCGTAATAAGGTAACAAAAGCGCTAAGCCGGTCAGTCCGCTGGTTGTCTCGTCCCAGCGCAAGCCCGTGCCGACTGCGATAGCCGCCACGACGATCACTAATGGGAGCACGAATGCCAGCAGTACGGCTTGGAGCCCCAAGGAACTTTGGCCACAAATCACCACCGGCTCGTTGACGTGGAACAGCCCTGTCCGGTCGGTGACCTCGATGATCTTATCCTTTTGTTCCGACGCCGAGCAGATGGATTGCGCATGACATCCAGAGCAGGCCGATCGTTGCGTGATACGTACGAATACGGTCTCCCCCTCTATTTTCTCAACCACTCCCGAATGATCTATACTTTCGCTCATATAATTTGTAATCTCGACTTAGCAAAATCGAAGCAAAAGTAACTATTATTTGAATACGGTAGATAGGGAAATGTTTAGAATCATTCGTTAAGAATAAAAAATATTTTGTCGGCTTTTTAGCGGATTTTTAGGATTAAGGGACGGTTTACCCTATGGTAAGGGCGGTTGGCAGGGCCAACACGCTTACCATTTGTAGTTGAAACCGAAACTAAGCAGCTCGTTAAGCTGGAAATAGGTATCGTTGTCCGCTGTTTTTGTCACTCCGTCATCGTATCTCACGTGCACATAGATACGGGTGGAGAAGAAGCGGCTGATCGCCATGACGAGCGTGTTCTCGAACTCCCCGATGGTATGTTTGCCGTAAGTGGTGAAGAAATAGAGCCGGGATTGCCAGCTGACGTGCCGGTTGAAGTTGAAGGTCAGGTCGGCGCGTACCGTGGAACCTATCTGGCTCAGGTGGTTGTTATATTTCCCGGTCTCCTCGTTGAGGGTGAATCCGTGGCGGCTATAATCGATCTCCTTGTTCGCGTACATATATGTATAAGAGAAAGGAGCGAGGTTGGTGCTGAACGTGACCTTCTTATGCTTGTTGAATGTCTTCGTCAGGTCGTACTTCATACCAAGACCGAGGTTGATGGTGAGCGGTGCGAGGAACGCTGCCTGCTTTACGTCCGTGTTCTCCTGGTAGTTCGTGAAGAACTGCGTCTTGAACTCGAAGTCGAACGTGTAATACCATTTGCTGAACGCCGCGTAACCCACGTTGCTGTGGATGCGGAACACGTCGTCTCCGATCTTGTAGTTGCGCAGGGTATCCTTGGGGGCGGTGTATACGCTCGCCTTGAATTCCAGCTCGTTGGTCACCTGTACCTTGTCTTTCTTGTAATCATATTTCAGCTTGTTCTGGGTGAACAGGTTCAAGTTGCTGCTACCACCCTTGTGCCAGTTGGGTGAAACGTAGTTTTGCGAGAACTGGAGGGCGCTCTCGAATGCCGATACCCAGTATTTCCGCTCGGGGATGAACTTGGCGGGAGCGTCCACGTCCTCGAAATTCGCGTCGGCCTCGGCCTTGAGGGGCAGATCCTCGAACACGTTTTTCTTGATGACGTTCGGCTTGATGACCTCTCCCGGCAGATCCCTCATGGAGTACCGGAAATAGGTGGGATAATTGTTCTGTACATATTTATACGCCATCTCCTCGAATCCTTTCACGCGTTCCACATCCTTGAAGATGGAATCGGCCGGGTAGAGGTTGTCGTAAGGCGTTTTCTCCTTCAGCGCGCTGAAGTCGTAAAAGGTCAAGTCCTTCGGCAAGAAATCGGCGCGGAATACGATCGGCAGGAAGAGCGGGTTCACGAGGATCGTGTCCTTGAAGGTCATCGTATTGTCGAAAACGGTCGATGCGTCACGTACGAGGCGTGCCCAATACATGGCCTCGTCAGAGATCTCCAGTTCGTCTTTTTTCAGGAAACGGAGCAGGTTCTCGCCGGGGGCCATCGGCGCGGAATAACCCGCGTTCTGGCGCTCGAACTGTTCCCGGAGATCGATGATACGGTCGAGATCGCTCTCGTCGAGCCGTATGTCAGGGGTCGTGTCAACGGTCGCGGCAGGTAGGGCCGGACGCAAGATCGCCTGTGGGACAATCTGGTTTTCTTGCCCTGCGGAGAGTTGGCCGATTAAGTTTATCCCTAATATGAAGAGTAATATATATGTACCGCGCGCTGTCATCATCATCATTTCTTGTTTACATTTATAGCTTTTTGTGTTCGCGAAATTAGCTAAAAAGTATCATATATAACAGTTGTCCGGCTAATTTTATGACTCTTCGGCAGGATTCGGGAAAACGTCGCGGCTGTTTTTGGAAAACCTCGGGCAGGTTTTTCCGGTGGTTCCGGCGCCTTTGTGAAAAGGGATCCCATCGTCCGGAGGAGATGAGCGCGGCAAGCGTGGTAAATAAATGATAATTGTTGGCTTGTCTCGATGAAAATCGCTAACTTCGCGATTTAAAATGCAGCATCGTATATTAAGGAAAAATACTAAAATATTATTATCGTGGCAGATACAAAGTACATTTTCGTTACAGGCGGCGTGGTCTCTTCCTTAGGAAAGGGCATTATCTCCGCTTCTTTGGGTAAGCTCCTTCAGGCGAGAGGCTACAAGGTCACTATCCAGAAGTTCGATCCGTATATCAACATCGATCCGGGTACCTTGAACCCGTATGAGCATGGGGAGTGCTACGTGACGGTGGATGGCCATGAGGCCGACCTCGATTTAGGGCACTACGAGCGTTTCCTGAACATCCCTACCACCCGGGCCAACAATATCACGACCGGGCGTATTTACCAGAGCGTGATCAACAAGGAGCGGCGAGGCGATTATTTGGGCAAGACGGTGCAGGTAGTGCCTCATATCACCGACGAGATCAAGCGAAACGTGAAGTTGCTTGGCAATAAGTACAAGTTCGACTTCGTGATCACCGAGATCGGGGGTACCGTGGGCGACATCGAGTCGCTTCCGTTTATCGAGAGCGTGCGCCAGTTGAAGTGGGAGCTTGGGAAGAACTGCCTTTGCGTGCATCTTACCTATGTGCCTTATATCGCCGCCGCGAAAGAATACAAGACGAAACCTACGCAACACTCCGTGAAGCAGTTGCAGGAGCTGGGCATCCAGCCGGACGTGCTGGTGCTGCGCACGGAGCATGAGCTGAACACGAACCTGCTGCGTAAGGTGGCGCTGTTCTGCAACGTGGCCGAGGAGGCCGTGATCCAGTCGATCGACGTGCCGACCATTTACGAGGTGCCGCTGGTGCTGCAACGGCAGAAGATGGACGAGGTCGTATTACGTAAGGTTGGCATGGAGGTGGGGCCGACACCCGAGCTGAAGGCGTGGAAGGAGTTCCTTGCCTTGAAGACTACGGCTACGGAAACGGTCAAGATTGGTTTGGTCGGTAAATACGTGGAGCTGCAAGACGCCTACAAGTCGATCGACGAGTCGTTGCTGCAAGCGGCGATCTATAATCATCATAAGTTGGATCTTCGCCTGTTCCACTCGGAGAAGCTGAACGACGCGAACGCCGAGGAGCTCCTGAAGGATATGGACGGTATCTTGATCGCCCCGGGATTCGGGCAGCGGGGAATTGAGGGCAAGTTCGCCGCCATCAAGTATGCCCGCGAGCACGACGTGCCTTGCTTGGGTATCTGCTTGGGTATGCAGTGTATGGTGATCGAGTTCGCCCGCGATGTCTTGGGCATGAAGGATGCCAACTCGACGGAGATGGAGCCGAATACGACCCATAAGGTGATCGATCTGATGGAGGAGCAGAAGAACGTGACCAACATGGGTGGATCCATGCGTCTGGGCGCGTACGATTGCGTGCTGAAGGAGGGCTCGAAGGTCATGGAGGCTTATGGGCAGAAGCACATCCAGGAGCGCCATCGCCATCGGTTCGAGTTCAATAATGAGTATAAGGCGAGATTCGAGGAGGCGGGCATGATGTGCACGGGCGAGAATCCCGATACTAACTTGGTGGAGGTCGTGGAGATTCCCGCCCTCAAGTGGTTCGTGGGTGTCCAGTACCATCCGGAGTACAACAGTACCGTGGTAAATCCGAACCCGTTGTTCCTGAGTTTCGTGAAGGCAGCTATCACGAACAAGAAATAAGGAGGTGAGTATAGGTAGTCTTTGATTCATGAACCGGAATTGATGTTTAGGTAGGATGGATAAAAATACAGTGATAGGTTTTCTGCTGATCGGGGTTGTGCTGTTCGTATTCAGCTGGTTTAACCGGCCCACCCCGGAGCAGATAGAGGCACAACGTCGTTATCAGGACTCTATCGCGAAGGTAGAGTACGCCCGACAGTTGGACGAGAGGAGAGAGGAGGCCCAGAAAGCCTTGGCGGAGGACTCGCTGCGGAATTTGCCGGACTCGGTGCGCGCGGGCTACTTGCGGCAGAGCTTCGGAGCCTTTGGCGACGCGATGGTGGGTACGGATGGCTATACGGTGCTGCAAAACGACTTGCTTGAGTTGCGCGTCAGCAATAAGGGCGGACGTATCTGTTATGCCCGCCTGAAGGAGTATGACAACCATGCCGGTGAGCCGCTTGTGCTGTTTGAGGAGAAAAGCTCGGACTTGAATTTCACCTTGATCACGGCCGATAATCGGGTGGTGAACACGAGCGACCTGTATTTCTCGCCGGTGGAGGGCAGTGACCCCAATACGTTAGTCATGCGCTTGGATATGGGAGCGGGCAGTCATCTTGACTTCACTTACACGTTGGCTCCTGATGATTACATGGTAGGGTTCCGGATCCAAGGGACAGGCATGAACGGGGTGTTATCCCCGGGTACGACCGCCTTGGATCTCGCTTGGGAACAGGATATTCGCCAGCAGGAGAAAGGACGCTCGTTCGAGGATCGCTACGTGCACCTGAGCTATAAGTTCATGGCTGACGACGTGGAGCATCTGAGCGAGTCGAAAAATGATAGCAAACAGCTCTCGAACCGTCTGAGATGGATCGGGTTCAAGGATATGTTCTTTTCTTCCGTGCTGATCGCCGAGGAGGGATTCGAGTCATCGACCCTTGAGTCGACGCGGATGCAGGAGGGAGAGATCTTGAAGCGATTCAAGGCGACAACCACGGTGGCTTTCGACTTGATGGGGAAGGAGCCGACGGAGCTTTCTTACTATTTCGGACCGAATAAGTTCGCCTTGCTGAAGGCGTATGACAAGGGTGTCTCGTCCGACCAGCAGTTGGATCTGGAGAAATTGGTGCCGCTTGGCTGGGGTATCTTCCGCTGGGTGAACCAATATTTCGTGATCCCGCTGTTCGATTTCTTGGGTAAGTTCATCGGCAATTATGGAGTCTTGATCTTCTTATTGACGCTGATCGTAAAGATCATTCTCTTCCCGCTCACCTACAAGTCGTATATGTCGTCTGCCAAGATGCGTGTGTTGCGTCCGCAGGTGGAAGAGATCAATGCCAAGTATCCCGGTCAGGAGAAGGCCTTGGAGCGTCAGAAGGCGACGATGGAGCTGTATAGCCGTGCGGGGGCGAGCCCGTTGAGCGGATGCTTGCCGATGCTGTTGCAAATGCCGATCCTGATTGCCTTGTTCATGTTCTTCCCCTCCGCGATCGAGTTGCGGCACCAGAGTTTCCTTTGGGCGAGCGATCTGTCCACTTACGACGCTATTTTCAGTTGGGAGCGATATATCCCGATCATCACGCCCTATTTCGGGAATCATGTCAGCCTGTTCTGCTTGTTGATGACGATCACCAATATCGCCTACACGAAGTATAATATGGAACTGACCAATACGGGGCAGCAGCAGATGCCGGGAATGAAGGCGATGATGTACATGATGCCGTTGATGTTCTTGGTATTCTTCAACCAATACGCTTCCGGCTTGACGTACTATTACTTCATCTCTACCTTGATCACGATCGTGCAGACGCTGATTTTCCGCTATACGATCAACGAGGAGAAGCTGCTGGCGAAGTTGGAGGCCAACAAGCGTAAGCCGATGAAGAAGTCGGGCTTCATGAAACGCTTGGAAGAGGCGCAACGTATGCAGCAGGAGCAGTTGCGCAAGCAGCAGGAGGAGCGGAAGAAACGCTCCCGGTAATTGAGGAGGAGGTTGATCTCTGACATAGAAGAAGCCCTAAAGCGAAGATACGTTTTAGGGCTTTTTTAGTTTTATAGATAAAGGCCGATTAAGATCGGCTGGCGAGAAAGGCTAACGCTTTCTCCATGTCTTCCGGGGTGTCGATACCGATTGTCTCTTGTTCGGTGATGCCTACCTTGATTTTATAGCCGTTCTCTATCCACCGGAGCTGCTCAAGGCTTTCGGCTAACTCTAAGGGAGATTGGGGTAATTGGGTGATTTCTTTCAGTACTTGTGCCCGGTATGCGTACAGACCGATGTGCTTGTAAAAGACATGGCTTGACAGCCATTCCGTATATTCTTTGCCTCGGATGTAGGGAATGATGGAGCGGCTGAAGTACATGGCTTCGTGATTCTTGTTGAGAACCACCTTAGGGGAATTGGGATTGAAGAGGGTACGCTCGAAATCGTCGTCCGCATGGAATGGCTTCACCAAGGTGGCGATTTGTGTATCCTCGTAGGCGAAACAGTCTTTTAATGCCTGGATCTGCTCCGGATGGATGAAGGGCTCATCCCCTTGTATGTTGACGATCACGTCGAATCCTTGCCCGATCTTTTGGTAGGCCTCATAGCATCGGTCCGTGCCGCTGCGGTGCTTGTCGGAAGTCATGACGACTTGCCCGCCGAACGCTTTCACTGCCTGCTCGATCCGGCTGTCGTCTGTCGCGACGCAGATGGCGTCTAACGAGTCTTTTACCTGCTCATATACCCGTTGGATCATGGGCTTTCCGTTCATGTCCGCCAAGGGTTTCCCCGGAAAGCGGGTAGATGCGTACCTTGCGGGGATAATTCCTATAAATTTCATGATTGTATCGTATTTATTCGCTTGTTACTATTTCACCTTCGCTGAGTTGGATCAGTTTATCTCGCTCGCCAACGATCCAAACGATGTCTCCCTCCTCGAAAATGGTGCTGGGAGGAGGGTTCTGGATGGATGTGCTACCTCGCTCGATCCCTATAACGAGGCAGGCGGCCTTGTCACGTATCCCGGATTCGATGATGGAGCGTCCGATCAATCGGGAGCCTTCCGCTATGATGATTTGCTCCATCTTCATCTCCTTGACTTTCGCCTTTGACTGGGCGGCGGTAGAGGCTTTGTAGCGTTCCTCTATGTATTTCCTGAAATGCGCCAGGTCGTCGTCCGAGCCGACAACCACGAGCTTATCGAAAGGATATAGTCGCTCGTTGCCTCCGGGTATGTTGATCCGGATATTCCCTCGGATAATGGTTACTATATTTACGTTGCATTTTTGCCGGAAGTTCAGCTCCTTGAGGCTTTTTCCCATACTGGGAGAATTTTGTTTCACCTCGAACTCCGCCAAGTGCAGGTCTCGTTCTAATAAATGGTTTGCGAAGCGCTGGTCGATGGGGGCGTTCCGTTCCTCCTCGACTTCCCTTGCGGCGAGGTTACTGAAGAAGTGCCTTTCCATCAATATGGACTGCCTTTTTAGCCGTTTGGAGAATATCATCAGTACGACCAGCACGAGGGTTATCGAAAGCATGATCCCCAACGTGACGTTCAATAGGCGGGCAACCGGGAGCATCACTAATACGATGCATAGAATGATCCGGAGGATAATAAGTGAGATTAGCGGGCCTCTGTTGTATTTATTGTCGTTCCAGAGCTGGAGAAACTCCTCAGAATGATTTTTTTTCATCATGATCGCCCGTAGCATTGGGGAGATCAGGGATAACAGCAGAAGGAGCGATAACAGATTCCCTTTCAATCCGGGTAAATAGGTGCTAATGAAAGGAGTCACGAATTGTAACCATAGGAAGATAAGCACAAGACATACCGCCGTGTATGTACCGACAATGCGAACCAAGGCCTTCAGCAATTGGTGCCAAGTGCTCTTCTGGCGGATCGTGTTTGAGCCGGAGGCGTATCGCTTTAAGAAGAGCTTCCAGCTTTCGGGAAGCATCTTGTCGATCTGCTTGTAGGCAGGATCCGCCAATCGGATCATATAAGGGGTGAAAAAGGTGGTGATCACGGATACGGCGACCACGATCGGGTAGAGGAATTGGTCGGTCACTTTAAGGGATAGTCCTAAGCCTGCGATAATAAAGGCGAATTCTCCGATCTGGGCCAACGAGAACCCGGATTGGATCGCTATCTTGATGGGTTGGCCGGATAGCAAGACCCCAAAGCTGGCGAACAGGATTTGTCCTGCCATCACGACCAAGGTGATCAGGATGATCGGTATCTTGTATTCCCAAAGCATTTGTGGATCGATCAACATGCCGACTGATACGAAGAAAACCGCTCCGAATAGGTCTTTGACAGGTTTTACTAAATGCTCGATACGCTCCGCCTCTACCGTCTCAGCCAGGATAGATCCCATGACAAATGCCCCGAGAGCGGATGAGAAGCCTGCCTGTGTCGCGATGATGACCATGCCAAGGCATAATCCGATGCTGACGATCAAGAGGGTTTCCTCATTAAGGAAACTCTTCGCCTTTTTCAGGAAAGAGGGAATCAAGTAGATGCCGACCACGAAACAGAACAGCAGGAATACGCCTAATTTGATTACGCTATCCAATAATTCGATGCCTTCGACGTGCTTGCTGACGGCTACGGTCGAGAGCAATACCATCAGCAATACGGCAAACAGATCCTCCACTACCAAGATCCCGAATACGACACCCGCGAATCGTTGATCGCGTAATCCCATGTCGTCGAACGCCTTGAAGATGATTGTCGTGGACGACATTGACAACATCCCTCCAAGGAATAGGCTGTTCATGTGGCCCCATCCAAGCGCCAAGCCGGTGATATAGCCAGCCGTCATCATGCCTATCACGACGGTTATGGCACCGATGACAGCGGTTCCCCCAACTTTCATCAATTTCTTGAAGCTGAAATCTAAACCCAACGCGAAGAGTAGGAAAATTACTCCTATATCTGCCCAGATATGGATGCTTTCCACATCTGTCACTGTCGGGATCTGCTTGATGGAGGGACCGGCCAATATGCCGGCGACAATGTAACCTAATACGACCGGTTGCTTCAATCTCTTGAATAGGAGCGTGACCAGTCCCGCGGATATAAGTATGACCGCTAAGTCGGAAATGAGTGCGGGTATTTGAGACATCCTTAATCTTTCTTTTCGATTGCCAAAGTTATTATTTATTTTAATTTCGCGTCTCAAAAATAGAGGCCAAAATGAAGAAGAAACATCCGATAGAGGCGCTTATAGAGCAGGGAGAGCATCAACAGCTTGATTTTAAGTTTGAGGTGAGCGACAGCAAGAAGATCGCCCGGACCTTGAGCGCGTTCGCGAATACGGATGGGGGGCGTTTGCTGATAGGCGTGAAAGATAACGGGGTTATCTCGGGTATACGTAGCGAGGAAGAGTACTATATGATCGAGGCGGCCTCTACAATGTACACCCGTCCGGAGGTGCCTTTCACTGCCAAGCGCTGGGATATTAACGGAAAGACTGTCTTGGAGGTCTATATCGCTCCCAGCGATGAGAAACCTCACGCCGCGCCGGACAAGGATGATAAGTATAAGGCTTATATACGGGTGGCGGACGAGAATATGCTGGCGAACGAGGTCTTGGTGAAGGCTTGGGAAAAGAGGAAGATGAGGAGCGGGACATTGCTTCAAATAAGCAAGCCGGTCGAGATCTTGCTCGCCTGGCTCGATAAGCATCCTTATATAGGTATTCGTCAATTCTGCCGGATCGCCCATGTTAAGTACCCTGCTGCCCGTGATATATTGAGCGATTTGATCGCTATGGGGACGATGGAATACGTCGTTGTCGACAAGCGGATCGCGTATAGACGGCTCGCTTGAGGGAATAGAGGGCGTCATTCGCTTACCACATATACCTGAGCGTTCTCGAACCGTATCACTTTCACGCGGCTTCCTTGCTCGATAAAGCCCGATTCGGATACACCGTCGTATAATTCCCCCTCGATCTCCACTTTCCCGGATGGGCGCAATACGGTAGCTGCCGTGCCTTCTTTGCCGACCAATTCTCCATGAATAGGGGTAGATACCGCCTCTTCCAGATCCGTCTCCAACGCCATTTTCCGTAATATCCCTTTATGCCCGATTTTTCCGGAGAGCCAAATCATCAAGGCAAAGCCAATGCCTAACCCCAACACGACAGTCAAGGCTGCCCTTCCCGTATCCGCTTCCGTGACATTCCGGAAATCAAAATCCACGTTATCCAGCAGGCTCATCGTAAGTCCCCCTGTCACTAATACGATCCCACTGATACCCGCTATCCCGAACCCCGGGAAGACGAACAGCTCCAATAGGATCAATATGACCCCGATCACGAACAGCAGGATCTCCCAGTTCGCCGCCAACCCATCCATATAGAGCGGGGCGAAATAGAGGACGGCGGATACGATCGCCACGGCCGAAGGAAATCCTAATCCCGGGGTCTGCATCTCGAAATAGATCCCTCCGATAATTAAGATAATCAGGAACCCCTGCACGACAGGGCTCATGAAGAACCCCTTGAGATCGTCGAGCCAGGATGGCTCATAGCGCTCAAGTGTATATTCCGGATAACCGATATGTTCCCTTATCACCTCATCCATATTTTCCGCGATCCCGTCGCAATACCCCCATTCAAGAGCCTCCCTTGCCGTAAAGGTCAGTACCTTGCCACTGTCAATGAGGTTGGGGATGGCCACCCGCTCGTCCACCATCGCTTCCGCGATAAGCGGGTCCCGCCGCCATTTGTAGATCGTGTCGCCATCTTGTACAAGCGTATCTTTGCCATGCGCCTCGGCGGTTGACCGGATCAGGGAGCGCATATACGACTGATATTTGTCGGGCATCGCTTCCCCGGTCTGGTTGACTACGGTAGCCGCCCCTATATTCGCGCCTTTGCGCATATAGATCTTTTCGCAGGCTATGGAGATGAGCGCGCCCGCTGAGGCGGCGTTGTTGTCGATGAATACATAGACCGGGATCGGGTTGTACAAGATCGCGGTACGCATGGAGTCCGCCGCTTCCAATAATCCCCCGTAGGTATTCATGTGAAGTACGATGGCGGAGGCTTTCAGCCTGTCAGCTTCTGATAGCCCATTACGGAGGTAGATCCAGGAGGTCGGGTCTATCTCTTTTTTTATATCTATCGTATAAACCAACGGCGATTCGGAGGCGATCATCCCGTAGGGGAAATGAATCATTACGATAAGGGCGGATATGAGCGTTAAAATATGTTTCATTTCAATTTTCTTGAGCTGGTTTTTAGAACGCTTAATTACGGATTATAATATCTGAACCCGTTGATTATTGGGGCTTCTGGTGATATTAAAGTAAAAAATACTCATTTTCAATAAGATTTATGCTTGAATCCCTAAGTTACGGATTTTAATATTAATAATTCACAAATAGCGCTGTCCCTTCATTTTTAATGCGTATATTTGTTGCATCCTTCAATATTTGAGGGATAATGCCACAACAGGTATTAAACTCTATTTAACAAATAATGATATGAATGCGTTGCAATTTCAGAAAAAATTATTGAGCATGCAAGAAAACATGATGAATTTCGCTCTTATGCTCACGGCAAATAAAGAGGACGCCCAAGATCTGATGCAAGATACAACGCTGAAGGTTTTAGACAATCAGGAAAAATTCGTTGATAACCTCAACTTCAAAGGTTGGGTGTTGACGGTTATGCGTAACATTTTCATCAACAACTACCACAAGATCGTACGCTCACAAACGGTGGTGGATCAAAGCGTGGATCTGTATAACCTCGACGTGGTGAACAATTCCGGTTTCGATTCGCCGGACGGTTCGTACCGGATACAGGAGATAACCGAGGCGATCAACCGGCTGAATGATGAGCTGAAAATGCCCTTTTCCCTTTACCTGAGCGGTTATAAGTACAATGAGATCGCGGAAAAGCTGGGCGTTCCGTTAGGCACGGTGAAGAGCCGTATCTTTTTCGCCCGTCAGGAGTTGCAGAAGGTGTTGAAGGATTTCCGTTAGACTTAAGCCTTTTTGTACGATGAATATGAGGGCCGTCTCCCGAATCGGGGGGCGGCTCTCTTTTTTATTCGGCAGGTTGATACAGATACCTCTTGATGCTCCGTTTGGGAGTCTTCTCGAATTCCTCCCGGTATAGCTTGAAGAGCGAGATCCGGCAATACCTCGGGATCTCCTCGTTCAGGCGGTCTATGTTATCCTGCATCAGCCGGTCGATCTCAGCGCTGCTGATATGTGCCTGGCTCATCTGTTCCCAGTCGGGATAGATCAGCGCCACCAGTTTTTCCTCTTGCGAGATCACCAGCGATTCTATCACGTAAGGCATATTATTCAGCTTCTCCTCGATCTCCTCCGGATAGATGTTCTGCCCGTTTGGTCCGAGGATCATGGTCTTTTTGCGGCCCCGGATAAACAAGGAGCCATCCGGACTTATCGTCCCTAAGTCGCCCGTGCGCATCCACCCGTCAGCGGTCATGACAGACTCGGTCGCCTCCGGATTCTTGTAGTAGCCTAACATGACGTTGTCTCCCCTCGTCAGGATCTCGCCTACCTGATTGGCAGGATCCTCGGAGTCGACGCGGATCTCCATGCGATCTACTACACGCCCCACCGATCCCGGCGTGAACTCGTCCCACTGCGCGTACGAGATCAGCGGTCCGCATTCCGTCATCCCGTAACCCACGGTGTAGCGGAAATGGATCGAGTGGAGGAATTGCTCTACCTCCCTGTTGATCGCCGCCCCGCCGATGACGATCTCCTCAAAATTTCCCCCGAAAGCGGCGGCCAGCTTGTCCGAGACTTTCTCCAGTATCATCTTATTTATATAAGGTACGCGTAGCAACCATTTCATTATAGGTTTCTCCAATTCGGGGAAGATCTTGCCGCGGACGATCTTCTCGATGATCAGGGGCACGGCGAGGATTAGCTTGGGCTTGACCGTGGCGAACGCCTCCGACACGATTTTCGGGCTGGGTGTCCGGGTGAGGAAATGCACGTGGCATCCCTTGTTTACCGAGTTCAGCACCTCGAACGCCAACCCGTACATATGCGCCATCGGCAGCATGCAGACGATGTTGTCGCCCGGATGGATGAACGACAGGTGGTCGGCGGCGAAAAGGGTGTTGCTCCACAGGCTCCGGTAGGGGATCATCACCCCTTTCGAGAAGCTGGTCGTGCCGGAGGTATAGTTCAGCACCGCCAGCTCGTCCGGTTGTTCCCTGTGGTAATGTATGTCGTCAGCCGTAAACGGCCGGGGGTATTTCCGCTCGAAATACTCGTTGATCCGCTCGCGGGCTGTCAGCGCCTCTTTCTCCTTGCAGCGTATGATCGAGAGATTGTCCAGGAGCATGAACAGTCTCACGTCCGGCATCTTCTCCTCGCTCATGCTCTCCCAGTTGCTGGCGGCCGCCAGTACGGCTTTCGCCTCGGAGTGGTTCACGATATGGTGTATGTTATCTGGCTTGAAATCATGCAAGATCGGTACCGCCACGGCGCCATACGCCAAGATGCCGAAGAAGCAGATCGCCCAGTTCGAGGAGTTCCGCCCCACCAGCGCCACCTTATCTCCCTTTTGGATACCGGCGGCTTGCAGGATGATGTGGAATTTCTCGATACGGCGTGCCACCTCTTTGTAATGGAATGTCTGGCCGTTGTAGTCAGAGAAAGCGGGAAGGTCCCAATGCTTCCTCATGCTATTCTCGATAAGTCCCAAAAAACGCTTTTCCATAAAACCTATTTTCCAAATAACAACAAATATATGGAAAAGTTGCCGGAAACCCAAGAGAATTGGGGCGGGACGATCATTTCTGTAAATGTCATCGGGATTTGTAGGAAACTTCCCCGGGGAATGAGAGAATCTTCCCGGCCTTTTGGCAGAGGTTGCGGTTGTCTTGGGTAAGGGTACAAAAAAAGTCCGGAACGGGCCGGGGATGTTTCCCGCGATCCGTTCCGGACTTTATGATCTCTGCCCGTCGTGGGGGAAGAGGTTTATTGCATACCTTCGGTCGTTACCTCCTTGTTGATCTTCTTGATCAGGCCCTGGAGTACCGCGCCCGGTCCCAGCTCGATGAAGTGAGTGGCGCCATCGGCGATCATGTTCTGCACGCTTTGGGTCCAGCGTACTGGGGCGGTCAGCTGGGCGATCAGGTTCGCCTTGATCGTATCCGGGCAGGTCTCGGCCTTCGTGCTCACGTTCTGGTAAACGGGGCAGGCGGGCTTGTGGAAGTTGGTCACCTCGATAGCCGCCGCCAGCTCCGCGCGAGCCGGCTCCATAAGCGGGGAGTGGAACGCTCCGCCCACCTTCAGTTTCAACGCGCGTTTGGCACCTGCCGCCAGGAGTTTCTCGCAAGCCTGGTCGATGCCGGGGATCGTCCCGGAGATCACTAACTGACCCGGGCAGTTATAGTTCGCGCATACGACTACCTCGTCGTGGATGCCGGCGCATATCTCCTCGACTGTCGCGTCGGGCAAGGCGATCACTGCCGCCATCGTGGAGGGAGTTGCCTCGCAAGCTTTCTGCATGGCTTGCGCGCGCTTGGACACCAATACCAGTCCATCCTCGAAGGAGAGGGCGCCTGCCGCTACCAAGGCTGAGAACTCACCTAAGGAATGGCCGGCCGTCATGTCGGGTTGGAACTGGTCGCCCAGCGTCTTCGCGAGAATGACGGAGTGCAAGAAGATCGCTGGCTGCGTTACTTTCGTTTGTCTCAGATCCTCGTCGGTCCCCGCGAACATCAAGTCCGTGATGCGGAACCCTAAGATATCATTCGCTTTCTCAAACATCTCTTTAGCAAGGGGATTCGTCTCGTAGAGGTCTTTTCCCATACCTACGAACTGCGCTCCTTGACCAGGAAATACGTACGCTTTCATCGTTCTAATTCTTTTTAATTTCAGTTTTTTAAGACGGTGCAAAGGTAATAAATTTGGCAGAAAGGGGCTATTATTCATTTCAAATCGTATCTTTGTGCCCACGAAAGAGGACTTTTTAATGACTAATTTTATAATATCATGAATGAATTGTTGTTTATAGGTAATTTAGGGACTGGCGAGATCATTATCATCGCCATTATCGTGTTGTTGCTTTTCGGCGGTAAGAAGATCCCTGAGCTGATGAAAGGTATCGGTAAGGGCGTGAAGAATTTCAAGGATGGCGTAAAAGGTCTGGAAGACGATATCAAGATAGACGACGATACGGACAAGAAGTAAAGGAAGATGCAACAAGATGAGATGTCATTCTGGGATCACCTGGAAGAACTTCGTTGGACTTTATTTCGTTCTATCTTAGCGCTCTTTATTTTCGCGATCGCCGGTTTCGCGGTAATGCCGTGGCTGTTCGACAATGTGGTGATGGCACCATGCGGCTCCGACTTTATCGTTTACCGGGAGATGTGCAAGATCAGTTCCCATTTCTCGTTCTTGCCTGATTTCTGTAACGACGATTTTCACGTAGAGATTGTCAATATCAAGCTCGCGTCGCAGTTCTTCACGCACATGACCACCTCTTTCTGGCTGGCCTTGTTGCTGACGTTCCCCTATTTGATGTGGGAGGTGTGGAAGTTCGTGAGCCCGGCGCTTTACGAGAACGAGAAGAAGAGCGTGCGCTGGGTGTTCCTGTTCGGGACGATCATGTTCTTCATCGGATGCGCGGTTGGCTATTTCCTGGTATTCCCGATGACCCTGCGTTTCTTGGCGACTTACGAGTTGAGCGCGGCCATCACGGAGCAGGTGTCGCTGGATTCCTACATGGATAACTTCTTGATGTTGATATTCGTGATGGGAGTCGTGTTCGAGATGCCGTTGGTATCGTGGCTGTTGTCGCAAATCGGTTTGTTGAACCGCTCGTTTTTCCATAAGTACAGGCGCCATGCCATCGTCGGGTTGCTGATCGCCGCGGCGTTCATTACCCCGAGTAGCGACCCGTTTACGCTGGGTATCGTGTTCTTCCCGCTGTATGGGTTGTACGAGTTGAGCGCGTTCTTCGTCAAGAAGGCTCCCAAGGAGGATGAGGAGGACGAGGATTCCGCGGAGGAATGACAAGATAACGGAATCAAGATTTATAGCATCCCAAAAGACGTGATCCCTTAGGGGGTTACGTCTTTCTTTATGCCCTTGAGTGTAGGTTTATTGGGATATTTATCCTATTTTTGGCAAGCAATGAACTAAAAAAACTCGATGGTATGATAAGACAAATGATCGTATTGGCGGCAGTCATGCTCTCTTCCCTCGCGTTCGCGCAGGAGCGGGAGTACGTGATCGTTGTACATGGTGGCGCCGGAGCCATGACCGGCGTGGAGGCGGATCCGGTACGCTCGGCCCGGTATTACGCGGCGCTCGACTCGGCTTTGATGATAGGTGATAAGATCCTTTCCGAAGGAGGGGAAGGTACGGAGGCCGTGCTGGCGGTGATCCATTATTTCGAGAATAATCCCTTGTTCAATGCCGGTGTGGGGGCGACCTGCACGGCGGAAGGTACCTTCGAGCTGGATGCGGCTATCATGAGGGGCGAGGACTTGAGTGCCGGGGCCGTGGCAGGCCTGAAATTGGTGAAGCACCCGATCGACGCGGCTTATGCCGTGATGACGAAATCCGAGCACGTGATGTTGAGCGGGGCGGGGGCTGAGGCGTTCGCCCGTGAGCAAGGATTGGATATGGTGGAGGATAATAGCTATTTCGCTACCCCCAAGACCATGAAATGGATCGAGGAGTTGAAGCGGGAGAGCAAGAAGAATGGGACCGTAGGCTGCGTAGTGCTGGATAAGCGGGGCAACCTGACCGCTGGTACCAGTACGGGTGGTATGTTCAAGAAGCGCTGGGGACGTATAGGTGACGCTCCCGTGATCGGCGCGGGTACCTATGCCGATAATAATAGCTGTGCGGTATCTTGCACGGGGCATGGGGAGTATTTTATCCGTCATGCGGTGGCTTTCAATCTCTGCGCTCGCTATAAATATTTGCGTGAGAGCTTAGAACAGGCGGCGGATCACATCATCCATACGGAACTCAATACGAATGCCGGCAACGGAGGCTTGATCGCCGTGGATAAAAACGGTAATTTCGCCATGCCTTATAATAGTGGCGGGATGTTCCGCGGCTTCTTATATAAGGAGAAAGGGAATCCGGAGGTGAAGAAGGGCTGCGGGATCGGCACCAAGATCGTCGTGGTGGGTGAGTGATGAATGTTTGGAAAGGATAAAAGATAAGAATGGCTAAGACTAAGACGGTGTATGTCTGCTCCAACTGTGGCGCCGACTCCCCTAAATGGCTTGGAAAATGCCCGAACTGTGGAGAGTGGAATACGTATGTGGAGGAGATCGTGGCGAAAGAACCGGTCGCTAAACGACCGATGCCCGGATTTCCGGAAGATAAGAAAGTGCGTCCGGTGTTGCTGCGCGACATCGAGGCGACAGAGGAGGCTCGCATCGATCTGCGCGACGCCGAGTTGAATCGGGTATTGGGCGGAGGCTTGGTGAAGGGCTCCTTGGTTTTGCTGGGAGGAGAGCCGGGAATAGGTAAATCGACCTTGGTCTTGCAGACCGTGTTGCGTCTGCCAGGCTTGCGAACCTTATACGTGTCGGGCGAGGAGAGCAGC
The DNA here is from genome assembly GCA_949296075.1 of uncultured Parabacteroides sp. Taxonomy (GTDB): domain Bacteria; phylum Bacteroidota; class Bacteroidia; order Bacteroidales; family Tannerellaceae; genus Parabacteroides. The sequence continues at coordinate 229,352 of CASFNG010000006.1, read as the reverse complement.
CGTCAATTGAAGTTGCGGGCGGATCGTCTGTCGCATGATAACCCGAATTGTTTTGTCCTCTGCGAGACCCATTTAGAACAGATATTCGCGCAAGCCGCGAACATTCAGCCAGACTTATTGGTTATAGACTCTATACAGACGATCTTCACGGAGGTGGTGGAGTCGTCGCCCGGCAGTGTCTCCCAGGTGCGCGAGTGCAGCGCCGCTATCTTGAAGTACGCTAAGGAGAGCGGGGTCCCGGTCTTGTTGATCGGGCATATCAACAAGGAGGGAAGCATCGCCGGACCGAAGGTGCTGGAGCATATCGTCGATACGGTCTTGCAATTCGAGGGAGACCAGCATTATATGTACCGTATTTTGCGGAGCATCAAGAACCGTTTCGGCAGTACGGCGGAATTGGGCATTTATGAGATGCGTCAGGATGGGCTTCGGGAGGTGAGCAATCCCTCGGAGTTGCTGCTGACCCAGAATCATGAAGGGCTGAGCGGAGTGACGATCGCCGCCGCTATTGAGGGAATACGCCCGTTCTTGATTGAGACACAGGCGTTGGTAAGCTCCGCTGTTTATGGCACGCCGCAGCGAAGCGCTACGGGGTTCGACCTGCGGCGCATGAATATGTTGCTGGCTGTGTTGGAGAAACGGGCTGGTTTCAAGCTGATCCAGAAAGATGTGTTCCTGAATATTGCCGGAGGCTTGAAGGTGAATGATCCGGCGATCGACTTGGCCGTGATCAGCGCGATCCTCTCTTCCAGTCTGGATATAAGCATCGAGCCGGGAGTTTGTGTGGCTGGAGAGGTAGGATTGTCGGGAGAGATTCGTCCGGTCAACCGGATCGAGCAACGTATCATGGAGGCCGAGAAGTTGGGATTCTCACGGGTTATTATCCCGTACAACAACTTGAAAGGTTTTGATGCCGGAAAGAGCAAGATACAAATCGTGCAAGTGAAGAAGGTAGAGGAGGCATTTCGTCAGTTGTTTGGCTGATGTTTCTTCCCTTGCTTTAAGTAGATAGATATGATAAAGGAGCTACAACTCCGGATTTTACCGGAAGAGGCGATTAATGAGCAGGCCCTCAAGAAGGTCGTCGCTCGTGAGATAGGGGAAGATATAGCCCGTATTGAGGCTGTCCGTGTGCTGAAGCGTTCGATAGATGCTCGTCAGCGTACCGTATTCGTGAACCTGAAGTTACGTGCGTTCGTCGATGAGATCCCGACAGGGCCTGAGTATCTCTCGATTGACTATCGGGATGTATCTGACGGGAAGCCGGTCATCGTGGTAGGTGCAGGTCCCGGAGGGTTGTTTGCCGCTTTGCGCTTGATCGAGTTGGGATTGCGCCCGATCATCGTGGAACGTGGGAAAGATGTGCGGGAACGTAAGAAGGATATTGCCTTGATCAGCCGGGATCATCAGGTGAACGGGGAGTCAAATTACAGTTTTGGAGAGGGAGGTGCCGGTGCTTATTCGGACGGGAAACTATATACCCGCAGCAAGAAGAGGGGATCGGTGGAGAAAATCCTGAATATCTTCTGCCAGCATGGAGCGAGTCCCTCCATCTTGTCGGATGCTCATCCTCATATCGGGACAGATAAGCTCCCACGTGTGATTGAGAATATGCGTGAACGGATCAAAAGTTGCGGGGGTGAGGTTCATTTCGAGACTCGAATGGATGCTTTTGTCATGCGAGATAATGAAGTCATTGGGATTGAGACCAATAAAGGTCAGGTGTTTTATGGCCCGGTTATCCTGGCTACGGGACATTCTGCCCGGGATGTCTATCATTATCTATATGAGCGGCAGATCCAGATTGAGGCGAAAGGAATCGCTGTTGGCGTACGTTTGGAACATCCGCAACATCTGATCGACCAAATCCAGTATCATAATAAAGAGGGGCGAGGGAAATATCTTCCGGCCGCTGAGTACAGTTTCGTGACACAGGCGGGAGGTCGTGGCGTGTATTCCTTCTGCATGTGTCCGGGAGGTTTTGTGGTTCCCGCGGCCAGTGGCCCAAGGCAGGTCGTGGTCAATGGGATGTCTCCCTCGAACCGAGGTTCTCGTTGGGCTAATTCCGGGATGGTCGTGGAGATCCATCCGGAGGATTTCACGGCTTTGACGGGGAAAGAGGAACTTACTTGTCGGAATGGAGAAAAAGTACGGGCGGATTCTCCATTGGCTTTGATGGCTTTTCAGGAATGGCTGGAGGAGATTTGTTGGCTAAATGGGAATATGCGTCAAACGGCGCCCGCCCAACGGATGGATGACTTTGTTCGAGGAAAGAACTCGTTCGATCTGCCTGAATCTTCCTATACGCCGGGATTGCTGGCTTCTCCTCTGCATTTTTGGATGCCGGGCTTCGTGACAGATCGTTTGCGGGACGGATTCCGCTATTTCGGTAAGGTTTCCAAAGGATTCCTGACGAATGAGGCTGCTTTGATCGGGGTGGAGACTCGTACATCAGCCCCGGTGCGTATCTTGCGCGACCGGGAAAGTTGCCAGCACGTCTCGGTCAAGGGATTATTCCCGTGCGGGGAAGGTGCCGGTTATGCGGGAGGGATCGTCTCGGCCGCTATCGACGGTGAGCATTGCGCGGAAGGTGTCGCCGCGTTTTTAGGGGTGCAGGTTTTATCTTAAAAATGAGAATATACAATGAGAATGAGGAAGGATAGGGCGATCATGTATGGCTTGATCGCCCTTTTGTCGTTACAAGTGGGATGTACGGGTAAGAAAGCCGCGGAGGAGAAGGGGGAATTGACCTATCAGAACCCGTTACCCGTTAAATTCGGAGACCCTTATGTGTTATTGGCTTCCGATGGCCGTTATTATATGTATGGGACAGGCGCGGGGGCGGTCGACGGATTCTGCGCGTATTCATCGGACGATCTGGTGAATTGGAAGCCAGAAGGGCAGGTGTATAGGGGCAATACGCCGGATTCGTGGGCGGTTGCCAACTTCTGGGCGCCTGAGGTTTATGAGCGGAACGGGAAGTTCTATATGTTGTTTAGCGCGGATTGGCGGCATAATCCCACTCATGAGGAGGAGAATTTCCGGATTGGCGTGGCGGTCGCCGACCATCCGACAGGACCTTTCAAGGAACTCTCGGACAAGCCGCTGTTCGATCCGGGATACCCGATCATCGATGGCAATTTGGTGGAGGATGCCGAGGGACGTACCTACTTGTATTATTCCCGTTGCTGCTATAAGCATCCGGTAGAAAGCGAGGTGGCAGAGGAGGCGCGGAAGAAGGGCCTGTTCGATTCCGTGGAGGAGAGTTGGATCTATGGCGTGGAGGTCTCGCCGGACCTGACCGCCGTGATCGGGGAACCGGTGCTTCTGTTGCGTCCGCCCGTGAAGCTGGATGATCCTCAAAGTGAGTGGGAGAGCCGGTCGGTTACCCAAGGAGAGGTGGGACGCCGCTGGACGGAGGGTTCTTTCACGCTACGGGTGGATAGCCTGTACTACATGATGTACTCGGCGAATTTCTTCGGCGGGGCGAACTATGCGGTAGGGTATGCCGTTTCAAGGGACCCGCTTGGGCCGTTCGTGAAGGCGGCGAACAACCCGGTGCTCGAGAAAAACGTGGAGAAAGGCGGTATCGTGACCGGGACAGGCCACAATAGCGTCACGTGGTCGAAAGACGGGAAGCAAATGTACTGCGTCTATCATGGCCGCACCCAAGCGACAGGTGACGAACGTGTCGTGTTTATCGACAAGATGCGTATCGACGAGAACGGCCGGTTGACGGTGGATGGGCCTACTACTGATCCACAGCCGATTCGATAAGGCTGATCTCTTCTAATAAAGTGACTCGCTCCCACGAGAAGGTGCTGTCGTTGCGTTGGACGTACTCCAGTAACTCCTTGGCCTTGGCAAGCATCTCCCGGGGCTCGGGAGCGAGATAACTCTCCTCCATCAATGTCTTTGCGGCCAGCTCCATGCGCTGTAACCCGCAAGCGTCGTCGCGGTCGAGTATTTTCCGCAGCTCCTCGGCGGAAGTCTTCATGAGGAGCGGGCTGTCTATCTTCAAGGAGGTGTAAACCGACTGGATCAGCTCCGGATTCTTACGGGCCCCGTCGTTAGAATTGCGGTTGAGGACAAGCTGGGCGATCACCTTGCCCAGCTCCTCGATCTGCACCATGATAAAATCTCTTTTCAGCATATAATATCTTTGTTATTCGATGGTTACGCTTTGGATGCGGATGTCCTTCTTGGGACGGTCGTACGCGTCTCTCGGCTGGTTGGCTATCTTGTCCAATACGTCGAACCCTTCTATCAGTTCCCCGAAGATCGTGTAGGCGCCATCCAGGTGGTGGCATCCGCCGACGGTCGTATAGGCCTCTCGCTGTTCCTTGGTGAACAATAGATGCCCGGGAGTCGCCCGGATAACGGAGTCGATCTTTTCGTTAATCCCTCGCAGTCTTTTTATATATTCCCGCCGATTACTTATCTTAATCATGCTCAACTCTGCCCGGACGGGTACGTAGAACTCCTTTAACGCCTTCTGGCGGGCGGGATAATTGGCCACACGCTCCAATGTATCCAGCTCGGTCTCCCGGTAAATCTTTCCTTGCACGATGAAGAATTGCGACATGTCCGACTTCTTTTGCGGGTTCACGTCGTCCGGCTGTCGGGGAGCCGCCAAGACACCTCGCTTATGGAAATACTTATCGTTGAACTCGGGCGGTATCTCGGCGGAGCGATCCCCGAACCCGCACCTCGCGCCAGCCGGGGCGTTCCTCGAGTCCGGGGCTCCTCCCTGGATCATGAATTCGGGCAAGACGCGGGTAAACAAGGTCCCGTCGAAGTCGCCTCGTCTCGCTCGTTCCACGAACGTGCGGGTATGGTTGGGGACATCGTCATATAGGATGGCTTTCATTGTGCCGACGTTCGTCTTGATGACCGCCGTGTCCTGTTGAGCGAAAGAGAATGAGGCACTTAGAAAAAAGAGCCAGAATGTGCAAGAAAGTTTTTTCATATGCGTTGATTTTTAAAACGTAAATATAAACGTTATGTTGTAAAACACAAAGTAAATGCCTAACTTTGCGCCATTATTAATAGGTAATAGGTTTTTTAAAGGTTTTTGCATGGATTGGATTAACGAGTTAGTATGGGGAGAAGGTATAGGCCATTCCATCCTTTTGCTGTCTTTCGTCATCGCTGTGGGTATTCAGCTGGGGAAGATCAAGGTTTTTGGGATCTCGCTTGGCATTACCTTAGTGCTGTTTGTAGGTATTATCTTAGGTCATTTCGGCCTGACGATCAATCATAACGTGATTCACTTTTTCAAGGAGTTCGGATTGATCTTGTTCGTTTACTCGGTCGGTATGCAAGTGGGGCCGGGCTTTTTCTCTTCCTTCAAGCAAGGGGGGATCACGTTGAATATGCTGGCCTGCGGGATCGTATTTCTCGGTGTGGCTATCGCCATTATCCTGCATTACGTGACAGGTATACCGATGCCGACGATGGTAGGTATCTTGTCGGGGGCCGTGACGAACACGCCCGGCTTGGGTGCCGCGCAGCAGGCTTTCTCTGATATGTATGGCGTCTCTGACAATACGATCGCCTTGGGATACGCGGTGGCTTATCCGTTGGGTGTCATCGGTATCATCCTTTCCATCATATTCGTGCGCTATGTGTTCCGGGTGAATTTCGATAAGGAGAACGAGGACTTGAACAAGGAGGAGGCTTCTCACGCGAATGAGGCGAAACCGATCTCCTTGGTCGTGAAGAACCCGGCCGTTTTCGGAAAGACGATCGGCGAGTTGTCCGGCTTGATGGAGCATCTCGACTTCGTGGTCTCCAGGGTATGGCGCTTCGACAACAAGCAGATAGAGATCGCTTCCGCCAATACCGTGCTGCATGAGTCGGATAAGATTTTCGTGATCACGACCGAGCAAGACGCTGAATCCGTGAAGACCTTTATCGGCGAGGAGATCGATATGGAGCGTAAGCAGTGGATCCGGATGGAGAGCCAGTTCGTCAACCGGCGTATCCTGATCACGAAGCCGGAGCTGAATGGTAAGAAGCTCGGGCAATTGAAGCTCCGGAAATTATACGGGATCAACATTACCCGCATCAACCGCGCCGGCGTGGACTTGGTGGCTACGCCGGGGTTGACCTTGCAGGTGGGCGACCGCGTGAACGTGGTCGGTACGGAAACCGCTGTGTCCAACGTGGAGAAGGTGCTGGGCAACTCGATGAAGCGCTTGAACGAGCCTAACCTGATCACCATTTTCGTCGGTATCGCCTTAGGTATCGTATTGGGAAGTATCCCTATCACGATCCCGGGGATTCCCCAGCCTGTCAAGTTGGGGTTGGCGGGAGGTCCGCTGGTCGTATCGATCCTGATCAGCCGTTTCGGGTACCACTATAAGCTGATTACCTATACGACCCAGAGCGCTAACTTCATGTTGCGCGAGATCGGAATCACTCTGTTCTTGGCTTGCGTGGGCTTGAGCGCGGGCGATGGCTTCGTGGATACCATCGTGAATAATGGAGGTTTCGCCTGGATTGGCTACGGCTTTATCATCACTACCGTGCCTCTGCTGATTATCGGCTGTATAGGGCGCTATTTCTATAAGGTCAATTACTTCACGTTGATGGGATTGATCGCCGGAAGTACGACCGATCCGCCAGCGTTGGCCTACTCGAACGCCACCGCTGGTAATGACGCTCCCGCGGTAGGTTACGCCACGGTCTATCCGCTGACCATGTTCTTGCGGGTCTTGACCGCGCAGTTGCTGATCTTGTTCTTCGCGTAAGCCAAGCGGCGTAAGGAAGATATATCAGGGAGGCCCCTTCATCTATTCTCCGGATGGGTGAAGGGGCCTTCTTTATGTTTTTACCCTCTTGAGCCCTTATGTTTGAGCCTATCTGTGAGAAGACGGATTTTTTTGTTAGCTTTGCGAAAAAAGAATTCGTAACGTATGGAAGACTTGAGATTAACGCCAGAGAACGTCTGCATAGGCGTGGATCTGGGTGGCACGAATATGCGTGCAGGCCGTATAGAGGGAAATCGCTTAGTGGCGCAATATAGCGCGCCTACCCCAAAGAACGCGCAAACGTGTGAGGAAACTTTGGATGCCCTGATCGAGGTGATCCGCTCGGTATGGGACGATCGGGTGACGGCGATCGGCATCGGCGTGCCCAGCGTGGTGGACCGTAAGAACGGGATCGTGTATAACGCGGTGAATATCCCGCATTGGGAGGAGGTTCACCTGCGCGACATCTTGGAGAAGCGCTTCTCCGTGCCGGTATATGTGGACAATGACGCGAATTGTTTCGCCTTGGGAGAACGGATATTCGGGGTCGGGAAAGACTTCGACAATTTCGTTGGACTGACCTTGGGCACGGGATTGGGCGGAGGTATCATCCAGAACGGTAAGCTATTGAACGACGCGAATTGCGGATCGGGTGAGTTCGGCATGATCCCTTACGAGGGGAAGATCCTGGAATATTACTGTAGCGGCTCCTATTTCATGCACGTCTGGGGCGTGGATGGCAAGGAGATGTACGCACGTGCCTTGCGTAACGACGAGCAGGCATTGGAGGCTTACCGGCAATTGGGCGTGCATATCGCGGCGGCTATCAAGATCGTCATGTTCGCTGTCGATCCGGAGATGATCGTGTTTGGCGGGTCTGTCACCGCGGCCCATTCCCTGTTCGAGGAAAGTATGCATGAGAACTTGAAGGATTTCGCCTATCCGAACTCGGTCAAGAACCTGAAGATTTTCTTCTCCACGATCGAGAATCCCGGATTGTTCGGGGCGGCCTCGCTCTGTTATGACAGATAAAACACCTTTTTAAACAACGATACCATGAAACATCTATCATTTAGGAGACTATTTTTCCTCATCGCCGCGCTTTGCGTCGTATGTGGCTTGTCTGCCCGTAAACCGATAAAGACCTTGTTGATCACCGGGCAAAACAATCATAATTGGAAAGTCAGCCACGTGGTAATCAAGCAAATCCTGGAAAACTCCGGACGTTTTACTGTCGATTTCGCTATATCTCCGGAATCCGGGCAGGATATGTCCGGGTTCGTCTTGGACTTTGCCCCTTACGATCTGGTTGTCCTGGATTATAATGGGGATGCCTGGCCGGAGGAGACGAACCGCCGTTTCCTGAAGTATGTGGAAGATGGTGGCGGTGTCGTGATCTATCATGCCGCGGATAACGCCTTTCCGGATTGGCCTGCCTATAATAAGATTTGTGCCTTGGGAGGCTGGGGCGACCGTGATGAGAAGGCTGGCCCGTATGTTTACTGGAAAGACGGCAAGTTGGTTAAGGATAGCTCAGCCGGGATCGGCGGGGCTCACGGAAGGCAGCATGAGTTTGTCATGAATGCCCGTACGCAGGATCACCCGATCATGAAGGGGCTTCCCCATAAATGGCTTCATGCGCAAGACGAGTTGTATGGATGTATGCGCGGGCCGGGCAACATCAAGGACTGCCTCTATACCGCCTATTCGGATAAAGAGACCGGAGGTTCCGGTCGGGAGGAGCCGCTGATCTTTACGGTGGATTACGGGAAAGCCCGGATCTTCCATACCATGTTGGGACATGCCGGGGAGAATGTGGAAAATAACGTAGCCATGCAGTGCGCGGGCTTCCAGATAACTTTGCTAAGAGGGGCGGAGTGGGCCGCGACCGGTAAGGTTACCTTGAAGGTTCCTTCTGACTTCCCTACGGAAAAGCAGGTCTCCATGCGTAAAGACTATAAGTGAGGATGAAACAGAAACTCGCCGTGCGGGTAGGGGATGCCCCCTTTCCGTGCGGCGAGTTTTTTTATGCTTTGACTGTCAGATAGCCGTCTTCGAGCGAGAAACATTTGTCGTTGTCCGCCAGGAAACGGATAGCCGTGAAAATCTTCTCTTGGGAGAAAGGCAGTTTCGTGAGCGTCTCTTTTACCGATAGCGGTTGACCGTCGGACATTTCCCGCAGGCGGTCCCGGATAGCGAGGAACTCCCAATTAGCGAGTCTCGACTCATGTTTCGCCAAGCAGATGTCGCAACAGCCGCAAGGTTTGGAGCGCTTTTCCCCGAAATAGGCAAGCAACGGTTTGCTGCGGCAAGTCCGTTCCTCGTCGATGTACTCCAGCACTTTCTCGATCCGTCTCTCCAAACGTTTCTTCCGGTCCTCGTAAGCGGAGCGGGGAATGGCGAGATATCGCTGCTCCTCCCGCGTACGGGTGTAGATAATCAGCGGTGTCTTCGTCCGGGGGATGTAATGGATAATCCGATACTTCGACAAGCCTACCAGCGTCTCGTACACCTCTTGCGGCGAGACGTGCGCACGGGTGGCGAGCACACTCTCGTCGATATACACATAATCAGCGAACAATCCTGTATATGACCGCAAGAGTGTCTGCACGATCGTGTCGGTCCGCTTATTCTCGTTGAGATATTTGTATAACTCGTCACGGGTAGCGGTGAAAACCAAGCGAGAAGCGTTGTCCGTCTCCTCCGTATATTCGATATATCCGGACAATTCCAAGATCTTCAAGGCATGATGCGCTTGCAGGATCGGGAATTTGTACGCCGAGCAGAAGTCGGTCAGCGAGAAATTGTGCACCGTATCCAAGCCATATCCCACGGCGATCTGGAAATAATTCCCCAGCGCCTCATAGACCCGATAGATGAACGTTTTCTCCGGGAACTCATCCGATAGCCGTTTCTTCAGCTTCGCCTTATCCGTAGGGGCGCAGATCGCCACGGCGTATGCCCTTTTCCCGTCGCGTCCGGCCCGTCCCGCCTCTTGGTAATACTCCTCCAATGAACCGGGCATATCCATGTGAATCACCAATCGGACATCCGGTTTGTCGATCCCCATCCCGAAGGCGTTCGTGGAGACGATCACCCTGCACTCATCATTTTTCCATCTGGCCTGCCGGAGATCCTTCTCTTCCCGGTTCAAGCCCGCATGGAAATAGTCGGCCGAGATACCCGCTTGCTGTAAGGTCGTGGCGATCTCTTTCGTCCGTTTCCGGTTACGGGCGTAAACGATGGCGCTTCCAGGTACCTTACCTAAGATATATAAGAGCATATTCAGCTTGTCTTCCGCTTTCCGGACGATATAAGAGAGGTTCTCCCGTGCGAAGCTTTTCTGGAATACGTTCTTGGCGCGGAACTTCAGCCGCTCCTGTATGTCGTCCACCACCTCCGGTGTCGCCGTGGCCGTCAGCGCCAGTACCGGTACGTCCGGAAGGAGATCCCGTATCTCCGCGATCTGGAGGTAGGAGGGACGGAAGTCGTATCCCCATTGCGAGATGCAATGGCTCTCGTCCACGACAAGCAAGCATACGTTCATCGCCGTCAGCTTGGCACGGAAGATCTCCGTCCCGAGCCGTTCGGGTGACACGTAAAGGAATTTGTAGTCGCCGAAAATGCAATTCTCCAATTGGGTGATGATCTCCTGCCGGCTCATTCCCGAGTAAACCGCTGTCGCCTTGATCCCTATCCGGCGGAGATTCTCCACCTGATCCTTCATCAAGGCGATCAAGGGGGTGACCACAACGCATATCCCCTCCATCGCCAAGGCTGGTACCTGGAAGGTGATTGATTTACCCCCTCCCGTAGGCATCAGCCCCAACGTGTCATTGCCCTCATATACCGATCGGATAATCTCTTCTTGCAGCGGGCGGAAAGAGGAATATCCCCAGTATTTGCCTAATATCTCATGGAAAACGCTCACCGCCCCTCTTCATGTATCCGGTTTGATGTCTTTCACCATGAGCTGGATAGAGGTGTTGCCATTGTAAGTGTTCTCCTCCACCGTGTAACAGATGTCGAACGGCTTCATCGCCTTGATGTGGTCGTTATGCTTATGCATCCCGAAGGCGATGCCATGCATGGGCATACTGGAATTATTGTCGATCAACTCTAATTTGAGATGTTCCTGCGTCTTGCCTACCAGCTTGCTCGTACCGTAATCCTTCACGCCCTTGGAGCAGAATACCGGCTTCAGGTTGTCGGGCCCGAACGGGCTCATCTTCTTCAGGTCTTTCACGAACTTATCGTTGATCTCCTTCAGCTCCAGCACCGCGTCGATGTCGATTTGCGGTACCATCTGCTCCGGTATGATCTCCTCGGCGGCAATCTTGAGGAAACGCTCGGTGAAAGCCTCCAGGTTCTCCTCCCGCAGGGATAGCCCCGCGGCGTAGGTATGTCCGCCAAAGTTCTCCAATAAGTCGCGGCAGCTCTCGATAGCCTTGTAGATGTCGAACCCGGTCACGGAGCGTGCGGATCCGGTGATCAGCTCCGACGATTTGGTGAGCACGACCGCCGGCCGGTAATATTTCTCGGTCAGCCGGGAAGCCACGATCCCGATCACCCCCTTGTGCCATTCCGGGTTATACACCACGATCGCCTTGCGATCCTCCTGGCTTTGCACGCCCTCGATGATGGCGTTCGCCTCGTCCGTGATCTTCTTGTCTAACTCCCGCCTCTCCTCATTATATTGGTTGATGTTCTCGCTCTTCTCCTTGGCGCTCGCTATATCTTTCGAGAGGAGCAGCTCCACGGCCTCCTTCCCGTTCATCATACGTCCTGAGGCGTTGATGCGCGGGCCTATCTTGAACACGATGTCGCTGATCGTGATCTCTTTCGCCGACAGCCCGCAGATGTCGATGATCCCCTTCAGCCCTAAGCTGGGGTTGCTGTTCAGCTGCTTGAGGCCGTAGTAGGCCAGGATCCGGTTCTCGCCCGTGATGGGGACGATGTCGGAGGCTATGCTGACAGCGGTCAGCTCCAGCAGTTTCTCCAAGTCGGAGAAGGGGAAGTTGTTGCTTCTCGCGAAAGCCTGCATGAACTTGAACCCTACGCCACAGCCCGACAGGTGCTCGTAGGGATAGATCGAGTCCGCCCGTTTCGCGTCGAGCACGGCTACCGCGTCCGGCAGCTGGTCGTCCGGCATATGGTGGTCGCAGATGATGAAGTCTATCTTCTTCTCCTTCGCGTACTCGATCTTCTCGATCGCCTTGATCCCGCAATCGAGCGAGATAATAAGCGACACGCCGTTCTCGGCCGCGTAGTCGATACCTTTGTACGAGATGCCATATCCCTCGTCGTAGCGGTCGGGGATATAGAAATCCAGCGTCGATGAATAGGGACGCAAATACTTGTAAACGAGCGATACCGCCGTAGTCCCATCCACGTCGTAATCGCCGTAGATCAAAATCTTCTCCTTGTTGCCCAAGGCTTTGTTCAAGCGCTTCACGGCCTTGTCCATATCTGGCATCAGGAACGGGTCGTGCAGGTCGCTCAAGCTGGGCTTGAAGAATTTTTTCGCCTCTTCGACAGAAGTGATACCTCGCTGAACGAGCAGCAGGCCAATCACCGGGCTGAGCCCGAGCTCGGCCGACAGTTGGTCTCCTTTAAGTAACTCTTCTTGTGATGGGGTTTGAAAGTTCCATTTGTTAGTCATTATATATTGTTTTTTTCTTTTTCCCTTTTAGGATATGGGGTACCGTCTCCTCTCCCGGAGGCAGGGTTACAATTCCCCAATCTATTTCAATCCGTAAAGTTAGAAATTAAATATGGGATATTGGTCAAGGCTTGGAGAAAATCGTTTTTTTAAGGTTATTTTTTAAAAGTCACGGAATGATTTGTACTTTTGCCTCAAAAGTTGGAGATGAAATGATCGAAGATATTAAGAAAGCGTGCGAGGTAATGGCCGCCGGAGGTATCATCCTTTATCCGACGGATACGATATGGGGTATCGGATGCGACGCCACCAACGAGGAAGCCGTCCGGCGGGTATATGAGTTGAAGCGCAGGGCCGACAACAAGGCCATGCTGGTGTTGATGGATAGTGAGGCCAAGCTCAACGGCTATGTGTCCGAGATCCCGGACATAGCCTGGGACCTGATTCAAGTGGCGGATAAACCATTGACTATCATATATTCGGGCGCGAAAAACCTGGCCCTGGCGCTGTTGGGGGAAGATGGTAGCGTAGGGATCCGGATAACCACCGAGGAGTTTTCGAAGAAACTCTGCGAACGTTTTCGGAAACCATTGGTATCAACCTCGGCGAACGTGAGCGGGGAGCCCTCGCCCGCTAACTTCGAGGAGATCTCGGACACGATCAAGTCTGGCGTGGACTATATCGTGAAATATCGTCAGGACGATAAGACCAAGGCCACCCCGTCGAGTATCATCAAGTTAGGAGCGGGAGGCCTTGTCCAAGTAATTCGGTAAGGATGAGGAGAAGCGTACAGGCGGCTAAATATGTCATATCGGATTTCGTGGTCTCCTCGGTCGTATGGTTGGTGTTCAACCTGATACGATACGAGAAGATCGCCGTGTACGAGGGGTTCGAGACCTTAGGCGGTTTCTTGTCCCATAGGCCGTTGATGCTCGGGCAAATCTTCGTCCCTTTTTTCTGGCTTTTCCTCTTTTGGCTTTCCGGTTATTATAATAAGCCGTTCGGTAAGTCGAGGCTCTCGGAGCTGTTCGCCACGATCGGGAGTGTCTCGGTCGGGGTCATCCTCCTTTTCTTCCTCTTGGTGCTGAACGATCTGCCCCCGTCGTATTCGGTCTATTATGAGATGTTTTTCTCCTTATGGGCCTTGCAGTTCGTCGGGGTGTATGTCCCCCGTCTCCTGATTACCCAAGCCGGGCGATGGAATATCAAGAACCGGAAGTGGGCCTTGGATGTCTTGATGATAGGGGCCGGGCGGCAAGCGGTCAGGATCGCCGACAATCTGTATGGCTTAGGCTATAATATCGTAGGTTTCGTGACCGTTGGCGACGAGACGGCGGGAGAGGTGGCGGAAAAGTCGCTGGGACGGCTCGATTCCCTGCCTGAGCTGATGGAGCGGCTCAAGGTAGACGAGATCGTGGTCGCCCCCGACGTGCGGGATAACGCTCGCCTGACGGAGATCCTATACTCCCTCTATCGCTATAAACGGCCGATCAAGGTGCTGGCGGATGAATTCAGCTCTTTTCCGCAGGTGAAGATAAAGGAGATCAAGGGTGTCCCTTTGTTGGATATAACCGACAATAATTTCAAGCCGATCGAGCAAAACGTGAAGTGGCTTATGGATAAGATATTATCTGCCCTTTCCTTGATTTTGCTCTCTCCCCTGTTCCTTTATATCGCCTGGCGGGTAAAACGGGATTCCCCGGGACCGGTATTCTTCAGCCAGGAGCGGGTCGGGTATATGGGCAAGCCTTTCAGGATCTATAAGTTCCGCACGATGTACATGAACGCCGAGGAGAATGGCCCCTTGCTCTCCCGCGAGGACGACCGGCGGGTTACCCCCTTCGGCCGGGTGATGCGGAAGTACCGGATAGACGAGTTGCCCCAGTTCTGGAACGTGCTGAGGGGAGATATGTCGTTGGTGGGACCGCGTCCGGAAAGGCGGTATTTTATCGACCGGATCGTGCGGGAGGCCCCATACTATTACCTGCTGCACAACGTGCGTCCGGGCATCACCTCGTTAGGGATGGTGAAGTACGGTTACGCGGGCAGCGTGGAACAGATGATCGAACGATTGAGATACGATATATTATATTATGAGAATATGTCCTTATCTTTGGACATAACGATTCTGATTTATACAGTTAAGACCGTCTTTACGGGGAAAGGTATTTAAAATGGCGAATAGCGGGTTGTTCTATAATTTTTTGTTGTGGCGGGAAAAGCATATCAAGGAGAAGAATTTCATCCTCATCATCAGCTTTATAGTCGGTATCTGTACCGCTGCGGCAGCCATTATCCTGAAGCAATTGATCCATATGATCCAGCACCTGCTGACCGGCAATTTTAACGTGGATGGGGCCAATTACCTCTATTTGCTCTACCCGGTGGTCGGTATCCTGCTGGCGGGCCTGTTCGTGAAGTATATTGTGCGCGACGATATAAGTCATGGGGTCACGAAGATCCTGTATGCCATTTCCCAACGCAAGAGCCGTATCAAGCCCCACAATACCTGGACCTCTATCGTGGCGAGCTCCGTGACGATCGGGTTCGGAGGGTCGGTAGGAGCGGAGGCACCCATTGTCTTGACGGGAGCCGCTATTGGTTCTAACTTAGGCCGGATGTTCAAGATGGAGCAGAAGACGCTGATGTTGCTCGTCGGATGCGGAGCGGCCGGGGCGATCTCCGGTATCTTCAAGGCACCTATCGCCGGGTTGGTTTTCGTTATCGAGGTGCTGATGCTGGATCTCACCATGACTTCCGTGCTCCCGCTGCTGATCTCCTCGGTCACGGCCGCTACCGTCTCTTACATTTTCACGGGAACGGAGGCCATGTTCAAGTTCTCGCAAACCGAGGTGTTCGAGATCGGGCGTATCCCGTATGTGCTGCTGTTGGGTATCTTCTGCGGGTTAGTCTCGCTCTACTTCACCCGGGTGATGAATAGGGTGGAGGGAATGTATCGCAAGGTTGGCTCATACTGGAAGAAATTCCTGCTTGGGGGCGTCATGTTGAGCGTCTTGATTTTTCTTTTCCCGCCGTTGTATGGAGAGGGATATGACACGATTGGCTCGCTATTGAACGGGCAATACGCCCACATCATGGACAAGAGTATCTTTTATGACTTGAACGATACCTATTTTGGCGTGTTGATCTTTCTGGGCTTGATCTTGCTGACCAAGGTGTTCGCTTCCAGCGCCACGAACGCTGGCGGCGGTTGTGGCGGTATATTCGCCCCCAGCTTGTATTTAGGATGTATAGCGGGTTTCATATTTGCACATACCTCGAATTACTTCCCCTTCACCATGTATATCTCGGAGAAGAACTTCGCTTTGTTAGGAATGGCGGGAATCATGTCCGGGGTCATGCACGCTCCGTTGACGGGCGTCTTCTTGATCGCGGAGCTGACAGGCGGCTACGACCTGTTCCTTCCCTTGATGATCGTATCTATCAGCTCGTATATCACGATACGGATGTTCGAGCCGCACAGCATCTACTCGATGCGTCTGGCACAGAAAGGGGAGTTGCTGACGCATCACAAGGATCAAGCGGTGCTGACCCTGTTACGGGCCGACAGCGTGATCGAGAAGGATTTCCAGACGGTCTCTCCGGATATGACCTTGGGCGACATGGTAAAGGTCATTTCCCGGAGCGCACGCAACACGTTCCCGGTCGTGGATGAGCGAGGCGTGCTGTTGGGGATCGTATTGCTCGACAATATCCGGAATATCATGTTCCGTCCGGAGCTGTATAACCGCTTTCATGTATCCAAATTCATGGTGTCGGCTCCGGCGAAGATCGTGATCAACACACCAATGGATCAGATCATGCAGATATTTGACGACACGAAGGCGTGGAACCTTCCGGTTATCGACGAGAATGGCCTCTACATCGGTTTCATGTCGAAGTCGAAGATATTCAACTCATATCGGGAGGTTCTGGTCGAGAATTTCTCCGGAGATTAATCAGTCTAAAGATCTATTTATTGACAATGAGAAAAGAAGATTTACGTATCGTGTATATGGGCACTCCCGACTTTGCCGTGGAGAGCTTGCGTGCCTTGGTGGAAGGCGGATATAATGTGGTAGGGGTCATCACGATGCCCGACAAGCCGATGGGACGTCACGGCAGCGTGGCGCAGGCGAGCGCTGTCAAGCGGTATGCCGTATCGGTGGGGCTTCCGGTCTTGCAGCCCGAGAAACTGAAGGATGAGGCGTTCCTTTCCGAACTGCGTTCCTTGAAGGCGGATTTGCAGATCGTCGTGGCTTTCCGTATGTTGCCGGAGGTTGTCTGGAATATGCCCCCGATGGGGACGTTCAACCTGCACGCCTCGCTGCTGCCCCAGTACCGGGGGGCGGCGCCGATCAACTGGGCGGTGATCAACGGCGATACCGAGACGGGTGTTACCACCTTCTTCCTGTCGCATGAGATCGACACGGGTAAGATCATCCGCCAGAAGCGTCTGCCTATCGCGGATACCGATGACGTGGAAACCGTACATGATGCCTTGATGAGGATGGGGGCCGGCTTAGTGATCGAGACTGTCGATTTGCTCCTGGCTGGTGGTGTGGAGACGGTACCCCAGGAGAAGTTGTTCAAGGATCCCGCGGAGCTGCGCCCTGCCCCGAAGATCTTCAAGGAGACTTGCCGGATCGACTGGCGGCAGCCCATGAAGCGTATCTATGATTTCATCCGCGGGCTCTCACCCTATCCGGCCGCGTGGACAGAGCTGGTCTCTTCAGACGGTAAACGCCTTTCCCTCAAGGTTTACCAGGCGGAGAAGCGCCCTGCCCGCCCTGATGCCCCGATTGGTTCTATCCATACGGATCATAAATCCTACATTGATATAGCCGTGGAGGATGGTTACCTTCGCCTCTTGTCGCTCCAGGTGGCAGGTAAGAAGCGTATGGGGGTGGCGGATTTCTTGAATGGATTCAAGCAAATCTCGGACTATCGGGTCGATTGACGAACGGATGAAACGCCGGTTATACATCATTTTAGGAACGATTTTCTTGGTGTTGGGAACGATCGGGATATTTCTCCCGTTGCTTCCCACCACCCCGTTCTGGCTCCTGACCTGCTGGTTCTATATCCGTGGCTCGGAGAGGCTGTACCGTAGGGTGATGCGTAACCGCTATTTCGGCCCTCATGTCCGAGGCTTCATGGAAGACAGGGCCATTCCCTTGCGATCCAAGGTCGTCACGATCACGGTCATGTGGCTCTCGACGATCCTGACATCCCTCTTCTTGCCCGGCTATGGCTGGGTGAAAGCTATCTTGGGGTTGGTGAGTTTGGGCGTCACTTGGCACATCCTCTCGTATCCTACGAAGAAGAACGATTTTCCTACGGCAAGTAATTGAGAAAAGGCGGTGATCCTTTCATCCGAACATGGGCAACAAAAAAGTGATTGCCCGGCAAGATTTCTAAAAAGAATTTGGGACTTTCCGCGAAAGCAGATGCGTTTGCCTCGGAATAGAGTGAATGATTATGAAAGAAATATGATACATTTGTAAGATAAACTCGTATAACCATAAATCATACATTAATCATGAAATCAGGACAATTAAAAAGAGCTATCCTTAATCTATTGGCATTGGGGATACTTTTTGCGCTCTCTTGTTGCGCAAAGCAAGAGCAACAGGAGATTTATCGCACGGAAGCCTTGGATAGCCAAGCGTGGGATTCATCAACATGGATTTCGGCCGCGGACGCGCCTGTCGTGACCGGTCCGGTCTTTGACGGAACGAGAGCGGCCGATGGGGCGAGTTGGTTTATCTCGACCGTGAAAAACGGCCAGAAGGTGAGTAGGGCACGGTGGATGACTTCGGCTCTGGGCGTATACGATATTTATATAAATGGCCAACTGATCGGGAATGAGATCCTGAAACCAGGTTTTACCCATTATGGCAAAACGAAATTGTCATTCACTTACGATATAACCAGCGCCTTTAATATGGATGCTGACGCGGAGAATGTACTGTCAGCGCAGGTTACTCCGGGGTGGTGGGCCGATAAAATCATTACCCCCTCCAATCATGAAGGGATGATTGGTAAGAAGTGTGCGTTCCGCGGCGTACTCGAGCTTACTTATGCGGATGGAAGCAAACAGCTTTTCGGGACGGATACCCAAAATTGGAAGGCGGGTATCGCGGGTCCGGTAACTCACGCTGATATTTTTGATGGAGAGGAATATGACGCCCGGATACTTCCCGGTTTCGAGACACCGGATAAACTGTCCGTTCCGGAAGTAAATAACGAGTTTAAGGGAGAGTTGGTGCCCTCGGACGGAGCTGAGATTTATTTCCGTGAGGACTTAGCCCTGTCTCCCGTGAAGGCTTATGTTTGGGAAGGCGTTACAGGTGAGAGTGATGAGGCGTTTGGAAAAATAGTTGTCAAGAAGGAATATAAAGATGGCGAGCCGATGGTCGTGAAGCCGGGTGAGAATCTGGTGATCGATTTCGGCCAAAATTGCGCGGCTGTTCCATCCTTCGTGTTTGAGGCGGCAGAAGGTACGGTTCTGGAATGTCTCCCCTCAGAGCTTCTAAATGACGGGAACGGAGCCAAGAGCCGTGGAATGGATGGTCCGGAAGGTAGCGTGCACAGGCTGAACCTCCGTATTCCCGATACGGGGATGAAGTTGAGATATACGTTCGCTAATGAGGCCGGTGATGCCTTCTACCGTCCGAGATGTACCTTCTTTGGCTATCGTTTTGTTTCCATAACCGCATCCAACGAAGTACGGATTAAAAAGATTGAGTCTATCCCTGTTACTTCCATAGCGAAAGAGATGGAAATCGGGACGATCACTACAGGAAATGAGTTGGTGAATAAGTTGGTATCCAATACGGTATGGGGGCAACGCTCCAATTACCTTTCTGTTCCGACAGACTGTCCGCAACGTAACGAAAGATTGGGTTGGACGGCGGATACGCAGGTATTCACCGAGACTGGGTCATTCTTTGCGAATACCGCCTCTTTTTTCCATAAATGGATGAGAGATATGAGGGACTCTCAGAGTGAGACAGGTGGTTTTCCGGGCGTCGCTCCTCTCAGTCAGTACGGAAATGAGATGATGCGTTTAGGATGGGCCGATGCAGGGATTATTGTTCCTTGGACGATCTGGAAACAATTTGGCGATACGAAGATTATCGACCAATGCTGGTTGTCGATGGATAGATTCATGACTCATATTAATGATACGAAATATGATCATACTACGCTGAGCCAAGAGAATGGAAATTACCAGTGGGCGGACTGGCTAAGTTATGAACCTCTTGAAAGTTGCGGTAATGGGGCGTTTGGCAAAAACGGGCCTTTGCCGGAAGCGATAGACTATTGGAATTATCTGAGCGCCTCGTATTGGGTGATCGATGCGGGAATGATGCGTGATATGGCGGTCGCTACCGGACGGGATGCGTCCCGGTATGAAAAAAAGGTCGTGGAGGCCAAGGCATATATAAAAGACAGATTCTTTACTCCCGAAGGCCGCTTTAAGACCGAGATCCTGAACACGATGCAAACCCCGGCGTTATTCGCCTTGAAGAATGGGATCTGGGATGGCAAGGTGAAGGAAGATATGATCGCCCGCCTGAGGCAGAACTTCGAGGAACACGATAATTGCCTGCAAACCGGTTTCCTTGGCACGTCTATCCTTATGCCGACCCTTACGGAAAATGGAATGGCCGACATCGCTTGGAACCTGTTATTACAGCGTAAGAACCCCAGCTGGCTCTATTCCATCGACAACGGCGCGACTACGATATGGGAGCGATGGAATAGCTATATGAAAGAAAACGGAATGGGGCCGAGAGGCATGAACAGCTTCAATCATTACGCTTATGGTGTCGTTTGCGAGTGGATCTGGGAAAGCGTCGCGGGAATCGCTTCAGACACGAAGAACCCGGGATTCAAGCATATCATCATGAAGCCTGTCCCGGACAAGCGGCTCGGCCATGTGGACGCGGTGTATCATTCGGTGGCCGGGTGTATCAAGAGCTCATGGAAGTATGAGGGAGACAAATGGATATGGAATTTCACGATTCCAGAAGGTTGCACGGCCTCTGTTACTCTTCCCGGCGAATCGGAAGCCAAGGAGTACACGGCGGGGGAATATAGTGTGAGCCGATAAGTCAATCTCTTGATAGGGTTGGCAGATGTGCCATTGTTATATTGCCGGTCATGCCGGCAATATAACAACTGAATAAAGTCAAGCTTGACTTTATTCAATTCGTGTTGTCGGATTTTCTACGGCAAGGAATCGGAAAAAGATGGTGATCCTATCGCCCGAACATGGGCAACAAAAAAGCGATTGTCTGGTGCTTATACCAAGCAATCGCCGTATCATGTCAAAATGAATGCTTTCCCTTTGTATAAAATGGGGTGTTACTTATTTGTCGTAACCCCATTTTATCATCTCAGACTGTCCGATAGCCGCGAGTGATCTCAAGCAGCTATCCACGAAATGCTTAATGAAACTTTTCATAGCTCTTTTAATTTTAAATTGTTAATCCGCGCCTTGCGGCGCCTTTTTCCTCTTTGTATGGAAGAGATCTGAGTAATAAATTGAAAACCTAAATCTTTTACCTCATTTACCTATTACTAACCTGTCTCAGATCTCTTCTATCCTAACCTAAACTTTCCTTTTTGTCATCAATGGGGATTACCCTACTCGGTAAAACCCAATCGTCCAAGGCTGGAAGCCCAACAGACTGATGTAATGTCTAAACAATCTTTTTACCATATTCGTGTTATCCTTATGTTTTACGACGCAAATATACGGGGTGAATGGATATGTTGTATGTTTTATAGCATATTTTTTGAGCATATCTTGCGTTTCTTGATCTATGCTAAGAAATCGTGTCTCTTGAGGCAGGGGAGGGTATTCCCGGAGCGGTCGGGCATATCTGTCTTGGCGTTATGAAAAAAGCCGGGGGCAGGCAAGTCCCCGGCTTTTCCGATCTTGGCAAACGCCTCTTTTATTTCTTCGTTTTCTCGATCTGCTCCTGTACGATCGCGTCCACTACCGCCACCGTGGTCAGGTTCAGTATGTCGCGCGTGGAGCTCTCCACGTCCGTGAAGTGGATCGGCTTGTTCAATCCCATCTGGATCGGGCCGATCGACTCGGTGATACCCAGCGTATCCAAGAGCTGGTAAGCGCTGTTGGCCGAGCTCAGGTTCGGGAAAATCAAGGTATTCACGTCCATTCCGTTCAGCTTGTTGAAAGGATACATCTCGTCACGCAGCTTCTTGTCGAGCGCGAAGTTCACCTGCATCTCCCCATCCACGATCATTTCCGGATAAGTCTTATGCAAGAAGTCGATCGCCTCGTGTACCTTCAGCGGACTTCCTTGTTTGTCGGAGCCGAAGTTGGAGTACGACAGCATGGCCATCACCGGCTCATGCGCGAAGAACTTCACCGCGTCGTGCGTCAGCCGGGCAATATCGATCAATACCTCGGTCGAAGGGTGACGATTGATCAGCGTATCCGCGATAAAGAAGGTACCCTTCTTGCAAGTCAGGATGTTCAATGCTCCGAAATGGTTGTAACTGGGGCGGATACCTATGATCTGTTCCGCCAGTTTCGTTACCTCCGAATAGCGGCTATATACGCCGGTCACGAACGCGTCAGCGTCGCCCGTGGCCACCATCATCATACCGAACGCGTTGCGATCCACCATCTTCTCGCAGGCTTCCGAGTAGGTCACGCCCTCGCGCGCCTTCTTCTCGGAAAGGATACGTGCGTAGCGGTGGCGACGCTCCGTCTCGCGGTCGTGGCGCAGGTTGACGATCTCGATGCCTTCCAGGCTGATATTCTCCTCGGCCGCTATCTTCGCCAGCCGTTCCTCATTACCCAATAAGATAGGGACGCAGATCCCTTCCGCTTTCGCCTCGGCTGCCGCTTTCAGCATATTGACATGGTTCGCCTCGGCGAATACCACCCGTTTCGGGTTCGCTTTCGCCATATCGGTGAAGGAGCGCAGCAGCTTGTTGTCGTATCCCATCATTTCGCGGAGATGGTTGGCATAGCCATCCCAGTCGGTGATCGTCTTGCGCGATACGCCCGATTCGATAGCCGCCTTCGCTACGGCGCAAGATACCCGGGTCAGCAGACGGGGATCGAGGGCCTTCGGCAGGATATAGTCGCGCCCGAAGGTAGTCCGTTTCAGTTTATAGGCAGCGTTCACCACGTCGGGGACGGGTTCCTTGGCGAGATCGGCGATGGCATACGCGGCCGCCAGCTTCATCTCCTCGTTGATCGCCTTGGCATGGGTGTCGAGAGCGCCGCGGAAGATGTAGGGGAATCCCAGCACGTTATTGATCTGGTTCGGATAGTCGGAACGTCCGGTGGCGAAGATAATGTCCTCGCGCGAGTCCATCGCGTCAGCGTAGGAGATCTCCGGGTTCGGGTTCGCCAAGGCGAATACGATCGGGTTCTCGTTCATGCTGCGTACCATCTCCTTCGTGAGCACGTCGGCCACGGAAAGCCCCAGGAACACGTCGGCGCCTACCATCGCCTCCTGCAAGGTACTCAGGTCGCGATTCGTGGCGAATTCCCGCTTGGCGGCGTTCAGGTCCGTGCGTTTCGTCGAGATGACCCCCTTGCTGTCGCACATCACGATATTCTCCTTCCGTGCGCCGAGCATCACGTAGAGCTTCGTGCAGGAGATGGAGGCTGCACCTGCCCCGTTGACGACGATACGTACATCCTCGATTTTCTTGCCCGCTATCTCCAAGGCATTGATAAGGCCCGCTCCGGAGATGATCGCTGTCCCGTGCTGGTCGTCGTGCATCACGGGTATGTCCAGCTCCTCTTTCAGCCGGGTCTCGATCTCGAAACATTCCGGAGCCTTGATATCCTCTAAGTTGATCCCGCCGAAAGTGGGGGAGATAGCCTTGACCGTCTGGATGAATTTTTCCGGATCTTTCTCATCGACCTCGATGTCGAATACGTCGATGCCGGCGAATATCTTGAAAAGCAATCCTTTTCCTTCCATGACAGGCTTACCTGCCAGCGGGCCGATGTTGCCCAGCCCCAAGACGGCGGTGCCGTTCGAGATCACCGCCACCAAGTTGCCTTTCGCCGTATATTCGTAGGCGTCATGCGGATTCTTCTCGATCTCTAAGCATGGTTCCGCCACGCCGGGAGAGTAGGCGAGTGACAGGTCGGTCTGCGTACTATGAGGCTTTGTCGGTATGACCTCTATTTTCCCAGGTTTACCTTCGGCGTGATACCGAAGGGCTTCCTCTTTCATTATTTTTGCCATAGATAGTTTGTTATATAATTGTGATTGACTGTCCTATTCATAAACCGTCGCAAAAATAACAAATTAATTGAGATTCTTGCGTTTTACTTACGAATAGTTGCGTCCGTAAGGATCGATCTTTCCGCGGTAGCGAGATCCCGGAAAAAGACGCCCAAGGATCCGTGAGAAGTCGCCGGGAATTCCGGAATTGGCTGACCAACTTTTTCCCACCGCCCGGGCCTCTTTGGGGAATGCCTCTCCATGTATCATGTGGAGGTATTGATTTTCAAAAGAATCATTATATATTCGCGGTCGAGATCGTATGTTGTTTAACGAACACGTAGAATACGGATGGATTTCTTGATTGACTTCATTTTACATATCGACCAGCACATGGTCGATATTGTCCAGCAATATCATTTGTGGACGTACGCAATATTGTTCGCTATCATCTTTTGCGAGACAGGGTTGGTGTTTACCCCGTTTCTTCCCGGCGACTCGCTGTTGTTCGTGGTCGGTGCCATAGCCGCGCTCCCGGGCTCTCCGCTCGATGTGCACCTGCTGGTGCTGATCGTATTCGCCGCGGCTTTCCTGGGTGACTCGTGCAACTATATGATCGGCCATTTCTTCGGGCAAAAGTTGTTCAGTAATCCTGATTCCAAGATATTCAAGCGAAGCTATTTGGATAAGACGCACGATTTTTACCGTAAATATGGGGGAAAGACGATCATCCTGGCGCGTTTCATCCCGATCGTACGCACGTTCGCTCCTTTCGTGGCGGGTATGGGCAAGATGCATTACACCTATTTCATCCTTTACAACGCCGTGGGAGGAGCTATTTGGGTGACCTTGTTCTGCTATGTAGGTTATTTCTTCGGGGATCTGCCTTTCGTGCAAGATAACTTGAAGCTCTTGATCGTGGCGATCATCTTCATTTCCGTCATCCCGGCGGTGTTCGAGGTGTTGAGGGTGCGCCTGATGGCGTGGAAGCGATCCTCCAATTAAGCCTATTTTCGCCCGGATAGGTCGATATTCAAGTATTTGTCGTATATTCGCGGCTCAGACGAAAGAGAACTTCAAGAGTGAAAGATCGGTTGATTACATATATGAGGTGGCTGCTTCCGGTACTGTTCATCACGTACTATAGCGGTATATCCTTATTCATGCACGTCCATATCGAGGAGGGGACGACGATCGTTCATTCTCACCCGTTCAAGCGTACGGCAGATGGAACCTGCCATCACCATAGCTCGCTGGCGGAAATCCAGTTCTTCCATATCCTTTCGTCTGTCGACGTGATGGATGGGGCGATCCGTCCCCTCACGCTTCATTTTTATGCTCCTCATGTCCTCGATTTGATTGAAGCCCCTGTGCTCATGGGGCAAATCGCCCCGGTAGAGGGGGCGAGGCATCTCCGCGCGCCTCCTGTGGTTTGATATTTCTTAAGGAAGTGAAAGGCTTGTCGCGACTTGTGGCGATGGCGCTTCTCACGCTTGGATCCGGCGTATCGTACGTCAGGTTCAGATTTTATATTTCTTATTGAATATCAAACGATAACTTTAATTTTAAGATGAAACGAATAATAGCGTTCGTGATATGCCTGTGCTGTATTTTTACGGCGGCGTGGGCAGAGGGAGATGACGCGGTCTCCCTGAATCCGTCTGACGCGAATATTGTCGGACATATATTGGACAAGAAAACAGGGGAGCACCTCTCTTATATAAATGTATATCTGCAAGGTACGACAATCGGCACGACAACCGACGATACCGGCCATTATTATCTGAAAAACCTGCCGGAGGGAAAGTTCACGATGGTCGTGAAGGCACTCGGTTATCAGACGATCGAGCGTGAAGTCACTATACAGAAGGGGAAGACGCTGGAGCTTAATTTCACGATCGAGGAGGATGCCGTCTCGTTGGACAACGTGGTTGTCTCGGCCAACCGGAACGAGACGACCCGGAGGTTAGCCCCTTCGTTGGTAAACGTGCTTGATGCGAGGACATTCGAGACGACCCACGCTACCTCCTTGGCGGATGGCTTGAACTTCCAGCCCGGTGTCCGTGTGGAAAATAACTGCCAGAATTGTGGTTTCCAGCAGGTCCGGATCAATGGGCTGGAGGGCCCTTATACGCAGATCCTCTTGGATAGCCGGCCTATATTCAGCGCTTTGACAGGCGTTTATGGATTGGAGCAGATACCCGCTAACATGATCGAGCGGGTGGAGGTGATGCGAGGCGGGGGATCCGCCTTGTTTGGCTCGTCCGCTATCGCGGGGACAATCAATATCATCACGAAGGAGCCGATGCGTAATTCAGCCCAGATCGCTCACTCACTGACGATGTTGGGCGGAAGCCGGCCGGATAATAACACGACCTTCAACGCCTCCTTGGTGACAGACGACCATAAGGCGGGAATCTACTTCTTCGGCCAGGGACGTCACCGGGCCTCTTACGACCATGATGGGGATGGTTACTCGGAATTGGGGCAGCTGGAGGGAAAGACCTTGGGCTTCCGTTCCTACCTGAAGACGAGCAATTATTCGAAACTTACGTTCGAATATCACAATATCAGTGAGTTCCGGCGGGGAGGGAACCTGTTTGACCTGCCTCCTCATGAGACGGATATTACGGAGCAGACCGACCATCAGATCAATGGGGGAGGTATCAAGTTCGATCTCTTCTCCAAGGATTATCATCACCGGATGAATGTCTATACCTCGGCTCAGCATACCAAGCGCAAGAGTTATTATGGCGCGGGGAAAGACCCGAACGCTTATGGCAATACCACCGACATGACCTTTATCGGGGGAGCGCAGTATTCGTACGACGCGGACAAGTGCCTGTTTATGCCGGCCACCTTTACGGGAGGGGCTGAGTATAGCTATGATGACTTGAACGACCAGATGCTGGGATATAACCGTACGGTCTCCCAGACCGTGCATATCGGGAGCTTGTTTGCCCAGAACGAGTGGAAGAACGATAAATGGAGTTTCTTGATCGGCGGGCGCTTGGACAAGCATAACCTGATAGGTCACGTTATCTTCAGTCCGCGGGCCAATATCCGTTTCAACCCGACGGAAGACATCAACTTCCGGCTTTCGTATTCCAGCGGTTTCCGGGCTCCGCAGGCTTTCGACGAGGATTTGCATATATCCGCCGTGGGAGGAAAGGTGTCGATGATCCAGCTTTCGCCGGACTTGAAAGAGGAGAAATCGAGGAGCGTGAGCGCCTCGGTGGACTTCTATCGCCGCTTTGGGCCGGTGCAGGTCAATTTCCTGGTGGAAGGGTTCTATACAGACCTGCGTGATGTGTTCGTCTTGGAACCGGCAGGCCGGGACGAGGGTAATAACCTGTTGATGGAGCGGCGCAATGGCAAGGGGGCACGTGTGATGGGTATCAACTTGGAGGGAAAAATGGCTTACTCGTGGATGCAGATCCAAGCGGGAGCCACATTGCAACGGAGCCGTTACAAGGAGCCGGAGAAGTGGTCGGAGAACCCGAATGTGGTGCCTCAAAAGAAAATGTTCCGCTCGCCTGACGTGTATGGCTATTTCACCTCTACCTTCACGCCTTGGAAACGATTCACGGCTTCCTTGACGGGAACATATACCGGGAGTATGCTGGTCCAGCATTTCGCCGGTTTTATCCCGGAGGATCGCGACGAGAAGACGAGCGATTTCTTTGATATGAATATCAAGCTGGCCTACGATATTCCGGTTTTCAAGTCGGTCACGTTGCAGGTGAACGCCGGCGTGCAGAATGTTTTCAACTCGTATCAGGATGATTTCGACCAAGGGCCTAACCGGGATTCCGGTTATATTTATGGTCCGGGGATACCGCGGAGTTATTTCATCGGTTGCAAGATCAGTTATTGACCGGAAGGTATTTTTACGGGAATCTCGCTTGATGCGGGATTCCCGTTTTCTTATTCCTGTATTATCTTCCCGCCCTTTCTCCTATGCTGGGCTATGGCGCTTAGATGATTACTGATCTAAGCTTTTATTGATGGAATCGATATAGTCGAGGATCTCCTCGCGCCCTTCCTTTTTCTCGGAAGAGGAATAGAGCACTTGGGGAAGTTCTTCCCAAGTCTCCAGCAACTTCTCGGAATAGGCCTTCATGTTTTCGCGCAAACGTCCTTTACTGATTTTGTCTGTTTTCGTGAAGATAATCGCGAAGGGTATCCCGTTCTCGCCTAACCATTCCATGAACTCTAAGTCGATCTTCTGGGCCTCGTGCCGGCAGTCGAGGAGGACGAACAGGCAGGTGAGTTGTTCCCGGTAAAGGATGTAGCTCTCTATGATCCGTTTGAGCTGCTCACGTCCCTCTTTCCCCCGTTGGGCGTAACCATATCCGGGGAGATCCACCAAATACCACTCGTCGTTGATGAGGAAATGGTTGATTAATAAGGTCTTTCCCGGGGTCTGGGAGGTCATGGCAAGCCCTTTCTTATTCGTGAGCATATTGATTAACGAGGATTTCCCCACGTTGCTTCGGCCGATGAAGGCGTACTCGGGCTTATTCCCTTCCGGGCATTTTCTTACGTCCGTGTTGCTGATGACAAATTTTGCGCTTTTGATTTCCATGAATTCTTTCTTTTTTGAGGTTTATGAATGGATGGATCCCTTTTTTCTCCACAGGCTGCTTAGGTAAAGTCCCCCGAACGTGAGCCCGCCGTTCACCATGAGCATCTCGTATCCGAAGGTATATCCCCCGTATCGCTTCCCGATATAATCGAGCGCGAAGCAGATCAAGGGAGAGACTATACATATATAAGGTACGTATTTGTCGAGCGGATTACGTTTCGTGAACAGGCCAAACGCGAATAATCCCAATAACGGCCCGTAGGTATAAGAGGCGATCATATAGATGGCGTCGATCACGCTCCGGTTATTGATCGCCTTGAAGGCGAGGATGATCACGACAAACAAGGCGGAGATCAATAGGTGGACTCGCAGGCGGATACGGGTGGCTTTGCCCGCTTCTTCCTTCTCTATCCCCAGGATGTCCACGCAGAACGAGGTGGTAAGCGCCGTCAGGGCGGAATCCGCGCTGCTGAATGCCGCGGCGATGATCCCGATCGTGAAGAATACCAAGATGCTGTCGCCCAATATGCCCGACGTGCAGAACATCGGGAGGATGTCATCGCTCAAGGCGGGCAGGGGGATATTCTGTTGCCCGGCCAAGGTGAGCAAGAGAACCCCTAACGACAGGAAGAGGAAATTGACCGGCGTGAACGCGAATCCATACGTGTACATGTTTTTCTGGGCATCCCTCAAGCTTTTGCATGAGAGGTTCTTTTGCATCATGTCCTGGTCTAATCCGGTCATGACGATCGTGATGAAAATCCCGCTAAAGAACTGCTTGAAGAAATTTTGCGTGCTATGCCAGTCACCGAACTCGAAGATCCGGAAGTGAGGGCTCTCGGTCAATGTCTGTACCATCCCCCCGAGATCCAGCCCCATTTTCCCCTTCACCTGCCAGATGATGACGACCAACATCGCGACCAAGCAGATCGCTTGCAAGGTGTCTGTCCAGATAATGGTCTTCACTCCGCTGCGGAACGTGTAAAGCCAGACTAACAAGATGCTGAGTATGGTCGTGACAGCGAAAGGAATGTCCCATGCGCTGAACACGTAGGTCTGCAAGATCAGCACGACTAAATAGAGCCTTGCCGCGGCTCCTACCACTTTCGATAGCAGGAAGAACGAGGCGCCTGTCTTGTATCCACGCCTCCCTATGCGGCTGCCTAAGTAGGTATAGATGGAAGTGAGGCGTAGCTTATAGTATAAGGGCAATAATATTTTCGCGATAATGACGTAGCCGACGAAAAAACCGAATACCGTTTGCATATAGGTCATGTCGATCGTTCGCACCATACCCGGGACGGATACGAATGTCACTCCCGACAAGGAGGTGCCTACCATACCGATCGAGACGATATACCAGGGTGATTTGCGGTTGCCGAGGAAGAACGCCTCGTTGCTGTTGTTGCGCCCGGTTAGCCAAGCGATCAATAGCAAGAGGGCAAAATAGGCGGCTATGATTAAAAGGATGATGTAACTATTCATTGACCGGGAATTTCAAATTCTTCGCGAAGATAAGGGTTTACTTTGAAATTACCGGTATATGAGTGGATTCCATCGTGATCGGTTCTTTGAGGCTTTTCAGGAAATCCATGAAGGCATCGGTCGTGATGTCGTGACGTTCGTTGAATTTTAGGATCTCATGGCCTTTAAACAGGGATACGTCGTATTGATCTCCTCCATGAGCGAGATAGGCGTCGAGAACCACGACACAGGGCGTGTCATCCCCGATCACGCTATTTCTCCCGCCTTTTGTATAAATGACTGTTTTGATTGAATCTCCCTCCAATGTAAGGGCGAGGTCCGCTGTTTGCAGGAAGCCGAAAGGACTTTTCCTCCCTGATTCCAAAAGCTTTTTCAGCCGCTTCCCATCAAACACGTACGCCTCGACAGGAGAACCGAACGGCAAGACGTTCCCCGCTCTCAACCGGGTGATAGCCCCTTTAGGCAGGGAACCTCGGATCCCTCCGTAATGGTTTACGCCGATCACGGGTAGGTCTCTGTATTCCGGCATCACTTCAAGGAAATGAGCTGCATAAGAAGCCGTCACCAATGCCCCGACCGGTGTATATTCGAACAGGTTGATCGCATGATCGTGGATCAGATCTTCCCGGATAACGGCCAGCGTATCACTCAGATGATACTTCCGCATGATCTGTTCTACTTCTTCTTTCATCGCCGGATCCCCATCTCCGGAAACACGGATAGTGTCACCTCTTAAAAAAGAGATGCTTCGACGGCCATTATGATCTTGTATCTGGAATAGGAGCTCCCCGATGTGCGAACCATTCACGCCCGCTTGGATGATCGGGACATCGTTGACCTTATCGAGTACTACCTCATGGGAATGTGCGGAGATGATCGCGTCGATCCCCTTGATACGAGGCAAATCTTTTGCGTTATCCTCTTGGATACAGTAAGGCGTGTGCATTTTTGTCCGGATATGGCTCAAGAGAACGATTATATCCACCGGCATTTCTTGTTCTAATAGGGCAGCGGTTTGTATACGAGCGGCCTCGGAGGGATCCGTGATTCGCAATCCTTTCAGGTTTTCCGGCAGGCTCTTGAGCGTGGTCTCAGTCGTGGTTAGCCCTACGAACGCTATACGAATAATGCTTCCATCCCGCAGTTCCCTTTCCACGATGCGGTAGGGAGTCAACCAATCTGGTCGGGAATTCCGCTCTCCTACGGTAATATTGGCCGCTATATGCGGAAGTTGCAGGCAAGCCGTATCCGCCAAGTAGGGCAATCCCCAGTAAAACTCGTGATTCCCCACGGCAGACAATTCCGTCCCGGTCAACTCGTATAGCCGCCGGATAGGTTTACCTTTCGTGATTTTCGAGAAATAACTTCCGCTGAAGTTGTCCCCGCCCGACACCACGATTGAAAGCGGATACTTCTGTCTCTCCCGTAAGATTGTCTGTACGAGGCAAGCCGCTCCCGGAACTCTTGCGTCGGAAGCAAAAGCTCCATGAAAGTCATTATACGAGATGATAGCCAAGGTATCAGTAGAGTAGGGGACAGAAGTTCCTTTTTGCGCCGAGGCTGGGATAACCATTGCGATCCCTATCGCAAGAACCGCATACAAATATTGTCGTTTCATCATGTAAGAGTTCGCTCGTGTCCATCAAAGGTAAGGAAAAACTTCGGTTGATCCAAATTGGACAAAGAACAGGGCGTTTGCCTCATCCTGTGATGATACCGAGAAAGGCTCAAGAACTACTTGCCTTTCAATACCTTTTCTCCAGTACAGCGCCCGGGAAATAATGCGAGAGGATCTCCCGGTATGAATACCCCTTGGCTGCCATC
This sequence comes from uncultured Parabacteroides sp., assembly GCA_949296075.1. Taxonomy (GTDB): domain Bacteria; phylum Bacteroidota; class Bacteroidia; order Bacteroidales; family Tannerellaceae; genus Parabacteroides. The sequence continues at coordinate 197,801 of CASFNG010000006.1, read as the reverse complement.
ATGGCCGCTCCGATCTGGCAAAGTCCGACACCGTGCCCCCAGCCAGATCCAATAAGGGAGAATTTTCCCGGGATACCTTGATGTACCTCCTCCTTGTCTACCACAAAAGCGGAACTATATAAGTGACTTTCAGATAAGGCGCGGCGAATCTCCAACTCTTTCCCGACGGTGAATGTCGCCCGTTCGCCCACGATTTTCAATCGGATGATGCGTCCGGACGAGCCCCGTTCCAAGGGAATAAGATCGATAATGGCACCTAAGTCGCGCCCCGTTTTCCGACGGATTAGTCCGGATAGCTCCTCTTGGGAATAGTCCACCCGCCAGCGGTAGAAATCTGCGGTCTCCAGATCGTAATTGTTTAGCGCTTGGTTGAGAATCTCCGGATCATCCACGGAACAGAAAGCCTCCGGTTTGGAGCGAATCCATCGTTCCGCTTCCCGTTCGTCTGTCAGATCAGGGCAGGAGTTCGCCTCGGCATCCCTTACGGCTGTAAGGTAAGCATGAGGAACAGGCTCCCAGCAATTCTCGAATCTCTCCGTCACCCCGCCACAACATTTGGAGAAGCGGGTGTCGCAGATTCTCCCGTCGTGACTGAGCAACTCTCCTCGCGTCTCTTTCATCACGATCTCTACGATCGGATTCGACGTGCGTAAGATCCCTTGGTATCGCTGGCAATGGTCATCCGCGCATACGTCGAACAGCTCATGGTTCTCCCGGTCGTACCAGCGAATCACCTCCTCCTCGTTCTCGATACGTTGTTCAGGATACGCTTGAGATTCGTCCGGGTTCAATTTTTTCTCGATCTGCGCTAACAGCCAGCTACGGGATATGACGGCGTGCGCCTTCAGCAGTTCCTTGGAGGCGTTGGCGCTCATTTCCGAGGATATGACGCTGGTTAGGTAATCCTCCGCGTCGACTTGGTTGATAACCACGATACCCTCCTCTGTGGACACGAGATTAAGCGCCCCCTTGAATCGTTGATTCTCTTCGCGCTGCCAATGGAAATCCACGCCTATCGTCACGGCTTTCAGGTCGAATGAGGCCTCCGGACCACTCGGCTCGAAAAATAATTCTTGGTAAAGGTGCCCGTTATAGACGATTTTCCCGTTTACCCACAAGGCCCGTTGCTCACCCGTGATGAACATCCCGCTTTCCGTGTGTACGTACTCCTCGTTGAACGAGAACGAGACCGCCTTGTGGGTCATGATTCCTACATTTATGATAGGGGCTTCCATTATCTGTCGTGCTTTAATTTGATAGGGTTATCATTCTTTTCTCGCGCTCAATGAGCTGTATGCCAGATAAACGATCAAGAGCAGGTACATGATGATCGCCACGATGCCCGCGGCATTACTCGATGCCCATTCCTCATTCATCCAGTTGATACCGCCGAAGCGTAACGCCGCGCTGACAACACCCATCAAGGCTCCTCCCGCGATAAATCCGGAAGCGAGCAGCGTCCCTTTCTCCAAGCGTGCCGCATTCAGCTTCTGATCCTTGCTGCGGCTACCTACATACCAGCTGATAGCGCCTCCGATCAGCAAGGGCGTATTTAATTCCAACGGGATGAACATACCCAGCGAGAAGGCCAATGCCGGGATCTTGCAGAAGTTCAGTAAGATGGCGAGCGCAGCTCCGATGCCATACAAGGCCCAGGGCGCTCCCGAGCCGCTCATCAATGGCTCGATCACCGCCGCCATCGCGTTAGCTTGTGGAGCTGCCAACTGGCCGGAGGTGAACCCATAACTCTGGTTAAGGATAAGGATCACGCCTCCTACCGTAGCCGCGGAGACCAATGTCCCCAAGAATTTCCATGTCTGCTGCTTGGCCGGAGTGGCTCCCAGCCAATATCCGATCTTCAAGTCGGTGATGAATCCTCCCGCCATCGAGAGAGCGGTACATACTACACCCCCGATAATCAAGGCCGATACCATACCCGCCGGGCCGTTCAGTCCGACCGCCACCAAAATGATGGAGGCGAGGATCAAGGTCATCAGCGTCATGCCCGACACCGGATTCGTACCCACGATCGCTATGGCGTTAGCCGCTACCGTGGTGAAGAGGAAGGCGATCACGCCGACCAATAGCAAACCGATCACCGCATGGAACCAATTATGCAACACCCCGAACTGGAAGAACAGGAAGGTGACGATCAAGGAGACGATCACGCCGATGGTGATCACCTTCATCGGCAGATCCCGCTGCGTGCGGATGGTCGTCTGTCCGGCCTCTCCACCCTTACCTTTCAGCTCGCTCGCCGCCAATCCGACGGCACCCTTGATGATCCCCCACGAGTTGATGATCCCGATGATACCCGCGGTAGCGATACCTCCGATACCGATGTGGCGGGCATATGTGGTGAACAGCTCCTCGGCGCTCATGCTACCTACCGTCGCCGTGATCGCGTCGTTGCCGAACGTGAGCACATCGGCTCCGAAGAAGGCGGAAAGGGCTGGGATGATAATCAGCCATACCAAGAAGGAGCCGGCGCAGATAATCAGCGAATATTTCAATCCGATGATATAACCTAAGCCCAACACGGCGGCGCCGGTATTAACCTTCAATACGATCTTGGCTTTCTCGGCCAACATCTCGCCCGCCCCGATAAGGCGGGTGCTGATCGTCTCGCTCCACCAGCCGAAGGTCGCGATGATGAAATCGTACAACCCGCCAATCAGCCCGGCGAAGATCAACGGCTTGGCCTGGCTGCCTCCCTTCTCGCCCGACACGAGCACCTGCGTGGTGGCCGTGGCCTCCGGGAAGGGATATTTACCGTGCATATCGGAAACAAAGTATTTGCGGAAGGGGATCAAGAGCAGGATACCGATGATACCGCCCAACAAGGAGCTCATGAACACCTCGAAGAAGTTGACCGAGATCTCCGGATATTTGTCTTGCAGGATATAAAGCGCGGGAAGCGTGAAGATAGCTCCCGCCACGATCACGCCGCTACTGGCGCCGATCGACTGGATGATGACATTCTCGCCTAACGCGTTCTTCCGCTTGAATCCGCTCGACAGGCCAACCGCGATGATCGCGATCGGGATGGCCGCCTCGAACACTTGTCCCACCTTCAAGCCTAAGTAAGCCGCCGCGGCGCTGAATATCACCGCCATGACCAATCCCCACAGGACGGACCACGGCGTCACTTCCGGATATTGTTTGTGAGGCGACATAAGGGGTTCGTAGCTCTCACCCTCCTTTAACTCTCTGTAAGCGTTTTCCGGCAACTTGGTTGCCCTCTCTTCGTTCTCTTGTTTCACGATATTATTCAGTTAGGATTTTTGCAATCTGTCAATACTTCCCGCCTATGGAGGGAGGTCGGGTGACAAATTTATCGTTTCTCGCGCATAAAAACAAGGATCGGACGAGCAATTTGCCCAAGTTTTATTTATTCCCTGATGAACTTTATGCCTCGTATGTGTTATCTTTGTCGCTAAGGAAAACAATAAAAAAACGATTTTAGCGCCATGAAGAAAGTGCTTTTACTGCTATTGGGCGTACTTCTTTGCCATACGCTCCCTATTTTCGGTCAGACCTATACGACCGTCAACGACATCTCGTATGCCACCTCTTCCGATCCATACGCGAAAGAGCGCTGTAAGCTCGATCTCTATTATCCAAAAGATACGGCCGGCTTTCCGACCGTTGTCTGGTTTCATGGGGGAGGATTGTCCGGAGGAAATAAATTTATTCCCGAGGAGTTGAAGAATTGCGGGATGGCGGTTGTCGCCGTGAATTATCGCCTGTTGCCGAAAGCTACCCTGACGGATTGTATCGACGATGCCGCCGCTGCCGTGGCGTGGGCGTTCCGCGAGATCGGGCGCTATGGGGGAGATCCTCGTAAGATCTTCGTGTCCGGCCATTCCGCGGGAGGCTACTTGACCAACATGATCGGCTTGGATAAGCGCTGGCTTGCCAAATACGGGATCGATGCCGATTCGATCGCGGCTTTGATCCCCTTCAGCGGACACGCTATCAGCCATTTCGCCTACCGTCAGTCGAAAGGGATGAGAGATACCCAGCCCAGCATCGACGAGTTCGCTCCCCTGTTTTACGTCCGTCCAGACGCGCCTCCCTTGATTATCGTGTCGGGCGACCGCGAGATGGAGATGCTCGGACGTTACGAGGAGAACGCCTATTTCTGGCGCATGATGAAGGTGGTAGGGCATAAGCAGGTCTATCTGTATGAGTTGGACGGCTACGATCATGGCTCGATGGCCTCTCCCGCTTTCCACATCCTGAAGAACCACGTGAAGGCGATCTTGGAGGCTTCCTCCTCCTCATCCGGCTCTTCCCGTTGACCCCGGGAGAGGATGAGTAAAAATATCTCCGGGTTTTTCGGAAAAGAATGAGAAATTTTCCGAAAAACTTGCGGAATCGTTTTTTTTTTTAGGAATACCCTATTTTTGCCAAACACGATAACCTAAACAAGGAGAGAGCGATGAAAACACGAATTTTGGGAATCATGACCCTATGTTGCGCTTTGGGTTTGGGCGGATGCCTGAATGAAGATACTCCCGAGGATAAGGTAGAGGTGGTGAACATGGAAATCTCCTCCCAGACTTGCGTCTATGCGCCGGTCTTGTCGGAAATCCCTCAAGAAGGTATGTGGGTGAGGATCGGTGACGATACCCGTTATCAGGATCTGGGCTTTGGCGAGATTAACGGGTTTACCTATGAGCGGGGTTACGCTTATCAGTTGCGGGTAGAGCGGACCACCTTGGCCAATCCGCCTGCCGACGCGGGCATTTATACGTATCGGCTGCTGGAGGAGCGAATGAGAAAACCGGCCGAGGCTGTCCGGGAGACGGTGATCCTTGAGGTTGACGCCCAGCCCGGGAACTATGAGTGGGGTATTCCCGGAATGGAGGAGGCTCCTTGCATGAAGATCCGCGAGGAAGGGGAGGAGGCATGGACGAATGTCCCCTTCAACAAGATCGAGGGCTTTGCCTATACGAAGGATTGGAGCTATAAGCTCTCCGTGGAGAAGATCACCTTGGAGGAGAAGCCTGATGGTGAACAGTGCCAGACCGTTCAGTATGTGCTGAAGGAGATCCTGTCGAAATCGGCGCCTTTAGGAAATTGATAAGGAGGCATCTTTCCCGTCGAAAGAGATCTATCCCCCTTCCCCCGCCGGGAAGGGGGATGTTTTTTTGTGCCCCAGCCGGATAATGAATATAAATTAATGTATATTTGCGGTGCGCGAACCCCAAAAAGGCCGTGCGGAGAAATGGACGATACGATCTACTATCATGATTATTCACTTAAATCAATTAAGATAAGATATGGAAAACTTAAATTGGTCTGAACTTGGATTCGGATACATTAAGACTGACTACAACGTCAGATGTTACTACCGGGATGGAAAATGGGGTGAGTTAGAGGTCTCTTCTTCAGAAATCATCAATATTCACATGGCGGCAACTTGCTTGCACTATGGGCAAGAGGCTTTCGAGGGATTGAAGGCTTTCCGCGGGAAAGACGGCAAGATCCGTGTGTTCCGCTTAGACGAGAACGCGCGACGTATGCAATCGTCGAGCCGGGGTATCAAGATGGCGGAGCTTCCGGTAGAGAAATTCGAGGAGGCCGTGCGCAAGGTCGTGAAGCTGAACGAGCGTTTCGTTCCTCCTTACGAGAGCGGTGCCGCCCTTTATATCCGTCCGTTGCTGCTTGGCTTGGGTGCCCAGGTAGGCGTGAAGCCGGCCCCGGAATACCTGTTCATGGTGTTTGTCACGCCGGTAGGCCCCTATTTCAAGGGCGGTTTCCAGCCCTCCAAGGTATGTATCCTGCGGGAGTACGACCGTGCCGCGCCTCACGGAACCGGTACGATCAAGGTGGGCGGTAATTACGCGGCGAGCCTCGTGGCAGGCGAGATAGCTCATTCGAAAGGCTATGCCGCCGTGCTCTATTTAGACCCGAAAGAGAAGAAATACTTGGATGAGTGTGGACCGGCCAACTTCTTCGGTATCCGTGGAAATAGCTATATCACGCCGCTGTCTCATTCCATCCTGCCCTCCATTACCAACAAGAGCCTGCAACAGCTGGCCGAGGATATGGGGCTTAAGGTAGAGCGCCGTCCGGTGCCCTTGGAGGAGATCGCCACGTTTGACGAGGCGGCCGAGTGCGGTACCGCCGCCGTGATCGCCCCTATCTCACAGATCGACGACTTGGACGAGAACAAGTCTTACGTGATCGCCAAGGACGGGAAGCCGGGGCCGGTCTGCGAGAAACTGTATCACAAGCTGCGCGCCATCCAGTATGGCGACGAGCCTGATACATACGGCTGGATCTCGATCATCGAGTGATCGCCTCACGATGGATAGTTGATAGTTTAAAATGCGTATTTTTAGGTGAATATTGTAAACTCGGTGTTGCAATATTGGAAAGAATACGTATATTTGCCCCGTTTAACGAATGGATGGATGGCGAGTGATGAACTGTCAATTATCCATTGCCAAACGATCGACGGACACAGTGGAAGCATTCTTTAAGACACATAAATATTTGGTGGATCATCTTTACTCCCCCGTGCGGAGAGGATTGATGGACGAGATCAATTGGAATGATCGTCTGATCGGCGTGAAAGGCTCGCGGGGAGTGGGAAAGACCACTTTCCTCTTGAACTATGCTCGCGAGCGGTTTGGCGCCGATAATAAGGAATGTCTATACGTGAACCTGAACCACTTTTATTTCACGGAACGTACGCTGGTGGATTTCGCCGCCGAGTTCCGGGCGAAAGGGGGGAAGGTGTTGTTGATAGATCAAGTATTCAAGTACTCGAACTGGTCGAGAGAATTACGCTATTGCTACGACCATTTCGAGGATCTGCGGATCGTCTTCTCCGGCTCCTCGGTGATGCGCCTGAAAGAGGAGAATCCAGACCTGTCGGGGAAGGTGGTCTCTTATAATTTGCGTGGATTCTCGTTCAGGGAATTCCTGAACCTGATGTCGGGAAGCCAGTTCCCGGCCTATACGTTCGAGGAGATCCTGGCGAATCACGAGGAGATCGCCCGGCAGATCTGTTCGCTCGTCCGCCCGATGGCCTATTTCCAGGATTATCTTCATCATGGCTTTTATCCCTTTTTCTTGGAGAAACGCAATTTTTCCGAGAACTTGCTGAAGACCATGAACATGATGCTGGAGGTAGATGTTTTATATATCAAGCAGATTGAGCAGAGCTATTTGCCGAAGCTGCGGAAATTGCTCTATTTGTTGGCAACGAGCGCGCCATGCACACCGAATGTCAGCCAGTTGAGCAAGGATATTGAGACCTCGAGGGCTACGGTGATGAATTACATCAAGTATCTGGCTGACGCCCGTCTGGTGAATATGCTGTATCCGGTCGGTGAGTCGTTCCCTAAGAAGCCATCGAAGGTCTATATGTATAACTCGAATTTGATGTACCCGATCCGCCCGATGGAGGTGAATGCCCAGGCGGTGCGGGAATCGTTCTTTTACAACCAGCTGTTGAAGGACAACAAGCTGAACGCGGGAATCAAGAACGCCCATTTCCATGTGAACGGGAAATATCATTTCCGGGTGGAGGAGAGCATGAAGGTGAAGAATAACCCGGATCTCTATTACGCGGTCGATAAGACGGAGGTCGGCGAGGGGAACATGATTCCTCTATGGTTGTTCGGATTTCTTTATTGAGGCATGAAGGATTTGTGTTTATAAATATCGTTAATACTAATAGTTTTATAGGTCTATGACAAAACAGAAGAAATTTTTGACCTGTGATGGTAATCAAGCCGCCGCGCATATCTCGTATATGTTTAGCGAGGTGGCTGCCATTTACCCCATCACCCCTTCTTCTACGATGGCAGAATACGTAGATGAGTGGGCTGCCGCCGGACGTAAGAATATATTCGGCGAGACCGTAATGGTACAGGAAATGCAATCGGAGGGCGGTGCCGCTGGCGCTGTCCACGGCTCTTTGCAAGCGGGAGCCTTGACGACTACCTATACCGCGTCTCAAGGATTATTGCTGATGATCCCGAATATGTACAAGATCGCGGGTGAGTTGTTGCCTTGCGTGTTCCACGTATCCGCCCGTACGTTGGCCTCTCATGCGTTGTGTATCTTCGGTGATCACCAAGACGTGATGTCTGCCCGTCAGACAGGTTTCGCTATGCTGGCTGAGGGTTCCGTTCAGGAGGTGATGGATTTGGCGGGTGTCGCTCACTTGGCTACGATCAAGTCGCGTGTGCCGTTCGTCAACTTCTTCGATGGTTTCCGTACCTCTCATGAGATCCAGAAGATCGAGGCGCTGGAGAATGAGGACTTGGCTCCGCTGATCGACCAGAAGGCCTTGGCGGAGTTCCGTGCCCGTGCGTTGAATCCGGAGCATCCGGTAGCCCGCGGTATGGCAGAGAATCCGGATCATTTCTTCCAGCACAGGGAGTCGGCGAATTCTTATTATGAGGCAGTTCCCGCTATCGTGGAAGAGTACATGAACGAGATCTCCAAGATCACGGGTCGTAAGCATGGCCTGTTCGACTACTACGGAGCCGAGGACGCTGAGCGCGTGATTATCGCTATGGGCTCTGTTACAGAGGCAACCCGTGAGGCGATCGATTATTTAATGGCAAAAGGCGAGAAAGTCGGATTGGTTTCCGTACATTTGTATCGTCCGTTCTCCGCTAAGCACTTCTTGGCTGCTGTTCCTAAGACGGCTAAACGTATCGCCGTATTGGATCGTACGAAGGAGCCGGGTGCCAACGGGGAGCCTTTGTATTTGGATGTAAAGGATTGCTTCTATGGGCAAGAGAACGCCCCGATCATCGTGGGTGGCCGTTACGGTTTGGGCTCGAAGGATACGACTCCGGCTCAAATCCTGTCTGTTTACGAGAACTTGGCGTTGCCGATGCCGAAGAATCATTTCACGATCGGTATCGTGGATGACGTTACCTTCACGTCGCTGCCCCAGAAGGAGGAGATCGCTTTGGGTGGCGAAGGCATGTTTGAGGCGAAGTTCTACGGATTAGGAGCCGACGGTACGGTGGGCGCTAACAAGAACTCCGTGAAGATCATCGGTGATAATACGGATAAGTATTGTCAGGCATACTTCTCTTACGATTCGAAGAAGTCGGGTGGTTTTACCTGCTCTCACCTTCGTTTCGGGGATCATCCGATCCGTTCTACTTACTTGGTGAACACGCCAAACTTCGTGGCTTGCCACGTTCAGGCTTATCTCCGTATGTACGACGTGACTCGTGGTCTGCGTGAGAATGGTACCTTCTTGTTGAATACCGTTTGGAGCGAGGAGGAATTGGTAAAGCATCTGCCGAATCGTGTGAAACGTTATTTCGCCCAGAAGCATATTACGGTTTATTATATCAACGCTACCCAGATCGCTATCGAGATTGGTTTGGGTAATCGTACGAATACGATCTTGCAATCCGCTTTCTTCCGCATCACGGGAGTTATCCCTGTTGACTTGGCGATCGAGCAAATGAAGAAATTCATCGTGAAGTCGTACGGCAAGAAGGGTGAGGATGTCGTTAACAAGAACTACGCTGCCGTGGATCGTGGAGGCGAATATCGTCAGTTGACGGTAGATCCTGCTTGGGCAAATCTGCCGGATGATGAGGTTGTGGCTAACAACGATCCGGCGTTCATCAATGAAGTGGTGCGCCCGATCAACGCACAAGATGGCGATCTCTTGAGGGTTTCTGCCTTCAAAGGTATTGAGGACGGTACCTGGGAGCAAGGAACCGCTAAGTATGAGAAACGTGGTGTAGCCGCATTCGTGCCGGTTTGGAACGAGGCTAACTGTATCCAGTGTAACCAGTGCGCGTACGTTTGTCCTCACGCTTCTATCCGTCCGTTCGTATTGAACGATGAGGAGCAGAAGGGCGCTAACTTCCCGATGATCGACGTAAAGGCTCCGGCCTCGATGAAGGGGATGAAGTTCCGTATGCAAGTTGATGTCTTGGACTGTCTGGGTTGCGGTAACTGCGCGGATGTTTGTCCGGGATTCAAGGGCAACAAGGCTCTGTCTATGGTTCCTCTGGAAGGTCAATTGCCTGAAGCCGCTAACTGGACTTACTGCGTCGATAACGTTTCTTCTAAGCAGCATTTGGTGGATATTAAGTCGAACGTGAAGAATTCCCAGTTCGCCACTCCATTGTTTGAGTTCTCTGGAGCCTGCGCAGGTTGCGGTGAGACTCCCTACGTGAAGTTGATCTCTCAGTTGTTTGGTGATCGTGAGATGGTGGCTAACGCTACTGGTTGTTCTTCTATCTACTCTGGTTCTGTACCTTCCACACCTTATACCACGAATGAGAAAGGACAAGGTCCGGCATGGGCGAACTCGTTGTTCGAGGACTTCTGTGAGTTTGGCTTGGGTATGGAGCTGGCCAACGAGAAGATGCGTGCCCGCTTGACGAGATTGATGAACGAGATTATCTCCGATGAGAAAGCGCCCGCCGAGGCAAAAGAGGTGCTTTCCGCTTGGATCGCTAACCAGAATGACGCCGACAAGACGAAGGAGCTGGCTCCTCAAGTAATCGCCGTGGCGGAGCAGGGTATAGCTAACGGCTGCCCGCTTTGCGCCCAGATCAAGGAGATGTCCAACTTCTTGGTAAAACGTTCGCAATGGATCATCGGTGGTGACGGTGCTTCTTATGATATAGGCTATGGTGGCTTGGATCATGTGATCGCTTCCGGCAAGAATGTCAACATCTTGGTATTGGATACCGAGGTATATTCGAACACGGGAGGCCAGTCGTCGAAGGCTACTCCGGTAGGCGCTATCGCCAAGTTTGCCGCCGCTGGCAAGCGTGTGCGTAAGAAAGACCTGGGCTTGATGGCAACTACCTACGGTTACGTCTATGTGGCTCAGATCGCTATGGGCGCTGACCAGGCTCAGACCTTGAAGGCGATCCGCGAGGCCGAGGCTTATGATGGTCCGTCCTTGATCATCGCTTACGCTCCGTGTATCAACCACGGCTTGAAGAAAGGCATGGGCAAGTCTCAGGCCGAGGAGAAAGAGGCCGTAGCTTGCGGTTACTGGCACCTGTGGCGTTACAACCCCGCTTTGGAGGCTGAGGGCAAGAATCCGTTCACGCTGGATAGCAAGGAGCCGGATTGGAGCAAGTTCCAGGACTTCCTGAAGGGCGAGGTTCGTTTCGCTTCCGTGATGAAGCAATATCCTCAAGAGGCCGCTGAGTTGTTCGCTGCCGCGGAGGAGAACGCTAAATGGCGTCTGCGCAGCTACAAGCGCATGGCCGCCGAAAACTGGTCGGAAGAGGCTTGATCCTTTAAGGACAGCGTTAAATTGACTTGACTATATGAGGCGGTGCCTCCCGTTGAGGGAGACACCGCTTTTTTTGTGCCTTGTCGGATCATGCTATGGATCAAGCCCCAACAATATGTATGCAGGATGAGGCAGGGTGGAAATGTGGCAAAAAAATGTATCTTCGCGTACGTAAAAGATAAGGATATAGGTAGGTATGATTAAGGCGATCTTTTTTGACATCGACGGCACGTTAGTGAGTTTCAACACACATCGATTACCCGAATCGACCATCTGCGCCTTGGGGATACTTCGGGAAAAAGGTATCAAGGTGTTCATCGCGACCGGAAGGCAGTTGCAGTCTATCAATAATTTAGGGGATCTTGAGTTTGACGGGTACGTCACCTTGAACGGAGGGTACTGCCTCGTGGGGAAAGAGCGGGTGATCTATAAACGCGAGATTCCCGCCGAGGATATCCAGGCGTTGATCCGCTACCAGGAGACAGAGGAGCCATTCCCCTGCTCCTTGGTGGAGGAGGATGGTATCTATCTGAACTATAAGGACAAGGCGGTGGAAGAGATGTTCGGGCTTATTCATTTCCCGGAACCTCTGTCTCGTCCGCTCCGGGAGAACGGGGGCAAGCCTGTTTACCAGCTGATCGCCTTTTTCCCGGTCAGCCGCGAAGAACGTATCCTGTCTGTCTTGCCCCATTGCGAGGCGACACGCTGGAACCCGCTGTTCGCTGATGTTGTCCCGAAGGGAAGCAGCAAGGCGGTGGGGATCGACAAGATGATCGAATATTTCGGGATCACCTTGGATGAGACAATGGCCTTTGGCGATGGCGGCAACGACGCGGCCATGCTTCGCCATGCGGGGATCGGGGTAGCGATGGGAAATGCCGGCGACGACGCTAAGGAGGCCGCCGATTACGTGACCGACTCCGTGGACGATGACGGGATATGGAACGCCTTGAGGCATTTCAACGTGATTTGATCGGATTTTAACCACCTAAATATAAGAAAAACATGATCGACGAATTAGTGAAGTATAACCAAGGTTTCGTGAAAAGTCGGGGATATGAGAAATATATCACCAATAAGTATCCCGACAAGAAGATTGCCATTTTGTCATGTATGGATACCCGCCTGACGGAATTGCTGCCAGCCGCCTTGGGAATCAAGAACGGTGACGTGAAAATCATCAAGAACGCCGGGGCGATCATCTCCCATCCCTTCGGAAGCGTGATCCGGAGCCTGATCGTGGCGATCTACGAGTTGGGGGTAAATGAGGTGATGGTGATCGGACATACCGATTGCGGGGCCAAGCATATGAACGGCTCCGAGCTGATCGGGAAAATGAGGGAACGAGGCATTCCCCGCGAGCGCATCGACATGATCCGCTATTGCGGGATCGACTTCGAGTCGTGGCTCTCCGGCTTTGAGTCTTCTGAGATTTCCGTGCGCGAGACGGCCGGGCAGATTCGCCGTCATCCCTTGATCCCTTCTGACATTATCGTGCGAGGATTCGTGATCGATTCCGTGACAGGAGAATTGACAGAGGTTGAATAGGATTATGCGTTAATATACTTTTTGAAGTCATAAATAGATTGAAAAATAGGCTGAAAAAGTATGTTATATAGCATTTATTTGGAAAAAGGCCTTATCTTTGTAGTGCATTAAGCAGAGAGATTGTTTAGGTTTAGCGAATTATTAACCCGCTTCCCAAGCGAGGGAAGCCTAAAAACACAAAAATTATGATGATGAGAGAAAATGAAAAAAACTTTCGCGCGTTAGCGATGCTGCGTTATCAAGCGGATCGTTATCAATCTGCCGGGAATGGCGCTATGAGTCAGCAATTAAACGCGGAGATCCGTCGCTTGTTAAGCGCGATGAGCCAAAACGCGGATAAGAATTGAATCCGCCGTTTTTTTAGAGAGAATCAGAAGTAAGAAGTAATGAATCAGATGTTATCTCTTACCTCCGTGAGATCCACGGTAGGGTGAGAGATAAGAAAGGGAGGAGGATTACCTTTGACGAACAGGTCAGGTAAGCCTTTTTTTTATGCCCATACCCGAACCCCCGCTCTTTGAATGTCGGGTATTTTCCATACATTTGTGAAAAAAAGGCGAAAAGCCAGGATGACTAAGGAAATAAGGAGAATAAAGAGATGAAAAAGATAGCGTTATTATGCGCGTCGCTCGCCTTGGGCACGGCCCTGTGGGCTGAGAGTCCGGAAAAGAGAGGGCTGGACGCGATAAACCGCTCCACCGCCGAGGCGCATATCGGCTTCTTGGCTGATGACGATCTGGAAGGGCGCGAGGCCGGTACCCGGGGAGGCCGGATCGCCGGGGATTATATCGTGGCCAACCTGCGCTCGCTGGGGATAGAGCCCGTGGGTGATTCGTATTACCACCCTTTCGAGGCGTGCCACTTAGAGCGGCAGAAAAAGGGCGCCCGCTGGCAGGTAGATCCTGACTCGATAGCCGCCATCAAGCGGACCAACGCCTACCAGCGGCTGGAGCTCAATAACATACTGGGCAGGATAGAGGGAAAGAACCCGGACGAGATCGTGATCGTGGGCGCGCACTACGATCACCTCGGGATCGACCCGATGCTGGAGGGAGACCGCATCTATAACGGGGCGGACGATAATGCCTCGGGGGTATCCGCTGTCTTGCAGATCGCCCGGGCTTTTCTCGCCACGGGCGAGCGACCGGAACGGACGGTGATTTTCGCCTTCTGGGACGGCGAGGAGAAAGGTTTGCTGGGATCGAGAGCGTTTGTCCAAGCGTTCCCGGATCTTAAGAAGATCAAGGGATACCTGAATTTCGACATGATCGGGCGCAATAACGATGAGTCGCGTCCCGATCACGTGGTCTATTTCTATACCGAGTCGCATCCCGCTTTCGGGGAATGGCTGCGTGGCGATATCCGGAAGTATGCGTTGAGGCTGGAACCCGATTACCGCCCTTGGGATAACCCCGTGGGAGGTAGCGATAACGGCTCTTTCGCCAAGAAGGGGATCCCGATCATCTGGTATCATACCGATGGTCATCCGGACTACCATCAGCCGAGCGATCATGCCGAGCGGATCAATTGGGACAAGGTGGTGGAGATCACGAAAGCCTCATTCCTTAATATGTGGCGCATGGCGAACGAGGAGACCTTTTAGCGGGTTGCCTGAAGGAACGGGCGAATGGTCCGGATCCTTGCGGGAAGATGAGGCGGAAGCTATGTCCGGGTGCATTTATCCGGGAAAAAAGTTACCTTTGTCCCTGTTTATGGATCAGGGGTGTCATAAAGAAAGGGAAGACGTATGAGAAACGAAGAGGATGATGACTTGAAGCGATTCCGGGAATCCTATCTCCGGGAGAAGGGGCATTTCCATATATTGGAGCAACGGGTGCCGCTGGAGCTGCAAATGAGGTATTTCAAGTACGCCGAGCGTTTGCGGAAAGCGAACGATCCACCCCGTCCCTTGTCGGAAGTGCAATGCGAGGCTATCTACGGGGAGTTGCTCGACAAGGGGGACAAGACGTTGGACGAGAAGCGTTATTTGCTCACCCAACTGGGTACGTCGCGCAGCGTTCGGGCCTATCGTCTGATACAGGAATACGCCCGTAATCCGGAGGAAGAGCTGCGGGATTGGGCGTACATGGCACAGATGGATGCCCGAATAGCGCTGGAATCTGATCTCTCTGAGGAGCGACAGATCTATATATCGAGCGGCTTGGGAGGAAAAGAGGACAAACTACGCTTTTACGTGCTGCTCTTTTCCAAGGATTACAAGCCATTTCTCGCGTATCAACGGCAGACGATCGAGAGAGAGTTCGCCTATTACCTCCCGAAATCGGATTGTGAGATCGAGCGGCTTTCGGTAGGCGAGCAATATATGGAGCTGGTGGCGCTGTTCCCCATCCGTGCGGATATTCGCGTCGTGTTGGAGAAGGTGATCGATGAGTGTAACCAGTATGGGGATTTCCTTGATAAATTCATCTCGATCACCAACGTGAGGGAACTGACACAAGAGGAGATCGCGGAGATCATAAAGCATAAGGATGGAAACGGTAAAGCAAGCGATTAAGTACGGCGTGGTGGGGTTGAGCAATACCTTGATCACGATGATCGTCATTTGGCTAATGATGAAAGTGTTTGGGTGCCGGGAAGGGCTCTCGAACCTGACGGGGTATGTGGCAGGGCTGTTGAACAGTTTTGTCTGGAATAAGCAATGGACTTTCCGGGGCAGCGCGACCGGATGGACAAAAGGCGCCATCCGCTTCGCGATCGCTTTCGTGGTCTGCTATGCCTTGCAGTACGGGTTGGTGTTGATACTCAATGCACGCCTGGCAATCGATCACTATTATAACCATCTGATTGGTATGGTTTTCTATACGATGGCCAATTTCTTGGCGAATAAGTTTTATACATTTAAGGTCTGATCGGAGTAATGGATAAATTGGCGGTTATAGTTCCTTGTTATAATGAGGAAGCCGTGATCGAGGAATCGTACCGGCGCACGAAAGAGGTATTGGTTAAATTGCCAAACCCTACGGAGATCATTTACGTGAACGATGGCAGTCGCGACAAGACGCACGTCCTTCTGGATCAGATAGCTTCGGCTGATCCGTGCGTGAAGGTGATCCATTTCTCCCGTAATTTCGGCCATCAGCCGGCGGTGACGGCGGGAATTAACCATTGCGACGCGGATTTGGCGGTTATTATCGACGCGGATATGCAGGATCCTCCCGAACTGATTCCGGAATTATTGGCGCTTCAGGCACGGGAGCAGGCCAACGTGGTTTATTGTGTCCGCAAGTCGAGAGAGGGGGAGAGCCTGTTTAAGCTCTTTACCTCAAAAGCCTTTTATCGGGTGATGAACTATATGAGCGAGGTTCAGTTCCCGCTCGACACCGGCGATTTCCGTTTGGTGGACCGTAAGGTGATGGACCAGTTCGACCGTTTCAAGGAGCGAGGGAAATATATACGGGGGCTTATCAGTTGGATTGGCTTCAGGCAAGTACCGTTCTACTACGAGCGTGAGGCACGGATCGCCGGTGAGACGAAATATCCGTTCAGCAAGATGTGGAAATTCGCCTCTACTGCCATGCTTTACTTCTCGAAGAAACCCTTGCGCTTGGCTACGAGTTTGGGATTTATCTCCGTGTTGGTCGGCATCGTGCTGGCTGTTTGGTTCACGTTGGGGAAGATCTACGGTTTCAGCAATGCCGAGGTCGGATGGACTTCCATCATTACTTCCGTTATCTTTTTCGGGGGCGTGCAGCTACTGACTGTCGGTGTCTTGGGGCAGTATATCGGTATCCTGTTCGACGAGATCAAGGCGCGTCCGGAATATATTATCGACGAGACCCGAAATTTCGACAAGAAAGAATGAGGTTCCGCGGCAGGCTTGATTGTCGTTTGGGCGTGGCATAGAAAGAGGATATGGAAGGTGTAAAGAATTTGATCATCGATTTGGGCGGGGTGCTGGTCAACTTGACGCGTAACCGTTGTGTCGAGGCTTTTGAAGGCCTGGGCATGACGAACGTGCGGGAGCTGATCTCGAATACCTATCGCCAAAAGGATCTGTTCGAGCGGCTGGAGATGGGGACGATCTCGGTGAGGCAGTTCCATGAGGAGATCCGGGAGCGTTCCGGAAGGGCGTTGACCGACGAGCAAATCGATGCCGCATGGATCGCCATGCTGGGCGACTTACCTGAGAATAAGTTACGCCTGCTGTTAAAACTCCGCGAGCGATATGCCACTTTCCTGCTGAGTAATACCAACGAGATCCACTGGAACTGGGTAGAGGAGCGGTTCTTTTCGTATCAGGGGCTTTTCGCCCGCGATTTTTTCCGGAAGATTTACCTTTCTTATGAGCTGCATATGCAGAAACCGGATCCTTGCATTTTCACCTACGTGCTGAACGATGCCTCACTCTTGCCGGAGGAGACGATGCTGATAGACGACGCGTCCGTGAATTGCCGGGCGGCCGAGGAGCTTGGCATGAGGTCGTATATGCCGCAACCCGGGGAGGATTGGTCGCACTTGTTTCCCGAACTCGTCGATTGATGCCTGCCTTATAGATCCTTTACCTTCAAGATATTGTAAGAAGTGTTGAAATCGTAGGTATCGCTCCCGTCGATCTTCTTGATATACCGTACCACGCGGATGGTCACGGGGAGTATGATGACCTCATAGAGCGACTTCAATACCGCCTGCACGCCAATCAACACCAATATTTCTTTGAGCGGAACCAGCCCGATAAAGGCTATCGGGAAGAAAATCAAGGAGTCTGCCGTCTCGCCCACGAGCGTCGATACGATCGCCCGCAAGGAGAAATATTTCCCGTTGGAGGCGATTTTCATCTTGCTCATCACGTACGCGTTCAGGAACGATCCCACCAAGAACGCCAACAGGCTCGCCACCGCGATACGAGGTGCCATCCCGAATACGAGATTAAAGCCTTCCTCTCCCTCCCAGAAGGGGGCGGCCGGCAATAACACCGCGAGTTGAGCGAAGGCGATCACCAGGAAGTTGGAGGCGAACCCGCTCCAGATGATCAGGCGTGCCTTCTTGAATCCCCACACCTCAGCTATACAGTCGTTGATAATGTAGGAGATCGGGAACACGATCAGGCCGGCGGTAGCCGTGATACCGCCCACTTGCACCACTTTTGTCTCTAACAGGTTGGAAGCCACAAGGCAAATGTTGAAAAGGATGCCCAGCAGCATAAAGGGAATCGTAACCGTCTTTTGCATAAATTCTTGTTTTTAACGAGGTTCATCAAGCACTCGGGGCGCGAAAGTACGAAAAAAATCGGGATGTTCCGAACCTTTCTCGTGTGATACGGTGGAAATACGCCTTTCTTTTACCCGATTCTTTGTCGTATCTTTGAAGACGTAACTTAATTAATTGGGAATACATGAAAAATATGTCGAGAAGAACCGCTATCAAGGCCTTCATGGCCGGAGGGGCGGCGTTGGCGGTTTCGGGCGTGGAGGCCGCGTCCGGGGCGGCGAGGGCTACCGAAGGGAAGCAGCCCTTGAAAGGGAATGTACGTCATTCGGTAAGTAAATGGTGTTTCGGGGATTATAAGTTGGACGAGTTCTGCGAGATCTGCAAAGGCATAGGGATCGAGTCCGTGGAGCTGCTTGATCCCGAGGATTGGGCTGTCGTGCGGAAACATGGGCTGACCGTGGCGATGGCGCAAGGCGCCGGGCTGGGAATCGACCGGGGGTTCAACGATCCCTCCCTGCACGACGAGCTGGTGGCGAGCTACGAGAAGGTGATCCCGATGGTGGCGGAGGCAGGGCTTACCAACCTGATCTGCTTCTCCGGGCGGCGTAACGGCGCTACCGACCTCCAAGGTTGGGAGAATTGCGAGAAGGGGTTGAGCCGCCTGATCCCCTTGGCGGAGAAATACAACGTGGTGTTGACGATGGAGCTGCTGAATAGCGTGGGGCATAAGGATTACCTTTGCGACCATACCGTATGGGGCGTGGAACTGTGCCGTCGTCTCGGCTCGCCTAATTTCAAGCTGCTTTACGATATTTACCATATGCAGATCATGGAGGGTAACGTGATCGAGCATATCCGGAAATACAGCTCGTATTTCTCGCACGTGCATACGGGAGGATGTCCCGGGCGCGCCGAGATCGACGAGACGCAGGAACTCTATTATCCCGCCATTATCAAGGCATTGATGGAGACAGGCTACAAGGGGTTTGTCGGCCAGGAGTTCGTGCCTAAGCAGGCGGACAAGATCGCTTCCTTGGAGAAGTGCATCCGCATTTGTGATGTCTGACGCTTCTTGGCGTATGGGTTATGGAAACACCTTCTTCCCCGATGGGGAGGAAGGTGTTTTTTTATGCCGAAGTTTTCGCGGGAGGTTGGAGAGGTTTTGGAAAAGGCTTGGGGATGTTTTCCGGAAGGGTAGGGAGGGCGAAAAGGCCCTACGACTGTCTAATTTTTTTACAGCATTGTCAAAAAAATGGACACTTTGGTCAGAATATGGATTTCTTATTCTGTTGATAAATAGAAAAATAACTACTTTGGCACGGCATTTGAATGGAATTTAGCGTATGGAAACGATTGTTGTACGATTAAAAAGATAAGATCATGATTAAAATCGAAGGTTTAAGTAAGTTCTTCCGGACGGAAGAGGTGGAGACTATCGCGTTGAACAAGGTTTCGCTGAGCGTGGAGGATGGCGAGTTCGTGGCTGTCATGGGGCCTTCCGGCTGTGGCAAATCGACCTTGTTGAATATCCTCGGGCTCTTGGATAACCCTTCCGAGGGGAATTACTATTTAGGAGATCAGGAAGTGGGGCACTTGAAGGAGCGGGATCGTACGCAGGTTCGTAAAGGGAATATCGGTTTCGTGTTCCAGAGCTTCAACCTGATCGATGAGCTGAACGTGTTCGAGAACGTGGAACTTCCACTCACCTACCTGAAGATCAAGGCGGCCGAGCGCAAACAGATGGTGACCGATATTCTGAAACGCATGAATATCAGCCATCGTGCCTCGCATTTCCCCCAGCAGCTCTCCGGAGGTCAGCAACAGCGTGTGGCGATCGCCCGGGCGGTCGTGTCGAACCCGAAGATCATCCTCGCTGACGAGCCTACCGGTAACTTGGACTCCAAGAACGGGGCGGAGGTGATGCAGCTGCTTACCGAGCTGAACAAGGAGGGAACCACCATCGTGATGGTGACGCACTCGAAGCACGACGCGGGTTTCGCGCACCGGGTGGTCAATCTGTTCGACGGGCAGATCGTCTCCTCGGTGAGCGAGTTCATTTGAGTGATAGGTATCTTGTGGCAGGAGGAATGGATAGATTGATAATGGATAATTGATGGGCTTATGAAAACGATTTGGAGAAATTTGTTGAGCGTGCTGCGTCGCTTCCGGGTAGCTTCGGCGCTGAATATAATAGGGCTCTCGGTGGCTTTCGCCGCCTTCCTCTTGCTGATGATGCAAGTACGCTACGACCGGGAGTTCGATCGGGGTATCCCGGAGGCGGATCACGTGTTCCGAGTGGATCAAGACACGGAAGGCTGGAGTGCCGCCGTGATAAATAGGCCATTGGCGGATGCCTTTATCCAATCCTCCCCGCATATCGTGGCCGGGGCTTTACGGCAGGTATGGAACAATAGAGGGACATTCTATGTGGAGGAGAACGGGGAGCGGCGGAGTTTCACGGAGACATGGTGCGCCGTCTATCCGGAATATCCGAAAGTGTTCTCGTTCCGGATGGTGGAGGGAAGCGCCGACGGCTTGGAGGAGCCAAACTCTGTCTTGATCCCGAGGAGTTTGGCCGAGAAAATGTTTGGGGACAAGCCTGCCGTCGGCAAGCGTATCCGCATGCCTTATTCCTCGTCGAAAGAGGGATTGGTCGTGAAAGGAGTTTACGAGGATTTCCCGGAAAATAGCTCGGTTGGTAATAATGTCTATAAAAGAATCTCCCCGAAAGAGAATATACAGGCCTTCGGAAACTGGAACTATAATCTGTATGTCAAGTTGGACGACCCGTCCGTTGCGGATGAGCTGATCGAGCGTTTCAGGGATCATTTCGATCTCTCCACGCTGGACGAGGAGGCTTCTTGGGATGAGGTGGAAATGGTGATGCATCCGCTCACGGAGTTGCATTTCATGACGGATATAGAATATGATATTCTCCCGAAGGTCAGTCGTTCCAGCCTGATCGTTTTGTTCGCCATCGCAGTCATGATCGTGCTGATCGCCGGGATCAATTTCATGAATTTCCATACGGCGATCTCCCCGATGCGCCTCAGGAGTATCAATACCCAGAAGGTGTTTGGTGGTACCGATTCCGAGATTCGTGCCGCTTTGCTGGGGGAGGCGGTGATGATCTCCTTGTCTGCTTATCTATTGGGGCTCTTGTGGGTCTGTCTCGTGCGGGAAACTTCGTTAACTTCCTTGATCGATGCGGATATAGCCCTGTCGGCACAACCAGGATTGGTGGCGCTCACCTTCGTGATCGCCCTGCTCGTGGGGATTGGGGCTGGCTTATATCCCGCCTATTATGCGACCTCTTTCCCGCCGGCTTTGGTGTTGAAGGGTAACTTTGGCCTTTCCCAAAAAGGAAAACGCTTGCGTGACGGGTTGGTCGGATTGCAGTTCGCTGTCTCCTTTGGCCTGATCGTGGGTGCCTCGTTCATGTACTTGCAAAACCGATATATGCGGAACGAACCTTTGGGATATGATAAGGATGCCTTGATTATCACGAATACGGATCCGAAAATCAGGGGAGAGAAAAAAGACGCTTTCGTGAACCAGTTGAAATCCTATTCTGGGATAGAGGATGTCTCCTTCTCGGCGGTCATTCTCTCCAGCAGCGACGAGTATATGAGTTTGGGGCGCGAATACCGGGGAAAAGAGATCCAGTTCCAGAGCCTGTTCGTGGATCCCTCTTTCTTGACGACGATGAATATCCCGGTTACGGAAGGGCGGAATTTCCGGGAAGATGACAAGCGGAAACGTCATCACTCCCTCATCTTCAACGAGCGTGCCCGTCATGAGTATGGCTTGGAGTTAGGGGGCTTGGTGGATAGCATGGAGATTGTCGGCTTTATCCCCGACGTGAAGTTCGCCTCTTTCCGCAAGGAAGTGTCGCCGATGGCGTTCCTTGTTAGGGGAACGGATGACTGGGGACAGGACTTGTCATACGCTTATATCAAGGTAAAGGGCGGCTCGGATCTGTATGGTGCTTTGGAACATGTGCGGCAGACCTTGCGGGAATTTTCTCCAGATGTGTCGTTCGATGTGCGTCTGTTCGATGAGGTGTTAGATAATCTGTACGAGAAAGAGACCCAGCTCTCCCTGTTGGTCACGTTGTTCAGCCTGCTGGCTATCCTGATCTCTATCGTGGGCGTGTTTGGGCTGGTGATCTTTGACAGCGAGTACCGCCGCAAGGAGATCGGCATCCGTAAGGTGATGGGAGCCACTACCGGCGAGATCTTGATTATGTGTAACCAGGGATATGTGAAGATCCTGCTTGCCAGTTTCATATTAGGCGCCCCGATAGCCGGGTGTATGGTGTATCGTTGGTTGGAGAATTTCGCTTATAAGACACCGATGTACCCTTGGGTTTATCTGTTGGCGCTGGCGGTTGTGGGGCTTGTTACCCTGTGTACCGTGACTTACCAGAACTGGCGTGTGGCGAACGCAAACCCGTTAGATAGCGTGAAGAGCGAGTAAATCAGAGAATGTAGAAAGTAAAGAATTTGTAAATCAGATAACCAATGAAAACGATTTGGAGAAATTTGTTGAGCGTGCTGCGTCGCTTCCGGGTGGCCTCGGCGCTGAATATAATAGGGCTCTCGGTGGCATTCGCCGCCTTCCTCTTGCTGATGATGCAAGTACGCTACGACCGGGAGTTCGATCGGGGCATTCCGGAGGCGGATCACGTGTTCCGGGTGGACGTGGCGCATGGAAGTGATTATGGGGCGGTGATTAACCGGCCGTTGGCGGATGCCTTTATCCAATTCTCTCCGCATATCGTGGCTGGGGCATTACGGCAAAGCTGGAATACAGAGAGCCTCGTCTATACGGAAGAGGGTGGGAACCGGAGGAATTTCGTGGAATCTTGGTGTGCGGTCTATCCGGAATATACGAAGGTCTTCTCGTTTCAAATGGTGGAAGGAAGCGTGAATGGTCTGGAAGAGCCCGCCTCCGTGTTGATTCCTCGAAGCGTGGCGACGAAAATGTTCGGGGATCAGCCTGCCGTCGGCAAACAGATTTGGGTGAAAGACTCGTATTTAGGGGAGAGGTTTACCATAAAAGGCGTTTTTGAGGACTTCCCGGAGAATAGTTCTGTCGATAACTTTCTCTATTTCCGGATACCTCCGACCGAGAATGCCCAGACTTTCAATAACTGGAGCTACAACTTCTATGTGAAGTTAGATGATCCTTCCTTGGCGGAAGGGCTGGTTCAGGACTTTATGACCCACTTCGATATTTCTACCTTGCGGGCAGACGCTTCCTGGAGCCATCAAACCTTGGGGCTTCATCCGATTACGGAATTGCACTTCATGACGAACATCGACTTCGACCTACTGCCGAAAATGAGTAAATCGACCTTGATTGTCCTGTTCGCCATCTCGATTTTGATCGTGCTGATCGCCGGGATTAATTTCATGAACTTCAGTACGGCGATCTCTCCGATGCGGCTTCGGAGCATCAACACCCAAAAAGTATTGGGCGGAACTGACGTTGAGATCCGTCTTGCCTTGTTAGGAGAATCTGTACTGATCTCCCTGTTTGCTTATTTGTTGGGGCTTTTGTGGGTCTATCTCGCTCAGGGATCCGTGCTGACCTCGCTGATCGACGCGAATATCTCCCTGTCGGCCCAGCCGGGATTGGTGGCGCTTACCTTCGTGATCGCCCTGCTTACGGGCATTGGCGCAGGACTGTATCCCGCCTATTACGTGACCTCTTTCCCGCCAGCCTTGGTGTTGAAGGGAAATTTCGGGCTGTCCCCGAAAGGAAGATTGCTACGAGATGGCTTGGTCTGGCTGCAATTTGTCGCCTCCTTCGGATTGATTATCGGAGCCTCGTTCATGTATTTGCAGAACCGGCATATGCGAAATGAGCCTTTAGGCTATGATAAGGATGCCTTGATCGTCACGAATTTGGACGAGAATATCCGGAAAGAGCAAGGTACCTTCGTGAATCAACTTAAATCCTACTCCGGTATCGAAGGGGTTTCCTTCTCGGATTTCCTGTTCTCCAGCAGTGATGTTTATCGAAGCTGGGGAAGGAGCTATCAAGGAAAGGACATTGAATTCCAGAACCTCTTCGTGGATCCCTCTTTCCTGCGGACGTTGGGCATATCTGTTGTGGATGGTCGTGATTTTCGCGAGGACGATGTGCTGAAACGTAACAGCAGTCTCATTTTCAACGAGCGTGCCCGTTATCAATACGGCTTGGAGTTGGGAGGATTGATCGACAGCATGGAGATCGTCGGTTTCATCCCTGACGTGAAATTCACCTCACTTCGTAAGGAGGTGTCGCCGATGGCATTCATCGTGATGGGGGAAAAACATCACGAGAAGGGCTGGACTGAGGCGAATTATGCCTATATCAAGGTAAAGGCCGGCTCGGATCTGTATGGCGCTTTGGATCATGTGCGGCAGACCTTGCGGGAACTCTCCCCGGATATGTCGTTCGATGTACGTCTGTTTGATGAGGTTCTGAATAATCTGTACGAGAAAGAGACCCAGCTCTCCCTGTTGGTCACGTTGTTCGGCCTGCTGGTTATCCTGATCTCTATCGTGGGCGTATTCGGGTTGGTGATCTTCGACAGCGAGTACCGCCGCAAGGAGATCGGCATCCGTAAGGTGATGGGAGCCACTACCGGCGAGATCTTGATTATGTTCAATAAAGGATACGTGAAGATCCTGCTTGCCAGTTTCGTGATAGGTGCCCCGATAGCCGGGTATATGGTGTATCGTTGGTTGGAGAACTTCGCTTATAAGACACCGATGTACCCTTGGGTTTATCTGTTGGCGCTGGCGGTTGTGGGGCTTGTTACCCTGTGTACCGTGACTTACCAGAACTGGCGTGTGGCGAACGCGAACCCGTTAGACAGCGTGAAGAGCGAATAGATAAAGGTTAGATAGCATGTTACTCTTTCAAGTGTGAGGTGGGGAGCGGCAGAGCTTTTGAAGTTCTTGTCGCTCCCCCTTATTGTATGAGAAAGATTATGCCTGCCGTTTGCCCGGATGGAGCCACCAACCCATCTTCCAGGCCAGCAAGAGGATCAAGAGCGAGAGGATAAGGCATCCGATCAGCAGCCAAAGTCCCATCCCGTTCACGAAGAGGATCGGTACGAACGTGATCAGGAGGATCTCGATCGGCGCGATAGGCAGGTAAGCCATCGCATAGTCATCCATCGCCTTGCTGGCGAGTTTAGGATCGACGATCCGCAAGAGCGCGATACCCATCGCCATCGTGCCGGTCCACCAGCCCCAAGCGAAGATGGAGCGCTCGAACCAAAACGTTTTAGACAAGCGGCGCCCGAAATAGAAGGTGATGAAGAATACGACCACGATACCCGCCAAGATCAATACGATGAGCGGCACGGCATATTTCACGATCACACCCAATTTTATGGAAGCCACGCCACAAGCTACCAAGATGTCGGTAAAGGCGCTGCTGAGCCGTTGGGTCGTCTGCGGACAGATGTAGCG
Organism: uncultured Parabacteroides sp.; assembly: GCA_949296075.1. Classification (GTDB taxonomy): domain Bacteria; phylum Bacteroidota; class Bacteroidia; order Bacteroidales; family Tannerellaceae; genus Parabacteroides. The sequence continues at coordinate 172,349 of CASFNG010000006.1, read as the reverse complement.
GGACACGGTAGTCACGTCGAACAGTTTTTTCAACACCAAGCCAATGATAAACGCGCAGCTGAACACCGGCAGCTCCAAGGCAGGGAATATCCCCTTGACTCCTTGGCTGGCGATATATCCCAAGAAGGCGACCACGAACACCAAGGCTGTATGGAACGTGAGCGAGTCGATCGAGATAGAGGAGGTCGTGGCCTCGCCTATGGAATCCCGCTTATCCTCGGGCAACAAGCCACTCCGTAGCTCATCGGGAAGATCGTCGAAGTCGGAGATAAAGGCCGTCTGCTTGTGCCGGGCAGCCCATTTCACGATAAACAAACCTCCGATGATAGCGCAGATGATCCCCACCGTGGCGGTAGTCATCCCCAAGCTCTGCGCCTCATCCCAACCCAGTTCGTTGAAGGCGGTACCGATCGCCGCCGCCGTGCCATGCCCTCCGTAAAATCCGGTAGGCAGCATGATCCCGAAAGCGTCGTTCAGGTCGGGCCATATCCACTTGATCACGGTCAGTCCGAACAGTCCCATGATTGCCCATTGAAGCAGCATCCCGATCTGTGCGTAGGCCCACATCGGACCCACCCGCTGCGCCACCTCTTTCAGGGAAACATCCGGCGACGAGAGCGGAAGGGCGCCGAAAACTAAGGCGATCAGGATGGCGGCGTAAGTGCCCAACTCGTTAGATAGCGGGATCCACCCCAATCCGTTCGGCCCGAAGGCCAGTCCTAATAATCCCGCTATGAGGCTGGGAGGGATGAATAGCTGCTGGATGATTTTTACCTTTACCCGTAAAAGTTTGCCGATCAGCAAAAGAATCGAGATAAAGCCGAGGTCGGTGAACAGAGACCAAGGGTTGAAATGTGTCAAGTCTATCATGGTAGTGTGTCTTTAATTGAGTCTTTTTATGGCTCCCTGTGCGTCAGCTGCCGGGAGCCATCCGCAAATATACCATGTTTTGGCGATAAAAGCCACGAATGTTGGCCATGTTTCTCGGCAAGGATGCCGATGTTTTCCGGAAAAGTAGGGGAAGGCTTCTCCCGGCAATACTCAAAGCCGCTGCTCCCTTTCCCGATAGGCGGATGGCGAGCAACCCATCACCTTCTTGAAGATCCGGGAGAAATAGGGAGCGTCCTTAAATCCTAATTGCGTGGCGATCTCGTTCATCCTCATGTTCGTTATCTCGATGTACTCACACGCTTTCTGTATTTTCAGCAAGATGAAGTAACTGAAGGGAGATACCCCGGTCTCCGCCGAGAAAAGAGCCGAGAAGTGAGAGGGAGAATACTTGAAGTAAGCCGCCAGTTCCCCAAGCGAGAGATTGCGATGAATGTTCTCCCGCATATAATAGATCACCCGGGCGGAGAAGGGATACTCCTTATGGGAAGGATTCAGGGCGTGCTGATACGGCTCCGCGTAGAGGAACGAGGCCAAGAAAGGATAGAGGCACATGGAGGAATAGGCCATGTACTCCTTGATATACCCCATCGAGAAACTGCTGAAAATCTCCTCGAAAAGTTGCAATCTATCTTGCAGCCGCGAATGCTCACCCGGAGGAATGGACACGGGATGGGTATGAGGAGGCAGGAACTGGTCACGGAGTCTTCCCTCGAAATGTAACCAGTAGATTGTCCACGGATCCTCCTGATCCGCCCCGAAAGCGTAGGGCACGCCCGGCGGGAGGATGACGTATTGGTGCTTCTCCACCGTATATCGCTTGTCATGTATCCGGTACCACCCTTTCCCGTCCGTGCAATAAATCAGCATCGCGTAGTCACATCCTTGATCTTTTTGCACGAAATGATATTTTACCTGCGGGTAAAATCCTATCTTTCGTACGTAAAGGTTGCCGATCAATCCCTCTTCCCGGTAATGAGCGAGCAGCTCTTCGGGTAGCGAGATGAGCCGTTCGCCCTTGAATCCCTCTTTTATCTTAATCATGGCGGATAAATCGTAAGATTGTACAAGTAAATCGGGACAAAGGTAGCATTCCTTTCAGGTAGAATGAAATAATTTTGTGGGTGTAAGTGGAAATAGGAATCTAAATAATGTGATATATGCGGAAGAGTAATTATGACAAATCGCCGGCTACGGCAGTGGAAGGCCGGCTTTGGAAAGGCTGGCAGTCGGTAAGGGATCGCTTGATGGAGATCCGGAACAGACAGGCGGAAGACCGGGTCTGGGTGGTGGAATGCTACCAAGGTGTCCATCACGAGGAATTGCTGCGCGAGCTGAAGGCGCTATGCCCGGATCATCTGATCGATACCCATGACCTGTTTAAGCCGGTGGAGGAGATCGAGGCGATGACCTATCCGTATGTGACGGATGACCGGTTGTTTGGTTTTCGGGCTCACTTCTCATATGTGGATTTTTTGGATGCGGAAAAAGTTGCCGTTTGCCGCGAATCGTTGCGGAAAACCCGGGGATGGACGATCATCTATGGTCATGGAGCGGCGGAGGTTGTCCCCAACCCGGAAACCTTGATTTACGTGGATATGGCACGTTGGGAGATCCAGATGCGCTCGCGTCGGAAGGAGATCAATGGCTTGGGCGTGGAGAATAAGGAAGAGGCTCCCTCGTATCAATATAAGCGCGGGTATTTCGTGGATTGGATTGTTTGTGACAATCTGAAAAAGCGGCTGCTCCCAAAGGTGGACTATTGGTTGGATACGCATATCCCCGATCAACCTAAGCTGATAGAGGGAGCTACCTTGAAGGAGGGTTTGGAGAAGACAGCGCATACCCCTTTCCGGGTTGTCCCGTTTTTCGACCCGGCACCTTGGGGAGGCCAGTGGATGAAAGAGGTATGCGATTTGGATAAGTCGCAGGCTAATTTCGGCTGGTGCTTCGATTGCGTCCCGGAAGAGAACAGCCTCTACCTGAGGGTGGAAGGCGAGCTGTTCGAGATTCCTTCCAATGATCTGGTATTCTATAAGACACGCGATTTGTTGGGTGGACCGGTTGAGGCTCGCTTCGGTCAGGATTTCCCGATCCGGTTCGATTTCTTGGATACGATGGGAGGGGGGAACCTGAGCCTGCAAGTGCACCCCGTCACGCAATATATTCGCGATACGTTTGGCATTTATTACACGCAGGACGAGAGCTATTATCTGCTCGACGCGGAGGAGGGAGCCACGGTTTTCTTAGGCTTGAAGACTGGGGTGGATCCCGATGAGATGATTGCCGCCTTGAACGAGTCGCAACAGACCGGGAAACCTTTCGACGCGGAGAAGTACGTGAACCGGTGGCCGGCGAAACGGCACGACCATTTCCTGATCCCCGCCGGAACCGTCCACTGTTCCGGCGCGGGAGCGATGGTGCTTGAGATCAGCGCTACGCCAAGCATCTTCACGTTCAAGTTGTGGGATTGGGGACGTTTAGGGCTCGATGGACTACCGAGGCCGATCAATATCGGGCATGGCTCGAAGGTGATCCAGTGGGAGCGCCAGACAGAATTTGTCCGTCACAACCTGATTAATCAGGTGGAGATGATCGCCGAGGGTGATGGTTGGCGGGAAGAACGTACCGGACTGCACGAGAATGAGTTCATAGAGACCCGCCGCCATTGGTTCACCGATGCGGTCGCTCATGACACGAATGGAGGAGTGCAGGTGCTCAACGTGATCAAGGGAGACGAACTGATCGTGGAGAGTCCGACAGGGGCGTTCGAGCCTTTCATCGTCCACTATGCGGAGACCTTCATTGTCCCCGCTTGTGTCGGGAAATATACGATCCGTCCTTACGGATCTTCCGTGGGCAAGTATTGCGGAACCATCAAGGCATACGTCCGGTTCCGGCAGTGATAAATAGGATTTTAAAATCGAGACATGAACACAAATAATGAGATCGTGATGACCTTGGATGCGGGAGGGACTAATTTTGTCTTTTCCGCTATCCAAGATGCGTGTGAGATCGTGGAGCCGATCGTTCTGCCGTCTTGCGCGGATTGCTTAGAGCGGTGCTTAAGCAATTTGGTGAAAGGTTTTAGGCTGGTAAAGAGTGAGTTGCCGAAACCTCCGGTGGCGATTAGTTTTGCTTTCCCGGGTCCTGCGGATTATTCAGCGGGAATTATCGGAAACCTGCCGAACTTTCCCTCATTTCGTGGGGGAGTTCCTTTAGGTCCTATGTTAGAGAATATTTTCGATGTCCCGGTGTTCATCAATAACGACGGGAACCTGTTCGCGTATGGGGAGGCCTTGGCTGGTGCGCTGCCTGATTTGAACCGTCGGTTGCGGGAGGCTGGGAGCCTGAAGCAGTATAAGAATCTGTTAGGCGTGACCTTGGGTACCGGCTTTGGGGCTGGGGTGGTCATCAATGGCGAGTTGTTGCAGGGTGACAACGCCGCCGGTGGGGATGTCTGGTGCTTCCGGAATAAGAAATATCCCGAATATATCGTGGAGGAGAGCGTGAGCATCCGAGCCGTGCAACGGGTATATGCCGAACGGTCGGGGATGGATATTTCCCTTACCCCCAAGGAGATTTTCGAGATCGCCGAGGGGGTACGCCCCGGGGATCGGGAGGCCGCTCGTGCCGCTTTCGCTGAACTGGGAGAGATGGCGGGAGATGCGTTGGCTTCGGCGATCACCTTGATCGATGGCATCCTCGTGATCGGGGGAGGATTAGTCGGAGCCTCAAGGTATATCATGCCCTCTTTGATGAAAGAGTTGAACTCCTCGCTCTCCATGATGGACGGGACACGTTTGGGTCGATTGCAGATGAAGGCGTATTGGTTAGACGATGAGGCGGATTTCGCCGAGTTCGCCAAGGGAGAGGCTGTCCGGATCGCTATTCCCGGTACCGATCGGACGGTGGAGTATGACCCTTGTAAACGGATCGGGGTGATGGTGAGCCGGCAAGGTGCCAGCCGTTCGATCGCTATGGGAGCTTATGTATATGCGTTAAATCATTTATCTAAATAAGAAATGCGAAAAACTTATCAGTTAGGGCTGCTGCTTTCCGTCTTATGGATGGCCGGTCTGTTGGGTGCTTGCTCGACGGGAGATACCGACGGGAATGCGGAAGAACTGAGCGCCTATGTGGAGCCGCGTATCGGTACGGCCCACTGCCGTTGGTTTCATTTCACGCTGGGCGCCGTACCCTTCGGGATGGCAAAACCGGCTCCTTCCACCAATGGGCATATGGGTAATAAATCCGGTTGGGAGGCTACGGGCTATGATTATAGGGATAATTCGATCGAGGGCTTCCCCTGCCTGCATGAGTTCCAGATTGGCGGTATCGTCCTGATGCCTACTTCCGGGGTGTTGAAGACGATTCCCGGTGCGGTGGACGATTCGACCGGCATGGGCTATCGATCCCGTTTCGATCATGCGGACGAGATCGCTACGGCCGGCTATTATTCCGTCGGGTTGAAAGATTATGGGATCCGGGCGGAACTTACCACCACTCCCCGTGTGGCATTCCAGCGTTATACCTTCCCCGCCGGGGAGGATAACCATGTCTTGTTTGATATAGGGAACCGCCAAGGCGAGAGTGGAGCGATACGCGACGCTGAGGTCTCCTTCACGGAAGATGGACGTGTGGAAGGTTGGGTCGTCACGGAGCCGGAATATGTAAAAAAGTACCAGCCCGGGGCTTCGGTTCCCTTGTACTTCTCAGCCGTATTGGATAAGGAACCAGTCGGTTATGGAGCGTTTAATGGGGCGGATGTCCGTCCTTCGGAACGGAAGGCGACCGGTATAGGGGCAGGTCTTTACCTGACTTTCCGGACAGGTGAGGACGATCCGGTGACAGTGAAGGTGGGGCTTTCCTATACCTCGGTGGATAACGCCCGCCTGAACTTGGAGACCGAGGCGAAAGATCTCACCTTTGATAAGGCGCGTGAGCGTGCCCATCAAGTTTGGGAGGAATATTTGGGACGGATCCGGGTGGAGACCCCCGTACGGGATGATAAGGTGAAGTTCTATACCGGCCTGTATCATGCCCTGTTGGGACGAGGCCTGGCGAGCGACGTGAACGGCGCTTATCCGAAACACGACGGTTCGGTGGGGCAGATCCCCTTGAAAGATGGTAAGCCGATCCACCAGTTGTATAACACGGATGCCGCCTGGGGAGCGCAATGGAACCTGACTCAGGTGTGGGCATTGGCCTATCCGGAGTACTACTCGGACTTTATCAGCAGCCACTTGCGGGTATATCAGGATGCCGGTTGGCTGGCTGATGGAATAGCCAACAGTCGTTTCGTGTCGGGCGTGGGCACGAACCTGCTAAGCGTGGTCATCGCGGGAGCCTATCAATGTGGTATCCGGGATTTTGATCTGGCGACAGGTTACGAGGCCTGCCTCAAGAATGAGATGGATGGTGAGAACCGTCCGTTAGGAGCGGGCAAGGCCGATACGCGTTATTTCGTGGAATATGGCTACGTTCCTCATGAGGATGAGGGAGAAGGGCCTGATGAGGCGTTTATGTTTTCGGCATCCCATACGCTGGAGTACTCGTATAGTGCCTGGGCGGTAGCGCAATGGGCGAAGCGGTTAGGCCGGACAGTGGATTACAATCGCCTGATGGATTTGTCTAAGGGTTGGGAACGGATCTACGACCCCTCATGCGGCTTTGTCCGTCCGAGGAAGAAAGATGGCACGTTCATCGAGGATTTCAATCCGATGCAGGTATGGAGAGGATTCCAGGAAGGCAATGCCTGGCAATATACCTTCTATGTCCCTCACGATGCCAAGGGCTTGATCGCCAAGGTAGGCGAGGAGGTTTTCACCCAACGTTTAGATAGTATCTTCACGGTTTCCCGCAAGCTGATTTTCAGCGGTGGAAAAGAGGTTGGCGCTTTTGCCGGCTTACAGACTTTGTATAACCAAGGAAATCAGCCTTGTCTGCATATCTCGTGGTTGTTCAACGAGGCAGGTCGTCCCTCTCTTACGCAGAAATGGGTACGTGCGATCTTGAACGAGTTTTACGGTATCGACGGTATTCATGGATATGGCTACGGACAAGACGAGGATCAAGGCCAGCTTGGTGCTTGGTACGTGATCTCTTCCTTAGGCTTGTTCGATATAAAAGGGCTGACGGATCCAAGTCCTTCCTTCGCCTTGGGTAGCCCGTTGTTCGACAAGATCACGATCCGCCTGAACAACCGCTACTATAAAGGGAAGGAGTTCGTGATAGAGACGCTGAACAACAGCAAGGAGAACGGTTATATCCAATCCATGCGATTGAACGGCAAGCCATTGACCGAACCGCGTATCCCCTTCTCCGAGATCGTGAACGGAGGGCATTTGACCCTCGATATGGGTAACCAACCGAAGGATCGATATGGAAACGAATAACAAGACTTCCGTGATTTTCCCGATCCTTTTCGGCTTCTTCGTGATGGGATTCGTGGATGTGGTAGGGATCGCCACGAGCTATGTGAAGCAGGATTTCGGCTTGTCTGACACCTTGGCCAACCTGCTTCCGATGATGGTGTTCCTGTGGTTCGCGGTAATCTCGGTGCCTACGGGGATCTGGATGGGGCGGCATGGGCGTCGGACTACGGTATTGGTCGCTTTGGCGATCACGGCGTTCGCTTTGTCGCTCCCCTTCTTTTTCTATGATTTCCCGGCCGTTTTGTGCGCGTTCGCCCTGTTGGGGATCGGAAATACGATCTTGCAAGTATCCCTGAATCCGATGGTCGCTCATGTCGTGAGCCCGGATAAACAGACGAGCGTGCTTACCTTGGGGCAATTCATCAAGGCGGTATCCTCTTTTCTTGGCCCTGTCATAGCGGGATTCGCCACCTCCTTTTGGGGAGATTGGAAGCAGATCTTTATCGTTTATTTCCTGGCTACCCTGTTGTCGATAGGCTGGTTGCTCGCGGCGATCCCCTCCAAGGAAGAGAAAGAAGAGCAAAACGCCTCGCTTTCCTCTACCTTGGCGTTGTGCAAGGATCCCCGGATACGTATGTTCTTCTTGGGGATCCTGTGCATTGTCGGTATTGATGTAGGATTGAATACCACCATCCCGAAGCTGTTGATGGAAAGACTGGATATGCCCCTGCGAGAGGCGGGTTTGGGCACCAGCCTCTATTTTGCTGCCCGTACGGGAGGTTCCTTCTTGGGTGCGATCCTCTTGGCGAGAATCCCCGTCCGTCCCTTCTTCCGCTGGAGTATGCTGGCCGCTACACTGGCCTTTGTCGGGATGCTGTTGGCGGATGATTTGTGGAGCTTAGGGGCGTTGATCGTCGGAGTGGGGCTGGCTTGCTCCAATATCTTCTCCATCCTTTTCTCTTTTGCTTTGGAACATTCTCCAAAACGTTCGAACGAGATTTCAGCGTTGATGATTATGGGAGTGTCAGGGGGCGCGTTGGTAACCCCGTGCATGGGATGGATCGCCGATCTGTATGGGCAGACAGCCAGCTTGATGTCGCTATTGCTCTGTGTATTATATATAGGATTTGTATCATTGAAAACACGTTAATTGAAAAATGAGGAAAAGAGTGTATTTATCGCTTGGATTGGCTTGGTGGATCGGGCTGCTGCCGGTCTTTGCCTCTCCGGGCATCTCAGATGTGAAAAGCCGGGTGTTGCCGGCGGTGTATAAGTCGAAAAACGGCTTGACCCAAAAAGTGGAGATCTCCGTTAGGCATGAGGGGGCGCCTGCTGCCGTCACGATCCGCTTAGGGGAGCAGACCCGTAAGGAGAAATTGGCGGAAGGGGAGAATACGTTCCGGATAGAGATCCCGCAAGTACAGGAGGAACGCCAGATCCCTTTGACGCTTACTTGCGGAAAGGAGACGGAACGGGCTACGGTTACCGTGAAGCCTGCCCGCCATTGGCAGATGAATATGGTGCAGCATACCCATACGGATATAGGATATACCCGTTCGCAAATGGAGATCTTGGCGGAGCACCTACGGTATATCGACTATGCCTTGGATTATTGTGACGCGACCGACGATTATCCGGAGTACGCGAAATTCCGTTGGACCTGCGAGATCGCTTGGGCGGTGAGCGAATACCTGAAATGCCGTCCGGCGGAGCAGATCGCCCGTCTGAAGCAAAGGGTGAAGGAGGGGCGTATCGAGTTGGCCACGATGTACCTGAATTTCGATGAGCTGCCTGATGAGCAGACTCTCGCGGCATCTCTCTATTCCATTAAGCGGTTCCGGGATGAGGGGATGCGAGCCGAGGTAGCTATGCAAGACGACGTGAACGGGATCGGCTGGTGCTTCAGCGAATATTTCGCCGACGCGGGCGTGAAGTACGTGAACATGGGTACGCACGGGCACCGGGCCTTGATCTGCTTTGATAAACCGACCGTATTCTGGTGGGAATCCCCTTCGGGAAAGAAGGTGCTTACCTACCGGGCTGAGCATTATAATCAAGGTAATTTTTTCGGGATCCATACCGACGATTTCGAGTTGTTTGAACAGCGGGTGCTGGATTATTTAGATCAGATGGAGGCGAAGAACTATCCTTTCGACATCTTGGCGGCACAGCATTCCGGCTATTTCACCGACAATGCGCCCCCTTCGATGAAGAGCTGCGAGATGTTGCGTAAATGGAACGAGAAATACGAGTGGCCGAAGTTGCGTACGGCGGTGGCCAGCGAGTTTTTCAAGGCCGTGGAGAGCCAGTATGCTGACCGTATCGAGACGATCCGGGGCGCATGGCCCGACTGGTGGACGGACGGCTTCGCTTCCGGGGCCCGGGAGGCAGCTATCTCTCGGGTGACTCATTCTGACGTGATCGCCTCGCAAGCCGGGCTATCGTTCGCCAAGATGCTGGGAGCTAAGTTGCCTGCCGATGTGAATGACCGGATAGCCGAGATCAACCAAGCCCTCCTGTTTTATGACGAGCATACCTTCGGGCATAGTGAGAGCGTACGGAATCCGTATGGCTTGGAGACTTGGGAGCAACGTTCCTTGAAGCAGTCGTACGCATGGGAGGCTTACCGTCATTCCGGTTTGCTGGGAGAGGTGACGATGGGGCTGCTGCAATCCTTTGTCCCGAAGAGCGATCTCCCCTCGATCGTGGTATTCAATACCTTGAATTGGGCTTATAGCGGGATCGCCAAGGCCTATATCGACCATCAGATTCTCCCGAAGGAGAAGGCGTTCGAGATCGTGGACGCGGCAGGAAATGTGATCCCCGCCCAGCCGGGAGAGAGCCGTTCAGACGGCACCTATTGGAATCTGTATGTGCAACAGGTACCGGCTTTGGGTTATGCTCAATACTATATCCAGGTGAAAGACGAGCCTCGTCCGGAATCCTTGAAAGCGACGGAACTGAAAGAGACGCACGTGGAAAATGATTGGTATGCGATCGACTTCAATCCCCGCAAGGGAACGATCAGCCAATTGTTTGATAAAGAGCTGAAACGTCAGCTGGTTACCCCGGACGCGGAGTGGGAGATGGGACAATTTATCTATGAGATTATCGACAGCCGTCACCCGATGGAGCAATACCGTGCGCCCCAGTTCTTGCGCCGTCCGCCGGAGAAGATGCGTTTCGAGGCATACGAGCGGGGATCCATTTGGGATACCTACCGTTTCCGGGGCGAGACGGTGGCAGGGCGTGAGCCGGATAACCTGATGGTTGAGTTCAGGGTGTTCCATGTCACCAAGAAAATCGAGGTGGTATATCGGTTACGGAAGAAGGCGGTGACCGACCCGGAGGCAGTCTATATCGCTTTCCCCTTTGAGGTACCCGATGGAAAGATCTGGTTAGACGTGCCGGGTGGGTCGATCGAGGCGGGTGTAGACCAGATTCCCGGGTCGTCGAACGACTGGTATACGGTTCAGAATTTCGCGACCGCCCGCAACAATGAGTCGCAGGTGGTGATGGGTAGCCAGGAGATTCCCCTGATGCAGTTTGGGGCGATCAACACCGGACGCTACAAGGCGGGAGCTGTACCACAGTCCACGAACATGTATTCGTGGCCGATGAACAATTATTGGGTGACTAACTTCAACGCCGATCAGATGGGCGAGATGCAATGGAGCTATTTCATCAACTCCTCGAAAGACAACTCCATAGAATACGCGACCAAGTTCGCTTGGGAGAATCGGATTCCCTTCTTGACACGTGTCTTGCCGGCAGGGGCCTCATCGGGCAAGAAGTTGAGTCCGACCTCTATTTTCCGGATCATCCCGAGCAATCTGCTGTTGGTGAATATACGTCCGGTAGAGGGCGAGAACGCGGTGATGCTCCAGCTTCGCGAGATCGGAGGCAAAGAGGCAAGGTTTGCCGTGGAGTCGGATCTCGTGAAGTTCTCGAAGGCAACGGTCTGCGATGTGGTAGGTGATCCTGTTCCCGCCCCGGCCTCGCTGACCTTCAAGCCGTGGGAGAATAAATTCATCAAGCTCTCATGGTAATCGATCCAATCGCTGACAGAAAAGGTCGGCATGGATCCTGACAGATATGAAGCTCCCGAAAAGTCCAATCAAGACTTTTCGGGAGCTTTTGTTTAGGGATGTATGAATAAGATGAAGCGGGATCAGATAATATATGGGGCAAGAGGCCGTTTTGGGACCGTAATCAATCATGGAATATCAGAAATAACCTATATTTGCATATCGTATAATGAATTGCAAACTCAAAAATAATTGATTATGAAGTGCAAATACAGACTTTTACTTTGCTCTACTGTTTTATTCTTATTCACGACAATTCAAGCTCAAACACAAATTAGACCTTATAAGCAATGGGACGCGACTCAATTCATCGCCGTAAGTGGGCATCAGCCCGAAGATTATGTACGAGCGGATAACAATTGGGAAATACTGTATAATTTGAGGACTCCACATACGCAAAGTGAACTTAACGAGATGGGAATCAAATGTTCGGATAGCCAAATATTATTGTTGGAAGTAGGAGGTCTTATTAGCCGAACAGAAGGAAAATGGAGAAGTGTTATTCCTATTCTTGACCAAGAGCAAACCAGCTCTTTAAGGCGTATGAGTAAGGAGATCGCGAAATCTATGTATGCAAAGACCAAGACGGACTTTATATCCCTTACACAAGCGATTGATGAAATGGGATTTAAAGAGAATACGCTTTCATTCGTGTTCTCTTATCTGTTAGATGGAAGAATGTGGACTAAGATGGTTTTGTTTGATGATATAGACAATCATACAGGTTGGAGTGGTTGCTACTGGGTCTTATATGAACCAAGAGAAGGTATGAAATGTGGAACGAACGGTTTTGGTGACCAGAATTTGATATTGACCTATCTTGACAATAAGATCGCGCCGCGTAGTCGTGTGATGAGTGATTGCGCGGATGAAATAGCTAAGTATGGTAAAATTAAGGATCCGCAACTTATTTCTCAGTTAACGCCCTATGGCTTGACAGACAATACCGGGAAGGTATTGTTCCCTATTATCAAAAAGCGACAAGACCGTTTTCATCAAATTACAGAGAAGTTGGTAAACACCATTTCTTCAGAGCTTAAAAATAACAGTGGCAATGTGGCTACGCGCTATGGTATAAATAATGAAAACAAGGCAATGGTGATATTATACCATGAAGTTATGTGGGATTTAATGGATAACTTGATTCAAAATAAGGTGATACAGATTCCCGCTATTTTCAAAAATAAAGAAGAAAATAAGCAACGATTAAATGAGGTCGTTTTCTTTGTTGAAGGAGGTTTGATGCAATAGGTTCCCGATTTTTCTTGAGTTTTATCGATATAAAAGCGATGAGAAAGAACGAGGAAATAATCAAGGATGTATTGTCTTTACGAAAGAATCTACAAGCGCTACCTTGTAACCCTATTGATTTCTCCCTCGATCCGGTAGCTCCAATGGTCGGAGAGGGGGAAATTAAACTGGTTATTCTCGGGCAAGACCCGACAGTAAGGAATGTGCGGCAACGGGGCAAGATCACTTGTACGCTCAACTTGGATAAAGGAGGTGCATTGCGTACCTATATGGAACGCATCTGTTTTGGTCTTGGTTTGACTTTGGAGAATGTATATGCCACCAATCTCTTTAAATATTTTTATACGATACCTCCGGCCCAGACCCCGGAGGTTTTAGAAGCGCATCTTGCCCCTAATCTTGAACTATTGAAAGAGGAATTGTCCAACTATCCGGATTGCCCGGTTATTACTTTAGGGGAACCCGTGCTTAGGGTTCTTACTGACAATAAACAGAAGGTGCGTAAGCGTTGGAATTATAAAGGGTGTGGTTATCATTATATAGATGAGAATCAAGATAAGTTGCACCATCGTATTTTCCCATTCCCGCATCAACCCAGTATGCGTAAGGATTTATATCGTAATCATTTTGATGAATATTTAGACTATATGGGAGCTATGTGGTGAGTATTACTGGTATTGAGTGCTTATATGTAGATAAAGAGAGAACTTATTTACGTCTGATTTGTTCTTTCTTTATAAAATCATAGTACCATGAAATACGTCATTCTAATACTAAGTCTTTTATTCTCCTTTAGCGGTGCGGCACAACTTCCCCGAGACTTCCGTTCCGAACAGATCTATCTTTATCCGGAAAAGGGAAACTATATGCCGGGCGATACGATAGCGCTTGAGGGACGGGTAGTCTGTCTCTCGGAAAAAGAATTACTTCCATATAGCGAATACTTGTACGTGGAGCTGTTCGACGAGAACGACTCCGTGCTGATCCGGCAGAAACTGGCTTGTAAGGAGAAAGGCTATTTCCATACCCGGCTCACTACGGGAGCTGAATGGCCGGGAGGCGTATATTACTTGCGTGCCTATACCCGGCTGATGCGTAACTTCTCGGTAGCGAGTATGCCGGTACAGCCCCTCTTGTTAGGAGCGAATTATCCTCGGAGAGGAGAGGAACGTATCCGGCAACCTCGTTGCGAGATCGTGCCCGGAGGAGGACGGTTGGCGGAAGGCTGCCTGCAATATGTGGCGGTGTGGTTGCACGATGAGCTTCGTTACCCGATCGCGGCGGAGCTGTTTTTGCGGGATGAGCAAGAAGATACCCTGACTCGTCTGCATACCTCCGCCTCCGGATTGGCACGGTTCAGCTTCATTCCCCGGCCGGACACGAAGTATGAGCTGACGGGGAGGATCGATGATGCGGAGTGCCGCTTCGATTTGCCGGAAGCTACTGGGGATACGAAGATACAAGGGACGTTGACGAATGGCAGGCTTAGCTATAAGATCTTGAACGGAAAGCTGTCGGCGGAAACCTATCGCCTCTACCTGTACGACCGACTAAACGGCTTGCGAGAGCTACCGGATGTGAGAAGTGAAGGAATCGTGGCGTTGGATAATGAGCCGGAAGTATTGAGCCTTTTCCTGACAGATCAAAACTTAAGCCTTATCACTGAATATACGGTAGCGGGGAGATGTCCATCTCCCAAGCCCTTGCGAGCTCCCGAGCGGCTGCGGGTGGGGGATACCTTACGGTTCCAGCTCCCTGATAGCAAAGGGAACGGACGGATCTTTACCCGGGTTGTCGCCGAGGATAGCTATCCCTTGGTGCCGCTTGCGGAACCGGCGTTAAGCTATTTGTCGGATTATGATTCGCCCATTCCCTTTCCTTTATATAATTATGAGAGCCTTGACCGGAAGGAGCGGGAGGAGGAGTTGCAGACTTGGCTGAGTACCGTCCGGTTCAAACGCTTCCCGCTAAAGGAGGCCGTGGAGAAAGACACCGCTATCTATACCTATATGCCGGAAAAGACGTTGACTTTCGGAGGATGGGTAGCCCGGAAAAGCGGACATCCCTTCAAAAGTGGAACGGTAGTGGCTTATCATACAGGCAATGATCTCGTGTATGATGTGCCTATCAAAGAAGATGGCCGCTTTCTGATGGCAGTGGATGATTTTGAGGAGGGAGACTCCTTCTTTTTGCAGGCGCTCTCAGAGAAAGGTAACCCCGAGTTCGCTGATTTCCATATCGACGACGAGACCTATCCGCCCGTGATGAATGCTCAACCACTTCGTGTCCCTAAGCCCTATTATGCGGAGACCCAGAGTTTGGCGGGAGAGGCCGTTCCAATCAGGGGCTATACCGATCAACGGGATGGCTTGCGACATCTGAACCTTCCGGACATCACAGTCTCGGCACGGCTCCTGGCTGACGAACCACCAGTAGAGACCCAGGTGTTTTATAGCACGAACTTCGCGGATCGGGAGAAGATTGAGAAATGGAATTACCAGACCTTATATGATATATTGAAGTCGTTTACAGGGATAGTTATCAGACGTTTGGTTGATGAGAAAACTGGCGAACTTTCATGGCACATCGAAAGTACCCGCGGTCGTTCTACTCTAAATTCTACTTTAAGACAGGCAGCCGTTATCCCTATCCTGCTGGATGGAGTTCGGTTAGGAGAAGAGGATTATGATAACCTATTTGATATGTCCGCAAGGGAGATTGAGTCGGTAGAATTGCTGCGCGGTTGGCAGACATTGGCTTATACATCGGGTGCGATCGATGGGGCGATTCTCGTGAAGACCCGTAATTACAAACCGAGTGGTCCTCTACCTACCAGAGGAACCTTTTATACGCCTAAAGGTCTTTCGTCCCAAACAGAACCTTATCAGGAGAAACCTTGGGTCGCCACGGAGAGAGGCACTTACCGGCTGCGGGTAGATCAGTTCACCGATTCAGGCATCCACTCCTACGAAACCCGTTTCGTGGTGGAGTGATACGGGCTTTGTGTACTTTGTACAATAATTATTTCGTTTTTGGAGTTTAAATTAAAAAAAACATCTTTATATTTGTCCTTCGAGAAAAAACTGTAGTTTTTGGATGAATAGTGCGGTTTAAAAAACGTCTTTCTCCGAAAAAGTAAATGTTAAATAGTTAAATCTAAACAAGAGCGAAATGCCAAAATTGAATGTATGCGAATCCTCGTTTGCGGGGATCGCTAAAGCCGCTGTGCTTTGTTCGTTGCTTTCTGCTTTTGCGACTGTCAACGTGGTGACAGCGGCTCCCGCCCAAACAGGCGAGACCGAGGGAACCGCGATCGTGCAGCAAGGCAAAAAGGTAACAGGAGTGGTAGTTGACGCAACAGGTTTGCCTGTAATCGGCGCTAACGTGGTAGTAAAGGGTACAACCAATGGTGTAATCACTGATTTTGATGGAAAATTCTCCGTTGAAGGAGTCTCGGCAGACCAGGTGTTGGTTATCTCTTACATCGGTTATCTCACACAAGAGATTCCCGTCGGGAACCAATCGATGATTAATGTGACTTTGAAGGAGGACACGCAAGCGCTTGATGAGGTAGTTGTTGTCGGTTACGGAACGATGCGTAAATCAGATGTGACTGGCTCTATTTCTGTAGCGAAGGGTGATGACCTGACGAAGAACCAGAACTTTAGTGCCTTGGATAACTTGCGTGGTAAGGTTTCCGGTGTGAACATCTTCTCGAACTCCAGTCAGCCGGGTGCGTATTCCAACCGAGTGATTATTCGTGGTATGGCGACGATCAACGCCTCTTCGGATCCTTTGTATGTAGTGGATGGCGTCGTGATGGAGAATTTTGATTTGGTGAACCCGAACGACATT
Source organism: uncultured Parabacteroides sp. (assembly GCA_949296075.1). Taxonomy (GTDB): domain Bacteria; phylum Bacteroidota; class Bacteroidia; order Bacteroidales; family Tannerellaceae; genus Parabacteroides. The sequence goes on along the minus strand of CASFNG010000006.1, from coordinate 155,890 downwards.
GAGTCGATGGAGGTGTTGAAAGATGCTTCCGCCGCCGCTATTTATGGTGCCCGCGGCGCTAATGGTGTCATCATGGTGACGACCAAGCGCGGCAAGAAGGATGGAGAAGGTGTGTCTGTAAGCTATCAAGGATCGCTTAGTGTCAGCCATATCGCCCGTAAGATGGATGTGCTGAATGCCGAGGAATGGGTAGAGGCCTTTATGATCGGTCTGGCGAATGAGAACAAGTGGCAGGGAAAGAACTGGTCGCTTAATCGTGCCGATTGGTTCAAGGATAAGAACTATTTTGATGCCAGTGGAAATCCCCTCTATGATACCGATTGGCAGGATGAGGCTACCCGTACGGCTGTCTCGCATAATCACCAGTTGAACATTCAACAGGCGGGCAAGAAGTCGTCGATGGGCGCTTTCTTGAACTACACTGATCAGCAGGGTATCGTGAACAATACATATAATAAACGTATTAATGCGAAGATGGCTTACGACGCTGATCCGTTGTCGTGGCTCTCTACTTCTGTGAACGTGTTGGTGAATCATACGTGGGGACGCTATACCCCGGAGGACGGTGGCGGCCAGGAGGCTCGCCGTACCATGATTGAGATGGTTCCTTGGATGCCGGTTCGTGACGCAAATGGGGAATATACGACTTCAACATCAACTTCCTTCTCTGGATTGGAGGGTATGTCGAATCCGGTTTTCATCCTCGATCAGCAACGCCGGATGCGTTACAATACGCAAATCTTCGGGAATGCCGCTCTGACATTCCATATTATTGATGGTTTGGACCTGAAGACTCAGTTCGGTATCGATAGCCATAACAAGCAGTACCGGGGATATTCGTCCGTGAAATTGAATAATATTTCCATGCCGAACGGCTGGGCGGAATATGAGAACTGGAACACTTTGTATTGGCAAGAGGAAACTTACCTTACTTATAATAAGGTGTTCGGAGATCACCGTATCAACGCTATGGCAGGTTTGTCATGGCAAGAGCGTACGTATCGGCGGAATAAGTCGAAGACGGAAGGATTCTCTGATGATTTCTTTGAGGATTATAACATGGGGGTAGGTACCACTCCTGCTTCTCCGGAGTCGGATTGGAGCCGCTGGGCGATGAACTCTTACTTCTTGCGTTTGGCCTATACGTACAAAGACCGTTACTCCGCTACGGTAACAGGCCGTGTCGATGGATCTTCTAAGTTTGGGGAAAATAATAAGTATGCCTTCTTCCCCTCAGCTGGTTTGGCGTGGACGATCTCTCAAGAGGACTTCATGGCCGATCAAGATGTGATCAGTAATTTGAAGTTGCATACCAGTTACGGTTTGACCGGTAACTCTGAGATCGATCCATATCAGTCATTGGGTAAGGTTGAGTCGGGTACGTATTTGATCAATAACGTGCGTGCTCCTTATTCCTTTATTAATTCCATGCCGAATCCGGACTTGAAGTGGGAGAAGACAGGGCAGTTTGATGTAGGTTTCAACTTAGGGCTGTTCCAGAACCGCCTGAATTTTGACGTGGCTTACTACAACAAGAAGACAACCGACCTGTTATTAGACTGCCCGATTCCCTATTCTACGGGATTTACCTCGATTTATAAGAATATAGGTTCGGTACGTAACCAAGGTATGGACTTGATGGTAAATGCTACTCCCCTCCAGAATGAGTTTACTTGGAGCTCGACCGTAAATCTGAACTATAACAAGAATAAGATTCTCCAGTTGGGCGATACGAATGCGGATGTATATATGTACGACTGGGTAAGCGGCGGTAGCATCCTACGAGTTGGAGAGAGTATGGGTAGTTTCTTTGGCTTGGTGCGCGAGGGGGTCTACACCGAGGAAGACTATAAGAATGGCTTGTGCAAGCAGACACAAGTAGGCCGTGCGAAACGTTCGTCTGAGCGTCAAATTATCGGAAAGGGATTACCTGATTGGACCGGAAGCTGGATCAACAACTTCTCATATAAGAATTTCGACCTGACGGTAGATATGCAATTTGTATGGGGGGTAGAGACGTTGCAGCGCTTCTATCATTCCACGTATGACCGTTTTGGTTTTACCAATGGCTTGAAGAATATCTTATACGATGCCTATAACGGCTCAAATCCGGATACGATGGAGCAGATGATTTACATCGCTCAAGATGGTCATGCCGGACAAGATTCCGCTACCGACAGCGGTTGGGTGGCTAATGGTTCGTACCTACGCATGAACATGCTGCAATTGGGGTACACCTTCGACTCTAACGTGATCCGTAAGATAGGTTTGTCTGGCTTGCGTGTTTATGCGAGCGGTAACAACCTGTTCCAGATCGTCTCGAAAGACTTCAACGGATACGATCCTGAGTCCACTTCCGAGACAGGCGGGAAGTTTGGGCAGAACATGACTTTCTTCTCTTATCCGAGGGCGAGAACGTTCACGTTCGGTGTTAATGTTACGTTTTAATTAATCCCATAAAATTGACGAGAATAGAGATGAAAAAAATCATAACGATAGCGATCGCTTGTGCCGGATTGATGCATTTTACGGCTTGTAGCGATTTCTTAAAGGAAGAGCCGAGGGCTACGTTGACCGATGTTGCCTATTATAAGACTGCGGCTCAGTTACAAGGGAACGTGAATCGGTTGTACAGGAGTGGTGCTACTTACGCATACACGAACTTTGGGAGCGCTTATGTCGCCTCGTTCCAGTCCATACAGGAGGATCTGACCGGTTATTTTACGAATAGCTATGAGGGGCAGGAGATTATCTGCCGCTATTCCAGAGAGTTGACCCGCCAGCAATATACGATGCAAATCTCTCACCCTTTGGAGGAGATCTGGAAAAGATGTTATAACGCCATTAACGTGGCAAACGGTACGCTTAAGCACTTACCGGAGGTGAAGATGGATGAGGCCACCGCCAATACCTTGAAAGGGGAGGCGATGTTCTTCCGGGCATTCAATTATTTCTATTTGGTGAAGACCTTTGGGGCGGTCCCCTTCTATACTGAGCCTTACGAGTTGGCTGTGAACATGGAGTTGCCGCGTACGGAGACGGCTACGATCTATGCCCAAATCGAGAGCGACCTGAAGGAGGCGATCCGTCTGTTACCCGCCACCACGTTCTCCGAGAACGGTCACCGCATCACGCGATACGTGGCAGCGATGACGTTGACCGATGCGTATATGTTGCAACATAAATATGCCGAGGCAGCTGTTTCGGTGCGCGAGGTGGTGAATTCCGCCCACAAGTTGGCCGTAAACGACGATTTAGGCTCAGGCAGTGCTTATAACAAACTGCGTGCCCAGGACGATTTGGCGGAGTCAATCTACGCCTATGAGTTCAACAACGAGATCAGCAACAGCGGCTGGCTGCCTACTTACGCTTTCGACGGAGGAGCTACTTCCGGAAAGTCAAAGCTGTTTGGCACTTATGCGATCACGCAACGTATCCACGGGCCGATCAACCGTTTCCTGAATATTTATGAGGCGAATGATCTCCGCGTACAGCCGAACCAGTTCTTCCATTGGACTTACACGAACCCAAGTACGGGTGCTGTATGGAACGCGGCGGAGAATCTGGCCTGCTGCTGGTATTATTATGACGAGGATGCGCTGCTGAATACCGGACGAGGCACCAAGGACTGGAATATCTATCGCTATGCGGAGGCCTTGCTTGACGCGGCGGAATGTATCGCCCAGACGGAAGGTGTCACTGCTGAGGCTGCCGGTTACCTGGCTCAGGTGCAAGCTCGTGCGAACATGGAGGGCAAGACGGCAGAGGAGATCGCCGCTGGATTACGCTCGTTGGACAAGCAGACCTTTATCGAGGCTTGTTGGACGGAGCGTTTGCGCGAGATGCCGCTGGAGTTCAAGATGTGGGATCTGTGCGTGCGTACAGGCAAGTTTCCGGAGGTATCCGAGACAAAGAGAGGAGAGGTGCGCTACGTGGACTTGGTTGGTGCCAAGAACGCGAGCGGAGCTACCTTCAAGGCTTCCGATCTCTATTGGCCGATACCCGTGGATGAGATCCAGCGTAACCCGAAGTTGACGCAGAACGATGGCTATGCGGTCAAATAAGTAATATCTTTATATAAGATTGCCGTTAAAGGGTGTGCCGACACAATTCGGCACACCCTTTTTGCTTTAGGGGAATCCTTCGGGGCCTTTTTTATTTTTGGTTGTAATGCTTTTGAAAAAGGATCGTCATGATATTGAAAGACAAGAATATTAATAAGTGCATAATTGTGTATCATTTATTAACACGGATAGATGATTTCTATGATGATATGATCGAGTCTTGATTTATATCCTATCAAAATGATATTAATTAAGGGCAAAATATTGAGTTTGGGAATCGATTTCATGACAAAAAAATAGCGTTAAAATCTCGTGTTTCAGGTTTATTGAAAAAAAAAAAACATATATTTGCAACTCGAATTTCGATTCGAGTATATAGGAAAGACATTGGGTTATAGAGTTATAAGGGTCTTTATTCATATAAGATAGAGGCTTTTGTTAGTCGGATCATTGTTATATTACCAAACATAATTAAATGAAAAGCAAAATGACAAAGAATGAATCTAAGCTATTATCCTTCTCGGGTATAGCGAAAGCCTCAGCGTTCTGCTTGCTACTTTCAGCTTTCTCCGTGGCATCCACGATGGCGGCCCATGCCTCTGTTGGCGTGGTGGACGAGAGCATGGCTGTACAACAGAACAAGCAAGTGACGGGCAACGTGGTCGATGCTACCGGTGAGCCTATTATAGGCGCGAACATCGTGGTGAAAGGTACCACCAACGGTACGATTACGGACTTCGACGGAAACTTCACCTTAACGGATGTCCCCGCGAACGGGATATTGGTGATTTCCTATATCGGTTATCTGTCCCAGGAGATCCCGGTAGGGGATCAAGCGGCGATCAACGTGATCCTGAAGGAGGATACGCAAACCTTGGATGAGGTCGTGGTTGTCGGTTACGGTACGATGCGTAAGTCCGACGTGACAGGATCCATCTCTACGGCGAAGGGCGAGGATATGTTGAAGGCCCAGAACTTTAGTGCCTTGGATAACTTGCGTGGTAAGGCCGCCGGTGTGAACATCTTCTCTAACTCCAGCCAGCCGGGCGCTTACGGAAGCCGTGTCGTAATCCGTGGTCAGGCTACCATCAACGCCTCTTCTGACCCCTTGTACGTGGTGGATGGCGTGGTAATGGAGAACTTCTACTTGATGAACCCGAACGATATTGAGTCGATGGAGGTCTTGAAGGACGCTTCCGCTACCGCTATTTATGGTGCCCGCGGCGCGAATGGTGTCATCATGGTGACGACCAAGCGCGGTAAGAAAGGAGGCGAGGGTATACAGGTTAGCTACCAAGGATCTGTCAGCTTGGCGCACCGTGCCCGCAAGATGGACGTGATGAACTCCCAGGAGTGGTGCGACGCCTTTATGCAGGGTATCGAGAACGAGAACCGTTGGGGTGGCTTTAACTGGTCCACGAACCGTGCGGACTGGTTTACCGATCGCCGTTTCTTCGATGAGAACGGTAATCCGCTTTACGATACCGATTGGCAGGATGAGGCGACTCGTACCGCTATCTCTCACAACCATCAGCTGAATGTACAGCAGGCCGGCGAGAAATCCTCGATGGGAGCTTTTCTGAACTATACGGACAATCAAGGTATCATGTTGAATACCTACTCTAAACGTTTGAACGCTAAGCTCGCTTACGACGCTGACCCGACGAAGTGGCTCTCTACCTCGATCAACCTCTCCGTGAACCATACGTGGGGCAACTCCACGCCTGAGGAGGGTGGTGGACAGGATGCCCGCCGTACCATGATCGAGATGGTGCCTTGGATGCCGGTCTATTATGATGGCGAGGCTACCTCCACGAACACGCCGCAGGGTATGCCGATGGACTTCGAGGCCATGTCGAACCCGGTTCATATCTTGAATAACTACAAGAACATGACCTACAACACGAAGATCTTCGGTAACGCGGCGTTGACGTTCCACATCATCGACGGTTTGGACCTGAAGACCCAGTTCGGTATCGATGCCAACTTCAAGGCTTTGCACAAATATATGCCGAGCGACCTGGTGAACTTGGCTTACGACCAGAGAGGCCGCGCTGAGCGTTATCACGCCAATACGCTTTATTGGCAGGAGGAGACCTATTTGACCTACAACAAGACCTTCGGTGAGCACCGTATCAACGCGATGGCCGGTTTGTCTTGGCAGGAGCGTAAATACGACTACTCCCGGATGTACACGCAGAACTTCACATCCGACCGTCTGGAAGATTATTTCATGGAGTCCGGTACGGTACCCGATCCTCCAAAGACTTACTGGGAGCGTTGGGCGATGAACTCCTACTTCTTGCGTTTGGCTTACACTTGGAAGGATCGTTATTCGGCTACCGTGACGGGGCGTTACGATGGATCTTCCAAGTTCGGTGAGAACAATAAATATGCTTTCTTCCCTTCAGCTGGTCTGGCTTGGAACGTGACGCAGGAGGATTTCATGGCGGAGCAGCAGGTGTTCAGCAACTTGAAGCTGCATACCAGCTACGGTCTGACCGGTAACTCCGAGATCGGCGTGTATCGTTCGTTGGCGACGATCGAGTCCGGGACGATGCTGATTAACGGTAACCGTGCGCCTTGGTCGCATTTGGGAAGGATCCCGAACTCGGATCTGAAATGGGAGAAGACCGCTCAGTTTGATATAGGTTTCGATTTGGGTTTCTTGCAGAACCGGATTACGTTGGACGCTTCGTACTATAACAAGAAGACAACGGATCTGTTGCTGGATGCCCCGGTTCCGTACACCACCGGTTTCACCTCGATCTACCGTAATATCGGCTCGATCCGTAACCAGGGTCTCGACTTGATGTTGACTACCCGGAATATCGAGACGAGCGACTTCTCATGGACGACTACCATCAACGCTAACTACAACAAGAACAAGATCCTCTCCTTGGGTGAGAACGACGAGGATATCTTGATGAACGAGTGGGTGAGCGGAGCCTCCATCCTGCGGGTTGGCGAGAGCGTGGGTAGCTTCTACGGATACAAGCGCTATGGTGTCTATACGGTCGAGGACTATGAGGCTGGTCTGTGCGAGCAGAAGCAGATCGGTCGCGCCAAACGTTCCGCTGAGCGCGAGATCATCGGTAAGGGTGTACCCGATTGGACTGGGTCTATGATTAATACCTTGCGTTGGAAGAACTGGGATTTCACCTTGGACTTGCAGTTCGTGGCAGGCGTACAGACCTTGCAACAATTCTGCCACTCTACATACGACCGCTTCGGTATGACCAACGGTTTGACGAATATCCTGTATGACGCTTACGATGGTACGAACCCGGATTCTATGCAGCAGGCTATCTGGTTGTTCAACGGTGACCATGCCGGACAGGATACCCTGACTGACTCGCAGTGGGTGGCCAACGGTTCTTACCTGCGTGCCAACTTGATCCAGTTGGGTTATACGTTCGATTCCGACCAGTTGAAGAAGACGCCGTTCAGCAGCTTGCGTGTTTATTTCAACGTGAACAACGCTTTCCTGATCACGGCGAAGGACTTCAAGGGATATGATCCGGAGGCAACTTCTCAGATCGACACGACGAACGGTGTGACTTCTTCCGCTCAGTTCGGTCAGAACATGGCCTTCTTCTCTTATCCGAGAGCGAGAACGTTTACCTTGGGTGTGAATGTGGCATTTTAATTAACCGATATTTTATTTAACAAACCGAGATGAAAAGAATACTAACAACAACTATACTGTGCGCGGGACTCGCGATGTTCACCGCGTGCGACAACTTCTTGGAGGAGAATCCGAAGTCGTCGTTGACCTTGGAGACCTATTATCAGACCGAGGAGGACATCGTGGGCAATGTCAATTACCTGTACCGCAACGGGGCCCCCTCTATGTTGTCGGATATGTCGGGAGCCTATAGAGGTTCCAGCGTATCTGTCATGAACATGGTGACGGGCTATTTCACCAACGAGTATGAGGGGCAGGAGGTGGATTGCCAGTATGCCCGTAACCTGAATCGCCAGAGTTATACGCAGTCTTGCTGTAACTACCTGACGAATAACGCGTGGGAAAAATGCTATGAGGCAGTCAACGTAGCGAACGCTGTCGTGAAATATATCGATGGCGTGGATATGAACAACAAGGAGCAATATCTTGCCGAGGCTCGTTTCTTCCGGGCATTGAACTATTTCTACCTGATCAAGATGTTCGGCGATGTGCCGATGGTGACGGACGTGACGGAGGATGTGGACCAGATCACTTATCCTACCCGTACCGCCGTCTCGGAGATCTATACGAACGTGGTTATCCCGGACTTGCAATATGCCGTGGAGAACTTGCCTGCCGCTACTTTCGCCGGTAATGGCCATCGTGTGACTCGCTACGCTGCCGATATGTTATTGGCGGATGTCCATATGCGCTTGGGCGATTACGCTTCGGCCACTCCGCTGCTGGAGGACGTGATCGGCAGCAACCAGTTCTCGCTGACGACCAACGATGATATGGCTTTGGGTAGCGCGTATAACAAGCTGCGCGAGAACGACGACCTGCCTGAGGTGATCTACGCTTACGAGTATGATGGCTCGATCTCGAACAACGGTAACGTCCCGGTTCATGCTTTCAACTTGGCTTCCGCCAACTTCTTCTCCAACACTTCCACGGGTAACCATTACTCCTTGTGGGTGAACGTGTTTGGCGTGAGCGAGCGTTATCTGAACGTGTACGAGTCTGACGACTTGCGCGGCCAGATGAACCAGTTCTTCCACCGTACCTATGAGCATCCGGTTGACCATAAGGTACTGGACATGAAGATGCTCTGCAACTGGTATTGGTACGATAAGGAGGCGATCCTGAACACCGGTGTCGGTACGAAGGACTGGAACCTCTATCGTTACGCCGAGACCCTGCTTTCCGCCGCTGAGTGTATCGCCCAGACTTCGGGTGTTACCTCGGATGCCGCCAACTACTTGGCTGAGGTGAAGGAGCGCGCCGACATGAATGGCCGCTCCGCCTCGGAGATCGCCGCTGAGCTGCAAGGCTATGGCAAGCAGGCCTTCATCGAGGAGTGCTGGAAAGAGCGTCTGCGCGAGATGCCGCTTGAGATGAAGCTGTGGGATCTGTGCGTACGTATCAACAAGTTCCCGGATATTTCCTCCACGAATCAAGGCCAGGTTACGTTTGTTGACCTGATCGGGGCGAAGAACGGTAGCGGCGCTACCTTCAAGGATACCGACCTTTATTGGCCGATCCCCGTAAACGAGATCCAACGTAACCCGAACCTGACCCAGAACACGGGCTATTCGGAGAAATAAAAAGAGCGCGACAAGGATCCATGATCCATTAAGACAGGGCACGCCAAATGATCTTGGCGTGCCCTTTTTTGATTCTCTTCCACGTGGGGGATAACCGGATTTCCACGCCGTGGGAGCCGGACTCCCGAGGAATGGTAGTTAGGCTCCCACACCGTGGAAGTCAACCTTCCATTAGGGGGAAGTAGGCCTCCGGCCCGCCTTTTGCCAAGCGGAAAGGCTTGGAGGTCGCGAATTAATCGTTAATTTTGTGATCTGTTAGTGGAGAGAGCGGGTGCCCGCGTTGACGGAACCGGGCGGGGCGCCGAGAACGGGAATTTATCATTTATTCATTTTATAAGTAAATTACATTATGAGGAAAAAAATTTTATGGATCGCGGCGATAGCGGCGTTGCTGACGTGGGGGGCTAATCCCGTGTCGGCCATCAACGACGTGTCGGATCCGGTTGAGTACGTGAACCCATTGGTGGGGACTCAATCTACCTTTGAGCTGTCGACCGGCAACACCTATCCGGCTATCGCCCGGCCTTGGGGCATGAATTTCTGGACTCCCCAGACCGGGAAGATGGGGGATGGCTGGCAGTATGTATATACGGCCAACAAGATCCGCGGCTTTAAGCAGACCCACCAGCCGAGCCCGTGGATCAATGATTACGGGCAGTTCGTGATCATGCCGGTGGTAGGGAAGCCGGAGTTCGACCAGGACAAGCGTGCCAGCTGGTTCTCGCATAAGGGAGAGATCGCCAAGGCCTATTATTATAAGGTATATTTGGCGGAACATGATGTGGTGACTGAGCTTACTCCGACGGAGCGCGCGGCGATGTTCCGCTTCACCTTCCCGGAGAACGAGCATTCGTATATCGTGGTGGATGCCTTGGATAAAGGTTCCTCGATCCAGGTGATCCCGGGCGAGAACAAGATCGTGGGCTATTCCACGAAGAACAGCGGCGGGGTACCCGATAATTTCAAGAATTATTTCGTGATCGAGTTCGACAAGCCGTTCACGTATGAGGCTACCTTCAGCGGATCTTCCTTGAAGGAAGGGGCGAGGGAGCAGACCGGCGACCATGTGGGTGCCGTGATCGGCTTCCAGACCAAGAAGGGGGAGATCGTACACGCCAAGGTTGCCTCCTCGTTCATCAGCCTTGAGCAGGCTGCCTTGAACCTGAAGGAATTGGGCAATGACAGTTTTGATACCTTGGTGCAAAAAGGAAAAGCCGCCTGGAACGAGCAATTAGGTAAGATCGAGGTAGAGGGAGGCAACTTGGATCAGTACCGTACCTTCTATTCCTGTATGTATCGCGCCCTGTTGTTCCCGCGTAAGTTCTATGAGATCAACGAGCGGGGCGAGGTGGTTCATTATAGTCCCTATAACGGGCAGGTGCTGCCGGGCTATATGTTCACGGATACCGGCTTCTGGGACACCTTCCGCTGCCTGTTCCCCTTCCTGAACCTGATGTTCCCGTCGATGAACAAGGAGATGCAGGAGGGCTTGATCAATACCTATAAGGAGAGTGGCTTTTTCCCCGAGTGGGCAAGCCCCGGCCATCGCGGTTGCATGGTAGGCAACAATTCCGCCTCCGTATTGGTGGACGCGTACATGAAAGGCGTGAGAGTGGAGGATGTGCAGACCTTGTACGAGGGGTTGATCCACGGCACGGAGAACGTACACCCGAAGGTATCTTCCACCGGACGTTTAGGACACGAGTACTACAATACGCTGGGTTACGTGCCTTACGACGTGAAGATCAATGAGAACGCCGCCCGTACGCTGGAGTACGCCTACGATGACTGGTGCATCTGGAAGCTCGCCAAGGAGCTGAAACGCCCGAAGAAAGAGGTGGAGCTGTTCGCGCGCCGGGCGTTGAACTACAAGAATCTGTACGACGCAGAGACCAAGTTGATGCGGGGCAAGAACAAGAATGGGGAGTTCATGGCTCCTTTCTCGCCGCTGAAATGGGGCGACGCTTTCACGGAAGGCAACAGCTGGCACTATTCCTGGTCGGTGTTCCACGATCCGCAGGGACTGATCGACTTGATGGGAGGCCGGGATACGTTCGTGATGATGCTTGATTCCGTGTTCGCCGTGCCGCCTTTGTTTGATGACAGCTATTATGGTGCCGTGATCCACGAGATCCGCGAGATGACCGTGATGAACATGGGCAACTACGCGCATGGCAACCAGCCGATCCAGCACATGATTTACCTGTACAACTACGCGGGCGAGCCTTGGAAGGCGCAATATTGGCTCCGTCAGGTGATGGATCGTATGTACACGCCCGGTCCTGATGGCTATTGTGGCGACGAGGATAACGGGCAGACCTCGGCTTGGTATGTGTTCTCGGCCTTGGGATTCTATCCGGTGGCTCCGGGCACTACGCAGTATGTGATGGGCGCGCCCTTGTTCAAGAAGGCCACCTTGCATTTCGAGAATGGCAACGACTTGGTGATCAACGCACCTGCCAATAGCGACAAGAATATGTATATCGAGTCGATGACGTTCAACGGGAAGGAATACACTAAGAACTATCTGGATCATAACGAGATGTTCAAGGGAGGCGTGATCGACATCAAGATGGGGGATCAGCCTAACCTGAACCGTGGCACGCGTCCGGAAGATCTGCCTTACTCTTTCTCCGTGAATGAGGAGGGCGTCCAGAAATTAACCCCTATATCGGCTAAATCTAATAAAAAGAGAAAATGATCGTAAATAATAGATTGCATAAATCATGGATACCCGTACTCGCCCTTTGCTTGGGCGGGTTTGCGGTATCTTGCTCGGCTCCGGTACAGACGGAGAAGGTAGCGACGGAGTATACGGCTTACGTGGATCCCTATATCGGATCGGGTGGGCATGGACACGTGTTCGTGGGGGCTAATGTCCCCTTCGGGGCGGTGCAAGTCGGGCCGCAGAATATTTGTAAGGGATGGGACTGGTGCTCCGGTTACCATTACTCGGATAGTATCGTGATCGGCTTCAGCCATACGCACTTGAGCGGTACAGGCTGTTCAGACCTGGGCGACGTGCTGCTGATGCCTTATACGGGTGAGGTACGTACGCTGCGCGGGGAGCAGGATAATATCGAGGGAGCGGCTTCCTCTTATTATAAGCACGCTAACGAGTCGGTGGCTCCGGGTTATTACTCGCTGCTGATGGACAATGGCGTGAAGGTGGAGCTTACGGCTACGGAGCGTGTCGCCTTGCATCGTTATACCTATCCTACTGACGGGGCTCGTCGGCTCTTGATTAACTTGAAGGAGGGCATTGGCGACCAAGCCTATGATACATACCTGAAAAAGGTCGATGAATATACGGTTGAGGGATACCGCTTCTCGAAGGGATGGAGCCCGCGGCATAAGGTGTTCTTCACGTTGAAGAGCGACCAGCCTATCGAGTCGCTGGATGTGTTCAACGATGACGCTGCCGCGGGTCAGGATGAGCTGAAAGGTGAGTCCGTGAAAGGCGTGATCTCCTTCAAGGGTAATCCTCAAGTGGCCCAAGTGAAGGTGGCTATCTCGTCCGTGAGCTGCGCGGGAGCGTTGGCTAATATGGAGGCCGAGCTGGCAGATTGGGACTTTGAGCGGGTACGTCAAGAGGCGGACCGGAAATGGAACGAGCAGTTGGCTTGCGTTGATATTGACACGCAAGATGAGCGTGCGAAGAAGATCTTCTACACGGCCATGTATCACATGTTTATCGCCCCGACTCTTTATTGCGACGCGAACGGTGATTTCAGGGGGCATGATGATAAGGTATATACGAATAACACGTGGAAGAACTACTCCACTTTCTCGTTGTGGGATACCTATCGTACGTTGCATCCCTTGTTTACGATCATCAAGCCGCAGTACGTGCCTGATATGGTGAACTCGATGTTGAGTATTTACGATCAGCAGGGGAAATTACCGATCTGGCCGTTGGTAGGAGGTGAGACAAACCAGATGCCGGGTTATAGCGCTATCCCCGTGATCGCCGACGCTTACTTGAAGGGATTCAAGGGTTTTGACGCGGATCGGGCTTATCACGCGATGGTGGCCTCGTCGGTCTATGAGAAACAGAACGGGGTTCCTTATCTGTTGGAGAAGGGATATATCCCCTGCGACAAGATACACGAGGCTACCTCCATAGCGATGGAGTATGCCGTGGGCGACTGGGGCATCGCGCTGGCGGCGAAAAAAATGGGTAAAGTGGATGATTACCAGAATTATCTGAAACGCGGTAAATATTATACCCAATATTTCGATAAAAGCATTAACTTTATCCGTCCGAAGATGGACGACGGCAGCTGGCGTACGCCTTACGATCCGATCCAGTCGGTCCATAGCGTAGGCGACTTCAGCGAGGGCAACGGGTGGCATTATACCTTCTTCGTGCCGCAGCATCCGGAAGGGCTGATCGAGCTGATGGGAGGCGACGCTCCGTTTGTCACCAAGCTGGATTCCCTCTTCGTCGTGGAAGGGGATATGGGTGAGAATGCCTCTCCCGATATTAGCGGCTTGATCGGTATGTACGCTCATGGGAACGAGCCGAGCCACCACGTGACTTACCTCTATCCTTATGCCGGCCAGCAATGGAAGACGGCCGAGAAGGTGCGTTATATCCAGGATGAGTTCTATACGGATCAGCCGGATGGCGTGATCGGGAATGAGGATTGCGGACAGATGTCGGCATGGCACGTGATGTCTGCCTTGGGCTTCTATCAGGTGAATCCGTCCAATGGCGTATATGTATTCGGAAGTCCGCTGTTCGACAAGGCCTCCATTTGTTTACCTGAGGGAAAGACGTTTGAGATAGTAGCCCAGAATAACGGTAAGGAGAATGTCTATATCCAGTCGGTTACGCTGAATGGCAAGCCTTACGATAAGTCGTATATCTTGTATGAGGACATCATGAAGGGTGGTAATCTTACCTTTGTTATGGGGAATACCCCGAACAAGGAATTCGGGGCGGCACCGGAAGCTCGCCCGAAGACCGCGGAATAAGGTTTGTTCAACTTAGATTAAGTAGATAAATGAACAAGACATGGAGAAATAGCTTGGCGCTGCTGGCATCCATCCTCGTGATGGGTGCTTGCGCTCCGGGTGCAAATACGGTATCGGATCGTGATCCGGTAGACTATGTGAACCCGTATATGGGAAATATCAGCCATTTGCTGGTACCGACTTTCCCGACGGTACATTTGCCAAACAGCATGTTGCGGGTATATCCGGAGCGGGCTGACTTCACGGGCGACCGTTTGGGTGGATTACCCGTGATCGTGACAAATCACCGGGAGCGCTCGGCTTTCAATATTTGTCCCTATCAAGGGGCTGAGTCTGGCCTGAAGCCTGTGATTGCTTATAGCTACGATCAGGAGAGGATCCGGCCGTATCGTTATCAGGTATATTTGGACGAGGCAGGGATAGAGGTGGATTATGCGCCATCTCACCAAAGCGCTGTTTATGCGCTCTCCTTCGAGCGGCAAGAACCTGTGTATCTGGTGTTGAATAGCCGGAACGGTAAATTGGAGGTTGAAGGCAATGCCGTGAGCGGGTATCAGTATATCGATAAGAAAACGAAGGTATTCTTGTATGCTGAGACCGAGCAGGAGCCGGAGAGGATAGGGGTAGTGTCGGACGGAAGTATCAATTATGAGGCGAAATCCGTGGAAGGTACGAACGCCGCTATCGCGCTTTGTTTCGGCAAATCGACCCAAAGGTTAGGGATCCGTTACGGTATCTCCTTTATCAGCGCTGAGCAGGCTCAAAAGAACCTGAAGCGGGAGATCGCCGCTTACGACGTGGATGTGGCCGCAAAAGTGGCTCGTAGCACCTGGAACGAGGCGTTGGGCAAAATCAAGGTGCAAGGAGGTACGGAGGATGAGAAGGCGGTATTTTATACCTCGTTGTATCGTTGTTATGAGCGCCCGATCTGCTTGAGTGAGGATGGTCGCTATTACAGCGCGTTTGATGGGCAGGTACATGAGGATGACGGGCGGCCTTTCTATACCGACGACTGGATCTGGGATACTTATCGTGCCACGCACCCGCTGAGAGTCTTGATAGACTCGGACCGAGAGAACGACATCATCAACTCTTTCCTGCTGATGGCGGAGCAGATGGGTACGAACTGGATGCCCACTTTCCCCGAGGTGACGGGAGATACGCGGCGCATGAACTCGAACCATGCGGTCGCCACCGTGATAGATGGTTACCGGAAAGGGCTGCGAGGATTTGATCTGGATAAAGCCTATATCGCCTGCAAGAAAGGAATCGAGGAGAAGACCTTGATCCCCTGGTCGGCGGCTCCCGCGGGCTGGTTGGACGATTTCTATAAAGAGCATGGGTATATTCCGGCGTTGAGACCGGGTGAGAAGGAGACGGTGCCTAATGTGTCCGTTTGGGAGAAGCGACAACCTATCGCCGTGACGCTGGGGACTTCCTACGATGAATGGTGCCTTTCGCAGATCGCTCAGGAACTTGGAAAGACGGATGAGGCTGATTATTACTTGCGCCGCTCGTATAATTACCGGAATGTCTTTAATTCGGAGACCGGCTTCTT
This sequence comes from uncultured Parabacteroides sp., assembly GCA_949296075.1. Classification (GTDB taxonomy): domain Bacteria; phylum Bacteroidota; class Bacteroidia; order Bacteroidales; family Tannerellaceae; genus Parabacteroides. The sequence continues at coordinate 140,017 of CASFNG010000006.1, read as the reverse complement.
CCACCCGAAGGATAAGGATGGCCGGTTTATCTACCCGCTTGATTATCGTTACGATGGTGGCTTGGGGGCTCGTGATTATTATGACGAGAACAACGGTTATATATACCGTTGGGACGTACAGCATAATATAGGCGACTTAGTCTCTTTGATCGGAGGGAATGAGCGGTTCACGCAGGCCTTGGATTCCATGTTTAACACACCTTTAGGGATGTCTAAATGGCAATTCTATTCCACCTTGCCGGACCATACGGGGAATGTCGGGATGTTCTCGATGGCCAATGAGCCGAGCTTGCATATCCCGTATCTGTATAATTACGCGGGTAAGCCGTGGATGACCCAAAAGCGTATCCGCACGCTCCTTAACCAGTGGTTCCGCAACGACTTGATGGGTGTGCCGGGTGATGAGGACGGAGGCGGTATGTCAGCCTTCGTGGTATTCAGCCAGTTGGGATTTTATCCGGTAACCCCCGGTTTCCCGGTATATAATATCGGCAGTCCCATGTTCACGGACGCTAAGATCGACTTGGGTAACGGCAAGGTGTTCGAGATCCGGGCGAACCATGCCTCACCGGAGAACAAGTACGTGCAGTCGGTTAAGCTAAATGGCGTAGAGCTGGATCAGCCTTGGTTCAGCCATAAAGACATAGCTGGCGGCGGGGTGCTTGAGATAGAGATGGGGCCGAGAGCGAACAAGGTTTGGGGACTGGGCGCTCCACCTCCCTCGGCCGACAAAATGCCGGAATAAAACAAAAAAGCGTGTCTCGTTTCACGGGACACGTTTTTTTTGTACGTTTGTGAACACGGTATCAAAAGATAGATTTATGGAGGACAAGATTATATTGACTATTGGTCGCCAATTTGGAAGTGGAGGCCGGGAAATCGGAAAAAGGTTGGCGAAGGATTTAGGAATCGGTTACTATGATAAGGAGCTGATCTCGATGGCGGCACGCGAGAGCGGGCTGTGCGAGGATGTCTTCGCCCGGGCCGACGAGCGGGCATCGAGTGGCTTGTCGTATGCCTTCACTATGGGCTATTCCTCGTTCATGGGAGGGATCTTCACCCCTTACAACGATATATTGTCGAACGATGGGCTTTTCAAGATCCAGAGCGACGCGATCCGTAAGCTGGCGAGCGAGGAGTCCTGCGTGCTGGTAGGCCGGTGCGCGGATTACATCCTGAGGGACGATCCCGCCTGCCTGAGCTTTTTTATCCACAGCTCGGAGGAGTGCCGTATCCGGATGATCGTGGAAAGGCAGGGCGTCACGGTGGAGGAGGCGAAGACCTTGATGGAAAAGACCGATAAGTCGCGGGCGGCTTACTACAATTATTACACGAACAAGACGTGGGGAATGGCCTCCTCTTATAATCTCTCGATCGACGTGTCTGTATTAGGGCTCGACGAGACGGTGGAGTATATGAAGGATTTTATCGCGCGTAAGAGAAATCAACGTCCACCTCATTTCGGATAAATCCGTTCAAGGAGTTATTTTAGGACCGGTTTTTCCCGATAGTTAGAAGAGTTGTTTGTATATTTGCTCCCGCTTTTTCACATAGGGGTGCCCGTCGCGCGGGCTGAGATCATACCCATCGAACCTGATTCGGGTAATGCCGACGAAGGGAAAATTAGGTAGAACGAGAAAAATGAGGGAGCGTTACCTCTATGAGCTCCCGGATGTTTAAACTCTAATTATAGTTGGTAAATATGGAACAGATCGTTTCGAGCGGAATTATCAATTCTTACTTCGAGAAATTGAGAAACAACTTGTCTGTCGATGTGGCGATCGTGGGAGGGGGACCTTCCGGTATCGTGGCCGCCTACTACTTGGCGAAAGCGGGCAAGAAAGTGGCATTGTTTGACCGTAAGCTGGCTCCCGGTGGAGGTATGTGGGGCGGCGCCATGATGTTCAACGACATCGTGGTACAGGAAGAGGCTATGCCGATCGTGAAGGAGCTGGGCGTAAGCTATAAAGAGGGAGCCGATGGCACCTATATCATGGACTCCGTGCATACGACCTCCGCCTTGATCTATCAGGCTACCAAGGCGGGCGCTACGTTGTTTAACTGCTATTCGGTGGAGGATGTGGTATTCCATAACGACGCGGTAGCCGGAGTGGTGGTCAACTGGGCTCCTGTGATCCGCGAGGGGATGCACGTCGACCCGTTGACGATCATGGCGAAGGCGGTGCTGGAAGGTACTGGCCATGATTGCGAGATCGCCCGTGTGGTAGCCCGTAAGAACGGTATTCGGCTGAATACGCCGACAGGTGGCGTGATCGGCGAGCGTTCCCTGAACGTGGAGCTGGGTGAGCAGACCACGGTGGAGAACACGAAGGAGATCTACCCGGGCTTGTTTGTCTCCGGAATGGCGGCCAATGGCGTAAGCGGCAGTTTCCGCATGGGGCCCATCTTTGGTGGGATGTTGATGAGCGGGAAGAAGGCAGCGGAATTGATTTGCGAGAAATTGGGATAGTAGGATCCGCTTAGGATCGGTAAAATATCGGGAGGCAGGGACCGAGGCTGGAAAGCTTGAAAAATAGGGTTCTTGGCTCCCGATTCTTTTGTGTGGAATTGTTGGTCTCGTGAAAAAAACATATCTTCGCGTTATGCGGGAGAACGTACGACAGAAGATCCTGCGGTATGTCGTGCTGATGGCAGGCATACTGGCGTTGGTTTCCGTGGTGGTCCCACACCATCACCATCGGGATGGAATGCCTTGCTATAAGGTATTGACCGATGAGCAGTCGCAGGATTCCACGCGATCCGACACGCACCATTGCAGTTGCGATGGGCATAACCTCGCCTATTTGAATATCGGGGCATCCTCGTCGGTGAGTGGGGACGTGATGCATCATTTAGTGCCTTTGTCTCTCCTTTTTGATTATGTCTATCCGCCTGAGCCTGCGTTTCGGGGGCAACTTCTATATCGGGGGTATATACTGTATGTCGAAGCCTTGCGCGACTCATGGATCGTGAGCGCCTCAGGGTTGCGAGCCCCTCCCATGTCTTGATGGTACGTTTTTAGGGGGAAATAGGCTGGGGATCCAAGCCGCTTCCCATGAGTTATCTTTTAAGTATTAACGTAATCAAGATTTGTACGATGAAAAATATCTATTTGATAGGTACGATGTGTGCCTATCTGTTGGCTGGATGCGCTAACCAGGCGTCGCATACCGGACACGACGAGCATGAACATGAGGTAGAGGCCCACGATCATGCGCATGAGGGACATGAACATGAGGAACATGAAGGGCATGATCATGATCACGAGGAGGGGGAGCACCATCCCGGAGAGATCATTTTCAAGAAAGAGCAGGCCGAGGCCGTTGGACTGCGTACCCAAAAGATAAATCCGTCCTCTTTTACGGAGGTGATAAAGACCGGAGGCCGCGTACAGGCCGCCCAAGGTGAGGAGTCTGTCATCGTGGCTACGGTGCCGGGCGTGATCTCCTTTGGAGGCTTGCCTGTCGTGGACGGAACCGCGGTACGTAAGGGACAAGCCGTATTGAGTATCGCCTCCAACGCCTTGTCGGAAGGAGACGTGGCGGCGAGAGCCAAGTTCGCTTACGAGACCGCCAAGAAAGAGTACGAGCGCATGAAGTCGCTTGTGGGGGATAAGATCGTCTCCGCGAAAGATTTTGAGCAGGCTCGTTTGAATTACGAGAACGCGAAAGTCGCTTTCGAGGCTGTTGACGGGAAACAGACCGCCAAGGGCGTGTCGGTAGTCGCCCCCTTGAGTGGCTACCTGAAGAACATCCAGGTGAAGGAGGGAGATTATGTTTCCGTGGGCCAGCCCATAGCTACTATTTCCCAGAACAACCGCTTGGTGTTGCGGGCGGATGTGCCGGAGAAATATTATAGCGAGCTGCCTATGATCCAGTCCGCCAATTTCAAGACCCCATACGATAACGCCCTTTATAGGTTGGACGATTTGCGTGGGCGCTTGTTGTCGTATGGCAAGTCCTCCGACACCAGCTCATGCTATATCCCGGTCACCTTTGAGTTCGATAATAAGGGGGCGGTTATTCCCGGTTCGTTCGTGGAGATCTTCTTGCTGACGAAGCCATTGGACAATGTCTTGAGCGTGCCGGTTTCCGCCTTGATAGAGGAACAGGGCTCTTATTCCGTATATATCCATTTGCATGGAGAACACTACAAGAAGCAGTTGGTTACATTAGGCGCTGGCAATGGCTCGGAGGTGCGGGTGCTTTCCGGCCTGAATCCGGGCGATGAGGTGGTCACGCAGGGAGCGTACCAGATCAAGCTCGCCTCGGCTTCTAACGCTATACCGGCGCATACACACCATCATTAATCAGGCCGCTGTGTCGCCTTTGTCCTCTCATTTGAGCGGGCGATTGGCGACGGCATTAAAAAAGGTTTTCTATGCTAAACAAGATAATACATTATTCATTGCACAACCGATTGGTTATATTGGTGTGCGCGTTGTTACTGATGATAGGGGGAGTCTATACGACATTCCAAACAGATGTGGATGTATTCCCCGATTTGAACGCCCCGACTGTCGTGATCATGACCGAGGCGAACGGCATGGCGCCGGAGGAGGTGGAGCGATTGGTGACCTTCCCGGTAGAGACAGCCGTGAACGGGGCGATGAATGTCCGCAGGGTCCGTTCCTCTTCCACGACGGGATTCTCTGTCGTTTGGGTAGAGTTTGATTGGGGAATGGATATTTACCGGGCTCGTCAGATCGTGTCCGAGAAACTCTCTATCTTGGGCGAGAGCCTTCCTGAGAATGTGGGTAAGCCGACTTTAGGCCCGCAATCCTCAATCTTGGGGGAGATGATGATTATTGGTTTGACGGCCGACTCAACCTCGTTGCTCGATTTGCGTACGATCGCTGACTGGACGATCCGGCCCCGCCTTCTCTCCACCGGTGGGGTGGCCCAGGTTGCCGTGATCGGAGGGGATATAAAGGAGTATCAGATCTTGCTGGATCCCGCACGGATGAAACATTATGGCGTAGGGCTTGACGAGGTGTTGACCGTCTGCCGGAACATGAACCGTAACGCGAATGGCGGTGTCTTATATGAATATTCGAATGAATATATCATACGAGGTGTCTTGTCGAGTACGAAAGTGGAAGAGATAGCGAAAGGAGTTGTTAAGCTCGTGAATGGCTATCCGGTGACGTTGAATGATATAGCCACGGTCAAGATTGGCGGGAAGAGCCCGAAACTGGGTACCGCTTCCGAACGGGCTAAACCGGCGGTGCTCATCACCGTGACCAAGCAGCCGGATACCAGTACGGAGAGGCTGACAGAGAAGTTGGACGCTATCGTGGCGGATCTGCAGAAGAACCTACCGGCTGACGTACACGTGTCCACCGATATTTTCCGTCAGAGCCGCTTTATTGATAGCTCGATCAATAACGTGAAGCGAAGCCTCTTCGAAGGTAGCTTCTTTGTGGTGATCGTCTTGTTCCTGTTCTTGATGAACGTACGGACTACCGTGATCTCGCTGGTCGCTTTGCCGTTGTCTTTGTTGGTGTCTATCATCGTGCTGCATTATATGGGGCTTACCATTAACACGATGAGCTTGGGTGGTATGGCGATCGCTATCGGCTCGTTGGTCGATGACGCTATCGTGGATGTGGAAAACGTATTCAAGCGAATCCGCGAGAACCGGCTCTTGCCTGCGGATCAACAGCGTCCGACACTGGACGTGGTGTACGATGCTTCCCGGGAAGTCCGGATGCCAATCTTGAACTCTACGTTGATTATTGTGGTAAGTTTCGTGCCTCTGTTCTTCCTGAGTGGTATGGAGGGCCGAATGTTGGTGCCGCTGGGCATCGCTTTTATCGTTGCCTTATTCGCCTCCACCGTGGTAGCGCTTACCTTAACCCCTGTACTTTGTAGTTACCTGTTGAACAGGAAAGCCACGAAAGGGCGGGAGTTGCGTGAGGCATGGGTGGCCCGTAAACTGAAAGAGGTCTATCAACGTGCCTTGGAGTGGGCATTGATCCATCAAAAATGGGTGTTAGGGTGCACATTCGCCTTTTTTGTGGCGGCATTAGTGGTCTTCTTTAATCTGGGACGCAGCTTCTTGCCTCCGTTTAATGAGGGCTCTTTTACGATTAACGTAAGTTCGTTGCCCGGTATCTCGTTGGAAGAATCAGACCGTATCGGGCGGCGTGCCGAGGAGTTGCTGTTGCAAGTGCCCGAGATCCAGACCGTGGCTCGCAAGACAGGACGTGCGGAGCTGGATGAGCATGCGTTAGGCGTAAATGTCTCCGAGATCGAGGCCCCGTTTGAGTTGGCCGATCGTAGCCGGGAGGAGGTGACGGACGACGTCCGCCGGAAGCTATCTACCATTAGTGGCGCTAATATCGAGATCGGGCAGCCCATCTCTCATCGTATTGATGCCATGCTGTCCGGCACGGAGGCGAATATCGCTATCAAGCTCTTCGGTACGGATCTGAACCAGATGTTCCAGATCGGGAATCAAGTCAAGTCGGTTATCCAGGGGATTCCGGGATTGGTGGACTTGAAGGTGGAGCAGCAGATCGAGCGTCCGCAGCTGACAATTACCCCGAGACGTGAGTTGTTGGCGAAATTCGGGATTCCGCTCCCGGAGTTTGAAGAGTACGTGAATGTCATGTTAGGCGGAGAGGTCGTGAGCCAGGTCTATGAGGAAGGTAAGAATTTTGACCTTACCGTGAAGACTTCCGACGAGAGCCGTGCGACAATGGCCGACATCGGCAACCTTATGATTGATGCCGCCGGACAGAAGATTCCCTTGAGTTACGTGGCGGATATACGATCGGTTACGGGGCCGAATACGATCAACCGGGAGAACGTGCAGCGTAAGATCGTTGTCAGCGCGAACGTATCAGGGCGGGATTTGCGTGGCGTCGTGAATGAGATCCAGGATCGGGTAGAAGAGAGCATCCATTTACCCGAGGGATACCATATTGAGTATGGCGGACAGTTTGAGAGTGAGGCAGCCGCCAGCCGTACCCTTTTGCTTACGTCGCTCATGTCCTTGTTGGTGATCTTCATGTTGCTGTATCATGAATTCAAGGATGTGAAAGAGAGTGGTGTGATCTTGCTGAACTTACCTTTGGCGTTGATCGGAGGTGTCTTTATCTTATGGCTTACTTCGGGGGAGATCAGTATCCCGGCTATTATCGGTTTTATTTCCTTGTTCGGTATAGCTACCCGCAACGGTATGCTGCTGATTAGCCATTATACGCATTTGCGTGGCGAGGGAGTCGGGTTGCGTGAGGCCGTGATTCATGGCTCCTTGGATCGTCTGAACCCGATCCTTATGACAGCCTTGAGCTCGGCGTTGGCCTTGATACCGCTTGCCTTGAATGGGGATCTGCCGGGCAACGAGATCCAGAGTCCGATGGCCAAGGTAATATTGGGAGGCCTGCTCACCTCTACATTCCTGAATGGTTTCATCATCCCGATCGTTTATTTGATAATGAACAAGCATAAAGCGTGAATCTTATGAAATTAACTATCATAACAGCTGTCCTGTTCCTGTGGGCAGGAAGCCTTTCCTCCCAAAACTCGATAGACGACGTGTTACGGAGCGTGGAGGCGAACAACAAGGATCTGCGGGCGAACGCTCAGCTGATCCAGTCGCAAAAATTAGAATCGAGGTTGGACAACAACCTGCCTGATCCTACGGTCACCTACTCTCATTTGTACGGGAATAAGGAGGGCATGGGATTCACCGGAGAGTTTATCGCTTCTCAATCGTTCGATTTCCCCTCTCTTTACGCTCAAAAGCATAAGTTGACGAAAGCGAAATCCGCTGGCCTCGACCAGCAGGCGAGCGCTTTTCGTCAGCAAATCCTGCTGCAAGCGAAAGAGATTTGCTTGGATTTGGTACTCTTGAACCAGCAAAAGCGCCTGTTGGAGATACGCCTCCAAAACGCGGAACAACTCTCGGATTTGTATGCCTCACGCTTGGAGCGGGGAGACGCGAATGTGTTGGAGACAAACAAGATCGACTTGGAGCTTCTGAACGTCAGGACTGAGGCTCGGATGAACGAGACCGCCCGTGCCGCCAAGTTGCAGGAACTCGCCACCTTGAATGGAGGAATAGCTATTGATTTTACGGATACAGCCTATGTGCTGACGCCGGAGCCTCCCGTTTTCGAGGAATTGAAGGACGAGGTGATGGAAGCGGATCCCCAATTACGTTCGCTACGTGAGAACCAAACGATAGCCGCACGTCAACTGAAAGTGAACAAGGCAAAAGGCTTGCCCGGGTTTGAGCTGGGCTATCGGATGAATCCCTCTTCCGGAGGCGATCGCTATAATGGCTTCTTGGTAGGTATCCGTATCCCATTATTCTCCAACCGCAATAACGTGAAGCTCGCCAAGGCGCAGCGGTTGTATGCGGATATGCAGTTAGAGAGCACCTCGTTTACCGTGGAGAGTGGATTGCGCCAACTCTATACGCAGTCGGTCTCTTTGAAAAAATCCATCGACGAGTATCAGGATGTATTGCGTAGCCAAAATAACATAGCGTTGCTGAACAAGGCGATACAGGCGGGGCAGATCTCCATGATCGAGTATTTCGTGGACGTGACTACCTACTATCAGAGTGTACAGAATTATTTGCAATTACAGAACCAGTACCAAAAGATCATGGCTCAACTCTATAAGCATCGCTTATAGATGAGGTGATCCGGACCGGAAAGGGTGATTCGTGAACGCTTCCGTCAGGCCTTTGGGCTTGGCGGGAGCGTTTGTTTTTATAGGGTAGCTGTCAATTTCGCCTTATTTTGTATTTTAGCGAAAAATCTAATTCTATTGACGTATGAAAATCAAGGCATTGTTTTCAGCGATCGCGCTTTCATCCCTGCTATGTGGCTGTGAAAGTGCGCATGAGGGAGTGGCTGTCGAGCAGAACGATGGCACATGGCAAGTAAGTATAAATGGCCGTCCGCTCTTTATCCAAGGAGTGGGCGGAACGAATCGGCTGGATGTGGCCTCGGCGAACGGGGCGAACGCGTTCCGTACCTGGGGTGGAGACGTGGCCTCTATCCAGAAGGATTTGGAGCTGGCCCGGGCCAGTCACTTGTACGTGATGCAGGGAATCGATCTTCCGAAGGATTCAGCCCTATACCACGATGAGACCTTTCGGGAAAAGAAATTGGAGGAGGTACGCTTGTTGGCACAGACTTTCCGGAACGATACGAGCATCTTCGCTTGGGGCATAGGCAATGAGATCGAGCTGAACGACGCCGCCAATACGCCGACCGCCTGGAACTTTGTCAACCTGCTTGCCCAAGAGATCAAGAAGATAGATAAGCGCCATTTGGTATCTTCCGTGATCTCGCATCATCCCGCCGCGTTGGAGATGATCGCCCGATACGCTCCCGACCTGGATTTCGTGGGTATCAACAGTTACGGTGATATATTGAACGTGAAGAACGTGTTCGCCCAATCCTCCTATAAAGGACCTTACCTGATCACGGAGTGGGGGCCTACCGGCTGGTGGGAGACACGATTGACCGACTGGAAGGCGCCTATCGAGCAGACGAGCGAGGAGAAACGGCAGGTCTATGAGGCGCGTTATACCCAGGCGATAGCCGCCGATCCTCGTTGCATGGGCTCGTTCGTGTTCTTGTGGGGACAGAAAGAGGAACGTACCCCTACCTGGTTCTGCCTGTTCGTGGAAGATGATGTGGAAGGCTTGCCGTTGAAGGGGGAGAAGACCCCGATGGTAGAGGCGATGGAGCGGGTATGGACTCGCCAAGAGCCGGCCCAGACTGCTCCCGTGGTGAAGGGGATGTCGGTGGATGGCGTGGATTTCAGTCCGCGGGTGAAGGCGGGAAAACCGTTCTCGGGCAAGGTGGATGTATCCGACTGCGAGCAGGATAAGCTGACTTACGTATGGGAGGTGCTGAAAGAGGCGACCGTGACGGCTACCGGTGGCGCTTACGAGCCTCGTCCGGATCGGGTAGGCGAGGTGCTGACCACTGACGTGGATGAGTGTACCTTATCGATCCCGGATAAGGGATATTACCGGTTGTATGTCTATGTGCTGGATGGTACAGGCTTCGTGGCTACGGCTAATGTGCCGTTCGCCGTGGAATAATCCACTATTCGTAGGTAGGAATCAAAAGAAAACTGGTCGGGCCTTCCGGAAAACGAGTGGATGGTTTTCGGAAAACCCGGCCTCTTTTTTTGATCTTATGCGCATGACCTCTTTCCGGATGGGCGCGAAAACGTATATTTGTACCTTGTTTTAGGAGAAAGATCAAGATGACGATGGATTTTCATATACAGATAGCCCGTGAGTTGGGCATTCCGGCCGGGCAGGTGGAGCGTACGATCGCCCTCTTGGAGGGTGGGGCTACCATTCCATTCATCAGCCGTTATCGTAAGGAGGCGACCGGTGGATTGGACGAGGTACAGATCGGAGCTATCCAGGAGCGGCTGGAGCGGATGAAAGAGTTGGCCAAGCGTAAGGAGACGATCATCGACACGATCGACGGGCAGGGGAAGTTGACCCCGGAATTGCGCGCACGTATCGAGGCCTCGTGGGATAGTACGGAGATCGAGGATCTGTATCTCCCTTATCGGCCGAAGCGGGTGACACGTGCCGAGATCGCCCGTAAAAAGGGATTGGAGCCTTTGGCGAGGATCATCATGGCGCAAAATGAACGCTCGCTTTCCTCCCGGGCGCGAGCCTTCGTGAAGGGGGAGGTGACGGGTGAGGAGGAGGCCTTGCGTGGTGCCCGCGATATTATCGCGGAATGGATCAATGAGAACGAGGGAGCCCGGAATACCGTGCGTAACTCGTTTGCCCGTACCGCGGTGGTCACGGCGAAAGTGGTGAAAGGCAAGGAGGAGGAAGGATCCAAGTATAGGGATTACTTCGATTTCAGCGAGCCGCTCGCCCGGGTCAGTTCCCATCGCCTTTTGGCGATTCGTAGAGGAGAGGCGGAAGGTGTGCTCCGGGTAGGGATCACCCCGGATACGGAAGGTTGCCTCGAACGGCTCGACCGCCGCTTCGTGAAAGGGCGGGGAGAGGTCTCGGAGCAGGTGGAGATGGCGGTGGACGATGCGTTCAAGCGGCTGCTTAAACCGTCGATCGAGACGGAGTTCGCCCGGCAGAGCAAGGAGAGGGCGGATGAGGAGGCGATCCGAGTATTCGCCGGGAATCTGCGGCAGTTGCTGCTGGCTCCCCCGCTCGGGCAAAAGCGGGTGATGGGGATCGATCCGGGTTTCCGGACGGGATGCAAGGTGGTTTGCTTGGACGCGCAGGGGAATCTGCTGCACAACGAGGCGATTTTCCCCCATCCTCCCAAGTCGGAGAAGGGGAAGGCCTCGGCTAAGATAGCTCAATTGGTGGCTACCTACGCGATCGACGCGATCGCGATCGGGAACGGTACGGCAAGCCGGGAGACGGAGACGTTCATCACCCAGATCCGGTTCGACCGTAAGGTGCAGGTATTCGTGGTCAGCGAGAACGGTGCGTCGATCTACTCCGCCTCGAAGATCGCCCGTGAGGAGTTTCCCGATTACGATGTCACGGTGCGCGGGGCGGTCAGTATCGGGCGCAGGCTGATGGATCCCTTGGCGGAACTGGTGAAGATCGACCCCAAAAGCATCGGGGTGGGGCAGTACCAGCACGATGTGGATCAGGCGGCGTTGAAGCGGAGCCTCGACCAGACGGTGGAAAGCTGCGTGAACTTGGTGGGCGTCAACGTGAACACGGCGAGCAAGCATCTCTTGACGTATGTATCGGGTTTAGGCCCTACACTGGCGCAAAATATCGTGGACTATCGGGCGGAGCATGGTCCCTTTGCCTCGCGTCGGGAGCTGATGAAGGTGCCTCGCATGGGCGAGAAGGCGTTCGAGCAGTGCGCAGGATTCTTGCGGATTCCTGATAGCGAGAACCCGTTGGATAATTCGGCCGTGCATCCGGAGAGTTATCCGGTGGTGGAGCGGATGGCGGCCGACTTGGGTTGTTCGGTGGCTGAGCTGATCGCCGACAAGGAGCGCAAAAGAGGGCTTCGCTTGGAGGATTACGTGACTGATAAGGTGGGGATACCTACCTTGTCGGACATCATGGAGGAACTGGATAAGCCGGGGCGGGATCCTCGGCAGGGGATCAAGGTCTTCGAGTTCGATCCCTCGGTGAAGACGATCGACGACTTGCGCGAAGGACAGGTATTGCCCGGCATCGTGACGAACATTACCAACTTCGGTTGCTTTGTGGACGTGGGAATCAAGGAGAATGGTTTGGTGCATATCTCGGAACTGGCGGATCGCTTCGTGAGCGATCCTACGCAGGTAGTCTCCATTCACCAGCATGTCCGGGTACGGGTACTGAATGTGGATTTAGCGAGAAAACGGATACAATTATCCATGAAAGGAATAGAAAAATGAAGGAGAAGGTGAATAAGACGAACGTGGCGCGGCTGCTCGATAAGGCGAAGGTGAGTTATCGGCTCGTGCCTTATGAGGTGGACGAGAACGACTTGAGCGCCACGCACGTGGCGGCGCAGTTGGGCGAGGATGTGGCACAGGTGTTCAAGACCTTGGTGCTGCATGGCGACAAGAGTGGCTATTTTGTCTGCGTGATCCCCGGCGCGGAGGAGGTAGACCTGAAGAAGGCGGCTAAAGTGTCGGGTAACAAAAAGTGTGAGATGATCCCGGTCAAGGAGTTGTTGCCGCTTACCGGGTATATACGCGGAGGATGTTCGCCGATCGGGATGAAGAAGCGTTTCCCTACCTATATCCATCATTCGGCGATGAGCTTTGAATCGATTTTCGTGAGTGCCGGGCAGCGTGGGTTGCAGGTCGAGCTCGCTCCGGCGGACCTGATCCGGGAGTCTGGCGCGGTCGAGGCGGATTTGACCGCATAATCTCCGTAGGCGATCCGCTTTCCCCGGATTCATCGGGATAAGTGTGGACAGGGTCGCCCGGAGAGGTTATCGCTTGTGGAATGTATAGGTCTTGCCTTCGCTGTTGAGGATCAGCCGATCTCCGGAAGAGCTCTCGATGGTGAAGGTGCGTTTAGGCGAGCTCCAGTCGGTATGGGGCAGGAAGGTTCGTGCGTCGTAACCGTTCTCGTTGGCCAGTTCCAGCTCTAACCGGGAATCTCCCTCCAACGTCTTGTATCCGGGATGGGCATGATAGGTATCGGTGGCGGGTACGTAATATTGATATTGGAACAATACGTTCTGGAAATTGTACCAGACCGTATCAACTGTCTGTACGACCCCGTCTGCCTCGATGGTCTTCAATTGCCATTTTCCTTCCAGTCCATGTTCCGCTTTCTCGCACGAGATCAACAGGGCGAGGCAGGCGATTGCCGGGATATATCTTCTTATATGTCTCATATTTATTCCGCTAAGCCCGATTTGTTGGGGTGTCAAAGGAAATAATTAATTTCCAAAAGGCAAAGTTTTTCAAGGGATCTCTGCCGGACTCGGGAGGTAATCCGGTGGAGATGTGTCCGGGAATTGTCTCTATATAGGTCTGTTTTATGGGCTTCTTTCAGAGCGATTGATTAAAAAGGAAAATGTAATAAGAAAAAAATATCACTTTTTGTTTGTATTTCCCGAAAAAACGTTACTTTTGTTGCGTGTTAGAAAACAACAGATAGGGTATATGAACCGATTTAGCTTTACATATTACTTTTATTACTTTTACTTTAGCAAGGTAAGGGCAGGAGTTTATATGTGAAGCGTTGATGATTGGATACAATGAGTGATCAATAGAATATATGAAGTCCTGCCGGTTTCGGTGGGACTTTTTTTTGATAGAAGGTGAAAAGAGACAAATAAAGGTTGATATGAAAAAGAAAGTAGCAATACAAGGTATAGCGGGTTCGTATCACGACATCGCGGCTCGTAATTATTATGAGGGAGAGGAGATCGAGATAATCCCCTGTAATACATTTCGGGAGGTGATCGCCACGATCAAGAAAGATCCCTCCGTGGTGGGGCTGATGGCGATCGAGAACACCATAGCGGGCAGTTTGCTGCAAAATCATGAGCTGATCCGGGAGAGCGGACTGAGCGTGACGGGGGAGTATAAGCTGCGTATCTCGCATTCGCTGGTGGCGTTACCCGGGACTTCCATCCATGAGATAACGGAGGTGAACTCGCATCCGATCGCCTTGATGCAGTGCGCTGATTTCTTGGACACCCTGCCCAACGCGAAAGTGGTGGAGAAAGAGGATACGGCCATGAGTGCCCGTTGGATTTCCGAGAACCAATTGAAAGGGCATGCGGCGATCTGTGGCAAGTTGGCGGCGAAGATCTATAATATGGAGGTGCTGGCTGAGGGTATAGAGACCAACAAACGGAATTTTACCCGTTTCCTCTCTATCGCCGACCGCTGGATAGCCGACGAGATCCTTAGGGGGGTCGATAAGAATAAGGCCTCGCTTGTGTTCGCGTTGCCGCATACATCCGGCAGCCTGTCCAAGGTGCTTTCCGTGCTTTCTTTCTATGATATGAATCTTTCCAAGATACAGTCGTTGCCGATTATCGGCCGCGAATGGGAATATCTTTTCTATGTGGATCTCACGTTCACGGATATGATCCGGTATAAGCAGGCGTTGGACGCGATCAGGCCACTTACCAAGGACTTAAAAATATTAGGCGAATATGCAGAAGGAAGACAAAGTGTGTAAGGTTGCACCCGCTAATCGGGTGGGAAGCGTGCAAGAATATTACTTTTCCCGTAAATTGAAAGAGGTGGCGGAGATGAACGCCGCAGGTAAGAATGTCATCAACTTGGGTGTTGGAAGCCCGGATCTTCCCCCGTCGGAGCCGACGATCGAGACGTTGTGCGCACATGCCCGACGGGCGGATGAGCATGGTTACCAGCCTTATGTGGGGATTCCGGAGCTGCGTAAGGGGTTCGCTGACTGGTATAAGACGTGGTATGGCGTGGACTTGGACCCGAAAACGGAGATCCAGCCCTTGATCGGCTCAAAAGAGGGAATCTTGCATATTTCCTTAGCTTTCTTGAATCCGGGAGACGGGGTACTTGTCCCTAATCCGGGATACCCGACGTACAGCTCGGTGAGCAAGCTGGTGGAAGCGGATCTCATACCTTATGAGCTGAAGGAGGAATTAGGTTGGCAACCCGACTTCGAGGAGCTGGAGCGGATGGATCTCTCCCGGGTGAAACTGATGTGGACAAACTATCCGAATATGCCTACGGGAGCGAACGCGAGCCGGGAGCTTTATGAGAAGTTGGTGGCTTTCGGCAAGAAGCATGGTATCGTGATCTGCAACGATAACCCATATAGCTTTATCTTGAATGAGCATCCCTTGAGCATCTTGAGCGTCCCCGGGGCAAAAGAGATCTGTATCGAGATGAACTCGATGAGCAAGGCGCACAATATGCCGGGTTGGCGTATGGCGATGTTGGCCTCGAATGCCCGCTTCGTCCAATGGGTCCTGAAGGTAAAGAGCAATATCGACTCCGGACAGTTCAAGCCGATGCAATATGCGGCGGTAGAGGCTTTGGCCGCGAAGAAGGAGTGGTACGATAACATGAACCGGGTATATCGGAGCAGGCGCGACTTGGCCGGGCAGATCATGCGGACCCTTGGTTGCTCTTATGATGAGAACCAAGTGGGGATGTTCCTCTGGGGGCGTATCCCCGATGAGGCGGAAAGTAGCGAGGCGGTAGCGGATAAGGTGCTGTACGAGGCGAACGTCTTCTTGACACCCGGCTTCATTTTCGGGAGCAAGGGCGAGCGTTATATCCGGATCTCCCTGTGCTGCAAGAATGAGATGTTGGCGGAAGCGTTAGATCGAATCCGGAAAATCAATGATAAGTCGAAATAATAAGATAAATGGGTATGGAAATGAAAATTGAGCCCCTGGCATTGCAGGGGATTGATCCGCAGCGCCCGATCGTGATCGCGGGCCCTTGTAGCGCGGAGACTGAGGAACAAGTGTTGGAAACGGCCAAGGGATTGGCGTCGAGAGGTATCAAGATCTTTCGTGCCGGGATCTGGAAACCGCGTACGAAACCGGGTGGTTTCGAGGGAATCGGGGCAAAAGGCTTGCCTTGGTTGAAGAAGGTGAAACAAGAGACTGGTATGCTTGTCACGACCGAGGTGGCGACGAAGGATCATGTGTTCGAGGCCTTGAAGGCGGGGGTTGACCTCCTTTGGATCGGGGCGCGCACGACTGTCAATCCCTTCGCTGTACAGGAAATCGCCGATGCCCTGAAAGGGGTGGATATACCGGTGCTTATCAAGAATCCGGTGAACCCCGACTTGGAGTTGTGGATCGGGGCGTTCCAACGGTTGTATGGGGCGGGGATCCATCGCTTGGCGGCGATACATAGAGGCTTCAGCTCGTATGACAAGAAGATTTACCGGAACCTTCCGTTGTGGCATATCCCGATCGAGTTGCGTCGGCGGATGCCTGATCTGCCCATCTTCTGCGACCCCAGCCATATTGGCGGGAAGCGCGAGCTGGTGGCTCCGCTTTGCCAGCAGGCGATGGACTTGAGCTTCGACGGATTGATTATCGAGTCGCATTGCGATCCGGATCAGGCATGGAGCGATGCCGCCCAGCAAATCACCCCGGACGTGCTGGATTATGTATTGAACCTGCTGGTGATCCGCGATGTGAACCAGACGACCGAGAACTTGACGGCCCTGCGTCGCCAGATAGATGGCATCGACGAGCAATTGCTGGAGTTGCTGGCCAAGCGTATGCGTATCTCTCGCGAGATAGGTGTCTATAAGAAAGAGCATAATATGCCTATCCTGCAGTCGCCGCGTTATAGCGAGATCCTGGAGAAGCGCTCCAGCATGGGCGAGCAGATGGACTTGAACACGGATTTCGTCAAGGAGATCTTGCGGGAGATCCACGAGGAGTCCGTGCGCCAGCAGATGATTATCATGAACGAACAATAAACTATACGATGAAAATATTGATTTTGGGTGCGGGAAAGATGGGCTCTTTCTTCACCGACCTGTTGAGTTTTGACCATGAGGTAGCCGTATTGGAGAAGGATCCGAAGCGTATGCGTTTTATCTATAACGCCCTTCGACTGCAACGGCCGGAGGAGGTCAAGGATTTCGCTCCGGAATTGGTCATCAATTGCGTGACGTTGAGTTATACCATAGAGGCGTTCAAGTCCGTGATCCCTTACCTGCAACCGTATTGCATCATCTCGGATATTGCCTCGGTGAAGACGCACCTGAAGGAGTTTTACGAGACTTGCGGTTTCCCTTATGTCTCCACGCACCCGATGTTCGGCCCTACGTTCGCCAACTTGGGGCAGTTGGAGAAGGAGAACACGATCATCATTTCCGAGGGCGACCATCTGGGGAAGATCTTTTTCAAGGATATTTACGCGAGCCTTCACCTGCATATCTGCGAATATACCTTCGAGGAGCACGATAAGGTGGTGGCCTACTCCTTGGGGATCCCGTTCGCCTCTACGATGGTGTTCGCCGCTATCATGAAGCATCAGGACGCTCCCGGTACCACGTTCAAGAGGCACATGAAGATCGCCCGTGGCTTGTTGTCGGAAGACGACTATCTCTTGACCGAGATCCTCTTCAACCCGCGCACGCCCCGGCAGATCGAGCGGATACAGGAGGAGCTGAACATCTTGCAGGAGATCATCCAGCAGAAGGATTCCGCCAAGATGAAGGAATACCTGACCAAGATCCGCAAGAATATCGAGTAGGACAACCGGCGGGATCTTGATAGGGAGAGAGTCCCGCGCCGGGTGATTATGGATAGAAGTGGAGGATGTACCGCATCAAGCGGATACACCCTCCATTTTTTCTGTCCGTGCTCCCTTGCGCTTTTCGGGTGATTTACGCGACCACGGCCTGGAATCCACCGTCCCAATAGCCGGGACTCACGATCCCAAGGGCTGGAACTCCGAATCCCAAGGCTCGGATATGCGAAAGGGAGATGGGGGCCTAATTAAAGCGTGATGACCTCATCCGCCAATTCGCGCAGCTCTTCCGGATTGTGTGAGGTGAAAAGGATGATTTGACGGGGATTCATGGAGCGTTCTCGGATCCGCTTGATGATACGGGACGTGAGCGCCTCGTCCAGCCCCTTGAATGGCTCGTCCATCAATAGGAGGGGAGAGGGGTATGCCAATGCCCTCGCGAGCGCCACTCGTTGCCGTTGCCCGTAGCTGAGCGTCTCGGGGTATTGCCCCGAGCAGGCCTCTATTTCCATCCACTTTAAGAGGGTACGGGCGATTTCCCGCGCCTTTTCCTCGGAATACAGGGAGGTGAGCGGCAGGCATATATTGTCGGTCGCGTCGAGGTGTGGCAAGAGTTCCGGGGATTGGAATACGGTGGCTATACCTTGCGCGGGAAGAGGCGATATGGATCCCGTCGTGGGTCGCGAGATGCCCCCGATCAATTGGAGCAAGGTGGTCTTTCCTTTGCCGGAAGGGGCGCTGATGCCATAGATCTTCCCCCGCTCAAAGTCGTAAGAGAATCCTTGGATCCCATATCGGTAGCCTATCTCTCGCACGGTTAATCGGGGGAGAGCGGGTATCTCTTGGCCCGGGAGCGTGCGTTTGCCTTTTGTAAATGACAAAGGCGGCGTTATTTTCGCCAATCGGCCTATCCCCTTATCGAACAAGAAGCTGATGATTATCGCGGCGATTGTCCAAGCGAGCAGTTCCGGTACGGCGATAAAATTTTGCGCTTTCTTCATCTCGCTACCTATTCCCCATGCGCATTGGGACAATACCTCGCCCATGATGATCGCCCGCCAGCCGAATCCTGTGGCGGAGGCGAGCCCACTGAACAGGAAAGGCCTTAATTGTGGATAAATGACGTGAAGGAACCGGTTCATCTTCCCGATACGGAACTGCCGGGCCATGACGGACAGTCCCGGATCCAGGCTCCGGATGCCTGACGCCAGGTTCTCCGCCAATAGGGGAAACATGGTAAGAAAGGCGATCATGATCGGGATTTGCTCCGGATCCAAGAAGATAAGCGCGATCAAGATGAACGAGATCACCGGAACCGATCGCATGATGGCGAGCAGGGGGCGGCATAGCTCGTATAGCCAAGCGAGGCGGGAGAATGAATAGGCGATGATCCCTGCGCAAACCAATGAGAGCAGGATCCCCGCTATTCCCCGGCTTATGGTGGCCCCGACCGATTGGTAGAAGGAGAGTGTGCCGAGTAGCTCTGCCGACGTGCGGAAGAGCTCAGGCAAAGGAGGAATCAGCTCCGGCTGTCCTGCCGTGACCGCGATGATTTGCCATAGAAGCGCCATAAGGATGATCGCGGCGCAAGAGGGGAGTGTTTTTCGTAAACTCATGGTGTAGTGGGGATAAAAGAGGCATCGGGAAGTCGCCCTCCGATCGCCTTGGGTTCGTAATGTTGGATAAGCTCTAAGAATTCCCGGATGGAAGTATGCGCTTCCGTGGCGGATAGATAGTGGATGCGGCATCTTTCGATGCTCTCCGGAGTCAACGAGCCGGGGGCGAAAATCCCTTGCTCTTCCAAGACGTGTATCGTTTCCCGCGGCGCTTGTGTTGTCTTCTCGCAGACCTCCCGCAGTGCCTTTTCGAGCTCTTGCCGCATTCCGTTTAGAGAGGGAGTGTAAACGATCGCGGTCTGGGGGAAACCGACCGAGTCTTTCTCGGATAAGCGATTCAAGTCCGCACTGATCCGCAGGCAGCTATCTTTTCGTAAGACGATGCTTAAGAAGGGTTCGCTGAGGATCGCCCGATCCACTTTCCCCGCCAAGATGGCTTGGGCGATCTCGCCCGCTGTCCGGAAAGCGTAGTTCAAGGGGTAATCTAATTGTCTCTCATCGAGATAATTCCGGGCGATGATCTCCGGGGTCGTGCCTTGCCCGAATAGATAAAGCGACTGATTTTTGGGAGTAGCTTTCTCAACCATGAAGAGCGTGCCCCAGATCGGGCATCCCGCTAATCGGATAGGTATTCCCTTATTATATAGATTGACCGCGCTAATCAAGGGGAGTACGGCAATATCCGTCTCGCCTTTGATCAAGGCGGCTTGCACTAAATCCGGGGAGTCCATCACGCGTACGTGGATGTGCTTGCCCTCTATGGAGGGAGGGGTCCGTAACCAATCGGCAAACGCGATAGCGGAAGGCCCGCGGAGTACCGACATCGTGATCACGTCGGTCCCCTTGGATGAGGGACGACAACCGAAGAGGTTCAATAAAATCAACAGGGGAAATAGGTATCTTGCCATAGGAATCTCTATAAAACAATTAAGGATTGCCTCCCGGCAACCCCTAACCAACTTTGTTAACCTTAAATCTAATACTATTATGAAAAAACCACATTGCAAATGTACAGCGATTGATTTATTCTGCAATAGACTAAGGTTTAATTAGTGTTTCTTCTTTACTAATAAAGCATAATAGCTTGTCCTGTTATTAATATACCGTGATTTTATAGGTTAATGAGGTCGTTCTCGCAAATATATTCCATATTTTGGCGGCGAATCACCTCACGGGCGCTTTCCCGGTTGTTCGTGCGCAAGATCAAGATCGCTTTCTCCCGGATGGAGAAGCAATACATATATTCGATACTGATCCCTGCTTTCGTGAAGCATGACAAGGTATCCGCGAAGCTCCCTGCCCCCGAGCTGGTGACGATCGCCAGCACATCGGTCAGGTTCGCGCTGACGTTATTCTCTTTTAATATCTTGTATGCCTTTTGCGGATCGCTGACGATGATGCGCAAGATCCCATATTCTGACGTATCCGCTACGGTAGCCGCGATAATGCGGATCTGCTCTTTCGCCAACAACGCTAAGATCTCGCTTAGCTTGCCGTACTTATTCTCCAAGAAGATAGAAATTTGATTGACTGTCATGGCCGATTTTATTTTTTTGTTCGACATGGATACTTGATTAGCAAAGCTTCCGTAAATCCTTTACCCGGACAGCTTTGCCGTCTGTCGTGGGAAGGGATCCTTTGGCTACCAGCTTGACGCGCGGCGTAAGCAGCAATTCGTCTTTCAGCTGGCGGGTGATCTCTTTCGTGAGTCGCTGCAAGGCGGAATAATCGTCGGTGAACAGATCGCTCAGCTCTACCTCGATCAGCATCTCGTCACTGTTACCGATCGTCTCCAACGTGATCAAGTAGTTACTTCCTAATTCCTTGAATTGCATCAATATCTTCTCGATTTGTATCGGGAATAGGTTGACACCTTTCAAGATGATCATATCGTCGCTGCGTCCCTTGAAGCGTGCCAGACGCTTATGTGTCCGCCCGCACGGGCATTCACCGGGCAAGACGCAGGTCAGGTCGCGGGTACGGTACCGGAGTAGGGGCATAGCCTCCCGATTGATCGTAGTCAGCACTAACTCGCCGACCTCACCTTCCGGTACAGGCTCCAAGGTTACCGGATCCACGATCTCCACGATCACGTTATCTTCCCAGATATGGAGACCGTTTTGCGCCGGGCATTCGAACGCGACGCCGGGACCGTTCATCTCCGACATTCCGAAGCAGTTGTACGCCTTTACGCCCAGCAACTGCTCGATACGGCGGCGTTGCTCTTCCGAGTGAGGTTCCGCCCCGATACAGACGGTATGCAGTTTGGTATCCCTTCTCGGGTCGATCCCCATCTCATACATCACCTCCGCTAAGCGAGTCGCGTAGCTGGGGATGATATGCAGGCAGGTTGTCCCGAAATCGGTGATAAACTTGATCTGTCTCTTGGTGTTACCCGCTGCGGCTGGTACGGTGAGCGCGCCTAACCGCTCGGCACCATATTGGAAACCCAAGCCGCCGGTGAACATCCCATAGCCGGAAGTGTTCTGGAATACATCCGTATCCCTTAGCCCTACCATATACATGCAGCGCGCCACTTGATTGGCCCATTGATCCAGATCCTTGGCCGAGTGCAGGACGACCGTCGGGTTACCGGTAGTCCCGCTGGAGGAGTGGATCCGCACGCATTTCTGGAGCGGGATCGCCGCCAAGCCAAAGGGATAGTTGTTCCGGAGGTCATCCTTCGTCGTAAATGGTAACTTCTTCAGATCTTCCAAGGAACGGAAACTTTCCGGCGTAATCCCCCTTTCCTGAAAAATTTTCTTATAAAAAGGCGAGTTGCCCGCTAACGTTATGGTCTGCCTCAAGCGTTCTAATTGGAGTTTCTCTAACTCCTTCCGGCTCATCGTCTCGATTTCCTCTTGCCAATACATATTTGTTTTTTCCATATAAGAGATATGTTTTGTTATTTCCTGATTTAGAGTTTAGGAAGTTCCCAAGGAGCCCGGTAATAGGCTTTCGACAGGGCCGTAGCCTCGTTGTCGCCGATAAACAGGCTATTCTTGTCGTCCCAGCGCACCTCCCGCTGTACCCGACAAGAGATATTCGCCAGATGCGCCATCTTAGCCACCCGGGCACCGATCGCCACGTCCGCGTTAGGCAGGCTACGATCCTTGACACATTTCAGCATATTGCCCACGTGGTTATAAAGTCCCTTGCCTTCCCCTTTCTTGAAGGGGACAGCTTCCATACGCGGTTGCTTGTTGGATACGACAGGGATGACCTCCCATCCGGAGCGGTCGAGCACCATCGTCCCGTTTTCCCCGTAGAACGCCAACCCTTCCCTGCGATCGTATAGCCCATGATTGATACCGCAGGCATGATCCCACACGATATTGAACTCCGGGTAGGCGTAAGTCGCCATCAAGGTATCCGGGGTTTCCATAGCGTCGTCCGGGTAAGCGAACTTCCCGCCTCCGGAGAATACCCGCTCCGGAAGGCCAACATTCATTCCCTCCAGCGCATAATCGAGCAGATGCACGCCCCAATCCGACATCAATCCTCCCGCGTAATCCCAGAAGAAGCGGAAATTATAGTGGAAGCGATACGGGTTAAACGGTCGTTTGGGAGCCGGTCCGAGCCACATATCATAATCCACGCCTGCCGGGGCGTCGCAATCCGGCTTGACGGGAAGCGTCGGTTTCCCATCCTGGTATGCCCACACCTTGACCGTCCGGATCCGTCCGATCTTTCCCGCCTTCAGGAAATTCGCCGCCTCGTCCCAATGCGGGTCGCTGCGTTGCCATTGCCCTACCTGTACGATCCGGTTATATTTACGGGCTGCCCGTACCATCAAGTCGCATTCCTCGATGGTGTTGGACAACGGTTTCTCCACATAAACATCCTTCCCGGCTTGGCAAGCCCATACCGTAGGCAGGCAATGCCAGTGATCCGGTGTCCCGATGATCACGAGATCCACATCCTTGTTGTCGATCACCCGTCGCCAGTCCTTATAAAGATTAGGTACCTTTTTCCCTGTCTTTTTCTGTACATCGGCGGCGCGCTTGTTCAGCCACTCATCATCCACGTCGCAGAGCGCCACGCATTCGGTCTCCGGGTAATCGAGGAAGGTGTTCAAGTCGCCATACCCCATGCTTCGGCATCCGATCAGCGCCACTTTCACCTTGTTGCTTGGGGCGGTCGCTCCATATATAGAGGAATAAGAAGATCCGATAAGGGGAGATAAGGAAAGTCCGGACACAAGCAGTCCGCTCTTTTGCATAAAAGTACGTCTATTCATGGTAATATGATCTGGTTGTTTTTTAGATTTCTTCTGCAATAATACGAAAAAAGTTCCGTCTTTATTCTTCTTGGGTCAAGAAAAACGTTTTTCAGACAAGGGAATTCCCCGGATCCGGGAACGCCCGGTTCCATACGACCCATGAAGAACAAAGGGTAAGAGGATTATGCCGTATGATGGATTTCTTATGTTTTAGTAGAAGTTATAGGCAATCATAAATGTAAGGCAAGTCCACGTGTTCCCGGACTATTTGCGCCAGTTTCTCGTATTGCTCCTCCTTGAACGCGGCATAATCAAACGGACTGTCGGGCTTTTGCGCCCCGAATCCCTCCGCGAGCCGATCCCGTACCGCCGGGTTATCCAAGATCCCATGCAGATAGCTGCCCCAGCAACGATCATTCAGATAGTAACCGTCCATACGTCCGTCTTCCAAGCATGCGACCGGCCGTTCCGGATTCCCCTCCATTACAGTAGTCCGTCCCATGTGGATCTCATAGCCTTCGCAGTTCTTTCCCTCGGAGGCGGGCAGGAAAGCGAATCGACTTTGCCGGGTGATCTTCTCTCTTTCGATGACCGTCTTCTGCGGGAGTAAACCGATTCCTGGCATGGAGGGCAGTCCTCCCTCAAGCCCTTCCGGATCCTCCAACCAAGTACCCATCATCTGGTATCCCCCACAAATCCCGATAACTCTTTTTCCCGCTTTGTAGGCGCGGATAATCGCCGTGACGATCCCTTTCGAGCGTAAGTCTTGTAGATCCGCCAGCGTATTCTTGGTCCCCGGCAAAAGGATAATGTCCGCCTTCTCGATCTCCTCGATCTCTTGGGTATAATAAGGGTTGAAACGGGGATCCTTATCTAATACGTCGAAATCGGTGAAGTTAGACATACGCCGCAATAAAATGATCGCTACGTTAATTTTTCCTGCCCGGTACGTATTCTGTTTTCTCTCCAGCGCTACGGAATCCTCTTCTTCGATCTGTATGTCGTGCATCCACGGGATGACTCCCACAACCGGGATACCAGTCAGCTCGCGCAGGATACGCTGTCCTTCCTCGAACAGGGAGGCGTCGCCCCTGAACTTGTTGATGATAATGCCCTTCATCAAGGCACGTTCTTCCGGTTTCAGTAAGGCGATTGTCCCATAGACGGAGCCGAACACTCCACCCCGGTCGATGTCTGCCACGAGAAAAGTGGCGGCATCGGCCTTGATCGCCATACGCATATTGGTAATGTCGCGATCGCGCAGGTTAAGTTCCGAGATACTTCCTGCCCCTTCTAAGACGATAGGGTTATAGCGAGCCTCTAAGCGTCGGTACGCCTCGACCGCGGCTTGGAAAAGTTCCTCTTTCTTCTGTACGCCAAAGTAGTCCTTGGCAGACATATTCCCGACCGGACGGCCGTTTAGGATCACTTGCGAGCTCTTGTCGTTGGTTGGTTTCAGCAATACGGGGTTCATGTCCGTATGAGGCATGATCCCGCAGGCTTCCGCCTGTACCACTTGCGCACGTCCCATCTCTCCACCTTCTCGGGTAGAGTAGGAGTTGAGCGACATATTCTGCGCCTTGAATGGGGCTGGTTGATAACCATCTTGGCGGAAAATACGGCAAAAGGCCGTATTGATGATGCTTTTCCCGGCATCGGAGCATGTACCGACAAACATGATCGGCCGCAAATGTTTCTTCACGTGTGTTCTATGTTTAATTTAAATTATTCGCTTAAATCGCGGTAACATGGCGGATACCTTCATGGATGTAGCGACAACGATGTGGATCCGTCCTGTTCCGATGGCGTAAAATTACACGGAATCCGTGGAAAAACACCATAAAAGCCGCGGATTTATCGATCCGCGGCTCGTTTCAAGGGTTGGTTTACGAATTGGGGCGCATGAAGCGGACGGGAAATCGCTGCTCCGGAAGCACGGAGGCGCGAGCTATGCGTCGTCGGGCTGTCGAAGGAGACGAAATCCTCGTAAGTGACCTCCCGTCCCTCGCCTAATCGCATCACTTTGTCGTATAGAGCTTGGCGCGAGGGAGCGTTGAATCCTAATGTGTTGCTGTTCATGAGGCTCTCTTCCGACGGACGATAAGCCCCGTGTGCATACGTGCAGGCCCCTTCATAGATACCCAAATCCTCTTGGGTATAACGAGAATCAGACAAGAACGCGGACCAAAGAACCGAATCCGGATCATTGGTGAAGTCCACATTCCGATACCACCCGATGGCTTGCAGCGCCTTAGCCTCCTCGATCTCCTTTTCCGGCATGGTGCCTTCGTACGCATATTCATCATTAAGCTTCCCAAGCCCGTGGCCAATGGCCTCGTGGCAAAGGATGGTACGGAATTGCTCGTCGTCCAAGCTGTTGACGATTGGGCAATAGGCGATCGCGAATTCCGTGAGCTCCTCTCCATCCGTGTATCCGAAATAGGTAGTTCCCGCGTATTGATGCGTATTCAATATCACGATCGCTAGCGTGTTTTCGTAATCGATCCCCTCTATGCTGGCCACATAGTCCATCACGGCCTCCTGATCTCCTTCGATAAGAGTACTGTTACCTCCTTCCAACCAGCTGCTGAATGCCGTATCATGTCCTGTCCCTATACCACTGTGGCGCGAGACGGCGGTTATGGCATACACATCGAAGTAATCCCGCAGGGAACTCATCGGCTCCTCGGTAAAAAGGTTCTCGTAAGCCTGATCCATAACGGCATCATACGTTCCGTCAGCGATCTCTGTATCCATGAATCCGTCGCCCATCAAGACGATAGGGATCCCCGTGCCGCGGGTAGCCTCGTTCAAGATACGTACCGTCTTGTCCGAAGAATAATCGGTCGATTCCTCGTTGGGTTGTAATCCCTCCTGCACGATAACCGCGGAGGCGAAGGGATTACCCGAGGGGCCTTCGCCGACGGCCGTGAAGAGGATATAGGCAGTACGGCTCTCCATGTTGAGGTTGGGATACGCTATCAGGTGAACCTCGTAGCTTGTCTCCGTGCGGGTACGTATCCCTTGGGTGAGCCATCCATCGGTGTAATAAGCCGCGAATTCGCCATTCTCCATGTTTGTGCTGAACTTGATCGGGATTTCTCCTCCCTGCGCGCCGATCCGGATCGTGTCTTCTTCCAACCGGATATATCGTCCGGCCTCCTGCTCGATCAGCACCTCTTGCGTCAGGGTGGTAGTGGTCAGTGTGACGGTCGCTGAGCGCACCTCGCCCGTGCGGTTCTCGCTTGTCGCCGATAAGGTGATTGCCTGGTCACCCGTGCCTCCACTTACGGGGGAGAGGGAGAGCCAGTCCGCGTCGTCGGTGGCTGTCCACGCTTGGTTGGTAGAGAACGAGAGCGTTCCTGTGGCATCCCGTTCCGAGGAGATGATGATACTTGTGCTTCCCGTGTTGTTTACGTTGATATAAGGCGTGTCGTCCGAGCAGGCGACCGCCATATAAGCGAGGAAAAGGGTTAGAAGATGCTTGATGTTCATATTGCTCAGGTTTTCTCTACAAGAATAGCCAACTATTTTATCATCAGGAAAAAATATCGACCAAAGGGCCGGATTTATGGGCGAAGGGCTTGTTCGTCTCATCCCGGTATCCAAAAATAGCGTTTTCGCCTTAAATCTC
Organism: uncultured Parabacteroides sp.; assembly: GCA_949296075.1. Taxonomy (GTDB): domain Bacteria; phylum Bacteroidota; class Bacteroidia; order Bacteroidales; family Tannerellaceae; genus Parabacteroides. Next base: position 112,879 of record CASFNG010000006.1, on the reverse strand, counting down.
GTTCTTCGTCTTGTTTTTGGGGAAATATGGAAATGTTTTCGCGGAAACACGGCGAGCTTTTTAGAGGAACTTGCCTCCCCTTTCGGAAAAGCGTCGGGGCGATAATCCATACAGGCCGTTGGCCTCTCTTGCGTAGGGGATGTATTTTCGGAAAGAATCGCTATCGCTTTTCATGGATTTCCTTAAATTTGTAGGCTTTTTCACGAATGAGAACGCTTAAAAAAGAGTGCGAATATGGAATCGATCAAGCAGATATATCGGATAGGGCATGGCCCTTCGAGCAGTCATACGATGGGGCCGTTGCGTGCGGCTCAAATGTTTCTGGAGCGTAACCGGGCGGCGGCTCGCTTTACCGTGACCTTATACGGGAGCTTGGCCGCCACAGGGAAGGGCCACATGACGGATTCCGCCATATTGGGGGCGTTATCTCCGGTGGCGGAGACGAATATCGTGTGGGAACCTAAGGTATTTCTCCCTTTCCACCCGAACGGGATGCTGTTTGAGTCGTTCGACGCGAACGGCAATCGGATGGAGTCGTGGACAGTGTATAGTATCGGGGGCGGTACCTTGGCGAATGAGACTTTCAATGAGCTGAAGACGGAGCAGATCTATGAGATGCATACGATCAAGGAGATACAAGGGTGGTGTGAGAAGACAGGCCATTCCTATTGGGAGTATGTGGAGCAACACGAAGGTCCTTCTATCTGGGATTACTTGGCGGAGGTCTGGGAGGTGATGCAAGAGGCGGTACGCCGGGGATTGGAGGCGGAAGGTATCCTGCCCGGCGGCTTGGGTATCCGTCGGAAGGCCTCCGACTATATGATCCGTGCCCGGGGTTATGGTAGCAGTATCCGAAACCGGGGTATGGTGTACGCTTACGCGCTTGCCGTGTCAGAGGAGAACGCTTGTGGTGGAAAGATCGTGACCGCGCCTACTTGCGGCTCGTGTGGTGTGATGCCGGCGGTGCTGTATCATCTGAAAGAGACGCGCGAGTTCCGGGATTCCCGTATATTGAGGGCGTTGGCCACCGCGGGGCTTTTCGGGAACGTGGTGCGTACGAATGCCTCCGTGTCGGGTGCTGAGGTAGGTTGCCAGGGAGAGGTCGGCGTGGCTTGCGCGATGGCTGCCGGAGCGGCGAGCCAACTGTTTGGTGGGACGCCCGCACAGATCGAGTATGCCGCCGAGATGGGCTTGGAGCATCACTTGGGCCTGACTTGCGATCCGGTTTGTGGCTTGGTGCAGATTCCTTGCATCGAGCGGAACGCCTTTGCCGCGGCTCGTGCGCTCGATGCGAATACATTCTCCAACTTCTCGGACGGGAAGCATCGGGTCAGCTTCGACCAGGTGGTAGAGGTGATGCGGCAGACGGGCAATGATTTGCCCAGTCTGTACAAGGAGACCTCGGAAGGGGGATTGGCGAAAAACATGGAAAATCCGGATCGTTTGTGATCAATCGGAAAAAATGACCGTATAAAGGTGGAAAACGTGAACATATAAGATAAAAGAAGAGATGTTTAGTAAAAGAAATTTGTGGTGCGTGGTGCTGATGGCCGGGGCGTTATTATCGTGTGGCCAGCGGCAGAAGCCCGAGGTGGAGGCTGCTGTGGCGAAAAGCGGCAACCCTATTTTCGAGGGATGGTACGCGGATCCGGAAGGAATTATCTATGGAGATAAATATTGGATCTATCCGACTTGGAGTGATGTCTATGAGAATCAGGTGTTTTTCGACTGCTTCTCGTCGAAAGATCTGGTGAATTGGACCAAGCATAGCGCTATATTGGATACCGCCGAGGTAAAGTGGGCGAAAAAGGCAATGTGGGCGCCGGGCGTGATCAGCAAGGATGGGAAGTATTATCTCTTCTTTAGCGCGAACGATGTGCATGAGGGGGAGATCGGTGGTATAGGGGTTTCCGTAAGCGACCGTCCGGAAGGGCCTTACAAGGACTTGTTGGGCAAACCCTTGATCAACGAGATCGTGAATGGTGCCCAGCCTATCGACCAATTTATCTATCATGATCCCGATAGCGATGCCTACTATATGTATTATGGCGGTTGGGGACATTGTAATATGGTACGTCTGAACGACGATTTCACGGGGTTGGTTCCGTTTGAGGACGGAACGATTTATAAGGAGGTGACTCCGGAAAATTACGTGGAGGGGCCGTTCATGTTCAAGAAAGACGGGAAGTATTATTTCATGTGGAGCGAAGGAGGATGGGGAGGCCCGGACTATTCCGTGGCTTACGCGATCGCGGATTCTCCTTTTGGTCCCTTCAACCGTATCGGGAAGATCTTGCAACAGGATGAGAAGGTGGCTACCGGTGCCGGACACCATTCCATCATGCACGTGCCGGGTTCCGAGGATTATTACATCGTGTATCACCGTCGCCCGTTGAATGACGACGCTCGCGACCATCGGGCCACTTGTATCGACAAGATGACGTTTGATAAGGATGGTTTCATCAACCCGGTGAAGATCACTTTCGAGGGAGTAGAGGCGAGAACGATCCAGTAAAAGGATTTATTTGTACCGCATGAATCACACGGTTTGTCCCAATAGGATGGGGCGGATCGTGTGATTTTTTGTCTTATGGGCGACGAATGGCCACTTACCTCACGTATGATTCCTTTCCCATATAATATAATCCCTCACCTCGATCGTTGTTTCCCAGATCTTCCAATTCTACCTTAAAGACCCGATAAGGAAATGAAGTGACACGTTTGGGGCGATCCACCGTTAGCAGGTAGGCCTTGCCATACTCGTCGGCCGAATAATACTCCTTGATCTCCTGCGTCATCAGTACGGTTACTTTCTCACCATCTATCCATACGGTCGCTTGCAATTGATCCGCCGAGGGAGCTAAGCTCGATTCCTTAGCGTTCTTTTGGGCAGCCTCTTGCCGCACTTGGCTTACGTCCTGTCCATGAACGGCCTCGGATTCTTTCATGCTTCGCTGGAAACGGGTTAGGCTCATGGGACGTACATAGATCTGATAGGTGGGCATCCCGCCGGGAATCTGGAAAACGCGTAGCCCATACGCTTCCATGCGGTGATAACGAATGTCGATCGTGGTGTCGCGATCCGCTATGAGATCCCAGCACCAAAACTCTAACCGCTGGTCGGTTTCCGGAATACCCTCCTTCGCCGTATGGGGATAGGTGTCCATACGTATGGCTGCCATGCTTTGGTATTTCCCGCGGGGTATACGAGCGGAATAATGGCCTTGGGAATCGGTCAGTACCTCCATCTTGCTGCCGAACGAAGGAGTCTGCCACATCACGGAGCAACTGTCTATCGGATTCCCGTCAAAATCAGTCACCCTTCCTTGAATGGTCACGCTATCTTGGGGTGTTTGAGCAAGAAGATTTCCGCTTAATAGAAGGGTGGCGAGGGTGAATATGCGTTTCATATCGGCATGGTTGACTTGTTTTGGAAGACGAAGATAGACAAAATGGAGAAAACTCCCTCGGCTTTTTTGAAAATCGGCTACATCTTTTTCGAAAACCTGTGTCAAGGATTTCGGTGGGGGACAGGCTGGTTTATCCGGCTTATCCGGGCGGAAATGGTAAATCTCGTTAAGAACGCGGGGAGATAGCGATTAAATTTCTTCCTTTGCGTAAATATTCAGGAAGTAGGGTGGAAGCGCCCGGTCGTTGTTGAGGGTTATTTAATGAGATTGTTGAACGAATAAGTTATTCCTATGAAGAAAAGTTTGAGATCCTATTTATTGGCTGTCCTGTTATTGCTGTCTCCCTTGATGGCGATGTTCGCGGTCGATCCGGATGGGGATACCTATCTTACGGCGGAACGGTTGTTCCATATCGCGAGGAGCGTCAACAAGAATTTGGTTTGTTACGACGTGAATTTGGTAGAGGGGAAGATGGATACGCATGAACCGCTGAAAGTTTATTGGGTGAACAGGGAGGAGCGTCCCGGGGAGACCAACGGGTTGAGCTTTTTCCAGCGCAAGATGGCGTATGGCTATAAGCTGGTTTCGGAGGGGGATGACGCGAGTGTTTGCACGTTGAATGCCTATCCGGAACGGGAGTTGACCATCTCCCGGCATGAGGGACGATACGTTTGCCTCATGATGATCGATGGAAAACGCTCGATTCTCCAGTCCCTATACGTGAAAGTCAACCCCAAGAATCCCTTGGATGTAGAGTATGTGGAACTACGCGGCAAGTCTGTCGCCGGGAATCAGCCGGTGACGGAGCGGATCAAGCGATGATCCTTGCGCTGTCGCGCATGAAAAAAGCGAATGGTCGGATGTTTTGGATCAGGTCATTCGCCTTTTTTATCCGTATGTGTCGTTATTTCTTCTTGGAAAGGAACTTGGCGGTGAGCCATTTCCGTACCGGTTCGTCATACCCTTTCAGGCAGAGATACGAAAGGATCACGCAACCTACATAAAGCACGGCGGCGACCGGCCATACCTCCCAGATCGTGTAATATTTGTTCTCGATCAGCCAAGCGTAAAACAGGTACATGATCGGATAATGGATCGCATAGAGCGGGAAAGAGATGTCGCCGGAGAACTTGCAGATCCAGGTGGATCGCTTATCCGTCGTACGCCCCGTTGCCCCGATCCAGATCAGGCAAGGGAAAATCACGAGGATGCAAACAGCTTCGAACAGGCCATTAAAAGAGATCGGATCCTGACCCTCGATGTAAGGCACGCAGAACAGGATCAGCAATACGGCCGAACAGATCCAGAACGCTCCCCGTACCCGGATCGGCTTGAAGTGGCGGGATAGCAGCATTCCCATCGAGAAGGGGAACAACATCCGTATCAATCCCCCCAAGAAGTTCACCCCATCCAAGGTCCAACCTACACCAATCATGCCATAGCCCGCCACGTCGAAGAGCGCGAACCAGGCGAGCCCTACACCCAACAGGGCGACCAATACGGTCAGAGCCTTGTTGGATAGCTTTTGGATGAACAAGGCATATAGGATATTGCCGATATACTCGAAGAAAAGCGACCAGCTGGGGCCATTCAGCGGGAACATCTCGCCGTTCCCTCTCACCTCATAGCGTACGCCGGGGACAGCCGGTATGAAAAAGAGGGCACATAGCAAGGCAAGCATGACGCAGGAGGTGGTAACCTTCGTGCCATCCCATTGTACGCTGCCTTGCAGGAAAAAGGCGATCGCGCCGAATACGGCGCCCAGCACGATCATCGGATGAAGACGGATCAACCGGCGCTTGAAGAAATTTCCGAGCGTCATGCTCTTGCCCAAGCGGTCGTCGTAAGCGTAGCCGATCACGAATCCCGATAGGATAAAGAAGAAATCGACCGCCAAGTAGCCGTGGTTGATTGTCGTGATGAGCGTCCCTCCGGCGGCGAACGAGAGCCCTTCAAAAATGTGATAGAAAACAACTAATAAAGCCGCGACCCCTCTTAATCCATCCAAGATCTCGTAATGAGGTTTAGTGTCCGCGAAAGCGGTTGAAGAAATGATTCCTTTAGACATTCGTGTAAATAGTTTTGATAAGATTACTACTGATATGCTTGTTTAAGATGACCCCTTTATGCTTCTCTGTTCAGGTTGCTGGAATGCGCCCGTTCCCGGAATCCGGAAGGAGTAAGCCCCTCTTTTTTCTTGAAAAAGGTCGAGAATTGTCCCGTGTTCTCGAAGTGTAGCGCATAGGCGATCTCCGATATGGGTAAAGAGGTACTTGTCAGCAGCTCTTTCGCCCGGAGTAATTTCAATTGCAGCTGATATTGGGCGGGAGATACCCCTGTATATTTCTTGAACATCCGCCTGAACCAGGAATACCCCAGCCCCAATCGGGCAGCGATCGCCTCCGGACTGGCCGGAAGCTCCGTCTTCTCGCGCATAAGCTGGCGTGCCTCGTTGATCTTATCGACGATGTACGTGTTCGAGAATGCGTTGTTCCTCTCCTTATAATATACGGAACCCAAGATATGGAGTACAATGCTGGAGATCATCTGCTGGTAGCCCGATTTCTCTTCTGAGGCAAATCTCGACAATTCCTCGTATAGCCCGACGATGGTGGCGCTCACCCCAATCCGCAATAAAGGCTCCTCCTTGGAGAAAAAGCGTTTTCGCATCCGCTCGTCAATATAGGCTCCCCGAAAACCGACCCAGTACTCGTCCCACCCAGTCGCCTTATCCGGATAATAATTATGCCACTCGCCGGGGAAGAGCAAGATCATCGTTCCCGCGTCTATCCGCTGGAGCTTGCGGGATTGAGAGGCGAAAAAGCCGCTCCCTTTCGTGATATAGACTAATTGGTACTCATTCAGGATCCGTCCGGCCTGAGGTTTGAAAGCATAACTCTCCGGATGCCGGGAAAGCGGGTAAGGACAACCCGGGGGAATGAACTGATACCCTACGGTCGTGACGACGATCCCCCACTCCTCGTCGGTCGGACTAATTGTCAAATATCGCCATAGGTCGTTCCGGTGTTCGTTCATGTCAGATTTGAAAGGTTTAAAATCATTTTCGTAAGCAAATATAGGAATAATGCGTTTATTTTTGTTTTCGTAAAACTGTAACTTTGTTAATCAAATGAAAGAAAACCATTTTTTAGCCTTTGATATAGGAGCTTCCAGCGGAAGAGCCGTACTTGGAACCTTAAACGGTGCCAAATTTGAAATGCGCGAGATCAGTCGTTTCGCGAATCCGATCGTCGAGTTGCACGGACGCTATTATTGGGATCTGCTCCAGCTCTATACCGCGTTGGTGGAAAGTTTGGCTACTTGTGCCCGCCAGGGGATACGTCCTTGTTCCATCGGTATCGACACTTGGGGCGTGGATTTCGGTTTCGTGGCTCCTGACGGCTCCTTGCTCGGGCAACCGCGCGCCTACCGCGATCCTTATACGGATGGAGCCCCGGAAGAGTTTTTTGGACGGATGCCGAGAGAGGAGCTTTACAAGCGTACGGGCATCCAGGTGCTTCCCTTCAATAGCCTCTTCCAGTTGTACCGTCTGGGGCAAGAATCCACCATTTGGCGGGAAACTGGCTCGAAAATGCTTTTCGTCCCCGATCTGTTGGCTTATCTGCTGACGGGCGAGATGGTCTGTGAATATACGATCGCCTCCACCTCGCAATTGCTCGACGCTGAGCGACGTTCGTTCGATCCTTCCCTGTTAGAGGCGGTAGGCTTGTCAGCTGAACAAATTCCTTCGCTCGTGATGCCGGGAACGAGAGTCGGATACCTGACCGATTCGATCGCGCGAAAGACCGGGATAGGCAAGGTGCCGGTGATCGCTGTCGCCGGGCATGACACGGCATCAGCGGTCGTGGCGGTACCGGCATCGTCGCCTCGTTTCGCTTACCTGAGCAGCGGGACATGGAGCCTGATGGGAATCGAGGTGGATCATCCGATTATCCATGCCGATTCGCTTCGGCATAATTTCACGAACGAGGGAGGGATCGAGGGGACGATCCGTTTCTTGAAAAATATCACGGGGATGTGGATCCTGGAGCGCTGCTTGGAAACATGGCGGGCTGAGGGGAATGCCTATACCTATGATGAGGTGGTGCGGATGGCGGAGCAAAGCCGTTTCGCCTCCCTGATCGATCCGGATGATCCCCGTTTTGCCCATCCTACGGATATGCCTCGGGAGATCGTCGCTTTCTGCGAGGAGACAGGGCAGGCTCTGCCGGTTGAGACGGCGGATTTCGTCCGTTGCATTTTTTATAGTCTGGCGAACCGTTATAAAGAGGTGGTGAAGTTGCTTTCCTCCATGTCGCCCTTCCCGATCGAGCGGTTGCACGTGATCGGGGGAGGCTCGCGCAACGACCTGCTGAACAGGCTGACCGCCGAGGCTACGGGGCTTCCGGTCGTGGCAGGCCCTTCGGAAGCCACGGCGATAGGCAACTGCTTGTTGCAGGCGAAAGCGGCCGGATTGTTGTCTGATCGCTGGGAGATGAGGCGGATCGTGGCTGAATCGTTTCCGCTGAAGGTGTTCGAGCCCGGGAATACGACACCACAAGGAGCTTGATTTTGATGGGGAAGTTTCTGTGGGTGCATGGGGGAGTTTTTCGGGAAACAAGAGGAACTTTCCCTTGAATCTTGAGGAAATACGGATACGAGAGATAAGTGATAACAGATATAGCATACCGAAAAAATAACATACCAAGATGAACGAGAAAAACATTCAACAGAGTTTTCAATTGGCCGCTGAGCGTTATGCGGCTATTGGCGTAGATGTAGAACAGGCGTTGGAGCGGATGGATAAAATATCCCTCTCCCTGCATTGCTGGCAGGCGGACGACGTAACCGGATTCGAGAACCAGGGCGGATCGCTTTCGGGCGGCATACAAGTCACGGGAAATTATCCCGGTCGTGCCCGTACGATAGATGAGTTGCGTGCGGACTTGCTCAAGGCCAAATCTTATATTCCGGGAAACCATCGGCTCAGTTTGCATGAGATCTATGGCGATTTCCAGGGAGAGCGGGTAGATCGCGATGAGGTGGAGCCTCGCCATTTCGCCAGCTGGATTCAATGGGCGGCGGAGAATGGATTGAAATTGGATTTTAACAGTACTTCCTTCTCACATCCCAAGAGTGGGGACCTGACATTGGCGAATCCGGATGCCTCGATCCGTAACTTCTGGATCGAGCATACGAAGCGTTGCCGCTGGATTAGCGACGAGATCGGCAAGGCGCAGGCGGATCCCTGTATGATGAACTTGTGGGTACACGATGGCTCCAAGGAGGTGCCGGCAAGCAGGTTGCGCTATCGCCAGCTGCTGGAGCGATCGCTCGACGAGATCTTCGCTACCGAGTATCCTTGGATGAAAGATAGCATCGAGGCGAAATTGTTCGGGATCGGGCTGGAAAGTTATACCGTAGGCTCTTACGATTTCTATTTAGGATATGGGGTGAAGCATGGCAAGATCGTCACCTTGGATACGGGACATTTCCATCTCACCGAGAGTATCGCCGATAAGGTGTCGTCGCTCTTGCTCTTCACGCCCGAGATCATGCTGCACGTAAGCCGCCCGATCCGTTGGGATAGCGATCATGTGGTGATCTTGAATGACGATGTACAGGATCTGGCTCGCGAGATCATTCGTTGTGACGCGTTGGATCGGGTACATATCGGCTTGGATTATTTCGACGGGACGATCAATCGTATCGGCGCTTACGTGATCGGTAGCCGGGCTACGCAGAAAGCTTTCTTGCTGGCGCTGCTGGAGCCGATCGAACGGCTTCGCGAGTATGAGGACGAGGGGCGGTATTTTGAGCGGCTCGCCTTGCAGGAAGAGGCGAAGAATCTTCCGTGGGGCGCTGTCTGGGATATGTATTGCCTGCGTAAGGGAGTACCTGTCGGGGAGAGCTATATTTCTGATATAGAGCGGTATGAGTCGGAGGTTACCTCTAAGCGGAAGTGACTGGTAGCTGGAAAGTTTGGAAAATAAGATGTATTTTGTGCCTTGGCTCCGGCCAAGGCTTTTGAAGAATCATTTAAAAGGACGAAGACAATGATGTGCATAAGGAAGAATGAACGTTTGATGGATGAGATAGGCCGTATCGCCGAGGTGGCTGGCTACCTGTGGGAGAAAGGCTGGGCGGAACGGAACGGCGGAAATATATCGGTTGACCTGACCGCCTTGATGGGGCAGGAGGAGAAAGACTTGCCTGCCTTGGCGCCCGCTTTTCCCTTGCAGGAGCCGATGCGTATGTTAGGAGGCCATATCTTTTACGTGACGGGAACCGGGAAACGGATGCGCTATGTGGCGAAAGATCCGTTCGCTAACGGTTCCTTGATCCGGATCGCCCCGGATGGCAGTTCGTATGAGATTATCGCGGAACAGCCGGTACGGCCTACCTCGGAATTGCCCTCGCACTTGCTGATGCATGATTTCTTGCGTGGCAAAGGACGTGATAACCGAGTGGTGTTGCATACGCATCCGACCGATATTATCGGGCTGACACATTGCAAACCGTTCTTGGATTCGCGTACGATTACCCGTACCTTGTGGAGTATGATCCCGGAGTGCCGGATCATCGTCCCGAAGGGGGTAGGGATCGTCCCTTACGAGATACCGGGGACGATGGCTTTGGCGCACGCCACGATCCGTCAGTTGGAAGAGCACGACGTGGTGTTCTGGGAGAAGCATGGTATCTTGGCGGTAGGGGAAGACATCATTGAGTGTTTCGACGCGATCGATACCTTGAGCAAGTCTGCCCAGATTTACTTGAACGCCCGGATGGCCGGATATGAGCCGGAAGGGATGACGGATCAACAGTTGGATGACTTGGTACCCGCTTTTGGGTTATAGCGATTAGCCTATGAGGAAATTAGCCGGTATCCTGTTGATGGGGGTGATGATAGTCCCCTCGTTCGCTCAGCCCCGCGATCCGAGGGTACGCGAATATATCACGCCTACCCGTATCGTCTGGCAAGGCGATAGCTCCCGGATCACGGGGGAGGAGTGCCTGTTGCTCCCGGGAACGGGGCAGGCGGATCTGTCAACGACACAGATGTGCGTATTGAGAAGTAGCCCGACGAGCCATCCTTCCCTGCTGTTGGACTTCGGGCGGGAATTGCAAGGTGGCTTGCAGTTGGTGACGGGTATGTCGCCTTCGCAGCGGCCGATCCCTGTCCGGATCCGTTTCGGGGAATCGGTTAGCGAGGCGATGTGTGAGATCGACGGGATGAATGGCGCCAGCAACGATCATGCGATACGCGATTTCGAGCTGACCTTGCCGTGGTTAGGGGTACGGGAGGTCGGGAACTCCGGCTTTCGCTTCGTCCGGATCGATCTGTTGGGCGATTCCTCGGAGCTGCATCTGAAGGAGGTCCGGGCGGTCTCCTCTTACCGGGATATTCCCTATAAAGGATCGTTCCGCTGTGACGATGAGCGTTTGAACCGGATCTGGCAGACAGGCGCTTATACGGTGCATCTGAATATGCAGGAATATTTGTGGGATGGGATCAAGCGCGACCGGCTGGTTTGGGTCGGCGACTTGCATCCCGAGGTGATGACGGTGAGTACGGTATTCGGCTATAATGAGGTGGTACCTAAAAGTCTGGATTGGATCCGTGATTTGACTCCGCTGCCGGGTTGGATGAACGGCATGAGCTCGTATTCGCTTTGGTGGCTGTTGATCCAACGGGATTGGTATCATTATCAGGGTGATCTCGCTTATTTGCGGGAACAGCGTCCCTATCTGACCGGATTGCTGCGTTTCTTGATCTCGAAAGTGGATCCGGACGGGCGCGAGCGGTTGGACGGTACCCGATTCCTGGATTGGCCTTCGAGCGAGAATAAGCGGGCGATTGATGCGGGCTTGCAGGCGTTGATGGTGCAGACCATGCGAGCGGGCGAGGAGCTGTGCCGTGTGTTGGGCGAGGACGCTTTGGCTTCGGAATGTAGCTCGGTCGCTTCCCGTCTGACAGCTTGCGCCTTGAAGGAGAAGGTTGGTTTTCCTCAGAAACGGGATGAGGTGGTTCCCGGCGACAAGCAGGCAGCGGCCTTGATGGTACTGGCAGGACTTTCGGATCCGGTGAAGGCGGATAGGGAATGCCTTTCGGTCGGCGGGGCAAAATGTTTTTCTACCTTTTATGGCTATTATATGTTACGGGCGATGGCGCTTGCCGGTAATTTTGAGGGAGCCTTGGATGTGATCCGCTCTTATTGGGGGGCGATGTTGGATCTGGGGGCGACTTCTTTTTGGGAGGACTTCAACTTGGATTGGGTTCCCGGGGCGGGGCGTATCGATGAACTGGTTCCTCCGGGAAAGAAGGATATACATCGGGATTATGGAGCCTATTGTTATAAGGGATTTCGCCATAGCTTGTGCCACGGATGGGCTTCCGGCCCGACCGCCTGGCTGAGTGAGTATGTCTTGGGTGTACGGGTCTTGGAGCCCGGTTGCCGGAAGGTGCTCATCTCTCCGCATTTGGGAGATCTGCGCTGGGTGGAAGGCTCGTTTCCTACGCCTTATGGGATTATCCGTATCCGGCATGAGAAAGATCAGAATGGAAAGATAGTCAGTGATATTCAGGCTCCGGCTGAGATAAGGGTCTGCTTGGATGAGGGAGTTGTAGCGGGTAGAATGGATATTAATAAAGGAAGTTAACATGAATCTAAAACAATTAACGTATATTTGCATGAGTGTGGCGCTGCTCTTTGGTGGCTGCGCAAGCGAGAACCGACAGGTTGTGCCGACTCATTTGCGGACGGAATATTTGGTGGAGCCGATCGGCTTGGGAACGACCTCGCCCCGTTTTACGTGGGAGTATGAAGGGGAGCTGGAGGGGTTCAAGGCCTCTCGCCATGAGATCCGTATCGGGACAAGCCCGGATGATTTGCATCCTTATACGAGAGATATGGCCTTGCTCCCGCATACTCGTTACTATTGGAACGTACGGGTATGGGATGAGCAGGGACATCCGTGCGCACCTTCGGCGACAGCCTCTTTCGAGACGGCCAAGTTCGCTCCTTCGGATTGGTCGGCAACATGGATCACGGATCATAAGGACAAGGAATTTGAGCCGGCACCTTTGTTCCGTAAATCTTTCCCGATCCGTCAAGAGATCAAGGATGCCCGGCTCTACGTGGCTTCAGCAGGGTATCATGAACTGTTCTTGAATGGAAAGCGGGTTGGCGATAGCTATTTGGAACCCGGATATACCCATTTCGATAAACGGATCCTTTATGTGACACATGATGTCACGTCGCTATTGGAGTCGGGCGATAACGTGATCGCCGTTGTCCTGGGAAATGGCTGGTATAACGAACAATCAGTAGCTGTCTGGAATTTCCATGAGGCTCGTTGGAGAGATCGCCCGCGGTTGTTGTGCGAATTGCGTGTCACCTATACGGACGGAATGGCCGAGGTGATCGGATCGGATAGTACATGGAAAACCTCGATTGGGGCTTATCTCTATAATAATTTGTACAGTGGGGATAAGTTTGATGCTCGTTTGGAGAAAGAAGGTTGGAAAGAGGTGGGCTTCAACGACAGCGACTGGGAGTCCGCTCTTGTGACGGAGTCTCCCGCCCCGTTGCTGGTAGCTCGTCAGATGCCCGGAATCCGTGTCACTGAGGAGATGAAGCCTGTCTCGATGAAACGCTTCTCCAATCGGTTATATGTCTATTCTTTTCCGAAGAATATGGCAGGCTTTTGCCGTCTACGGGTGAAAGGAGAGTCCGGTACCCGGATCACTTTGAAGCATGGTGAGCTGCTAAAGAAAGATGGACGGCTGGAACAGGGAAATATTAATGTGTATTATCATCCCGTGAAGCCGGACGAAGTGTTCCAGACGGATGTGTTTACGCTGAAAGGGACAGGAGAGGAGGAGGTCTTCACGCCTTCGTTTACCTATCATGGTTTCCAGTATGTTGAGGTGGAAAGCGATCGTCCGGTTTTCTTGACAGAAGAGAGCTTGACAGGGTTGTTCTTACATACGGATGTCCCTGCGGCAGGTCATTTCTCTTGCTCTAATCCGTTGTTGAATAAGATCTGGGAAGCTACGATGCAAGCTTATCGGAGTAATTTGCATAGTATCCCGACTGATTGCCCGCAGCGGGAAAAGAATGGTTGGACTGCTGATGCGCATATCGCGATTGATTTGGCTTTGTTGGGCTTTGACGGCATTACGCTTTATGAAAAATGGATGGACGATATAATCGATAATCAGCGTGAAGCGGGTGACATCTCAGGGATTATTCCCTCCAGCGGATGGGGATATGGCACATCGTTCGGACCTGTATGGGATGCGGTGATGTTCATTATACCGAATGCTTTATATGATTATTATGGAGAGGTGCGTAGTATCGAACGTTTATATCCTACGATGGAGCGATACTTGGATTATCTAAGGACATTGGAGAAGGACGGATTCCTGACACATGGCCTGGGTGATTGGGTCTATTGGAAAGCTATGACGAATACGGAATATACTTCGACCGCTTACTATTACTTGGATTATCAATTGATGGCTCGTTTCGCTACTTTGCTGGGGAAGGATCCGGCGCCTTATCAAGCAAAGGCTAAGGAACTGAAGGAGGCGATCAACCGAAAGTTCTTTAATCCGGAGACAGGAACTTATGCCGAAGGAACCCAAACAGCGCAGGCGGTAGCTTTATATCTGGGACTGGTGCCGGATGGTAAGGAGCAACTTGTGGCTGACAAGCTGCATGAAGTGGTGGCAAGTAACGATTTTTTCTTAGATTTCGGCCTTTTAGGTAGCAAGACTGTCCCGGCGATGCTGACGAAGTACGGCTATATAGAGGATGCCATGAAGATGATCTTGAAGACAGACGCCCCCTCTTGGGGATATTGGGTGGAGACTATGGGTTATACCACGCTCCCGGAGACTTGGACTGTGAGCCCTGAGTTCAGGGACGCCTCCTTAAATCATGTCTTTTTAGGAGATGTCGCCGCTTGGATGATGAATCAATTGGCGGGGATCAATTACGATCCGGAGGCTCCGGGATTCCGCCAAATTCGTATTACTCCGCATTTCGTGAAGGAATTGGATTGGGCGAAAGGGGAATACCACTCCGTGCGTGGACGAATCTCCAGTGAGTGGAAACGACAAGATGGGCAAGTGACCCTTACCGTAACCGTGCCCGCCGATTGCTCCGCCATGATCCAAGTGGGCGAACGGACTGAACAGGTCTCTGCCGGTACGCATACGTTTACTTATCAAGATTGATGAATTAGCGAAGGCTTTATCTTCCTTTTCTTTCAGGAGAGGGAGATAAAGCCTTTTTTAGTTGTTTGAACTACTAAACCTACGTGATTATGAATCGTTTAATGTTAGCTCTTATCCTGCTGTGTCTAAGTGGGAATCTCCAGATGTCCATAGCGGAAGAAGCGGATCGTACCGGTGTACGTCCTTGGAAGGCGAAGTGGATTAATACAGAGTTGTGCCAAAGCGCGACGAACACGTGGCTGGTTTACCGGAAATCGTTTGAGGTAGCCACGCCTCCCGGGGAACTAATCGCTCGGATCGCCGCGGATTCGAAATATTGGCTTTGGATCAACGATCGGATGGTGGTGTTCGAGGGAGGGTTGAAACGAGGCCCTTCGCCTTCGAGCACCTATTATGATCCCGTGGATATAGCCCCGTACTTGAGATCCGGCACGAACACGATCGCCGTCTTGCTCTGGCATTTCGGGAAGGATGGCTTCAGCCACCTCAACAGCGGACGGGCAGCCCTGCTGTTCGAGGCTATCGCTCCGGGATTGGAGATCATCTCTGACGAGACTTGGCAATGCGCCGTATATAATGCTTACCAAAATACGGAAGCCCCATTCCCGAACTATCGGTTGCCTGAGAGCAATATTCGCTTTGATGCCCGCCAAGCCATAAACGGTTGGAACCGCATGGATTTCGAGGGAACCCTTCCTGATGCGCAGCCGGTGGGCAAGGCGGGTGAGGGGCCGTGGGGAGATTTGGTGGAACGTCCTATCCCTCAATGGAAGGATAGCGGATTGTTACCTTACGCATCGGTGCGTGAGTCATCGGATGGCGATACGCTTTTCTGCCGTTTGCCCTATAACGCTCAAATAACGCCCTATTTAAAGGTGGATGCCGAGCCGGGAAAGACGATCCATATCCAGATGGATAATTATGAGGGTGGAGGCGCACGGAATGTCCGGGCTGAGTATATCACCCGCGAGGGCGTGCAGGAGTACGAGAGCTATGGCTGGATGAACGGTCATGAGGTCTATTATATCATCCCGGATGGCGTGAAAGTACTGGAGGTGCGCTACCGGGAGACCGGTTATGACGCGGAGTTTGCCGGCTCTTTCCACTGCGATGATCCTTTTTTCAATGAGCTGTGGAAGCGTTCGGCACGTACCTTATACATCACGATGCGCGACAGTTACATGGACTGCCCCGATCGTGAGCGGGCCCAATGGTGGGGCGATGAGGTAAATGAGCTGGGCGAGACCTTTTACGCGCTCTCTCCCTCCGGACAAAAACTCGCCTTGAAAGGGATCCATGAGTTGATGAACTGGCAAAGGGAGGATGGTTCATTGTATGCGCCCGTGCCATCGGGCAATTGGGGCAAGGAGTTACCTTTGCAGATGCTGGCGTCGGTGGGGTGGTATGGCTTCTATACTCATTATTTTTTTAGTGGCGACAGTAGTTTTGTCCCGGTGATTTATGACCGGTTACATCGGTATCTGCATGAGGTCTGGCAAGTGGATCAGCAGGGCTTGGCGATAGAGCGCCCCGGAGGATGGAGCTGGGGCGACTGGGGTGAGCATATCGATATGGGGGTATTGACGAATTGTTGGTATTACCTTGCCTTGAAAGCGGAAAAGGCCTTCGCTGACCAGTTAGGAAAACGGGCGGACGCAGAGGAGATCGGGCAGATGATGCGGGAGATGGAACGCCATTTTGACGCCCGTTTCTGGACGGGGAGTTGCTATCGCTCACCGGGTTATGAGGGAGAGACGGACGACCGTGCGCAGGCTATGGCTGTCCTTTCCGGATTAGCCTCGGCAGACAAGTACCCGGCCTTGATCGAGGTCTTCCGGAAAGCCTGTCATGCCAGTCCTTATATGGAGAAATATGTGCTGGAAGCCTTGTGCGAGATGGATGCTGCCGACCTTGCCCTTGAGCGGATGAGGCGGCGTTATGCCCGGATGCTCGATTATACCGAATATACGACCCTGTTCGAGGGATGGGGCATTGGTCCCGAAGGATTCGGGGGCGGTACGATCAACCATGCCTGGAGCGGAGGCCCATTGACGGTGTTGAGCCAATTGATTTGCGGGATCGAGCCGGCTGAGCCGGGGTTCCGGGTCTTTACGGTCAATCCCCGGTTAGGATCGCTTTCGGAGGCCTCGGCCGAGGTGCCTACCCACTGGGGGACGATCCGGGTAGATCTTCGTAAGAAAGGACGGAATTTGGATGTCACGCTTCAAGTGCCGGAGGGAATCCGGGCACGGGTGATGGCCCGCGATGGCTCGGTGAAGGAGTTCCCTTCAGGAAAACATCGGGTAAAGATTCCTTTTTGATCGTCTGCTTTTGGAAAGGCGGGGTATATACAGAAGGCCGGATATTGTTGTGCGGCATCTTGAATTTCGTTACTTTTGCGCCTGTCAACGAGAATTAGGAAGGCAAGTGACGTATGGCGAAAAAGAAAACTAAGGGACGGGCTCGGGCGACGAGGCGGAAAAAGGCCTCTTCGTTCGTCTCGTCCATGAGAAAATTAGTTGTGGGTTGCTTCGCGGCGGTCGTATGTATGGTCGCCGCGTTGTTTATTTATGATTGGCTCTCCACGAGGTTAGGCTCCCGTCTCTCGGAGGATCCATCCGGGGATCGGGAGAAAATAGCCGCTTCCGCTCTCGGATCGAGGAAAGGTTCCAAGGAGAAAGGGAAGAAGTCGCCAGCCTCCGTCAAGGAGAAGCGATCCTCCACCTATACTTTCCCTGCGGGTACGGAGATCCCCCGGCTGACGGGTAAGCGCACGGAGCAGATCATCCGGCACGAGGGATACACGGTTTCCTATAACTCGGATTATAAGATAGCGAACTGGGTCGCCTATGAGCTGACGGCGAGTGAGGCGACGAGCAAGAAAAGCGAGCGATCCAACAAGTTCTCGCTCGATCCGCAGGTCAAGGGAGCGACGGCCACCAACGAGGATTACACCCGTACCGGTTATGACAGAGGGCATTTGGCGCCCGCCGGCGACATGAAATGGTCGGGCAAGGCGATGCGCGAGTCCTTTTATTTCAGCAATATCTGCCCCCAACGCCCGGGCTTGAACCGCGGGGTATGGAAGGATTTGGAGGAACAGGCCCGCCTATGGGCCGCCGAGAACGGCTCCTTGCTGATCGTGGCGGGCCCGGTTATCACCGACGACCTGAGACGTTTGGGGAAGCATCGGGTAGGAGTCCCGAAACTTTTCTACAAGGTGCTCTGCTACGTGAGCGAAGGTAAGCCGCAAGGCGTGGGCTTCCTGTTCGAGAACAAGGATTATGGAGATACTCCCTTGAGCTCGTTGATGCTTCCGATCGACAAGGTTGAGGAAATAGTTGGCGTTGATTTTTTCTATTCATTACCGGATTCCGTGGAAAACTTGATGGAGAAATCCGTGGATAAGAACTATTGGTCTTTTTAAGT
This sequence comes from uncultured Parabacteroides sp., assembly GCA_949296075.1. Taxonomy (GTDB): domain Bacteria; phylum Bacteroidota; class Bacteroidia; order Bacteroidales; family Tannerellaceae; genus Parabacteroides. The sequence continues at coordinate 94,795 of CASFNG010000006.1, read as the reverse complement.
GAGAAAATGAGATGTACGAACGATTATTGAATAAGCAGACAAGGCTGGCGCTGATCGGTTTAGGCTATGTAGGGCTCCCTATCGCGATAGAGTTTGCGAGGCACCTTTCGGTCGTGGGGTTCGATATAGACGAGCGTCGGTTGGAGCGGTTGCGGAAAGGGATCGATCCTTGCGGCGAGCTGCCTCCCGAAGCGTTCACCGGGAAAGATATTGATTTTACCTCTTCCCTTGAGGCTTTGAGGGAAGCCTCTTTTTACGTGATCGCTGTCCCTACGCCTATCGACAGCCACAACGAGCCGGATCTCTCCCCGTTGCTGGGAGCCACGCGTACGGTAGCTTCCGTGCTCAAGCCGGGCGATTATGTCGTGTATGAATCGACGGTCTATCCCGGTTGTACCGAGGAGGATTGTGTCCCGCTTTTGGAAAAGGTATCGGGATTGAGGGCAGGCGAGGATTTCAAGGTCGGCTATTCCCCGGAACGGATCAATCCCGGTGACAAGAGGCATACGCTGTCTAACACCGTGAAGATCGTCTCCGGCTGCGATCCGGAGGCCTTGGACACCATAGCCGCCGTGTATGGGCTCATCATCCGGGCAGGCTTGCACCGGGCCCCGAGCATCCGGGTGGCGGAGGCTGCCAAGATTATCGAGAATACCCAGCGCGACGTGAACATCGCCCTCATGAACGAGCTTTCCATCATCTTCGATCGTATGGGGATCAATACCTACGATGTGCTGGAAGCCGCCGGGACAAAGTGGAATTTCCTGCCCTTCTCTCCCGGACTGGTCGGAGGACATTGTATAGGAGTAGATCCTTATTATTTGGTACACAAGGCGAAAGAACTGCAATACCATCCCAAGATGATTAATTCCGGTCGCTTCGTCAACGACTCGATGGGGCGTTATATCGGGAAGAAGGTCGTGAAGAAAATCATCTCTCAGGGGAAGAATATCTTAGGGGCTCATGTGCTGGTGATGGGCATGACCTTCAAGGAGAACGTGTCGGATATACGGAATTCGAAAGTGGCGGACATCATTAATGAATTTGAGGACTTCGGGGCGGAAGTGGATGTCATGGATCCTCTCGCCTCGTCCGAGGAGGTGTCGCGGGCTTATGGCATTCGTCTGGTGGAGAGCCCCCGGAGGAAATACGATGCCGTGGTCGTGGCCGTGGCGCACGACCCGTATCGTCAGCTCGATGAGTCCTATTTCCTTTCCATCACGACCGAGCGGGCTGTGCTCGCCGATGTGAAAGGGTTATATCGTGGACGCATACAACGATTGGTTTATTGGAGCTTGTGAGTATTAAAAAGTCACAGAAGAAGCAAAAAAAATTTCGATAAACTTAAAAAATGTGTTGTACAATATCTTTTTTTATTTGCGTGGGAATATTTAATGGCGCATCTTTGCATCAGATAACCTAAACAATCTTTTTGCCTTAAAGACTAATACCTATTAAAACCTATAAAGCGAGCCTTTGCGAAAAGGCTCGCTTTATGATTTTTAAGGCCCATGATGTGTGAATCATACGTTGTGACCCTTTGCGGAAGATCGTCCCGGGGAATCATGGGTATCAGCGATCTTCCGCTTGAGGGAATGAAGCCCTTTTTAAAAATTTAAATCAAAAGAGAGCCCAAGTCTGTTGTTCGCTTGGTTGGGACCCGGGTCATACCAGTTTTTCCCCGGGCTGCAAGGTGCGCATTTCCTTAGGTACCGCCTCCCTGATGCTTTCAATCAAGATCTGTGCGATCGAATGCCGGATGAAATCCTTGCGGGTGACGAATACAATCTCCCGGGTCGGTTTGGGGATCGCGAACGGGCGTACCAGTTCCTTCTGCTGTTCGCTTAATTGAGAGATCGCCAATTCGGGTATGAACGTGATGCCGTTGCCCCCCTCCACCATCCGCATAAAAGTCTCCAAGCTGCCCAAACGATAAGCCGCTTGCCTTACCTTTACCTTTTCCATCTGACAGAAATGAAGCAACTGATCCCGGAAACAATGCCCTTCATCGAGCAGCCATAGCCGTTCGTCGTTGATGTCGGCGGTGCGGATTAACTCTTTCTTGAAGATGGGCTCCTTACGAGCCACATAACCGAAGAACTGCTCATAATAGAGCGTGTCGCATTGCAAGGTGGTCTCCTTGGGATGGTTTGCGATGATCGCGGCGTCGATCTCCCCATTTTGCAAGGCGGCTATTGTCGGGGCGGTCTTCATCTCCAATACACGGATGTCAAGCTCGGCATGCCGTCCGGCGAGTTGCTGGAAAAAGCGGGGCAACAGATAGGGAGCGATGGTCGGCAATACCACTAACCGGAATGTCCCTTTCAGCGATTGCTCCTCCTCGTTCACGATGTCTTTGATGAGCGAGGTCTGGTAGAGTACGTTTCTTGCCTGGTCGATTACCTTGCGTCCCGTTGGGGTGGGGCGGACAGGCTGCTGGTTCCGGTCGAAGATCCGTATGCCGAGTTCGTCTTCTAACTTCTGGATCATCATGCTAAGAGTCGGTTGCGTCACCCGGCAATGCTCCGCCGCTTTCGCGAAATGGCGATAGGTATCCACCGCCAAGATATATTCGAGTTGCTGTAAAGTCATTTGTTTTGCTATTTTTTATTATGTATGTCTTGATTTCGGGAAAGCAAAAATAGGAAAAAACGGTGGAACGAACGCCTGTATGAATGAAAATAGAGCGCTCGGTGACGAGATGGCGCATGGTGGCTTCCTTCCGGGCCCGGGTGATATTTAAGGTATGCCCTAGTCCTTGTAGCGAATGCGAGGGCTGGGGCTATTTCATGCCTCCGCCTGAACGGAAAAATCCTTAGGTAGGATTAAGTTATATTTGGAAGGAGGTCAGCTGGCCGAGGCTTTGCCTGAGCCCTTGGACTAATTCTTCCATGACGACCTTTACCGGCTGCTCTTCCCGGAACTGGGAAGCTACCTGGCCGATCTCCAGTTCCCCCTCTTTCAGGTCGCCCTCGAAAATACCTCTTTTGGCACGTCCTTTACCCAATAACTCGCGAAGTTCCTCTACCGAGGCACCCCGGGCTTCCGCCTCCTCCACAGCGGTGGTGAAATCGCCCTTGACCAAGCGGGTAGGGGATAATTTCTTTAGTAACAAGCGGGTGTCTCCCTCTTGCAGGGAGAGGCAGAGGCGCTTGAAATTCTCGTGGGCGGAGCTCTCCTGTGTCAAGGCGAAGCGAGTGCCGATCTGCACGCCCTCCGCACCGAGAGCCATCGTCGCGGCGATCGCCTGTCCGCTGCCGATCCCTCCGGCGGCGAGCAGAGGAAGCGAGGTCGCTTGGCGTACGGCGGGGATCAGGCAAAGGGTGGTCGTCTCTTCCCGGCCATTGTGTCCCCCTGCCTCGAAGCCTTCGGCCACGACCGCGTCCACTCCTGCCTCCTCGCATTTGCGGGCGAACCGCGAGCTGCTTACCACGTGCGCCACCGTCACGCCATGTTCCTTCAGATAACCGGTCCAGGTCTTCGGGTTCCCGGCTGAGGTGAAGACGATCCGTACCTTCTCCTCTACCAGTATACGCATGAGCGTGTCGATCTCCGGGTACATCAGCGGTACATTCACCCCGAAGTTTTTTTCGGTTGCTGCCCTACATTTCCGGATATGTTCCCGAAGTATTTCCGGATGCATGGAGCCCGCTCCAAGCAAGCCCAGCCCGCCCGCTTCGCTGACCGCCGAGGCGAGGCGCCATCCGCTGCACCAAACCATTCCCCCCTGTACGATGGGATATTGGATTCCAAATAGTTCGCAAATTCGATTCATGTGATATGTTTCATTTAATGAGACAATGATCCAAGTAAAATAGTCCGTCCGGCTTATCCTCCCCGGACGGGCGCTAAAGATAGCGAGTGATTTCTTTTGGAACAATAGTTGGAGGGAGGATGTTCACCTCCGGTACCCATAAATCCGTTTTCTTCCGGTTTACCGGGTTATATACGGCTTGGTCACGTGGTTTTTATCTAAAATTAGATAATAACAAATAAAACATTTTTTATCTTTGGGCAATTTAAATCCATTTAAACCATCTATATGAATAAATTTCTTATGGCTGCGGGATTAGCTGTCGTGCTAACCGCTTGCGGTTCTTCCGAGAAGAAAACCGTGGAAGGGGAGAATCCGTTCTTCACGGAATATACGACCCCGTTTGGTGTCCCTCCGTTTGACCAGATCAAGTTTGAGCATTACAAGCCCGCCATGTTGAAAGGCATGGAAGAGGGACGGAAAGAGATCGAGGCGATCGTGAACAATCCCGAGGAGCCCACTTTCGAGAATACGATCGTGGCATTGGATCAGCAGGGCGCGTTGCTCCGGAAGGTGCAGATCGTGTTCGGCGGGCAGAATAGCGTGAACACGAACGACGAGATGCAGGCGCTGAGCCGTGAGATGTCGCCGCTTCTCTCTAAATATTCGGATGACATTAACTTGAATCCCAAACTTTTCGCCCGTGTAAAGGCCGTATATGAGAAAAAGGATCAGTTAGGTCTCGACAAGGAGCAGATGAAGTTATTGGAGGAGACCTATAAAGACTTCGTGCGCGGGGGAGCCAACCTCTCCGAGGCGGACCAGGCGAAGTTGCGCGAGCTCAATAGCAAGATCTCCATGCTTCAGCTCACCTTCGGCCAGAATATGCTGAAAGAGACGAACGCTTTCCAGCTGGTGATCGATAACGAGAAAGATCTCTCCGGCCTGCCTGAGACATTGGTGGCAAATGCCGCTCAAGCCGCCAAGGATGCCGGGATGGAGGGTAAATGGGTATTCACCCTTCACAACCCGAGCGTGATGCCTTTCTTGCAGTATGCGGACAACCGGGAGTTGCGCGAGAAGATCTTCAACGCGTATATCAATCGCGGGAACAATGGGAACGAGAACGATAACAAGGCCGTCGTGCGCGACTTGGTGGCCGCCCGTCTCGCGAAAGCGAAGCTGATGGGATACGACGACTATGCCTCGTTCGTGCTGGAAGACCGCATGGCGAAGAATTCGGCGAACGTTTATCAATTATTGGATGAGGTGTGGAAGCCCGCTTTAGCGAAGGCGAAAGAGGAGTTGGCCGACATCAATGCCGAGATCAAGAAAGAGGGTGGCAATTTCGAGGCCGAGGGCTGGGATTGGCGCTACTATTTCGAGAAGGCCAAGAAGGCCAAGTTCAACCTTGATGAGAATGAGATCCGCCCGTATCTTAAGTTAGATAATGTACGGGAGGGCGCTTTCTATGTGGCCAATAAGCTGTATGGCATCACCTTCACCCCGATACAGAACATACCGCTGCCTTATCCGGAGGCCCAGGCTTTCGAGTGTAAGGATAAGGATGGTACGCATTTAGGCGTGCTCTACTTCGATTTCTTCCCTCGCGCGAGCAAGCGAGGCGGGGCATGGTGCGGAACTTATCGTCCGCAGTCGTATAAGGATGGCAAACGGGTCGCTCCGGTCGTGACGATCGTCTGCAATTTCAGTCAGCCGGCTCCCGGGCAGCCCGCCTTGTTGAGCGCGGATGAGGCGACTACCCTTTTCCATGAGTTCGGTCATGGCCTGCACAACTTGTTCAAGGATGTACATTACAGTGGTGTATCCGGAGTGCCCCGCGATTTCGTGGAGCTGCCTTCCCAGATCATGGAGCACTGGGTGTTTGAGCCGGAGGTGCTGAAGGTATACGCGAAGCATTATCAGACGGGTGAGGTGATCCCCGCCGAGCTGATCGAGAAATTGGATAAGAGCGGTAAGTACGGGCAGGGATTCGCCACGACGGAGTATCTGGCGGCCTCTTATCTGGATATGGATTTCCATGCCATCAGCGGTGATCCTGCCGACCAGAAGGTGATCAAGTTCGTGGATCAGACCAACAACGTGCCCGCTAACTTGGACGTGATGGCCTTTGAGCAACAGACCTTGGGACGCCGGGGCTTGCTGAAACAGATCCCCTCCCGTTATCGCACGACCTATTTCAACCATACGATGGGTGGTGGCTATACGGCCGGATATTACAGCTATATGTGGTCGGAGGTATTGGATTGCGACGCTTTCCAGGCTTTCAAGGAGACCGGTGATCTCTTTAACCAGGAATGCGCTGATAAGTTCCGCAAATATGTACTTACCCCGGGTGGCATAGACGACGCGATGGATATGTATAAGAATTTCCGCGGCAAGGAGCCCAGCACGGATCCGCTGTTGAGAAACCGAGGCTTGAAATAAGTTTTAGGCGAGGATAGGCCAAAGGCGGGGCTTTTTAGAGGCTCCGCCTTTTTTTGTCCCTGTAAGGGAAAGGTGACGATGAGACGTTGATTTTTAAGGTGAGTAGATCATTTTACTTATGAAATGTAAGTTGTCGTTGACGAAAGATCCGTAAATGTTCGTGGATGTGAAAAAATGTCGAATATTTTAAGCGTCGTTCAACAGAATGTAATGATTTCTGTATCTTCGCGGTAAAATCAAAAAGTTGATTCGACGATGGAAGTGTTGAAGCATGAGTGCGGCGTCGCGATGGTCCGGTTACTGAAGCCGTTAGAGTATTACCACGAGAAATATGGCACGTGGATGTATGGGCTTAACAAGCTCTACCTGTTGATGGAGAAGCAGCATAACCGGGGGCAGGAAGGCGCCGGGTTGGCATGCGTGAAGTTGGAGGCCGACGCCGGGGAGGAGTATATGTTTCGCGAGCGCGCGGTCGGGACAAGCGCGATCACCGAGATCTTTTCGGCGGTTCACTCCCAATATAAGGATCTGCCTCCGGAAAGGTTGCGTGACCCTTTTTTCGCTAAGGCAAACCTTCCTTTCGCCGGCGAGCTTTATATGGGGCATCTCCGATACAGCACGACCGGTAAATCAGGTCTTTCCTATATCCATCCTTTCCTCCGCCGTAATAATTGGCGGGCCAAGAATCTCGCTGTCTGCGGTAATTTCAACCTTACCAATCTCCCCTATATCTTCCGGGAGATCACGGCTATCGGCCAGCATCCCCGGAAATATGCCGATACGTATATTATGTTAGAGCAGTTGGGGCACCGGCTCGATCGGGAGGTGGAGCGTCTTTACCGTATCGCCGAGGCGGAAGGGCTGAAAGGTATGGATATTACCCATTTCATTGAGGAACGGGTGGATCTCTCCAACGTGTTGAGACGTTGCGTGCCCTCTTGGGACGGGGGATTCGTGATCTGCGGGATCACCGGGAGCGGGGAGGCATTCAGCGTACGCGACCCGTGGGGGATACGGCCGGCATTCTACTATGCGGATGACGAGATCATCGTACTCGCTTCAGAGAGGCCCGTCATACAAACCGTGATGAATGTCCCGACCGATGCGATCCGCGAGTTGGGACGGGGTGAGGCTCTCCTCGTGAATAAGCGGGGAAAATGGCATACGGATCAGATCGTGGATCCGAGGGAGAACAAGGCTTGCTCTTTTGAGCGAATCTATTTTTCCCGAGGTAGCGACCGGGATATTTATAAGGAGCGGAAACAGCTGGGACAGAACCTCGTGGATCCGATCCTGAAAGCCGTGGATTATGATTTGGAGCATACCGTTTTCTCGTTTATCCCCAATACAGCGGAAGTGGCTTATTTCGGGATGCAGGAGGGGCTGGAGATCTACTTGAACAAGTTGAAGAAGGAGTGGATCGCTGATCGGGCGCATCTTCTTCAAGAGGAAGAGTTGGAGCGGATCTTGTCGATGCGAGTCCGTTGCGAGAAGGTGGCGATCAAGGACATAAAATTGCGTACCTTTATCGCCGAAGGCAATAGCCGGAATGATCTGGCGGCCCACGTCTATGATATTACGTATGGGAGCATTGAGCCTTTCGTGGATAACTTGGTGGTGATCGACGACAGTATCGTGCGTGGTACGACCCTGCGGCAGAGCATTATCGGGATCTTAGACCGGCTCCATCCGAGGAAGATCGTGATCGTCAGCTCTTCTCCCCAGGTTCGTTATCCGGATTATTATGGTATCGATATGTCGCGGATGAACGAGTTCATCGCGTTTCGGGCGGCCGTGGCTCTCTTGCGGGATCGCGGGATGGAGGAGCTGCTGATGGAGACGTACCGGCGGGCGAAAGAGCAGGCCGATTTGCCGGATGGCTCACTGACTAATTTGGTGAAGCGGATTTACGAGCCTTTCACCGCGGATGAGATCTCGGCCAAGATGGTGGAGTTGTTGACTCCGACAGGTACAAAAGCGGAGGTGGAGATCGTTTATCAGACCTTGGAAGGCTTGCACGCCTCCTGCCCGGATCATCCGGGAGACTGGTATTTCTCGGGTGATTATCCTACCCCCGGGGGAACCCGGTTGGTGAACGAGGCGTTCATCCGTTATATGGAAGATGAGTATATGAAATGACAATAAAATACAATGTTTTTTATATGGACAAAGCAGCAACTTTGATGTTAGACGACGGTTCCGTGTTCCGGGGATATTCGTTCGGTTACGAGAAGCCGGTTTCCGGGGAGGTCGTGTTCAACACGGCGATGACCGGTTATCCGGAGAGCTTGACAGATCCCTCTTACGCGGGGCAGTTGATGGTATTGACCTATCCCCTGATCGGGAATTACGGCGTGCCTCCCCGTACGTTCGGCCCGGATGGAATCGCTACTTTCATGGAGAGTGAGCGGATTCACGCGGAGGCGATCATCGTGAGTGATTACAGCGAGGAGTATAGCCATTGGAACGCCGTGTGCAGCTTGGGCGATTGGCTGAAGGAGGAGCGGATCCCCGGTATCTATGGCATCGACACACGGGCGCTGACGAAGAAATTGCGCGAGCATGGTGTGATGATGGGGCGGATCGTGATGGGTGACCAGCCTGAGGAACTTTCCGATTTCGGGCAGTACGCGAACGTGAATTACGTGGATCGTGTATCGTGCAAGGAGGTGATCACATACGGAGAAGGAGCCGGGAAGAAGCGGGTCGTCTTGCTGGATTGTGGCGTGAAGCATAACATCATACGTTGTTTGCTGCGACGAGGCGTGACAGTGATACGGGTGCCTTGGGATTATGACTTTAACAGGCTGGAGTATGATGGACTTTTCCTGAGCAATGGTCCCGGTGATCCGGATACCTGTGAGGCGGCTGTCCGCAATATCCGGAAGGCTCTCGCCGGGGATAAGCCGATTTGTGGTATCTGTATGGGCAACCAGTTGCTGGCGAAGGCAGGAGGGGCCTCGATCTATAAGTTGAAGTATGGACACCGAAGCCATAACCAACCTGTGCGTATGGTAGGTACCGATAAGTGTTTCATCACCTCCCAGAATCATGGTTATGCGGTAGATAATGACACATTGGGCGAGGAGTGGGAGCCTCTCTTTGTCAATATGAATGACGGGACTAACGAGGGTATCCGGCATAAGACGAAGCCTTTCTTCTCTTCCCAGTTCCATCCCGAGGCATGTAGCGGACCTTTGGATACGGAGTTCATGTTCGATAAATTTGTCGAGCTCTTGTAAGTGGATAAAGGGAGGATACGTGAATTAGATTTATCACCAAATTGACAGAAAAACAATGAAAGAAGATATAAAGAAAGTCCTGATACTTGGATCCGGAGCCTTGAAGATCGGTGAGGCCGGTGAGTTTGACTATTCGGGTAGCCAAGCCTTGAAAGCGATCAAGGAAGAGGGTATCCAGACGATATTGATTAATCCGAATATCGCTACGGTGCAAACCTCTGAGGGAGTCGCGGATACGGTCTATTTCTTGCCGGTTACCCCCTTTTTCGTGGAGAAGGTGATCGAGAAGGAACGCCCGGAAGGAATCTTGCTCGCTTTTGGTGGACAAACCGCGTTGAACTGTGGCGTGGCGCTTTATCAAAGCGGCGTGTTGGAGAAATATAATGTGCGTGTGTTGGGTACACCTGTGCAGGCGATCATGGATACGGAGGATCGGGAACTATTTGTCCGCAAGTTGGATGAGATAGGCGTGAAGACGATCAAGAGCGAGGCCGTGGAGACGATCGAGGATGCCCGCAAGGCGGCGGCGGAATTGGGTTACCCCGTGATCGTACGGGCCGCCTATGCGCTGGGAGGGCTTGGCTCCGGTTTCTGCGATAATGAGGAGGAATTGAACGCGTTGGTCGAGAAGGCTTTCTCTTTCTCGCCCCAGGTGCTGGTGGAGAAGAGCCTGAAAGGTTGGAAAGAGGTAGAGTATGAGGTGGTGCGTGATCGGTTCGATAACTGTATCACGGTTTGTAATATGGAGAACTTTGATCCGCTGGGTATCCATACCGGTGAATCGATCGTGATCGCTCCCTCCCAGACATTGAGCAATACAGACTATCATAAATTACGCGAGCTGGCGATCCGTATCATCCGTCATATAGGGATCGTGGGAGAGTGTAACGTGCAATATGCGTACGATCCCGAGAGCGAGGATTACCGGGTGATCGAGGTAAACGCCCGCTTGAGCCGTTCGTCGGCGCTTGCCTCGAAAGCGACCGGTTATCCGCTGGCTTTCGTGGCGGCTAAGTTAGGCTTGGGCTATGGGCTGTTCGACCTGAAGAATTCGGTCACGAAGACGACGAGCGCTTTCTTTGAGCCTGCGCTCGATTATGTGGTTTGTAAGATCCCTCGGTGGGACTTGGGTAAGTTCCACGGCGTGGCCCGGGAATTGGGATCGAGCATGAAATCGGTCGGTGAGGTGATGGCGATCGGTCGTACTTTCGAGGAGGCGATCCAGAAGGGGTTACGTATGATAGGGCAGGGGATGCATGGCTTCGTGGAGAATAAGGAGTTGGTGATCGCTGACATCGACAAGGCCTTGCATGAACCGACGGATCGACGTATATTTGTAATCTCGAAAGCGTTTCGTGCGGGCTATACGGTTGACCAGATCCATGAACTGACACGGATCGATCGTTGGTTCTTGCAAAAATTGTATGGGATCATGCAGACTTCGAAGGAGCTGCACGCTTTCGATATGAAGGGGATCCAGCGTTGGCGCATTAATCCGGAATTGATAAGGCGGGCGAAGATACAAGGCTTCTCGGACTTCCAGATTGCCAGGGCTATTGGCTTGGAGGATGATCCGGAACGGGGTATGATGCTGGTTCGCCAGTTCCGTAAGGAGCATGGGATCCTTCCGGTGGTGAAGCAAATAGACACCTTGGCGGCGGAGTATCCCGCGCAGACGAATTATCTGTACCTTACATATAGTGGCACGGAAAATGATGTGACCTATGTGGGGGATCATCGCTCGATCGTGGTTCTTGGATCGGGAGCGTATCGCATCGGTAGTTCCGTGGAATTTGACTGGTGTGGTGTCCAGGCGCTGAATACGATCCGGAAGGAGGGATACCGGTCCGTGATGATTAATTATAATCCGGAGACGGTATCGACTGATTATGATATGTGCGACCGCCTGTACTTCGATGAGCTGACTTTTGAGCGGGTGATGGATATTCTGGAGTTGGAGAACCCGTATGGGGTGATCGTCTCGACAGGAGGGCAGATCCCGAACAATCTGGCGATGCGCCTCGATGAGCAGCACGTGAATATCCTGGGTACCTCAGCGAAGAGCATCGATAATGCGGAAGACCGGGAGAAGTTCTCCGCCATGTTGGATCGTATCGGGGTGGATCAGCCTCGCTGGAAAGAGCTTTCGTCGATGGAAGATATAAATAACTTCGTGGCGGAAGTCGGTTTTCCGGTCTTAGTACGCCCGAGTTATGTGTTGAGTGGCGCCGCCATGAATGTCTGCTCGAACCAAGGGGAGTTGGAACGTTTCTTGAAGCTGGCGGCTAATGTCAGCCAGAAGCATCCCGTGGTGGTGAGTCAGTTCATCGAGCACGCTAAGGAGGTAGAGATGGATGCCGTGGCGGATCATGGGGAGATCGTGATGTACGCTATTAGTGAGCATATCGAGTTCGCTGGCGTACATTCAGGGGATGCGACCATCCAGTTCCCGGCGCAGAAACTTTATGTGGAGACCGTTCGCCGGATTAAGCGGATCAGCAAGCGGATAGCGAAAGAACTTAATATATCGGGTCCGTTTAATATCCAATATCTGGCGAAAGGCAATGAGATCAAGGTGATTGAATGTAACCTGCGTGCGAGCCGTTCATTCCCGTTCGTAAGCAAGGTGCTGAAGATAAACTTTATAGAGCTGGCAACCCGGATCATGCTGGGATTACCGGTCGAGAAGCCAAACAAGAATGAGTTCGACTTGGATTATGTCGGGATCAAGGCTTCCCAATTCTCATTTAACCGGTTGCAGAAGGCCGATCCCGTGTTAGGTGTCGATATGGCTTCTACGGGAGAGGTCGGTTGTTTGGGCGATGATGTCTTGGAGGCAGTATTGACCAGTATGCTTGCTGTTGGGCAACGTATTCCGGAGAAGAATATCTTACTCTCGACGGGAACGGCGAAGCAGAAAGTGGCTATGCTTGATGCGGCGAGATTGTTGGCGGCGAAAGGCTATAATTTGTATGCCACGGGCGGTACGCATCGCTTCTTGGAGGAGAATGGGGTTCAAAGTACGTTGGTCTATTGGCCCAGTGAGTCCGGGGAGCCGCAAGCGTTATCGATGCTCCATGAGCGTAAGATCGATATGGTAGTCAATATCCCGCGGGATTTGTCGGCGGGAGAATTGGATAATGGCTATAAAATACGCCGTGCCGCTATCGACTTGAATATCCCGTTGATTACCAACGCTCGCTTGGCAAGTGCCTTCATACAAGCTTTCTGTACGTTGAGCGTGGATGATATTCACATTAAGAGTTGGCAAGAATATAAATAGGAGGATTGAAACTATAAAATGCTTGAATGTAAGGATACCGCGATAGACGTGGCGCGTCAGATAACTGTTCAGTCTAATCCGCTTAGCGAGGAGGGACTGGAGCGATTCGCGTCGATACTTGTCCGGACTGAACTCAAGAAAGGGGCGATGTTCCTGGACGAGGGTGTGGTTTGCACGCAGTTAGGTTATGTGTATAAAGGGATGGTCCGGCAGTTCTATTTCAAGAATAAGCGGGACCTTACCGAGCATTTCTCTTGCGAGGACGACGTTTTCATCTGTATCGAGAGTTTTTTGCGTCAGCGTCCGGCCCTTTTGCAGGTAGAGGCGTTGGAACACACGATCGTCTATGGCATTCCACATGATCCCTTGTTGGAATTATGCGCTGAACGGTATGAGATTGAGATCTTGTACCGTCGCTTGCTGGAGAATTCCTTGATCTTGTCACAGCGTAAGGCCGACTCTTTGCGTTTTGAGACTGCGAATGAGCGATATGCTCGCTTGTTGAAAGAGCGTCCTGAGATCGTGAGACGGGCACCCTTGTCGCATATCGCCTCTTTCTTGCAAATGACCCCGGAAACGTTGAGCCGTGTCCGGGCTAATACCCAATTATAGATGTTGTCAAGCGTGTCAATCGAATATGCTTTATAAGTCATTCAATATAAGATAAAATAGTATGAAGGTAGGGTTGTTTATCCCATGTTACATCAACGCGGTGTACCCTGAGGTAGGAATAGCCTCGTATAAATTGTTGAGACAGGTAGGTGTGGATGTGGATTATCCCATTGACCAGACCTGTTGTGGCCAGCCTATGGCGAATGCGGGTTTTGAGGATGAGGCCGTTTCTTTGGCATCTCGTATGGAAGAGTTATTCGAGAGTTATGATTATGTGGTCGGTCCTTCGGCCAGTTGCGTGGCGTTCGTGAAAGAGAACCATCCCCGTTTGCTGGAGAAACGGGATCATGTATGTATGAATAGCCAGAAAATTTACGACATCTGCGAGTTCCTGCATGATGTGGTGAAGCCGGAATCCTTACCTGCCGTATTCCCCCATAAGGTAAGTATTCACAATAGCTGTCATGGGGTGAGGGAGTTAGGGCTCTCTTCTCCAAGCGAACGAAATATCCCTTATTATTCAAAATTGAGGAATCTTCTGTCTTTAGTTAAAGGCATTGAGGTGTTTGAACCCAAGCGAGTGGATGAATGCTGTGGCTTTGGTGGTATGTTTGCCGTAGAGGAGCCTGCCGTTTCCGCCTGTATGGGACACGACAAGGTGATGGATCATCTAAGTACCGGGGCTGAGTATATCACGGGAGCGGATAGCTCTTGCCTGATGCACATGGAGGGGGTGATCAAACGGGAGAAACTTCCGATCAAGACGATTCATATTGTTCAACTATTGGCTACGGGATTATGAGCACGAAACATTCGATTGCCGCTTCTCATTTCTTGGAAAACAAGACAAATGCGGCTTGGCATGATCAAACCTTATGGATGGTACGTGCCAAAAGAGACAAGATGAGCCGTTCGCTGCCTGAATGGGAGCGCCTGAGGGATTTAGCCTCTGCGATCAAGTTGTATAGCAATAGCCATCTTGATACGTTATTAGAGGAGTTCGAGAGAAATGCCATCGCGAATGGTGCGGTCGTACATTGGGCGAAGGATGCGGCGGAGCACAACGAGATTGTCCTTAACATCTTAAAGGAGCACGGCGCTCGTAATCTGATCAAGAGCAAATCCATGCTGACTGAGGAGTGCCACATGAATAAGTTCTTGATGGAGGAGGGGATCGATGTGGTGGAAAGTGATTTAGGGGAACGTATCCTTCAGCTGATGCATCTGACACCGAGCCATATCGTTCTACCTGCCATCCATGTGAAACGAGAGCAGATTAGTGAGATGATGACTCGTGAGATGGGAACGGAGCCGGGAAACAGCGACCCGACTTACCTGACTCACGCCGCACGAAAGAACTTGCGTGAGAAGTTCTTGCACGCCGACGCCGCGATGACGGGTGTGAACTTCGCTGTCGCTTCCACGGGAGAGATCGTGGTTTGTACGAATGAGGGGAACGCGGATATGGGAACCTCATTCCCGAAAGTGCATATCGCCGTGATGGGTATGGAGAAAATCGTCCCCAACTTAGAAGCGTTAGGCGTATTCACCCGGTTGCTTGCCCGATCAGGAACGGGACAGCCGATCACCTCTTATACGGCTCATTACCGTCGCCCCCCGAAAGGACAAGAGTTTCATATCATTATCGTAGACAATGGCCGCAGCGATATTCTCGCTCGTCCGGATCATATACGTACGCTCAACTGCATCCGGTGTGGGGAGTGCATGAATACCTGCCCGGTTTATCGCCGGAGCGGAGGTTACTCCTATACCTATTTTATCCCCGGACCTATCGGTATCAACTTGAGTATGCATAAGGATCCCCGGAAATATTCGGATAACCTGTCGGCCTGTTCGCTTTGCCTCTCTTGCTCGAATGTGTGTCCGGTAAAAGTGGATTTAGGAGAGCAGATCTATCGTTGGCGCCAGGATTTGGATAAGTTAGGGAAGGCGAATCCCCAAAAGAAAATGATTTCTTCAGGCATGAAGTTCTTGATGGGGCGACCGGCCTTGTTTAATACGGCGTTGAAATTCGCTCCGGTCGTGAATCATCTGCCCCGTTTCATGGTATATAACCGATTGAACGCATGGGGCGAGGGACGGGAACTGCCCGTTTTTGCTAAGGAGTCGTTTAATGATCTATGGAAAAAGAATAAGGTAAAATGATGAACGAGGATAGTAAGAACCTGATATTAGAGCGCATCCGTAACCATACGGGAGAACGCTATGAGATGCCGGAGATCTCGTTGGAGGCGATTACATACGCCGATCCTTTAGCCACTTTCTCGGAGGTGCTGGCCCAAGCGGGAGGTAAGGCGGTCGTGCTGGGCGAGAATGAGGATGTGAACGAGGTCATTCGTCGGGAATTCCCGGAGGCGGTACGTATAGCCTCTAACTTGGACGGGATTACCTGCGCCACGTTTAATCCGGATGATGTGGAGGATCCGCGGGAATTGAACGGGACAGACCTTTCCGTCGTGGAGGGCAGTTTTGGGGTGGCTGAGAACGCCGCGGTCTGGTTGCCCTGTCAAGTACGCCATAAGGGGTTGTATTTCATCTCGAACGCCTTGGTTATCCTACTCGACAAGACCCGTTTGGTCAACAACATGAACGAGGCATACCGCCTTGTTGCCGGGATGGACTATGGATATGGTGTGTTCATGTCGGGACCTTCCAAGACGGCCGATATTGAACAGGCCTTGGTGTTCGGGGCGCATGGGCCGATTCAAGTGTTGGTGATACTGCGTTGATTGAGGAAATATAGCGAAAAGCAGATAAGAACGGGCGATCACGGAATTCCGTGATCGCCCGTTCTTTTTGTTCCCGATTGTCCATGCGGCCAACCGTGGATGTCCCTATCTCCGTAAGGCATCCAAGAGTTTATCCACCGCCTCCGCAGGTGTGGGCTCACTCCCCAGCAGTTGAACGAACTTACTCCCGATGATCGCTCCCGATGAGTAAGCGGCAGCCGCCTCATACGTCGCCTTATTACTGATGCCAAAGCCCACTAAACGGGGATTCCGCAGCTTCAAGGCATCGATCCTCCGGAAATAAGCCTGTTTTACTTCGTCGAACGAACGCTGGGCTCCGGTCGTCGCCGCGCTGGATACCATATAGATAAACCCGCTTGTATGCGCGTCGATCAGGCGGATCCGCTCCTCGGAGGTTTCGGGCGTGATCAGCATGATGAACTTCAGGTCGAACCGGTCGGCGATTTCCTTGTACTCCGCCATATACTCAGCGTAAGGAAGATCCGGGATGATTACCCCATCCACGCCAACCTCCACGCAGCATTGGCAAAACCGCTCGAACCCGAACTGCATGATCGGGTTCAGGTAGCCCATCAAGATGACCGGGATCTTCACCTCTTGGCGCATTCCCTTTAGCTGGTCGAAGAGGAGATGGAGCGACATCCCGTTGCGCAACGCTTTTGTCGCCGCCTCTTGTATGACCGGCCCGTCGGCCATCGGGTCGGAGAAGGGAATACCTACCTCAACCATATGGATGCCCTTTTCCTGCAATGCTCGCAATATCGGCATCGTATCATTCAGCCGAGGGTAACCGGCCGTGAAATAGACCGATAAGATCTTCTCCTTCTGGGTTTGGAATAAGTTCGTGATTCGATTCATATCATAGATGTTTTTTGATTTATATACTGTTTTTAGACTTGGACCTGTTGGATGAAATTCCTCAATTTCCCGATGTCCTTGATACCGGGCGATCGCTCAAACCCACTGTTCAGGTCGATACCGGCCAATGCGGGGAGCTTGAGAGCCTGTATCGCCTCCACGCTTTCCGGGCGTATCCCTCCGCTCAGCAGGAATGGCGTATCCCCTTTGTAGGCGGAGAGCAGCGACCAGTCGAACGAGCGTCCCGAGCCGCCATGTCCCTCGCAACGGGTGTCGAACAAGAAATAGTCCACCCGGTTCGCATAGGCCGAGGTACGCTCAAAATCTTCCGCCTCAGCTATGGCGAACGCCTTGATGAGGGCGTATCCCCGTTTCCGCAGCGTATGGCAGATGTCGGGCGATTCATGCCCATGCAGTTGCAGGTAATCCAGCCGATAGGCATTGGCTATCCGCATCATATATTCGGGAGAAGCGTCCACGAACACCCCGACCCGCCGCTGCCGCATACCGGCCGGGAAGAGCGATCCCGGCTCGATCTCCGTCACGGAGCGGGGCGACCGTGCGTAGAAGATGAATCCCATCCATTGGATGTCCAGCGAGGAGACGGCCAAGATGTTCTCCTTCTCCCGCATTCCACATATCTTGACGATCATACGAGCCCTCCGATAAATTGATGGAGCGTATCACCCGGTGTCCCGGTACGCATGAACGCCTCACCGATAAGGAATCCCCGGAATCCCGCCTCGCGTAGTTGCCTGACCGTATCCGGATTGTCTATCCCGCTCTCCGACACCAATAGGGCGGAAGAGCCCCGCAACCGCTCCGCCAGCCGGAACGAGTTCGCCACGTCCGTATGGAACGACCCTAAGTTCCGGTTGTTCACGCCCAGCATATCCACGTCCGCATTCAGGTACTCCAGCTCCCGTTCCTCGTGAATCTCCAGCAATACCTCTAATTGGAGGCTATGGGCGGTCTCGGCGAGTACCCGGCATTCCTCCGGATTTAAGGCTGCCGCGATCAGTAACACCGCGTCGGCTCCCATTACCCGGGCCTGGAATAACTGATACGTGTCGATGATGAAATCCTTACGCAATAGCGGCAGGTTCACCCGTTCTCGGGCCTGCCTCAGATCCCGGAGCGATCCCCCGAAGAAATCCCCGTCGGTCAGTATGGAGCAGGCGGCGGCTCCTCCCGCCTCGTAAGCGGGAACCACCTCACGCACCTCCGCTTCCGGAAAGATCCACCCTTTCGACGGACTTTTCCGTTTGAACTCGGCTATGATCCCTGAGGGGGAGCTTTCTAAGGCCGTGCGCATCGAACGGGTATCCCGCTCTAACCGGTCGCTCCCCAACGCCAACAAGGTTTGCAGGCTCACCGCCTGTTTCTGGCGGGCCACTTCTATGCGCTTATGCGCCACGATTGTCTGTAAAATATCTTTTGCCATAGTTTTTATTGATTCAAAGATAGGAATTTACGGAATGTGGCCAATGCCCGTCCGCTCTCTAATGATTCCCTTGCCTCGGCGATGCAAGTGGCTATTTTCTTCTCCGGGCAGATCACTTGGATGGCGAAAGCGGCGTTGGCGATCACGCAATTTTTCTGCGCCTCGGTGGCCGTGTTCCCCAATACGTCGTCGAAGATACGGGCAGCCTGCTCCGGCGTGTTCCCTCCATCCAAGTCGGCTTCTTCGCAACGCTTGAACCCTAAGCTCTCAGGGGTGTATAATTTCTCTTTTTCCGGCATCGCCACCTTGAAATCGGCGGTGAGCGAGATCTCGTCGTAACCATCCAAACTGTGTACCACGGCGAATCGTGTCCCGCTTTCTTGGTAAGTGTAGTTGTATAGCCTCAGCAAGGGAAGGTTATACACACCCAATAGCTGATAGGTCGGTAGAACCGGATTGACCAACGGCCCCAGCATATTGAAGAAACTGCGTACCCCTAAGCTCTTGCGTACCGGCGCCACGGCTTTCAAGGCCGGGTTGAAGAGGGGAGCGTGCAGGTAAGCGATATGGCAACCCTCGATGGAGGCGCGCAGGCGATCGGGGTCGCTCGTGAACCGTACCCCATGTTGCTCCATCACGTTGCTCGCCCCGCTGACGGAGGTAGCCCCGTAGTTCCCGTGTTTCACCACGTTATAACCGGCTCCCGCCACCACGAAGCAGGCGCAGGTACTGATATTGAACGTGTTCTTTCCATCCCCGCCGGTACCCACGATGTCGATCGGCTTATATTCGTTCAGGTCCACCGCGACGCGCATATCCAGCAAAGCCTCCCTGAAACCGGTGAGCTCCTCCACGGAGATGCTGCGCATCAGGAACACGGTGATCAGGCTGGCTATCTGGGAGTCGTTGTAATAGCCTTCCGCTATTTTCTGCAAGATGTCGCGAGCCTCCTCGCGGCCTAAATACTGATGCTCGAACAGGCGATATAAAATAGTTTTCATCTGTTTTTTTGTCTTGATTATGGAAGTTGTTTTAAGTCCCCCATTGACGCATGGAAAGGCTGCCGGGCTTTTCCGCTTTTCATGGGGTTGTTTTTGGAAAACCTTCGGGAAGGCTTCAGGATCTCAACCAGTTCTCGATGATTCTCTTCCCTTGCGGGGTGAGTACCGACTCCGGGTGAAACTGGATCCCCCGCACGTCGTACTCGCGATGGCGCAGCCCCATGATCTGCCCCTCCTCCGTATCCACGGCGGTAATCTCCAAGCAATCCGGGAAATCCTCCTTAGACACTACCCACGAGTGGTATCGGCCCACCCGTATCCCCGGTCGTAGCCCATCGAAAAGCGGGTCGTCGGCGATGATCCGTATATCCGAGCATATCCCGTGATATACCTCCTTCAGGTTAATCAGCTTCGCCCCGAAAGCCTGTCCGATCGCCTGCTCGCCCAAGCAGACCCCTAAGATGCTCTTGGTTGGCGCGTAAGTCCGGATCAATGGGAGCAGGATCCCAGCCTCTTCCGGGATACCCGG
The DNA here is from genome assembly GCA_949296075.1 of uncultured Parabacteroides sp. Classification (GTDB taxonomy): domain Bacteria; phylum Bacteroidota; class Bacteroidia; order Bacteroidales; family Tannerellaceae; genus Parabacteroides. The sequence continues at coordinate 74,853 of CASFNG010000006.1, read as the reverse complement.
TCCGGGCGATAGCACGATCTTGTCGAACCGTTCCACCTCCTCCAGCGCGATCTGGTCGTTGCGGTGTACCTCCGGTTCCGCCCCCAGCTCCTTCAAGATATGCGATAGATTGTAGGTGAAGGAGTCATAATTATCGAATAATAAGATTTTCATGATGTCGTTATGCTATGGTTAATTGATTAATTGTTCCGCGAGGTCGATCGCCTTCTTCAAGGCACCTAATTTGTTGTTCACCTCTTGCAGCTCGCGTTCGTCGTGACTTTTCGCCACGATCCCGGCGCCGGCCTGATAGTAAAGCACGTTTCCCCGGCTCACGAACGAGCGGATCGTGATCGCCTGGTTCAGGTCGCCATCCAATCCGATGAAACCGATACATCCCCCGTAAGCGCCCCGGTTACGTCCCTCGATCTCGTTGATGAGTTGCATTGCCCGTACCTTGGGCGCTCCGCTCAGCGTACCCGCCGGAAAGGTGTCGATATAGGTGCGGATCGGGTTGCTGTCGGGATCGATCGTGCCGCTTACCCGGGAGACTAAGTGGATGACGTGGCTGTAATACTGGGTCTCCTTGTAGAAATCCACCTGCACGTCGTGCGCGTTACGGCTCAGGTCGTTGCGCGCGAGATCCACCAGCATGACGTGCTCGGCGTTCTCCTTCGGGTCGTGCAGCAACGCTTCCGTACGCCGCTTGTCCACCTCGATGTTGCCGGTACGGAAGGCCGTGCCCGCTATCGGGTCGATACTTGCCCGTCCGGCTTTCACCTTGCAATGCGTCTCCGGTGAGGAACCGAAGATCCGGAATCCCCCGAAGTCGAAATAGAACAGGTAGGGCGATGGGTTGATACTGCGCAGCGCGCGATATACCTTGAAATCGTCGCCTTGGAAAGGCTGCTCGAACCGGCGGCTCAACACGATCTGGAATACGTCGCCCCGCAAGCAATGCCGGATCCCTTGCCGTACCATCGCCTTGTATTCCTCGCCGGTGATCGGGGAGGTTTCCGGCCCGACTGTCCGGAAATTGTAGGAGGCGAAATTCCGGTTCTCGATCAGCGTGATGATCTCGTTCAGTCCGCTTTTCTCGCCCTCGCTCATCAGCTCCACGATCGTAAGCTCGTTCTTGAAATGGTCGAACACGATCACGTATTTATAAAGGATATACAGTAAATCGGGAGCGTCGTTCTCCTCGTGATGCGCCTCCATCACCGGGATGTTCTCGAAGTAGCGGATCGCGTCGTAGGCGGTATAGCCGAAAAGCCCGCATACCTCTTTGTTGGCACCCTCTACCTTGAACCGCCGGAGGAAGGTGTTCATCGCCTCCGCCACGCCGAACGTGCCGGAGAGCGGGGTTACCTCGCGGCTTCCGTCAGGGTAGGAGGCCGTACATTCCCGGTTATTGATGCCGATACGGGCTATGGGTTGGAGTGCGATATACGACAGGCTGTTCTCGTTCCCGTGAAAGTCCGAGCTTTCCAACAGGGCCGATTCCGGATATACGTCGCGTACCTTGAGGTAGATGCTTACGGGCGTATGCAGGTCGCCCATCACGCGCTTACTGATCGTCTTAAATGTATAGTTCATGCCATTTTGTGTTTAATGTATGTATCCATGTCTTTATCACCGCGTCCGGAGACGGTCAGTACGACCACATCTTCCGGCTTGAAATCCACTTTCGCCAAGGCGCCTAACGCGTGCGCGCTCTCCAAGGCGGGAATGATGCCCTCTAACCGGGTCAGCTCGAAGGCGGCGGCGAGCGCCTCGTCGTCGTTCACCGCGAGAATCCGTGCGCGGCGTGTCGTATAGAGGTTCGCATGTATCGGCCCGATACCCGGGTAATCCAACCCGGCGGAGATGGAATAGGGCTCCTCTATCTGCCCGTCCTCGTTCTGCATCACCAACGTCCGTGCCCCGTGGATGATCCCTTTTTTGCCCAACTGGATGGTCGCCGCGCTTTTGCCGGAGGTTATCCCTAATCCGCCCGCCTCGGCGAGCACGATCTTCACCCGCTCATCGTCGATAAAATGGTAGATCGTCCCCGCGGCGTTGCTACCACCTCCCACGCAGGCGATCAGGTAATCGGGATGATCCCGTCCCTCTTGCTCCAACAGCTGCCGTTTGATCTCGGCGCTTATGACGGATTGCAAGCGTGCCACCATGTCCGGATAGGGATGAGGCCCCACGGTAGAGCCGATGATGTAGTAGGTGTCTGATGGATGGCAGCACCAGTCGCGTATCGCCTCGTTGGTGGCGTCTTTCAAGGTCATGTTGCCTGAGGTGACCGGAACCACGGTCGCTCCCAGCATCTCCATCTTCTGCACGTTGGCGTGTTGGCGTTCTACGTCGGTCTTTCCCATATAGACCACGCACTCCATGTCCATCAAGGCGCATACAGTCGCGGTGGCCACGCCATGCTGTCCGGCGCCTGTCTCGGCGATGATCCGCTTTTTCCCCATACGGCGGGCCAAAAGGATCTGCCCGATCGTGTTGTTGATCTTATGGGCTCCGGTATGGTTCAGGTCTTCGCGTTTTAGGTAGATCTTGCAACCGTACCGCTTGCTTAAGCGCTTTGCCAAGTAGAGCGGTGAGGGGCGGCCTACGTAATCGCGCAGTAACTGATCGAATTCCTCCTTGAAGCTCGCGCTTTCCAATACTTTCAGGTAGGTGTTCCGTAAGTCCTCCACGCATTGGTGCAGGATCTCGGGCACGTATGCGCCGCCAAACTCACCATAATAACCATTCTCATCCACTTGATACGTTTTCATCTCTTGTCTTATTTTGATTTTAGTTTCGATCATTGGGCCGGAAAAAGAAAAGAGGCCTGCCGCAAGTGCGACAGACCTCTTTATATTTTCACGTTACATTCTATATACATACGGATCCTCGTCCCTTACGACCTTATGAGTTGTACGGAGCGCCACCACCAATATGTATTTACTACGAATGTATTCATTGTTCCTTTTTTGCTATTCTGGCGACAAATATATGGGTTATTTGAGAAATTGCAAACAATCGGGAAGTTTTTTTCAAGAGTTCTTGAACTTTTTCTTGGTAAAGGTGTCTTATGATATTCTTATCTGTTCGCGCGTATATCCGTGATGTGAATGGAGGATTTCTCTTTCGCTGAAGTAAAAAATGTTGCAATCCCTGAAATCTTGTATAAATAATATTTTGATATATTTGCAAACATGAATGGCCCGGAATTATATAGATCATAATTTATGAAGGACTTCACGGACGACAGGACGCTTATCAGGGAGATAAAAAACGGGAACAATGAGGCATTCGAGTTCCTGTTTAACGCTTATTATTCCCGTTTGCGTAGATATGCTATCCGTTTCGTGAGGGACGAGGAGGTGGTCCGGGATATTATCCAGGAGAGCTTCTTGAAGTTCTGGGAGAAACGGGCCTTGATAGAGGCAGTCTCCATTTCGGCCTTGTTGTTCGCGATGGTACGTAACGCCTGTTTGAATTATCTGAAACATATAAACTTGGTAGAACAGCGGAGCCTTGACTATTTAGATACGGCAGAGGGACAAGAGGAGCTTTACCATTGGGATTTTGGCGTGAGCCCGGAATATACCCTTTTATATAAGGAATTGCGGGAGCAGATCGATCTGGTCATAAGTGACCTGCCGCCTCGTTGCCGGGAGGTTTTCGAGATGAGCCGTTTCAAGAAAATGAAGAATTGGGAGATCGCGGAGGCTCTTCATATCTCCACGACCGCCGTGGAGAAGCATATAACCAAGGCCTTGGCTCGCTTTTCCGAGCATTTCAGGAACAAGTATCCGATGGATATTTATATCGTTGTGTTGGCTTGGCTGCTCTCTGAATGAGGCGGAACCTGTCATTCCCGGGGGAAGATTATCTTTATTATCGTATATCCTGTTTAATCTAATTTATGGAAAGTTTAAAAAAATCCAACTATCAAGGTTGGGTAAAATCGTTTTGGGTTGTTTCATCTTATAGAAAGCGAGAATCATGGAAGAGAGTAAAATAGACTATCATCAATTAGCGAGGAAGTATTTCGAGGGGAGTATCGCTCCCTCCGAGGAGGAGATTCTTTTCCAGTTCGTGAATGCTTCTTCCGGGAACGAGGATTCTTTCCGGAAATGGGAAATGGAATGGATGTTTTCTGCCAAGTTGATGCCGGAAGTCTCCCGTGAATGGTCAAGGTTGCAAAACCGGATACGGATACGCCAGGCAATGGGAGAGATGTTCAGGTCTAAACGTATCCGGTTACGTCGGGTCGTTGCCGCGGCGGCGATCTCCGGTCTTCTGGTGCTTGGGGGAGCCTATGGGATCTATCTGCATCAAGGTAAGGATACCGCTCATAATCTATTCGCGTTGGAAACCGATTATGGGGAGAAAAGCAAATTGACCTTGGCGGACGGGACGGTCGTTTGGCTGAACGCAGGTTCCACATTGCGGTATTCTGGCGACTTCAATACCCGGAACCGGGAGGTGCTTCTGTCCGGAGAGGCCTATTTTGAGGTCACCAAGCAGCCGGATGGTGCCCCTTTTACGGTAAAGATGGATCGGTATAGCATATTGGTGAAAGGGACGAAATTCAATGTATCCTCTTATCCCGAGGATCGGGTTGACAAAACGACCTTGCTGGAAGGTTCTATTGATATTCTCTATAAGGGGCGGCATATCCCGGTGGAGCCGGGCGAGATGCTAAGCCTTGATAAACGGCATGGGGTTTTTACAAAGCAACAGGTACAGCCCTCACAGTATAAGTCGTGGACGGAAGGCCGGGTAGAATATGATAAGATCACCTTGGCTGAGCTGGCTGTCCGGTTATCTCGGAAATATGATGTCCGTATCCATTTGGATGACAGCTTGGAAAAAGAAGCGAGTTTCCATGTATCGCTCCGTAACGAGGAGACGATCGGGGATATTTTCAAGGCTTTGTCTGAGATCCTCCCGATCCGCTATGAACGGATCGGACGGGATGTTTATGTTCGAAAACAATAGCGCGATTGTTATATTAAATCTAATTTTTTAATTTTTTTAGCTTATGTGCAATAGAAACATAGGAAGGGCGTTGATCCTTGCTTTGATGCTTTCAGGCACTGCCTCCATGAATGCACAGCGAATCACACAGCAATTTAGGAATGTCCCTTTAAAGACCGTCTTGACGGAGATAGAGAAAGAGTTGCAGTATTCCATCATTTATAAGAAAGGGGAGGTGAATGAGGGAAAGCGGATCACGCAGGATTTCAAGGACGCTTCGTTGGATGAGGTGTTGTCCGCGGTATTGGATGATGGCTTGACCTATTCCATCCAAGGAAAAATGATTGTTATCTCCAAGAAAGGAGCGACAGGACCTTCCGAATCCCAGCAGGCAGGCCGGGTCACGGTGAAGGGTGTCGTGAAAGATGAGAACGGAGAGCCGATTATAGGCGTGAACGTCGTGGAGAAGGGTACGACGAACGGTACGGTGACCGATATTGACGGTAATTTCACCTTGTCCGTATCCCCGAACTCTAAGTTGAGCGTGACCTATATTGGGTATTCGGAGAAGGAGATCGCTGTCAATAAGGCGAAGAGCCCGTTGGAGATCCTCTTGAGCGAGGATACGCAAGCCTTGGATGAGGTGGTCGTAGTTGGGTATGGAACGCAGAAGAAGGTGACCCTTACCGGATCAGTGGTTGCGCTGAAGGGTGAGGAGATCATGAAAAGCCCCTCGATCAATGTGGCGAACTCTTTGGCAGGACGTTTGCCCGGTGTTATCGTGAATAACCGTACGGGTGAGCCGGGTAGGGATGATCCGTCCATTTACATTCGTGGAAAAAGCACGACCGGTAATTCTTCCCCGTTGATCTTGATTGATGGTGTGGAAAGGGATGGACTTAGTGAGTTGAACCCGAATGACATCGAGAGTATTTCGGTCTTGAAGGATGCTTCCGCCGCTATTTATGGTGCCCGGGCAGCGAATGGTGTTATCTTGGTGACCACGAAGCGGGGTACGGAGGCAAAACCGACGATCTCTTTCTCGTATAACCAGGGCTTCTCCCAGCCTACACGAAATCCGAAGATGGCGGACTCCTATACCTTTGCGAGCGTATATAATGAGATAGAGGAAGGTGAGGGACGTGCGCCTCGTTATACAGCTGAGGAATTGGAAAAGTATAGGAACGGGACGGATCCAAATTATCCGAATACGGATTGGTTTGACCTCATGACGCGGAATCTGACCCCGCAGCATCGGGTGAATGTCGGTGTCTCGGGTGGAAATGAGCGTGTCAAGTATTTCTTGTCCTTGGGTGAATCTCATCAGAGCGGTAACTTCGTTGGAGGTACGACGAGTGTCCGTTTGTATAACGTCCGTTCGAATGTGGACGTGCAAGTCACCAAATATTTGAAAGTTGGGCTCGACATTGCCGGTAAGCTGAATGACAGCCATTATCCTTCCGGCGGTACGAGCGATATATATAGCCATATTTTCTTGTATTTGCCGACGTGGCAGACGTATTGGCCCGGTACGGATTATCTGATGCCTAACCGGGATAGTGAGAACTTAGTGAACAGGGTGGGCGATGCTCTTGGCTATGAGAAGCAAAAGACGACCACGATACAGTCAAGGTTCTCGTTCAAGCTGGATATTCCTTGGGTGGAAGGCTTGTGGCTGGACGGTATAGCCAGCTATGATACCGAGTCTTTGCGGACGAAGGTCTGGAAAACACCGGCGTATGTTTATTATCAGGATAGCTCGACCGGTGAATTGTACCGCGGGATCTCGGGTAGTTCCCCGAGCCTCGCCAGCCTTACCCAGAACTACGATAATACGGTCAATATGTATTTGGTCGGCAAGATCAACTACGACCGTACATTCGGGAAACATCATGTCGGGGCGATGTTCGGATATGAGCAGAACCAGGAGAAAATAGACTTCGTGGGCGCTTACCGGAGCGATTTCGTGTCGACCGCCATCTCCGAGATCTTCGCGGGTAGCAGCGATAAGAACAAGCAATCGAATGATGGTAAATCCAGCGAGAGCGCTCGCCAGAACATTTTCGGCCGCTTCTCTTATGATTACGCGGATAAGTATATGGCTCAGTTCACCTTCCGTCGGGATGGATCTCCCAACTTCCCGGAGAACAAGCGGTTCGGTTTCTTCCCGAGCTTCTCTTTGGGATGGAGAATCTCGGAGGAGTCGTTCATGGAGGGGATGGATTTCCTGGATAACTTGAAGATCCGCGGATCTTACGGTAAGATGGGTAACGACTTGGTAAACTCGTTCCAGTATTTGGCCGCTTATCAATTCGGGAATAATAACGTCTTTGGAGGAAATGACGTAAGTGGCCTTGTGCAAAGTGTCGTTCCGAACCCGAACATTACGTGGGAGGTTGCCAAGACCTACAATATCGGTTTCGATTCCCGGTTCTTCAATGGCTTGTTAGGTATAGAGTTTGATTACTTCAAGACCCGTCGATCCAATATCTTGACCAAGCGAAGCGCAATTGTCCCGGCTTATACCGGATTGACGCTCCCTGACGAGAATATCGGTATCGTGGATAATAAAGGATTCGAGCTGGTCGTATCGCACGAGAATTATTCGAACCCGTTGAAATATCGTCTCTCGGCCAACGTGTCGTTCGCCCGTAACAAGGTTATCTTCAGCGATGAGCAACCGGCGGCTGAGCCGTATCAATACGCCACGGGGCGTCCGATCGGTTCCGAGCTGTATTACCACGCGATCGGCGTTTTCGCCTCTGAGGATGAGATCAACTCCTATCCGCATTTGTTGAACACGCAGCCCGGTGACTTGATTTATGAGGATGTCAATCAGGATGGATCGATCGATTCGCGCGACCGTATCCGCGTGAATCAGACAAATACGCCTGAGATCGTATATTCCTTGAACGCTTATTTCGAATACAAGGGATTCGATCTATCCTTATTGTTCCAAGGACAGGAGAACGCCGTGCAGTATTTCGACAGCTACTTCTCGGTGATGAGTTATAGTTTGGGTAATTTCCTGGAATGGCGTGCTAACGACCGCTGGACCCCGACGCATACCGATGCGACCATGCCTCGCGGTAGCTCCAGTATGTGGAACAACAACACGGAGGCCTCTACGCAATGGTTGGTCGATGCGGGCTTCCTGCGTCTCAAGAACTTGGAGTTCGGTTACAACCTTCCCCGGAATATCTGCGAGAAGCTGTGGGTACAGAACTTGCGGCTTTCCTTTAGCGCGAACAACTTGTTCATCATTTATGATCACATGAAGGATTTAGGATTTGATCCGGAGACTACGAGCTATTGGTATTATCCGCAACAACGGACTTATAATTTTGGTATAAATCTAACGTTCTAATCTCGTTTGTAAAATGAAAAAGTTAATATATATGTTATTGGCGGTTTGGGCTTTCGTCTCTTGCGACGTGCTGGATCTGAAGCCGACCGACCGGATCTCCGACGCTGACGTATGGGAAGACAGCGCTTTGATCGAACTGTACGTGAACGCAGCTTACAGCTATATCCCTCATGGCTTTAACAATGAGATGTTTTGCGCGGCGTGTGATGAGACCTACAATATCCATAATCACGGAAACCTGTGGATCATACAGAGAGGGGAACTGACACCGGATAATGTCACGAACCTGCACTCTATCATAAACTCTTGGGATTCCTCTTATTCCAATATCCGTGCGCTTAATGTTTTCTTCGATCGTATCGAGGATTCTCCCGTGGAGGCTTCGTTGAAGGATCGCCTGACCGGTGAGATGAAATTCATCCGCGCTTTCGTGTACGCTAACCTGATCTGGCGGTATGGCGGCGTGCCTTTGATCACGAACGTGTTCGAGCTGAACCAGGATTTCACGGTTACCCGTGCCTCTTATGATGAGTGCGTGGATTTCATCGTCAAGGAGCTTGACGAGGCGATCGCGTTGCTGCCTGCCAAGATGGAGGACGATAACAAGGGAAGAGCCTCTGGCGACGCTTGCCGGGCGCTGAAGGCAAGGGTATTGCTCTATGCCGCGAGTGCGCAGAACAACCCAAGTAACGACCGGGCTAAATGGGAAAGAGCGGAAGCCGCCACGAAGGAGGTGATCGACGCTGGCTATCAGCTTTACGATGATTATCAATCTATCTTCTTGGAGGACAATCCGGAGATCATATTCGCCCGCTATTTTACGCAGGCTAATTCCACCGATTTCATGAACTGGAACGGGCGGAGCGGCTCGAACGGGCAAGGTGGACAATGCCCGACCCAGAACTTGGTGAATGCCTACGAGATGACGAATGGCGAGTTGCCCTATTTGAACGAGGAGCTTCCTTTGCAGGTGAATCCCGCTTCCGGATATGATGAGCAGAATCCTTATGTAGGTCGTGACCCTCGCTTCGAGGCTTCTATCTTGCACGACGGTTCGATGTGGGCCGATCGGGAGACGGAATTCTTCGAGGGTGGACTGGATTCTCCTGAAAGTAGCGTCGGATCCTGGAATGCTTCCTTGAGTGGTTACCTGTTCAAGAAGTTCATGGTCGAGTCTATCCCGCCTTATGGATCTACCGTTAAACCGGAGAACCCTTGGATCCACTTCCGTTTGGCCGAGTTCTACTTGAATTACGCGGAGATCATGTATGAGTTGGGTGATGAGGAGACCGCACGCGAGTACGTGAACAAGGTGCGTGCACGCCAAAGTGTGCAAATGCCTCCGGTCACGGCTTCCGGGACAGAGCTGAGAGACAAGATCCGTCATGAGCGCAGGATCGAGCTGGTTTTCGAGGGACATCGCTATTTTGATGTCAGGAGATGGAAGATCGCGGACCAGACCGAGAGCAAGGATCTGCTGGCGATCGACATCAAGAAGCTGGAGGATGGCAGCAAGACTTACGAGACGACCTTGTTGCTCCACCGGACGTTCCTGGATCAGTTCTATCTGTTACCGATCGCTCGTGCCGAGGTGGATAAGAGTAATGGCTGCTTGGAGCAGAATCCGGGTTATTAATGGCTTAGGTATTTGTCATGAAATATGCGTTGATACATCTCGTGATCGCTTCGCTGCTGGTGCTTGTGTCGGCGTGCGGGGAATCGCCTATCGACCGGAAAGCGGTCGTGGACAGGCATAAGATCCGCACGACTGCCACGGATCCGAAGAGTCCGGCGCAAGTGGGGAACGGGGAGTTCGCCTTCGGCGTGGACATCACGGGGTTGCAAACGTTCGTGCCCTTTAATACGATGGCGCAATGGAGCTGGCATAGCTTCCCGTTGCCGGAGGGTATGAACGAGAAGGAGTATCGACAAGTCCCGATAACGGCAGGGGGAAGGAAAGTCTATTACGACTTGCCCAACCCTGACCAACCGGAACTTTCCGCTTGGCTGGCGGGAAATCCTCACCGTTTCAACTTGGGGCGTATCGGCTTTAGATTGTTGCTGTCTGACGGGACGGAGGCCGGACCCGGCGATTTGCGGAATACTTCCCAGGAAACTGATCTGTGGACCGGTATCGTCACGAGTTACTTTGAGCTGGAGGGGGTGCCTGTTACCGTGAGGACGGCTTGCCATCCGGACCTGGATATGATCGGGATCGACGTGAAGAGCGATTTGATCCGGGAGAGGCGCCTTGCCGTGTTCCTGGCTTTCCCTTACGCGGGGCAGGATCAGATGGCGGATTATGTGGGCGTATATGACCAGCCGGAGAAGCATCGCTCCACACTGGAAGAGCGGACATCCCATTATGCCCGTATTTCCCGGGAGATGGACGACGCGCGTTATTCCGCCATCTTGCGTTGGGACGCGTCCTCCGACTTCGTGGACGGGCAAAAGGACAGGCCGCATTATTTCGAGCTGCGACCCTCGGATACGGATCGGTTCGGATTTACCTGCTTGTTTACCCGGGGAGAGGAACCCCAAGCCGGGAGCGAGGACATTTTCGCTTTGAGCGCCAAGGCGTGGGAGAAATATTGGAACTCGGGGGCGGCTATCGATCTGTCCGGCAGTTCGGATACCCGTTGGAGGGAGCTGGAGCGGCGGATCGTGCTGTCGCAATATCTGATGCGAGTGAATGAGGCGGGATCGCTTCCGCCCCAAGAAAGCGGATTAGTGAATAACGGTTGGTATGGCCGTTTCCACTTCGAGATGATCTGGTGGCACGGGGTGCATTATGCGCTGTGGAATCGTTGGGATTTGTTGGAGAAGATTTCCCGGATTTATGCTGACTTTTTGCCAAGTTCTCGGGCAAGAGCTGAGAAACAGGGTTACAAGGGCGCCCGTTGGCCTAAATGCACGGCCGACATCGACCGGGAGTGGCCGCATCCGATCCACGCTACCTTGGTTTGGCAGCAACCTCATCCTATTTATATCGCCGAGCTGGACTATCGGGCGCATCCTACACGTGAGACGCTGGAGAAATGGCGCGACGTCGTTTTCGCCACGGCGGATTTCATGGCGGATTTCGTGCGATACGACCAGGAGTGGGATCGCTATGTGTTAGGTCCTCCTGTATTTATCGTTTCCGAGAACACGGATCCCCTGCTGACGGTCAATCCCGCGTTCGAGCTTGGCTATTGGCAGTTCGGCCTGCGTGTGGCCCGGCAGTGGAGAGAGCGGCTCTCTTTGCCCGTGGAGGAGAAATGGCGGGAAGTGGAGGAGAAGTTATCCCCGCTACCTGTGGAGGATGGGGTATATACGACCTATGAGGGAATCCCCGATATGTGGTCTAAATATACCTTTGAGCATCCTGCGCTGATCGGTACGCTGGGGATGTTGCCGGGAGATGGGGTAGACCGGGATACTTTTGTCCGGACATTGGATAAGGTAACGACTTCCTGGAATTTCGACCGTGTGTGGGGATGGGATTTCCCGATGCTGGCTATGGCTGCCGCCCGTACAGGGAAGCCGGATTTGGCCATCGATTATCTACTGCACGCCTCGCCCAATTTCCAGTTTGACGAGCATGGCTTGGCCACGGGTGGGCCTTTCCCTTATTTCCCCTCTAACGGGGCGTTGCTCACCGCCGTAGCCATGATGGTAAAAGGATGGGACGGATCGACCGGGGAGTGCCCCGGATTCCCGAAAGATGGGAGCTGGAGCGTGAGAGCCGAGGGCTTCGCCACGATGCCATGATCGCCTGTCTCGTTTTTGAGTACAAGTTTTTATTTTCTAATCATTAAATCATTTGTTCGAATGAATTTCTTATGCTTGCTTTTATGTTGGGCGCTTTTTCCCTCCGGGGAGGGAGGAGACGGCGTAAAGACCGTCTCCGCCGACGCGACGGAAGAGGTCGCTCCATCCAAATATACGAATCCGGTGATCAAGGTCGCCGCGCCTGATCCTACGGCCATACGGGTAGCCGACGGCACTTATTACCTGTATGCGACGGAGGATATACGGAACGTGCCGATATTCAAGTCGCGGGATATGGTAGAATGGGAGAAGGTAGGCACGGCTTTTACCGATGCTACCCGCCCGGACTTCCTGCCCGATAATAAGGATAATTACGATAATATACACGCCGCTATTTGGGCTCCGGAGATTCGTCGTATCAAGGATAAATATGTGCTGTTTTACTCCCTGGCGCAATGGGACAACCATTGGGTCAGTACGGTAGGATACGCCGTATCCGATTCGCCGGAAGGTCCTTTCGAGGTGAGAGGGAAGGTGTTCGACAGCCGCGAGGTGAATGTGCGAAACTCCATCGACTCCTATTTCTATGAGGAGGATGGCAAGTATTATATGCTTTGGGGAAGTTTCTACGGCCTTTACCTCATGGAGGTGAATGTCTCGGACGATTTGGTTATCACCCCTAAGCTGGAGACGAAAAAGCAGATCGCCGGTAATGCGTATGAGGGTGTCAACCTTTGGAAACGGGATGGGTATTATTATCTGTTCGCCTCTATCGGGTCTTGCTGTCAATGGGCAGGCAGTACCTATACTACGGTTGTCGCTCGCTCAAAAGAGCTCGCGGGACCTTACGTGAACAAGAAAGGAGAGAAGATGCTGGATAACCAGCATGAGATCGTGGTGCATGGAGATAAGCGTTTCGCGGGCACGGGACATAACTCCATCTTGCAGGAAGACGACGAGAAGAATACGTGGATGATTTATCACGCCTATGAGATGGAGCAGCTTGATGTGCAACGCCAGGTGTTGTTGGATCGTATTTTGTGGGATAAGGACGGATGGCCCTATGTGAAGGATCTGGTGCCTTCGTATGGCGCGGACCGGCCGGTCATAAAAGGCGTTCGTAAATGATTATGCATTATCAAGATTTATGCGCATGAAAATCAAATCCATTATAGGGAAGTCCTTCTTCCTGCTACTGTTATGGGGCTTGTCTTGGGGAACAGGCCATGCCCAGAAGATCGATCCGAACGCTTATTATGAGATCATAAGCAGTAACAACCTGGCTCTCGACAACCAGGATAGCGAGGAAAGCGGGACGCAGGTGTTCATCAATAACCGGACCGGGAGCAGTATCTCTCAAGTTTGGCAACTGACTACCCTTGGCTCGGGAATTTACAAGATAAGTACACCGCTGTCCGACAAGTGCGTGGATAATAGCAAGACGGAGGGGATAGGGCCACTCTTCCAGCTTGACAACGGGGCGACCAGCATGAACCAGCTGTGGACGCTCACGGAAATCGGGGAGAACACCTACACTTTCACGAGCTTGGCCAACGGTATGAATATGGGGATCTCGGATGACGGACAACCCGGGAAGGCCGTCCTGCAACTTGTCGCGGACCCGGCTGATCCCCGGCAGCATTGGACGATCCGTAAGTCGGACTTGCAGGTCGAGATCGAGACTTTACGCGGCTCAAGTGACAATGATTGGGAAAATGAGACTATATTTGCGGTTAATAAGGAGCCGGGGCATACGACCTATGTCCCGTTCCCTTCCGTCGAGAGTCTGCGGAACTCTCCGGATTATCGTAAGGCTTGGGAGCGACCAAGCTCATCGCGCTATCAGTTGTTGAACGGGAATTGGAAATTTCATTGGGCGAAGCAACCATCAGAGCGTCCGGTGGATTTCTACAAGCCGGGCTATGATGTCGCTGATTGGCGGGAGATACCGGTCCCTTCTAACTGGGAAATGTACGGATATGGGACCCCGATCTATACGAACATCACCTATCCGCACCGGAATAATCCTCCTTTTATACAGGGAAAGAAGGGATATACGATCATGGACGAGCCGAATCCGGTAGGATCTTACCGTCGTGATTTCAATATTCCCGAGGATTGGAAGGGACATGAGATCTTCATCCATTTCGACGGTGTTTATAGCGCGATGTATCTTTGGGTGAATGGAAAGAAAGTAGGCTACAGTCAAGGATCTAATAACGACGCTGAGTTTAATATCACGAGGTACGTGAAACCGGGCAAGAATGTCTTGGCGGTAGAGGTGTATCGTTGGTGCGATGGCAGTTACTTGGAGGATCAGGATATGTTTCGCCTAAGTGGTATCCACCGGGATGTCTATGTATTCGCGACACCGAAGCTGCGTTTGCGTGATTACTACCTGACTTCGGAATTTATCAATGGTGATTTGGGTAAGGCTGTCTTTAAAGTCCGGACAAACGTGATGAATTACGGTAAGAGAGTGGACGAGGCGGCGGTCGATATTACGCTGCTGGATCAGGAAGGTAGGCAGGTCGCTTCCTTATCCAACGCCGTCCAGGAACTTAAGAAAGGACAGGAGGCTGTCAATACCTCTGATGTTACGGTAGAGAACCCGCGTTTGTGGTCTGCCGAGACCCCTTATTTATATACGGTCTTGCTGGAACTGAAAGACAAGGCCGGGCATACGCTTGAGGCGATGTCGTCGCAATTTGGATTCCGTAAGATCGAGATCAAGGACAAACGGGTGTATATTAACGACGAACAGGTCTTCTTCAAGGGCGCTAACCGTCATGACATCCATCCGAGATACGGTAAGGCTGTGCCGGTCGAGTCGATGATCGAGGATATTCTTCTCTTCAAGCGCAATAACTTGAACACGATCCGGACGAGTCATTACCCCAACGATCCCAAGATGTACGCCTTGTTTGATTATTACGGTCTCTACGTGATGGATGAGGCCGACATCGAATGTCATGGAAATTACTCGATTAGCGATAAGGAGAGCTGGTTGCCCGCTTACAAGGATCGTATGATCCGTATGGTAGAGCGAGACAAGAACCATCCGTCCGTCATCTTCTGGTCCTTAGGGAATGAGGCCGGGGATGGCAAGCATTTCGATGCCTTGGCGGAAGAGACCCGTAAGCTCGACCCCCGCCCGATCCACTACGAGGGGAAGAACCGGATAGCCGATATGGATTCCCGGATGTATCCCTCTATCGAGTCGATGATAGAGCAAGACAAGGAAGATTCCGATAAGCCGTTCTTCCTGTGTGAGTACGCCCACGCGATGGGTAACGCGATCGGTAATCTGGACGAGTATTGGGATTATATCGAGAACCATTCGTGCCGCATGATTGGAGGTTGCATCTGGGATTGGGTGGATCAAGGCATCAATAAGTATGGCGAGTTGCCCAACCGTTATTATTTCGGGGGGGGATTCGGTGACAGGCCGAACGATTTCGACTTCTGCTGTAACGGGATCGTGACACCGGACCGCCAGGTCACCCCTAAACTGATGGAGGTGAAGAAGGTCTATCAGTACATCAAGTTCAAGCCGATAGACTTAACCACCGGTAAGGTCTCGTTAGAAAACCGCTATGATTTCCTGAATTTAGATCAGTTCGATTTACGATGGCAGCTGCTGAAAGATGGCCAAGTGGCGGAATCCGGCAGGTTGCCCTTGGGAGACGTGTCCCCGGACAAGACGGTGGAACTGACCATCCCTTACCAGACCTCCTTGGATGCGGGAAGCGAGTATTTCCTCAATCTCTCGGTGCATTTGAGAAAGGATTGTATCTGGGCAAACGCCGGGCATGAGGTGGCTTCCGAGCAATACCCCTTGACGGAAAGAGTGGCGGTAGCCTCTGTCGATATGGATTTCAGCGATACCCTGAAGGTTGAGGAGGATGAGGGGCAGATCGGCTTCCGTGCCCCGGGATTCTTTGTCGCTTTCGATCCGGAAACGGCCGAGATGGTCTCCTTGCGTTACGCGGGAACGGACATGATCCACGGCAAGAAAGGCTTTTCCTATAATTGGTTCCGCTCGATCGACAACGACAAACGGGACCTTCTGCCTACGGCGGTTAAGAAATTGGCTTTCGGCTATGAACTGGGCGATCACCAAAAAACAGCTGTTGTCCGCACGAGCTTAGAGGCCACCGTAGGGGAAGGAGAGAAGAGGATGGTCGTCCCCTTCACGGTCGTCTACACGATTTACGCGAATGGGACGGTCGACGTGGATGCCACGTTCAAGGCGGGTGACGATTTTTACCTCCCCCGTATCGGCTTGAGGGCCTCCTTGAATCCTGTCTTGGAGCAGGTGGAGTGGTACGGACGAGGCCCGTTCGAGAATTACCGCGACCGGAAGAACGCCGCGTACGTCGGTTTGTATCGGAATACGGTGACCGGCATGGAAGAGGCGTACGTCCGTGCCCAATCGATGGGCAACCGCGATGACGTCCGCTGGCTGGAATTGAGAAGCTCGGATGGGCAAGGCATCCGGATCACGTCTAAAGATCGCCTGAGCTTCAGCGCGCTTCATTTTACCGATGCGGATTTGTGGTCGTTACCTTACGGACATGATCGTGATAATGTCCGTCGCGCGGAGGTGATCCTGAGCTTGGATCTCATCCAGAGAGGTCTTGGTAACGCCAGTTGCGGTCCGGGCCCGCGGCCTCATTACGAGATAGAGAGAAACAAGGACTACTCCTATTCGTTCCGTATAGAGCGGGCCAGGTAAGCGACGACGGCATAAGATAGATAAGGATCGGATGGCGCATCCGGCTGGGATAGGTATATTCCACCGGATGCGTTTTTTTGTTCTCGAAATTTGGTGAGGATGGTTTTCACGGCTCTTCCCGGCTTTTTTTGATTTCCTTCCAAGTGTTTCCCGAAATCCTTCCCATAGGTTATGTAGGGTATAGCGTATGAAAAAAACGGGAAACGGTGGCTTCTCTCGGGAAAAAATCCTATATTCGCGACAGACCTCGTCTTAGGATGGGGAAAAAACGTAAATCTAAACGAGAATGATGCGATGAATAAAACACGTGGAATCCTGTCCGTGGCTATCACCTCCTTACCCTTATTGGCGTCGGCTCAGACGGAGCGCCCGAATATCGTGCTCTTTTTGGTGGATGATATGGGATGGCAAGATACCTCCGTCCCATTTTGGGAGCAAGAGACCCCTTTCAATCATCTTTTCCATACCCCGAATATGGAGCGGCTGGCCCGGAAAGGGGTGAAATTTACCTCGGCATACGCGTGTAGTATAAGCTCGCCTTCGAGGGTCAGCTTGTTCACCGGGATGAACGCCGCCCGGCACCGGGTGACGAACTGGACGCTGCGTAAGGACCAGTCGGTGGATGGTGAGCATGAGGCGCTGGAGTATCCCGACTGGAACGTAAACGGCCTTTCTCCGATTCCCAATGTGGAGCGTACCTGTTATGCCTTGTCTCTGGCGCAAGCCTTGAAGGATGGGGGATATTATACCATTCATTGCGGAAAGGCTCATTTCGGGGCGATCGGCACACCGGGTGAGGATCCTTTAAGCTTAGGCTTCGACGTGAATATCGCCGGTCATGCGG
Organism: uncultured Parabacteroides sp.; assembly: GCA_949296075.1. Taxonomy (GTDB): domain Bacteria; phylum Bacteroidota; class Bacteroidia; order Bacteroidales; family Tannerellaceae; genus Parabacteroides. Next base: position 57,201 of record CASFNG010000006.1, on the reverse strand, counting down.
CCGGAGGCCCCGGCTCGTATCTGGGAGAGGATAATTACGGGGCTTTCCCCGGCAAGGGGGAGAGTGTCTGGGCGGTGCCCGGATTGGAGAAATATCACGGCTCGGATGTGTTCCTCACCGAGGCGCTTACCCGCGAGGCGATCGACCGTCTGGATCATCGGGACAAGGGGAAACCGTTCTTCTTGTATATGTCTCATTACGCTGTCCATGTGCCGGTGAGCCCGGATAAACGATTTTACCAGAAATATTTAGATAAAGGGGTGGATCCCCGGGATGCCGCCTACGCGACCTTGGTGGAGGGGATGGATAAGAGCTTGGGCGACTTGATGGACTATTTAGACCGGAATGGGCTAACGGAGAAGACGATCATTATCTTCATGTCGGACAACGGCGGGTTGAGCGTGGAGCCCAGCGTACGGAGCGGAGAGCCGAATACGCATAACCGCCCCTTGGCGAGCGGCAAGGGATCCGCCTACGAGGGAGGGATCCGCGAGCCCATGATCGTCTATTGGCCGGGGGTGACTAAGCCGGGGACGACTTGCGACGATTATTTGATGATCGAGGATTTCTATCCGACCCTCTTGGAGATGGCAGGTGCCGATATGCCCGCTACCCCTCAAGTGGTAGATGGGAGGAGCTTCGTCCCCTTGCTGACGGGAAAGGGGACGAATCCGGCTAAAGGACGTGCCCTTTATTGGAATTTCCCGAATAACTGGGGACCGGTCGGGCCCGGGATCGGGGCGACCTGCACGATCCGCGAAGGAGATTGGAAGCTGATTTACTACTATGACTCCGGACGGAAGGAATTATTTAATATACGACGCGACATCGGCGAGCGGCATGACCTGTCGGCGGATGAGCCGGGGCGGGTGAAAGCCCTCTCCAAGAAATTGGGCGACCATTTGCGGAAGATGTCGGCGCAACGCCCTATCTTCAAGGCGACGGGCAAACCTGCCCCGTGGCCGGATGAGATATAGGAAATAACCAAAAACAACTTAATTATGAAAAAAAGGTTTGGATGGATAGGCGGCTTGTTGCTTATCCTGTCGTTGGGAATGATCTCATGTTCCAAAGCCAAGGAAGCGACATCGGTCAGGTTCGGGATCGTATCCGACTTGCACGCCCCGAACGTACCCGGAGGAAGGGAGCGCTTAGAGTCTTTCATCGAGGCATCAGACGAGGCTGGCGTGGATTTTATAGTCAATTTAGGCGATTTCTGTTGCCTCGACAAGAAAAGCGGGATATTCCGCGAGATCTGGGAAGGATTCGAGAAAGACAAGTACCTCGTGCTCGGGGATCAGGATCTCTATCGTTATAGCGTGGATTTTTACGTGGAGGGAATGGATATGCCCGGCCGTTACTACTCGTTCGATAAAGGTAATTTCCATTTCGTGGTGCTCGACGGCAACAATTTCTGGGACGGTGAGAAGATCCGTCATTATGATCGGGCGAATTATGGGGATTACGCCCCGGAGAGCTACTCGTATATGGATAAGGAGCAGATGGAATGGCTGGCCGGGGATTTGGCGGCGACCGATAAAAAGACCATTCTTTTCTCCCACCAAAGCATAGATAGCGAGCTGAAAAACGGGGATAAAGTGCGTGAGATCTTGGAGAGCGAGAACCGGCGGGTGGGATTCAAGAAGGTCGTGCTTGCCTTCAGCGGGCACAACCATACCAATTACACGAAAGAGATCAACGGAATCACCTATATGCAGATCAACAGCGCCTCGTATGTCTGGGTAGGGAAGCCTACCCAAAGCAAGAAAAGGTTCTCGAAAAAGATCAATAAGAAATACCCGATGATGGCCTATTCCATGATGTATGATCGCTCCTTGTACGCTATTGTCACCTTGACCGAGGAGGGGGCTGAGGTGAAAGGCCGGAAAGCGAATTTCATGCCTCCTGCACCGGAAGAGATCGGCTTGAAGGACTCGTTGGGTATCTATCCCCTTGTCTCCTCGATCGAGGACGCCTATGTGCGTTTCGCCGATTAGGGGAACTCGGCTCGTTAAGGCTTGAAACAGGGATTTTTGACCCGAGAGCCGTGATTTTTCTTTTCCTTTTATTTGGAAATATCGAGGTCGATCCTTATCTTTGTTGCAGGAAAAGGATAAGTCAATGAGTTAAGCCGCACTTGTTCGATTGGGAAACTCATCAGATTATTTTAATTCCGAGACACAGCTCTTGTCATTGATGGCGGGCCGCGCCCTTTCGGGGGTATGCTTAGCACGGCGGATTACAAAGATGGCAAAGCACTCAAATCCTGTCATACGGAGTTTGTTCACATCTACGGTGCGGCTTTTTCAAATACAGAGGGGGGGATATTCCCCCCCTTTTTTGTGTTTATACCCGTCCACGACACCCAAATTGGCGTATAATGAATGATTGTTGGTCTATATGTTATATAGCCTAAAAATAGGTTGGCGAAAAGCGGTCATGCTTGATATTCTTATTATTTTTGCGCTTTTAAAAGAGAAAATATGAGTTTTGAGGTACTATTCGTGTTGGTTGCTTTGGTGGGGATGATCGCCGCGTTGATATGGGACAAGATGCGCCCCGGCATGATCTTGCTGACGGTTGTCGTCCTTTTTCTCTGCGTAGGGATCCTGACGCCGAAGGAGATGCTGGAAGGCTTCAGTAACAAGGGGATGATAACCGTCGGGCTATTGTTTCTCGTCAGCGAGGGAATCCGGCAAAGCGGTGCCTTGGGACAGTTAATCAAGAAGTTGCTCCCGGAGGGAAAGACCACCGTATTCAAGGCTCAGGCTCGGTTGCTGCCCTCTATCGCCTTTGTATCCGCTTTTCTTAATAATACGCCGGTCGTGGTCATTTTCGCCCCGATCATCAAGCGGTGGGCGGAGGCGGTGAAACTCCCCGCCACCAAGTTTCTTATCCCGCTTTCGTATGTCACGATCTTGGGCGGTATGTGTACATTGATCGGTACCTCGACCAACTTGGTCGTGCATGGAATGGTCTTGGAGGCGGGCTATGAGGGGTTCACCATGTTCGAGCTGGGTATGGTGGGTGTCCCGGTAGCGATCGCGGGGATCTGCTATCTGTTCGCGTTCTCGAACAAACTGCTCCCTGACGAGCGCAAGGACGCTGAGACAGATGAGGAAGACGAGGAGAAAATCGGTAATTTCCATCGGGTAGAGGCGGTGTTGGGCTCCCGTTTCCCTGGTATCAACAAGACCTTGGGTGAGTTCAATTTCACCCGCCATTACGGGGCTATCGTGAAGGAGGTGAAGAGTGGCGGACAGTGCTTTACCCGTAATCTGGAGACGGTCGTCCTGCATGAGGGCGATACCTTGGTCTTGTGGGCGGACGATTCGTTCATACCTACTTGGGGTGAATCCAGTGTCTTCCTGATGCTGGCGAACGGGAGCGAGTCCGCGGAGCCGGTCTCCAAGAAGAAACGTTGCCTGGCCTTGGGGTTGCTGATCTTCATGATCGTTGGGGCTACGTTGGGAGAGCTGCCTTTCGTGAAAGAGAGGATTCCCGGAATGCAGTTGGATATGTTCTTCTTTGTCTGTATCACGACAATCATCATGGCATGGACGAAGATTTTCCCGCCCAAGAAATATACCAAATATATCTCTTGGGACATATTGATCACGATCGCCTGCGCGTTCGCGATCAGCAAGGCGATGGAGAATTCCGGCTTCGCGCCTATGATAGCCAGCCATATCATCAGCATGGCCAATGATTTAGGCCCGTACGCTTTGCTGGCTATTATCTTTATCATTACGAATCTTTTTACGGAATTGATCACGAACAATGCGGCGGCGGCCTTGAGTTTCCCTATCGCCTTGTCGGTGGCTACTCAGTTGGGGGTGAATCCGGTTCCCTTCTTCGTCGTGATCTGTATTGCCGCTTCGTCGAGTTTCAGTACGCCGATCGGCTATCAGACCAACTTGATCGTGCAAGGAGTCGGCGGTTATAAGTTTACCGATTTTGTTAAGGTGGGACTTCCGCTGAACTTGATCGCTTTCCTGATCTCCGTATTTTTAATACCTTTGATATGGAAGTTTTAAAGAATAATATCTATCCCATTTTTGACCGGATGTTAAGCCGGGAGGATAAGGAATCCCTTTTGGGACAAAGAGGGGTCATGGTGTGGTTCACCGGCCTGAGCGGATCCGGCAAGAGCACGGTAGCTATCGCCTTGGAGCGTGAATTGCACAAACGGGGCTTGCTCTGCCGTATTCTTGACGGGGATAATATTCGTAGCGGTATCAACGCGAATCTCGGTTTCTCGCCGGAAGACCGGGTGGAAAACATTCGCCGGATCGCCGAGGTCGGCAAGTTGTTTGTGGACACGGGAATCATAACGATCGCCGCTTTCATCAGCCCGAACAATCAATTACGGGAAATGGCCTCCTCCATTATCGGGAAAGACGATTTCTTGGAGATATATGTGAGTACCCCGTTGGAGGAGTGTGAGCGGCGCGACGTGAAAGGTCTGTACGCGAGGGCGCGGAAGGGAGAGATAAATGAGTTCACCGGCATCTCGGCTCCTTTCGAGGTTCCTGAGCATCCGGCTCTCTCGTTGGATACTTCCGTATTGAGCGTGGAGCAATCCGTGAGACGGTTGCTGGATTTGATAATACCGAAAGTGGAAATTAAAAAATAAAAGAAAGATGTCTGATTACAAATTGAGTCATTTGCAGGAGCTGGAGGCGGAGTCCATTCATATTATCCGGGAGGTCGCCGCTGAATTCGAGAATCCTGTTATGCTTTATTCGATCGGGAAAGACTCATCCGTGATGGTACGTCTGGCGGAGAAAGCCTTCGCCCCGGGTAAGGTCCCTTTCCCTTTGATGCACATTGATTCGAAATGGAAATTCAAGGAAATGATAGCTTTCCGCGACGCTTACGCCAAGAAATATGGCTGGAACCTGATCGTGGAGTCAAACATGGAGGCGTTTCGGGCGGGAGTCGGCCCGTTTACGCACGGAAGCAAGGTGCATACCGATTTAATGAAGACGCAAGCCTTGCTTCATGCGTTAGATAAGTATAAATTTGACGCGGCATTCGGCGGGGCACGCCGCGATGAGGAGAAAAGCCGGGCGAAAGAGCGCATTTTCTCCTTCCGGGATAAGTTCCACCAATGGGATCCGAAGAACCAACGCCCCGAGTTATGGGATATTTATAACGCCCGTGTGCATAAAGGGGAGAGCATTCGCGTCTTTCCTCTGTCGAATTGGACAGAATTGGATATTTGGCAATACATCCGCTTGGAGAATATCCCGATCGTTCCGCTCTACTTCGCTAAGGAGCGTCCGTGCGTGGAGATTGATGGCAACATCATCATGGCGGATGATGACCGCCTGCCGGAGCAATACAGGGATAAGATACGCATGAGAAAGGTCCGTTTCCGTACGTTGGGTTGCTGGCCTTTGACAGGTGCCGTGGAAAGTGACGCGGATACGATCGAGAAAATCGTGGAGGAGATGATGACCACTACGAAGAGTGAGCGCACGACGCGCGTGATCGATTTCGACCAAGACGCGAGCATGGAGCAAAAGAAACGGGAAGGCTATTTTTAAAAGATTGGAAAACATGGCAGATAAGAAATTAAATATAAAGGAGTTCTTGGACAAGGACGAGCAGAAAGACCTGCTCCGGTTCCTGACGGCCGGCTCGGTGGACGACGGGAAATCGACGCTGATCGGTCGCCTCTTGTTCGATAGCAAGAAGATCTATGAGGATCAGTTGGATGCCTTAGAACGAGATAGCAAGCGGATGGGTAACGCTGGTGAGCATATCGACTACGCTTTGTTGCTGGATGGCTTGAAAGCCGAGCGGGAGCAAGGGATCACGATCGACGTGGCTTATCGCTATTTCAGCACGAATAACCGGAAGTTCATTATCGCGGATACGCCGGGGCATGAGCAATACACCCGCAATATGATCACGGGAGGATCGACCGCTAACTTGGCGATTATCTTGGTGGATGCCCGTACTGGCGTGATCACGCAGACACGTCGGCATACTTATTTGGTCTCCTTGTTGGGAATCAAGCACATCGTTCTTGCCGTGAACAAGATGGATTTGGTGGATTTCGATAAGTCTGTTTTCGATAAGATCGTGGCGGATTACAAGAGTTTCGTGGAGCCTTTGCGTATTCCGGATATTACCTGTATCCCGTTGTCGGCCTTGGATGGTGATAACGTGGTCGAGAAGAGCGATCGTACGCCTTGGTATGAGGGACCTTCGCTGCTGGATTTCTTAGAGACTGTCCCTATTGACTTGGATCGTAATTACGAGGATTTCCGCTATCCGGTGCAATATGTATTGCGGCCTAACCTTAATTTCCGCGGCTTCAGCGGGAAGGTGGCGAGCGGTGTCGTGCGCAAGGGGGATACGGTGGTGGCATTGCCATCCGGAAAGACCTCGAAGGTGAAACGGATCGTTACATACGACGGGGATTTGGAGATGGCTTTTCCGCCACAATGCGTAACGCTGACGTTGGAGGACGAGATCGATATTTCCCGCGGAGAGATGCTGGTTCATCCGGATAACTTGCCTATCCGCGACCGCAACTTCGAGGCCATGTTGGTATGGATGGATGAGGAGCCGATGGATGTGAACAAGCCTTTTTATATTAAGCAGACCACGCATACGACACGTGCCCGGGTGGATAGCATCCGCTATAAGGTGAACGTGAACACGATGGAGCAGCTGTCGGTGGAAAACGGACGGCTTGCGGAGAAAGATCTGCCGATGAAGCTCAACGAGATCGCCCGTGTCGTGTTCACGACCGGTGAGGAGTTGTTCTTCGATCCATACTTGAAAAATAAGCAGACGGGCTCGTTTATCCTGATCGATCCGATCACGAACAACACTTCTGCCGTTGGTATGATTATCGACCGGGTGGACGTGAAGGATATGGTGACGGAGGATGCCTTGGCGGTATTGAACCTCCCGGAGATGGGTATAGGGGAGGAGCATTATGAGGCGATCCGCAAGGTGTGCGATGCTCTGGGCAAACAGGGACTTCCCGTGAGATGTATCACTGAAAAACACTAGGATATGGGATTGCTGGAGTTTGATAAGCTACCGATCAATACACTGGTGGGAGCCGATTGGGACACCTATCGGAAGGTAACCGCCAATCAAGTTATAGATAAGGGGTTTAAGGGAAAGTATCGCTTGACGACCGGGGTGTGCCGGTTGCTCAGCTTGCTGAAACCGATCGAGGATAGCCGTTTCAAGAAATTGGCGGATAAGCCATTAGAGATGGATCCCTTGTTTATCTTGGGACATTGGAGGAGCGGTACGACTTTCGTGCATAATGTTTTCGCTTGCGATAAGCATTTTGGTTATACGACGACCTATCAGACGGTTTTCCCGAACCTGATGCTTTGGGGGCAGCCCTTCTTCAAGAAAAATATGGCTTTCCTGATGCCTGACAAGCGGCCTACCGATAACATGGAGCTGAAGGTGGATCTTCCGCAAGAGGAGGAGTTCGCCCTCTCGAACATGATGCCTTATACGTATTATAACTTCTGGTTCTTCCCGAAGCGGTGGATGGAATATTGCGATCGTTTCCTGCTTTTCGACAAGATCACGGAGGAGGAGCGCAAGATCTTCATGGATACCTTCATGCGGCTGGTGAAAATATCCTTGTGGAACACGGGGGGCACGCAATACCTGAGCAAGAACCCGCCTCACACGGGGCGGATCCGCACCTTGCTGGAGATGTTCCCTAACGCCAAGTTCATCTACTTGAAGCGTAATCCTTATACGGTCTTCGAGAGCACGCGCAGCTTTTTCACGAACACGATCCAGCCCTTGCGCCTGCAAGACATCTCCAATGAGCAGATCGAGAAGAACTTCGTGGAAGTGTATAAGCGACTTTTCCATAAGTATGAGGAAGAGAAACACCTGATCCCGGAAGGAAACTTGGTGGAGGTGAAGTTCGAGGATTTCGAGAAAGACGCTTTTGCCATGACGGAAGAGATCTACCGCGTGTTGCGTCTTCCCGGTTTTGAGGAGTCGAAGGCTGAGATCGAGCGATATTTAGGGAAAAAGAAGGGATATAAGAAGAATCAATATAAATACGAGGACCGCACGGTGCGCCTCGTTGAGGAGAATTGGGGCATGGCGCTCAAGGAATGGGGCTATAGCCTTTGAGGATTTATAGGTTAGTAGGTATTGAAATTCGCGAGAGATGAGGTTGTTTTTTAAAAAGAAGGCGCTGCTTTTGGCTATCGCTGGCCTGTTTTTTTCTGTCGCCCGGGCAGAGGGCGATAAGGAGGCTACGGGCAAGGAGGTGCCATTCGCCTTTGGCGATTTTGATCATTGGGTCGTACGTGAGATACATGAGTCTGCCATTATTGGAGGGAACACGAAATTGCTGTATGAGCCGGGACCGACGGATACGATCGTAGGCAACACGGCTTTTCATAATAAGGGAGGCTCTCCCTGGAGAACCTCTAACGTGATGGCAAAAGTGGCCGGAGTGGTGAAAACCAACGTCTCCGTTTACCCCGAGAAGCGGGGAGACGGGATGTGCGCCCGTATGGAGACCCATTTCGAGAGCGTGCAGGTCCTGGGATTGGTCGATATAGAGGTGATCGCCGCGGGATCCGTATTCCTTGGCTCTATCCATGAGCCAATCAAAGGGACGAAGAATCCCCAGGCGATGCTGCAATCAGGGATACCTTTCACCAAGAGGCCGAAGGCTATCCGGTTCGATTATAAGATAAAGGCGGCTCCGGAAAAGAACCGGATCCGTAGCACAGGCTTCAGCCGCAAGAGCGTGGTTGAGGGGCAGGACTCACTGGCCGTTATCCTGCTGTTGCAGAAACGTTGGGAAGATGAGGACGGGAATGTCTATTCCAAGCGGGTAGGGACGATGGTGCAGCGCTATACGAAATCCACCGCCGACTGGGTGAACGGGGCCACTTATCCCATCCTTTATGGCGACATCACTTCCCGTCCGGAATACAGGTCGTATATGCGTATCCAGGTAGAGGAGCGTTATACGACAAATAGCCAAGGTGAGAGCGTGCCGATCCGGGAGGTCGGCTGGGCGGATCCGGGAGAGACCCCTACCCACATGGTGTTGCAATTCGTCTCCAGTCATGGCGGAGCGTACATCGGCTCCCCGAGTAACACGTTCTGGCTGGATAACGTGAGATTGGTATATTAACAGGAATCGGGGGAATCCGCTCCGGGAGCTTGCCTCCTCTGGGCGTTAGTTTCCCCTTGTTTATCAGATGGATCATGAATGAGAAGGTGGAAGCGAGGATAAAGGAACTGCGGGAGATGCTGGAGCAGCACAACTATAATTATTATGTGCTGTCGGCCCCGACCATATCCGACTTTGAGTTTGATAAGATGATGAGAGAGTTGCAGGAGTTGGAGACGGCGCATCCGGAATTCGACGATCCTGACTCGCCCACTCATCGCGTGGGCAGTGACCTCTCGAAGGAGTTTGAGCAGGTGGAGCATACCTATCCGATGCTTTCTTTGGGAAATACGTATTCGGAAGAGGAGGTGCTCGATTTCTATGAACGTACAGCCCGCTCCTTGAACGAGCCGTTCGAGATCGTGGCGGAATTGAAATACGATGGAACTTCCATCTCGTTGATATACAAGAAAGGTCGCTTGGTACGTGCCGTGACCCGCGGTGATGGCGTGCGCGGCGATGACGTGACGGCGAATGTCAAGACGATCCGTTCCATCCCTTTGCGACTGAGGGGAACAGGCTATCCGGAGGAATTCGAGATCCGCGGCGAGGTCCTATTGCCGTGGGCGGAATTTGACCGGCTAAACAAGGAGCGGGAGGCGCAAGAGGAGCCCCTGTTCGCGAACCCGCGTAACGCGGCCTCGGGTACCCTGAAGCTCCAGAATCCGGCACTCGTGGCTTCACGCAAGCTCGATGCCTATTTCTATTATCTCTTGGGAGAGCAGCTTCCCGCGGAGAGCCATTACGAGAATTTGCAGGCGGCCCGGGCATGGGGATTCAAGATCCCGGACGTGATGCGTAAGTGCCATAGCGCTAAGGAGGTTTTCGAGTATATAGCTCATTGGGACGTGGAGCGCAAGAACCTGCCTGTCGCCACGGATGGGATCGTATTGAAGGTCAATTCGCTCCGGCAGCAGCGTAACCTTGGCTTTACGGCGAAGAGCCCGCGTTGGGCGATCGCCTATAAGTTCCAGGCGGAACGGGCGGAGACACGCTTGAATTCCGTCTCTTTCCAGGTGGGGCGTACGGGTACGGTCACGCCCGTGGCGAACTTGGAGCCGGTGCTGCTGGCGGGTACGGTCGTGAAGCGGGCATCTCTCCATAACGCCGACATCATCGAGGGGCTGGATCTCCATCTCGGCGATCAGGTATATGTGGAGAAAGGAGGGGAGATCATTCCCAAGATCGTTGGGGTGAACATGGACGCGCGTTCTCTCCTGCTCGGGGATAAGGTTCGTTTCGTTCGTACCTGTCCGGAATGCGGTACACCGTTGGTTCGCCAAGAGGGGGAGGCAGCCTATTACTGTCCGAACGAACTGGGATGCCCACCTCAGATCAAGGGAAAAATCATCCATTTTGTCACCCGTAAGGCGATGAATATCAATATGGGGCCTGAGACGGTAGAGGATCTGTACGAGGCGGGTCTCGTACACGACGTGGCGGATTTGTATACTTTGCGGGAACAGGATTTGGTCATGCTGGAGCGTTGGGCGGAGAAAAGTGCCCGCAACTTGATACGTAGCTTGGAGGAATCGAGGCAGGTACCCTTTGAACGGGTTCTTTTCGGCTTGGGCATACGTTATGTCGGCGAGACGGTGGCTAAGCGCCTGGCCGCGGCTTTCCATTCGATAGAGGCGCTTGGGAAGGCAACTTTCGAGGAACTGACCGCCGTGGATGAGATCGGGGACCGGATCGCCCGTAGCGTGCTGGATTACTTCGCCGACGAGAAAAACCGGACGCTGATCGCCCGATTGAAAGAGTATGGATTGCGTATGGCCATCGACGAGGGGACTCTGGCGGAGCGCTCGGATAAGCTTAGCGGCCTGACGATCGTGATCAGCGGTACTTTCGCCCGGCATTCCCGGGATGAGTACAAGGCGATGATCGAGCGGAATGGCGGTAAGAACAGTGGCTCTGTCTCCGGAAAGACGGATTATATCCTCGCCGGAGAGAACATGGGCCCCGCTAAGCTGGAGAAAGCCGCTAAATTGGGCGTGAAAATTATCCATGAGGATGAGTTCTTAAAGATGTTGGAATGATGTTTACGAGTTACTTCATTAAACGAAAGATACGGTCATTGGCGAAGAGGGCGGCCGGCCGTCCCTGTCATGCCGTGTCGTTAGACGATGCCCGCTCGCTTTTGGTTTTCTATGATAGCCGGGACCATGAGGCGGTCATGAGGGCGTTGGAGCCGTTGCGTAAGGCTGGGAAATCGATCGATACCTGCGTTTATGTGGCGGAGGAGGCCTCTTTCCCGGAGGATGACACGAGTATACTGATCCGTCCCGGGAAGGACTTGGATATGTGGGGTTTCCCCTCTGCCTCGTTCGTGGAACGGGTGAACACGTCGCGGGCGGATATTTTGATCGACGTGACTCGGCCGGATCGTTACGCCTCGCAATATCTCGTTTTGGGGCATCCCTCGTCTTTCAAGGTAGGCATCAAATATGCGGGACAGGAATGGTATGATCTGGGACTCGTCGTGACAGATACGAAAGACATCTCATACCTGTTCGGACAAATCTTATTTTATTTGCGTTCTATCCGTGCGAAATGATATAAATTCTTTATTTTTGCGGTACAAATAACAATAGGAGACATTTCCCTCATGGCAGACATAAATTTAAGAGGAATGGGAGTGGCGCTGATCACTCCATTCAAGGAAGATGAGAGTGTGGACTACGAGGCATTAGGCAAACTGGTGGAGTATCAGGTGCAGAATGGCACGGATTATTTAGTGGTATTGGGCACTACCGCCGAGACTCCCACACTTACGGAAGATGAGAAGAGGAATATCATAGATCTGGTTGTCTCTCATGTGCGTGGACGTATCCCGATCGTGTTGGGTGTGGGAGGGAATTGCACGCGTGCCATCGTGGAGAAATTGCGGACAGACAACTTTGAGGGTATAGATGCCATCTTGTCGGTCGTACCTTATTACAACAAACCTTCGCAGGAGGGTATTTACCAGCATTATAAGGCTATAGCGAGCGAGACCAAGCTCCCGATCGTGCTATATAATGTCCCTGGTCGTACGGGCGTGAACATGACGGCGGAGACAACTTTGCGGATCGCGCGGGAGTTTGACAACGTGATCGCCGTGAAAGAGGCTTCCGGCAACATTACCCAGATGGATGACATCATCAAGAATAAACCGGCGCGTTTTAACGTGATCTCGGGCGATGATGGGATCACCTTCCCGCTGATGACCCTGGGGGCCGTCGGCGTGATCTCTGTGATAGGTAACGCGTTTCCCCGCGAGTTCAGCCGTATGGTGCGATTGGCCTTGGCGGGTGATTACGAGAATGCCCGCACGATCCATCATAGCTTCACCGAGCTGTTCAGCCTTTTGTTCGTGGATGGGAATCCGGCTGGCGTGAAGAGCATGCTGAGCATGATGGGATTTATCGAGAATCGCCTGCGTTTGCCTTTGGTGCCGACGCGTATCGTCACCTACGAGAAGATCCGCGATGTATTGCGACAGTTAAGTATCAAATGCTGATCTGGGGATCAGCCGTGATAAGGATTCCGTTCTGAAAAGTGGGTTGTCAGGCTTTTTGGAACGGATTTTTTTGTATCTTTGAGGTGCGTTAGAGCTGTTTCTTTAAGGTGAACAGGAACGTGACACCATTTCCCGGGCTGCTTTTCGCTGATATTTGTCCTTTATGGAAATGAACGCCGTTCTTTACGATCGATAAGCCCAATCCTGTTCCCCCGATTTTCCGGCTACGTCCTTTATCCACGCGGTAGAAACGTTCGAAGATCCGGTTGATGTGTTCTTTCGGTATGCCGACACCATTGTCGGAGAAACTGAAATAGTAAAATTTAGGATCTTCCTTATAGCAGCAGACAGTGATCCGTACGTTCTCACCAGCGTAGGCGATCGTGTTGTCGTATAGGTTCCGGAATATCGAATAGATCAGGGAGCTGTTCCCCATCACGGTGGGATTGCCTGGCAGGATCACCTCCGAGGTGATATGCCTCTTTTCCATCTCGTGCGAACATTCCTTCTCGATCTCGGAGATCAGCTTGGGGATGTTTACCTCAGTGAGGTCGAACATCTCGGAGGCCTCGTCGAGACGGTTCAGCACGGAGATGTCGCGTAGCAACCCGGAGAGACGGGTGCTTTGCGAATAGCAACGCTCTAAGAAGAATTGCCGTTTGTCTGGGCTGATGTCAGGGTTGGAGAGTATGGTCTCCAAATAGCCCTGTATACTGCTGACCGGTGTCTTCAGTTCGTGCGATACGTTTTGCGTGAGCTGCCTCTTCATCCGGCTCTCTTCCTCTTGGCGGGAGATGTCGTTGATTGATAGCTCATAGCTGTTGTCGAGGAAGAGGATACATTCGATCAAGAAGATCTTCCCGTTCTTGTCCACGGTGACCGACTCCCGCAATACCTTCTTCTTTCGGTTGGTATTCCGGAGGTTCTTGTTGAGGAAACCACGGATAGGCTCAAGGTCCGCGATCTCGATTCCTTCTTCCGCTTGATGGATCTGGGTGTCAGAGATCACGTTGAGATATTGGATGAACAGCGTGTTTGAGAGAATCTCACGTCCGTCGCTCGTAAACATGGCGAACCCCTCTTTTGAGTATTGGAAGTGCTTGATTAATTTCTCTCGCTCCATCGCCAATTCGTTCTTTGTTTTTTGTTGTTTATGATATAGAGTTACGATATTTTGGGATATGTCTCCTAACTCATCGTTCGGGAACACGTAATCGGCGGCGGGGATCTGATCTTTCTCTACGTTTAGCGCAAAGTCTCTCAACTTGGAGATGGTTTGCCCGATACTGAAGGTGAAGCGGGAGAGAACAAAGAAAAAGATCAACGTCATCAAGGCCATGAAATAGATAAAGTCGTTGTTGACAGTCAAAATGTCTTTCACGTAAGGATCGTAGCACAAGGCCGATCGGTAGATATATCCGCCAATGTTGGATGCTGAGTAGAAGTATCTTTTCCCTGTGGACTCGGAAGTCCGGATCGCGAATCCCTCGTTGTAGAGACGTGCGATCTGTACCTCGCTCCGGTTGTTGTGATTGTTGAACTCTTCCATCCCGCTGTTGTCGAATAAGACGGTGCCCGACGGGTCGATGATCGTCACCCGCAGGTCTTTTTGGGGGATGTCTCTCATGAAACTCAGTACAGCTTGATTGATGTCCTTACTGTCCTGGCATTTCCGGAACAGCTGATAGTTGTAGTTGCTCAGTACGTTGTTGAGTTTCTCCTTGGCGAATTCCCGTTCGCGTTGGTATTGAAAGATCAGGAAACAGACCGTAAAGCCTAAGAACATGAAGAAAATCGACCAAAAAAGGCGTTGGCTGAACGGGATACGGCTCGTTTTCTCGTCTTCTATCTGTACCATGATCCTTCCTTTATTATGACTCAAAACAGTACCCGAATCCTAACCGCGTCACGATGTTCTTTCCGTAAGGTCCTATTTTCTTGCGCAATCGAGTGATGTTCACGTCGATTGTCCGGTCTAATACATAGACTTCATCTTTCCAGATACGCGACAATATCTCCTCGCGGGAGAACACGTTTCCCTTGTTCTCTAAAAGCAGTTTCAGTATCTCGAATTCCTTTTTTGTCAGTGGAACCTCGGCTCCGTCAATCGTGGCCTTGATGCGTTTAGTATCCAGCGACAACGTCTCATATTCCAGTTTTGTGCTTTTTTTCTCTTTCGCTTGCTCGGAGGTACGTCGTAGCACCGCCTTGACACGAGCGAGTACTTGCCGTATCGAGAAAGGCTTGGATATATAATCGTCGGCTCCGAGATTGAATCCGGTAAGCATGTCGTTTTCCGTATCCTTGGCCGTAAGGAAGATGATCGGTATGTTTGCCGTCTTCTCGTCTTGCCGCAGAAGACGTGCCATCTTGAAGCCAGACATCTCGCCCATCATGACATCGAGCAAGAGCAAATCATAGGAGGATAGCTCCATTTTCAGCGCTTCTTCCGCACTATAAGCGATGCTTACCTCATACCCTTCTATCTCTAAATTGAATTTTAGGATCTCGCACAAATCCTCTTCATCATCCACTACAAGAATACGTGTTGTTGCCATAATCTATCTTTTTCAAAAAAATCCCGAACCGGATCTCTCCTCGGTTACTTTCTCGAGGGGCAAAGATCTGTTTTACTTGTTTCGCGAAGATGAAATATGTATTACGATCCTATTTCATCTCGAATTCGCATAGGGAAATTCGTTGCGCAAGCTCGCTATAGGAACGCTCGGAAGTGGTCAGGTGACGGAACGTATATCGGTCCGTGTACTTGGCCACTATCTTTTTCATGTCCTTTTCGCCGGCGACGAGGTATCCCTTTGCCGCCGGATTCTTCTCGAAATCATGGAAAATATTGCCTAAATAAAAATTCAGTCCATATAAGTTGCGGTATTCCTTCAAGTTGTTGACAACAAATACATTTGCCTTATTTAACGGATATTCCTTTTGGATACGCTCGGCAAAGGAGCGGCAGGAATCATCGTGGCGTATGCTTCGCATGACCACGCCGTCGATCAGGAGGTTTACGGTGAATGTCAGCGCTATTGTCGCGTAGAGGATCTTGAGGTTGATCTTCTTGAACATCTGGTAATAGACGACACCGAGCGCCATGAGATTCACGAGGGTGATGCAGATCGTGAGCGCTCCGGGGTGGGAGAGAGACTGGGAGATAGAGCGGGTGATATTGAGGGTGGACTCTTTGTCCGTATATTGGCCGACTATCACGACAGGATCGATCACCCCGGTCATGGAGAGCAGGAGGGCGATCATCACGACACTTACCACGGAAACGAGAAACGCGGCAAATACCCGTGTCACCTTCGTCCGGTACTCCGTGATGTACAAGGCATATTGCGCCAGGAACAAGGCAATGAACGGATAGGCGGGCATCAGGTATACACTCCGTTTACTGGAAGGGATCGAATAAAAGAACAGGATCCCCACCAACGCCACGAGACTGAACAGGCGGGCTTTCTCCATCGATCGGATCTTCCGCCACGTATCCATGAGTAATCCCTTGAGCGGTAGTCCGGGCTTGCGATATTTTAGCCCGAACAGGGAGAATACGAAAAGGATCGTCCAGGGGATGAACCCTGCCATTATGGTCATGAAGTTGTACCATACGCCATTCTCGTGCCCTAAGTCGTAAGAGATCGCCGGTGTGCCCAAGTGCAGGAAACGGGCGAAGTTCTCGGCCAATACCACGTTGAGGAACTCCTCGCCTCCCTGTTTCCACGCCGACACGTACCATAACAATGGAAGGAAGACAGAAGATACACCCGCATATAGCAACGCCTTGAAAATGGTCAGATAGCTATATTTCCCCAATACCAGCAGATACAGTCCGAACACGAATAGCGGGAGGACTATGCCTACCGGCCCCTTCGTCAGGACGGCGCATCCCAACAGTAGCGGGATGACGACGGGAAGCCCTTTCAGCTCCAGCTTGTCTTCCCAGCGATAGAGCTGGAACATACCGATCACCATGAACGTCGTAAGCAACATATCCACGCGGGTTGTCATCGCCGCCCGGTGGATCTCCACGCAAGTGACCATCAGCAACGTCGCGATGAACGCCTCTTGGAAGCGGAGCCGTCTTCCGAAGAACACCAATACGAACCCCGCCAAGACTATGAACGCCAGCGAGGATGGCAACCGGGAGGTAAACTCGGAGACGTATCCTTGCGGGTAGGAGAAGGCCGCCATCAGCCAATGTGCCATCGGAGGCTTGAAAGCGAACTCCTCGGCGTAAGCCTGCGGCAGGATCCAGTTGCCGCTATCGAGCATGGAGATCGCTACCGCAGCCTCCCTTGGCTCACCTTTCGTAGAGAAGTCGCCCAACCCGATCCAGGGGAGCACGGATATGAGGCAGATAATCACCATCAAGGTCACAGGTTTTTGTAGATATAGATACTGAAGTGTCGGTGTTCGCATATTGTCAAGTCTTAAAGTTTGTGAGGGCATATAGCTCTCTCTTCATGAAAACGGATGCAAAAGAACGATTTTTCGCCGGATTATCTCCCAGCCGTGGCCCTGTTTTTTTCAGGTTCCCAAGGCTTGCTTGATGGCGTCGCGTATCGTTCCCGCGTCTTCCTTGTTCTCTTTCAGGATCGAGAGGATCAGGTTCAGGTAGCTCTCCTTGTTACTGATGCCGCAGATCGCGCACAGACGGCTTTGGGGCAGCATCCCCTTCTGGTTATAGACCCGCAGGATGCTTTTGTAGTCCTCGGTGGCGATATACGACTCAAACTCGCTCTTGATGCTTCCGTAGATCTCCGGCACATGGATATTGAGCCGGATGTTCTCCACGTGCTCGGCCAGTTGCTCCGCGGTGGTGATCTTCCGGTCCACGGTCGTCTCCAATCGCTTGCGCACCTGGTGCTTGGCGTGCAAGATGACTTGCGCATCCAGCTCTTTCTCGAACAGGCGCACCACGTTCTCCTTCACTTGTCTGAATACGCTTTCCGGATCTTTCATCAATCGCCTTGCCACCGTCTTGATCACCTCCTCGATCATCAGCAGGTTCTCCACTTCCGCCACCTCGGGGACGAGGATATGCTGCTCGCGCAGGTAGTCTATCTCCCCTTGCGTACGCCGGTCCCTGTCCACGATCCCCATGCTGTCGAGCGTATGGAAATCTTTCAGCTCGCCGAAAGCCTTCGTGGTCTCGATCACCTTTTGGCAACCGCCCATCGGCTTCACTAAGTAATCGGGGAAGATGAGCGGGTAGAGACGGCTGTCTATGCTGTTC
The DNA here is from genome assembly GCA_949296075.1 of uncultured Parabacteroides sp. Lineage (GTDB taxonomy): Bacteria > Bacteroidota > Bacteroidia > Bacteroidales > Tannerellaceae > Parabacteroides. The sequence continues at coordinate 39,249 of CASFNG010000006.1, read as the reverse complement.
GTGTCGGTCCCCTCGATGAAGAGGATCGGCTTCCGGCTCCCGAGGATCTCCATATAGACCTCCTCTGGGAAGCTCTCGTTGCTTTCGATCAGCTCATAATCCCAGATGGCGTGATCCGCGTCGTACGAGCGTATCCAGATACGTTTGCTGCCTGCCCGCGAGGTGGCGAAGTCGATGTCGTGCGTGAGATAGACGAAGGTACAATCCGGGCGTATCGCCTCGATCTCGTCCCATAACTGGGTCTTGATGGAGTCGTGGAGCAGTGTCCCCGGTTCCTCCACCACGAGCAAGGCGCCCGGGCTCGCGTATAAGACGGCCCCGATGAGGTAGAACACCAGTTTCTCGCTGTCGCTCATGCGCCCGGCCGTGTAAGAGGAGGAGTCTCGTCCCGTGGAGACAAGCTCGATGAAGCCTGATTTCCGGATCAGGCGGTTGTGCGGGAACATCTTTTCCCAGATCGTCTGGATGGTATCTATCTTGGTGACGGGAGGCTGGGCCTCCTTGTCGCGCTTGCAGGCCTCCTTGAAATCGACCGCCGCCTCGAACTCCTCGCTCCGCAGCTGGAGGATCAGCTTCTCGTATTCCGATATACGGGGGACGAACAGCCGCTCCTGGATCATCGACTGCAAGAGGGCGAACTCGTTGGATTCGGGCACGTCGGCCTCATCGCCACCGATAAACAGGGCGTGTATGCCGGAGATCTTCTTGGCCCGCGGCGCGTACCTCTCCAACAGGTCGCGGCCGAAAGAGCTTTTTCCCGCTCCATTTGTGCCGATCACCACTAAGATACGGGTGTCCAATACGATCGGGGCGTCTACGTTCGCTTTTTTAGGGAGTGTCAATTCCATACCATCATCCGGTTAGACGGTCGAGGTTATTTTTTCTCGCCCGGTCAGGCGTCGTTCTTATTTGCTTTTCTCCAGGATGACACGTGCCAGACGAGCCTGTATTTGCAGCAAGACGCTGAGATCCTCGTTCTCGAAATCTATCTCGGATACTTTTAACGCCTTTTTCTCGGTCTGGGTATCCGCTTTGACGGCCACTAATTCTTGCACTAACGCGTCGATTTGATCCTTGATTTTTTCCGCTTTTTTCTGATAATTTACTGTACGTGCCATAATGTTTTTAAGTTATTAATTTATGAATATCGCACAAATATAATCATAGAATTTGGATAGTTGGCCCATGAGGGGGGATGCTTTTTAAAAAGGTCTTATTGTTTTTTTTAAAATGTCCTATGTTTTCGGGAAAATCTGCCCGGATTTTCCCCGATCTTTCCTACCTTTACTTCAAAAAAACAGGGAGCTTTTATGACGATCGCATATATGAACGTGGCGACGGATCGCCAGCACTTGGAGGCCCAGCGGGAGAAAATCGCCTCTTTTGCCTTGGCGAAAGGGATCAAGGTGGATAAATGGATCATGGAGGTCTCTGGCGAGAGGGCGAGGCAGCCGGGGCCCCGGCTACGCATGGTGACCGGGCGGTTGCGGGAAGGCGATGCCCTGATCGTGGCGGATATATCCCGTATCTGCCTTACGCTGTATGAATTGACCCGGGTACTGATCTTTTGCTTGGAAAAGAAGGTGGACCTTTACTGCTTGGACGACCGATATATCTTTAACGATAAGCTGGATAGGGAGCGTATGGCCGAGGTCCTCAAACGGGTAGGGGAGATGGATCGCGGCTTGGCTTCCTTGCGGACGAAAGATGGGTTGGAGCGGGTGAGGAGTGTTGGCAAGCGATTGGGGCGCCCGAAAGGGTCGGAATCGAAACTGTTCTATCTCGACGCGCATAAGGAAGAGATCCGGCGGATGCTGGAGCGGGGAGAGACGGTCGCTATGGTATGCGAGCGTTTCAAGGTGTCGAAGAATACCTATTATAAATACAAGAACAAGTATCCTGACGCTTGGTGAGGGCGCTTAATACCAGCCCTTCCGCCTCATGTAAAGCCAGGTGGACAGCCCGACTACGATCATGAGCCCCCAGGCGAGCAGGTAGCCATATTCCCAGCCAAGCTCAGGCATCATCTTGAAATTCATGCCCCATATACCCGCAAGAAATGTCAGCGGGATGAAAAGGGTGGAGACGATGGTAAGGCGCTTCATGATCGCGTTCATCCGCAAGTCGTTGTTGGATATATATAGGTCGATGAGCGAGGAGAGGATCTCCCGGCAATTCTCCGTGGTCTGGATGACGTACTGGAGCTGGTCTTGCAGGTCTCCGTAGATAGGGAGGATCTCGGGGGTGATGATCCCGTTCTCCGTGCGTAATAACTTCGAGAATTGATCCTTCAAGGGTTGGCTGTTTTTCCGGATAAGCAGGTAGTCGTGGCGGCGGAGCTGCACGAGGGATCCGATGTCTTTTTGCTCGTTCTTGGGGTCGAGCAGGGCCTCTTCTATGTCTTCCAGCATCTCTTCCACTTTCGAGGCCGATTCCACCAAGTTGGCGATGACCGAGTTCATCAGGAAGGCAAGCAATAGTCCTGTCCCTCTCTTCCGGATGTTCAGCATATTAGAGCTTAGCGCCTTATGGGAAACCTCGAATACGGGATTGTCGCTCTCCGTGAAGGTGATGACCGTGTTGCCTGCCACCAAGATACTGATGTGCTCGGAGCGCATCTCGTTGTTCTCGTCGTAAGAGCAGGAGTTGAGGATGATGAGCATCTTTCCCTTGTATTCCTCGATTTTCACCACGTGCTGGGGGGTGAGAATGTCTTTGGCGTCGAGGTTGTGCATGCCGAAATCCTTCACGATACGGGTGATCGCCTCCGCGTTGGTCAGCCCGCTCACCTCAAACCAGTTGATTACGCCCGGATCGGCCAGCTGGCTGAAAGAGGGATCGCTTACCAACACCTCTTTCGTGCGGAGTGTCTGCTCGTTGTATTGGGTCAGGCGGATTCCGGTCTGCGTCTCATGCTCGCCGGCATAAAGGTACTTGTCCGCCAAGTGACGGTTCGACAGTCTTCTCCGTTTACGGGTGTAATCTCTTCTTTTCATGGCTTATATAGGTGTTATTCGAGTTCGACGACGGTGATGCCTGCCCCGCCGAATTGCACGTGCTCGTCCTGGAAATGCCGTACTCCGGGGGTGCTGCTCAGGTATTCTCGGATCAAGTTGCGTAAGATCCCCGTCCCCGTGCCATGCAGGATGCGTACCCGCTCGGCGCCTACTTGGATCGCGTCGTCGATAAAGTAGGTGACGGCCTGCAAAGCCTCGTCGCCTCTCATTCCCCTCACGTCGATCTCCTGCTTGAAATGGATCTTCTTCTCGTGCATCTCGTCGACTGTCCGTGCGCTGATGAAGGTGCTTTTTTGCGCGTCTCGCTTGATCTGCCCTTTGCTGACCTTCTCCAATTGCTCTAACTTCACGGTACTCTTTATCATCCCGAAGGCCACGACCGCCTGTTTCCCCTGTATCTCTAATACGGTCCCTGCGGATACCTGCCCTTTCAGCCGCACGTTGTCACCGACGGCGATGATCTCTTTGTCAAAAACGGGTTGGGCGTTCTTCCGCTTCTGCTTCTTCCGTTCGGCACGCTCCTTGAGCTTTGCCATCTCGCGTGCGATCTTGGCATCTTCCTCCTCGGCGGTTATCACGGCATTCTTGAACTCCTCTAACGATTTGCGTGCCTGCTTGGTTTGCTCTTTCTCCGCCTGTGCCTCCTTGATCTCTCGGACGGTTTGCTCGATTCTCGCGTTCGCTTCCGCCAAGATCCGTTGCGCCTCCGCTTTCGCGTCCCGTATGATCTCTTTCCGTTGCTGGTTCACTGCCTCCAGGTCTTGCTCATAACGGGCGGTGACCTCCTCCAATTTCTTCTCTCTCTGACGGATGTTCTGCCGCTTACTTTCCCAATATCGTTTGTCTCGTACGATGTCTTGCAAGTATTTGTCCATGTTGATATAGTCGGCGCCCACCTTCTCTGAGGCATCGGCTATCACATCTTCCGGCAAACCTATCTTGCGGGCGATCTCGATGGCGAACGAGCTTCCCGGATTCCCGATCGAGAGCTTGAAAAGTGGTCGCATTAAATGCCTGTCATATAGCATAGCGCCGTTCACTATCCCCTCCGTGTCCTCGGCGAAATGCTTCAGGTTCTGGTAATGAGTCGTGATCACCCCGAAGCTATGGTTGCGGTTGAAGCGATCCAGCAAGGCCTCGGCGATGGCGCCTCCTATCTGCGGTTCCGTCCCGCTTCCGAACTCGTCGATCAAGAGCAGGGTACGGTCGTCGCAGTTCTTCACGAAATATTTCATGTTCGTCAGGTGAGAACTGTACGTACTTAGGTCGTTTTCAATGCTTTGCTCATCACCTATGTCGATGAACAGACGCTCGAAGATGCCTGTCCGTGAGCTCTCGTGCAGCGGGATTGGCAATCCGCATTGCAACATATATTGAAGTAGCCCGACAGTCTTCAGGCAGACGGATTTGCCTCCTGCGTTAGGACCGGAGATTAACAGGATACGTTTTTCCTCATTCAGCTCGATGTCCAGGGGGATTACCGGCTTGCCTTGTTTTTGCAATGACAGGAAAAGGATTGGATGCACGGCTCGTGCCCAGTCGATCTGCCGCTTGTTTTCCACGACTGGCTTGATCGCTTGGATCTGGTCGGCGAACAGGGCTTTGGCACGGATGAAGTCGATCTCCGCCAAGAACTCATAGGATTGCAGAATGTCAGGCACCGACGGACGCACCGTGTTGGTGAATTCCGTCAGGATACGGATGATCTCCCGCCGTTCCTCGCTCTCTAACTCGCGGATCCGGTTGTTGGCTTCCACGACGGCTTCGGGCTCAATGAACACGGTTTTCCCGCTGGCCGACTCGTCGTGTACGATACCTTTGATCTTTCTCTTGAAAGTAGGGGCGACAGGGATCATCAAGCGTCCGTCGCGCATGGTGGGCGCCACGTCCTTATCGACCACACCTTCTGATTGGGCAGCTCGCAGGATAGACTGCAAGCTGCGGGAGATGCCACTCATGGTGAGGCTGATCTCCCTCCGAATCTGGGACAATGCGGTCGAGGCGTTGTCCTTGACGTGCCCGAACTTGTCGAGTATACTGTCTATCTTCCCTATCAATTGGGGAAAGACGGCGATGTCTCCCGCCAGCTCTGTCAGGGCTGGATAAGGAATGGCGTCGCCTTCGGCGGGACGGAGGAAGCGTACGATGTCCTGTATGGTCTGGAGCGAGCGTCTCAGGTCGAATAATTCCCGTTCGTCGAGCCATGTCCCTTCCGGACGGATGCGTTTCAAGGAGTAACGCACGTCGAAAAAATAATTTGCCGGGAACTCCGCGTCTCCGTGAAGGATACGCATGAACTCGTCAGTCTGCTCCAACTGCTTGGATACCGTCCCGAAGTCTGCCGAGAAGCCCATCTCAGCCACTCGCTCCTCACCGAGCGGACTCAGGCATTTTTCCGTGAGAAGATGGCGGATCTTGTCAAATCCTGTCTTTTGCTCGAAGTTCTGTGGATATGTCACGTTCGTATGAAATCTTTATTGGACCTCTACCATGACCTCAGCCCGGATAGTAGGTCGGATAATCACTTCAAACTCATTCTTACCGCGCTTGACACTAAACGTGCAAGCGTTGTTGCCCGACGGGTTGATATAAGGTGCGAAAAAGTACAGGTAGGAGAAAGCGGGCAGGAAGTCTGCCTCTTGTACCTCCTCCGCGATTTGGGGATATTTGAAGACATCCCATTCCATGCAGTATTTGAATCCGTTCGCGTCGGTGAACATCGTCTTGGGATCCCTGTACTTCATCGTGCTCGATATGAAACGCTTATAGGCCGCCGAGAATTCCTCGGCCGAATAGCCCATCTTGTGCCCGTCGATTTTCTCGATAATGTCGTTCGCCCGTATCCCCGCGGCATAGGCCGGCGAGTTCTGATCTACGTCGACCACTTGCTCCAACCGGTCAATATTGTAACTGATACCGGTGTAATTGTATGTCTTTCTCGTCACCTTGAACGGTACGTTGCGCCCATATTTCGCGTACGGGTATTGCATACACATTAAAGGTACATGCACTCGCGCGTACTCATCCAGCCGATATGATTCTTCCATCAGCTCGTTGGCCTCGCATTCCCACAGCACACGTCCCGGTATCTCCTTCTGGTCGATGATGCGGATGCCGAATTGCAAGAGATACTCCGCCTCGGCTTCCACCGCCGCGTGGCTCAGGAACGGGAATCTCTCCATCTTTTTATGGGCGAAATCGTATCTGTAAGTCGGCTCTTTCTCCACCTGCACCCTGTTCGCCCCGACATAGTTCGGGTTCTTGTCGAAGAAGTAGAAGGTCTGTATCAGCAAGTCCGGACGCTCGGCGTCAACCTTCAGGCCTTTTTGAGTCAGTACCTTCTCTATACTCTCGTTGATGGCGGTCTCTAACTGGCGGTTGTTCTCGTCGATCGCTGAGAACGTGAAGGTATGGAACCTCCCGAAATCCACGCTGTCAGGCGTGACGGTCGTCGTGAACGGGCAGGTGAACGTCTGCTCGCCCGTCGTCTCCAAGCTATACATGGAGTAGGCCGCGGCCAATTGGTCCTCCGTGATCGCGTCGCTCTTCTTGCAATCTTTCCTCACCATGATTTGCTCCTCGGGGGTAGCGAGATTGCTTACGGAAAGCAACACCTCCCTTTTCCCGATTGGGTTCAATAGTTTTGAAATATCTTCGGCATCTATTTCCAAGACGGGCACGCCGTTTATTTTCTCGATGATATCATATTTCCGGATACCGGCCCTCTCGGCGGAAGAATACGGGATCACGTTTTTTATTACGGGCTTTTGGTATCCCCAGTTCTTGCTTTGGCTGATGTCGTACGTGAACCCTAACCGGCAAATCGAGGCGTTCCTGTTTTGTGCGGATGAGATAGATGCCGCTAAAAAGAGGGATAATAATGAGATCAGAATCGTATTTTTTGTCATATCTTATTGTTTTTGTACGTTGTTCGTACTTGATCCTTACTTGAAAACAGGGACAAAGTTAAAAGATATTTTCGGTGAAGAGGAATACTTGGCAATATATTTGCAGGGATTAGGATGGATGAGCGTGATACGGGGCCATGCGAGATGAGGGCATGAGGCTATGTATTTCGTTTACAATTAGCTTGATAATTAAAAAATAAGATAATTATGGGTAAGATGAATCCGGAAGGAAACGAGGAAACTGCTTCCAAGAAAGACAACGTGAACACGGAGAATACGACAAATTTGCAGGACGGACGACAAAACGCGGCAGAGGAAAAAGAGAATGCTGACAATGTGGCGGACGACCAAGAGGCTTTGCGGAAGAAATATGATGAGCTGAACGACGCCCATCTGCGATTGAGGGCCGAATTCGACAACTATCGCAAACGGACGATGCGCGAGAAGGCGGATTTGGTCAAGATGGGCGGGGAGGGTGCCCTGAAGAGCCTTCTCCCCGTGATCGACGATTTTGAGCGGGCTTTGCAAAATATCCGGACAGCTGAGGATGTGGACGCCGTGAAAGAGGGCGTGGACTTGATCTATGGCAAGTTCATGAATTACCTCTCCCAGCAAGGTGTCAAGCCGATCGAGGCGGTAGGGAAAGCGTTCAATACGGAGGAGTTCGAGGCGATCGCCACCATCCCCGCCCCGGATCCGGAGATGAAGGGAAAGATCCTGGACTGCGTGCAGACGGGATATACCTTGTTCGACAAGGTGATGCGTCATGCGAAAGTGGTAGTCGGTGAATAATCAGGAACGTGGCAAATAGGGAAGACAAAGATGGCTAAGAGAGATTATTACGAAGTGCTGGGCGTCGACAGGAACGCTTCGGCGGAGGAGATAAAAAAAGCGTACCGCAAAAAGGCTATACAATTCCATCCCGACAAGAATCCTGGGAATAAGGAGGCGGAAGAGAAGTTCAAGGAGGCTGCCGAGGCCTATGACGTATTGAGCGATCCGCAGAAACGCCAGCGATACGACCAGTTCGGGCATGCCGGAGTAGGCGGGGCCTCGCAAGGAGGTGGCTTCGGTGGAGGTATGTCTATGGAGGATATATTCTCGCAGTTTGGCGACATCTTTGGAGGGCATTTTGGCGGCTTCGGTGGTTTTGGCGGCTTCGGTGGCTCTCGGGGAGGGCGACGCGTGAACCGGGGATCGGATCTGCGCGTGAAAGTCAAGCTGACCTTGAAGGAAATCGCCAATGGAGTCGAGAAAAAGATCAAGGTGAAGAAGTACGTCCCCTGCTCGCATTGCCACGGTACGGGCGCCGAGGGATCGGATGGCGTGAAGACTTGCGATACCTGTAAGGGAAGCGGTATGGTGACGCGGGTGGCCAATACGATCCTGGGTCAGATGCAGACTCAGACGACCTGCCCGACTTGCGGGGGCGAGGGGAAGATCGTCGTGAAGAAATGTCCGGAATGTAATGGCGAAGGTATCGTGCGCGACGACGAGATCATCACGATCAATATCCCGGCAGGCGTGGCCGAGGGGATGCAACTGTCCATGAATGGCAAGGGAAATGCCGCCCGGCATGGAGGTATCAACGGCGACTTGCTGATCCTGGTAGAGGAGGAACCGCATCCCGAGTTGATACGCGATGAGAATGACCTGCTGTATAATCTGCTGCTGAGCGTGCCACAAGCCGCGCTTGGGGCTACGGTAGAGGTGCCGACGATTGACGGGAAAGCGAAATTGAAGATCGAGCCGGGCACGCAACCGGGTAAGGTTCTTCGCCTGCGTAACAAGGGGCTTCCCTCCATCAACAGCTATGGTACGGGCGACCTGTTAGTGAACGTGAGTGTCTATATCCCGGAGACGCTTTCCGCCTCGGAGAAGGATACGCTGAAAGGGCTGGATAATTCGCCCAACTTCCAGCCGAATAAGACCATGAAGGAGAAGATATTCAGCAAATTCAAGCATTTTTTTGAATAAAGGCTCTTATACGGATGGGGGAAGTCGCCTGATCGACGATTTCCTCCATCCTTTTTTATGCGCGAGCCAAGGCTGAATCTGTTTTATTTACCATAAATCATTTCTTATGAGAATTTATACCCGTGGAGGAGATAAGGGGAAGACGAGCATACATGGGGGTGAGCGTGTCGATAAGGATGATATACGTATCGAGGCGAACGGCACCTTGGATGAACTGAACGCCGAGATCGGGATTGTCAGGACCTTGCTGCCTGCCGGTCATGAGTGGCACGAGCCGTTGGGGAGGATCCAGCGAGAGCTGATGGTTGTCATGTCGCACGTGGCGACACCTTCGGCTATCCGCGACCGGAACCCGAATCCGCTTCCTGACGACTTGGCTTCTTTTTGTGAGCGGCTGATAGATCAGCTGACCGGGCGGATGGGAGTGAACGAGTATTTCATCCTGCCGGGAGGGACACCCGTCGCCGCCCATCTCCAGTTAGCGCGGACGATCACCCGCAGGGCGGAGCGCCGGTTATGGACCCTGAACCGGCAAGATCCCGTACCTGCCGGTATTCTCTCATTCATCAATCGCCTGTCAGATCTTTTCTTCGTGATGGCCCGTTACGACCTGTTTAGCCAAGGCAGCGCCGAAGAGCGCTGGCAGTCGTTCGTATATAAGCGTAAGAAATAGAGGTCAGAGGGGAATGTCCTGCCATTTCCCCTTTACTAATTCCCGGGTGGATCGGAAACCGGCCTGCCTTAACAGCCCGAATACCTCTGGACGGCCGTCGTTCACTAAATCCGGATAGTGGCAATCTGAGTTTACCATTACGGGGATGTTCATTTCCCGTATTCTCGTTAGGTATTCTGCCCGTGGATACAGCTCTTTTTTCTTGCTCCAGTTTTTAGAATTTATCTCGATCATTATTCCTTTTTCTTGCACCAAATCCAGACATTCCTCGAAAGGTTTTCTGTACCAGTCCGCGGTCCAGTCAAAATCCTCGTATTTCTGCCCGTTCATGTAGATCTTGTCTATATGCCCCACGATGTCGATTCCTCCCGCCTCGACCATCTTTGCGGTGGAGTCGAAGAAACGTTTGACCAACAGGCGGACATCCCCTTCGAAATACCGCTCCACGGAATGGGCGTACTCCCGGAAAGATCCGTCTATGCATACCATGTTCTTCTCCACCAGCTCCTCGGAGATAGGCAGATAGTGGATCGAGCCGATCCGGTAGTCTAAGGGCAGTTCCCGGAAATAGGGGATAGAGGCGTTGTAGGTGCCGTCTATGTAATCGATCTCCAATCCCACGTATATCTCTAACTGATCGCTATATTTCTTTTTTAACCGCTCTATCTCTTGCAGGTATTCCGGCATATCCCCTTTCGTCATGTTCCATGAAGTCTCGAAAGGCAGCGGGGAATGGGATGAGAAGCCGTATGCCCGGAATCCGTTCCTGATCGCGAATTTGATGAAATCCTCGGGGATGCTTCTCCCGTCGCAGAACGTACAATGGCTATGGTAGTTACTGAGTTGCATTTTTGGAGAATTAAAAAAGCCATACCCGGAGTATATATCCGGATATGGCTTTCGTGAATGAAAAAAAGGTTACTTGATGACGCCTAATTCTTTCCCGACCTTGATGAACGCTTGGATGGCCTTATCCAAGTGCTCAGGCTCATGCCCGGCGGACAGTTGCACGCGGATGCGGGCCTGTCCCTTGGGCACTACCGGATAATAGAATCCGGTGACGTAGATACCCTCTTCCTGCATCTTGGCGGCGAAGTCCTGCGACAGTTTGGCGTCGTAGAGCATCACGGCGCAGATAGCGGATTGCGTCGGCTTGATGTCGAAACCGGCGGCGATCATCTTGTCGCGGAAGTAGTTGACGTTGCCCATCAGTTTCGTATGCAGCGCGTCGCTTTCCTTCAGCATCTTGAACATTTCCAGGCTCGCTCCCACGATAGCCGGAGCCACGGAGTTGGAGAACAGGTAAGGACGGGAGCGTTGGCGAAGCATATCGATGATCTCTTTCTTGCCGGTGGTGAAGCCTCCCATAGCGCCACCGAAGGCCTTGCCTAAAGTACCCGTGAATACATCAACACGTCCGTATACATTGAATTGCTCGGCTACGCCATGTCCTGTCGGGCCTACCACTCCCGCGGAATGCGACTCGTCCACCATGACAAGGGCGTCGTACTTTTCCGCGAGCTCGCAGATCTTGTCCATCGGAGCCACGTTACCATCCATCGAGAACACGCCATCGGTGGCGATGATGCGGTGACGTTGCGCCTGGGCCTCTTGCAGGCAACGCTCCAAGTCTGCCATGTCGGCGTTGGCGTAGCGGTAACGTTTCGCCTTGCACAGGCGAACCCCGTCGATGATGGAGGCGTGGTTCAGCGCGTCGGAGATGATGGCGTCTTCCTCGTTGAACAATGGCTCGAACAATCCCCCGTTAGCGTCGAAGCAAGCGGCGTACAGGATCGTGTCTTCCGTCTTGAAATAGTCGGAGATGGCCGCCTCTAATTGCTTGTGCAGATCTTGGGTCCCGCAGATGAAGCGCACGGACGACATCCCGTAGCCATGTGTATCCATAGCGTCCTTGGCGGCTTGGATCAAACGTTTGTTGTCCGACAGGCCAAGATAGTTGTTGGCGCAGAAATTCAATACATCGGTGTTTCCGTTCACCTGGATGTCGGCTCTTTGGGGAGTCGTGATCACGCGCTCATTCTTGTACAGCCCGGCAGCCTTGATGCCCGCCAGCTCATTTGTCAAGAATTCTTTAAATTTTCCGTACATACGATAATGTTTTTATTAGGTATTGTGATGTTCTCTTTTCCTTATGGTATCAGAGTGACAAACAAAGATCCGCTTTTTTTTTGAATAAGGCGCGAAAAGTTGGGGAGAAAATCGTGTTTATCCCATTTACTTGACCAATTATTCTTTTATTCTCTATACCTTTGCCGATGAAAAAAACTTAAATCTCATTTAATGCGATGAAGAATGTATTGATAATCGGTTCGACTGGTCAGATTGGATCAGAATTGACCATGAAATTGCGTGGTATTTATGGGGGTGGCAACGTGGTGGCCGGCTATATTCCCGGGGCGGAGCCGAAAGGTGAGCTGCTGGAGTCGGGCCCGTCCGCGATCGTTGATATCACGAACGAGCAACAAATCGCCGAGACTGTATCCCGCTATAAGATCGACACGATCTATAATCTGGCGGCCCTCTTGTCGGCCGTGGCCGAAGCGAAGCCTCAGTTAGCCTGGAAGATCGGGATGGGCGGGTTGTTCAACGTGCTTGAGGTGGCCCGCGCGATGCACTGCGCCGTGTTTACCCCGAGCTCGATCGGCGTATTCGGCAACAATACGCCGAAAGACAAGACCCCGCAAGACACGATCCGTAACCCGCGGACGATGTACGGTGTCACCAAGGTTTCGGGTGAGCTGCTGAGCGATTACTATTTTATCCGCTTCGGGGTGGATACGCGCTCGGTACGTTTCCCCGGATTGATCTCGTACGTGACGCCTCCGGGCGGGGGAACGACGGATTACGCGGTCGATATTTATTACTCCGCCGCCAAGGGGGAGAAGTTTACCTGCCCGATCGCCGCGGGAACCTTCATGGACATGATGTATATGCCGGACGGCTTGCGCGCCGCCATCGAGATCATGGAGGCAGATTCCTCGAAGTTCGTTCACCGGAACTCGTTCAACATCGCCTCGATGAGTTTCGATCCGGAGATCATATATAACAACATCAAGAAATACGAGCCGGGCTTCGAGATGGAATACGAGGTAGATCCCTTGCGCCAGGCGATCGCCGAGTCGTGGCCGAACTCCTTGGACGATACCTGCGCCCGCGAGGAGTGGGGCTGGAAGCCTGAGTATGACCTCGACGCCATGACGAGAGATATGCTAGCCAAGCTGAAGGAGCGTTTCAAGAAATAAGAGTGAGCCCGATCTTTCCCGGGTAAGGAAAAGCCGAATATTCCCGCGGGAGTATCCGGCTTTTCTTATTCTCTCAGCAGATCCGGGCGGAGGCGTGCCGTCCGTTCCTGGGCCTGTTGCAGGCGCCATTCCTCGATCTTGCGCTGATGGCCGGAGAGCAACACCTCTGGCACCTTCCACCCTTTGTAGTCCGCCGGGCGGGTATATACCGGAGGGGCCAGCAGGTTATCCTGGAATGAGTCGGAGAGGGCGCTCTGCTCGTCGCCTATCGCGCCCGGGATCAGGCGTACCACCGCGTCCGTGATGATGGCCGCCGCCAGCTCGCCTCCCGTGAGCACGTAATCTCCCACGGAGATCTCCTTGGTGATCAGATGCTCGCGGATACGGTAGTCGATCCCCTTATAATGCCCGCAAAGGATGATCAGGTTATTCAGCAGCGAGAGGCTGTTAGCCATCGGCTGGTTGAAGGTCTCGCCATCGGGAGAGGTATAGATCACCTCGTCGTACGTACGCTCCTCCTTGAGCGCGGAGATGGCCCGGTCGATCGGCTCGATCTGCATCACCATACCCGCCTCGCCTCCGAAGGGGTAGTCGTCCACACGCCGCCACTTGTTGGTCGTGTAATCGCGCAGGTTGTGTAAATGGATCTCCGCGAGCCCCTTGTCTTGCGCCCGCTTGACGATCGAGCAATTAATCATCCCGTCGATCATCTCGGGAAGAACGGTCAGTATGTCTATACGCATAGAAAATCTTTTGAGAATATCCGAAATCTTGCGCGAATGTACGCCATATTTTCCGGAAATCAAGAGCATTCTTTCCTGAAACCCTGCCGACGTTTGAATTATTATTCGTACTTTTGTCCGTCAATTCGGCGGCGTTCCTTTGAGCCGCCTTTATGAGGAACAAATTTTAAAGCGATGAATATATCTTACAATTGGCTGAAAGAATATCTTGATTTCGACTTGAAGCCGGAAGAAGTGGCAGCCGCCCTGACCTCCATTGGATTGGAGACAGGAGGAGTGGAGGAGGTCCAGACCATCAAGGGCGGACTGGAAGGATTGGTTGTCGGAGAAGTTTTGACGTGTGAGGATCATCCGAATTCCGACCATTTGCACATCACTACCGTGAACGTGGGAGGCGAGGCCCCCTTGCAGATCGTCTGCGGCGCGCCTAACGTGGCCGCCGGGCAGAAAGTGGTCGTGGCGGTGAACGGCACGAAGCTGTATGATGGCGATGAGTGCTTCACGATCAAGCGATCCAAGATACGAGGCGTGGAGTCGAACGGGATGATATGCGCGGAAGATGAGATCGGCGTAGGGACGGATCACAGCGGCATCATCGTCTTGCCGGCCGACACCGCCGTAGGTACGTTGGCGAAGGATTATTACAATGTCAAGAGCGATTACGTGCTCGAGGTGGACATTACCCCGAACCGGGTGGACGCTACGTCCCATTTTGGCGTGGCGCGCGACTTGGCCGCTTACCTGAGACAGCATGGAAAGCCCGCCTGTTTGAAGGCTCCCGCGGTGGAGGCCTTCAAGATCGATGATGAGGCGACACCGGGAATCGAGGTGGTCGTGGAGAACGAGGAGGCGTGCCTGCGCTATTCCGCTGTCACGATCAAGGGAGTCACGGTGAAGGAGAGCCCGGAGTGGTTGCAGAATCGCTTGCGTGTGATCGGCTTGCGCCCGATCAACAACGTGGTGGACGTGACCAACTTCATCTTGCATGAGCTGGGGCAGCCCTTGCATTCGTTCGATGCCGGTAAGATAAAGGGAAACAAGGTGGTGGTCAAGACGGTTCCCGCGGGGACTAAGTTCGTCACGCTGGATGGCGTGGAGCGTACGTTGACCGATCGCGACCTGATGATCTGTAACGTGGAGGAGCCGATGTGCATCGGTGGTGTGTTCGGCGGCCTGGATTCGGGCGTGACGGAGGCTACCACGGACGTGTTCTTGGAGTCGGCCTGCTTCCATCCTACGTGGATCCGTAAGACGGCCCGCCGCTTCGGGCTGAATACGGATGCCTCTTTCCGCTTTGAGCGCGGGTTGGATCCCAATAACACGATCTATGTGCTCAAGCGTGCGGCCTTGTTGATCCAGGAGCTGGCCGGAGGTAAGATCACAGGGTCGATACAGGATGTCTATCCGAAGGTCGTGGAGCCCTATAAGGTAGAGGTATCTTATCAGAAAATCAATTCATTGATCGGCAAGGAGATCCCGGTTGATACGGTAAAGAGTATCGTGGAGAGCCTGGAGATGGAGATCGTTTCCGAGACTGCCGAGGGGCTTACGCTGCGTGTGCCCGTATATCGTATCGACGTACAGCGTGACGTGGACGTGATAGAGGACATTTTGCGGATCTATGGCTATAATAACGTGGAGATCGGCGATCATGTGAAATCGAGCCTGAGCTACCAAAGCCCGACGGATCGAAGCTGGAAGTTGCAGGATCTCGTCTCTGAGCAACTGTGTGGCTGTGGCTTCAATGAGATCATGAACAACTCGCTGACCCGTTCTGCCTATTATTCTAACCTCTCTACCTATCCGGAGTCGCGTTGCGTCCGGCTGATGAACCCGTTGAGTGCGGATCTGAACTGTATGCGCCAGACCTTGTTGTTCGGTGGCCTTGAGAGTATCGAGCACAACGCCAAGCGGAAGAACGACCGGATTCGTTTCTATGAGTTCGGCAACTGCTACGATTATAACGTGGATGGAAAGAAAGAGGGTGAGCCCCTTGCCGAGTTTAGCGAGGATTATCGATTGGCTATCTGGTTGGCTGGCAATCGGGTCGAGAATAACTGGGCGCATCCGGACGAGAAATCGTCGGTATATGAGCTGAAGGCCTACGTGGAAAATATCTTGCTGCGCTTGGGCGTGGATCCGCGTCGGGTGATCTTCGGTAATCTCTCTAACGATATTTATTCCTCGGGACTGAGCGTCACCACTACCTCCGGGCGTCAGCTGGGAACGCTGGGCATCGTGAACGATAAGCTCCGGAAGTCGTTGGATATTGATATGGAGGTGTATTACGCAGAGTTGTCGTGGACGCGGCTGATGAAGGAGACCAAGAAAGCGAAAGTAACCTTCTCCGAGATCTCCAAGTTCCCGACTGTGAAACGCGACTTGGCTCTGCTTATCGATAAGGGCGTGCAATTCGGCGAGATCGAGCGGATCGCTAAGGAAAGCGAGCGCAAGCTGCTGAAGGAGGTGTCGCTGTTCGATGTCTATGAAGGCAAGAACCTGCCCGCCGGAAAGAAGTCGTACGCGGTGAGCTTCTATATGCAGGACGAGAACAAGACCTTGAACGATAAGCAGATCGATGCGGTCATGAAGAAGATACAGACAAATCTTGAGCAAAAATTAGGTGCGCAATTGAGATAATAATTCATAATTCAAAATTTGTAATTCAGTAAAATATGGGAAGAGCGTTTGAGTTTCGTAAAGCAAGAAAGTTTAAGCGTTGGGGCAATATGGCCCGTGTGTTCACTAAATTGGGCAAGGAGATCACGATCGCTGCCAAGCAGGGTGGACCGGAGCCGGAGAACAACCCGCGTCTGCGTGTGCTGATGCAGACAGCCAAGAAGGAGAATATGCCGAAGGAGAATGTGGAACGCGCGATCAAGCGGGCCGTCTCGAAGGACTTTACGGATTATAAGGAGATGAATTATGAAGGTTACGGGCCTTTTGGCATCGCTATTTTCGTGGAGACCGCCACGGATAACACGACCCGTACGGTAGCGAATGTGCGTAGCTATTTCAATAAGAATGGCGGTTCCTTGGGAACGAGCGGTAGCTTGGAGTTCTTGTTCGAGCACAAATGCGTATTCCGTATCGTGAAGAAAGCGGATATATCCTTGGAGGATCTGGAGCTTGAACTGATCGACTATGGCGTGGATGAGGTAGATGAGGACGAGGATGAGGTCGTCATTTACGGTGAGTTCGCCCAGAACGCGGCTATCCAGAAATACTTGGAGGACAATGGTTACGAGATCACGAGCAGTGAGTTCGTACGTATCCCGAACGACGTGAAGGAGGTGACCCCTGAGCAGCGTGAGACGATCGAGAAGTTGATCGAGAAGCTGGAGGAGGACGAGGACGTGCAGAACGTGTTCCACAATATGAAAGAGGACGACTCGGAGGATGAGGAGTGATACCTCGCCTGTCATGCGTCGAGAACATACAAGGAAAACAGAGGGTGCGCCGGAATTTCCGGTGCGCCCTTTTTTCATGCCCGGCCGCTATGCGAGAGTCTCATGTACTGGGACTTTGGCTGCCACGCCTTGGTACCCAAGATCCCAAAGGCTGGAACTGTCACTCCCAACGGCTGGTACTCCGGCTTCCAAGCCAAGGAAAGGCGGATAGCCGACATGGATATGCCGACGGCAGGGAGAGTTTTCTCCGTCTTGTCATCTGGGAGCTTTCCGATATAGGTATATCGCTATGAACGTATAGAGGATGTTCGGTATCCAAGCCGCTACGGCAGGGCTTACATTCCCGTTGATGGCGAAGGTGGAGGTGACCGTCATGAATAGGATGTACGAGAAGCTAAGCGCCAATCCGATGCCGATGTTAAGCCCCATTCCCCCCTTGATCTTCCGCGACGACAATGATGCGCCGATCGCGGTCAGGATAAAGGATGCCATGATCGTGGCGAAGCGTTTGTGATACTCTATCTGGAATGTCTGGATATTCCCTACGCCTCTTTTCTTCTGGCGGTTGATGTAGGTGTTAAGCTCTGGCGAGGTCATTGTCTCGCAATCGTTGATAGAGATCAGGAAGTCGGACGGGACGATCGTCAAGGTCGTGTCCCTGCGAGAGCCTTGCGTGATATGTTCCCGCATACCGTCGAAGTCCCGTATCATGTAGTCGATGACGGTCCATTGATAAAGCGAGTCGTATTTGATGGACTTAGCCGTGAGCCTGGAGATAAGCCGCTTATCCTCGAAATGCTCCAACGAGAAGCGGTAGCCCATATTCGAGCGTGCGTCGTAGCTGTCGAAGTAGGCGATCACGCCAGGCTCGATCTCTAATTGAGCGTTCCGTACGTAATCAACCTTCTTGTTGCGGATGTATTTGTTCTGGAAGTCGATCCGCGTCTTGTTGGCGGGTGGAATGATATAAGCGTTTAGTATGAAAGTCACGACGGCGATGACGGTCGCCGAGATCGCGTAAGGAAGCATCAGCCTGCGAAAACTCATCCCGCTCGCTAACATGGCGATGATCTCGGATCTGTCTGCCAGCTTGGAGGTGAAGAAGATTACCGCGATGAAAGTGAACAAAGGGCTGAACAGGTTTGCGAAGTAGGGGATGAAGTTCAGGTAATAATCCACTATGATCGCTTTCAGGGGAACTTCCGGATTCAGGAATTTGTCGATCTTCTCATTGATGTCGAAAACGACAGAAATGGAAATAATCAAGGCGATCGCGAACACGTACGTGCCGAGGAATTGCTTGATGATATACCAATCTATCCGTTTTAGCTTGAAGTCCATTTGTCTTGTCTTTATAAGCGATTTGCCAATTGACGGACCATGCCGTTCTTCCAGGAGGAGAAGTCGCCGGCGATAATGTGTGCCCGCGCCTCCTTGACCAGCCATAAATAGAACGCGAGGTTGTGAATTGAGGCGATTTGCAGCCCGAGCATCTCTTTAACCTTGATCAGGTGGTGCAGATAGGCTTTGCTATATAAGGTATCCACATACGAATGTCCGTCCGGATCAACGGGAGAGAAATCATTCTCCCACTTCTTGTTGCGCATATTGATTGTCCCGAAACGGGTAAACAGTTGCCCGTTCCTTCCGTTGCGGGTAGGCATGATGCAGTCAAACATGTCCACGCCTCGCTCGATCGCCTCCAATATATTGATCGGGGTTCCCACGCCCATCAGGTAACGGGGCTTGTCTTTGGGCAAGATCCCGTTGACCACCTCGATCATCTCGTACATCTTCTCGGTTGGTTCCCCTACGGCAAGCCCACCGATGGCGTTGCCATCCGCCTCTTTGCTCGCCACGTTCTCCGCCGCCCGTATGCGCAGGTCCGTATAGACACACCCTTGCACGATCGGGAACAGGCTCTGGCTATATCCATATCTCGGCTCCGTGCTGTTGAAACGGGCGAAACAACGATCCAACCACCGCTCCGTCAGTCCTAAGGACTCCTTGGCATACGCGTAATCAGCGTCGCCCGGGCAGCATTCATCGAAAGCCATGATAATATCCGCCCCGATGGATCGCTCGATGTCCATCACCTTCTCAGGAGTGAACAGGTGCTTGGAACCATCTATATGCGAGCGGAACTCGGCCCCCTGCTCGTGCAGTTTGCGGTTCTCGGAGAGAGAAAACACCTGGAATCCGCCACTGTCGGTCAAGATAGGGCGATCCCATGAATTAAACTTATGCAATCCTCCAGCCCGCTCCAGGATCTCCGTGCCGGGGCGTAGGTAGAGATGGTACGTGTTGCCTAATATGATCTGCGCTTTCGTATCCTCTTTCAGCTCAGTCATGTGCACGCCCTTTACCGTCCCTTGCGTGCCTACCGGCATGAAAATGGGCGTCTCGATCACTCCGTGGTCGGTCGTGATCAAGCCCGCCCGTGCGTTTGATCCCGGGTCGTTATACTGTAACTCGAAATTCATGTATCACAAATTTGGAGGCAAAGGTAGCATTTTTCTGTCAGAATCCGAAGTCATCGATTTCTACCTTTATCTTTTCCTCCTCCTTCGGTTTCTCCACGAATTTATGTACCTCATTCGCCTTGACGATGATGGCCCGCATCGGGCGTACAGGGCAGATCGACTCGCATCCGCCACAGCCTATGCACAGGTCAGGGTTCACCTGCGGAATCGTCAACGTCCCCTCGTAAGACACCATGTGTACCGCTTGTGTGGGGCAATGCTCCGAGCAAGCGCCACAGTCCGTCCCCTCTGTCTTCACGATGCAGCGGTTGATAAAGAAGGTCGCTACCCCTACTTGGGTAGTCATCTTCTCCTCTTTTGTCAGCGGCTTGATGGCATGAGTCGGGCAGACCTCCGAGCAGACCGTGCATTCGTAGTTGCAATAACTGTCGATATAAGCCACGCGAGGCTTCAGCATATAGTCGAACCCGTACTCCAACCCTGTAGGACGCAATACATGGCTTGGGCATTGCGTCACGCAGATCTGGCAGCCGGTGCATATATCCTTGAAGCGCTCGATGCTGATCGCTCCGGGAGGTACGATAGGAGGCCATTTCTTTCCTCTTCCTTTCCGGTGACGATTCCCTTTGCCTTGGCCATGTCTCCGCGCCTCGTCGGCGAGGGTCGATACGATCGGCAAGGAAGCCGCTACCGTGGCTCCGGCGGCGAGGAAGGCACGCCGGGTGTTCGAGGCCTCCATCCGTGCGGACGGTTCCGCCTGCTCTGCCGAGGGCTCATCCGCTTTGCGAAGCGGAGGGTTAAAACGGTATCGCAGTCCGCCTTTCGCGCACGAGGATACGCAGTTGAAGCAGTCCACGCACCGGGAGGTATCCACGGTCAGGTTCTTGCTGTCGATAGCCTCCGCCTTGCAGGTATGTTCGCAATTCCCGCAATGGGTACAGCTTGATTTGTCGAACGAGATCCGGAAGAACGCGTATCTGGAGAAGAGGCTCAGGAGCGCGCCTACCGGGCAGATCGTGTTACAGAACAGCCGTCCGCGGAAAACGACCGTCGCGATAAATACCAACAGGGCGATCAATCCCGAAAGGACGCTGAAGGTCGTGACGTTGCTGATCGTCACGCTGTAAAGGCTATAATTGTCCATCCGGGAAAGTCCCTCGGCCAGCAGGTTATTCAGCCACATGACCACCGGGCGGAACAGGTTGTTGGCGATTCGCCCGAAGTTGCTGTACGGATCCAGCACGACACAAAGCTCCATGATCCCGAACAGCCCCAGCGCGACGGTCAGCGCCAAGAGTGAGTAACGCAGCGCGTTCATCGGCTTGTGATAACCGAATCGGCGGCTTCCCTTCTTTTTCTTTTTCCCGAGGCAGAAGATCCGGTTGATGATGTCCTGGAGCACTCCTGCCGGGCAGATTGTCGAGCAATAGATCCTGCCGAACACTAAAGCCAGCAAGAGCTGGAGGATCAAGATGCCTACCATCCCGCTCAGAAGGGCGGGAATCACTTGTAAATGGAGCAATACGTGCACCTTGTCTGGCAGTACGTCGGCGAAATCGACGAAGAACAGGAGTATGGGCACAAAGATAAGGATTGCGAGTATTACCCGCAATCCTTTCAGATAATTCGGTCTTTTCATCCTACCTACGGTTCTTATAGCTTGATTCGTTTGATGGTCACGTTATCGAGGTTCGTCGTGCCAAGTTTCAGCGCCTCTCCTTTACCGATGTGGCTCGCGGCGGCGAGATCCAGCTTCTTCACCTGGTTGAACAGACGAAGGGCGGCGGTATCGGTAGCCACGATATTCGGCGAGGCGATCAGCGACTTCAAGGTCGCCACGTCGGCGGCGGTTTTCCCCTGCGGGCCATTCTGATGGACGATACGGTACGCGTCCACGATGTTCAGCACGGGGCGTTTCTGCCAGGTACAGATGTCGGCGATGCACTGTTGCAGGTCGTTTTGATGGAAGAAACGTCTGTCCCATACGATACCCATGTAGTTCTTCATGCAGCAGGTCAGTTTCGCCCCGCCGTGATTCTTCAATACCGGTACGTTGATCCAAGCGTCCGCCTCGATCAGCGCCTCATGGATCTTCGCCGTTTTCAGGTTCACGCCATTGGGGACGGATACCTCCTTGTAATATTTCTCGTCGTTGCCCGGCATGATGATTCCACCCGCCTCTTTCACCGCCTCGGCGATACCGCTTGATTCATAGCATTTCTGCCAGTTGTCGCAGGTATGGTCGAACACGGTCACCTTCGAGGCTCCGGCGTCCAGGCACTTTTTCACCAAGGCTTTCACCAGCTTGGGATTTGTATTGCCAGCCAATTCCGGCGTGCGGTCCCATCCGATGTTCGGCTTGATCACGATCTTCTGTCCTTTCTTCACGAATTTCCCGATCCCGCCAAGCGCCTCCAGCGCCTTGTCGAGCATCACCTCCGGCTCGCCACCCATGACGGCCACCATCTCGGGTGCCTTCTCCACGGCTACGCTGTTCGAGGCGAGAGCTGCCTGCAAGCCATCAAACTTAAGGGATAAAGCTGCGCCCGCTATCACACTGGTCTTTAAAAAATCACGACGTTTCATAATTGTATCTAAATTGGTTTATCTGCTGTTAGAATTAGGTTTAAGCTCCATGAGCCTTACAAAGATAGATTTATTTTTTATAAATGCTTAATCCTAACCGGCGTATTTTCAATGGAATGCGTAAATTTTTTTTTCGCCCGTGCGGGCGGATTGTCCCGTCGTGGGAGGCGAAAGGCCTGAATTTTCCGGGGATAGTCGCGGATGTTTTTTCGGAAATATCCCGATGGTTTGATGAAAAGGCCCCGATGTTTTCGCGGGGAATCACGCATGATGATTTCCCCGCGAAACTATATTTTATTGATCGGCTAATCCTGTGCCCGATGATGGAGGGTATAGGGGGTTAATGGAAGATGATCGCTCCCAAGGCTTCCCATTCGGGATTGACATCCATCACCAATATCTCGTCTGTCGAGAGGTCGATTGGCGTATCCTCCCCGTAGGCTTGGTCTCCATTCCGGGTACCTATCGTGAACAGGTTGTTGCGGGCTATGCTATAACTCAACGGCGTCTCCGGATTGGTCTCGGTTGTCACGACAGACAGCCCTTGCTGATCCAGCGTGACGAGAGTCCGTGTGCGTGCCAGCTCCTCCTCCTGCCGTATCACGACATTCCAGTGCTTCAGAATGCGCTCGTTTTCCCCAAGCAGCTGCAACTGGAAAGTAGGTATTCCCGCGGCGATATTCGCTTGGCTCATAGCTACCGGGATGAGGTAATCGTTCCCGAATACGGAGCCGGGGGCGAGCCGGATCGCTCCTTGCTCCTCCGTTCCCGCATCCAACACCCAGTTCGTATCTTCCGCGTCGAGGTATCCATCTTCATTTATGTCTAAAGGCATCCCGTCTTCTCCGCCCGGGAACCAGTCCGCTAACGTGATCTCATATACGATAAACGCGTTTTTCTCCGTAGCTCCATATAGGCAAGCATCGTGGTCGGTCCGGGGAGTCATGCCGTTGACGACCTTTTCCGCGTTAAAGTTATTGGGATCTTCCTGTGAGCGGAAGCCGCCGAATAGGATACTTTGGTTCTCGAATGGAGTGACTAACCGTAAGCTTCTCGCGGGATAAGAGGTGCCGTTGAGGGTAGCGCTTACCGGGATCCGGGTAAAATAGCCGAATGTGCCTCCAACTTGCCGGCGCAGGCGGACAATCGCTTTGTCGCCCTCCTCCGGACTTAAGGAATGGGCGACGATTTTACCCGATTCCACCACAAAGGTCTGGGCTCCGGCAAAAATTTCCTCCACATATTCGTCCTTTCCCAACGTCACGACCTCGGTGGATCGCAGGCGATCACCTGTCGAGATACCTTTAAACGGTTCGTATCCATTGTATGTACCGGTATGATAGCCTACGCCATAGGCCAAATAGCTTTCCCCTTCCTCCAGCAGCTCGTCGCCTCTCAGGGTAATCACGGCCTCGCGCCCTCGTACGGTCCCGTCAGAGTAGGAGGTACTGGCGATGTTATCCGTATCGCTCCATTGCTTGATGGTTTTCCTGTAAACCACGGTCGCCTCTTCTCCCATGTGAAGGAGCAGTACATCCACCCGGTCGATGGTCTGTTTGGGGGTCATGCTGAAGAGTGGTCGTCCGCCTTTGGTCAGCGGCTCGGTCTCCTCCCCGGAAGGGGATTTCTCCCCCCGGCTCTCCACCGCTACCGTGAAGGTCTGTACAGGCTCTTCCGGAAGCTGGCCGTTGGGATAGTCCGGCTCTTGATCTGAGCAAGCGTTTAGACAAAACGCTCCCGCGAGACAGAATAGCGTGAATATCTTTTCTCCCTTTATTCTCATAAGGCTAAAATCTTGAATGTTTCTTCTTTTCCGTCGGCCAGGCTGACCACGATAAATAGTACGCCCTTTTTATGCAGGTCTGCCTCGTAGCTCGTCCTATTGACCGGACCTGATACGTGAGCCGTGCGCCCGTCCATCGCGATGACTCGTACCTCACGGATCTCTTCGCTGGTAGAGCTTACCGACAGGTGCCCTCTCCGGACAGAAAGGTAAACCTCCGATAATTCGACTGGCTCGTTGGCCGTAACCTGCTGGTCGCGGAGCACGAAGCGGCCAACGCTGGTCGATACGTCCGTGAGCATGATGGGTGTACCCAGTTCATATTGGATACCGGTTGCCCGATCCTCCAATACCCATTCATCCAAAAGAAAAGGATCGTCTGAGTCGAAGCGTAGTGTCACCGTATCCGGCTCCGCGAGGAGCGTGCCTAACGGGATCTCCTGCCGTCCCTCGAACGAATGGATGTCGAAAGCCTGGTTGTCGAAAAGGCTGAAGAGCGCAACGATAGGCTTGACCTCGTTGTCGATCAGCGTTTCCGAGGCGGGAACCGCGTTCTTCGTCAATAGGGTAGAGGCCTTTGCCCGGGCTGTCTCCGCCGTGATGGCGAGACCGGATGCCCGGAAGGAGGCGGAGTTTATCGTCCTTCCCTTATCGGTTGAGGCCAGCATATCTTCCGTATAAATGATGGTTTGCTCTTGGCTTTCGGAAGCGACTTCCACGAAGAAGGCTTCCATTGGCAGGATCGTGGCCAAGCCGTCAGAGGTCGTCATCAGTTCTCCATCCGCGGTCACGGCGGAATTGGTCGTGTTGCCATCATATACTTTGACGGATATGATGTCGCTGTTCTCATCCAAGAACGTTCGCACGTCGATCGGGCTCATGAAGGGGTTGGCCGCCACAAAATAGGTGGTCGCCTCTTCCGCTTTCAATGTTACCGCCAGCGGCAGATTCCCGGTATAGACCGTTCGCTGCTCGGTGGTTGTCGTGCCCTCACGTTCCCGCTCGTAGGTGAACGATACATTCTTCCTTTTGTCATCCTCCGCATAATCCGTCTCATAGGCGAAGCGTCCCTTATTCTCGCGTGAGAGATTCTCTTCCTTGACATCCAATAAGGTTTGGCTATAATCCTCATAGTAATTATAGGATGTATGCGCTTTCGGGAAGCGGAAGCGGAACGAGGATGTATCCGGCAGATCCCCATTGTCTATCCAGAGCGAGAATCCGTTTCCGTAATGCTCCTCCGCATTGTAGGCATAGGCCAAGTGGTTGAAGTTTTTCGACCATCTCGTTTCCGAGATTCCCAAGGTAGCTTCGCCTCCATTCATCAGTCGTCCCGGAGCCGAGCTTGCCCACAAACGTTGGTAAATACGCGGGTTGAAGCGGTTTTGTGGTGTATTCGTGCCATTTAACTCCTCAAAATAACCAGCTGAGGGTGTACCTTCTTCCGGAATGAACATATCTCCCGTGAACATATTCTTAAGAGGAGCGGAGAGGAGGTAGTAGCGGTTCGGCTTCAGCTCCATCTCCACCCAAGCCTGGTTGTAGTTCAGTTTTGGGGTTTGTTCCACAGCCGAGCGAGGTTCGAAATGGATATAATTACAGCAATACTCGTCGCCTTGCGACACTGTGCCGTCCAATACGGGATAGCGTGTCGCGTCGCTTGGGATAATCACGTTCGTACAGCAATAGGGTGATCCGTTCGTCCAGTTGGTCCACTCGTTCCAATCCGTGTTGACCGGGTCTTTCTTCCAGGTAGTCTCGTTTGGATGGACGGTATAAATAGCCGAGGCTACCGTGTTTCCGCTACCATCCAAGAACAGCATCGTGTACCTGCCGGCTACGTTCAGGGTATATTTCTTGGTGAAAAAGCCCTGCTCGTCGGTCGTAAAGGTCTCGTTTACGCCCTGTTCTTGCAATATGATCTGGTAATTGGTCTGTGGCAGTCCCTTTCCCTTTATCGTGATCTGGTCTCCTTGGCAAATATGAGTTACCTCGATTCCCTCGATTGTTGTCTCGCAAGAGGAGGGATCTTGGCAATCCGGTAGGCCATCCCCGTCGATGTCCCCCCGCAAGAAGAAACCATAAAAGCTTTGAATATCCAATACGCCCGCTATACCGGCGATCGTCAGTCGTACCTCATCGTATTTGGCTTGCGGCTGTACCAGCAAGAAGTTCTTGTCTCCATAGCCGATCACGTTAGCGCCCAGCACATCCCATTTCTCGTATTTATCACCGGTGGCGACACCCCGATAGAAGGTCTCGATCGTGAGCCATGACCCGGCCTTGACTCCAGCTGTGTAAGTCTTGTTGTCGGTTACCAGTACTAATTGATGGCGGAAATCAAGCGTATGTCCCATCTTCACGGCGATCGTAGTACCACCGCCTACTGTTACGCTGTTGACAACGGTCATCGCCGTCTCGAAGTTGGGATCGTAGTCCACTAAGAAACTTAAGTTGTCGGCTACACGAGCCACGTCAACCGCTCCTGCCATCTGCGTCTGGTTCGAGTTGATGGTTGTCCCCATTTCCACGGATAGGGGGATCGCGCATCCCATCGGGTCACTGCAGCTTCCGGAAGTATCGTTCTCTATGAAGGGATAATAGATATTCAGTGTGGATATGTTGAGGTTTAAGGCTCCGGAACGCCAAAGCATGAACTCGTCGATTTTCCGGGGATTCCCCTCATCATCGTACGCCGGTACGAGAATACTGAAACGGATTTTCTGCACATGATTGTTCGATCCTCCTAACCCTACGGAAAGGACATCGCTTTCCTCGATCACACTGTGGTAATCGGATTTCCCGTCGCTGAAGGTCCGGATCTGGAAGAAGGTGAGCAAATCCAAGCTCAATCCGGTGGTCTCCATCTCGACTACGAAACCGATGCGGATCTTGGCTCCCTGTTGGTATTGGCTTCCATCGATGATGTAATCACCCTCCTTGACTGTCTCTACGCCAATCAGGTTCAAGTTTGTCCCTATTCCTAGACCGGATGTACAGGTCGCATAGTCATCCGGATCACCGTTCAGGATATTGCCTTCATTCTTCAAATTACTTATTGAAAGTAAGGCGCCTTCCGAGTCATCATTGTTGTCTTGCGAGAGCATGAAGCGTCCCTCTTGGCCCTCTAAGTTTATCAATGGAGTGCCGCAAGGTTCAATCTCTCCGAATCCACCTAAGGTCAGGATCACCGACTCCGTACACCCATCCGCCGCAGTCGCGATGAACTCGTAATCACCGGCGATGTCCATGTTCGTTACGTAGCCTCCCGGAGTCACGGATACTTTCGACCCATCCGGGTGCTGGCCGAGTGTCCATGTTACCGACAGTTCCGGGTTGGATTCTAATTGGAATGAGGTCTGTTCCTCGCAGACATTCGTGTTGATGGTCGGATTGATGTCGCAATGATGCTCCACGTCCGGTTTCTCGCGGACAAAGCCGTAGTAAACACCCATCATACCTACGCTGACGGACAATACCGTATGGAAACGAATCTCCGCTCCGGAATAGTCCACGTTCGCCACGATGGAAGAGGTCCCTATACCTCCGCTGCCTACTCCCAAGCCGACTACATCGCCTGAGACGGTTTCCTCTTGTACCTTATTCCCGTTCCTGTCGAACAGGATGATACGGATCCATGCGCCCACATCCAAGTCGAGCGCCGCCCCGTTCACCCATTTAAAGCCGATCTCCGAGCCAGCCTTGAACGTCTCTTCCTGACTATTGCTGTTAGCGGCGCAGAGTTTTACGCCTCCCTGATAACCGGCGGCGATGATTGGGGTCAATGCGGCATAATCATCCAGATTGTCGTTGGTAAGTTTCTCTATCTCTCCACTCAATAACGGGAAAGGGATACCCAATAATACCGGGTTCCAGCCTTTGGCGGTCTCCAAGTAATAGCTATCTCCCATGCTCTTTACACCATTGGTAGTCAGCTTGATCTCTCTTGGCTCGCCGACAAATGCGTATTTTATCTTGACTACATCGCCGACTGATAGATTGACACCTCCGGCATCTACTAAACAGATCTCGTCGAACGTGTCGGGAGCCGGAGCGCTTACGTAGGTACAGGCATCGTCTGAGCCGGGGACAGAGATCAGGCTGAGCCCTACACCGGCGGCATCTTGTCCTTCGGATACATCGATCGGGTCACCTACCGCCTCACCGTCACGGAAGAACTGGATGGAAAGAGCCTTGATGACATCGAGCGACAGTACGCTGTTGCCCGACGAGGCGACCAAGCAGAAGCCGGCTTTCGTGTCCTTCGCGTAATAGCTGCTCAAGTCGCGTACACTGACTACCGGGTTCACGGTAACACCGGCGCTGACAATTTTAGGAAAGGTTGCCACGTTGTCCAAGTCCTCGTCCGTCAGGTTGTTCAGGTCTTGCACCCAAGAGCCTACCCCTACGACATTAATCAATTTGTTGACCACGCAATTCCGTCCGACCAATGCTTTCCGGTTCTCTAAATAGTTCTCCCCGCTGGGATCCTGCTGTTGGTAGATGAGGCGGGAGGGATCCGTCTGTCCCCATGCCGCTTGTCCAAGGATTACCCAGAGAAGGAGTAAACAGGTTGTCAGTTGTCTCATATCTCGTTTCATGCTTTTGCGGGTTTGAATGGATTGTTATAACTTGTGTTTATCCGCGGTACTTAAATTCCCTTTCAATACATATTTGTGATTCCTTCGGAAATAGAAATAGTCATTGTCCGAATCCGGGCTGATGATCCCGGTTGCCCCTTCCGCATTGGAAAGGTCGTTTACCTTAATGAGGTAATTACCGTATTGACCTCCTGCTATTCCCCAGTTTAGTCGAAGCCCGAGCCTGGCCTTACAGGGAAGTACATAGGCAATAAAGGATAGTACATCTCCATCGTTTAGGTCTGACATATCCTGGTGATCGATCATGGTGTAGAGCTCCGATCCATTTGATGGGATAGGGGATAACGGGCTTAAGAAATCGTCGTAGGCGGATAATGTGGTTTGTGTATAAATGGGACTGATCAAAAGTCCGGCTTGTTGATAATGAGAATTTGCTATTGAGGAGGAGTTCTCATCATCTACGGTTAAATGAATCTCGATTTTCGCCATGCCGCGATAGAGTACCCCGGTCAAGGGCTTGATTGGGTAATTGCCCTCCTCGTCTTGCTCATACCCGTCGCCGGTCTCGATCGCCTCGAACTTGATGATCGGATCCTCTCGGTCCTCCTGATAGCAATAGCCGTAGAAGATCTGCGGTACGTCGTAATAATTCTCGTTATGTTTATCGTTGTAACTTGTGTGTAAGAATTCGCCAAGGTCGCTCATATCCGTATGCTCCACTACCGACAGGTTGAGCTCCTCAAGCGACAGTCCATCCCGGATGTTCAGCGTAAAATCTTCCTCCTCGGCGGAAGCGTAGGAGAGGCCTACGACACGATACTCGTAGCCGTAGATCATGTGCAGGTTTCCTTGCGCCACCAGTCGGCCGTTGTCTCCCTTATTAAGATCCCAAGTCAGCTCGGTTATGACCTGATCGTTGGTCGGGTCGTAGAGGAACGGCTCGGTGTTCCCTCCGGTCTGGATGTCGTCCATGTCCTTGCGCCTGAAGGTGATAAGCCGTATACGGTCGATACCTTCCACCTCCTCTTGCCCGCCAATAAAGCCCTCTTGTTCCCCCTCTGAGGGAGGAGCGGCCTTGGTGTCGGTCGTTTCGTTGCCTCCTAAGGAGATCGTGATGGGCACCGTTGCCGTCAGTGTCTCCCCGGTCGGGGTCGGGAGTTCCTCCTCGTTCGTGCAGGCTGCCAATAAGAGGGCCAGTCCGTAAGCGATATAGTTGAGTCCTTTCATCTTTGTCTATTTATTTATTCCAATACAAAATCATCGTGTACCTCCTCGAATCCCGGTTCTACCTCGATCACGACCTCCGCCTCGCCCGTCGCGGCCGCGAAGTCCTCGAACTTCCCGCTCACGTTGACACGGACGTTGGAGTAGGAGTAGAAACAGTATTTTCCGTTGCGGTTGTCGTAGACGTAGAGATCGCCATTCTCGCCTTCCAAGCCTGCCCCGACGGAATAGATCCCTGCGTCAGTGCCTGTCAGGTAGTGGCTCTTCTCCGGACGGATGGGGAAGGTCTTCTGTTGGGAGGCTCCCTCGGCTTGTTCCTCCGCGGTGGTGGAAGGCCGGTAAGTCACCCGCAGGGAAAGCTCGCTACCTACCTCGCTGGGGAGCAGGAAGGTGGAGAGCGTGGCCTCGTCTTCCCCGTCGATCGTCAGCTCGGCGGAGGCGACTGGCGTCAGCTCGGCGACTGTCTTGACGGGGTCAGTGACTGCCGTAACCGGATAGTACTCGCCGTGCGAGCCGAAAAGGGTGATTTCTTTCGGCAAGTGGCTGACCAATAGCTCCACCTTCTCGATCGCCTCGGTCGGTATCTCGGTGATCTTCACGTTCAGCTGGCTGACAATGCGGTAAATACGACCGGTGAATTGTATGTTGGCTTCATTACCGTATGTCGTATGCCATCGGAACCAATCATTCTCACGTTTTCCACTCACATCGTTTGCGCCGACTACCACGATCCCGTAAAAAAGTTCCGGAGTGTAGAGCGCGTCAGTGAGTGATACCGATAGGGTCGTGCGGTTTGTCCCTTCTGATTGTACCGTAAAGTAGCTTTCTTCCTTCTGGTTGTAGGCGAGTGCGGAAGAATATAAATAGGTGAACAAATATCCAGACTGGATTGTCGCGGATGAAGTGCACCAACGGTCATTTCCTAAAATACTTAATGGGTTAGCCGTTATTTTCTGTTCAAAAATATAATCATGAGTATCCGGATCATTTACACCGCCCACATTGCCTGCCTTAAATACAAACACATCCAGCTTATCCGCCCTGCAAACCCCTTCGATTTGCGGACCGGAAGTGTTGCCCGGCTCCATATATCCTTTGGTCTCCGCCAATACCCCCTCGTTGCCGCCTCCGGAGATATAGATACGGGAATCGGGATCGGTGGAGGTGACCGGCGAGAGCGCCTCCTCGTCTATCGCCTCGGTGCAGGCCGACAGCAGCAGGCAGGCGGTCGCCAACGTGCCCGCCCACCGATGTATCGTTTGGTTGAATCGCTTCTTCATATCGTCTGTATGCTGTTTCTAAATCGTTTCTTACATGGGTATATCTACATCCGCTTGCCAGTTGCCGTCCACATAAATATAGACCTCTTGCTGGATGGTGCCCCCCAAGTCATAAGGGTCGTCGCGGGTATCATCCTTATGCCCGATGCTATAAAACTTGTTCGCCTCCAGCGCGAATACCTCGGTCGGCTCCGCTGTCTCGTTCTCTTTCAGTTTCACCGGATAGCTCCGTAGCCATGTATCGTTCGCCCCATAAAGCTCTAACCGCATCGTCCCGGTCGTCCCGTCGGTCGAGGCGGGGAGGGGCAATACATAGGCACCTTTCAGCACAGAGCCGACGGCCTTTTCTCCAACAGTTGCCCCTGTTTCATCGTAAACTTGGTCATCCCCTTTTATCTCGTTCGTGACCGGAATATCCAGCAGGACGGTGGATTCGCCCAAAACCTCCGTCCCGAAGTCGGGATCCTGTACCATCAAGGGCACCTCTTTCCGCTGGTCGGCATAGAGTACTAATTGGATCTTGGTCACCTCCTCCGGGATATTGGTGAAATAGCCCAATACGCCGGCTACGCGGCGTTTCAGTTGGATCTCTACCTCCCCGCCTTGTACCGAGGCCTGCGTGGTCCCGGCGAAAAGCTCGGAGGTCGCTATGTCTTTCTGTGCTTTGTCTGTCCTTAGCTTGGCGAGGGCGTTGCCCAATCGAATCTCCTCCTCACCCCCGAGCGGCCATTCCGGGCCCGCGGGCAGCAGGTAGGTCGCTGCCGATGCCGGGTCTAAGCCCACGGCAAGGAAGGTATAGGTCTTGTTTGAGTTCAGCTGTGTTTTCAGGATATAGGTCTGGCTGGCGGTCTCGCCGGTAGGCTGCTGCCAATCGACATCTTCACAAGCGATACAGGGCGCTTCCGCTCCGGTGCCGTCGAATACGTAGAGATACACCTCCTCCACGTGTTGCAGGTCGTTCGAGTTGACCAAGGTCGTTCGCGTCTCGATCCGGCTCTCGGCGGTAAAGCGGATGG
Organism: uncultured Parabacteroides sp.; assembly: GCA_949296075.1. Taxonomy (GTDB): domain Bacteria; phylum Bacteroidota; class Bacteroidia; order Bacteroidales; family Tannerellaceae; genus Parabacteroides. The sequence goes on along the minus strand of CASFNG010000006.1, from coordinate 7,285 downwards.
TAAGCGGCTGCGTGTCGCAATCGCAAGGTTCGTCGGCGACACATGCGCTAAGCAGGGCGAGTGCCCCGAGCGTCCAGGTGTGAAGTAGCTGTTTCATCGTTTCTTTTCTGTTTGTGTTTTTGTGGAATTGATAGAATGAAGAATGCGGCGAATCACGCCGCTTTCCCGCATAGGGAGAGGTTGTCTCGCTTTAGGAGGCAGGTTCTCGCCGCATTCTTGTTAGGAGAGATTACTCGATCTCCATCTTGTGGATTACCTCCCAGTTGCTGTTTACCTTAAGAACAAGTTCCTGAACCGTATTCAAGGTCTCCGGCTCGTCCTCATTTTCTGTCCCCGGAACATCAGGATCGTCCAAAGTTCTTGTACCGATACCATACAGGTGGTTGCGCACTACGCTATAGCAGTTCTTCGTATCCGTAACACTTTCCTCCGTGAAATCGCTGCCAGCCCATGCGGTAAGCGTGTGTTCCTCCACTTGACCATCCGTAGAAGGCAAGTTAACGTTCCAGCCTCTCAACTCATTTCCACTATTGTCAACAAGTTGCAATCTGAAGGTCTGTTGTGCGTCGGGAGAGGTAACCTTCGCGAACGGGATCAGGAACTCACCTGCGAATACGGAACCTTCCGCGTATTTTTCCGCGTCAGCCTTTGCGCCTGTCCAGTTATCTTCCACATCGATCAGGCCATCGTTGTCAGCATCCTTGACTGTACCGAACCAGTCGGTCAGGGTGATCTCATAGATTACGTGAGCTTCTTCTTCCGCTTCGCTCGTACCGTTTACTACATAATTGATGTGACCCGTGTTGGTCGTTGCGTCACCGTTCGATGTCAGGTCGAAATTGGCGAAATTACCCAATACCAATTGCGTGTTGCGGGTTGAAGCGACTAAGCGCAGCTTGGCAGCCTTTCCATCCATATAAGGAATATCTTTCAGGTATCCGAAGGTACCGGCCACCTGACGGTTCAATACCACCTCCTTACGGAATTCCTCTCCATTCTCGCTAACTACAAGGCCATCCAATGATCCGGCGAAGATCTCCTCACCGATCTTGTTGGTTGCATCAGATTTGAACTCCAAGGTGATATTGGGATTAAAGGTACCATTCACCGCCAAGTTTGTGATAGGTTTTACGTCGTAATCGCTATTGTTACTATAACCGAACGCATAAACGGTGTAAGTATCCGCATTTAGTTTCTCATTTCCTTTTAAGGTAAGGGTTGTTTGATAACCGTTCGCATAGGTGCTTGCATCACCGCTTACCCAATTGCTGTACTCCTTCACCTTAACGATTTTGTTCTCGTCGTTTACGATAATTACCTTTACGTTCTCGATCGTCTGTCCGGCAGCGGAACTGTTCAACGGACGTCCGGCACGCGTGGTCAGTCCATCACCGGAGTTCACTACCTGCAACACGATCTCTTGCGTACCGCTTGCGGTTGGGTTGTCGATAATCGGATCTTCGTCGCTGCTACAAGCCGCCAATGTAAGCAGCCCTAATGTAGCCATACCTAAGAAATAGTTCTTCTTCATGTTGTTAATGAATTAGTAAATAGTAAAATAACTCTATGTGTATAAATCATTTTCAGTTGGTTACTCTAATTCCATCCCGTGGAATACCTCCCAATTGCCGTTGACGAGGATGTATAGCTTGAAAGTCCCCTCCCCGGGTTCCGGTTCCGGCACGTCCGGATCGGGGTCAGGCTCCGGTTCATCCGGCTCGGGATCCGGCCCCGGTTCAGGATCAGGCTCTGGGTCAGGTTCCGGTTCGGGATCGGGATCCGGGTCAGGTCCGGGTCCCGGCTCACCTTCCGGTATATAGACATACCGCAAGATAGTCAGCTCGTTGCGTCGCATGGAGATGCGTATGTCGTCCGGCGCTATGCTGCCACCCCTTACGGAGGTAGGCTCATCCGGGTTGACGCTGTAAAAATCGATGCTCAGGGTAGAGGCGTCGATGTCGGTCGAGGGACAAAGCAGGGTCTTCGTCAGGATATGGTTCGGCTCCTGCCAGAGCGTATCGGTACGCACGGAGGTGGTACGTCCGTAGCGAAGGTCGCTCGTGACGTAGGCGAACAGGCTGTCCACCTCTTTCGTCGAGTAGTTGATATGGTCGGGCAGGTTCTCTGCGAGGATAATCAGCTTCCCCTTCACGCGCTCCATCTCCACGGTGTAGTCGTAATGATAGGCATCGAAAGTGAGCGTATCATTCACTAAATAGATGTCGTTGCCCTCGGCGTTATAGAGGTGCAGGTCGGATACCGACGCGTCGTCGCTCAGGGGGCGTTCACTTTGCAGGTTGCCCCACGCCGTCAGGATATACTGCCCGAAAGGCAGCTCTTGCGGGAAGGAGAGGAGTACCTCTTGGGCATCGCCCGTTACGGTCATGACGGTCTGCTCCTGTATGGTGCGCCCCGTACCGGCCTCTTTCAGGATCCAATAGAGCGTGGATACATACTCCTGGAAAGGCAAGTCTTCCTCCTTGTGCCGCTCAAGCCCTAATTTCTCTACCGCCTCGATGTTGAAATAGTTCTTGTCTTTCACCCCGATATGTACTTGCAGGGGCGGACAAGGCTCGATCTCGTCGCGGATGCAACCCGTGAAGGCAATCAAGGCACTTACTATGTAGAACAGATATTTCATTCCTTATTCTTTCGTGATTAAGCTTTTTACCAATCGTGCGTTCTCGTCGTCAAAAGGTTCCAGCAGGCGGGCCGCCTCGTCTATCTGGCGTTGTAGCGCCTTCAGCATTCCCAAGTTGTAGCGAGCCTCGGTCAGGCTGTCGGCCACCTTGCTCCACAGCCGTTCCGCCTCTGCCTCATCACCCTGCTCCCAGTAGAGGAGGGCGAGGTTGTTGGCGGCTATGGCCGAGGAGGGATAGTAACGCAGCGTGGTCTGATAGACCACCATCCGCTCGTCGGCGCTGTCAACCAACGCGGAGACACGTAGCAGCTCCTCCTCGTTGAAGGCGTCAGGGCGTGTGGCGTACAGGGCGAGCATCTCCTCGTCGGAGGTGAAGCTCCGCAACGTATAGTCGCAACGATACTCCACGACGCGGTCGCCCTGCAAATAGTGTTCCTTGATATTCTGCCAGAAGGGGGAACGGCGGATGTGGCGCTCTTGCGTATCCTCGGGCTGATCGGCGTACCGCTCTAACAGCTTCGCCAACCCGGGGGCATCCGGGTCGTTGGCGGCCAGCATCGCCTTGAGGACGGGTTCCCAGCCCTCCGGGCGGGAGTTTACCGAGATTCTCCGCTCCACGGCGGTCGGCAGGTCGAACTGCTCCGTAAGCCAAGCCTTGGCGGATTCGGCACGTTGACGGGCCAGCGCGGTATTGAGTGCCAACGATCCGTCGGCCGATGCTACGCCAGTGATGGATAGGGCGTTGAGCGTGGCTAAGGAGTCGGTCAGTACCGGCTGGAGCGCGGCTCGCATCTGCTCCATCTCCACCCGATTGTTGCCTAATGAGGGGTCAATATCGTAACGGTTGATGAGGAATTGCAGGTGAGCCTTGCCCTCTCCTTGGCGGATCTTCTCGCGGACGACGAACTTAGGCTCGACGTGGCGCATGGTCGGCCGCAGACGATTCAGCGGATCCTCGATCTCTACGACCGAAAGGGTGTCGATACCTGTACACTCACCGCATCCGTCGGTCGAGATAACCGCCCGTAGGGTAGCCTCGCGTGTCCCGGCTGGCAGGTCGAGCGTCGTGCGATAGGGTATCTCGATCGCCCGATGGGTATCTTCCACCAACAGGGCGCTTTCCCGATACGGATCCTCATAATCCTCAAGCACCTCTAACCGGTATTTTTTCTTCGCGTAAATGTCCGCGTCGAGTACCAACGGAGTATATTCGGCGCGCAGGCTATCGTTTATCATCAGTTGCGGCGTGATCACCAGTCGACTGCGCTTCGTGAAGTAATCAGCCGGGACGCGGAAAGTGACATCGACGGGCACTTGCCAGTTACCGTCCGGCACGAGCGGCCGTTCGGTGGCATTGCCCAAGGTGATTTGCCCGGCCTGCCTCGTGCGGCATCCGGTGAGCCCGTAAAGGCCTACCCATACGATGCCCAAAAGGATAATTGATTGTATGCTCTCTTTTTTCATCTCCATGTCCGTTTAGAATAAATAGATGAGCGTCAGGCCCAGTTTGGTCAGTCCGAAATAATCCGTATTTTTGTTCTCGTAGCACTTCTCGCAATAGGTTCGGTCGCTCTCTTTATACCAAAGGCGGGCGTAACCGATACCTACCGATGCCTCAAGGTTCCAGTGAGGAGAGAGTATCCAGTCGTAGCCATAGGAGAGGCCTCCTCCGGCTAAGTAGCCGTCGTAGCGCTTGTCGCTGAAGCCCCCGAAATATTGCGCCCCGTGCAGATGGACACCTACGTAGTGCCCCTCGAACTTCTCGCACAGCCAATATTTCACCTCCGGCTGGATAAGCCAGAAGCGCATCTTCTTGTCGTCCTTGAAGATCCACGGATTGTAGGCGGCAGCTAAGTCGACGGTGACTTTCTGGCTGGCGGCGATCTCAAGCCCTAAGTTGGGAGTCGTGGTCAGCCAGTACAGGCCGTTCGTCTTGAGCGCCACGTCTTGCGCTTTCAGTCCGCCTATTCCGGCCATCCACAGGAGAAATAGGAGATAATAGATCTTTTTCATTGTTACATTGGCTTGTCGGTTTGAGATTACTGATGATCGGTCATTCCGCCTAACTCAAGATCATAGATGGCATCCCAGTTGTCGAGTACGGTGATGACGATCTCGTTGTCCACGGAAAGGTCGATCGGATCATCATCATCGTTGGGATCATCCGTATCCCCCGTTGTCGTATTGTCGGCCGCCTTGAAACCAATAGAGTAAAATTGGTTGCGGTTGACCGGATAAAGGATGGATCCCTCCTTGGTGACATTCCAGGTACGTAGCATGTTCCCTTCGCTGTCGTTCAGCGTCACCTTGAAGGTGAAATCCTCTTGTTGAGAGAAGGGAATCAGGAAGGTACCGGCCAAGAGTGAGTTCTCGACGGTCGTACATTCGCCTATTCTCTGCTCAATATCATAAACCCCATCCCCGTCCTCGTCTTCGTATTCGCTAAGGTCGAAGGAGAACAGCTCTATATCGGTGCCATTTTCGGCTGTCGCTACCTGGTTTTGTCTCTCTTCAGGGTCATTGGGGAAAGTGAACGCATGGGAGGAGGCTGAGGCTATTACCTTGACGTAAGTGACGGCCTTCTCCTCATATCGGGCAGGGATATTCTTGAAATAGGCCAAAACTCCTGCCACTTGGCGGGTGAGCGTCAGCGTACGGCTTTCAGGAACACCTCCTCCGATCTCCAGGTCGGAGTCGATTTTGCCATCCTCATTGACTTCAAATTGAAGCGATCCGGCAAAGAGCTCCTCCACGGGCTGGCCTTCTTTCTGGGTATAAGTCCATGTGCCGGGAGTTGTCTCAGAATCACTCAAGGTGTACATCTCCTTATTCTCCTCTTTATATCCATAAGCCTGTAGTAGGAAATGCCGTCCGGAGAGCTTTTTCAGGTTCTTGACCATAATTGTGGTAGAGGAGTAGTGCTCGTCGGTTCCGGGGATCCCGTCCCCTGTCTCCTTGTATGTCCACTCGATCAGATCCTCATCCAAATAGTTGCCGTTTTCCACCGGATTTTCTACCTTTGTCCAAGTCGTCCCATCCGTCGAATTGTAGAGGATCAATTGGACCTTGTCTACCTCGTTGTCGGCTTGGGAGGAATAGACCGGGCGTACGGCACGGGTAGTCAGCCCGTCTCCCGCACTGGAGATCTGTAACGAGATAACTTGCTCGACAGGATCGTCATCGGGTGTCGGAGGAGTGTCGATTTCGATCTCTTCGTCCGTTCCGCAGGCCGTTAAAACCAATAAAGCTGAAAATAGGGCTTTTGATAAGAAGTATTGTTTTTTCATATACCTTATATCTTATATAATGTATAGGCGGATATTGCATCCGTTCATGAAATCGGATGCAAAAGTAGGGAGAAGCCATCTGTTGGCTTTTACATAAAACGGGCAAAATCTTTCGATTTTCGGTCACTTCCTATCGCTCGCCTCGTATTTCCGTGGGGCTTTTCCCGAAATTCCGTTTGCAGAAAGTCGTGAAATAGGCTGGCGAGGAGAAGTTATACTCATTGGCGATCTCGCTGAAGGTCTTGTCCGTCATCCGGATCTCCCGCAATATGTCATCCGCTTTCCGCTTCTCTTGCCACTGAGCGAACGACTCGCCGAAGTTCTTCTTGAAGCGGCGGTTGAAGGTCGTCGGCGACAGATTCATCCGTTCGGCGATGCTTTCCATGTCTTTGGCATAAGTGTAGTTGGCAAGCACGAGCTCTTTGAAATCCATGTTTTCCGAAAGAATAGGATAGAAGAAGTGGGCTAACTCTTCTTTGTTGTAGTAACCCCGGAAAAGGAGAGCCAGCTCTTTTTGTTTCAGCTGGTGAAAATGACGGCAGCCAAGCCCATCGTTCAGGCATAGGATAAGGGAATCAATAAATTGCATGATCCGTTCCCGAATGAGAAGTACCGTGTATTTGTGCTGAATGGTACTGAAATCTATGAGTTTGGGTAGGTTCTCCAATGTGAACCGTGTGCAGATTTGCGTGTTTTTATCGAAGATGCAGCGTAATAATGTGGTGTCGGAAAGCGCTTTTCCGCTGCACGCCGCGGTATAAGGAAGGAAAATCATTTGCCCTGCTCCTATACGGTAGTTGTAAAAGGAGTCGTAATGGCTTACGATCTCACCCTTAAGTATGAAGATAATGGCAGAGTATTCCATTTTCTTTTCCGGGAGAGATTCTCCTTTTTTGAAATGGAACTGCTTGAATATGGTCTGCTCTGCTGTGGCGTATTCGTCGCATTGTAAGTGTTCGTTCAAGTATAGCAAGTTCATGGTTACAGATAATTTTTTTGTTTTACACGGTTATTTCTTGATAGGATAGCATGACGGTCTTGTTCCGTTCAGGTGTATCTTATGGTAGAGATACACGCTGTCCGGAGCAGTAACCCGTATAAAATCGCTTTGATTGGAATGGAAGTGAAGCCGTTCTCGGGAACTTTCTTTAGGATATGTGAAGTCCGCTCGAGGTCGGTGCGCTTTAAGAGAAAAGCGCCTGCCCGTGTTTTGATTATCTGTTAGTTGTTGGAGATAAGAGAGGCTTTTAAGCGGCCGCCTTCGTGCGGCCAAGTCGCCGCCTTCGTGCGGCCAAGTCGCCGCCTTCGTGCGGCCAAGTCGCCGCCTTCGTGCGGCCAAGTCGCCGCCTTCGTGCGG
>CASFNG010000005.1 GCA_949296075.1 uncultured Parabacteroides sp. | reverse complement strand
TGTGTGTGTGTGAGTGACTCCCAAATCTACACATACGCAAATTTTCAGCGATATTTCTACACCTATTTTCACACACGAGGATAACCGCCGCCTCCCCCATCGGGCCGCGGCGACAGTCGGCAACAGTCAGTGCCGCTGGCTGCGTGAAGGACATATGTCCGTACTGCCTTATCGCTTTCCTCATTTTTTAAGTCGCAGGATTAGTGTGCGCTTACAAAGTTAATAGAGAAACACATTCCTACAATAGATTTTCCGGCACTTGCTGCCTCATTTATTCATACCAACACGTAAACATCTCATTGTCAACCGATAAAAAACATCATTTCCCCGTTTCAGAGGGATATACTTTCGGGTTTCTCCCTGTTCCACGAAAAGGGAGACCATCCTTTACGTTCATGTATATACCTGTTTAGGTATCCCTGTTTTCCGCGATATAGGGTTTCTCCCCAAAAAGATGCGCTATCTTTTTGGAAACGACGCGGAGGATTTATGGAAAGGCTCACGATGTTTTTCTTTCACTTCATGCCGATATTCCCCGATTTTTTTTAGTTTTGCACAATAATATACAGATATTAAATAGCTGAGACATGAAAAACCGGGTCATGTGATAAGTGAACCGGTTTAAAACAAATGGCCGATCGCTGCCATACGCATCCGTTAAAATAAATAAAAAAGGGAAAAGAACTTACGTATCCCTTGCCCCAAGATTGTCTCATATATAAAACATTGCCAATTTGTATTAACAACAAAATTATACAGACATGAAAATAATAATCGTATCGTTCGCAATGGCTGCCGCTTTCAGTTTAATCGCCTGTGATAACACGAAGCATAACACATTGACCGAACAAGAGAAAGAGGACGGTTGGGAACTTCTATTCGATGGGGAAACCTTGGATGGCTGGCGGGATTATAACGGGACCGCCTTGACCGGACCTTGGGAAGTCGTAAACGGCACCATCCAAGCGGACGGACAAGGTAGCGACGCCAGTGGATACATCGTCACCGACAAGGCTTATGAGAATTTCGAGCTTTCGTGGGACTGGAAAATCTCGAAAGGAGGAAATAGCGGCTTATTATACCATGTGGTAGAACGTCCTCAATACCCGGTTCCCTACGTTTCCGGTCCTGAGTATCAACTGATCGATGACATCAATTTCGCGGAACCATTGGAAGATTGGCAACGTTGCGGAGTGGATTACGCAATGTATTTACCGGATTTCAGCACAATAAAAGTACATCCGGCCGGCGAATGGAATAACTCTAAGATTATTTTCGACAATGGACATGTCACCTACTTTATGAACGGGCAAAAAACCGTAGAGTTCGACGCCTGGTCTGACGATTGGTTCTCTCGTAAGAACAGCGGTAAATGGGCGAACGCTCCCGAATACGGATTGGCGCATAAAGGCTTGATTTGCTTACAAGACCACGGTTATCCCGCATGGTTCCGTAATATCAAGATCAAGGAACTTCCCCGCAAGAAACGAGAGGTCCGTTTATTCAACGGCAAGGACATTACGAACTGGGATAAATACGGGACAGAATTATGGTATGTAAAAGATGGGGTATTAGTATGCGAAAGTGGCCCGGATAAACAATACGGCTACTTAGCTACCCGAGAATATTACGACGATTTCGACCTTTCTGTGGAATTCAAACAGGAAGCGGATGGTAATTCCGGCATATTTATTCGTTCCTTCGTGGAAGAGGACGTAAAGGTAAACGGCTGGCAAGTGGAAGTCGCCCCCAAAGGATTTGACACGGGCGGCATCTACGAATCCTACGGACGAGGATGGTTGATACAGATCCCGGACGAGAAGGAGAACATCCTAAAACAAGGGGAGTGGAACACGATGCGTGTCCGGGTACAAGGAGATAATGTACAGACCTGGCTCAACGGAGAGGAGATGGTAAACATCCGGGATGAAAAGATCGGAGCCGGTCAAGGACGAATCGCTTTGCAAATACATGATGGTGGCGGCATCAAGGTTCTTTGGCGTAACCTTCATTTACAAACATTATAGCATATCGTTATCTCATAAATTTAATAGTCATGAAAAACATTTCGAGAAGAAGTTTTCTCAAGACCGGGGCCGTAGCGGCAGCCGGACTAACGATCGTTCCGGGTTCCGTACTCGGTAAATCCTTTGGTTATACAGCACCCAGTGACAAACTGAATATCGCGGGTATCGGCGTTGGCGGCATGGGACGTCGTAACCTCGCCAACATGAACACGGAGAATATCGTAGCTTTATGTGATGTAGATTGGCACTACGCGGACAAGACCTTCAAGGATTATCCGAAGGCTAAACGTTTTAAGGACTGGCGTGTCATGTTCGATGAGATGGGTAAATCCATTGACGCGATTATGGTAGCCACCCCGGATCATACACATGCCTGCGTGACCGCCCATGCGATCACGTTAGGCAAGCATTGCTATACGCAAAAACCGCTTACCCACTCCGTTTACGAATCGCGTTTGCTTACCAGACTGGCGAAGAAATATAAGGTAGCTACCCAAATGGGTAACCAAGGCAACTCATTCGACTGGTGCCGGCAGATCGCGGAGTGGATACAGTCTGGCGTAATCGGCGATGTATATGAGGTACATTGTTGGACAGACCGTCCCATCTGGCCCCAAGGATTGATGAAGCCGGACGATACCCCGAAGTGCCCGAAGACACTGGATTGGGATTTATGGATCGGTCCGGCTCAAAAGCGGCCTTATAATCCGGTCTATACCCCTTGGAACTGGCGCGGATGGTGGGACTTCGGAACCGGAGCCTTGGGCGATATGGCTTGCCATATCATGGATCCGTTGTATTGGGCCCTCGACTTAAAATATCCGACCAGCGTAATCGGCAGCTCTACCTTGAGTAACCTGTACTCCCCTCCTCACGCACAGATCGTAACCTATACATTCCCCGCACGTCCGCCCAAAGGGAATGTCAAGATGCCGGAAGTGAAGGTCTATTGGTACGATGGAGGTCTGATGCCTCCCCGTCCGGAAGAGTTGAAAGACGGTCAGATGATGGGCGACGAGAACGGCGGTATCATCTTCATCGGGACGAAAGGAAAGATCATGACAGGCTGTTACGGAATGAACCCCACCTTATTACCGGTTTCCGACATGGAACATTTCAACCAGCCCAAACCGACCATCCCGCGCGTGAAAGGTGGCAATGGAGATATATGGTCTACCAACGCCCATGAGCAAGACTGGATCCGGGCTTGCAAGGAATCCCCGGAGAATCGTACGGAAGCCTCATCCAACTTCCAGTTCTCCGGTCCATTCAACGAGATGGTCGTGATGGGAGTCTTGGCTGTTCGCCTCTCCGGACTGCAAGGTTTGCATCGCGAGTTGCAATGGGATGGAGAGAATATGCGGTTTACGAACATCTCCCCGAACGATAAGATCAAGATCGTCACGGTGGATGATTTCAAGGTAATTGACGGAGATCCGCGTTTCGACCGCCGCTTCGCCGAGTTTAACGCCGCAGAGATGGCTAACGAATGGATCAAGCATACGTATAACAACGGCTTCTCGTTGCCCGACATGCCAAGATAAACCTTTTAATAACGGCCGAATATGATAAGACATATCTATAAAATAATGGTCGCGATCGTTTGCTTCCTATTGGCTACTCCAACCGAGGCGCAAACGAAAGCCGAGAAGAACGGATGGCGTCTAAGTATGCAATCCTATAGCTTCCATCTGTTCCCATTGACGGAAGCTCTCGACAAGACGCAAGAACTCGGATTGAAATACATCGAGGTTTATCCCGGTCATAAACTTGGCGGTAAATGGGGGGACAAAGTATTCGATTTTAACCTCGATGCACAAACTCAGAAAGAGATCAAGGAGCTTGCGGCATCCAAAGGTATCAAGATCGTAGGAACCGGGGTGTATGTAGCCGAAAAGTCATCCGATTGGGAAAAGATGTTCAAGTTCGCAAAGTCGATGGACTTAGAATTTATCACTTGCGAACCAGCTTTAAGTGACTGGGACCTGGTAGAAAAATTGTCTAAGCAATACAACATCAAGATCTCCGTCCATAATCATCCGCGGCCCTCCGACTACTGGAAACCCGAGAACCTGTTGAAAGCCATCTCCGGACGCAGTCAATCGCTTGGCTCTTGTTCCGACGTAGGCCATTGGCGCCGGGAGGGATTAAACCAGATCGATTGCTTAAAACAACTCAAAGGCCGGATCATCTCTTTGCATTTCAAGGATATAGCCCCCCAAAAAGCAGGAGAGAAAGAGCAACACGACGTGATCTGGGGCACAGGCATACTCGATGTAAAGGGTATGTTGAAAGAGCTTAAATCCCAGAACTTCAAGGGAGTATTTTCTATCGAGTATGAATACAACTGGGAAAACTCCGTGCCGGATATTAAAGAATGTATCCAATATTTCAATAAAGCCGCAAACGAAATCTTATAATTAGGATTAGCGTTAATTGACCGGCAGTAAGCGTATAGGCCCAAGGAATATTCTCCCTCGCCTATACGCTCCAACTTTCTAATAAGACACGGGAATAAAATGGCATCAGACAACAAGATAATCGAATTGATCAAACAAGGAGATATAGCCGCCTTTAATATCCTGTTCAAGTCTGTTTATCTCCAACTTTATATACATTGCCGGAAATTTATCCCCGATCCGGAAGACGCCAAAGACATCTTACAGAACGTCTTTCTCCGTTTCTGGGAAAAGCGTGAGAACATTGATATTCACACGTCTTTAAACGCTTATTTATACAAGGCTATACAGAACGAATGTCTCAATTATCTTCGTTCTACCGGAACCATTGACATCCCTCGATATGAAATATCAGAGCTGGAAAAACAAGGGCCTGTGGAAGATCATGACCCTTATTCGATACTTCGTATTTTTGAAATAGAACGAATCACGGAAAATGCGATAGAGGAATTGCCAGATCAATGTAAATCTATTTTTAAACTGAGTCGCATAAATGGACTCAAGAACCAAGAGATAGCGGATAAATTGGACATCTCCGCCCGTACAGTGGAAACACAGATATATAGAGCCCTTAAGATCTTGAAAAGTAGATTGAAAGATTATCTGGCTTCTTGAAAAATATCACACAAAAATTCATCAATCTTGTAAGTAGCACATCGTTTTGAAGTGTCATACATATAGAATCGAGAAAAGACAATGAAGGAATATATAAAAAAAATAATTGCGGAAAGTCTCAAAGATGAAGTAAATATTGATAAGGAGTGGGAGCGTTTGTTTTCATCCATAGAGAAAAAAACTATTTCAAAAATGAGAACAAGAAGGCTATTCCTTCAATACATGAAATATGCCGTTGCCATACTTTTTGGCATAGGTATTTCGCTATCAACGTTTTATCTCATAAATCAAAAGGACCCATCGACAGTTGGAATGTATAAATTAATAACGAGCAAAGGGGAGAAGAGCTATTTGCAATTGCCGGATGGCACGAAAGTTTGGCTTAACTCTTGTACAACCTTAAAATACGCGGAGAACTACGGCCATTCCAATCGTAACATTTATTTGGATGGAGAAGCTTATTTTGAAGTCGCAAAGAATAAAGACTTACCATTTGTTGTAAAGGCAAACGGCATTGATGTGAAAGCGATTGGCACGACCTTTAATGTTTCCGCTTATATGGAAGACTCGCAACTAACCACAACCTTGTTCAATGGCAAGGTTGCCGTACAACCTACGTTGACTAAACAAGAGATCTTACTTGAGCCAAACCAAGTGGCGGTTTATGATAAAAGTAAAAATAAGATAGAAGTAGTGCCTTACGATAAGAAACTATTCGCCCAATGGAGAGGAGGTTCCTTGTCTTTTGAAATGATGTATCTGCAAGATATAACAAGGTTGTTGGAAAGGAACTATAATGTTATATTTCGTTATGAGAATCAAGAGATAAAAAAATTAAGGTTTAGCGGTAGTTTCCGTAACAACGAAGACTTATCGGAGATTCTCAATGTGATAAAGACGAATACGGGCATTCGCTATCAAATACTGAAAGATACTATAGTAATCAAATAATTAATCATTGAATTATTAATCATAAAAACAATAACGCCTATGATAAACATATAATTATCAATAAAACACAAATAAAAAACACAGTATTATTAAAATATAAAGTGAAAGCTTCCGATGACCTGCGTGCCGCCGTTCGCCACGAACGCCGTATCGAACTTGCAGGCGAGGGACTACGCTTCTACGACTTAATTCGCTGGGGCACCTTCGTATCTACGATGCAGGAATTCGGCAAGACTGATGAAGGCAAGTATTCCGGCGCCGGGACACTCGTTACCGATAAGACATACCCCTATCCGATTCCACAAAGCGAGATCGACTATGTAGGAGGCGCATTAACACAGAATGATAATTATTAATCTTCCATTTTTATAACCGCTCCCCCCGCAGATAATCCTTCTTGTTATCTGCGGGGAGGGGCTATTCACGAGCTCGTGCGGCATATGCCCCGCCGGTTTGTCCTTCGCGTCGCGCCTGGCCTCGCGGCTGACTGTCGATTTGACATATATATACAAAATTATATTACGCCTGAGAAGACCCGCATCCCATTTGACTATTTCCGTACTGCCACTGTCAAAGACCCCCTCCCCATGTTTCTCCCCAAAAGATGCGCTATCTTTTTGGAAACGACGCGGAGGGTTTATGGAAAGGCTCACGATGTTTTTCTTTCACTTCATGCCGATATTCCCCGATTTTTTTTAGTTTTGCACAATATATACAGATATTAAATAGCTGAGACATGAAAAACTGGATCATTATGGCAGGTTTGCTCCTCGGTATGCCGCTCCTCGCGCAGACCAAGGTGGTGAAAAAGAACGCCGTAAAAGCGAACGACTTCGGGATCACCTACTCGTTGCCCAAGACCTCGTTGGTCGTGGATGCCGAGGTGACGAAAGTGACCTGCAAGGCGGGGCCTTATTATCAGTATGCCGAGAAATATTTAGGCGTGAAGGAGGTCGTGACGGAAGATCAGGTCTATTTCGAGTTAGGAAAGATCACGTTAATCAACCGGGGGCTCCCCGACGCTGACAACACTTATATCGTAGAGTTCAAGCAAGGGACGGTAGCCCCTTACGCCTATCTGACGGAAGACGGCCTGCTTTGCTCCATCAACGCGGAATATACACCGACCGACGCGGAAGAGGACTCTACGAGCGAGAAAAAGAACAAACCCAAGATCTCCGGAGCTTCCGTGCTCAGCGAGGAGCTGCTGATGGCCGGGTCGACCGCCAAGCAAGCGGAGGTGGCAGCCAAGCAGATCTACCGCATCCGCGACAGCCGGCTGAATATCCTGACCGGTGAGGCAGACAACCTGCCCCCCGATGGGGACGCCATGAAATTGGTGATCCAGCAGCTGGAAGAACAGGAGCAGGCACTGACGCACCTCTTCACCGGGACGGTCAGCCGTGAGACGGAGCATTTCGAGGTAAGCCTCATCCCGAACGACGAGCTGGAGAAAGAGATCCTGTTCCGCTTCTCACGCCAGATGGGAATCGTGGACGCTGACGACTTAGGAGGCGAGCCGGTTTACATGAGCCTGACGGCTATCGAACGCGCGCCTGCCCTCGACCCGAAAGAGGCCGAGAAGAAGGAAAAGTCGCTGAAGGGGATCGTTTATAACGTACCAGGCAAGGCCAGCATAGAGATCTTCCGGGGAAAGAAGACCTTATACAAGGGCGAGGCACAGATCACCCAGTTCGGCACCCGGGAAGGATTGGCACCCGTGATGTTCGAGGACAAGAAGGCTCCGGTAAAGGTATGGTTCTACCCGGAGACAGGCGCCATCAAGCAGATTATTCAATAATGTTTAAACCTAATATCTAAAACACCATGTTACAAGGACAACCAAAAGGACTTTTTGCCTTGGCGTTAGCCAATACGGGCGAGCGCTTCGGCTATTACACCATGCTTGCGATCTTTACCCTGTTCCTGCAAGCGAAATTCGGTTATACCGCCGCGGAGACATCCACGATATTCGCGAGCTTCCTGGCTTTCGTTTACTTCATGCCGCTGATCGGTGGTATGATGGCCGACCGCTTCGGCTACGGGAAGATGGTAACCTCCGGCATCGTCATCATGTTTATCGGGTATCTGCTGTTAGCGATACCGACAGACCCGGAGTCGGGCAAGATCATGATGTTCGGATCCCTCGCGCTGATCGCCTGCGGAACCGGATTATTCAAGGGGAATTTGCAGGTCATGGTGGGCAACCTTTACGACGCTCCCGAGTACAAAGATAAACGGGATCAGGCCTTCAGCCTGTTCTACATGGCGATCAACATCGGTGCCATGTATGCCCCGACAGCGGCAACCAAGATGACCGACTGGATGCTGGGGAAATACAACCTCTTCTATGAGTCGCAAATCCCGGCGCTGGCGCATCAGTTCCTGAACGGTACGATCTCCGCCGAGAACAAGGCGGTATTGGCATCGCTCCAGGAGGCACAGCATTTCACCGGGGATATGGCCACTTTCTGCTCTACCTATATCGAGCGATTGTCGGAGGCCTACAACTATGGTTTCGGGGTGGCTTGCATCTCCCTGATCCTGTCGATGGCGATTTACATGGGCTTCCGCTCTACCTTCAAGCACGCGGATATTAACACGAAGCAGGCCGAGGCAAAGACCCATACGCCGCACGAGGAGCTTTCGCCCGCGGAGACCAAGCAGCGCATCATCGCCTTGCTGCTGGTATTCGCCGTGGTATTGTTCTTCTGGATGGCTTTCCACCAGAACGGCTTGACCATGACCTTCTTCGCCCGCGACTATACGACGAGCCAAGTGACCGGATTCGACCGGATCGGGTTCGACGTGATCAACCTGACGCTGCTCGTGATCGCCGTCTATGCCGGCTTCGCTACCTTCCAGTCTACGACAAGCAAGGGCAAAACCATCGCGGGTATCATCACCGTCGCCTCCTTGGTGGCTCTCGGGGCGAAATACATGGCTATGGACGAGACGCTGACCATCCTGCCGCAGACTTTCCAACAATTCAACCCCTTCTTCGTGGTTGTGCTCACACCGGTATCGCTGGCGATCTTCGGGGCGCTGGCCAACCGCAAGAAAGAGCCCTCCGCTCCGCGTAAGATCGGCTTGGGTATGCTGATAGCCGCCTGCGGTTTCTTGATCCTCGCGATCGGTTCGATCGGGCTGCCTACGCCCGACGCGTTAGCCGCCGACAGCAACCTGCAAGTATTGGTATCTCCCAATTGGCTTATATCTACCTATTTGGTACTTACCTTCGCCGAGCTGTTGCTCTCGCCGATGGGTATATCTTTCGTATCAAAGGTAGCTCCCCCGAAATACAAGGGCATGATGATGGGTGGCTGGTTCGTGGCTACGGCGATCGGTAACTACTTGGTGGCGATCATCGGCTATCTGTGGGGCGGCATGGAGCTGTGGATGGTATGGAGCGTATTGATCGTTCTCTGCCTGCTCTCCGCGCTGTTCATGTTCTCCATCATGAAGAAATTAGAGAAAGTGGCTTGACAAGCCGGCAAACAACGCCTCACCTCTGGCGATGATGCCGGATGGCGCAGGCGATCAAGATACGAGATCTTTCGATCTGACAAACGAGGTGGGATGTCTTTCAAGAGGCATCTCACCTCACTTTTTTATAGATAGGGAAAGGGGGGATAGAAAGGCGGGAAAAAGTTCCTCATGGATCGGGGAAAACCTCTGGAAGAAAAAACGAAAAGAGGCGCAGGTTTCCGGGAATTTCCGAAATTTTTCCAAATTGGGCCCTATCTTCGCATCAGAAAGGTTGGGGTTCTTATTCGCTATCATCCACATAGAGAGGATATTTCAGAGGGAAAAACGATCATAGGAAGCCACCGCCCTATAAAGGATTATTCATCAAACAATTATTTATATGAGAACAAAAGGATTAATTTGGGCAGCGTTGATAAGCGGTAGCGCCTTCTTTTTCATGTCGTGCGACGATGATGATGATAATAAGTTCATCCCGGAGAGTGCCGTAACCCAGGCATTCGACATCAAATACCCGGACGCGAGCCGTGTACATTGGGAGAACGAGTCCGGATACTCGAAAGCGGATTTCCATACGGAAGGGTATGAGGCGGAAGCCTGGTTCGACCGGCAGGGAAACTGGCTGCTCACGGAGACGGATCTTACCTACGACAGATTGCCCGCCGCTATCCGGAGCAGTTTTGAGTCCAGCGAGTACGCCAATTGGCGAGTGGACGACGTGGACAAGATCGAGCGGCCGGACACGGAAACGATCTATGTGCTTGATATAGAGAGAGGCGAGGCAGAGATGAATCTCCATTACTCGGAAGATGGCTACCTGATCAACGAACGGACTGACGGGAGCCAGGATGAGATCCATCGCCCCTCTACCACACCCAACACGATCAAGGAGCTGATCCAGGAGATGTACCCGGGCGCGACCCTTTTCGAGATCGACAAAGAGTATAACGGCACCGAGGTGGACATCCTTCACGAGCGTATCCATAAGGAGGTATGGCTGGATACGGACAATCAGTGGGTACTCACACGCTGGGAGATCCGCTCCTCCTCCCTGCCGGATGTGGTCATGAGCGCGCTCCGCTCCTCGGAATATGCCTCCTACCGGATCGACGATCTCCACGTCGTGGAGCGCCCGGATGGTATTTTCTACGAGTTTGAGTTGGAATGGAGAGACCGGGACCTGACCATCCTGTTCGGCGAAGACGGGACGTTGGTATCGCCCGCCTATTAAGCTCTCCATGAAGGCTCGATAAACGGCCACATATCAGCTGAAAAAGGCTGCCTCGTCATCCTAAACGGGGCAGCCTTTTCGCTATCTATCCCTCCCCTATCAAGCAAGGGGGAGCATGATTCGTCACTCAAAATGGGATCTTTTCCAAGTATATACCTTTGGTTCGGCAAGGAGAGGCTCCACCTTCTTCCGTTCCTCCTCACCTAAATAAGCGGGAGTCGTATAGGTGGCGGTCAAGGTTGGTGACTCCTCGCTCAACTGATAATGGATCAGATCCATATCCAACCGGGAGGCAGCCTCCTTATAAGCCTCGGACGAACGATCCACCCCCTCCTTCAGATACCATTCCCCGACAGGGGCGGTAAAAAGATCGGCGGCAGGCAACGGTTTCCATTCGGTCGTATAGAAACTGATACGGCTATCCGGAACCGGCCCATCGACGGTAAAAATCATACAGACAACGTGGGTGTTATTCACCAAAGGCAGCAATTTCATCTCCACTGTGCCTCGTTCCGAGGTCTGGAGCAGAAGGTAATCCGGCGTCAGCCGCTTCAAAGTGGAGAAGCCGTTCATCGTATTCTTCAAACGAGCCTCCTTTCCGGAATTGTACATATCCACCAAGTCCTTCCGCCAGGCGCTTTCCAACTGCGGGATGTAAAGATCCGGCATCGCCGTGAAGACGCCCGCCATATCTTGCGCGCTCATTTCCAAAGAGCAAGCCCCAACCAGAAGGGAAAATATCAATCGCTTCATATCCTATCCGCTATCTATTTTGTCCCCAAATATAGGAATATCATTCCTAACAGCACAAGGAATAGGTCGATCGCCTTGTTCTTTAAGTTTTTTTCATGGAAGAAGATCGCTCCCGCCAAGAAGGTAACCAGCACATTGCTGCGGCGCACCATCGAGACGATGGAGATCATCGAGTCAGGATAGGTCAAGGCATAGAAATAAACCCAATCCGCCACGCAAAGGAACACGGAGATGAAAATGATGTTCCACCGCCATTGGAAAGGCGTGCTCCGCCGCCGGTTCGGGTACCATAGGAACAAGAGGATACAGGCCATGATGCCACATTGGTAGATATTGAACCATACCTGCACGGTCATCACGTCCATGCTTCGCATCAAATACTTATCGTAAAGCCCACTTAGCGCACCGGTAAGGATGGACAGGATCGTCAGGTATATCCATTTGTTATGGGAGAAGACGATCCCCTCCTTCTTACCCGAGGAGGAGAGCAGGTAGAACGAGGCGAGAGAGAGCAAGACCCCGATCCATTGGTACAGGTTCAATCGCTCCCCGAAAAGGAGCATCGCCCCCAAAAGAGTGAGCACGGGCTGACTCGCCTTGATCGGGCCGGTGATGGTAAGCGGCAGATGCTTCAAGGCGAAATAGCCCGAGATCCACGAGGAGAGCACGATCACCGCCTTGACCAATACCCGGGCATGATCCTCCAACGAGGCATGGGGCACATATACCATCGTGCCGTCCAACCAATCCGTACAGAATGAGAGCAGGATGAACGGCACAAATAACAGGCTGCTTATCAGCGTGTTCAGGAACAAGACGGGGATAACCGCGTTCCCGTTCAGCGACATTTTCTTATTGACCTCGTAACATCCTAAGAGAAAGGCCGATAAAAAGGCTAAAAAAATCCACATCGTTTTTCAAGATTGTTGGTGAAGCGTTTAAAAAATCTCCGCCGGATTCTCGCGGGAACTTGCCCCCGCTTCCGGCAACCGGAACAAGGCATCCGGGTAAGTTATATCCACGAGAAACAAGGCGTTCCCCGGGACGGAGACACCCGCCCGGCAACGGTCCTTCGCCTCGATCACCTTCCGGAAGCCCTCGATCGTCAGTTTGCCCCGACCTACCTCCAGCAGCGTCCCCACGATCGCCCTTACCATATTCCGGAGAAAACGATCCGCCCGGATGGTGAACACCCACGAATCGCCCTCCCTTGCCCAGCCCGCATACTGGATCCGGCAATTATTTGTCTTCACGTCGGTATGCAGCTTACTGAAACTGGTGAAGTCGATATAATCGCCCAGGACGGCACAGGCCCGGTTCATCGCCTCGAAATCCAAACGCCCGGGATAACGATAGACAAGCTCATGATTAAATGGATCTTTGCGGGAGGTCACGTAATATTTGTACGTGCGGGAAGTCGCGTCGAAACGGGCGTGTGCCTCCGCGACGACCGGGACGATCCGGTAAATGGCGATGTCCTTCGGGAGGACCCGGTTCAGCTTCTCCGCCAAGAAGCCAAGATCCGCTATCGGCTCCGCCCAATCAAAATGCGCCACCATCAGCCGGGCGTGTACCCCGGCATCGGTACGTCCGGCCCCCACGATCGGCACAGGCTGGCGCAACAACGTAGCCAGCGCCTCCTCGATGGCCTGCTGCACGGTCATACCGTTCGGTTGCACCTGCCAACCACGGTAGTTCTTCCCGTTATATCCCAAATAAATAAAATATCTGCTCACGTCGAAAAAATCTTTTGTCTCATGTTTGAATCGCACCGCGAAAGTACGCAAATCCGGGCTTGCCGCTATCAGGAGGAAGTAAAAGTTTGAATCCATCCGCGCATACAGGCAGAAAAAGAAAACGCTGATCGGCCTTCGCGACACGCGGCCAACCAGCGTAACAAATCCTTGTGAAAGGAATCGCCTATTTCTTCAGGTCGAAACCGATCATCATCCCATCATACTCATTAGCCAACTTATTGATGGCCTGCAAGGTGGAGTTCCCGGATATAGAGGATACCGTACTCAGGAAACTCAACAGCTTATCCGCGTTGAACAACAAGGACAACTCGCTGCCGGAGAGAACCACCTTCGCGGTAAGTGTCGTGATCCCCAACGACTTCCCCGCCACCGAATAGCGCAACGTCATGGTGTCAGCCCCGCTATCCAACGTGTATGAGCCTTTCAAGCTACCCTTCTTCAAGGCGCTCGTAAAGGAGCCGTCAGCGTTAAACTTGTAGTTGAACACCCCTTCCTCGATGCCGACCTTGGCACAATACTCCTTCAGTTTCTTTTCCACCTCAGCGGTAGCGAGGCTTCCCGCCACGTTCTTCAAGGCGTTATCTCCCTCCAAGCGCAAGGCGGGATTCACGTAAGTCCACGTTCCCTGGATGTTCTCCGCAGTCAGAGCTTGCCCGCCCGTCACGGAAGAAACCACATCCTTCACGGCGGACGACTTCAAAATATCTTTCAACGATTGCCCCTTCGCGTTCCCGGGTACCAACAAAAGGCCAAACAAGGCCACCCACACCACAGCAAATCTCTTCATCATAATTCGTTTCCTCCTCAATTTTTGGGGTAAAGGTAGAAAAAAATGCCATCCCGGAAACGGGATGGCATCCTTAATTTATCGTAAGATACACTCGATTACAACTTGTCGTTAGAACCAAGCACGTTGACGATCTTGTGCTCATACAGCTTCTTCATGTTATCGCGAGCCGGGCCTAAGTACTTACGCGGGTCAAACTCTGCCGGTTTCTCTGCGAATACCTTGCGGATAGCGGCCGTCATAGCCAGACGGGAGTCAGAGTCGATATTGATCTTGCAAACAGCGGACTTAGCGGCCTTGCGCAACTCCTCCTCAGGAATACCGATAGCGGCCTTCAAAGCGCCACCATACTTGTTGATCGTATCGACCTCTTCCTGCGGAACGGAGGAAGATCCGTGCAATACGATGGGGAAGCCCGGAAGTTTCTCCATCACGGCGTCCAGAACGTTGAATGCCAATGGAGGAGGAACCATACGACCCGTAGCCGGATCGATGTGGCATTGCTCCGGAGTGAACTTGTACGCTCCGTGAGAAGTGCCGATCGAGATAGCCAAGGAGTCGCAACCCGTACGGTGAGCGAAGTCGATCACCTCCTCAGGGTTGGTGTAGGTGTGGTGATCGGAGGAAACCTCATCCTCAACACCTGCCAACACGCCAAGCTCTCCCTCTACGGTTACGTCGAATTGGTGAGCGTAATCAACCACTTTCTTGGTCAAAGCCACGTTCTCCTCGTAAGGAAGGTGAGAACCGTCGATCATCACGGAAGAGAAACCAGAGTCGATACAGCTCTTGCATGTCTCAAACGTATCGCCATGATCCAAGTGAAGCACGATTTGAGGATTCGGGCAACCTAACTCTTTAGCATATTCTACAGCACCTTGTGCCATGTAACGAAGCAACGTAGCGTTTGCGTACTGGCGAGCGCCCTTAGAGACCTGCAAGATAACCGGGGACTTCGTCTCTACGGCAGCCTGGATGATAGCCTGCATCTGCTCCATGTTATTGAAATTGAATGCAGGGATCGCATATCCGCCTTTGATAGCTTTAGCGAACATCTCCCGAGTGTTCACCAAACCTAAATCTTTGTAATTTACCATAGTTCTTATGTATTATTACGTTAGTGATTAAAATCTTCAGCAAAGATAGTGAAGATTCATGATAAATGATGTTACAAAGCATATTAAAATAACACAAAATCAGCGACCTTTGAAAAAATAATCCGATTTTCTTTGTTTGTTTGGCCCAAAGCCTTACCTTTGCAAGCCAAAATACCGGTTACCAAATCAATAAGAGTACAAATTAAAAAAGACAATAAAGCAATGAAAAAAGGTATTCATCCTGAGAATTATCGTCCTGTTGTATTCAAGGACATGTCGAACGATGATATGTTTATCACTCGTTCCACGATTAACGCGAAAGAGACGATCGAGATCGATGGCGTCACTTATCCGCTGGTAAAGGTCGAGATCTCCAACACATCTCACCCGTTCTACACCGGTAAGGCTAAATTGGTTGACACGGCAGGACGCGTAGATAAGTTCATGAGCCGTTACGGCAACCGCAACAAAAAATAAAACATTCTCGATGATAGAGGAAAAAGGTCGCGATCGTTTCGCGACCTTTTTTTGTATCTTTGCCTCGCTAACACACAAAAAATATCATGGCAAAGACAAAAGAAGAACTACGAGACATCCTGGATCACTTCCAGCTAAACGAGAAAGTGACCTCGGCCGAGCCATTCGGTAACGGACACATCAACGACACCTTAAAAGTCACGACCGACAAAGGAGAGATCAAATATGTGCTCCAGCGAATCAATCACCAGATTTTCACGGATGTCGAGGCATTACAGAACAACATCCACATCGTCACGTCGCATATCCGGGAGCAATTAGAGGCAAAGGGAGAGACGGATATTGACCGCAAGGTACTGACCTTCCTTCCCACCCGCGACGGGAAAAAGTATTATTTTGACGGGGAGAGCTACTGGAGAGTCAGCCTGTTTATCCCCCGCAGCAAGAGCTACGAGGAGATCACCCCGGAGCTTTCGTTCGAGGCGGGAAAAGCTTTCGGGGACTTCCACGCCATGCTATCGGACCTGCCCGAGGGTACCTTGAAAGAGACCATCCCGAATTTCCACAACATGGAGTTCCGCTTACGCCAATTCCATGAGGCGATCGAGGCGAACCCCGCCGGACGGTTAGACGAGGTACTGGATCTCGTGGAGGAGATCGAGCGGCGCGCGGAGCAGATGTGCGTGCAGGAACGCCTCTACCGGGAGGGGAAACTGAGGAAACGGGTGAACCACTGCGACACGAAGGTCAACAATATGCTGTTCGACGCTGACAACGATCAAGTACTTTGCGTCATCGACTTAGACACGGTCATGCCGGGATTCGTGCTCTCTGACATCGGGGATTTCATCCGGACAGGAGCGAATACCGGAGCCGAGGACGACGAGAATCTGGACAACGTAAACGTGAACATGGAGATTTTCGAGGCTTATACCAAGGGATACATGGAGAAGGCGAAAGCCTTCCTGACCCCGCTTGAGATACAGCTCCTGCCCTATGGCGGACGACTGCTGACCTATATGCAGACGGTTCGCTTCCTGACCGACTACATCAACGGGGATACCTATTACAAGATACATAGCCCGAAGCACAACCTGATCCGCACGAAAGCGCAATTCAAGCTGCTACAAAGCTTAGAGGCTCACGCGGAGGAGATGGATCGCTTCATGCAGAAATGGTTATAACTCCATAGGAGATCAAGAGACGGAATGGGTGGGATCATGATGATCCTGCCCATTTTTTTGTTTAGACATGAGAGCTTACGGAAAAACATCTCCCTCTTTTTCCGGAAAGGTGGGGATGGATCCCGAAAAAGTTCCTCAAAATATTTATAGTAACGGCCGGCCTTTCACGCCGCGTTTTCTTATCTTCGCGCATCTCCGATAATCAACAGGAAAGATGAAGAACAAGGGATTCACATTGCGAAGCAGGATCAGGAGCTTCGGCTATGCCTTCCGGGGGATCAAGTCGCTGGTGACGCAGGAGCCGAACGCATGGATCCATTGCTGCGCCGCCGCTTGCGTGATAATCGCCGGGGGACTGCTCGGGCTGTCGCGATGGGAATGGGTAGCCGTGGTGATCGTCATCGGGGCGGTACTGGCCGCCGAAGCGTTCAACTCCGCCATCGAAACCCTCTCCGACCTCGTATCGCCGGGTTATAACGAGGCTATCAAGCGGACGAAAGACCTGGCGGCAGGGGCTGTCCTGCTGACTGCCATCAGCGCCGCCATCGTCGGGCTCATCATCTTCTTGCCGAAAATCATTTCCATTCTTTAAGATCCATGAAGCAGCTCCTTTTCCTATTAGCCGCATTCCTGCTGTGTTGCTCCGTCAACGCGCAAGAGTTACAAGTCACGGGTAGCCGGAAGGCCGTACGCACGTCGGGCAACGTGCTCGTGTTCGTCACCCCCGTGGCGGGGCTCGCCACCGTCTTCGCCACGCAAGACTGGCAAGGGTTAAAGCAAGGGGTATTCACCGGCATAACGACCGTGGGCGTCACTTACGCATTGAAATACATAGTCAAGAAAGATCGCCCGGATCATAGCGATAATCACTCCTTCCCCTCCATGCACACCTCGGTATCCTTCGCGGGAGCCGCCTTCATCCAACGCCGATATGGTTGGAAATGGGGAATCCCCGCTTACCTGCTCTCCACCTACGTAGGTTGGAGCCGTGTGTATGGGGAAAAACACGATTGGTGGGACGTGGCGGCAGGGGCGGCTATCGGAGCCGGTAGCGCCTACATTTTCACCCGGCCGTTCGCCAAGAAACATAAGCTCTCGATCAGTCCGGTCGCCGGCGACGGGCATTACGGGGTTTATGCCTCTTTGGTATTCTAAAGCGTAAGGGATCCTAAACAAGCCAGGCCGCATAGAAGGATCCCTCAGGTTCCATTCCATACGGCCCGACTTCTACAAGAATATCGTTATCACTCGCTGAGCAGCTCGATCTCCGCGCTCTCCACGCCCGGGGCGGAAGCCTCCAGATAGATACGTCCCGGCTCCTCGGTCGTCTGCACGATCGCGGTAAGCTGTCCGCTAAACAAGCTCATCTCAGGCAGGTGAAAAAGCTCCAAGCTGGCGCTGTTGCCATTCGCGGCGGCACGGAAACTTCCGGCTCCCCTTACCTTGAAGCGGATCTTCCGGGTATCATCCGGACAGAGATTGCCTCGTTTGTCCACCACCCTCACGTTGATAAAAGAAAGATCCTTCCCATCCGCCGACAAGCGCTTCCGATCCGCGGACAGTTCAATGTGATGCGGCTTGCCTGCGGTGTGAACTTCCTTCTCCGCCACGGCGTTCCCTTTCTCGTCGTAGGCCACCACCTTCAAGGTGCCCGGCTCATAACGGGTATCCATCCACATCAATCGGTAACGTTTCTGGCGCTCAAAGCTCTTTTGCGCGCTTTCCGTATAGCTACTGTCGATACCAACGCCCAGATCCTTCGAGCGTTTTCCTTGGCTCTTCCCGTTGATGAACAATTCCGCCGAGGGGTAATTGGTATATACGAACACGGGGGTCACCTCCCCTTCCCGTCCCGGCCACGTCCAATGCGGCAGGATATGCAAGGTCTCCGCCTCCTTATTCCAATGGCTACGGTACAAATAATAACGATCCTTGGGAATACCCGCCAGATCCACGATACCGAACAGGGAACTATGGCTCGGCCAATTGGTGTAATAAGGGGTCGGTTCCCCTAAATAATCGAATCCAGTCCAAACGAACTCCCCGATGCAATACGGAAGATCCTCATGCTGTATGAAATCATCTTCCGGAAGATTCGACCAGGAGCAGTGCTCCACATCATAAGAGGAACTCTGGTGATCGTCGTAAACCGCCATCGCTTTCCGCTCCACAGGAAACTTATATACGCCACGCGAGCTGACGGTCGAGGCCGTCTCGCTCCCCAAGATGATCCGTTGCGGCAGTTTCCGGTAATTTTCCTGGTACCGGAACGGGCGATAGTTGAAGCCCGCCACGTCCATCACCGCGGCAAAGTTATTGTTCACCACGGCGTCAGGTGCGTCCATGCCTTGCGTCACGGGACGGGTCGGGTCCTCGCGATGGCAAATATCCTGCAAGGACTTCGCGATCTTGCAATCGCCCTCCGTCCACTGGTTAGGCACCTCGTTCCCGATACACCACATCACGACACTCGGGTTATTGCGATAATGCCTTATCACGTTCACGAGATCTTTCTCCGCCCACTCGTCGAAAAGCAAATTATATCCGTTCGCGCACTTTGGTTTGTTCCACTCATCAAAGCTCTCCACCATCAACATCATCCCCATCTCATCGCAAGCCTTCACCAACTCCGGGGCAGGCATATTGTGAGAGGTACGGATGGCGTTACATCCCATCTCCTTCAAGATGCGGATCTGCCTGCGGATAGCGGCATCGTTCACGGCAGCTCCTAACGGGCCCAAGTCGTGGTGCATACAAACTCCCTTAAAATACGTTTTCTCCCCATTCAGGAAGAAACCGCTATCGGGCACGATCTCTATCGAGCGGATCCCGAAAGGCGTAGTATAAAGATCCCGTAATTGATTCCCCTCATATAGACGGTGTTCCGCCTTGTAGAGGGCGGGCATATCCGGCGACCACAAAGTAGGCTCCCGGACAATGAATTCCTGGGAGACCATTCCGTCGTTGTACGCCAACTGGCTCAAGGAGGTTGTCTGCTCCACTATCTTTTGTTGGTTCGGATTCCAGACACTCGTTGTCAAGCTATAAGCTGAAGGATCCGCTCCTTCCGGAAGAGAGATAGATGTACGCACGCAGATCTTCGCGAACGACTCCCGCACGGTCGGGGTCGTGATATAGGTACCCCATACCGGGATATGGGCACCTTCCGTCACGATAACGTGCACGTTCCGGTACAGACCCGCACCCGGATACCAGCGAGACGACTCAGGAAGGTTCTCCAAGCGGACGGCGAGCGTATTCTTCCGCCCAGGCAAAACAGCCTCGGTCACGTCAAGATAAAAGGAGTTGTAGCCGTATGGCCAATAACCCACCTCGTGCCCGTTCAGAAATACCCTCGCATGGCTCATCGCCCCATCAAACAGGAGCGAGACCTGCTTCCCCTCGGAGAAGGAAGGGATCTCGAAAGTAGTCCGATACCACCCTACCCCCACGAAAGGAAGTCCGCCCGTCCTTCCGGAATGCGCCATCGCCTCGGTCTGCCCGTCCTGGGAAATAGCGACAGATTGCAGGTCGTTCTTCTCGCTAAACGGGCCGTAAATCGCCCAATCGTGCGGGACGGTCACGGTTTGCCACCGGCGATCATCCCAAGAGGGATCTGCGAACTCCGGACGATCCTCCCGCGTGAATTTCCAACCTTTCTCCAACAAGAACTCATTTCGGGACCGTGCGTAAAGGAAGGAACAGGAAACAAACAGGCCGATCAAGGCCAGAAAGAATGTCTTTTTCATGCGTTTTTCGTATGTCATTTTCTTACCGGAACAAAAATAGGTAATTTCGCGGCCAATACAAACAGTATCAACTTAAAGAAAAAGCATGACGCTACAATTATTCTTTGTCTTGGTCGCCATCATCATCGGCGCGCGTATCGGAGGTATCGGCTTAGGAGTCTTGGGAGGGCTCGGGTTGGGAATACTCACGTTCGGGTTCGGACTTCAACCCACCTCTCCCCCTATCGACGTGATGTTGATGATCGTCGCCGTGATCGCGGCGGCCAGTTGTATGCAAGCTGCCGGAGGCCTCGACCTGATGGTCAAGTGGGCAGAGAAGCTCCTTCGCAAGAATCCCCGGCAAATCACCCTGCTCAGCCCGATAGTCACCTACCTGTTCACCTTCATCGCAGGGACGGGACACGTGGCCTACTCCGTGCTCCCCGTGATCGCCGAGGTAGCCACCGAGACAAAGATACGCCCTGAGCGTCCGCTCTCGATCGCCGTGATCGCCTCTCAACAGGCCATTACCGCCAGCCCTATATCAGCGGCCACGGTCGCCTTGCTCAGTATGCTCTCCGGTTATGGTATCTCCCTG
Source organism: uncultured Parabacteroides sp. (assembly GCA_949296075.1). Lineage (GTDB taxonomy): Bacteria > Bacteroidota > Bacteroidia > Bacteroidales > Tannerellaceae > Parabacteroides. The sequence goes on along the minus strand of CASFNG010000005.1, from coordinate 148,216 downwards.
ATGAATATCCTGCTGATCGCTGTTCCCTGCACCCTGTTGGGCGTGTTGGCTGGCGCCCTCTATTGCCTAAAGGTAGGGAAAGAGCTGGAGCAGGATCCGGAATACTTGCGGAGATTGGCCAACCACGAGTTCAGCGACCTCCACTACGAAGCGAAAGGAGTCGAGAACCAACGAAAAGCAGGTATATCCGTCTTGATCTTCATCCTCGCCACGATAGCGATCGTGGTGTTCGGGTCGATGGAATCGCTACGCCCAGTATTTGAGATAGGCACGAAGAATGTCCCCATGCGGATGTCGCATATCATCGAGGTATTGATGCTGACCGCCGCCGCTCTTATCCTGCTACTCACGAAAACGGACGGGATGCAAGCGGCCCGAGGCTCCGTCTTTTCCGCAGGGATGCAAGCGGTCGTGGCGATCTTCGGTATCGCCTGGATGGGAGATACCTTCATCGCGGGCAATATGGCCGAACTGGAAGGCTCGATCGAGCAGGTGATCACCGAGATGCCTTGGCTATTCGGGCTGGCGCTGTTCGTCATGTCGATCCTGCTGTTCAGCCAGGCTGCCACCATCCGTGCGCTATTACCCTTGGGGATAGCCCTCGGGATCTCGCCCTATATGCTGATCGCCCTGTTCCCCGCCGTCAACGGCTACTTCTTCATTCCCAACTACCCGACCGTCGTGGCGGCGATCAATTTCGACCGTACGGGAACAACCCACATCGGCAAGTACGTGTTCAACCATTCGTTCATGATGCCCGGGCTGATCGCTACCGGTGTTTCCGTCGGTTTGGGACTGCTTCTGATACAGTTCCTTTAAGCCCGTGAAAAAACAGGGGGATGTTTTTACAAAATCCCCCTGATCTTCTTGCCGTCACTTCAGCAACTTTTCCTGGATCAGTCGCCGCAATTCCTGTTTTCCCATCGTACCGATCAGCTGCTCCCGGCTCCCCTCCATCGGACAGAACAGCAAGGTCGGGATCGTACGGATAGAGAAAGCGGTCTCCAGTTCCTCCTCTTGATCGACATCCACCTTATAAATATCGATCTTTCCCTCGAACTCGCCGGCAAACTCGTCCAAGATCGGGGCAAGCCGCTTGCAATAGACGCACCAAGGGGCGTAAAAGTCGACCAAGCAGGGGCGATCGCCCACGAACTTCCAACCTGAGGGATCAGACTCAAAATCCCCTATCCGCTTGATAAACTCCTCTTTCGTCAAATGAATCACTTCCATATTTCCTCCTTTTGTTTTCCCTATAACAAAGAAAGAAGATCGGAGGTTCCGCGAATTAAAAAAACGCAAAAAAAAATCGCCTCAAGCGATCAATACGCCCAAGGTTTTATACTTTCGCGGCATCATTTCTATATAGACAATTCATATGCTGACACTTGATAAGATTTACCAGGCATCTTACGCGCTGAAGACCGTCATCCGGCGGACAGACCTGATCAACGCCCCCAATATCAACCCGGAGTCCCACATTTTCCTGAAACCCGAGAATTTGCAAGTGACCGGCTCGTTCAAGGTTCGGGGAGCCTGCTTCAAGATCTCCCAGCTCACGGACGAGGAGAAGGCTCACGGGGTCATCGCCTGCTCAGCGGGCAATCACGCCCAAGGGGTAGCGCTCGCCGCAACCGCCCACGGTATCAAGTCGCTTATCTGCCTGCCCGACAATGCGCCAATCTCCAAGGTAGAGGCTACCAAGGCTTACGGGGCCGATGTCTGTTTGGTAGAAGGCGTATACGACGACGCTTACAACCGGGCGTTACAGCTGAGAGACGAGCGGGGTTACACCTTCATCCATCCTTTCGACGATGAGGACGTGATCGCCGGACAGGGCACGATCGGGCTGGAATTATTGGATCAGCTTCCCGAGGCCGAAGCGGTGATCGTACCGATAGGGGGCGGCGGACTGATCTCCGGTGTGGCATACGCCATCAAGCACCTGAATCCTGGCATCAAGGTCTATGGGGTACAGGCGCAAGGCGCTCCCAGTATGCTCAACTCTATCGAGCATGGAAAGATCGAACGGTTAGAGAAAGTCCGTACGATCGCGGACGGGATCGCCGTAAAGGAGCCGGGCACCCATACCTTCGACCTCTGCCAACAGTACGTGGACGAGATTGTCTCCGTCACCGACGACGAGATCTCTACCGCGATCCTCGCGTTGATCGAGCAGCATAAGCTGATCGCCGAGGGAGCGGGTGCCGTAGCCGTGGCAGCCGCCATGTTCAATAAAGTGCCGATCAAGGGAAAGAAAACGGTATGCCTCGTATCGGGCGGTAATATCGACGTAAATATCCTGTCGCGTGTCATCGGGCGCGGCCTTCAAAAGTCGGGGCGTTCCTGCTCGATGACGATCGAGCTGGTGGATAAGCCCGGGCAGTTGCAGCACGTCTCCCAGATCATCGCGTCCACGGGTGCCAATGTCGTTTCCGTTTATCACGAGCGGGTCAGCCATACCGCCGACATCAACGGCTGTTATCTCCGCATCGAGATGGAGACTAGGAACCAACGGCAGATCAACGAGATCCGCCAGTCGCTCACCGTCGCAGGCTATAAGATCGTGGAAGGCTGAACCGCCCTCCTTGGATTGATCCCATAAAAACAGCCTCTCCCACTCCGGAATGCCGGATTGAGAGAGGCTGTTTCTTTACAGGCTTTTGATCTATTTACAACGCCTTGAACAAGGCTTTCACCTGTTCTGCCTCCACCTTGTCCGCAGGAGCGAACTGTTCGCTCTTCATGTACCGCAACAAGCTATTCAACAACTGACGGGCCTCGGGACGGCTCTCCGCGTCGGTCAAGAGATCCACGCCGCAAAGCAGCAATTTCCCGCCCCCGACTTGCAGTTCCACGAGCATCCCTAAAGGACGTGCGGTGAACCAATCGTCGATAATCCGGACGATCGGGCGGATCCCCTTCCCTAACTTACGCAAAGGGATGGCATTACTGTGCGACATCGCGTCATGCCATTGGTAATCGCTATGGTACTCCGTCGGGAACGATGCCAGCGCCGGATGATCCGGATCGCACAAGATCCCCAAGGTATGCGGAGGCTGGTTACGCGTCCACATCGTGTTCCAGAAAATCGAGGAGAAACCCACTGCCACGGAATCCGCGCCTTCGTTCCGTAACGAGCCAAGGGTCGGGGAAAGCAGCACCTTCCCTCCCGCGTTCAGCACCTCCATCGCCGCGCCATCCAAGCGTGTAGCTATATGAACGTCCGCCGGATCCTCTTTTTCCTCGGGATAGACCCAGACGTGCCACCGGTTCTTATAGTTTCCTATCGAGATCTCCAAGGTAAGGCAGGTTGGCTCTTCTACCTCGATACGCTGATGGATCTCACCTACCTTCGTCAACGTCCCGGTAGGGATAGCAGGCGATACGAACGAACCTCCGCCAAAGAACGTCCCATCCTCGGCTGTCAAGCGCCAGCAGGTGCGGGCATCGGCCCAATCGAAGGCGGCGTAATCCGCGATCTCCACGGAGGCCTCCAAAGTCTCTCCGCTATTCAAGACGAAACGATCCATGCGGGCCAAGGGAACCACCTCATTACAAAAAGAGCGGAACTCCTCGGCGGTCACATATCCTTTCGAGCGCCAGAAGGGATTCAGCACACCAACGAGCGCGGTTCCCTGACCGGGGAAATCGTGCAAGTCCAACAATTGGAAACCGGCGAAGCCCTTCGTTCGCAAGGCAGCCTCTATATCCGCCTTATAACAGAGCGTCTGCAACTTTCCGGAGGCAAGCAAGAAGCTATCCGCCAAGTGGAGCAGCCCGTTCTCCCGCAACCGATCCTCAAAAATATCGAAGTTCTTCGCCTTCAAGACACCCGTATATTGGCTACGCTCCTTCAAGTCCGGATAGACACACCACTGCCCGATCTCATGACTGATAACAGGATGCGTCTTCGAGATCCGCGAGGACCAGTCGTACGCGCTCCCCGGTTTCTCGCTATTCAGGATACTCCGGAGACCTTCTCCCCAACCTTGGATACGAGGAGCCGGCAAGCAATGCCAATCGTTCACCGGCAAGGCGGGCCAGCCAGCGGCGGAGGTACACAAAAAGCGGCGATCCTTGGCCTTCCAATGCTCCACGAAAGCCGTCAGGTAGGCCTCTTGATGATCCCCATCGGGCTCGTTTCCGTAAGAGAACAGGCAGAACGAGGGATGGTTGGCGTACTCCTTTACGATCCGTTCGCTCTCCTCCATCACGAAACGGTCGATCGGCTCGCCATCACCCACGTGCGCCCAAGCGCCACATTCCACATAGAGATAGAAACCAAGGCGATCCGCCACCTCGAAAGCGGCCTCCGGCGGACACCACGAGTGGAAGCGCAGGTGATTCAGTCCATGCGCCTCGCAAATCCGCATGATCCGTTCCCACTCCGCCTCATCGGTAGGCGGGAAACCGGTGTTCGGGAAGATGCAGCACTCTAACGTACCCCGGAAGAATACCGGACGGTCGTTCACCGCGATCTGCGTCCCTTTTACGGATAACTCTCTCATACCGAACGACTCCACGCAGGTATCCACGCCTAAATCCGAGCTCAACCGCACCTCTAAATCATAGAGATAGGGGGCAAACTCATCCCACAGGCGGGGACTCTCTCCCATATCGTAAGTCAGTTGGATTTGGGTCTTTCCTCGTTTCACCTCGCAAGTCCTGGAAAATTCAGGCAGAGGATTTTGAAAATCCGTCCGAAGTTTTGCCTGAAGCGTCAGCACACTTTTCAGCGTCCTTCGCCCGGTATTCTCAACCTCAATATCAGCCATGATCCTTTTCGCCCGCACATCGGGGACGATCCGTACTGATGCGATCCGCGCTTTCGGACGAGCCTCCAGCGCGATCCTCCCCACCACGCCATTCCAGTTGCTTTGGGTATTGTCGGAAACACTATGGGCATTCGGCCCGGGATTGATCTCCTTAACCCGGTTGTCCACCCGCACGGTCAAGGTATGCTCCCCCGCCTTCAACTCCGGCAGCCAATAACGGTGAGGGACGGCGAGAGAATTCTCCGACCCGATCCGTTGGCCGTCTATCCACACGGTCGTCTCCCAGTGGCAGCGCTCCATCGAGAACAGGATGTCCTGACCTGCCCACTCCTCCGGGATCACCACTTTCCGCTGATACCAAGCCGCCCCCGAATAGTAGTAATCCGGCGAAAGCCAGAACACGACCTTCGTATCCTCCGGATCACGGTACTTCTCATACATCGGGCTCTCGAACCATGCCCGATTGACCAGCGCCCCTACCCACGGAGTCGCCGCAGAGACCGGATCTCCCTTACCATTAGTATTCATCGATCCGGGCAAGACAACCGAATCATCCCCCAAATCCTGCTTATACCATCGCTCAGAAATACCCTCATCCCCGGGATCCATCCTGAAATTCCAGCGCCCCTCCAACGAGAGACCGGTCTCTTGCGCGAAGAGACCACCTAAGCCACACCAAAGTAATAACCCTACGATACCTTTTCTCATGCTAATCTTATTTAAGGAAACCATACTCACACAAGCCAATCCTCCACTTACAGCCGGATATAGTCCTTCAGCGCGTTGACATACTCCTCCATCGCCGCATGGCCTTCCGGGGTAATCCGGCAGACAGTGCGGGGTTTCTTCCCCACAAACCCTTTCTCCACCTCGATGTACCCCGCCTCACTCAATTTGTCCAACTGGACGCTCAGGTTGCCGGCCGTGGCGTTCGTCTTCTCCTTCAAGAAGACGAAATCAGCCTCTTCTGCCGACAACAGGATAGACATCACCGCCAACCTGAGCTGTGAATGCAACAGGGGATTCAACTCCTTGAACATGCCTGCTTCATTTTCCGGTTCAACAAATGGCCCGGGATCACCATCATGATGATGAACAACAGGGCAAAAACCAACAACCTATCCAGCCCGTGCACGAACAACAAGGAGAACGACAAGGCGATCCCTGCCACGCCTGCCCACCGCATCGGGCTATATTTGCTGACGCAACCACTGAGCGTCACCCCCATCCCCATCAACAACGGGATCAAGAACAGTATATCTACTTTCCCCATGAAGGCAAAACAGGAGAGCAGGAAACCAACGATCCCAAACACCCACCAGAGTTGCGCCGTAATCCGATCCATGTAGTTCTTCACACCGCTCTGCCTATCTTTCCGACTAAAATAGAGCGTAAGCGGGAAGCAGACCACCGGTAACAACCACCACAGATATTGAATCTCCGGCATCTGGTATTGCCCAAGGACAAACCAGATCACAATCGAGATCAAGGTCGTCATATATCCCCAGATCAACAACGGATAGGCAGCATAACGAGCCATCCTGTTCTGGGTATCTTGTATCATGCTGGCAATAAGTTCCAGACTCTCTTTCTCTGTCAAAACTCTCTCTTCCATAATAATTGACGTTTTTTCTTTTCTCTCATCCATTTACAACTCTCAAAGATAACACGAACGATCTGATTTCCATACGGGCGATCCCCGTTTTTTCCATCCGTCCTGTAAGGATCCGGGGCGACAGATCGCCAAGCGATCCTCCTCTAAGTCCCTTACAAAACCACATTTCTCTCATTTCTCACTCCTCCTTCAATTTAATTAAACAAGTTTATTATATAAACCATACATGGATTAAAAAAGGCGAAAGGACCGTACGCTTCTCTCTCGCACGACGCGAATATAAATTAGTTTATAATATAAACCAAATTATTTCGTTAAATATTCGCGTAAATACTGATTTTTCCCGATTTATCCATCCACTACCCGCATTGATGCCCCCATTTACAAAAAAAACGAGGGGAACTTTTCGTTAAAGGCTCTCCTCGCTTTTTCAAAATCATCTTCCACTTTTCGGGAAAAGACGGCAACCTCACTCCGGGCGGGCGGTGATATGGAAACAGCCCTGCCGACGCTCGTGCTTCACGTAGCAACGATCCTCCCGGCGCAAGTCGCGAAGCACGGAAGCGAGCACCATCTTCAGCCGGTCACCATCGATATTCAAGGTATCCTTCTCGTCCACCTTCGCATAGCGCACCCACGACACATCAAACGTCGTGCCATAGCGGTGGGCGGAGTTGGCGGACGAGTTCGTGTTCCGCTTACGGAGCTTCTTCACGTCCTCCACGGTACGGGTCACGCTCGTCACCTTGATCTTATAGATCGAGGCATTCAGATTGCGCAAGGAGTCCTGGAAATTCCGCCCTATGTCCTCCAGCAACTCCGCCGCCTCAGGCACGAGGAAAGGGATAGAATGAGTCAGTTCCTCCACCTCGTACCAATCGCAAGTCTCGATCTCCACCATATCACGCGAGGCGTGCCCAGCCTCCTCCCGAGAGGCGATAGGCTCGATCCCGATCCGCTTCGCGGCCTCCATGTGTTTATCGTTCAAATCGTTGAAATCCCGATTATAACTTCCGTTATACCAGATCCGTTTTAACTCCCCCCTCTTCTCCTTACACGAGGAGAAAGCCACCATCGATACGACCATCGCCGCCAGCATGACCAGCGCCCCTATCTTTTTCATCCCTTTCTATAACTTTATTTGATTTTTTCTCGGCGAATTTACGAAAACTCCGGGAAGATTCGCGATTCCCGATCACGAATTATCATCCTTCCGCCAGCCGCTTGATCACCGGGGAAGAGCTGCCCTCCACCACACGATCAGCAAGGATAGAGCGATTCGCCACGCTTCCCGCGCAAAAAAGGACAAGAACGAGAAATAATGATTGTTAATCTCCTTGGAACGTTCTATATCAAGACCTATCTTTGTGAATAACAAAAATGAGAAAAGAGATGAGAAAATCTATTTTCCTCCTATTCGGCCTCGCGTTGGCACAACTTGGCATGGCGCAATCCTTGGAAAAGATGCAATGGTTCAACGAGCCGGAACATTGGGAGATAACAGGCAATACATTGACGATGGATGTCACTCCCCAAACGGATTATTGGCGTATCTCCCACTATGGCTTCACGGTGGATGACGCTCCTTTCCTATATACGCCGCGCGGAGGAGAGTTTGAAGTGAAGGTAAAAATATCCGGCGAATACAAAACTCGCTTCGACCAAGCAGGATTGATGTTGCGTATCGACCCGGAGAACTACATCAAGGCCGGAATAGAATATGTGGATGGGAAATACAACCTAAGCGCTGTCGTAACCCATCACACCAGCGACTGGAGCATTATCCCGTTGGAGAAACCCGTGCCGTTCGTATGGATAAAGGCGGTAAGGCGATTGGATGCCGTAGAGATCTTCTACTCGTTCGACGACAAGGAATATACGATGATGCGTAACGCTTGGCTAAAAGACAACTGCCCCGTCATGGTGGGTGTGATGGGGGCCTGCCCGGATGGGAACGGCTTCAAGGCGAGATTCGAGAACTTCTCGATCAAGCATCTGCCCGATCTACGACGCTTGCAATGGTTGGAGAAGAACAAGGCGGCGGAATGAGTGCCCGCAAATACGCGAAATCCTAAAAATAACGACAAAATACCATGAGTGAGAAAACATTTTTCCTTTACGACCTGCACGTCCACCGCTCCGACAAACAGAGCGCGGACGACATGGTCAGGAAGGCCAAGGAGGGCGGTTTCAAGAGTTTCGGGATCGTCCATAACGTAGCTCCTTGGGGAATCCAGAACGACGACGACCTGCAAAGGTATATCGACGAGGTGAAAGACTATCCTTGTTATATGGGACTGCAACCGGCGGCTCCCGGATGGAGCGAGAACCTGTCGAGAGAGTTGATCGACCAAGTGGACTATATCTTGATGGATCCCCAATATATGCCCAACGGAAACAAGTATGGCGACCAGATGGAGGTATGGGATCACAATTGCTACATCGATGATCCGGATGATTTCATGGAGCGCAACATGAAGTGGTACCTGAAAATACTGGAGCACCAAGGAGAGCCTCTCGATATTTTCGGCTGGCCCCTCTTCCTGCCGTTGAGTATCCAGCGGGAATATTATAACCTATGGACACAAGAACGGATGGAGCAGGTAATCGAGGCCGCCCGGAAGAATCATATCGCCTTGGAGATAAATGACCTGGCCCATACGCCTCATCCGGAATTTATCTTGATGGCGAAAAAGGCAGGCATCAAGTTCACTTTCGGATCGGATACGCGTGACGAACGTTCTTTCCGGCTGGATTATTGCAAGGAGGTAGCGACCTTATGCGGACTCACGGAGGATGATTTCTATATCCCCGTCCGGAAGAAAAGATAACACGGATATGCGAATACTTAGGCGGCCTCACCTAAGTATTCTCGTCTATAAGACAGTGAGATAAATCTATTCCCGAGAAATCATGAATACCGAGAAAACAAAAGCCCAGACCGGCTTATTATATGATGCCAACTACGACCCGGAACTAACGCGCGAGCGTATGGTTTGCGCAGACCGGCTACATGCGTTCAACCTGTTACGCCCGTCCCAGGCTGAAGAGCGGGAGGCGATCCTCCGCGACCTGTTAGGGAAAACCGAGGGAGCGTTCACGATCCTCTCCCCCTTCTTCTGCGACTACGGCTACAACATCGAGATCGGGGAGAATTTCTTCATGAATGTAAATTGCGTCATCTTGGACGGGGCGAAGGTGAAATTCGGGAAAAACGTATTCGTTGCCCCGCATTGCGGCTTCTATACCGCGGGGCATCCGCTCGACAAGGAGAGAAGGAACCAAGGGCTGGAATACGCTCTTCCCATCATGGTAGGCGACAATGTATGGATAGGTGGCCATGTATGCGTGCTGCCGGGCGTACGGATAGGCGACAACACGGTGATCGGCGCGGGAAGCGTCGTCACGAGAGACATCCCTGCGAACGTGCTCGCCGCCGGCAACCCCTGCCGCGTCATCCGGCCGATCACCGAGGCGGACAAGCTTCGCTACGCTCCGTCCCGGTAAACTTAGCCGGGTTTTGCACGTAAAGCAGCTTCCCCCGGCGGGAGACCTCCCAACGCCCGTCCACAAAACGGACATTCTCCGTGTCATCATCTTCCACGTTCCACACGAAACCTCCGGCAGGTAATGCCCGACGATCCAGCAACTTTTTCGGGAAACCTCCCGAAGGAAAAAGCTCGACTTGGGCAGAGTCTTCGCTGAACACGAGATAGAGCGCCTCATCCGCCTTGGCAACCGACGAGAGACGTATCCCCCGCTCGAACAGGCGGACGCAATCTTTCAGCGCCTCGCTCCATACATACCCCGCGGATGACAGGCAACCATGCTCGTCGCGATCGCCGCCCATCCGCCTCGGCGCGGGATAAAGCACCAACTTTCTCGCCGGCATCCCTACCGCATAGGCCCCGTCATAGAAAACTTCCAGCGTATCTCCCAGCGACAGGCCATGAGCCGCCTCCCGGTCCGCCTCCATCGTGCTGAAGGACAAGGTATCATTTCCCTCGGTGACCAGCGTGACCGTATTCATCGTCGCGTCATGGATAATCCCCTTCACGCTCCCCGATCCCGACGAGCATCCCACCAGTGGAAATAGGATCGACAGGATCCCAAGCGAAAGAGGGAACGTTTTTCCAAATCTTCTCCTCATACCTATTCTTTTTTAATCAGACTATGAACAAAGATAAGGATCTTCCGGTGATTATTACTAAATTCGCGAATTAATAGCGACAGAAAAGGAGCGCTCACAAATACGTCATTCAATAAATAACGAACAGCGGATGATCGAGAGAATCTATATCCTTGAAAGCGTGGATCCCGTGATATTCTACGGCGTGAACAACGCGAATATGCAATTGATCAAGACATTGTTTCCCAAATTGCGTATCGTGGCGCGGGGCAACGTGATGAAAGTGATCGGCGACGAGGATGAATCGGAGCTCTTCCTCAAGAAAATCCGCGAGATCGAGAAATATTGCGAGGAGTACAACTCGCTTTCCGAGGAGGTGATCCTCGACATCGTGAAGGGGAAAGGCCCCACGGTGGTGAAACAGGAGAACCTGATTATCCACGGGATGAGCGGCAAGCCGATCGTCGCGCGGACGGAGAACCAGCGACTGCTCGTGAAGGCGTTCGAGGAGAACGACTTGGTGTTCGCCACCGGCCCGGCAGGTTCCGGGAAGACCTTCATCGCGATAGCGCTCGCGGTAAAGGCGCTGAAAAACAAACAGGCCCGGAAAATCATCCTGAGCCGCCCGGCGGTAGAGGCGGGCGAGAAGTTAGGATTCCTGCCCGGTGAGATGAAAGACAAACTGGATCCTTATCTCCAGCCGCTATACGACGCCTTGCAGGACATGATCCCCGCGGCCAAGCTGAAGGAGTACATGGAGAACGATGTCATACAGATCGCTCCCTTAGCCTTCATGCGCGGACGGACACTCAACGACGCCGTCATCATACTCGATGAGGCGCAGAACACCACGACCCACCAGATCAAGATGTTCCTGACCCGTCTTGGGATGAACGCGAAAATGATCGTCACGGGCGACATGACACAGATCGACCTCCCCCCCTCGACGACCTCCGGATTGATCCAGGCGATGCATATCTTGAGAGACGTAAGCGGGATCGGGAAGGTGAAGTTCACCAAGAAGGATATCGTACGTCACAAGTTGGTACAGCGTATCGTGGAGGCTTACGACAAGTTTGACGAACGCCGGAAGGATGAGGCGAAAAGAACAAGAACCAATACGGACAACTAAAAAATACAAAAAGCAATGAAGAAGGCATTAGTTAAAACAGATTTCAATTTCCCGGGCCAGAAAAGCGTATATCACGGCAAGGTACGTGATGTATATAACATCAACGACGACGTGCTGGTGATGGTCGCCACGGACAGGATCTCGGCATTCGACGTCATCCTGCCGGAAGGTATCCCCTACAAAGGACAGATGCTGAACCAGATCGCAGCCAAGTTCCTCGACGCGACCACCGACATCTGCCCGAACTGGAAGCTCGCCACCCCGGATCCGATGGTCACCGTGGGCGTACAGTGCAAAGGCTTCCCGGTGGAGATGATCGTACGCGGCTATCTTTGCGGAAGCGCATGGCGCGCCTACAAGAGTGGCGTGCGCGAGATCTGTGGCGTGAGACTGCCCGAGGGTATGCGCGAGAACCAGCGTTTCCCCGAGCCTATCATCACCCCGACCACGAAGGCTGAGATCGGTGAGCACGACCAGGACATCTCCAAGGAGGAGATCCTCGCCAAGGGGCTGGTATCGAAAGAGGACTACGAGACGCTTGAGAAATATACGATGGCCTTGTTCAAGAGAGGTACCGAGATCGCCGAGAAACGGGGCTTGATCCTCGTGGACACGAAATATGAGTTTGGCCACCGCGACGGCAAAATCTACCTGATCGACGAGATCCACACGCCCGACTCCTCACGCTATTTCTACATAGAAGGCTACGAGGAGCGTTTCGCCAAGGGCGAGCCGCAGAAGCAGCTGTCGAAGGAATTCGTACGCGAATGGCTGATGGAAAACGGATTCCAGGGGAAAGCCGGACAGAAGGTGCCGGAGATGACCCCGGAAATCGTGGAGGGTATCAGCAACCGCTATATCGAGCTGTATGAGCACATCACGGGGGAGACTTTCGTGAAGGGCGAGACGGACGACTTGCTGAATCGCATCGAGAAAAACGTAACCGAGTACTTACGTAATAAATAAGTTACCGTATGGCAAAGTATGGTTCGGAGAAAATACTTCCTTATAACCAAGAGGAGCACAAAGGGTCGCAGGTACGCCGGATGTTCGACACGATCGCCGGCACGTACGACCGGCTCAACCATACGCTATCATTCGGTATCGACAAGATCTGGCGCAGGAGGGGAATCTCTTTCCTGCGCCCTTTCGCTCCCAAGCGGATATTGGACATCGCGACCGGCACGGGCGATCTCGCCATCTCCATGTACAAGGCGCTCCATCCTGACCTCATCGTCGGGGCGGACATCTCGACCGGCATGATGGAGATCGGGAAGGAAAAAGTGGCGACCGCCGGGCTCTCGCGACACATCATCTTCGAGCAGCAAGATTGCATGGCGCTGACCTACGCCGATAACTCGTTCGATGCCGTCACCGCGGCGTTCGGAGTACGTAACTTCGAGGAGATCGAGCGGGGAATCGCGGAGATGTATCGGGTATTGAAGCCGGGCGGACACCTTATGATCTTAGAGCTTTCCACGCCGGAACGGTTCCCGATGAGACAACTTTACAGGGTCTATTCGAATAATGTAATCCCCTTTATCGGACAACTCCTGTCCAAAGAGAAATCAGCGTACGCGTACCTGCCCGCATCCATCAAGGCGGTCCCGCAAGGGAAGGTCATGACAGACCTCCTTGAGCGCCAAGGATTCGAGCAAGCGGCAGCACGTACCTTCACTTTTGGGATATGTTCCTTATATACCGGATCTAAAAAATAAAAAAACGAGAAAAAAGTTATGCGGAAATATGGTTTGATAGGATACCCCCTCGGACATTCGTTCTCCAAGACGTATTTCAACCAAAAGTTCGAGGCTGAGAAAATCGACGCGAAATATATCAATTTCGAGATCCCTTCCATCAAGGAGATCAAGAACGTGATCAAGGAGAACCCGGAATTGAACGGACTGAACGTAACCATCCCTTACAAGGAACAGGTCATTCCGTACTTGGATGAGATGGATGAGGACGCACGGCAAATCGGGGCGGTGAACGTGATTAAGTTCACGAAAGGCATGTTCGGCAAGGTAAAACTGAAAGGGTATAACTCTGACGTGATCGGCTTTAAGCAATCCATCGACCCGCTCTTGAACGAGACCCACCGCAAAGCCCTGATACTTGGGACAGGTGGAGCGTCGAAGGCGGTGTTCCACGGATTAAAGCAATTAGGTGTAGGCGCCACGCTCGTATCGCGCAAGCCCAAGGAGTTCTGCATCACTTACGACATGATCACCCCAAAGATCATGGAACAGTACACGGTAATCGTGAACACCACCCCGTTAGGAATGTTCCCCAACGTGAACGCTTGCCCTGACATTCCGTATGATCTGCTCACGCCAAACCACTTGTTGTATGATTTGCTCTACAACCCGGACGAGACGCTTTTCATGAAAAAGGGGAAAGAGCGGGGAGCAGTCGTGAAAAACGGCTTGGAGATGTTGCTGCTCCAAGCGTTCGCCGCATGGGAGATCTGGCAACGTTAATCGCTTGCCTCGCACCAAGTCAGGATATACTCCGGCTCTACACGATAAGACAACACGTACGAGCGGTTCAGGGGTGTACGACGCTCATGCCCTTGAATCTGCCCTGTCGTGTCAAACATGAAGGGCTCCACGGAAAGATGTTCCCTGAAATCGACCTCCTCCTGCCCCAGCACCTTGAACAAGGTCTCCTTGGCGCACCAATAGATCAGCGAATGTTCCGCCGGATGCCGGGGATCGATCGAGGCTTCCTCCGCGAGGGTCAAGAAACGGGAACGAACCTTCAATACACGATCCGACCGATATTCGATGTCGATCCCGACCGGCTTATCCCCCACGATCGCGGCAGCATATCCCTTCGTATGCGAGAAACTGACGAAAAAGGGGGCGTTCAAGAGGAAAGGAGCTCCTGAGGGATGATACCCCACCCGCGGTTCCCTCCCCAACAGCTCGCTCAGCAATACCCTACTCGCCAAGCGCTCCCTACGGCGGGTCTCGGCGGAAACCTGTTCAAGAAACGGACGATATTCCTCCTTAAGGCTCAACATCTCCAAGAGCCTTCCCGAGTCCTCCTCCATTTTCCAGACACCGAACAAAGGGTCAGTCCGCTTAAACAATAAAGGCATATCAATTCCTCCAGCTAAAGGTTTGGATCAGCTCGATAATATCTTTCCGGACATATTGGATAGCCGGCGCCAAGGAGTCTGCGTTCGGTTTGCAATCGAAATACAAAGCCCCCCTGAAAAAATGCGATACACTGTCGGTCAGCCAGAATTGGACGGGCGTAGCCGACTCTCCATCCAAGGCGAACAACGAGCCATAGACACGTTCGTCCGGATTCGAGTAGGCTTTTTCAGAGATCTCCCCCCGCTCCGGGATCTGCCTCGCCACGAACGCACGGCTCTCCGTCTCGATCTGCCCGAATGTAGAGCGGTCGATCGGCAGATAACCGCAATACAGGCAAGCGCCCAGCTCAGGATAAGACAAATTCAGGCTGATCGCCTCTCCCCGCTCCCCGGAAAGTTTCACGACCGCCTCTTGGGAAACGTGGAAACGGCAAGGCAGTAAGGTGTCAGAAAAGTCCACGTAGCGCGCCTCCGATGGCTCGATACGCACATATCCCCGAGGCTTCGGGGTATATTCCACGCACGAGACGCACCATAACAGACCGATCAGATATGCGATTCCCCTCATAAGACAACTTTAATCGGCCTCTTCTTCCTCCGGAGTCTCGGGAAGGCGATTGACTTTCACCTTCAAGATTCTCCGGTTGTCCACCTCCAAGACCTGAAAACGGTAGTTCTTATATGTGATCACCTCCTTACGGCGGGGAAAGTCGCCCTTTATCTCCAGCAGAAGCCCCGCCAAGGTTTCCACCTCCTCCGTCAGCTTCCCGAACTCGGCCGGGTCAGCGTCGATCACCCGGAAGAAATCAGTCAGGAGGATCTTCGCCTCAAAGATCAAACTTCCATCCGCCAAACGGATAAACTGTCGCTCGTCCTCGTCATACTCATCCGAGATCTCGCCGACAATTTCCTCCAGGATGTCCTCCATCGTGACGATACCCGAGGTCCCCCCGAACTCGTCCACCACGATCGCCATGTGTATCTTGTTCGTCCGGAACTCCTCCAGCAGGTCATCGATCTTCTTGGTCTCGGGGACGAAATAGGCGGGACGGATCAGGCTCTGCCAGCGGAACGTGTCCGGCTTCTCGATATATGGCAGGAGATCCTTGATATACAGGATTCCCTTGATGTTGTCCTCCGTATCCGAATAGACCGGTATGCGGGAATAGCCCGACTGGACAACGAAATCGACCACATCCCGGAAGCGGGTCTTGATGTCCAGATCCTCCATATCCAACCGAGGTGTCATAATCTCGTTGGCGGTCTTATTGTAAAACTTAATGATTTCCGCCAGCATCTCCTTCTCTTCCGATATAGCGGGCGAGGTCAGCTCAAGCGCCTTCGAGAGCTCATCCACGGAAATATCATATTTCTTTCTCGCCAACGCCTTGTTGATCACGGAGGTCGAGTTCACCAACACGGCGGAAAGGGGACGGCAAAGACGCTCTACCACGCTCAACGCGGGGGCGGAACGGCGGACAAAGCGCAAGGGATTCTTCCGGGCGTAGATCTTAGGCATGATCTCCCCAAAGAGCAAAAGCAGGAAGGTCAGCACGATTGTCTCAAGAACGAATCCAAGCGCGGGTACCAAGGAGAAATCGATCCACGAGTTGATCGCGTACGTGCACAGCATCACGACCGCCACGTTCACGAAATTATTCGAGATCAAGATGGAAGCCAGCAAGTATTCGGAACGGGCAAGCAGGCGCTTGATCACGGCATCGACCGGACGGCTCTCCTCCTCCACCTCATTCAGGTTGGCCGGGGTAAGCGAGAAAAAGGCCACTTCCGAGGCCGACATGAATCCGGATACGATCAATAACACGAAGGCCAATCCGAAAGCGATCACGGAGCCTACGGTAAGCTCCTGCATCATCACGTTGTCGAACCAGCCCGATAAATAATAATCTGAGTCCAAGGGGAACGGTATTAGTTAAACAATATCAGAACGGAAGGTCGTCCTCCGCGTTGGGCTCGGCGAAGCTTTCCGTCCGTGTGGCCGTAGGTTGCTGGTATCCCGGGGCGGCAGCCATCGGATTAGGCTGGGATTGCTGCCCCTGCCCCATCGCGTTCGCGTTCATGGAGCCGGATTGTCCGGAATCGGCGGGGCGGGATCCCGTGCTATAGAACTCTACCCGGTCCGCATGGATCTCCGTCACGTAGCGTTTCACCCCGCTTTGGTCGTCGTAGCTGCGGGTACGGATCTTTCCCTCCACGTAGAGGCCCGATCCCTTGCGCACCCATTTCTCCACGAACGAGACGAGATCCCGCCGTACCACGATATTGTGCCACTCGGTACGCTCAGGAACCACCGTCCCATTCGCCAACGTATATCCGCGCTCCGAGGTTGCCAACGGGAAATTAGCGACAGCCGCTCCACTGTCAAAATAACGGACATCGGGATCTTTCCCGACATTCCCTATCAATATGACTTTATTCAATGACATAACCCTGTGTGTTAAAAATCTATACAAAGAAACACAAATCCAGTCATTCAAACAAGTTTCCATCCAAATTCTCCAAATAAATCTGGATCAGCCGGGGGAAGGCGTATTTTTCCATCTCCCGGAGAGAGACGGGCAGGTATCCGCGCAAGGAAACGGGCACACGCTCGATCTCGATCCGGTAGAACGAGGCGTACAGGATCTGGTGCGAGAGCACGTGTTTCTTATGGAGCAGTCCCGGCGTGACCTCTAACCGCCCCGCTTCCCCCAAGAGATCCCGGAAGGCCTCCGTCCGCGACAGCCCGGCGAAATCCATCGCCCGGTCGGTCTCGATCAAGGGTAACTCATACAGCCCCTTCCAAATATCCTTGCCATCCCGCCGGTTCAGCCAAGTCTGCCCTTTATATATAATGTATAGGTAATTCAAGTAACGGTCTCTCGTCTTCGCCTTGCCCCGCTTCACCGGATAGTCGGCCACACGCCCCTCGGCGAACGCCGCGCAACGATCCCCAAGCGGGCACACCGCGCAATCCGGATTCCGCGGGACGCAACACAGCGCGCCCAGCTCCATGATCGCCTGGTTGTGAGCGCCCGGCCGACGGGGATCCATGACCGCTCCCGACAGTTCCGCGAAAAGTCGCCGACCTTTCGCGGAATCGATCGGCACCTTTATCGAAAACAATCGCGATAAAACCCGGTAGACATTCCCATCCACCACCGGATAGGGCAGATCCCACGCGAACGAGGCGATCGCCGCCGCCGTGTAATCCCCTATTCCCTTCAGCGACCGTATCCCGGCGTAATCCCTCGGGAAGACGCCACCGAAGCGCTCCACGACCATCCGAGCCGCCTCACGCAGGTTGCGCGCCCGGCTGTAATAGCCCAATCCCTGCCAATAACGCAGCACCTCATCCTCGTCCGCCGCCGCGAGCGACGCCACGTCGGGGAAACGCCCGACGAACCGGTTGAAATAATCCAGCCCCTGCGCCACCCTTGTCTGCTGCAAGATGATCTCCGAGATCCAGATGAGATAAGGGTCCCTGGTCTCCCGCCAAGGGAGCTCCCGTTTATGCTCCTGATACCAAGCTATCAATAAGGAGCTGATACCCAATTCTTTCGCTTGCCGCGCACAGGCGGCATCATACTCTACTTCCGATTTCATAACTATTTGATCGTCGCGAACATACATATATCCCCCGAATTGGGGAGCATCTTTTTTATAGAAATTTGAACCACGAATCTTTTTCCACTTCAATAAAAAGCTATATATTTGCATTCCAAAAAATTAATAGGTCCAAATCAACTAATTAATTAATTTATAGACATGACTAAAGCAGATATCGTAAGCGAGATTTCAAAAAACACTGGTATCGACAAGTCAACAGTGTTGGCGAGCGTTGAATCCTTCATGGAGATCGTAAAAGGCTCTTTGGCCCAAGGTGAAAACGTTTACTTGAGAGGTTTCGGAAGTTTCGTCATCAAGAAAAGAGCCCAGAAAACCGCTCGCAATATTTCAAAAAATACGACGATCATCATCCCGGAGCACAATATCCCGTCGTTCAAGCCTGCCAAGACCTTCTTGAGCGAGGTTAAATAAGGTTCGGGAAGACCGTGCCCGCGAAGGGCGATAACGAGAAAAAGAGAGTAAGTAAAGGGCCCGGAACCGCCCCATGACGGCAAGGTCCTTACAGCGATATAATTAATTCATACGTTTAATTTTAAAATTTTAAAGCGATGCCTAGCGGAAAGAAAAGAAAAAGACATAAGATGTCTACGCACAAACGCAAAAAGAGACTGAAGAAGAATAGACATAAGAAGAAGTAAGTCTATTCCGACAAACTCTAAAGAACAAACTTAATAGTGACCTTTTAAGTTTGTTCTTTGCGTATTTTATAAGGTCTGATCTTAAAAAAACACATCTTAAGTGGTTAGTGAATTAGTAGTTGACGTACAGTCCAAGGAGGTATCTATCGCCGTACTGGAGGACAAGAGCTTGGTGGAGCTCCAGAAGGAGGCCCGCAATGTGTCGTTCGCCGTGGGGGATATTTACTTAGGCAAGGTAAAGAAACTGATGCCCGGCCTGAACGCCGCGTTCATTGACGTAGGTTACAAGAAAGATGCGTTTCTTCACTATTTAGACTTAGGTCCCAATTTCAACACCCAGCAGAAATACCTGAAGCAACTGCTGAGCGATCCCAAGAAGACCCCGGCCCTGTCGAAGACACAGATCCTGCCGGAGATCGAGAAGAACGGGAGCATCAGCGACGTGCTGAAGGTAGGGCAAGAGGTGTTGGTGCAAATCGCGAAAGAGCCGATCTCGACGAAAGGCCCCCGATTGACCTCCGAGCTATCCTTCGCCGGACGGTACATCGTGCTCATCCCCTTCGCCGACAAGGTATCGGTCTCCACTAAAATCAAGTCGAGCGAGGAAAGAGCCCGCTTACGCCAGTTGATCCAAAGTATCAAGCCGAAGAATTTCAGCGTCATCGTGCGCACCTCATCGGAAGGCAAACGGGTGGCCGAGCTCGATCACGAACTGAAGACATTGGTGAAACGATGGGAAGACGCGATAACGAAAGTACCCAAGCAAAAAGCGCCCGCGATCGTTTATGAGGAAACGGCGCGTACCGTCGCCTTGCTGCGGGATATATTCAACCCATCTTTCCAGCACATCCACGTAAACGACAAGGAGGTTTACAATAACGTCCGCGACTACGTGAGCCTGATCGCTCCCGGACGGGAAGAGATCGTGCAACTATACACTGGGGAACTCCCCATATTCGACAATTTCGCGATCACCAAACAGATCAAGTCACTATTCGGACGGACTGTCACGTACAAGAGCGGCGCCTACCTCATCATCGAGCACACGGAGGCGATGCACGTCATCGACGTAAATAGCGGAAACCGCTCCAAAGGCAGCGACGCGCAAGAAAAGACGGCGATCGACGTCAATATAGCCGCCGCCGACGAGATAGCCCGGCAACTCCGCCTGAGGGATATGGGAGGGATCATCGTGATCGACTTCATCGATATGGCTGAGGCGGCCAACCGGCAAAAGCTGTTCGAGCACATGACCAAGGCCATGTCGAGCGACCGTGCCAAGCACAACATCCTTCCGCTCAGCAAATTCGGCCTGATGCAGATAACCCGGCAGCGCGTACGCCCGGCTATGGACGTGAACACCTCCGAGAATTGCCCCTCTTGCTTCGGTACAGGGACCGTGAAGCCTTCCATCTTATTTACGGATAGCTTAGAGGAAAAAATAGATTGCTTGGTAAACAAGCATCACGTGAAGAAATTCACCTTGCACGTACACCCGTATGTAGCGGCATATGTGAACAAGGGATTATTCCCATTGAGCATGAAGTGGAAAATGAAGTACACGCATGGCTTAAAAGTCATACCAAACCAAAGTCTCGCCTTCCTTGAGTACAAATTCTTTGATCCGGACAAGAATGAGCTGGACATGAAAGAGGAAAAGGAGATCAAGGGTAAATAACACGGGAGCCCCGATGCCAAGATGGTATCGGGGCTTCTTTTTCTCCGCAAGAAAACCGCCAAAATGACACGAAAACTGACACCCACCAATTATTCCCGAACAGAAAATCCTTTGGCACGGCATTTGTTAGATATAAGGTGAATCCGCCGCGAGGAGGATCAAGAAAACAGAGTAATAACAATTAAAAAAATACGATCATGGGAAAGATTATTGGAATAGACTTAGGAACGACCAACTCTTGTGTAGCTGTATTGGAAGGTAACGAGCCGGTCGTTATCGCGAACAGCGAGGGAAAACGGACCACCCCTTCTATCGTGGCATTCGTGGAAGGCGGAGAGCGTAAGGTAGGCGATCCCGCCAAGCGGCAGGCGATCACCAACCCCGAGAAGACGATCTTCTCGATCAAGCGCTTCATGGGTGAGACTTACGATCAGGTACAAAAGGAAATCGCGCGGGTACCTTATAAGGTAGTGCGCGGCGATAACAATACACCGCGGGTAGACATCGAGGGACGTCTCTATACACCGCAGGAAATCTCCGCGATGATTCTCCAGAAAATGAAGAAAACGGCGGAGGATTATTTAGGGCAGGAAGTGACGGAGGCCGTCATCACCGTCCCCGCTTACTTTAGCGACGCGCAACGCCAGGCGACGAAAGAGGCCGGCGAGATCGCGGGCCTTACCGTACGCCGTATCGTGAACGAGCCGACAGCCGCTTCCTTGGCTTACGGTTTGGACAAGACGAACAAGGACATGAAGATCGCCGTATTCGACCTGGGTGGCGGTACGTTCGATATATCTATCCTTGAGCTGGGCGATGGTGTCTTCGAGGTGAAATCGACCAACGGCGACACGCACTTAGGAGGTGATGATTTCGACCACGTGATCATCGACTGGCTGGCCGAGGAGTTCCTGAGCGAAGAGGGTGTTGACCTCCGGAAGGACCCGATGGCGCTGCAACGCTTGAAAGAGGCCGCCGAGAAGGCGAAGATCGAGTTGTCGAGCACGACGAGCACGGAGATCAACCTGCCGTATATCATGCCGGTAAACGGTGTGCCTAAGCACTTGGTAAAGACCTTGACACGGGCTAAGTTCGAGCAGCTTGCCGACCGCTTGATCCAGGCTTGTATCGAGCCGTGCCGCCAGGCGCTGAAAGACGCGGGCCTCTCCACCTCCGACATCGACGAGGTAATCTTGGTAGGTGGATCCACGCGTATCCCGGCTGTACAGGCCATCGTGGAGAAGTTCTTCGGCAAGGCTCCGTCGAAGGGTGTCAACCCTGATGAGGTCGTGGCTGTAGGTGCCGCTATCCAAGGTGGAGTGTTGACGGGTGAGGTAAAGGATGTACTCTTGCTGGATGTGACCCCGCTGTCATTGGGTATCGAGACAATGGGTGGTGTCATGACGAAGTTGATCGAGGCGAACACCACGATCCCGACCAAGAAGTCCGAGACATTCACGACTGCCGTAGATAACCAGCCTTCAGTGGAGATCCACGTATTGCAAGGTGAGCGTTCGTTGGCGAAGGACAACAAGTCGATCGGGCGTTTCCACTTGGATGGGATACCTGCCGCTCAGCGAGGAGTGCCCCAGATCGAGGTTACTTTCGATATTGACGCCAACGGTATCTTGAACGTTTCCGCGAAAGATAAAGGGACCGGTAAGGTACAGAGCATACGTATCGAGGCTTCCAGCGGATTGAGCGAGGACGAGGTTAAGCGAATGAAGGCAGAGGCCGCCGCCAACGCAGAGGCTGATAAGAAGGAGAAAGAGCGTATCGATAAGCTGAATCAGGCGGATAGCGTGATCTTCCAGACCGAGAAGCAGTTGAAGGATCTGGGCGATAAGATCCCCGCCGACAAGAAAACAGCGATCGAGGCCGCGTTGAACAAGTTGAAAGAGGCTCATAAGGCACAGGATATTGCAGGTATCGACGCCGCTATGGCAGAGGTGAACACCGCTTTCCAGGCAGCCAGCCAAGAGATCTACAACGCCCAGAACAACGCTAACGCTCAAGCCGGGCAGCAGCAAGCCAACCCGAACTTCGGAGGCCAGCAAGCCAACAATGGCAACGCCGGGAACCGCAACAACGGAGACGTAACGGATGTTGATTTTGAGGAGGTGAAATAAGTATCGGTAAACAACGATAACTAACAATAGAAAAGTAGGGTGTAGCTCAATGAGTTACGCCCTATTTTGTTTTTAACACTTTCTGATGGGCTTGCTTGTTTTTCGGATTTTTATTGTATATTTGTACCATATTTGTGCCGCGATAAAAAAGTAGGAAATCTGCGACAAAGTATAAATGAGTTGAATACAAACAAGTAAAAATCAGCATTATGCCAGCAGCAAAGTTCGAGATAAAGCGCAAATGCCAGGTGTGCGGTCAGGAGTTCATCGCCAAGACCATAGAATCGTGGTATTGCTCCAAACGCTGTTCCAATATTGCGTACAAGCGAAGAAAGGACGAGGAGAAGCGCAACCAACGATTGGATGAAATAGTGAAAAGCATCCCGAAGCATCAAGATTACATCAAGGTGTCGGAAGCCTATGCCCTGTTTGGTATCAGCAAAGATACGTTGTATCGTCTGATACATAAAGGGACTATCTCGCACATAAATCTTGGAACTAATCAAATCCGTGTCAGCAAAGAAGAACTGCTGAAACTCTATCCGCTACGAAAGAAAGCTCTGACAAAACCAAAGCCTGTTGCCAAACTTTACAGTCTGGAGCCAAAGGACTGTTACACCATCGGTGAAATAGCTAAGAAATATCATTTGGACGACAGTACGGTGTATCTCCATATCCGTAAATACTCTATCCCCACTCGACAGATAGGGAATTTTGTTTATGCCCCCAAGAAAGAAATTGATAACCTATATAAAGGAGCGAAGCAATGAAGAAAGCGTTGGCCAATACACGAGTTTCGGTAAAACTCCGCAAGTCGGAATACCGCGAGGAATGGTATCTGTATGTTGAAGCCTATCCGGTTTTCCAAGCAGACAAACCCACTCCTCAAAGAGTGCGTGAATATCTGAACCGCACCATCACCACTCCCATTTGGGATAAGTCGCGGAACGCCCGAACAGACAAAGACGGCAAGACCACTTATAAGCCCAAACGTGATTTGAACGGCATTATCCAATGCAAATCACAGTTAGACCAGGAATCGTGCATCTATGCCGACAAGGTGAGGAGCCTGCGCCAAAAGGAATACGATAATGCTTCGTTGTATTCAGAAACCGATGCGGAACAGGCAGAGCAACTGGAGCGTTCCCGTTGCAACTTCATTGAATATTTCAACCACGTGCAGCGGTTGCGCCATGCTCATAGCTCCGATTCTATTATCATCAACTGGAAGCGTGTGCATGAACTGTTGAAAATCTTTGCGAAAGGCGATACCATTCCCTTCTCACAGATAGATTTAAAGCTGATAGAATCATTCCGTATGTTTTTATTGAACGCCCCACAGGGAGGTGGCAAGAAAGGTGTCATCTCGCAAAATACGGCATCCACTTATTTCTCCATATTCAAGGCCGCATTGAAGCAGGCTTTCATTGACGGCTATCTGACGGTTGATATTGGGGCAAAAGTCAAAGGCATTCAAGGCCAGGAAAGTCGTAGGGAGTACTTGACTATTGACGAACTGAACCGCTTGGCTCAAACTCCATGCGACCCTCTGTTGAAACGAGCCGCACTTTTTTCCGCACTGACAGGACTCCGCCATTGCGACATTCAAAAGTTGAAGTGGTCAGAAATAGAGATATTCAACGGAGGTTACAGATTGAACTTCACCCAGCAAAAGACCAAAGGAGTTGAGTATATGCCCATATCCGAACAGGCATTTCAATTATGTGGTGAAAGAAAAGACGGCGAACAATTAGTTTTTGTCGGACTGCCCGACCCGTCATGGATTAACCGCCCGATAAAGAAATGGGTTGCAGAAGCCGGAATAACGAAGCACATCACCTACCATTGTTTTAGGCACTCGTATGCAACCCTGCAACTCGCTGGAGGTACAGACATTTACACAGTCAGCAAAATGCTTGGTCATACAAATGTCCGTACAACTCAAGTGTATGCAAAGGTTGTTGATGCTAAAAAGGAAGAGGCAACCAAGACAATTAAGCTGGATTTGCCAACGACAGAATGACTTTATATTTACACCTATTTATATCATAAGCCATCTGCATCTTTCATGTGGATGGCTTTCTGTTTCTATGCTCTTTTTGCCCCATCACCTTATGACATAGTGATGATTCCCTTATGGACGGAGGCATAATCGAAAAAATCTAATAATGGAAATTGCCATCATGAATGCTGACAATCAACACATATCGTTTATGATTCTTATGGCCTGCTGATGTTTCTTTATGTGATGTTTGTCACCCATAAATCAGTATTAGGATTTGCCTTTACTTTGCGGCAGAAATCAACTGATAACGATATGGAAGACAAGAACATTACATTTGAAGATTTGCCCAAGGCAATGTCATGGATGATGGACAAGCTCAATAAGCTTGATTCCAAGATTGACGGCCTGAACAACATCCCGCAAGTACGGCCTGCCGACCAATGGATGAACCTGAAGGAACTGTGCGAATACTTGCCCAGTCATCCGGCGGAACAGACCGTTTACGGATGGACGAGTTGCCACCAGATTCCGTTTCATAAGAGAGGTAAGCGTATCATGTTCCTTAAATCAGAGATTGACACATGGCTTCATGACGGCAAGCGGAAATCGCAAAAGGAACTGGCAGAAGAAGCCGCTCAGTTTATCAACGCCAAACGAAACAGACCGTTCTAATGGATTCACTTGATTTGTGCAACAGCATCAGAATGGAGTTCGAGGGTGTTATTGAAAACAAGATACCTTTGGACGTGTTTCCTGCCAAGTTGCAGGACATGGTTCTGGCATTGGCACGGCAAGAGAACTATTCCATTGAATACACGATGGCATCCCTTATTGCGGCATCGTCAACGGCCATCGGCAATGCAGTCAACATCCGCATCCGTGGCGGCTGGGTTAGTAGTCCTATCCTTTATATGATACTGGTTGGACGGCCTGGCATGGGTAAGACACCTCCGCTTGACTTTGCTTTCCGCCCCATCCGAAAGCGCGATGCCAAGGTCATTAAGCAATTCAAGGTAGATATGGAAAACTACAATTTGATATTGGAAAGTCAGAAGGGCAAGAAAGATGAAAAACCGTTATTGCCGCCCAAGCCTATTTTGAAGCGGACAATCATTTCTGACTTCACTCCAGAAGCCCTTATTCGTGCGCTTAATGACAATCCAAGAGGAGTGACCGTGTATGTGGATGAAATAATGGGAATGTTCAATGCCGTGAACCAATACAGCAAGGGGCAACTGATAGAACAGCTTTTGACGGCTTTCAGCGGCAAGCCTCTTGACGTGTCAAGGTGCAGTATGCCGATACCCATTCACATTGAACGGCCTTTTATAAACATAGTCGGCACAATGCAGACAACCCGTGTGCACGAACTGGTAGATAAAGGGTACAAGGATAATGGCCTGTTGGATAGGATTATTTTCGTTTATCCATCATCGCAGGAAATATCAGACTGGCAAATAGATGAAGACTCCACATCCTCATCGTTTGAAAAATATTCTGCCTTGTGGGAGGATGTAATCAACCGTATTTGCGAGATTTGTTTTACAACGGATGAGAAAAATGATAGTGCTTTACAGAACGTATTAAACTTTTCCCCGGAGGCTGGTGCCTATTTCACCAACTGGCGCAATGACTTAATCCATAAGATAAACCAAATCAAAGATGATGGTATGGTTGATAGCCGGGTAATGAAAACACCCATAATTGCGGCACGGCTGGCTTTAGTATTCCAGATACTTCGATGGGCTTGTGGCGAAGTACACAAGGATTTCGTGGATATAGATTCCGTTAAGTCGGCCATCAGACTAAGTTCTTATTTTGAAGACTGTTATTCAAACATACAAAAAATCATGTTGATGGAGAGTATAGAACCGCAAAAGAAAGAATTGCTTGGCAGTGTGCCTATCGTGTTTTCTACCGCCGAGGCCATTCAAGCCGGAAAAGAAGTCGGCCTTTCCGAAAGGTCCGTAATGTATATGTTGGTTAATCTTACAACAAGTAAGGTCATCAAGAAAATCAAGAGGGGAGAATATGAGAAACTGCAATAACCCACACTGTTTGCACCTTGCAGTATTTGCAGTTTGCAGTTCAGAGGGCATTGGTAATATGCAAAACTGCAATAACTGCAAACTGCACGAGCTGCATTTATAAAAAGGAGAAACTATGACTGAATACAGATTTACGCTTCAAAAATACAAGCGAGGCTCCAAACTGACTTGCCCTAAATGCGGAAGAAAGAAATGTTTCGTCAAGTATGTTGATACGGAAGGGCAGATTGTGTTTCCCGATTATGTGGGCAGGTGCGACCATGAACATTCGTGCCAATACCATTACAAACCATCGGACTATTTCAAAGACAATCCCATTGAAATGGAAGAAAGAAAGTCATGGAAGCCACAGACAAAAGTTGTGCAACCCAAGCCCACAGACTACATTGACAGCAACATCATGCGTCGTTCACTAACCAACTATGATAAGAATCCCTTATTTTCTTTCTTTACGGGGATGTTCGGCAAAAAAGAGGCCTCTCGGCTGTTCCAATTATACCATGTCGGGACATCCAAGAAATGGGGAGGCTCCACGGTATTCTGGCAGATTGACCGACAAGGAAGAGTGCGAGCCGGAAAGATTATGCTGTATAATCCGGCGACAGGACATCGGGTAAAAGAACCGAAAAGCTATGTGAGTTGGGTGCATACGGAATTAGGGCTTGAACACTTCAACATGAAGCAATGCTTGTTTGGCGAACATCTGTTGGCAGACTATCCGACAAAAGCTGTAGCCATTGTGGAGAGCGAGAAATCCGCTTTAGTGGCCAGCCACTTCATGCCTGATTTTGTTTGGCTGGCTACCGGAGGAATACATGGATGTTTCAAGGTTGACAATATTGGCGTATTAAAGAATCGTGCTGTAATTTTTTGTCCTGATTTGGGAGCGAAAAAGATTTGGCTGGAGAAAGTGAAATTGCTTTCTTCTGTCTGCTCAAAAGTGGTTTTCAGTGATAAGCTGGAGCAATGTGCGACAAACGAACAAAGGGAAAAGGGATTAGACATAGCCGACTTTCTGCTTATGACTGACACTCCTATGATGACGCTTCAAAAGATGATAAAGCGTTGTCCGAGTTTGCAAACGCTCGTTGACCAATTTCAGTTAGAGTTAGTTGAACAATAAATAGAAATGAAGATGAAGAAAGACATTTATTATTGCATTGTGCTATCCAGTAGCCAGCTTGATTTTCTGGCAGGAAGCAAGTACGGCATCGACCGTATGAAAGTTTTGAAATGCCTCATTGACACTGCGGCCATCAAGGAAACGAGGTACGAAAAGAAAGGCTTTGCCGCTACGTTGCATATTGGGCAAGCCGCCCTTTCGGAAGTGGAATTGGCCACCCGTTTAGGTTATGACAAGAAGACCGTTTCGAGATTGCTTGACAAGATGACCGAGTTGGGAATTGTCACATCCGAACAGACCAATCGCACGAGCATACACACTGTGCATTGTGTATCGGCGTGGTATGCAGACAATCAAAAGATACTCAATCCGTATTATGTGAGCGTGAAAGAGCGGCACCACTGTGTCGGAGATATTGGCGACAACGGTATAGATAAAGATGGTATCGCTGCCGATGTGTCAAATGATGGAATTGGAAAGTCGGACACAGCCGTCTGTTGTAACAGTGAACAGCCGTCTTTATCCCTTATTTCGGCCAATAACGTTCAAGGTGAAAATGAATCGTAAAACAAGGTGAAATCGATACCGTTGCAATATGTGCCGTGTATTGGCTTTCAAAAGACGACTTCTTGCATTGCGAAACGTGGCCTTTCATGCTTCAATTCATGGTCTTTGGGAAAAGCATTAGTTTGTGTCGGGAGTTGGGCTTATCAGCGATGCGGTTTGGAGTCGCCTTTTTACGGATAAAATGTAGCGGAGTACGTTTGCTTTAGACGTTTATAAAGACTTTTAAAGACTTTGGACAAACCATCTGCTCTGTGAGCTTTGATATATCCGAAGTTTGTGTCTGCCCTGTTACAAGAATTGCCTATGTCGCACAAAAACGCTTCACGTTTCCATGCCACATAAGCTGCAACTGCCGCTCGCAAGCTCGCAACGGGCTGACCAATTTTAATCTATTGTACCACCTTATATTATTAGACATGACATTGACAAATGAATACGAAAAGGAAGAGGCTATAAAGCGCACAAAGCGGTTGGAAGCCAGAGTGACCGAAAAGGAATATGCAAAGGCTGTGGAACTTGCCGAAACCTGCGGTCTGTCATTGAGCAATTACATCCGTAAATGCGCTTTGGGGCAGCGACCGAGGCGGCGGCTGACTGAAAAGGAAGTGGAAGCTCTTTGCAGTCTGTCCGATGCACGGGGTGAATTAATACGTATAGCGGCAGCCGTCAAATCCATACAGACCAGCCATCGGGCGCAATACTTCGCAGACACCCGTTTCGTGGAACAGTGGATGCGTGCCGCCGTTCCCCTTATAGTACGTTGGAACGAAATACAAGAATACATCACCCAATAAAGACCCAGCCAAATGATAGCAAAAGCGGCCACCATCAGCCACGGCGGAAACGCCGTCCGCTATTCGGTCAACAAGAGCAAGGCAGAGATAGTGAAAGTGAACTTTCTGCCCGATGACATATCGGCTGAAGCCATGTACCAACGCATGGTGCTCAAACAAAAGGAATATGCCAGCACAATTAACAAGGGTAGGCCGCTCAAGCGGAATGTGATAAGGATGGAAATATCCCCCACTAAGGAAGAATCAGCAGGTTGGACGTTGGACGATTGGGCAAGGTTGGCAAACGAGTACATCCAAGTATTCGATTCCATCGACCTCTCGAAAAGGGTTAAACGTGCCAGTGCGAAATCCACCAACGTGAAGAACAGCCAATATGTTGTTGCTCTCCACCATGATGCGAAAAGTGGCATACCTCATCTGCACATAGATGTGAACCGTGTGGATATGGACGGAAAGGTCAACGACGACCACCTGATAGCAGAACGGGCAATGTCAGCTGCGTATATTATCAATGAGCGGCGGGGATGGGTACAGCCGGAGGATATTTACGAAAGGCGCAGGCAGGAGATAGCCGACACTTGCATGGATGTGCTTCGTTCCACGCCAAAATTCAGTTGGTCAGGCTACGAGGCCGGACTGAAAGCACACGGCTACGGCATACACTTACAAAAGGATGACAAAGGGAATGTACGAGGCTATTCCGTCTTGTCTGGAAATTCTGCCTATAAATCGTCCATTCTTGGTAAAGGCCGACACCTCATGCCGTCAAAGATAGAAGCGACATGGGCAAGGCTTCATGGAGAGCGGAAATCTTCGGTAATCCCAAATACCGAACTGAAAATACGGCCAGCTACCGTTTCGCCTGAAATGCCACAGACCAACCGTCCGGATCCAGTTTTCAGACACTACGACATTTCCACTGATGAATACCACCATTACCATGTGGCTATATCGGAGGAAGCGGACGACATCATCCGCAAGGAGTGTTCCGTACCGGACGATAATCCCTTTGCGACCATAGAAGATGTGCAGAAAACCGCCCTGCTCCTTTTCGCCGAATACTTTGACGGTGCAACGAGTATGGCGGCATCCAGTGGCGGGGGAGGTTCGGATATTGGCGGCTGGGGAAAGGATAAAGATGAGGACGAGCGTGAATGGGCAAGGCGTTGCGCTCAAATGGCCAACCGTCTTTGCAAACGCAGGCGAGGTTTACACAGATAATTGTTTCACTCAAAACCAAATGGATATGGGAATAGGAAAAGGAAGATCCGATAAGATAAACATTGACGGCCTTATAGAATGTACTGACAATGAAAACGAGGCATTGCGGGTAGAACGCAGCCTTACTGAAAAGATAGAGGAACTGAAACTGACGACTGCCGCACTCAATGCCGCTATTGACCGTATAGAAAGCATTGTTTCAAATTTCAATTCCTCTGTTCAAGAAATACAGGCAAAGGAAATCGGCGCACAGGTACATCCCCAAACCTTAAAATCTTTGAACAACATTTGCACAAACTTTGTCGTGGAAGTCGGTCGGCAACTAATGGTTCATCGTGACAAACAACTTGAGCTGCAAATGGAACATGAAAAGCGGATTGTTCGTATGCTTGAAAAGAGTAAAGGAATATGGCTTTCGGACAAATGGGTGAAAATCCTGTTTGTCGGCCTCCTTTTGTACAATGCCCTTGTCATACTCTATGTGCATATCAAGACATAAAAATCCAATATTCCATTCCGATAAATGATAATTTAGCGATACCTGACCATTCATCAACAAGGGAAGAAGCTCGTCACGTTGCTTAGTGAGAGCAATATTACCAAATATATTCTTTGTCCACTCTTCAAATAAAGGTTTAACTATGCCAGCAAATCTATTGGCAACATTTACACTTGGTATTATGATGGGCAACTCTTTAAGATATTTGAAATGCCGAGAATATCCAGGATTAGGAATTTGCAAAGCACTTACCACTAAATACAAATAGTATTGAGATACAGCATTATTGCAAGAATATAAGATTTGTGTGCCATCAGCACCTCTTGCAAAATCAAAATCCAAAAACTTAACTTTAGTAGAATGGTCTCCAAATAGTACGGCAGGATGACGTGTCAAGAGATTATCTTCTTCATTTGTGAACCCAACTATGTAAGAATCTCCTTGGTCTATAATTGGATATCTACCGGATGAAAGATATTCTTTAGTTTCATATCGTTTGGTCGTAGGGTATTTATCCAATATATCTGATATCAGCAATGCTGACCACATTTGCGGTATCTCTCGTTTCAACTTTTCATTCCACACCATTGCTCCACCACTTGATTTATAAGGTCGCCCGTTCTCATCAGGGAAGTCAAACTGCACGAACCAGTAGTCGTAAAGCTGCTTCGCCATCTTCTCTAAATTATCATTTATCGTATGCGTTTGCAGTCATTTCTATATTATATAGGCATAAACTTAATGATATAGAAAATGAAAAGAACAGTTATACACACCATTGTGGATGGAATGGCACCCGTTTTATCCAAAGAACAGCTTGATTTGCTGGAAACCGTACTCACGCAAACATTAGATGGTTACGAAGTTATACCTTCTATCAGTGAAGAAGAACAGCAGGCAAAAGCCAATGCAGAACTTTTGCAGGCGTATCTATCGGCAAAGAAAATAGAGGGTTGCTCCGAAAAGACAATCAGCTACTACCAATCTACCATTGACACACTCTTTACAGCTGTTCGCAAGCCCGTGTGCGATGTTACAACCAACGACATCCGCAACTATCTATCCGACTATCAAGAACAGCGGAAAGTCAGCCGAGTAACCATCGACAATATGCGGCGCATCTTCTCTTCGTTTTTCGCATGGCTCGAAGATGAAGATTTTATTGTGAAAAGCCCGGTAAGACGTATCCATCGGGTGCGCACAGAAAGTCTTGTGAAAGAGGTACTGACTGATGAGAATATGGAGGTACTGCGTGATAGTTGCCAAGAAATCCGTGACATCGCCATGATTGATTTGCTTGCCAGCACAGGTATGCGTGTGGGCGAATTGGTCAACCTCAATCGCGAAGACATTGATTTCCATGAACGGCAATGTGTAGTGTTCGGCAAGGGGAACAAGGAGCGTGAAGTATATTTCAATGCCCGGACAAAAATACACTTACAGAACTACTTGGATAGTCGCACGGACGATAATCCTGCGTTGTTTGTATCGCTCTCAAATCCTCATTCTCGGCTCTCGATTAGTGGCGTGGAAGTACGCTTGCGGACACTTGGGCGTAAAGTGAATATTGCCAAAGTGCATCCTCACAAGTTCCGGCGCACATTGGCAACTATGGCCATTGACAAAGGAATGCCCATAGAACAAGTGCAACGGTTACTTGGTCATGTCAAGATAGATACGACCTTACACTATGCGATGGTCAATCAGAACAATGTGAAGATGGCTCACAGGAAGTATATCGGATAGTGTTATACACGCCTTTCTCTTGGCTTTATCGTATATTTTCAAGCAAAAAGAGTATCTTTGCAACAAAAATGTTGCTAATGGAACTCACAAAGTATAAGTTAAGAGATTTGGTTAACGTAACTCGTGGCATGAGTTTGTCCGGCCAGTTTTATGCGGAAGAGGGAGAGCTTATCCGTTTGACACTTGGTAACTTCAATATGAATGGAGGTGGTTTCAAAGAAAACACTTCCAAGACCGACTTATACTTTACGGGAACGGTAAAAGATGAATTTATCTTGAAGAAAGGCGACATCATTACACCTCTGACTGAACAATCTTTAGGATTGCTTGGTACAACAGCTCGCATTCCTGAAAGTGGTAAATATATTCAAAGTCAAGATGTTGCATTGGTTCGTTGCAAAGAGAAGCGTATCGACCCTAACTTCTGCTATTATCTCATATCTTCAAGCCTTGTCAGACAACAACTTAGTGCTGCGGCGCAACAAACAAAGATACGGCACACCTCACCTGATAAGATTATGGATTGCACCGTGTGGATTCCCAATCTTGAAAATCAGATAAGAATAAGCCGTATCTTAACCGATATAGATAATAAAATCGCTCTTAACCGTGCGATAAATGATAATTTAGAGAAGATGGCGAAGCAGCTTTACGACTATTGGTTCGTGCAGTTTGACTTTCCAGATAAGAACGGACAGCCTTATAAATCAAGTGGTGGTAAAATGGTGTGGAATGAGAAACTAAAACGAGAAATACCCAATAATTGGAGTGTTGCCAATATCTTTAGTGAATTGTCTGTACAATATGGATTCCCATTTTCGACTGAATTATTCACGGAAAACGTAACAAACATACCAGTAGTTCGAATACGTGATATTTTGGATAATAGTGTTTCTGCATACTCAACTGAAAACGTAGATGAAAGATATAAATTACAGAAACAAGATTTGCTAATTGGTATGGACGGAAACTTTCATATGAACTATTGGAATGACGATGTTTCTTATCTCAACCAACGTTGTGTGAGATTAAGAGCTAAGGAAAATTCAACAGTTTCAATTATGCAAGCCAAGTATGACATTGCTCCCTATATAAAAGCTAAAGAATTGCAGGCGAAAGGTTCTACAGTTGGACATCTTTCAGATAAAGATTTGAGAGAGTTGTATGTTTTAGTTTGCCCTAATTCTAATTTACAGAAGATGTTTGATTCTATTCTTGCTCAGATAATAAGAAATAAGTGTGAAATAATTACTTTGACTAAACAGCGCGATGAACTTCTGCCACTCTTGATGAACGGCCAAGCAGCGCTAAATTATCATTTATCGAACGGTTAAGGGATATTTTTCGTTCTAAAGTATCCAAAGATTCTGCAATTTGGTTTTGTTCATCTATTGGCGGTATTTGAATTGTAATATTTTTGATGTCAGAAATTGCTATACTTGATTGGTTTATGGCATCTTTTCTGATTGTATCTATACATTTTTTGAAGTATGTAGTTTGGAAAAGGAAATAAGCATATGTTGGGTTTAGCAAACATTCGTCCGTTTTTAATCTTAATAAGTTCATTCCATGTATAATCTGCTCATCAGGACGCTTACGATATAATACTGTTCGCCCAAGGAATATACGGCTATTTATATGCGACATTAACAAGTCTTTATCATCAAGAATATAATGAGCATATTCATTAGCGTTAACAATATTGGCATACCCCAATCTGTTCCGATTGAAACTATTGTTTGATAAAGTTTCAATTCGAGTAATAGGAATGCCCTTGCCATCCTTGAATTGCTTGATAACAGCCCCATTCTCTATAAGTTTTAGGCATTCACCCAATTTATATTTTCTCAGTTCCATCTTCATTGTTCTTTGTTTTCTAAACTTTCATCGTTGTTCAAAAGATACTCATATTCCGTTCCTACCAAACTCTCCGGGTCATATTCTTTTCGATAATCCAATATGTATGAATGTATTAAGCCGGGATAAGTATAGAAATAGTGGCGGCATACATGCTTGAACAGTTGTAGCATACGTTCATCGCCAAGAAAGCTGAACATATAATCAAACAGAAGTCCCACTTCGTTTTGCGTAGCTTTGCGGCTACAAATATCCTTCACCAACGTAGTGTATTCAACTACCGCCATATCGGCAAGCCCTTGCATCTGTTCAACGATTCCGTTCATGCTCTCCAGCAAGCTGTCGTAATCATCCATATTGTCATTGCGACACGTTGTGCTCATTGTCTGTTCTGCTCTAAAATTCCCATTCCAAATCGGTAATTACAATTACCGATTTGCTATTTCCCCAGCATATCTCTTATTTCTTTGTCGAAATCGGAGTCAATTCGCTGGGTACGATTGAATATGTCGTACTCACTTTCGGCTTTTGCCTTTGCTTGTGCGGCAGAAACACGTCCCTTGTCGGGCAAGATTTTATAATCATTGAACGTCAGGAACTTGTTTACGCTTGCGGCGAATTGCTCCATGGTGAAAGGGTTTTGACGCTCAATTTGATTTTCTATATAGTCAAAATAAGAAGTTACCGTACGTTCCAGTTGCCGGATTTGTTTCTCGTCCAAATAATTCTTCGCTATCGACACATCAGATTTGAGTATTCGCCCTTTGGGAGAGTTCTTCCACGTGGTCAGTCCCATGTGTTCTTTGGTATGGTCTGCCTTGGTGTAGATGATTTCTGCTGCTGTCTGTCCGGTAATAGCATAGTGGAAACGGTTTTGCACCATTGCGTAAAACTCTTTTGTTGTCGGGGAATTGCGGTCATAGTCTGTACTGCATTCGGCATAAATATCCGTAATCTGTTGCCAAATGCGCCGTTCACTTGCACGAATGGAGCGTACCCTTTCAAGCAACTCGCGGAAATAATCCTTTCCGAATACAGTCGTTCCTTGCTTCAACCTGTCATCATCCAATACGAAACCTTTACGAATATACTCGTTGAGTATCTTTGTTGCCCATTGGCGGAAACGGGTGGCTTTCATTGAGTTGACACGGTAACCAACAGCAATAATAGCATCAAGCGAATAAAATGTTGTTGAGTAATTCTTATTGTCTGCGGCAGTTGTTTCCATTTTGGAAATAACTGAATCCATCTGAAGTTCCCCCTCTTCAAAGATATTTTTCAGATGTTTGCTAATAGCTGGAACACCAACCCCAAAAAGTTGAGCCATTGCCTTTTGAGTACACCAAATTGTATCGTCTTTGATGATGACCTGCACTTTGCCCTCTTCTTCAGGCATATTGTAAAGTAGAAATTGTATTTCGTTTGCCATGGTTGCTTATTCTTTAATGTTATTGAATTGCAGACTATCCAATTGCCTCATTATCTCTGCCTCCAATCGGCGGCTTTCAGCAAATTGTTCAGCAAGCGTCCGTTTATACTCATCCATTCTGGCATTAAATTCCTCCTCTGTTATATCCACATAGTCAATCTTGATGTCGAAATACTGCCCGGCTGAAAGGCTGTAACCTTTTTCCTTGATTTCATCGTAAGTTACGGCTACTGAGAAATCATCCACTGCTTTTTTGTTTTGGAACGTATTGACTATCTGGTCTATCTCAAAGTCACGAAGACGGCGTTTTTGGTTGTTCCCCTCTTTATACTCCTCGCCTAATTTGCTTGCATCAATTAAGATAACCTTATCGTGATTGGCCGACTTATCAAAGAAGATAACCGACACGTTGGTTCCAGTTGTAGCGAATACATTGCTTGGCATGGAAACAACGCCATACACCCATCGTTCATCTACAACACGCTGCAAGATGCGCTTCTCAACACCGCTCTTGGCTGTGATGAAACCAGTGGGAATGACAATGGCAGCCTTGCCTGTTGGCTTCAAAGAGTTAAGCACATGCTGTATGAAGCAGGTATAGATAGCCATCTTGGGCTTCATCGGGTCAACCTTTTTCACTGCATTGGGCACTCCAGCCCAAAAGCGGATGGTATCGGATGCTAATGTATCGCGATATTCAGGGAAATCAAGTTTGAATGGAGGATTGGAAACAATAAAATCAAACTTGCGTAACACACCGTTACTCTCCTTATGGGACGGTTCTGTGAGCGTATTGCCTTGTACCACATTGGGCAGCGAGGCTGCAAAGTTATTAAGAATCAAATTCAAGCGAAGCATTTCCGTGGACTTTTCTGAAATGTCTTGCGAAAAAATAGTACAACGTTCTTCGCCTATTTGATGTGCCAGTGCCATAAGCAATGTGCCTGTTCCTGCCGAAGGGTCATAACAGGTCACGCCACGCAAATCCGTGTTGTCACCTACCAACAGGCGAGCCATCACTTGTGCGATGGCACGTGGTGTGTAATATTCGGCATATTTTCCGCCACCTGCGTTGTTGAAACCTTTCAGCAGATGCTCGAAAATGCGTGAGAAGAAATCGTATTTCTCATCAAAAACATCTTCAAAATTAAATGAAGCCACATTGCGCATCAGCGATTTGGCAAACTCGTCACGTTTCTGCGTATCAGTGACGTAGGTTGTCAGCGGAAAGAAGATATTGACTTTGCTTTTGCCCGATGTGGTAACAGAAAATGTTTCGGCATTGAGCGAGGCAATATCTACCAATGTGGCATCGAGTAAAGTGGAGAAATCGCCCTTTGTGGCAGAGTTATAGAGATGCGACAACGTATGTTCGGGTTTCAGACGTGGTACGGAATGTGGCAGATAGCTGAACAAATCTTCCACTTCCTCCTCGGTGAATGTGTCATACTCGGCATCCCATTTCTCCGCTTTTGACAAGCGTTCCCCATACATCGGGTCACGCTTGGCTTCATAGCCAAACTTGTCATTGAAGAACTTATAGAGGAACATTTCTGTCACTATCTTGTACTCACTTCCCGTACCTGCCAATCCAAAGGCACTGGTAGTACTTTTCAAAGAATCAATGAGGGCTATGGTGGCCTCGGATATGTTGATATTACTCATTTAATATGCGTAATTACGTTGTTGTAAATATTCTGTTGTTATTAAGTTGCTTAAATATTTTCGGTCTTTGATGTCTGTCCTTATCTTCATGGCTATAAGTTCCTTGCCTACGATAGACAACACATCTTGGCCAAATGCAGGTTCGTTGTCGAGAATGTTGATGTCAAGGAATAGCCGTCTGTCTATCTCGTCTTTCATCTTGGCTAAGTTCTCGGCAATCTCATATTCGTGTGCTGATATGATAGGACGTTCACGCTTTTGGTTCTGTTCCTCAATGCGCTTGTGGATGCGGACAAACCGCTCATCTCCTTTATATTTACGTTTAAGGATGTTGTTGCGACGGTTGATTTCGCGTATTTTCTTCATTACCTCATCCATATATTGAATGCTTGCCTTGACATCCTCGGTGCTTTGCGGCACAAATCCTTTTTTACGGAAATATTCGCGGAACTCATCGGCGAGGATAACATACCGTTCTTCTCTGGTATCGAAATTTGCCTCAAACTCTGCTTGTACTCGCTCGCAACGCTCCCGAATATCATTGACAACAATCCGCAACTCTTCGGGCATTCCTTTTTTGAACTCAAACTCCAGTTCCGAAAGAGCTACATTGATAATGCCGGAAACATCAGCCTTGTGTTCTGTGCTTTCAAAAAGATTGATGCGCTCAATGCGGTGGGTGACCTCTGTTATAAGGGAGGGTATTCTTCCCATAGGGAGCGAAGCAAGTTTTTCTTTGGTTTCTTCATCTCCAAAAGAACGTACTTGATTGATGATAGCTTTGGCATCGGAGAGCGTGTTGCGCAGCTCATACAGACTATCCTTATTTTCTATCTCGTCTATTTGTTTGCGAAACTCCTCTACATTATCAACCGTGAAATTGAAGAGCACACTCTTTATCTCTTTTATCTTGGCCTTTACGTCTTCTTTGCTGACCAATATATCGTTGGCGATATTTTCGGTATGCGGATTATCTGATTCGTCCGAAGTACGGTTAAGCTCTCGCAAATAACGGTCATTGGTTGCATCAAAGTTTTCCTTGATGTCCACAAAGTCCACTACATAACCATACTTGAAATCATGATAAGGACGATTTACCCTTGTAAGGGCTTGCAGCAAGTCATGTCCATCGAGAGAACGGCCCAAATATAATTTCTTCAAACGTGGCGCGTCAAAGCCAGTAAGAAGCATCTTGTTGACAATGAGGACATCAATCTCCTGCTGTTTCTTAAAGCCTTCAATATACGCCTTGCGTTCCTGTTTGTCACCCTCGTCATGCAGTATGAGCGATGCGGTCAATGGCTTGTAGTTCCCGTATTGGAGCATCGGTTCTGCTGCCATGAACACTTGTTGCTCTTGGTATTTGCTAACCTTGCTTGCCATATTGAAGCGTTCCTGCCAAAGGCGATATAGTTCCCTTGCCTGTGGATTTGTGCGGCATACTATCATTGCGCCCACTGTTTCGTCGTTTTGTTCCTTTCGGAAGCGGCGGAAGTCTGATATGATATAATCTAATAGAGCATTCAGGTAGCTTTCATGCTCCATAATTTGATTACGGTCAATGTCCGACTTTTTGACTTCCACATTGCCAGCCAACTGGTCGAGGATATTCTCAATCTTCTCTTTATATATTGTTTCGACAGGCTCGCGCATCAATTTGCAGGTGTAGCCATCTGCAATGGATTTGTCGTAATAGTATGTATGAATGTAGTCACCGAATACTCGCCACGATTCGCGTTCCTCTTTCAATAGCGGTGTTCCTGTCAATGCGATTTTGACTGCGTTTTTGTCTGCCTCCAAAAGGTTTGCCAAGAAACTACCTTGCGGATTATAGCCACGGTGCGCTTCATCAACGAAGAAAATCCGTTGCAAATGAGTGCTGTAACTATCTTCCACCGTCACTTTGGCTTTGTCCTCTTTGAATTTTTGGATGTTGACCACCATGATTTCAGGTTTTCCCTCATCATTGCTTGTTACTTCCCTGCTTGCTATATCATCCATCAATTCTTTGCGGCTCTTGGCATTGTGGACTACAAGCCCACGGGCGGCAAATTCATCCGTAGCTTGTTCCATCAAGTCAATACGGTCAACTATGAAATAGAACTTTGCCACCACATTACGCTGTGCAAAATAGTCTGTCAGACTTTTCACGCTGTAATAGGCGAGCGCAGTTTTCCCACTTCCTTGCGTATGCCAAATGATACCACTTTTCACGCCTCTTGATAAAGCGTTGCGGATGGCATACGAAGCGAACAACTGCTGATAACGCATCACATGCTTTTGTAATTGAGTTCCCTGTGTGCCATCAGCCAGTTCTATTTTGCGTTCCACGTATGCAAATCCATAACGTAGCAGGAATAAAAATCTCTCCTTGCTCAGCATAGAGGTGATGATACGGTTTGTTGGCGTAGCTACCGACTTGTTGGTTTGATATTCTTGCAAGTTTTTAATGACCACACAGTTGCGGTGTTTCAAAACTTTGTTCTCTATTTCATCGGTTATAACCCGATAAGGATAATTTGGCACATACCGTTTGTCCTCCTCACGGAACACATTGAAAAATGCCTTCTCCTTAGCCGTACAGCAATAAAAAGCCCCTTGTATGGGCACACGGCTGTCAGTGTCATACTCTTGGTTATTGGAGAAAATCATCAGTTGAGTAATGTTGAAGAAACGGCGGAAGCACGACTTGCCCATTCGCTTATTGATGCGCTCTCTTTCTGCCAAAATACCTTCACGGTTGTTCGGCTTCTTGACCTCAATGAAAGCAAGAGGAAGACCATTTACAAAACAAGTGATGTCAGGACGAAACTCATCTTCTGTGTCTTCATTCTCACAAGTAAATTCCGTGGTCACATGCCAGTCGTTGTTTTCGGGATTTTCAAAATCAATAAGTTTCGTGCCGCTGTTCGCTGAAAGCAACTGGTAAAACTCACGCCCCAAATCATCGTTATTGGCAATATTCACAATTTTAGCATACAATAGTGATACCTCCGAGCCTGACAATCCGGGATTAAGGCGTTTTACTGCATTCAAGAAAACGTCAATCAAGATGTTTGTCTTAGTGTCGTAGGCACAGATGTTATCCAAATAAGTATAGCCCAGCTTGCACAAATGGAGTGCCGCCGGAACTTGTACTCTGGTGTTCTCATTAAATTTGGTATTGCCCATAATCGTACATCTTATTCAAAATTGATAATCTCGCTCACACTAACCTCCAACAACTCCGATATACGTTTCAGCGTTGCCAAGTCTGGCTGGGTTGTATTAGTACACCACTTGGAAACAGTCGTTTGATTAACCCCCAACTGTTCTGCCAACCATTTGTTGGTTCTTTTCTTTTTAACCAACACTAATTTTAATTGGTTCAAGTCTTCCACTGTATTCAATTTATTGCTTTGGATGCAAATATAGTGATTTTGCATGATAAATATGCCTTGTAACCAGATATTTAATGTTATATAACTGATTTAGAGACTGTGCAAAGGTTAGATTATAGTAGTGGACTACAAATAACAAGCGTTTCATATAATTAAGGTGATGAATATCAATGCAGGTCAGACATTATTAGCGTTTCGTTATTTTATATGCAATTTTGTGATGTTTGTGGCATAAAACAGGAGTTTCTCGTATACCAAATCCAAGTATAAAATGATTACTTCCATTTTGAAAAGAGTTTAAGATGAGGATGTATGTGCTTTTGCTTTAACTGCTAAAATTATACGAAAAAGCATAGAATGTATGCAAACTTGATGGTTTATGCTGTCTATTTGATATTTTGTTGTAAATTTGTATTTGTAATGGTAAAATGATGTAATGTATGATAGCGCAAACTCAGTTGAAAAAACCAAGTAATTGGCAAGACTTTGAGAAACTCTGCAAACTATTGTGGGGTGAAATATGGGTATGTGAGGATACTATTAAACGGCATGGTCGTCAGGGGCAAAACCAGCATGGAGTTGATGTATTTTCGTATGTTGAAAAATATGCTGGTTACTGTGGTATTCAATGCAAAGGAAAGGATGACTACACAAATGCTCAATTAACAGAAAGTGAAATTGATATCGAAATAAAAAAAGCATTGGATTTCGAGCCTAAGTTAAAGTTGTTGGTTTTTGCTACTACAGCGAATAAAGATGCAAAGATAGAAAGATGGATTAGGAAGAAAGATATTGAAAATAGGGCTAAAGGTCTGTTTGCTATAGATATTGCATCATGGGAAGATATAGTAGATCAGTTAGAACGATACAGAACGACTTATAACTGGTATGTGAATAACTGTCAGTTTAAGGACGCTACGGATGTACATATAACTTTTGGTGGAAAGGAAAAAATAGCGATACATCCGGAATATGTTAGAACTATTAAACATTATGAGTATAAAGAGTTGATGCCGTTTGAACGGACTTTGTTGTCGCAGTTAAAAGATTTAGCCTCTCCAAATTTTGACGCATCTATAATGCCATGGAATAGACCAAGACGGATTGATAAAAGATGGTGTGAGCTAAACATAAGAATTGAGAATGTCGGAAAAACAGTCATTAAAACGCCTAAACTCGTTGTGTCTTTCCGACCAGAGGATATTGTTAAAATTGATGATGATTTTTACTATTGTAATGATTGGGGCATAAATGAGGCTGCGAAAGCACAGATCAATGCAGGAAGGGATGCAAAAAGAGAAGTTTTCCAAACATATAAGAATCAGTTAGAGTACAGACCCAAAAACTCAGTTTTTGTCCAAAAGGATTATCTGCATTTCCATATGAGCCTTATTCCTGCTGATGGAATTAAGGCATTGCCTTTATTTTGGAAATTTCTTTGTGAGGACTATCAAAAAGAAGGATTTTTGACTATTAATGTGGAACCGAAAATAGAAGAATGCATAAGAACAATAGAGGTTTATGATGAAATAGAACTGAAACCAGACGAAGTTTGTATAGAAGCGAAAATTGTAGAAGAATAGCAATTTGTACACAAAATACATGAAAACACCATGCAAGACGATTTGTATTGGATGAGCTATCGCAGATTATGAACAATAGAAACGATATGCTCATCTATTTTAATCTTGTGTTTCCCAGTCGTTGTGCGCAAATTCTTCCTGATGGTATCAATGGTTGAATTGGCAAACCATTCGTGGAACGTCTGCATAACGAATTGCGCCGTGACATCCCGGCTGATGTTGTATTGGAAAGCAATATTCCAAGCAAAGTTCTTTAGTGAGATTTGGGTAACGGTAGCGCGTCGCTTGATGTGAATGTTTACACGTAGAGCTTGCTGATTGGTGACAAAGTATCGGACACATTCACAGATTTGGAATATTTCTTCTTCGTTAAAATCAAATTGCCTGAATGTATTTCGGGTATATTGCAATACGGCTTGTAGTTTTTCATCTTCTTCCCTTTCTTTTTGCTGCAGATATTGTCGTTCCTCATGCTGGTACTCGTAATGAAATAACTCCATCCGTTTCATTTGAAAGTTGTTATTGTCAACCGCAGACATAGCAGTTGTTAAAGCGCAGTCATCTTTAGTTTGTCGGTCAGATTGCGTAGGTTTGTGGCGGAACAAAGAAGCAAGGGATATTATATGTGCTGACAGAGAGAGGCATAAATGGTAAATGAGTTTCAGAGCAACATAACAAGCTACCATAACAAAAGGGAGAATGCTTGGCTGCATCCCCAAAGCATCACTCACTGGGAATGATATTGTGGACGCCAGAAGCACCGTTAGCACTTCTATTGTCAGTGATTGGAATGTATGTTGCCTTTGCTTCATAACTATTATTGTCTATGATTGTTTTGCAAAGGTATAACGTATTTCCATAAAAAACGAAAGTCAAAAATAGACGTAGGGATAGCAACAATCTCATTTTGTGGCGTTTTGGCTAACATCTGCCTACCATCTGCAAAAACGGCTAACAAGTGCTAAAGAAAATCGGGCAAAATACGGATGATTAAATAAATATAAATCTTTCTTTCGGCAAGTTGAAGGTTCTTTTTATGCTTTCTATGCTTACCCGTCCAATGCACACTCATTAAAGCAATCCATATTTGTACCATATGTTTGTAAATAACTTATAATCAATATGTATTATGTTTGAGAAGGTGAAGTGATCTCAGACAAAAAGAGAGAACGGACAAATAATAAAAAAGCGTGGGGTGTGAATGCACCTCACGCTTTTTGCGTTTATGGGGATCATGGGGATGATGGCTAAATCATTTCCCTTCCAATGAGAGCAACAAGGCGATAACCTCACCGTAATTCCCTGTCCCGGAAGAGATATTATTCCCTTTTAAAAACTGGTCATACAGCCAATCTTGAACCTCCCCGATCAACGGACTGTACAACGACCGCCAGTAAGCGTTCCTCGCTTCGTATGCCCGTTTCACTTCCGGGGATAAGGTTTTCACCCATGCGTCAAACGCTTCCTGATCCATAACCGCATAGGCATTGTTCAACACATAAGGTAACAAGGAAAAGTAACCGGAAAATCGGATTGAAGGCTCAGACGAACGGGTGCAAACCAAATAACTATATAGG
This sequence comes from uncultured Parabacteroides sp., assembly GCA_949296075.1. Classification (GTDB taxonomy): domain Bacteria; phylum Bacteroidota; class Bacteroidia; order Bacteroidales; family Tannerellaceae; genus Parabacteroides. The sequence goes on along the minus strand of CASFNG010000005.1, from coordinate 103,890 downwards.
TTAGCCTCCGCCTCGCTTGAGATTCCTAACAGATGGGCAAACTCATGAGCATACACCGAAGGATATTGCTCCGGAAGCAACAACTTATTCAAATGAGGCTCACAAAAGAAGGGGCCGATATATCCCATCACCCCGACCCGGCTCATCATCCGGGAAAACAACATAGGCTTCGCATGCCAATCAGGACCGGGAGAGAGCAACCCAAAGCGGGCAGGCAACTGGCGATAGCCCGCCAATACAGCCTCCCGCACGACTTTCGGGTCTACGGTGTCCACCGACATCCATGACGCATTCAAGGAATCTGTATAAGCTCTCAAGAAAGAATGAAAACGCTCTGGAGAATAAGAGGCGGGGACGATCTGGGTGCGGGAGAAAAAGTCTTGCCTGAAGTAATTCAGCCCCCACGCCAGATAAAACCAAGCATAGATCCATAACAGATATTCCACGACAAAACGGCATGCCCTACCCGGTTTCCATCTTCGGAGCAGCGCCAAGAGGAAAACGACCACAAGCCCTATAACGCCACCACTAATCAGACAATCATTCAGTGAGAAAGGAATCCATCCGGCAATGAGGGACAATCCCCTCGCTATACGAGGATAAATCGTAAAGGCATACCATTCTCCCCTTTGGGGATCTCCCATCACCCACCAAATAAACACAAGGGATACAGCTAAGATAATCCAACGGAAACGGATTCCACGAAAATATCTCAGCCATTCCATAATGAGGTACTTCTTGAGATTACACCAAGTTACGAACCAAGAGTTTACGGATTTGCTCTTCAGGCAGCCCTCTCCGAGAGACATAGTCCTTCAGTTGTTCCTCGCCAATCGCGCCAATCATGAAATACTCAGAGGCGGGATGAGCCAGATACAGCCCACTTACGGAAGCAGTCGGATACATCGCTCCATTTTCCGTCAGGCGCACGCCTATCCGCTCCATCCCCAAAAGTTTATCCACGGTAAAGTTCAGCAACTGATCCGGTATGGAGGGATAGCCTATCGCGGGACGGATTCCCTGGTACTTCACCCTATAAAGATCCGGGATCGACAGATTCTCATCAGGAGCATAGCCCCAATCGACTTTCCGCACCTGCTCATGCAAGTACTCCGCGGTGGCTTCCGCCAAGCGGTCGGTCAATGTCTGCAATAACACAACGCCATACGTATCCCCATCAGCCTCAAACTTCTGTCGCAACGCTTCCGATCCAGCTCCACCTGTAACCACGAATACCCCAACATAGTCGGTCTTCCCTTTATCCGCGGGCATCACATAATCAGAAAGGCTTTTATAAATACCATCCGCGTTCTTGGCTTGCTGCCGCAACAAGGGGAACAGCTCATCTCCAATCCTCAGAGAGTCTCCCTCCGCATTAGCCGAGAAAAATCCATAAACAGCCCGACAATACGAAACATCTTGGGCAACTAATTGGTCAAGCAACCGGACGGCGTCATCATACAGCCGGACAGCTTCTGCCGCCTTCTCTCTATCTTTCTCCGGAAGATCGGATATCCAGGCCTTACGACAAGCCTCGCACGCATGTATTTGGGCAACCTCAGCGAAACGGCCGCTCAATTTCCATGCGCTGAAGAAGAAAGTCCAATGAATATAAGGGATCACCTTCTCCAAAGGTATATAGGGGATAGTATGTACCCCCAACCGTGCCGGGATAAGGGGCTCATAACTGTCCCAATCAATCGGCACGGGATGCTCCCTGGCCTCGGAAAGAGGCACGAGCTCAACCGACTTCTTCTCCAGCGAAGCACGTAGGTTCTCTTGTTCCCGCTTCAATTCTGCCACGAAAGCGTCATGGGTGTCAGGGTTCATCAGCTTGGCGGCGACCAATGGATTCTGTGAGGCATCCAAGACATGGATCACCGGATAATCATAATGGGGAGCGATCTTGACCGCCGTATGCAACTTGGAGGTGGTAGCCCCCCCTACCATGATCGGGATTGTCAGTCCCGCACGCCGCATCTCATCGGCCACGTGCGCCATTTCTTCCAAGGAAGGAGTGATCAATCCGGACAAGCACACAAAGTCCGGCTTCTCCTCTATCGCCTTCCTGACAATCACGTCAGCCGGGACCATCACGCCTAAGTCGATCACCTCATAATTATTACACGACAAGACGATAGAGACGATATTTTTACCTATGTCATGCACATCACCCTTGACCGTGGCGAAAAGGATCTTGCCCGCCTTAGTGGAACCGGAAGCCTTCTTTTCCGCCTCGATAGCGGGCTGTAAGATAGCTACCGCCTTCTTCATCGTGCGAGCCGTCTTCACCACTTGCGGAAGAAACATCTTCCCGGAACCGAACAGATCGCCAACCTTATTCATGCCTTTCATCAACGGTCCGTCGATGATCTCTACCGCATGCTCGTAAACCTGTCTCGCCTCGCTTAAATCCTCCTCCAAATGCTCGCCTATACCTTTGACCAGCGCATACTCCAACCGGTCCTCCAAAGGCAAATCTCTCCATGCCTCATGCTTCTCCGAGGGGGTATCAGCCTCGTTCGCGTGCAATTTCTGCGCATAGGCGATCAACTCCTCCGCAGCCTCGGGGCGACGATCCAAGATCACATCCTCCAGTAACTGACGGAAGTCCGGCTCTATCTCCTCGTACAAGACAGAGGTCGAAGGATTCACGATCCCCATATCCATCCCCTTCCGGATCGCATGATACAAGAAAACGGCATGCATCGCCTCACGCACATGATTATTCCCCCGGAACGAGAAAGAAAGGTTGCTGACCCCACCGCTCACTTTCGCTCCCGGAAGGTTCTTCTTGATCCATTCCACCGCACGGATAAAAGCCAGCCCGTAACCGTTATGCTCCTCCATACCCGTAGCGATCGCCAAGATATTGGGGTCAAATATAATATCTTGCGGGTTGAACCGGATTTTCTCCGTCAGAAGACGATAAGCCCGTCCACAGATCTCTATTTTCCGCTCATACGTATCGGCCTGGCCTTTCTCGTCGAAAGCCATCACGATAACGGCAGCCCCTAACCTCTTAACGCGGGCCGCATGGCGAAGGAACGCCTCTTCTCCCTCCTTCAAGGAGATTGAATTCACGATACTTTTGCCTTGCACGCACATCAACCCCTCCTCTATTACGTCCCATTTCGAGGAATCAATCATGATAGGCACCTTAGCGATGTCTGGCTCCGCCGCTATCAGGTTCAAGAAAGTCCGCATCTCCTTCACGGCATCAAGCATCCCGTCATCCATATTGACATCAATGATTTGAGCTCCATCCTCTACCTGTTTACGGGCGATGGCAAGAGCCTCCTCATAATTACCCTCCTTAATCAGGCGCAAGAACTTCCGGGATCCAGCCACATTGCAACGTTCGCCTACGTTCACGAAATTATTTTCCGGCTTGACCTCCAATAATTCCAGTCCTGACAACCATAAGCAATCCGGCTTGGCGGCAGGGACATGAGGTTTCGCCCCTCTCACAAGTTCAGGATAGCGGGCGATATGAGCAGGAGTCGTGCCGCAGCAGCCACCGATGATATTCACCAATCCCTCATCCACGAACGTCTTGATATGCTGGGCCATCGTATCTGGAGTCTCATCGTAGGTACCAAAGCTGTTCGGAAGGCCAGCGTTCGGGTATGCGCTGATATAATATGGGGCATATTGAGCCAATTCCTTCAAATAGGGTTTCATGTCCGCGGCACCAAAGGAGCAATTCAAGCCGATCGAAACGATATTCGCATGCTGCACGGAGGCCAAGAAAGCCAACAGTGTCTGGCCAGAGAACGTACGTCCCCCTTGCGCGGACAAGGTTAAGGAGAGCATGACCGGAAGATCTTTCCGCCTCTCTTCCAACACGACTTCCGCCGCCTCCAATCCGGCCTTCACGTTCAAGGTATCGAACGTTGTCTCGAAAAGGATGATATCCACCCCTCCATCTACAAGGCCTTCTATTTGTTCCTTATAAGCGGCGTAAAGATCCCGGTAAGTAACTGCCCGGAAAGCGGGATCACTCACGTCTGGGCTCATGGATGCCGTCTTATTCGTCGGTCCGACCGATCCGGCCACGAATACCTGCCGACCGGGATGGTCCGACATATAGGAATCCGCGACTTCCCGGGCCAACCGGCCGGCGGAAAGATTTATCTCGCGCACGTAATCTCCCATCTCATAATCAGCCAAGGAAATGGCGTTCGCGTTAAAAGTGTTCGTGGTAAAGATATCCACCCCCGCGTCCAGATATTGGTGGTGGATAGACCGTATCACATCCGGACGGGTGATACACAAAAGGTCATTATTACCTCTCAACGGCACGGGAAAATCGGCGAAACGCTCCCCCCGATAGTCCTGTTCCGTCAATTTGAAACCTTGGATCATGGTGCCAAGCCCTCCGTCCAGGACTAATATGCGCTCTCTCAGGAGACGCGAAAATAGCGCTTTATCCATAAATTACCTTACCTTTCTTACTTCATTAGACAAATCTCATAGAACAACCTTCCTGTCACGAAATAAACGCTTTCGGCAAAGAAAGCGGGCAAGCTCACCATCAGAGGCCTTGCCGCCTCCGATCCTCTCATCTCTTGAACGCTCGCTCGATCTCTCGCTTGTCATCCCGTTCCCGGATCGAATCGCGCTTATCATACACCTTCTTACCCCGGGCGATAGCTACCACGACCTTTGCCAGCCCTTTCTCGTTGATGAACAGGCGGGTAGGCACGATCGTGAACCCACTCGCCTGTACGGCAGCAGCGATCTTTCTCAGCTCCTTCTTGGTGAGCAGCAGCTTCCGGTCCCGTCGTGTATTGTGGTTATTATAGGTTCCATAGAAATATTCGGCGATATACATATTCTTCACCCATAATTCCCCTCTCTCCACGATACAGAATGTATCCACCAAGCTGGCTTTACCCAGCCGGATCGACTTGATCTCCGTACCTGTCAACACGATTCCCGCCGTAATAGTTTCCAGCAACTCATAATCGAAGGAGGCCCGTTTATTCTTTATCTGTATATTATTACTAATCTTCTCTTTCATCTCTTATTCCACTTTCAAAAGCTCAGGCCCGGCATCAACATCGACAGCAGGATCTTGATCAGCTGCGGAGTGAACACGATCACACAGGTTGTGGTGATCGTAAACGGCAACAAGCGCGCCTTCTCTACCCCCATATAGGGCTCGGCTCCCTCCGCCACGACATAAAACGTATAAAACACGAAGATCTGCAAGAAGAAGAACTCGGGCAATAACATCAACAAGATATTCAGCGAGAACATCACCACCGAGGAGTAACCTATGAATCGCATCCACAACTTCAAGTCCTTCTCCCGCTTGAAGATCCCTTGCCAGATCTCATTCATCAAATAGGCTCCCAGATAGAATCCACCAAACGAGGAGACCAGCGTGCGGATCGACGACTTCAGCGCCAACTCCAAGTCGAATTCCTTCGAGGTGAACAACACGCCCACGAAAGCCGCCACGGTGATAAGCCCGATCAAGGGATACAGGAAACGAGAGAGGAACTCCTCCTGCGTCTCCTCCTTTTTCGCCAATAAAGACCAAGCCTTCGCCGGTTGCGAGATGATGTTGATCATCCACCTAAATATCTCTTTATACATGCTCATCCTGCTTTAGGAAAACAAAATTAACGATTTAATTCGTAAAACGCAACGTAAAGGGATCCGTCGCCGCCCAGATGCAGGCGGTCGTATCCGCGTTATATCGCTCCACGTAATTTATCTTGAAATGGATAGCGTCCGCCCCTTCCTCGATTTCCCGCTCCTTGGCCCAGTCGAGGAAAGGCTCTATCACGAACGCGGTCGTCTTGATCCATCGGGAGGAATCGCCCGTCCCCCCGTCCTGTGTGACGCGCAAATAGAGATTATAGATACGCTGTCCCTCCTCATCTACCTCTACGGTTTGCCCGGGATCATACGAGAGATCGAAAAGATCCTTTTGGTCCGCCTGGTGGTTCGAGTGCTGTGTCTGCAAGAAGAAACGACCTTCCAGAAAGACACTCTTCTTGAAATCCAACGTCACCAAACGCTCTGACTCCAACACGGCCGCCGTATCGGTCAACACGTCGCGTAAGGGCCAGACGGCCACGGAGTCATACCGGAGGATCTCGGCCTCGTAGACCCCGTCGGCCAAGGCGTTCCGGAAGTTCGTCCGGAAATCCACGATACAGCAGTCCCCGTCCTTCAGCTCCTCCCGGCCCTCCAGATCAGCGGAAGAGACAATAAATATATTTCCTTGCTCATCCGTCGTATAGACACAACGCACAGGCTCCTCGCGGATCACTCCCACCCGATGATAATTAATGGATCCACTTCCATCTCCCATACAAGAAGGGAGGATCAGGGCCACCAACAAGGAAAGTCCGTATAACTGTCGCTTACTCATGCTCATTCTATCAATAAAGGATTTGTCATCCCCCACGTAAACTGGGTACTATCCAAAGGGTTGATCCGATCCACATAATGGATCCGGATGTACATGTTCGCGTCGCGCCCTCCTTGCTCTCGCATCGAATTGATGAAACGGGACAGATCGAAGGCATTGAGGGACAAAACATTGACTACTTTCTCGCCCTCCGACCTACCCGCGGTAGCCCTCGCCCGTAAATAGAGCGAATAGATCGCCTTACGGTCTTCCACGACAGGCAGTTGAGTGGCATCATAAGTCAGCTGCCACTCCAGGGATTGCTTCCCCCCGGTCTGGCAAATAGAGGGCAGGAACAAATAACTCCCTATACGTACGTAAAATGAGGAATCCAGCGGACTGACCGCGGCGAGTACCGGTTGCTCATTGGGCAGCAAACGTCCGGTGTCCGTACGGGGAGTCTCCGCCGATCGCTGCGGGACATCGGCCTTTCCCTTCAGCGTGACCGTATAATAGCTCTGCCGCGAGGCTCCCGAGTTCTCCGGCAGGTTCGGGTCATACTCGAAGTTCACCCGCAGGCATTTCCCCTCCGAGTAGGAGCTAAAGTCCTCCGCATAGATCCAGCCATAAGGAGTATCAGCCATCATGAAAGCGCTATCGCCATGCTGCCGGACCACCGCCACCGTATCGCCCGGATTATAAACATTCTGGATCTCATCCAAGCAAGAGGCAAATGGAGCCAGCACGAAGCCTATCCCAATCAACCCGGCTAAATTCCTGTACATCATACAACAATCTTTCTCCCATTAAAAATGGCAAAGATACACGATCTTTATCCATACACATGAGAAAAAACGCAAAAATTTCCGGCGAACCTTTCCTTTATCTTTCGTCAGGGCACAAAATAGCGGAGACAAAAAAAAGTGTGCCTGCCGGACGGGATAAACCTGAAACACCAATCCGGCCATTCCAGATCTGCCCCTCGGCAGGCACACTCACTCGCTATATCCGCTATATCTTACTCTTCCACCACAGTGAACGAGATCGGATAAGAGTTCCATGTCCGTATCGTGCTGTCGTTCTCATTGATAGAGCTTAGGTAATTCACTTTCAACGTGAACGTGGTCGATTTATTATTCGCCTCCATTCGATTGATGGTCTCCACGATATTCTTGGCGTCAAACGCCCGGACCTCACCGGTCGAAGTCACCGTAGAGCCCGTGCCGTCCACCGACTTAGACGCACGGATGAACAAGTCATACGTAGGAACGCCATCCACCTCCGTGGCCTCTTTCGAGCGATCCCAATACAACGTGTAGGCGTTACGTTGATCTTTCAACATATCCAAGGTCAGGAAGAGGAAGAGATGCCCATCCACATAGACACCGTAATCACTGCTGGCGAACAGGTTCTTGACGGGGATCTCATCCTTTATCAAGGTAGAGGTATCTGTCGGGGCGTAATTGCACAGCCCATTTGAGATCTCATCGCTCACATTCAATGTAGTAGCCGTATAATAACCGTTTGTCGCGGCGTTAGCGTTCTCCGGCGAATTCAGGTCCAACTCATAGGAGACTAAATAACAAGATCCATTGACAACGGACGTATTCAACGAAGGGGAATACAAGGCTCCGATGTTCGTATTCAACACTGTCACATACGTCCGGTCTGACACACCAGCCACAGCGAACGAGGAGCGGCTCATCGTATTATTCGATTCTCCCAAGCAAGAGGTTAACAATAACAAGGCCGCGGCGGCGGTACCTCCAATCAATTTAAAAGCTTTCATATTCAAAATCTCTATTTAAAAGTTCCACATTCTCATTTATATCACTTCATTCATGTCAAAAGCCAAAACGGAAGCCAAATTGCAGGCTCACGTTAAACGGTTTTTCCGAGTGTATGGTCTCGATCTCGCTCCCGTTATCAAAATAATATCCCGCGCCTACCTCGGCAAACGCGCTAACAAAGCGAATAACGGGATAGCTAACACCGGCACGGGCATTGACAGACCAAAGCCACTCTTTCATCCGAACGCGCTCATTCGTCCGGCTGATCTCCACATCATCCGAGAACAACCGCATCCTGCGCTTGCCCGCCACGTTCACTTCCGCCATACCACCTGCCGACGCATAGAACAGGAAACGGTTCCATTCCGCTATCTTATAGGACAACGACAAGGGAATCCCTATGAAATGCAGACGCTGGTCATTATCCACATGATACGTGTTATTCGTAGTCCATTCCGAACGTAAGTAAGAGTAGGTCAGACCAGACTGCAAAGAGAAACGTTCGTTTAAATAACGGCTCACGGAGATCCCGATCCCGATTGGGGTCCTATGCCGCACATCCGTCTTAGCCAAATCCTTTTTTTCCGCATCCAGCGCATTCAGGCTCATCAGGTTATCGCTCTTCAACACACTGCTATTGGTCACGTATTGGGGAATCATATTGTCCGCGCTCATCGAGAATCCTCCCCCTCCCATGCCAAATCCCCATTTCCGGGATGTCTGACTTTTTCTTTTTCCGCCACGAGAGACAGATACTTTCGCGCTTCTCTCGCCGCGGTTCGAGGATGCCAAACGATCCCGGTTAGCCTTCATGGGCGCTTTATCATCGACAGGTGTAGCCTCCTCGACTACCGTTTCCTCTGCCACAGGAGTATCCACAGCAGAAACAGGAGCGTCTACCGCCTCTACCCTGCCGTCAACGGGCAGAGATAGCGTGCGAGCCTTCGCGCCTGCCACAGCCCGGTTCTCGCCCAAGCCGGGTCGAGAAGGAGCGGATACCACCGCCAATACCGGAGCCTCCTCTTTCTTAGCCGCCAACGGGGACAGCGGTTCCTCGCTCACACCCTGGTCTCTCGGATCTATGCTCATCTCCCGTGCGATGGGGCTATTCCCTATTTCCCGGTCAAGCCAATAAATACCGCCAGACAAAAGCAATAAAGAGGCCACGGCCGCGGCCGCCCAATAACGCAACGAACGGCGCAACGAGATCGGGGCCTTGGACGGCAACCGCTCCTCGATCGCCTCCCAATCGCCCGGAGAAGCATCCACCTCGAAATCATGTAATTTCGAACGGATCGCCTCATCCCATATATCCCTATCCTTTTCCTCCATAAATCAAAACAATGCGTTAATCTTACGTTGCAACAGTTGCTTGGCACGGGTATATTGGGAGCGAGAGGTACTTTCCGTTATATGTAATATCTCACTGATCTCCTTGTGGGAGTAACCCTCGATCGCGAACATATTAAATACAGTCCGGAAACCAACGGGCAACTCTCTTACCAAGTTCATCAAATCAGCCGCCGACAGATCCGATATGGCGGAACTATTTGGCTGGGCCAGTTCCGCCGTGTTATCCAAGTCTGTCGCCTCACGCAACACATCCGACTTACGCAAATACTCCAACGCACAATTAACAAAGATCTTTCGCATCCACCCCTCGAACGAGCCACTCCCCTGATAAGAGTCCATGCAAGTAAACACCTTCACGAAGCCATCCTGCAACAAATCACGGGCAGTCTCCCTATCGTTCACATAACGAAGGCAGACCCCCATCATTTTTCGAGAATAGAGGTCGTAAAGCTCCTTCTGAGCCCGCCTTTCTCCCTTCCGACAACTCTCTATCAGTTGCTGTTCACTCATTCATTCACGCCATGCCTCCTCCTTACAAAGAAAGCCACATTATTAGAGATGTGTATTATTCAACAAACGCTGCATTCCCTCGCGAAAAAAAACTTCACAAATAAGGCGGACATCGTTGCCCGCCTCACCGGAACATCCGCGAAGATAAGAGGTTCTTATCAAATTCCATACGAATCATGGCAGATTTCGCATGGCTCATTTCACGTATCTCGACTGATAATAATAGGTTTCCCGCGAGGGCTGGCTCTCGATCCGGAAACGGGTAGAGGAGGTCACGGAAAAAGAGTAGCCTCGCTCATCTTCCTCATTGATCGGCAAGAAAAGCTCGTTACCGTGGATATTGGTCGCCAATATCGACCGCGCCAGCTCCGTCTGTATCGAGTCCGTCAGCGAATAATAGACCGTATAGGTAAGATCCCGCGTCTCGGAAACAGGCTTGTCCCATGTCAGGCGCAATTCCCCTTCCAACCGCTCCACCCGGATCTCTTCCGGCGCGGCGGGGACTGACGCGTCTAACCACGACAGAGGAGGCAACTGCGCCGGATACCGGTAATAGCGCTCCTTCAATTCCTTATACAGCCCCTTCTCGTTATACAAGACGTTCCCGCAACGGAAGAAGGCGCAGCCCGCCCCTCCATAATAACGGCTATAATCGATCTGGTCCGTGATGTCATTCACGCTCCAATCCGCCTCGCTCTTATCCATCCGGTAAGCGCCCAGGCCCGCTACAATCAACCGCCCGTAGCTTCCTTCCACCCAATTATCCAAGAAAGGGAAAAAGTTCTTATGCAAGTAGTACATCATCGGGACGATCATATCCTGCTTGCCTCTACGCAGCCACATTTTCGGATCCTGATAGACACTCTCGTATGCCGTCCATCCCGCGTTGGGGACACGTTCGATACGGCTATACTTGCCCAAGGGGGAACTGCTCACCTGCACCCAAGGCTTTGCCTGCTTCACCCAGTCATAGATACGGCCTACCATCCGGTTAATATTCTCCCGCCGCCAATCCTCTATCGACCGTTTCTTCCCCGATTGATTATACGACTTCCGGTCCGGGAACGTTCTCGCCTGCTCCGGGTAGCGGATATAGTCAAAATGGATGCCATCAATGTCATAGCCATTCACGATCTCTTTAACCAACGACAATATATAGTCTGTCGTCCCCGGGACTCCCGGATCCAAATACCACTCCCCATTATGCCGTTTACACAGCTTGGGATTTTTCCGCACGACAGACAAACGTCCCTGCTCTCGCACGCTCTTCTCCGTCCCGAGCGGGAAGGTGACGAACCAGGCATGGCACTCCATCCCTCGCTTATGGCATTCCTCCACCACGAACGCCAACGGGTCATAGCCGGGCAGCTTCCCGTACTTGCCGGAGAACACCTTGCTGGCAGGCTCAATCTCGGAGCGATAGATCACGTCGCCCCGCAGACGGGTCTGTATAAAGACCATATTGAAGTTGGCGGCCTGCAACCGGTCCAGCAACGCTCTCAACTCCTGTTGCTGCTCCCGCCTGCCAGCCTCGGTGGTAGCCGGTCGATGCGGCCAGTCCAGCCCGTAAATCGTGCTCAACCATACCGCACGGATCTCCCGCTTCGGAGGATCCACGGGCCAAGCCGCCTCACTCCATACGCAAAATATCGACAGGATAAGCCACCAGCCGAACATACCCTTCATCTTCCGCATCCTCTTATCTCGCCTGCTCCCGGATAATCGCTTCCGCTTGCTCCGGCAGATCGGTGGTGATAAAGTCCACTCCCCGTTCCACCATCTCGCGCATCTTCTCCGGCTCATTCACCGTCCAGACATTGACCGTCAAGCCAATGGCTTTACAATCCTGGATCCATTCGGGGCGCGATTTCAACACATCGTAATGATAATCCAGCCCGGCAAAACCGAGTTCCTTGAGTTCCATAGGCGACAGTTCCCCGTTCAAGTAAGAGACCTCCGACTTCGGGCACAAACGGATAAACTCCTTGCAAGCGTCCAGATTGAAGGATATGTAATCCGTCCGTTTAGCCAAGCGCATCCGCTTGACCAGCTTCACGACAGCCTGTGCCGCCTCGCGGTTGCGTTCCGGTGTCTCATGCGCCTTCAATTCCAATATCAGCCGGATATTCTTCAGCTTCCTCGCCCGGCGCAGGTATTGCTCCAAGGTCGGGATAGGCTCCCCGTTAGCCAGCTTGAGATCCTTCAGCTCGTCATAGGCGCTTGCCTGTATCGTCTTCCCCTGTATCGTATTATCATGGAATACGACCAGCACGTTGTCCGCCGTCAGATGCACGTCTAACTCAGAGCCATAAGCCCCGATCTCGCTCGCCCGCTCCAGCGAACGGATGGAATTTTGCGCGGAGCCTTCCGTCTTCCAATACCCGCGATGCGCGATCACCTTCGTGCCTACTTGCGCCATCGCCATCCCTGCCACCAACAGGCAGCATAATAGAAAAATCGATTTCCGTTTCATGACTATTTGTCTCTTTCTAAAACCCGAATACAAAAATAGGTAAAAATGAATCGCTTCCTCCTCCACGCCGACTCTTTTTTACGAGATCTCATCCTATGCCATACCCTATGTGATTCCTCCGGGCCCGTACCCATCGGAGAATCAGGGGCACCCCGGCCCTCCTTTCTGTTAATCATACGTAAATGTTGACATTCAAAGAATACAAACCAGCAAACCTGTGATTTGGAACATTCCTGTTTTCTTTTCATTTCTCAAATTCGCGACAGAAATTATGGGGTATGGACAAGAAATGCATTAAAGACATCAACATAGAGGATTTACACATAAAAGATCTGGCCATTGACTACGCTGACGAGGATTTCGTGGTGATCAACAATTTGAGGCAATTCCCTTACGACGACGAGGCCCAAACTTACCGGGTCAATTGCTTCATGCTCATCTATTTCATCGAGGGCAGCTTCCAGATGGATCTCAACGGGAGCATCTTCCACCTGAAGAAGAATGATTTGTTGTTTTGCTTGCCTGCCATGATTATCAAACGGGTAAAAACGCTTTCCCCACACTATAGGATCAAGGTGCTGGGATTCTCGACAGGAAGTCTGCACCAAATCTTGAAAATGGACAAAAGGATTTGGGAAACCTTCACCTATGTTTACCATAATCCTGTAAAGACGATCGAGCACAAGAAAGAATCCCCTTTCCAGCTCTACCGGGATTTCATCCAAGACAAGATCAGTCACCCCTCGCCTTGTTACCACAAAGAGATCATCCGGCACCTCTTCGCCGCTATTTTATATGAGATCATGGCAGGGCTCCATCAATACGCGCACAACCTGCCCGCCGCGCAGATCCAGGAAGAGCCTTTCAAACGGGCGGATTTCATCTTCCGGAAATTCATGGAGAAACTGTCAGCCGACAACGGCTCGCATCGTTCCGTGGCTTATTACGCCGAGGAGTTATTCTACACCTCCAAGTATCTCTCGAAAGTGGTCAAGACGGTCAGTGGCAAGCAGGCTTCCAAGTTGATCGACCAGCACGCGATCGAGTGCATCAAGTTCCAGCTACGGCATTCCGACAAGTCGATCAAGGAGATCGCGAAAGAGCTGAATTTCTCCAATCTATCCTTTTTCGCTAAATATGTCAAGAAGCATTTAGGCGTGTCTCCTACCCATTACCGGAACTCGTTTACCCAATGAGTCAAGATAATATCCCGCGAAAAAAAAGGCAGGCTGTGCCCTTATTATACGGACAACAACCTGCCTTCCCATATCCTGACCGGGAAAGTTACCTTCCGATCTCTTTCAAATAACGTTCCGCCTCGATAGCCGCCTTGCAACCGCTCCCCGCTGCCGTGATCGCCTGCCGATAATGCGGATCTGCCACATCGCCCGCGGCGAACACGCCCGGCACCTTGGTACGAGGTGTTCCCTCGATCGTCTGGATATACCCTACCTCATCGGTATCCAACCACGGCTTGAAAATATCGGAGTTCGGCTTATGCCCGATCGCGAGGAAGAAGCCATCGATCGCGATGTCCACCTTCTCCTCATCGGGTTCGCCCTTGCGTTTCACCAAATGAGCCCCTTCCACGCCATTCTCGCCAAACAGCCCTATGGTATTATGCTCGAACAGCACGGTGATATTCGGCGTGTTGAACACCCTGTCCTGCATCACTTTCGTAGCCCGGAGATACGGCTTACGGACGATCAGGTAAACCTGTTTCGCCAGCCCTGCCAAATACAGAGCCTCCTCGCAGGCGGTATCTCCGCCTCCTACCACGGCAACCGTCTTTTTCCGGTAAAAGAAGCCATCGCAGGTGGCGCAGGCCGAGACGCCCATCCCAGCATATTTCTGCTCATCGGCCAGCCCCAAATATTTAGCGGAAGCCCCCGTCGCGATAATCAGGGTATCGGTCTCGATCACCTTCTCTCCATCAATCGTGACTTTATAGGGCGCCTTGCTCAAATCGGCAGCGGTAGCGATACCCATCCGAATATCCGCTCCGAAACGAGAGGCCTGCTTCCTTAGGTCATCCATCAACTCCGTTCCGGTAACACCTTCCGGATAACCGGGAAAATTCTCCACCTCAGTAGTCGTGGTCAACTGGCCACCCGGCTGTATTCCCTCATAAAGAACCGGAGACAAGTTCGAGCGAGACGCATAAATGGCCGCCGTATAACCGGCCGGGCCCGAGCCTATAATCAGGCAACGTACTTTTTCATTCATAAGATCTTCCTTCCTCTTTCCTTTATATTGATTATTCATTCATACCTTAAGACGATCCCTCTCAACGAAGATCCACGATCTCCGCGTCCGGATACGCCTCCTCATTAAAAACAAACGTACGGTCCGGTTGGTTGACTCCTGTCCGCAATTGGGTGATACGTACCGTACTGTTTATGCCATTCTTGGCAGACACCTTGATACTGGCGGGCAGGCTCGAATATTTCTCGATCTGCAATTCCACCCGGGCAACATCGCCTTTCCTTTTCGGTGTCAGCACGATGTCGTAAGCGGTCTTACCATTCGGGGCCGTACTCTCTCCCCTGAATGAAGGTGTATAGCCACTTTGATAAGAACCTAACAGAAGCATCGGATTCGTATTCCGTAGATCCTCTCCGCTCGGGTTCGTCACGTTCACCTCCTCCGTGCGGGCGACGTAGGTCCATTGGGTCTTTCCGTCAAACCAAGTCACCACATCAGGTGTTGTCAAGACAAACTTATCTCCTTTCATCTGGATCGTTCCCTCAAAACTCTCACCCGCTTGTTGGCCTTCCGAACGGGTCTGCAACGTAAATTCAACACGAATTCCATTCGATTGCTTATAGGCCGCGGCTGCCTTCGCGAGGATCTCGTTCGCGTCTTGGGCATGAGCTCCCACACCCAGCCCAAACAAAAAGCTCAACGACAAGCCTACCAAGGCGATCCCCCTCCAAATCCGTATCTTCCGCATACGTTCCATCATCACAAAGCGTTTAATAATTGCTCCAAAGAATACTCGTCTTGCACCAAGACCTGACGAGCCTTGCTCCCCTCGAACGGGCCAACGATTCCAGCCGCTTCCAATTGATCCATCAAACGTCCGGCACGGTTATAGCCAATAGCGAACTTCCGTTGGATCAAGGAGGTGGAGCCTTGTTGCTGAATCACGATCAGACGAGCCGCCTCCTCGAACAGAGGATCCCGATCCGATAGATCCACCGGTCCGGAAGAGCCACTCTCCCCTCCTTCGGGCACATAATCCGGAAGCAGATAAGCCGTCTGGAAACCGGTTTGCTCACCAATATAATTCACGATGCCTTCCACCTCCGGCGTATCCACGAACGCACATTGCACGCGAACCGGCTCTTGACCCGCCACGACAATAAGCATATCACCCCGACCGATCAGGCGATTCGCCCCGGGAGCGTCGAGGATAGTACGCGAGTCGACCATAGAGGCCACCTTAAAGGCGATACGGCTCGGGAAGTTACTCTTGATCGTTCCGGTAATCACCTTCGTATCCGGCCGTTGTGTAGCCAAGATCATGTGGATACCCACGGCACGGGCTTTAGCGGCGATACGGGAGATCGGCAACTCGATCTCCCGCCCCGCCACGGCGATCAGATCGGCGAACTCGTCCACGACCGCCACGATATAAGGCAGGAAGCGGTGTCCTTTCTCAGGGTTCAAGTGGCGCTCTATAAACTTCTCGTTATATTCCTTTATATTACGTACATGAGCGGCCACCAACAACTGGTACCGGTTCTCCATCTCTATCACCAAGGAGTTCAGCGTAGCCACGGCATCCGCCGACTCGGTGACGATCGGTTTATCGGCATTCGGCAATTTCGCCAGATAATGACGCTCGATCTTCTCGTAAATACTGAATTCCACCATCTTCGGGTCAACCATCACGAACTTCAGTTCCGAAGGATGCTTCTTATACAGGAGCGAGGTAATGATCGCGTTCAATCCCACGGACTTACCCTGTCCGGTAGCTCCGGCAACCAAGAGGTGCGGGGTCTTGCAGAGATCGAACATGAACACCTCGTTCGTGATCGTCTTACCCATCGCCACCGGCAACTCATATTTAGCCTCGATGAAGCGGCGGGAAGCGATAACCGACTGCATCGATACCGTCTGCGGATTCTTGTTCGGCACCTCGATACCGATCGTCCCCTTGCCCGGCATCGGTGCGATGATACGGATCTGCAAGGCGGAAAGGTTCAAGGCTATATCATCTTCCAGATTCTTGATCTTGGCGATACGCACGCCCGCCTCGGGGACGATCTCATAGAGGGTCACGGTAGGCCCTACAGTCGCCTTGATCGAGGCGATCCGTATATTGAAGTCCTCCAAGGCCTGCTTGATAAGCCGCTGGTTCTCCAGCAGTTCCTCCCGATTTATCTCGATATTCCCACTATCATAAGCACGCAGCAAATCCAACGTAGGGAATACATAACGGGAAAGATCCAGCCGGGGATCATATTTGCCCAAGTCGGAAGCGTCGTAAGGCTCGTCTTCTCCCTTAGCCACCTCCACGGTCAGGCCCTCATCCGGCACGTCTGTCCCTTTTGTTACCTGAGAATCCTCCGGACCGGGATTTCCCATAGGCTCTTCCGTCGGCACGAACCCGTCATCCGTCTTAGGCTGAGCTACGATAGGCTCCCTCTCCGTATATCCGGTATGGATCGGCACCTCCTCCGTATATCGTCCCTTCTCCGGTTCCGGGGAGGATCCGGGCAGATTTTCAGGTATTATCTCTTCTTCCTCCGGACTTTCCATCGTTTCCGGGGTCTCTTCCGTAGAAACCTGATTTTCCCGTTTCTTCAAGCGATTACGCAGCCAGCCGAAAGCGAAGAGACGTTGCAGGAAAGGGATCGTCTTCTTGCTGGTAAACACGGCGATAATCAGGAACGACCCCAACAGGAGCAGGATCGTTCCGGGAATGCCAATATTCGTAATACAGGCCTCCGAGAGGTAATACCCATGCTGTCCTCCTAAATAGATAAAGGAATCCTCGTATCCCTTGACAAAGACAAACGCGAAAAACACCGAGCCCCAGATCAAGGTAGCGGCGCAAAACAAGAATCGTTTCAGCAGTGACACGTGGCAAAGATTCATCAGCTTCGCCCCCATCGATCCCAAGAAATAGAGGATCATGAAGGAGGCTATGCCAAACCAGCGATTCATCAGCAAATCCGACAGGAACGCGCCACGCACTCCTGTCCAGTTCTCCACCGCACCCGTGTAGCTTAGAAGATCCAAAAGCGGCACGTTCTCGATCTTACTTTGATCGGCCGCCCCGGTAAAGAAGAAAGAGATCAAGGATAATCCGACGTAGATCGTTAATATACAAAGGATCAAACCCGTCACGAAACGGGTTCGCTCATTTCCTAAAAAAGTCTTTATAGCCGCCAACTTTGAAGGGTTAGCGTTATTTTTTCCGCTTGCTGATGTTTTTTTAGCCATAGCTGATCGCTCCAATATCCGTTTTATCTACGCGAATGTACGCAGAATTATCGAGAAATGGACATACCCGCCCCGATCATCCGGACGATTTACCTACTTCCCTGACAACAAGGAGGATCGGGCGCCTACTCCTCGCCAAGCCTCCCCAAAAGAATCTCCTCTATCTTTTATCGAAAAGGACGGGATGTTTTTGAGGAATCATCGCCTTGTGATTCTTAATAGTTGGCAGGGAAACACTAAAAGAGGGTTTATCCCGTTTTTTCACCATAATGATCAAGAAGACCCATAGAGATTAACGATTCGCGCTCTTTACTATCTCATCGCCAATCTTGACCGGCTTCTTGATCAATTCCGGCCGGTTGTAGGTATATGTAAAGGTATCATAAAAGTCCGGCTCTTCTTGAGGGAGTAAAAAGGGCTTACCCAAATATCCAGTTTCGGGATCAAAGCTGGCGAAATACGGGCGAGCCCATAAGCCATCCAAACGCTTACTGCTGAAGACCAACCATCTCCCCGAAGAAGACCAAGTAGGATAACTCTCCACATTATCGCTATTCACTTCCCGAATATTCCGCACCTCACCCGTAGCCAAGGTAAGCAGGTACAAATCACTCTCCGGATGCCAAATAGAGAAATTGCCATAATCGGACCGTGCGAATACAAGGAACTTGCCATCCGGCGAGATTCTCGGGAATGAAACGCTTTTATGCAAGGCGGATGCTTCATATACACATTCCAACGTATGCAATTTAGCTTGTTCCTCATCAAAATGTATCCGGTACAAATCATATCGGATACTATCCAACGGCATTCCTTGCCGATACCCTTTTGCCCGGCAAAAGTATAGCATCTTGCCATCCGGGCTCCAAGCCGGGAACGTCTCCATATACGAATCGCCACAAACCAACGAGTCCGTAAAACTCTCATGAGTCCGCACATCATAAAGCATTAGATCGGCGGCAAGATCCGACACCTCTATGGGCTTTTGCCCCGAAGAATGAAAGAACTGCTGTATCTCATTGGCTGAAAAGGCGATAAACTTACCGGAGGGATGCCAGGCCGGATAAGTAGCCCCCCGTTTGCTCCCTTCCAGTTTGGGATTGACTTTCTCTATATTCCCTCCCCGATAAACCAACGTTCCCCCATGTTCCCCTCGAACATGGAGCATCATCGTATCGGGAGAGTTCCGGTTAAATGTATGGCAGTTAATACACTGTTTTCCAAAATTCCTGTTTTCCGCGATAGGCGTCTGCCTATACGTTGTCAGATCACGCTGATAGATCCCCATCTCGTTCCAAAGCTCATACCCGGGATAAAGCAGGCGATACACCAAAAAGGGATCTATCTCATGCACCGAGATACTATCTTGAATATCGGAATAACGCACCCATTTACCATGTTGTTTAGCGGAAATCCTGAAATAGATCCTTTTGCCAGCCGCTTTCTCTAACAGCATCTTCCATTTCCTTTCGGGTATCCGGACTATGGGCTCGTTATCTTGAATGAGGATGTAGCAAGCCCCATCAGCGACTCCTATTTCCGTCTGGAAAGCCTCCCCCTCCTCCTGTATCCTAAAATCAGGAGGCGCGATATTGACAGGGAACGTCACATCCGTATAATCAGGATAAATCGAAGGCGACCGATCGATCCCACTCTTCGCCTGATGATAATGTGTACATCCAAACTGAATAACGATTAATATAGAATAAAACAGATTTTGTATTTTCATGTCATCTCTCCATTAGTTCGCTATTACCCTATTTCCATAAGGGCTGATATAGTTCAAATAAAACCAATATGTATTTCCAAATTCCTTCCGTAAAGTTTCCATTTGTTTGCTTTGCACGAGCTGATAATATCGTTTAAACCGGCTTTCCGTTCCCGGACTTATCCTTATCCCGATCTTTGAGAACTCTTCTTCGTCCACACCCAATTTATAAATATAAAGAGCCTCTTCATAAATACGTGGCATATCTGTATAAGAGAACAGGGGCATCCATTTCAAATTATTGACGAAGCGAACCACATGATTGCTCAACAGCAAGTCGCTCATTAGATACTCAAATGCTATTCTATTCGTGCTGTCACATTCCAACACATATTGCAATTCCGGTCCGATGTTCACGACATTGGCAAATCGTGCCGGAGTGTCCACTCTCCCTTCCAACGCATTCCTCAAACCGGGGACCTTCCCTTCACGCAACCATGCTTCAAGTCGTGATGCCTCCTCCCGATAAAAAAGAGATCGCTTGAGCTTATTAATAAACCTTTGCGCCACTAACGGACGATGAATCACTATATTATATCGTGCCAAGTTGATAAGGTGAGGCGCTGTCTCTCCCCATACAACCATCGCCTCGAACTCCCAACGCTGCGCCTCATTGATATATCCCAAATCCTCATAAAGGATATGCCCATACTCACTTCCCCGGCTATTACCGTCCCAAGGGAAATACAGGCCTTTAACTCCTAATGTTTGTGGAAAATCAAATAAGTTAGCAGAGAGTTTTCCTGTATGATAAAGCGCTAAATGACGGAAATAAGAAATAAGCTGATTCGTACGTCCGGTCATTAAGTATCTCCCGGTATAGTCCAACACCTTCTCCCATTCGCCAGACTTGACCAGCTGTTCCGTTTTTAGCATCATACGTTCGCTACGGTTATAGGAATGAATGAAATGATAAAAACCGTATCCGGCATAGGTAGAAAGACAGATAACCGGTAGCGCTACCCGCGCATACCTATTCGAGATACGGGACACGTTAACGAGAGGAAAGACAGAACTATAATGACGGACGAGAGACAAGACGACATATAACATAAACAATAGAAGGAAACATCCCACCAAGACGGACAATGAGTGGTCTACGCTCATCGTATAAAAGAAAAGAACGGCAGAAGGGATAAGCGATAGCTGAAATACATCCTCTTGCCCGAGGAGTATTTTTATGACTCTGTTGACGAACCAATAGACCGCGGTAAGCAGGAATGCCAAGATAATACTCCCTAAACAATGAATATAAAAGAATTGAATAACAAAATTAGTCAGATACCCCAGCCAGCCTTCAGATTGGACACACTGACTAAAATAGAGGTTTGAGAAAAGAAAAAGATGGTGTTGCTCGTGATAGACAACTATATGCGACAACACTCCTTGATAACAAATAAAATAAAGAAGGAACAACGTCCCCAACACGATATAAGTCAACCTCTTCATATCTATATATTAAAAACACGTGAGGGCATTTAGTTATCCAAATTCCCCTCACGTGTTCCAGCGATCAAATACGTATCAATACCCAGGATTTTGGGTCAAATTAGGATTCAAATCGATTTCTTTTTGAGGAACCGGATAAACATAGTTATGATCCTGGTATTTACTGCCAGCCAACACGACATTATCCCCCTCATATAGAATACAGATCTGGCCGCCATCTTCCGGTTTTGCGTCAGGAGATTCTACCAATCTATATTTTAATCCTAAGAATGGAGCGTTTAACACATCCTTAGCGATGCCCCATCGACGTATATCCCATTGACGTTTGCCACCTTCAAGGGCGAACTCCACACGCCACTCGTTACGGATACGTTGGCGAAGCGCATCTTGCGTACCACAATAAGTAGGCAGGCTCGCGTCTGTATTCTGGAGAGGAGGCATACCCACACGTTTACGAACCTGGTTAACCGCATCGAACGCCTCGCCGCTTAACCCTTTCAATTCGTTCATTGCCTCAGCGTAAGTAAGCAATACTTCCGCATAACGTATGACAACCGCGTCCTTTCCCATATCCCAGCCCGTAGAACTGGGGTCAATACTTGGGTCTAACCACTTTTGCTGATAGTATCCGGTAGCCGTAGCATCACCATGCTGGGCAATACCCGTGGGATAACAAGATTTCAGAGGAGCCACTTTTATGGTTTCGCCATACATCACCTCCCCTTCATGCAATACATCCACCTCCAAACGCGGGTCGCGGTTAGCGAAAGGATTCTTCTCATCATAGATCTTAGATTCAGAGATAGGAGCGCCTTCTATGTCCTCAAAAGCATCCACCAAGCTCTGGGTAGGGTTGATTCCTCCCCAACCTTTGGTCGGGAACGCCTCCCAACCAATCAGATACCAAGAGTTTTCCGCCTCTTTAAACTGCCTTACCAAGATAAATTCCTTGCAACCATCGGCCTTCTCCCAAAAGAGTTCCTCATACTTGCCGGTATTATCCTTATCGTACAACTCATAAAGTTTCGAGTCCATGACCTTCTTCGCGTTATCCGCCGCAATCTGCCAGTCGCCATAATACAGAGCCGCACGCGCTTTCATAGCCATCGCGGCACCCTTCGTCACACGCCCGTAATCTGAATCTGGCCATTCAGCAGGCAACAGCTCAATCGCTTTGTCAAAGTCCGCCATCACCTTCGTATAGACCTCAGCCCTCGGTGTACGGGTTATTCCCTCCTGATCTGACAGTTCCAACGGCCTGTCGATATAAGGAACGTCGCCAAATGTACGAATTAATTCAAAATATTGGAAAGCCCGGAAGAAGTACGTTTGCCCTAATACCTTATCCTTCTCAGCCTGATCATAATCAGGGATCTCATCTATTTTGCTCAAGATCAGATTGGCTTTCCTGATATTTGTATAATTGTCGCTCCACGACATATCTTGCGGATCGTAGATACCTTTCGACACATTGCCGGCCGCCCATTTGATACCATGCACGGCATTATCCGAATTAATATCGTCATCCACATCCCAATACGGCAATCCCCGATACAAGTCCGAGACAATCATTTCAGCGTCATTGGCCGTTTTCCAGAAACTTCCATCAGAGAGCTCTTCCAATGGATAGCGATCCAAGTCAACACAAGAAGTAAATCCCAATAAAACCGTTGAGACAAGGATATATAAACAGTTCTTTTTCATATTTCGTCAGTAAGTATTAAAATGAGACTTTAAGCCCTAAAGAAATTTTCTTCACGTTAGAATAGAACGCTCCGCGGGTATCGGATGGCGATTCAGGATCCAATCCATCCAAACCGGAGAAGGTCAGCAAATTTTCACCCGAGACAAATACTTTCGCCCTTTCAACACCTATTTTATCCAAGAAGCTCTTCGGCAGGTTATAGCCTAAAGAAACATTCTTCAAACGGACATAAGACGCATCCTCCAACCAGAACGAAGAAGTAACGAAATTGGTCTGTGAGCTTCTCGTCAGGCGAGGATAACTTGCGTCGTGATGCTCAGGAGTCCAACGATCCAAGTGCCTTTTTAACACCTTACCGCTATTAAAGAACGCATAAGCGGCCTCACCGGTATAGTACGCATCCACATCGAACGCGCCCTGCCATAACATGGATAAGTCGAAGTCCTTATAATAGACTGCGATATTCAAGCCACCAGTCCAACTCGGGAAGTTCTTTCCGATGACAGTCTGGTCGGCCGCGTCGATCTTACCATTTCCATCCCGATCCACGTATTTAATGTCACCCAACGCCTCACGTCCCAAACGTTTCGGATAGTTCTTTAATTCATCCTCGGTATTGAAATACCCATTAGCCACATAACCATAGAAGGAGCCGATAGGGTATCCCTCCAAGCGCCAATATTTACTATTGTCCGGATCGACACCTTCGGTACCATTCATGTCCGTGATCTCATTTTTCACATAAGCCACGTTGAAATTAATCGCGTAGCTCCAATCCCTATTGATTCGGTTATTATGGAAAATGCTCAGGTCGAAACCGGTATTTTGCACACTACCCGCGTTCTGGGCGGGAGCCTCCATACCGATCACACCTTGGATGGGCAGATACAACAACATATCGTTGGTTTTCTTCTTATATAAAGAAAGCTCGAAGCCGACCTTATTCCGCAAGAAACCGGCTTCCAATCCCAACTCATAGTTGGTAACGGTAGCCCACTTCAGGTTACTGTTTACATACCGAGCCTCATACGCCGTGGAATAACGGGTATTGCCAAACATATAGCTTTCGTAAGCATAAGTAGCCACAGCCGGATATACATCATCACTCTTCAACTCCTCATTACCGGTCCTACCCCAGCCAAGACGCAATTTCAGGTTACTCAGCCAATCCGCGTTATCTTTCACGAAAGACTCCTCCGAGATTCTCCATCCGGCAGAGAACGCGGGGAATACGCCCCAACGGTTTTCCTTCGGGAAACGCGACGACGCATCGGCACGCAGGTTAGCCTCGAATAAATACCTGTTTTCGTAATCATACTGGATACGCCCGAAATAAGAGCGCCGACCGGTATCATAACCTCCATCCTTATTGGTCTGGGATGATGCGTCGAGCGTATTCAAGGACTCACCCAATTCATCATTTCCGCCACCGGTACGTTTCGTTTCCGTATATCTATAATTATACTCCACCTGCTCATAGCCGGCCAACAAGCCGATAGAATGCTTCCCGAATGTCTTGTTGTAGTTCACCAACAGCTGGGTGGTGTACCAATTCCAATTATAGTAATTATGCTCGCCCTCGCGTTTACCGGAATCAAAGTTCCCATAGCTCCAATGCTTCTTGAATTTACGAATATCCCGGTAATCATGCCTTAAAGAGTACACGCCCTTGATGCTTAAACCGTCAATCGGAGTGATATTCACGTAAGCCGTAGCGTTCAACTGTTGGTCAAGCTGATGGTATGTACCGGTTTTACCCTGTTGGGCGACGGGGTTCTGCAAACCCGCATAAATATAGTCACCGTTCGCGTCATAAATACCGATGGTCGGGGAAATACGGTTCGCATATTGCAGCAAAGAGCCGAAACCCTCGTATTCATCATTATTCAAGCCACGATACGCGGAAGCGTTCAATCCGACATTCACCCATTTGGCTACTTTTGAATCGATATTGACACGTCCGTTATAACGCTCGTAATTCTTTTCTTTCGAAAGGCCATCTTGATACAAATAGCCCAAAGATGCCATATACGTCGTATTCTCAGAACCTCCATTGATGGATAAATTATGCTGGGTCTCCATCGCGCTGTTCTTCATGACCTCACTATACCAATCGGTATCCGGATGACCGATCGGATCCGAGCCATCACGGAATTTCTGAAGATCCTCATCCGTATAGGGGATCACGGCTTTAGGATTCTCATTTAAGGTAGCCTCATTATACAAGACCGCATAATCGGCGGAACCCAAGAAATCCAATTTGGCCGTAGGACTTGCCCAAGAAACCGTACCCGAATAGTTCACACGAGCCTTTTGCCCTTTCTCTCCCTTTTTAGTGGTAATCACAATGACACCGTTAGCCGCCTGCACACCATAAATCGCGGAAGAGGCCGCGTCTTTCAACACGGAAATAGACTCAATATCCTGCGGATCAATATTGTTCATACTGCCGGGGACACCATCCACAATGACCAGCGGACTTGCCGCATTGATGGAGTTCTTACCACGGATGGTAATAGATCCTGTCTGGGCCCCCGGGGCTCCTGAGGTCTGGATAGCGGTAACACCCGGCATCTGCCCAGCCATCGCCGCAGAGACACTGGCCACGGAACGCGACTCTAAAGCCTCGGCGTTAATGGAGGCGACGGAACCGGTCAGGTTCGCTTTTTTCTGAACACCGTAGCCCACCACCACGACCTCATCCAGGTTCTGCGTGTCTTCTTTCAAAAGCACTTGGATGGGCTGGCCTTCAAACTTGATTTCTTGGGTGACGTAGCCCACATAGGATATGACCAGCGTGCTGCCTTTGGGCACTTCGTTTAAGGCGAAATCACCATCGATGCCGGTGACCGTCCCGTTGGTCGTGCCTTTAACCATTACGGATGCGCCAATAATCGCCTCGCCTGAGGCATCCCTTACAACGCCATTGCAGGTACTCACCTGTTGATCAACACGCTGTGTTGACCATAGAGGTGGGGGTACAACAGCATTCATACTTCCCGCGGATGCTGCCATGAGGAATAGCAACCCAGTGACTGACTTTGCTCTTTTTGCCATAATAGATAAAATGATTGAAGATTATAAAACATGTGGTGTGAAATGAAATACGCCCGCATGTAGATGGAACACCGTCCATACGACTCGTAGCCGGATGTGGAAAGACCGGCATATAAGATTTGTATTTGGCGCTGTGGTTGTTCATCTTGTTTGGCGTTTTAAATTTCCGGACGCGATATTAGGCAATCTATTTTAACACGCCAAATGATTTCGCAACTATTTTTTATCCTTATACAGACTCACATAAGGGAAATTCTCGCCAAGCCATGAAAAAAAACGCGCCCATCATTTTGAGAAAGTTACGGGATGTTTTTAAGGAATCATCGCCTTGCTTTTCTTAAAGGTCAGCCAATGGCCGCGACGTGAGCTTGCGGATCTCGTATAGTTTCGGCTACGGGAAGCGGACGAAACGGGGAGATACCTCCATCGACAAGAGCACCAAGAATGCGATCTTGAAGAGCCATTGACCGTTTCCCTCTAAATGTATCCGGATTGTCAGCATCATATAGCGGTAGGCGCGTCACGAATAGCCGCCGACTTAACTATATAAAACCAGCGAAATGTTTCATCATATGGAAACAAATAAGATTAAAGCCTGTCAATCAAACCATTCCATATCCGGAACAGGTTCGGCGGGGAACAGGGTAGAATCATAAAGAAGAAAAAAATAGATCATCCCCTACTTTCGCTAAAACGGATTTTTATTGTACTTTCGCGAGATACAGCAATATCACACGTTATGGCTAAAAGGCAGACAGAGAAAAACGAGAATCCGATCTACGCACGCAATACACTGGAGTTCGTCACGGTGGCGTTGGAATATTGCTCGTTCGTGGAAAAGGCGAGCGAGTGCGGATTGTTCGACTTCGTGGATAAGATGACCAAGATACTGCCGCTCTTATACTTGAAAGCGAGCCTGATGCCGGAGGTGGAGATCGATGAGGAGGCGGAGATGGAATACCCCGTCACGGAAGAGCAATACGAGATGGTTCGCTCGCGTATAGCGGGGTTATTGGGAAACCATGATTCGTACTTGGAGACCTTCCACGAGGATATGCGATACAGCGATACGCCGATCGCCGCCTTCATCTCGGAGAATCTTGCCGATGTCTATCAGGATACGGGCAATCTCGTCTCCTTGTTCCGTCAAGGCAACGAGGAGGTCATGCGGCAGGCTGTCGCCTTATGCCGCGCCAACTTCATGGAATATTGGGGACAACGGCTGCTGAATGCCCTCAGGGCGCTTCACGCCCTGCGATATAGTGGCGACGAGGATCTGGAAACGAACGAGGTAGAGGAATGATACAACAATATACACATACAATCACCAAAGAGGAAATAACGAGGCTCAACGTAGAGGAATTCAAGGGACGCATCATCACTATCGAGACGAAGGAAGACGCGGAAAAGGCGGTGGAGTACCTGCTCTGTTTCCCCGCCGTGGGCTTCGACACGGAGACCCGCCCGAGCTTCAAGAAGGGGCAACGGTATAAGGTATCGCTGATGCAGGTATCTACCGATGACACCTGCTTCTTGTTCCGGCTGAACAAGATCGGCATACCGGACTCGATAGAGCGGTTGTTGCGGAGCGAGTCCACCTTGAAGATCGGCCTGTCGCTGCGCGACGACTTCGGGGCGATCCGGAAACGGACCAATATAGAGCCGGTCAACTTCCTCGACTTACAGAACTACGTGGGACGATTCGGCATAGAGGATGCCAGCCTGCAAAAGATCTACGCGATCCTGTTCCAGAAAAAAATATCGAAAGGGCAACGCCTTACCAACTGGGAAGCGGCGGAACTGACCGAGCCGCAGAAGAAATACGCGGCGCTCGACGCTTGGGCTTGCCTGAAAATCTATAACTTATTGAATCAAGCATAATGGAATATTGCAAAGTTTTTCTCAAGCCGAAGAAGGAGGAATCCTTGCTGCGTTTCCACCCGTGGGTGTTTTCCGGCGCGATCCAGTCGATAAACGGGAAGCCGGAGGAGGGAGACCTCGTGGAGGTGTATGGTGCGAACGGACAGTTCTTGGCGATCGGCCATTTCCAGATCGGGAGTATCGCGGTACGGGTATTGTCATTCAAGCCCGCCTCGATCGATGAGGCATTCTGGACAGAGCGGATCAGCGTAGCCTACGAGCTCCGGAAAATCCTGCGATTAGCGGGGACGGCCAACAACGACACCTTCCGCTTAGTACACGGCGAGGGGGATAACCTGCCGGGGTTGGTGATCGATATGTATGCGCGGACGGCGGTGATGCAGGCGCACTCCGTCGGGATGCACATGGCCCGTCACCAGATAGCCAAAGCGCTGAAAACGGTGTTAGGCGAGGAATTACAGAATATCTATTATAAATCGGAAGCCACCCTGCCCTACAAGGCGAACTTAGGCAACGAGGATGGCTACCTGTTAGGCGGCGAGGTAGAGGATATAGCCGTGGAGAATGGATTGAAGTTCTACGTGGATTGGCAGAAAGGGCAGAAAACGGGTTTCTTCGTGGATCAACGGGAGAACCGCTCGCTGTTAGAGCATTACGCCAAGGATCGCTCGGTGCTGAATATGTTCTGCTACACAGGGGGATTCTCCTTCTATGCGATGCGAGGAGGGGCGAAGGTGGTCCATTCCGTAGACAGCTCGGCCAAGGCGATCTCGCTGACCAAGAAGAACGTGGAGCTGAACTTCCCCGGCGATCCCCGCCACGAGGCTTATGCCGAGGACGCGTTCAAGTTCTTGGAGAATATGGGGCATAACTATGATCTCATCATCCTCGACCCGCCCGCATTCGCCAAGCACAAGAACGTGTTGCGCAACGCCCTGCAAGGGTATCGCAAGCTGAACGCGATCGCTTTCGAGAAGATCAAGCCGGGCGGGATCCTGTTCACCTTCTCCTGCTCGCAAGTGGTGAGCAAGGAGAACTTCCGTCTGGCGGTATTCAGCGCGGCCGCCCAGTCCGGGCGAAGCGTGCGTATCCTGCACCAGCTGACACAGCCCGCGGATCATCCGGTCAACATCTATCATCCGGAGGGCGAATACCTGAAGGGATTGGTGTTATATGTAGAGTGACACCGGGTTAAGGAGAACGGGAAGACAGGGAAAGAGGAAGAAATTATATACAGAAATATTTCTTTATTCCGTAATAGATTGTAACTTTGTCTGGCTTTTCAAGAGAGAGGAAAGTATTGTTTTAACATATAAAACTTAGTAATTATGTCTAAAGTAACAGTTGTCGGCGCCGGTAATGTAGGCGCTACTTGCGCAAATGTTCTTGCCTTCAATGAAGTGGCAGACGAAGTGGTAATGCTTGACGTTAAGGAAGGTGTTTCCGAAGGTAAAGCGATGGATATGATGCAGACCGCTCAATTGCTCGGATTCGACACGAAGGTAGTGGGCTGCACGAACGATTATGAGAAGACAGCTAACTCGGATGTAGTGGTGATCACCTCCGGTATTCCCCGTAAGCCGGGCATGACGCGCGAGGAGTTGATCGGCGTGAACGCCGGCATCGTGAAGAGCGTGGCCCAGAACATCCTGAAATATTCCCCGAACGCGATCTTGGTCGTTATCTCCAACCCGATGGATACGATGACTTACCTGTCGCTGAAGTCGCTAGGCTTGCCGAAGAACCGCATCATCGGTATGGGTGGCGCATTGGATAGCTCTCGCTTCAAATATTTCTTGTCGCAAGCTCTTGGCTGCAACGCCAACGAGGTTGAGGGTATGGTAATCGGCGGTCACGGTGACACGACAATGATCCCGTTGGCTCGCTTGGCCACTTACAAGGGTATCCCCGTAAGCAAGTTGTTGAGCGCCGAGAAGTTGCAAGAGGTTGTTTCCGCCACGATGGTAGGTGGCGCTACGCTGACGAAGCTGCTGGGCACTTCCGCTTGGTATGCGCCGGGTGCGGCTGGAGCCTACGTGGTTGAGTCGATCATCCACAACCAAGGCAAGATGATCCCGTGCTCTGTTTATCTGGAGGGCGAGTATGGTGAGTCTGACCTTTGCATCGGTGTTCCGGTTATCTTGGGCAAGAACGGTATCGAGAAGATCGTTGAGCTGGAGTTGACAGCAGAGGAGAAAGAGTTGTTTGCGAAGAGCGCTGCCGCTGTCCACAAGACAAACGCCGCCTTGAAAGAGGTTGGGGCTCTTTAATCCGAACCAAGAAGCATGGATATAAGAAAGGGGTGATCCCACATGGGATCACCCCTTTCTCTTTCCTAAGGCCCAAACCTTATTCTTTCAGTTTACCGTTCGCCGACAAGACGTGCAGGAAACGCTCCCATTCCTTCCGGATCTTCCGCATGTGCTCATCACGCTCGTCTTGGCTGACCTTGCCATTTCTCAAGACATCAACCACCGGATAACCATCCGACAGATAGAACTTACCAAAGTCTTCCAACAGGACCGGGACGTTATAAATCCTTGAGTCGAGAGAAAGGATACTCGTCACCGAGAAATCTCCCCCTCCCGCGATCCGGAAGGTCACACGATCACTGTCGCCCATCACGGCTTGGCGCACAGAAGGGCTATCCACAAATACGATCTCTTTCGTAACAGCGTTATAGGAGCGTATATCATCCGGTACACGGATTACCGCCTCGGTTGTTTCCTCCTCAAGGAGATCTATCTCCTCATTACCACAAGCGCCACAAGCTATCAACAACACAAGTCCAACGAAACATGACAGAAAAGACTTACCCATAGGCCGCGTTTTTTGATGAAACAAAAATGGTTTATTTATTAGTAAGACTGATTTTCCATAGAAAAGTTGCATCTGTTACAAATATTTAACCCTCTAATCTTTACCACCTGCTTCTAAGCATAAAAAAAGCCGGGAGAATAAATCTTCCCGGCTCTCATGATTAAATATCCGATCTCTATTTGATGATCCCCAACTTGGATGCATTGATAAAGTCGATAATGTGCTGGATCTCCTCGCTCATAGGCACCTGATCCTTAATCATCAGCAAGGAATCCGTAAGACTGGTATTCCCTTGATAAATGATACGATAGGCATGGCTGATATGCTTGAGGATCTTCTCGTCGAACCCCTCGTGAGACATGATGAAAGAGTTCACGCCGTAGTATTCGATCGGCTCCCGGGCCGCTACGATATAAGGAGGTATATCCTTCCGGAAGCGGCTACCGGTCTGCACCATGCTCCACGTCCCCACGCGAGACCCTTGGCTCATCAAGACGTTTCCTCCGAAAATCACGTAATCCTCCAAGAAGCAGTTCCCTGAGATCTTGCAACCATACCCAAATACGCTATGGTTGCTTATATGCGTATCGTGTGACACATGAACGCCCTCGTGCAGGAAGTTGCCATTCCCGATAACGGTACATCCTTCCGCCGAGGAGGAACGATTGATTACCACGTTCTCGCGGATCACGTTATCATCCCCGATCCGGGCGATCGTATCTCCCCCCTCATACTGGAAATCTTGCGGCTCAGCGGCGATCACGGCTCCATTGAAAACGCGATTCCGCTTACCAAGACGGGCACCGCTCATGATGCTGGCGTAAGGCATGATCACGCAATCATCCCCGATCTCTACATTCTTATCGATATAGGCGAATGGGTGAACCGTTACGTTATTCCCCAATTTCGCGCTTGGATCTACATAAGCTAACGGACTTATCATAATACTTCAATTTAAAGTTACTATTCTCTACCCCCGCCGATGGCGCTATACAAGTTAATTACCGCCTGGATTCGCTGGATATTATCCGCCACCTCCGATAATTGGGCGCTAAGCAGCCCCTGTTGAGCCGAGAGGATCTCCAAGTAAGTGGACTGGCCGGACTGGAAAAGATCTTTCGTGTAATCGACAGTCTTCGCCAACTGATCGACTTGGGAACGGTCGTGCATCAGTTTATTATTGGAGGCCTCATACAGATGGAGCGCGTCGCTTACCTCTTGACCTGCCGCAAGGATCGTCTGCTGGTAGTTCATCAAGGCGATCTTTTCCTCCGCCTTCGAGACCTTTAGGTTAGCGACTAACTTGCCATTGTTGAAGATAGGTTGCGCCAAGGCTCCCAACGCCTGGAACATAAATTGGCCCGGATTGGAAACCGTGATCCCCGAGCCGTTCGTCCAACCTGCGGTCGCCGTGATATTGATACCCGGATAGAAGGCGGCACGAGCCTGGTTCGTGGTGTAATAAGCGCTTGCCAATGTCATCTCGGCGATCTTCACGTCCGGACGGTTCTCCAGCAATTGCAAGGGAACGCCAGCGGTCAATTCCTCTGGCATCACCTGCTCATCAAGGGTTCCCCGCTCGATCGTTTGCGGAGCCTTCGCCAAGAGGACGGAAAGCGAGTTCTCCGTCTCGCGGACCTGCCGTTTCAAATCGATCAAGGAAGCCTCCGTTTGGTGATATGCGGCACGCATCTGCGTAACGGCAGCCTCGGTCGTCATGCCGGCGATCTTCATCGCTTCCATCACACGGACATTCTCTTTGTAAATACCGACCGTCTCGGCAGTGATCTCTACCTGACGATCCAGCATCAGCAAGGCGTAGTAGGCATTCGCGATCCCACAGATGAGTTGCGAACGAACCGCCTGCCGGGAATACTGGCTTTGCAAATAAGCGGCACGCTGCCCGCGGCTCGCATTCAGCAGCTTGCCGAACAGATCGATCTCCCAGCTGGCAGCGGCAGCGGCTGTATAGGCCTTCACGTAACCGGTGTTCTCCATTTTCGTGATCGTCCCCTGCGGAGCCAGATTGATCGAGGGCAAGAAGGCTAAGCGGGCGGAGGTCAACATAACCTTGGCCTCCTCCACACGCAAGATAGCCGCCTGCAAATCGACATTGTTGGCCAGCCCCTCCTCTATCAAAGCTTGCAACTTCGGATCACGGAAAACTTCCTGCCACGGGAGGTTCCCCATGTTTGTCGTATCAGACACCAACGTATCGGTCATCGAGACCGGGTCCCGATAGATCCCGGTCGTCTCGATTGTCTCTGGCCGATCATAGGCTTTATAAATGTGGCAACTGCTCAAAAGAGCGGTCGCGCACACCATATATATAAGTTGTTTCTTCATGCTTACCTTACTTTATTTTATTTTGAGCGTATTGTTCTATTTCCGTGTTCAAATCGCTATTATCCAAATCATCCCATTCGAGCGGTTTCACCTTCTCTTGCAAGTACTGGAACACGACAAACAACACCGGAACGATAAAGATCTGGAAGATCATACCGATCAACATACCACCAATAGCGGAAGCGCCTAACGTACGGTTACCGTGAGCGCCGACACCAAAGGCGAACATCAACGGGAGCAAACCGATAATCATGGCCAATGAGGTCATCAAGATAGGACGCAAACGAGCGCCGGCTCCCAAGACGGCCGCCCAAGTCATGCTCATACCCATTTTACGGCGGTCAAGGGCGAATTCCACGATCAAGATAGCGTTCTTCGCCAACAGACCCATCAACATGATCAACGCGATCTGCATATAGATGTCGTTCGACATGGATCCCATGATCATCTTCAAGGCCGGGATATTGCCCAAGGAGTTCATTCCGTTCACGAACAGGAAGCTACCGAGCAAACCAAACGGTATGGAGAGCAGCACGGCGAAAGGAAGCAGGTAGCTCTCGTACTGCGCGCTCAGCAACAGGTAGACGAAGAGCAAGCACAGCAGGAAGATGATAGCCGTCGTATTGGTGGTCTGCGCCTCCTCACGGGCCATACCTCCCAACTCATAATCGAAACCGGCAGGCAGATTCTGGTTGGCGACCTCCTCGATGGCCTTCAACGCTTGTCCCGACGTATAACCGGCGGCAGGCGATACCATGACCTGGATAGAGGTATACAGGTTGAAACGGCTGATCACATCCGGCCCGTAAATCTTCTTGAAAGAAGCGAACTGGGAAATCGGGGCCATCTCTCCATCGCTACCGCGCACCTTGATCCGATTCAAGGCCTCCAAGTTCTTTGTGGCGTTAGGCTCCGCTTGTATCATAACACGGTACATTTTTCCGAAACTGTTGAAGTTGGATGCGTAAATACCTCCGAAGTAACCTTGCATCGTCAGCAAAATATCTTTCGGACTGATACCAGCCTTCTTACAAGCGGCGGCATCTATGTCGATCTGATACTGCGGGAAACTGGGGTTAAAGTTGGTTCGAGCCGAATTGATCTCCGGACGAGCCTCCAATTCCGCCGTATAAGCATTGACGACATCGAAGAAACGATTCAAGTTACCACCAGTCTTATCCTGCATATTCAACTCAATATCCGTAGAGATAGAGTAACCCGGGATCATAGGGGGCGCGAAGAAGAGCACCTGAGCGTCCTTGAACAGCTTCTGCGAACGCATAAACAAGGTAGCCACCACGATGTCTGAGCTTTGAGTCAACGAGCGCTCCTCCCAATCTTTCAACTTGATGATGATAGAACCATAGGAAGGACCCTGGCCACTACCAATAAAGCTAAAACCGGAGATCACCGTACGGGATTGTACCGCCGGGTCCGCGCCGATCAAGCTATCTACCTGAGCCAAGACCTCGCGAGCCCGCTCCTGGGATGTTCCCGGCGGCAAGGTTACGGCACCCATGATCGTACCGGTATCCTCGTTCGGCACCATTCCGGTAGGAGTCGTGTTCATCAAGATGACCAACAAGGCGATAGAAGCGATAACCAGCCCGAAAGACACCACCTTCTTCTGGATGAAGAAGAGAACCCGGTTCTTATATCGGTTCAAGATCGAGTCGTATGAGTTGTTAAACGCGTGCTTGAACTTATCCGTCGTCATGCCGAAGAAAGCCAAGATACTGATTATAGCGAACAGGATCGTGAGGAACGGGTGCTCTCCGAAATTGAAGAATCCGAAAATCATACCCAAAATCGCGATGACCACGAAAAGGATCGTAATACCCGGGTGTAACAACCGGCCGATCGCGTCGCTATACCGACGGATCATAATCCGGCGAGATTCCTTCATGGCTGTCCCGACACGCTCTTTCAGAGGTGGAACCTCCTCTCCTTCCTTCGTATGCGGCTTCAAGAACATGGCACACAACGCAGGAGACAAGGTCAAGGCGTTAATTGCCGAGAAACCGATAGCGAACGCCATCGTCAGACCGAACTGGCGATAGAACGTACCCGCCGTACCCGACATGAAACTTACCGGGATAAACACGGACATCATGACTAAGGTAATCGAGACGATCGCGCCTCCCAACTCACTCATCGCGTCGATCGCGGCTTGTCGGGTCGACTTATAGCCTTGATCCAGTTTAGCGTGGACTCCCTCCACGACGACTATGGCGTCATCCACGACTATGGCAATCGCCAACACCATAGCGGACAAGGTCAGCAAGTTCAAGCTAAAGCCAATGATCTTCAAGGCGAAGAAAGTAGCGATCAACGCCACTGGGATAGCGATCGCGGGGATTAACGTAGAACGCATATCCTGCAAGAACACATACACCACGACGAACACCAAGATAAAGGCCTCGATCAACGTCTTGATCACCTCATGAATAGAAGCGAACAAGAAATCGTTGGCGCTTTGGGCAATATTGATACCCAAACCCTCAGGCAGGTTCTTCTCGTAATCAGCCAGCACCTGCTCCAGGTTCGAGATCGTCTCCGTAGCGTTGGTTCCGGCCATCTGGTAAACGATACACGACACGGCCTTATGACCGTTCACCGTATTGTTAAAGTTGTAAGTCAAACGACCCAGCTCCAGGTCAGCCACATCGCCCAGACGCAGCACCTCTCCATCGGGAAGCGCCTTCACGACGATGTTCTCGAACTCGGCATCAGAAGACAAACGTCCCTTATAACGGATCGTATATTGGAACGACTGGTTACCACGCTCACCGAATTGTCCCGGGGCGGCCTCGATGTTCTGCTCAGCCAAGACATTTGAGATGTCTGACGGCACCAGATTATACTGAGCCATCACATCCGGTTTCAGCCAGATACGCATAGAATAATCGGTACCCATCACGTTCGCGTCGCCGACACCCTTCACACGCTTGATCTCCGGGATCAAGTTGATACTCGCGTAATTCTCCAGGAACTCGATGTTATACTTATCCTCCTTATCATAGATGGAGAATACCATCAACATGGAAGTCTGCCGCTTATAGGTAGTCACACCCACCTGGGTTACCTCGGCGGGCAGCAAGCCCTGCGCCTGCGTCACACGGTTCTGCACGTTGACCTGCGCCATATCAGGGTCCGCGCCTTGGTTAAAGTACACTGTGATACGGGCGGAACCATTATTGGTCGCGGTAGACTGCATATACATCATGTTCTCCACACCGTTGATCTGGTCCTCCAACGGAGAGATCACGGAGTTCAATACGGCCTGCGCGTTCGCGCCCGTATAGGTCGCGCTCACCGAGATCGTAGGAGGCGCGATGTCCGGATACTGGGTGATTGGCAATGTAGCCAAGCCAATGATACCCAAGATTACCAACAAGACGGAGATTACGGTTGATAATACCGGACGGTTAATAAATCTATCTAGTCTCATTCTCTATTTCTAATTACAACACTATACTGAATTAAATAACGCGGACCATCAATTGAAAGCTGTCTCCAGGTTTCCATCCCGTTGGTCCTTCAAGGCTTGCTGGTATTTAGCGATCTTCTGCTCCTGCGTAATTGGGGTAATCGTCATGCCATCATGCAAAGTCTGCACGCCTTCCGTCACGATCTTGTCGCCCGACTTCAGCCCTTCCATCACGATGAAGTTCTTCCCGTCATTCAGGCTTGAGATCTTGATCTCGGTATATTTCACCGTATTATCAGGCTGCACCACGTAAACGAATTTCTTATCCTGGATCTCCACGGTAGCGTTCTGCGGGATCAAGATAATATTCTCGATCGTATAGGGGAAAAGGACATTCGCCATACCACCGCTCCGCAAGACATTCTTCGTATTCGGGAAGATGGCACGCATACTTACCGAGCCCGTCGATTGGTCGATCACGCCACTCACGGCGTCAATCTTCCCCTCAAACTCATACATCGTACCGTCGGCCAATTGCAGCTTCACCGCCGGCATCTTCTCTAACTGCTCTTTCAAGGTTCCACCCGCACGGGTCAAGTTCAACAAGTCTTTCTCTGTCATCGAGAAATACACATACAGATCGTTGATCTCGGACACGGTAGTCAACGGCTCGGAGATCGAAGCGCTCACCAATGCCCCCACACGATACGGGAACGTGCCGATCACACCGTCCGAAGGGCTCGTCACCGTACAAAAATCCAGATTCTGCTTCGCGCTGGTCAATGAGGCTTTCGCCTGCGCTAAACTCGCCTCCGCCGACAACAGGTTGTTCACGGCGGTCTGGTACTCGAAATCACTGATGATTTGCTTCTCGTGCAAGATCTTCTTGTTCTTCTCTGTCAAGGCAGAAGTACTCACATTCGACTCGGCCATCTTGACAGCGGCCTGCGCTTGCCTATAAGCTGCGGCATATTGCGTATCATCAATCTTGAACAAAGCCTGCCCCTTGCGCACCGTAGCGCCCTCATCCACGCACAGTTTCACGATAAAACCGGAAACCTGTGGACGGATCTCTATGTCCTGCGTTCCCTTGATCGTGGCAGGGTAAGCGGTGGTTTGATTACTTGCGGTAGAATTAACTGTCATGACAGCATATTCATCATCTCCCATCTTCGTCCCGCCTTGGCCGTTTCCACAAGCGGTCAATAAAGAAACTCCCACTGCAAATAAAGCGAAATGCCTTAGTTGGGTAATCGTTGTTCTCAACATTTGTTTATCCATTTTCATATTTAATTTATGCACGTACTCTTAACCCTTTATATTCACTCTTTATAGCAACAATTTACATCTCTTTACAATAAAGGTGATCTACTTGCCATTTGTTCCACAAATGTAGAACTTTTTACAGGATTTTTACCGCTAACTTTCCTTTATTTACCTAAATTAATAACACTTAAATGGTAATAGCTGACAGATTTAGCCGCTTTTGGTCACAAACGAAAATAAAATTGTTTTTTTCCATAATATATTTTACATTTGTAATCATCATGATAAACACTTATTATGTTATGGAGCCTAAATTTGTCGTTTCAGAAGCATTCTCGGCCGCTTGGAAAGGTGTAAAATCACAGTTATGGATATTGGCCGGTTTATTGATCGGATACAGCATCTTGTCGTTCACGATCAACGCTGTCGTCCCCGCCGTGGTAGAATCCAGGTTCGTAGCCTGGCTGATCGCTCTTCTCATCTCTTCCCTGTTCACGTTAGGGTATACGAAAAACCTCTTCCAAGCCCTTGATGGCGAAGAGCCTCAATTCTCCGCCTATGGGCGGCAGGCCACGAATATAATCACCTACCTGCTGGCCAGTATCATACTCTGCTTCACCATTAGCGTAGGATTACTGTTCTTCATTATCCCGGGTATTTACTTAGGAATAAGGCTCCAATTCTATCTTGCCTTCATCGTTGAGGAGAGAGCTGGCGTATTTGAGGCGTTAAACAAAAGCTGGGAGATCACACGAGGGCAATTCACTCCTTTATTCCTGTTATTCCTCATGAGCTGCGGGATATTCTTATTAGGATGTATATTGCTGGGTATTGGCATATTTGTAGCCCTGCCGGTGATTGGAATGGCTTATGCGTATGCCTTCCGCAAGCTGAATATCCCAACCCAACAGCCCGAATAACAAACCACAAAAAACAAAAAAAGAAGTTTAAACAAAAGGGGAATCCGGAGCAACCCGAAGGCTTTTTCGTACTTTCGCAAGAAAAGCAGATCGAATGATACGAAAAAAATATAGCGGGATTCTCCTTTCCCTTTTGTTTATCATGGCGGCATGCCGTACCCAAAAGACAGAGCCACGCCCCGTATCCCCGGAGGCGGCGACGTTCCCGAGCGCGAACATACCCCTCCCCTCGACAGATTTCAACTTCATTTTGCCCGCCCCTCCTGAATTGGCGAAACATCATGCCCCTAAAAAGGAGATAACAGAAACATTCTCACAGCGCGACCAAAGCGTAATCGCGGTACAAGACCCCAAATTATTCAGTGACACGAACTCGGAAATCATCGATCTCTCGATGATCGATGAGGGGGAATATGCCTTCCCGCTCCCCAATGGCAAAGTGATCTCCCCCTATGGAGGGCGAAGAAGGAATCATACCGGTACAGACATCAAGACTTGCGCCAACGACACGATCGTATCCGCTTTCGACGGGATCGTACGTATGGCCAAGCCTTTCGCCGCATACGGTAACGTGATCGTCGTACGTCATTATAATGGCTTGGAGACCATTTATAGCCACAACTCAAAAAACTTGGTCAAACCGGGCGAGCGGGTCAAGGCCGGGCAACCGATCGCCCTTACCGGACGCACCGGACGAGCCACAACGGAACATCTACATTTCGAGACCCGTATCAACGGAGTTCATTTCAATCCCAACATCGTATTCAATTTCAAGCGTCGCGAGTTGCGCCGCAGATGCCTGATCTGCACAAAGAAGGGGAACTACGTCGTCGTCAAGTCAACCGACCTGATGCCACATCAGAAAGCTGGTCCCTACCATCCTTGAAAAAAAACGGGAAGGCAAACCTTCGCCAGTCTCGCTCACCCCATTATATACAAACAAAAAGGCCACTGATACCCAGTGACCTTCGTGGAGATGGAGAGATTCGAACTCTCGTCCAAACGAGGAACTAATTTGCTTTCTACATGTTTATCTTCGCCTTCATTGTCGGAGAGGAGCAAGACCGAAGCCACCCACTCATCTCTTAGCCTTTTAAATTTCGCCCGAGGTCCAAGGCCTACCTCAAGCTATCTCCGATATTGCCGCACCACCTGATCGGAACGCTTCGGAGCCACAGCATCCGGGTGATGTCACGTCCCCGCGACTTTCGCAGGGATTAAGCTTCAATCTACTGTTCTTCGATTAAGCAGCGAGAGCGTAATTGTTTTCGCCAGTTAATTGTTCGTTGTCTGAGATTTAAGTGCAAGCCAACCACGCACTACATGCTTACAAACCACTTCTACCCGCTGTCAAAACCGGTCATCCCCAAATTTCGTAACGTATTAAAGTCCAATAGGCCGCTCGTTCATTCGCATTCATCAAAAAACG
Source organism: uncultured Parabacteroides sp. (assembly GCA_949296075.1). Taxonomy (GTDB): domain Bacteria; phylum Bacteroidota; class Bacteroidia; order Bacteroidales; family Tannerellaceae; genus Parabacteroides. The sequence goes on along the minus strand of CASFNG010000005.1, from coordinate 63,869 downwards.
AACAAACATCCAAAGCAGGGAACGCCTTCCCTCCTTTCGGATCACTGCCTTTCGCCGCGAATATACGCATTATTTCTGATTATGCAATAAGATCCGTCATGATCCCCCTTCTTATTCCGTTTACTTGATATAATAGAGATCCCCTTCTCTCACCCAGTGGAAAGGAAGGCTTCTTTGGATCACGCTCAGGATCTGGCCGACATCCTGCCCTTTAGCGAACGAGCCGGACACCGTCACCGAAGGATCCCTGTACTTAGGATTCTCCACCTCGAAACGGACATGATAAATCCGCTCCAAATCCTTAAGCAGATCCGGGAAGGCGATCGACTTATAGCGCAACAGATCATCCTTCCATGCGGTTTCCGCCCTCGTGTCTACGGCGGAGACATCCACGACCCGCCCTGTTGTCCGATCAAAAGTAAGTCGCTGATTAGGGGATAAGGTAACCTGCCCGTTCTCTCCCTCAAAACGGATCGAGCCTTCCACGAGCGTGGCGGTGATCCGGTCGCTACCGGAGGGGGCTTTCACGACAAAGACTGTACCCAACACAGAGATAAAGGCATCTCCCATTTCTACCACGAATGGCTTGTCCGCATTCTTGGTCACGTCGAAATAGGCCTCTCCGTCTATCCATACCTGCCGTTTCTCTTTCCCATACGCCTCGGAATAGGTCAGACGGCTGTTCTGGTTAAGGATAACCAACGTGCTATCCCGCAGGTAAAACTCAGACTTCTCCTTATCGCTCACGTAGGTATATAGCCGCTCATCCCCATCCGATCGCCCCACGAACAAGAATGGGATCAGCAAGAGCAAGGCTATGACCGCCGCGGCAGGCAACAAGGCAAACCACAACCGCTTACGCTTACGCCGGCGGATCTCTAATCGTACCCTCTCGAACGTTAAGGCGGGATCCGCTGAGCGGCTGAAAGCGACCTCCGCGTCCCAATAACTTTTCAATCGCCTGAACTCCTCCCTGTGCTTCGGATCCGCCTGGAGCCATTCGCTTAACCGGAGCAAATCATCCGCCGAGGCATGGCCGCTCAAGACACGCGAAAGAATGAGATCTATCTGATTTTCCATTTGTGTTCCATTTGTTTATACCTGATTTATGCTTTAAAAGAGATCATTCGCCAGACAACACCTCGCGCAGTTTGCGAACTGCGGCGGATAGATGAGCTTCCAAAGTCTTGACCGAGATATTCAATATACCGGCGGCCTCCTTATATCGCAACTTATCTTCCCGGACCAACTTGAATGCCATCTTGCATTTGCCGGGAAGCGAATTGACCGCCTCATTAAGGCGCTCAATCTCCTCTTTTCCAATCAAATCTCCCTCCGGTGTAGTCTCGGTATATAAAAACAAGTCAATGTCACAAGACTCCAGATCTACCAGGTCGGGACGTCGCTCCCGATAATAATCCACCACCTTATTACGTGCGATGGAATAAATGTAAGCGTTAGGATTCTTGACATCGGGCAACGCACGCCGATTATTCCAGACAACTAATAAGGCATCGGAAACGATTTCCTCCGTATCGATCGTGTCCCGGATATAAAGAGAGACAAATCGAATCAACTTGGGATAGTAAGCCAGATAAAGCGACTTAAACGCCGCTTGCGAATCAGACAAGGCCATCTCGCTGACCCAACGTGCGATATTTCCAGAATCAAGCTCCAATGTTCACGATCAACTAACAAATTATCCAGAAATACAAAAAAAGGGAAGAAAGACAGGGAGCGCTTGACTTGGGGCGCCCCCTGTTTATTTTACAGGCTCTCTCTACGACACGGCTTATTTAGAGAAATAAGGCAAGGTGTAGGGATTGCGATATTGATACCAATAAAGCCGGTGCGACTCCGCCTCCTTATCATTGTCAAAACTCAAGGTAGCGGGATTCCACTTCACCGGACGTCCCAACTCCCGGGCGATATTTTGCAGACAGCAAAGCGTATTCGTGCTGCACCCTACCTCCACCGGGGCGATCGGGTTCTGCCGAGAGCGGACACAATCGATGAAGTTCTGCATATGCGGGGCGCTCGTCTCGTAAGAACCGGCCATACCTCCCTTGGCCTCCTCTTTCTTCTTGTTTTTCTTTTTCTTCTTGGCCTCCTCTTCCTGTTGCTTCTTCCACTCTTCCCAGCGGCGTTTCTCCTCGGCGGCGCTCAATGGACGTCGGCCGGCCAGCTCAGCGGGAACCTTCGACGGATCGGAACAAGCCAAATAACCGCGTGCCACCTCGATCCAGCCTTCATCTCCGATAAACTTGATTCCTTGGGCGTTCTCGTTATCATCCAAATAGGGCTGCTCCGTCATCACGATGCCATTCGCGTAACGCATGGTGGAATATTTCGTGCCATTATATCCTTTCGGGATGAACTCTACCGGTCCCGACCCATCCATGCCGATAGCGGCCTGGGCAATGTCGAACATATGCGCGCCCCAATCGGCGGTATAGCCGTTACCCGTCTCCTGATACCAGCGCCAAGCGCCCCACAGTTGCTCGTTAACCTCCGGATCGAGAGAGATGGGAGGACAAAGATCGGGATGGTAATGTACCTTCGGATCATTCAGCGGACCCATCCATTGATTGAAGTTCAGGTTGGCGGGCACCGGCATCTCCGGCAGGTTCAGCGGCGTAGGAGGCTCTCCTACACGGGCGTATATCTTCTCTATATGGCCGATCGCCCCCGTCTGTACCAGTTCGATCGCCTTCTGGAACTCCTTGCTCGAACGTTGCTGGCTACCTACTTGCAGTACCCGCTTGTTCTCGCGGACCGCCCTTACCATCGCCAATCCCTCGGAAATGGTATAGGCGAGCGGTTTCTGGCAATAAACATCCTTACCGGACTGGCAGGAATGGATTGTCGCCAAGGCATGCCAATGGTCGGGAGTAGCCACCTCGATGGCATCTATATCCTTGCGTTCGAGCATCTCCTCGTAGAACTCGTATTGGTCGCAACGCTGCGTCATGCCCTTGGCGGCCTGCCAAGCGGCTATCCGGCGGCGGAAACGCTCCATCTTCATCGTATCGACATCACTGCAAGCGGCTACCTGCACACCGGGACATCCCGCGAATCCGCTAAAATCGGACAAGGCCTGTTGTCCTAAGCCGATAAATCCCAACACGACCCGGTCACTCGGAGCGATACGTACCCCGTCGATCGCCCAACTGGGCAGAATAGTCAGACCTGCCAATCCCAAGGCGGAGAGGCCCAAGAACTCACGGCGGCTCACGCCTTTCTTTTCTTTCTTTTCCATGGTAATTTACTTTAAACTAACAATTGATTGTAAGAGAAATTCACTTTTTACGCACGCCTTACCGTATGCGATGAGCCAAAAATACGAAAAACAATCAAAAAGCGTACCCGAATCCGAAATTTAAATAAATCGGATACATCCCGAACGTGATCGTATCAAAATCTTTCTGGAAAATATCATTGAATCCCCAAGCCAGATCCGCGCATACGATCAAGTGCTTGAACGCGCGCCACTCAGCCCCGATCCGCGCGCCCCACTGGAAGCGGCGTATCTCGTCAGAGAAATCGTAGGAGGCTTGATTATCCCCCGTGAACTCCACCTTCGTGCCGGTCGGGTTGATCTCGCGAAGATACCCGTCATAGACGGTACCTGAGAATCCGCGCCCGGTAACGAACGACACGTAAGGCCCGGCAGAGAAGATCATCCGGTTGTTCAAACGGTAAATCGCCATCACGGGGATCGTGAAATAGGAGTTATCCACCGTGGTCTGCACGCCTCCGGTCCAGTTTCCCCGGAGCCTCTCGCCACCGGATCCCCGTATCTCCATGCTGTAATTCTTCACGGTAGCCTCCGTCTTCATGCCCTTATCCTCCAAGCGGAACCCGAGCATCATACCCCAGATCTTCCGCTCGCCAAACCATTTCTTCACATCCCCTTCGATGGAGATACTCAAGGTAGGGCGATAACTGTCGATCGAGCGTATCTCGCGCGGAAGGGGTATCGGCGTAGTTCCCCCGATATTGAATCCCGCCTTCACGCTGTACTCAAGCCCCCGGAGCGACGACCAGATGATTCCCCGGTTCGTCTCCTGCTGCGCACTTACCGAGGCGACTCCCGCCATGCACAGCAAACATATCCAAATGATCGATCTTCTCATTGTCTTTCCTCTTTTTTACTCGTTCGACTGTATGACCTGTACCTCATCCACGTAAAGCGTGCTTCCAACCGCCCCCTCGTAGGTATCGCCATGAATGCTCGACGCGAAGACGATCGCCAAGTTATACCCTCCTCTCGCCAACTTCTCCTTGTCGATCACCTTCCCGGCTCTCGCGATGAAAGGGATATAGAAATGCGTCCACTCGTCCGTCTCCCGTTGGTCGGAGATCCTCGCCACGGAGATCAGGTTCGAGCTGGTCAGGTAGTTGAAGCCATCCAGATAGCTGACCTCATCGCTGGTCTCATAGAAGATGGCGTAAATATCACACTGGTCGGTACGGCCGGCCACCACCTCACCGTCCTTCTCGTACGTCTCGCCTGCCTTGTATTTGTAATATCCGCTCACGTAGGCGGGGACATAGGTACAAGGACGCCCCATACGCATCCCCCGGCGACCGTCGGGCAAGGCGTTCTGCACGTCGAACGTCCCGATAAACAGGTTGCCCGAGGCAAGCGGCATCCCCAGCATACTTCCGAACGCTCCCGTGCTCCGGGTCACTAACTTGGCGCATTTGCCCACATATCCGCTATCGCATTGCATGGTGGGATAATCCGTCGGGGATACAGGCACACCGGTCAGCGCGTAACCCGCGTTCGCGCTCGCCCACGCCACCGAATCGCCGCTCGACGTATAGTCGTAAAAGATATGGTAACGGCCGTTGGTAGGCTCCAAGGCCACATTCTCAAAATGATATTGCTGGCTCACCCCCGACAGGATACACCGTACCGTATAGGTCTTTGTCCAATTCCCGTCCTCTGAAGTGACCGTGTAAGTCCGGGGACTTGAGAAATCGAACGGAGTCCCGCTCGCCGGCGAGATCGTGGCACCGGGAGTCAGCGTAAACTCGGGAGCCAACTGGCTTATATCGGCATCGCCGCGTACGGTCATCGTCACGGATTCGTTCGTGATCTCCGGCTCGGTGATCAGGATGTCACCGGGTACCGTGCAAGAGAGAATATCGGCCTCCGCATTAGGAGCCTCCTCGCGTATGCAGGAAAGCCCTACGAACGCCAACATCAAAAACAAAAAGAAATTACGCTGTCTCATACTTTCTATTTTAATGGAGGGCAAGCATAATGCCGCTCACGCTTTCTTTCTTAAAGGATGGGCAAAGATAGTTCATGTGCCCAACATAGCATAGTTTCAAACGTTTAATAACTTTTTTTACATCATTTGCCGGGAAAAAGGCTCTCTACCCCGAAGTATTCACGGATCTCAATCATTTGATTTCAAATTCCGCGTTCAATTCAATCTTCTTTCTTTTTGCATAGAACGATTTACATATCCGGTATTCCCCCTTTTTCATGCGATAATACTTGCCGACTGGGAAACGGAAACAGTAAAGCAAGGGTGCCTTTTCCTTTGCGAAAGCATCATCTTGCCAAGAAATGTCACCTTTTGTTTTCGCCATCGCCCATTCTGTCCCGTTCCATTGTTCCAATACCCAACCTCTTCCAAACATGAGGAAGTCGGACGTAGGATTTGCCACGAACACATTAATGGTTTGTACATCCTCCCAATAAACAGGACGTTCCGTCCACATGGAAATGGGCTTGTCCTTATATTCGTCCGGCAAGTCTTCGACATACCAAAGGTAACACTCCGGCATATCATAAATGACGGTATCTTTATCCACCGATACAATTTGGATGCTTGCAACTGTATCGCTTCCACCGATAATAGCCAATTCCTTTTCCGGAGTCGCTTCCGATTGGGATTGTTGCCACTTGTGGGTGCAACTCAAGCAAACAGCACTTGATAGGATCGCGAATAAGATGATTGTTCTCATTGTATAAGTACTCCTTTCTGGTTGATTATTGCCATTCATTGCTTACCCAATGATGATATTTTCACATAACCATTTGCAAAAGTAGCGATTATTTCTTTGTTCTCATCATAAACATATCCATTGGAATAATTCCCTTTGACTTTTCTTTCATGGTCAAAAATGTACCCATTGGCATAATAACCTACAACTTTTCCTTTTGCATCCATAATATAACCATTACGGTATGTGGCCATATTTGTCGTTTCACAAGAAACAAAACAACAAATAAGGGCTGTTACAATTACTGGCAGAAATGTATATTCCAATGCAATGGGGTAAAAATGCGTCCTTGTTTTCATTCCTCTTGTTTTTGGTGTTACTTCATTATGATTGAAGAAACCTCTTCATAACCTAATCTTAATGGTACCCAAAGATAACAAAAAAGAGAATGCCTATATTCGCGCTATCCCGCGTTTTATCCTATTATTTTCAAAAGAGCATGGGCCTCTTTTTTTTAAAACAAGAGCATCTTTTCCCAAAAACCAGCTGACAGAATTAGGGATTCTGGGGATAATTTGTTATCATCGCGTAATCTTAAATCTAAATCAACCTATCATGACAACACGAAGAGACTTCCTCCGGCAGACCGCCTTGCTCGGTGCCGGACTTTCCATCAGCCCCTTTTTCATCCAGGCTGGCAACACGAGCGTAAGCGCGAACGATAAGATCGGTGTGGGCCTCATCGGATGCAACGGCATGGGCTTCGAGGACCTGAAAGCGTTCCTCCGGAACCCGGAGGTAGAGTGCGTAGCCATCGCCGATATTGACGAGAAGGTATTGAACGACCGTGCGGCGGAGGCCGCGAAGATCACCGGGAAGAAGGTGAAGCACCTCTATAAGGACTGGCGCAAGCTGATCGACAACAAGGACATAGACGTGGTGATCGTGGGGACGCCCGACCACTGGCATTGCCTGCAAATGGTGGCGGCGTGTCAGGCGGGCAAGGATGTCTATTGCGAGAAACCGCTCGGCAACAGCATCGAGGAGTGTAACATCATGGTACGGGCCGCCGAGAAATACGACCGGGTCGTGCAAGTGGGGCAATGGCAACGCAGCGACCCGCATTGGCAGGATGCCATGCGCTTCGTGCACAGCGGGAAGTTAGGGAAGATCCGCACGGTACGGGTATTCTCCTACCAAGGCTGGTGCCCCTCCATCCCGGTAAAGCCTGACGAGCCTGTCCCCGCGGGGGTTGACTATGATATGTGGCTCGGCCCGGCACCCAAGCGACCGTTTAACCGGAACCGTTTCCACTTCACCTTCCGCTGGTTCTGGGACTACGCGGGCGGCTTGATGACGGATTGGGGCGTGCATCTGCTGGATTACGCGCTCTATGGCATGAACGTCACCGCGCCCAAGTCGATCATGGCATCGGGCGGCAAGTTCGGCTATCCGGACGACGCTTGCGAGACACCGGATCTCTTGCAAACGATCTATACGTTCGACGGGTTCACCGTCATGTGGGATCACGCCATCGGTATCGACGACGGGGCTTACGGACGGAACCACGGCTTGGGCTTCGTGGGCGAGAACGGCACCTTGGTGGTAGACCGGGGCGGATGGGAAGTCATCCCCGAGAAGGTGAACGGGAAAGCGCGCATGGAGGCTGTTCCCTTGAAGAAAGCGTATGGCGAAGGTGGGCTGAACCTGCACGTGAAGAATCACTTAGAATGCATCAAGAGCCGGAACCGGAATTGCAACGCCAGCATCGAGATCGGGGCGCATATCGCCAAGTTCTCCCAATTAGGGAACATCGCCTATCGCACCGGGAAGAAACTAAGTTGGGACGGGAAGAGCTTCCACGACGCGGAGGCCGACAAATATCTTTGTAAGGAATACCGCGCTCCCTGGGAATTACCGAAGATCTGATCGCCGGCTTTCCCCGCCCCACGGTGGGAGGCGGCTCACGGATATAAAAAAGGGCGGCTGATCTGATGGATCAGCCGCCCTTCCCTATTTTTCATCCCTTCGGAAAGACTGAACTTTATTGATGCTCCGGGCGCAAAAGGTCGTTGACCGTCTTCACCGGATTGAAGGTCTCGATCGGCACCTCCACGAATACAGTGTTCCAATCGCTCATGGCGCCATTCCAAAGACCAGGCAGCTCCAATGCCTTCAGCTCGCGGCCATCCTTACTCTTATGGGAGATGAAGCCGGTGTTCTTATCCACGTAATCGGGCAAGTTGTACTTCTCTCCCTTGTGGTTCTTCACCGCGCAAACCAAATCTACCGGGTTGAAATGGGTACCCTTCTCGAACATCGCCTTCTTCTCGGGATCGTTCATGTCGATCTGTGAGCTCTCCAACACCTGCGGCGAGATCGTTCCGTCCGGATTCTTCGCGAGGAACGGGCCTCCCCCGGGCTCGCCCACGTTCTTCACCATACCGCATACGCGCAGCGGACGAAGCAGTTTACGCTTGATGTACAGTACCAGCTCGGCATCCTCAAGCAACTTCGTCTCCGGATTTCTCACGCACAGCTCGTCTTGCAGGAAATGAATCATCTCCTCTATCTCTGCGTGCGTGTATTTCCCTGACTCGATTTGTCGCAGGTACTTGAAGGCTTTCTCTTGCAGGCTGACCAATATGCCGGCAAGCACCTTCTTGTAAATGACGGTAGAGCACTTGAAACTATCCGGAACCACGTTATCGATATTCTTGATGAACACCACGTCGGCATCCACGTCGTTCAGGTTCTCGATCAAGGCGCCATGACCTCCCGGACGGAAGAGCAGCTTGCCCTCCTTATCCCGGAAGGGTGTATTGTCCATAGCGGCAGCGACCGTGTCGGTGCTGGGCTTCTGGATACTGAAAGATATATCGTATTTCACGGAAAACTTCTCCTCGTAAGCGCCCGCTTTCTCGGCGACCAAACGCTCAAAGAGGGCTCGATGCTCGGGGGATACCGTGAAATGGATGTTCACCTCGCCCGCATTGTTCTTGGCGTACATGGCGCCTTCGGCCAAATGTTCCTCCATCGCCGTGCGCACCGTATCGGGATACTTGTGGAACAGCAGAAGCCCCTTCGGCAACTGGCCGTAGTTCAATCCTCTCGACTCCAACAGGTTCGACACGATCTCCTTGTATTCGCCCAGCGCCTTCAGCGCAGGAATGTCTTTCGATGTATTCGCCAAGCATTTCTTATTCAGCGCCGGATAGAAGGCGAACTTCTCGATCTCGTCAAAGAACTTCTTCTCGAAAGCGGTGGTCGGCTCCTTATAATCCGCCGAAAGGAACTCGTAGAGGTTCTTGAACATACGGCTCGCGGCGCCGGAGGCCGGGACGAATTTCAGGATCTTCTTGTTCTTGGCCAAATAAGCGTCCCACGCGTCCATATAGGCAGCTTGCTCCTCTTTCGAGACGACCCGGATCCCCTTCCCCACCGAGGCGGACGAGGCGATCTCCAAATACGGGAAGCCTTTCACGAAGCAGGCGAGTTGCTCCTCAATCTGTTTTTCACTGATTCCTTTTGACTTCAGTTGCTCTAAATCCTTTGCGTCTAACATAGTATTATAGTTTATACAAAATAAATGCCCGTAAAATCGCCGGCCTATATCCAACCGGCCCATGTGTATCGCAAATGTATAAAATAACCTTAATAATCCTGCCGGTATTTCATTTAAAAAACTACTTTTACGGCATGTTTTACGGCCTGTCCGCGATTGGGCAGTAAAAATGACGCATTATGGATACAATCGATTTCTTTACGCCGGAAGAAAAGAGAGCCTTCTTCTCCAAATACAGGCTCCTGCTGCATAGTCTTTACTCTTTCCTTGAAAAAGAGGATATCCGCAAGATGAAGGCAATGATGAAACGGGTGGTGGCCTTAGACTGCTACGGACGCGACAAGAACGGGATCAACGGGCTGTTGCGCAACATCGACACCGCCCTGATCGCCTCGCAGGAGATCGGGCTGAAGCGTACCTCCGTCATCGCCCTGCTCCTGTATCGGCCGGTGATGAAACAGACGATCGCCATCGAGGAGGTGGAAAAGGAGTTTGGGGAGGACGTATCATTGATTGTCCAACGTTTGCTGAAAACTTCGGATCTTTACGCGAAAAACACCGCCATCAACTCAGAAAACTTCCACCGCCTTCTATTCTCGTTCGCGGAGGATGTACGGGTGATCCTGCTGATGATAGCCGACCGCCTCTGCCTCATGCGGCTCGGGAAGCTGCTGTCTGAGGATGACCGGATCCGGCTCGCCACCGAAGCGTCGTACCTGTACGCCCCGCTCGCTCACAGGCTGGGGCTCTACGCGATCAAGAGCGAATTAGAGGATCTCTCCCTGAAATATACCGACCGGAAGCAATATGATTTCATCAAGCGTAAACTAAACGAGACGAAACGCTCGCGCGACGCCTATATCGAGGAGTTCATCGCCCCGATCAAGAAACGGTTGACTGAGGAGGGCTTCCATTTCGAGATCAAGGGACGCACCAAGTCTATCCACTCCATCAACAACAAGCTCAAGAAGCAGCAAGTGGAGTTCGAGGGGATATACGACCTTTTCGCCATCCGTATCGTATTGGATACGCCCCTGCCGAAGGAGCGGTCGGAATGCTGGCAGGTCTATTCCATCATCACGGATATGTACCAGCCTAACCCCAAGCGGATGAAGGACTGGATCTCCATCCCCAAGAGCAATGGGTACGAGAGCCTGCACATCACGGTGATGGGGCCCCAGAACAAGTGGGTGGAGGTACAGATACGGACCAAGCGGATGGACGAGATAGCCGAGCGAGGACTTGCCGCCCATTGGAAATACAAGGGGGTGAAGGCGGAAAGCGGGCTCGACGAGTTCATGAATAACGTGCGGGCGGCCTTGGAGACGAAAGAGAACAACCCGCTGGACCTGATGCAGGACTTCAAGATGGATCTGTACAAGGACGAGATCTATGTGTTCACACCCACGGGCGACCTGATCAAGCTGGCGAAAGGGGCTACCGTACTCGATTTCGCCTTCGCCATCCATACCAACTTGGGAAGCAAGTGTGTCTCCGCGAAGGTGAACGGGAAGAACGTGCCGATCAAGTACGTCTTGCACAATGGTGACAGCGTATCGGTCATCACCTCGCCCACGCAATCGCCCAAGAGGGACTGGCTGAACTTCGTCGTCACCTCGAAAGCCCGCGTGAAGATCAAGCAGGCACTGAAGGAGGAGACCGTAAAGGCCGTGGAATTCGCCAAGGAGATGTTGCAACGACGCTTCAAGAACCGGAAAATCGAGCTGGAGGAGCCGACCTTGATGCGCTATATCAAGAAAAAGGGCTTCAAGACCGTCACCGATTTCTATATCGAGATCGCTGAGGAGCGCCTCGATCCGAACGTCGTGATCGACGAATATGTGGAGGCGCTCCGCAAGGAGACCGAGAGCAACGACCGGACAGAGGCGCGCAGTGCCGAGGAATTCATCACGACCACCCCGGTGGAGGAGATCTCTACCAATAAGGATATTTTGGTGATCGACAAGAACCTGACCGGTATCGAGTACAAGCTCGCCAAGTGCTGTAACCCGATTTATGGCGACGAGGTGTTCGGGTTTGTCTCCACGCACGGGATCAAGATCCACCGGATGGATTGCCCTAACGCGCAGGAGATGATGAGCCGCTTCGGATACCGGATCATCCGGGCGAAATGGAGCGGGAAGGGAGACAACGGCTATATCGTCACTTTACAGGTGATCGGACGAGACGACATAGCGATCGTAACCAACATCACCTCCGTGATCGGCAAGGAGGCTAACGTGACCTTACGCTCGTTGAACATCAACTCGACAGACGGGCTCTTCCAAGGGAATTTCACCGTCTCCGTGAGGGATACGACCTCGCTCAGCTCCCTGACCAAGAAGATCAAGGCCGTTAATGGGGTAAAAACGGTAGAGCGGCTGAACACTTGAGATCAAGGCATAAAAAAACGGGACAGGAGAAAATCTCCTGTCCCGTCTCTTATAGGGTTGTCCTTTAATACTCATCCACTTTCTGCTCCGCACGGAACTTATCCAACTGCGCTTGCAAACGATCTTGCACCTCCGCGTACTCGGGATCCCCGTACAGATTATGCAACTCATTGGGATCCGTCCGCAAGTCGTACAGCTCATTGCAATCGATCGCCTCCCTGTATTGGTCCTTATCCCCATAGAAATGGATCAGCTTATACCGGCTGTCTCGCACACCGTCATGACGGCGTACCATGTGTATCGCCGGGTAATCGTAATAGTGGTAGTAGAGATACTCCCTCCAGTCCTTGGGTGTCTCGCCACCGAATAGCGGGACCAAGGAAGTCCCGACCATGTAATCCGGCTTCTCTATCCCCGCTATGTCCAAGTAAGTGGGGGCGTAGTCAATATTCTGTACCAAGGCCGTACACTCGCTGCCCGGCTTGATCTTCCCCGGATAGCGGATAATCAGCGGCGTACGGAACGACTCCTCGTACATGAACCGCTTGTCGAACCATCCGTGCTCGCCCATATAGAAGCCCTGGTCGGAGGTATAGACAATGACCGTATTGTCCATCAGGTCCTCTCTCTCCAAGTAATCCAGCAAACGTCCCACCTCATCATCGATAGACTTGATGCAACGGACATAATCCTTGATATAACGCTGGTATTTCCACCTCACCAAGTCCTCCCCTTTTAGGTCGGACTGGATAAACCTCTCATTGCGGGGCTTATAGGAATTCATCCACGTTTCCCGCTGTTCCGGGGTCATCCGCGCGAGCGAGGCGTCCCATCCCTCGACATTCCACTCATTATCATGGGGCTTCGTTTGCTTCAGCTCATCCACCTTCAGGTCGTAGACCAATGTCATGTCATCGTCTATACGCATTTCCTGCGTAGAGGCCGCCGCGCAACGGGTGGCGTAACGGTCGTTGAAGGTATCCGGATAAGGAAAATCCACGTCCTCGTACAGGTCAAGATACCTCGTGTCAGGCATCCAGTTCCGGTGCGGGGCCTTGTGGTGTACCAACAGGCAGAAGGGTTTCCCCGGGTCCCGTTTCTCCAAGAACTCGATGGCGTGATCCGTTATGAGGGAGGTGGCATACCCCTCCTCGCGGACATATTCGCCGTTTGTCTCCGGGCTCTTGAACTCGGGGTTGTAATAATCCCCCTGATCCCAAAGCACATGATACGAGTCAAAGCCTTTCGGCTCGCATTGCATATGCCATTTCCCGACCACGCAGGTCTGGTATCCATGCGCCCTCAAGATCTCCGAGAAGAAAGTCTTCGTCGTATCGATTCCCGCTCCCAATTGCCGCTGCCCGTTCTGGTGACTGTACAATCCGGTCATCAGGCAGGCCCGGCTGGGAGTGGAGAGCGAGTTCTCCACGAACGCCTGCCGGAACAGCATTCCTTCCGCCGCCAACCGATCCAAGTTGGGTGTAGGAGCCAATTTCCCTAAAGCGTGCCCGTAAGCGCTGATTGTTTGATAGGAATGGTCATCCGTCATGATGTGGATGATGTTAAGTGGCTTCTCTTCCACTTTCTCTTGTCCGCCTCCACAGGCGACAAACAAAAAAGCCGGAGCCAACAAGGTCCCCGGATAAATAAGACGTTTCATATAACTGTTTTTAGGTATTACAAATAATGACCTTTCCTCCAAATGAGGATTCTGACGACGCGAATATACATCTTTCCTGCTACTAAAACTTGAGGATCGTATGGTAGATTTCCCGATCGGATCGTTACCTTTGCGATAAATATCCCGAAAAAAATGAACGAGAAGGTACTCCAGAAACTGAAAATATTGGCGGAGTCGGCCAAATATGACGTCTCCTGCGCCTCAAGCGGCACCACTCGGGCCCATAAAAGCGGGGCGATCGGGAGCACCGAGGGTTGGGGTATCTGCCATAGCTTCGCGGAGGACGGGCGCTGCATCTCGCTCTTGAAAATCATGCTTACCAACTATTGTATGTATGATTGCGCCTATTGTGTCAACCGGCGCAGCAATGACCTGCCGAGGGCGACCCTATCCGTCACGGAATTAGTGGAACTTACCATCGAATTCTACCGGCGCAATTACATCGAGGGGCTGTTCTTAAGCTCGGGGGTCGTGCGCAATCCAGACTATACGATGGAACGGCTTGTCAAGGCGGTCAAGGATCTTCGCCTCATACACCGCTTCAACGGCTATATACATCTGAAAAGTATTCCCGGGGCAAGCCAAGAATTAGTCAACGAGGCCGGATTATATGCGGATCGCCTGAGCGTGAATATCGAGATACCCAATGAGAAAAGCCTTCAGGCATTGGCTCCAGAGAAAGATTTCAAGAGTGTCCTTACCCCCATGCGCTACATCCAACAAGGGATCCTTCAAAACGCCGAAGATCGGAAACGGCTTCGCCATGCCCCAAAGTTCGCGCCTGCCGGACAAAGCACGCAAATGATCGTAGGAGCCACGGCAGATACGGACAAGGACATCCTTCGCCTCTCGTCTGCCTTGTACCAGCGGCCTACAATGAAACGGGTCTATTATTCCGGGTTCATTCCCGTAAACACTTACGATACCCGCCTGCCAGCGATCACGGCACCTCCGTTGGTCCGAGAGAACCGGTTATACCAAGCGGACTGGCTACTGCGATTTTATCAATTCCAAGTAGATGAGATCGTCAATGACGCTTACCCGGATCTGGATCTTGACATCGACCCTAAGCTATCTTGGGCGTTACGTCACCCCGAGCTGTTCCCCATAGACATCAACAAGGCAGACTATGAGACTCTTCTCCGGATTCCGGGGATTGGCGTAAAGTCGGCCAAGATCATCGTGATCTCACGGCGCTACGGGAACCTTACCGCCGAACAGCTGAAAAAGATAGGTGTAGTGATGAAGAAAGCCCGCTACTTCATTACCTGCCGTGAGCTGCCTATGCGCACTATCCACGAGGTAAGCCCGACGACTGTCCGCCAGCTACTATCCAGAAAAAGCGGGAAACAAGCGGATACGGCACAGCTCCGGTTACCATTCATTGATTGATAACACAGATCCTTCGAAAAAGAGAGAACAAGATATGATCGCATTCGTTTACGACAAGACATTCGAAGGGCTCCTCACCGCCGTATTCGACGCCTATGCCCGCCGGCAGTTCCCCGACGTGTTGCTGGCTGAGGGAGAACCCCTTCCCCTATTCCACGACGAGGTCGTAACGATTCATACCGATAGCCGAAAAGCCGAACGGGTATGGAAGGGCCTGGAGAAACGAATCTCACGCACTTCCCTCTCCGGGCTGACGGTCACTTGGTTATCTGAACTCCCGGAAGTGGATCTGTTGCTGTTTCGCTATATCCAAAAGGCGATCGACTCCCCAAAGACCATCGAGTACAATCTCGGCGATCCGGACGTATTAGAAACAGCCAAGATCTGGAAGAAGGTCAGCAACGAGCGGCTGCGTGTCATCCAGTTCTTCCGTTTCCAAAAGGCGGCCGACGGCACCTATTTCGCCGCCCTTGCCCCCTTATATAATGTACTTCCCTTAGTTGTCCCTTACGCCCAAGACCGTTTTGCCGACCAACGCTGGCTTCTCTACGATCTCAAGCGAGAGTATGGCTATTACTACGACCTGAAAGAGGTCACGGAGGTACGGTTCGAGGAAAAAGATTCACACCTCCTGACCGGATTGCTCAGCGAAGATATTATGGACAAGGATGAGACCCTCTTCCAAGAGATGTGGCAAGCCTACTTCCAGTCGATCGCTATCAAAGAACGCCTCAACCCCCGTTTGCAACGACAGCACATGCCTGCGCGTTTTTGGCTCTATATGCCGGAAAAGAGACCGAGATAGTCCCGGAAACCGCTTAGAAGCGGTCGATCAGCTCTTCCAAGGAGACAAGCTCTTGCTCGCCTGTCAGCATATTTTTCAGGTTGATCTTTCCGGCAGTGATCTCGTTCTCCCCGACAATCGCCACGAAAGGAATCTTCTTAGCGTCCGCATACCCCATCTGCTTCTTCATCTTGGCGGCCTCCGGATATAGCTCAGTCCGGATTCCCGCTTGACGGACTTTCGCGATCAACGGCAAGAGGTACGTCTCCTCTGTCCGCCCGAAATTCACGAACAGCAGCTGCGTGCCCTTCAACGAGCCCTCAGGATAAAGGTCCAATTGATTCAATACGTCAAAGATCCTATCGGCGCCGAAAGAGAAACCTACGCCAGACACCCCTTCCATGCCGAACACACCGGTCAGGTTATCATAGCGTCCTCCTCCCGTAATACTGCCGATCTGCACGTCAAGCGCCTTCACCTCGAAGATAGCGCCCGTGTAATAATTCAAGCCGCGTGCCAAGGTAAGATCCAGCTCCAGCTCAGCACGGATAGGCGTATGCGAGATACGCTCCAAGATAAAGTCCAACTCATCCACCCCTTTCAAGCCTGTTTCCGAGGCAGCCAGCACATTCCGTAAGGTAGCTATCTTCTCCTCGTTCGAGCCTTGCAGCAGGATAATCGGCTGAAGTCGCTCGATCGCCTCCTCAGGCAGGCCTTTCGAACGAAGCTCCTCGTTCACGTTCTCCAAGCCGATCTTATCCAATTTATCGATCGCCACGGTAATATCCACGATCTTATCCGCCTCTCCGATGATCTCGGCGATGCCGGACAGGATCTTCCGGTTATTCATCTTGATGCGAACCCGTATCCCGAAGCGGTGGAACACCTCATCCATGATCTGGATCAGCTCCACCTCGTTAATAAGGGAGTCAGATCCTACCACGTCTCCATCACACTGATAGAACTCACGATAGCGCCCTTTCTGTGGACGATCCGCACGCCATACCGGCTGGATCTGGTAACGCTTAAAGGGGAAACTGATCTCATTCCGATGCTGCACCACGAAGCGCGCGAAGGGAACCGTAAGGTCGTAACGCAATCCTTTCTCACAAGCCTTCGCGGCAAACCGCAACGGGTTCTTCTCCCTCAGCTCCTCATCGGAAATTCCGGCGAAGCAGTCTCCCGAATTCAGGATCTTGAAAAGAAGCTTGTCGCCCTCTTCCCCATATTTCCCCATCAACGTGGATAGGTTCTCCATAGCGGGAGTCTCGATCTGCTGAAAGCCATAAAGATGGAACACCTCGCGGATCGTGCTGAATATATAGTTACGTTTCGCCATCTCCTCCGGCGAAAAATCCCGGGTACCTTTTGGAATGGAAGGTTTTTGCATGATAATATGTGATTATATAAATTATTTTTCCCGCAAAGGTAATGCTTTTGCGGGAAAATCCATCCTCCCTCAGCGACACATTCATGCCCCTAAAGGAGATCTCCGTTTCCTGAAATTTCCTTAGTCGCGACTCCGGGCTCCTAAGAAAATCATGATATAATAAAGCAAAGTAGCCAACGATCCTAAAGCGGCTACCACATACGTATAAGCGGCCGACCGCAACGCATCCTCCGCCTTATCGTGCGTGAAAGCGTTCGTGATACCCGCGTTGCTCAACCATACCAAGGCACGCTGGCTGGCATTGATCTCAACCGGCAAGGTGATAAAGCTGAACAAGGTGGTCGAGGCGAACAAAATGATCCCGAACAGCAGCAGCTGGGGGAAGACATTGATCAGCAACATACCACCCAACAGCACCCAAGTCATGATATTCGAGGCGAAACTGACCACCGGGACCAAGGCGGAACGCATTCTCAACGGAGCGTAAGCCGTAGCATGCTGTACAGCGTGGCCACACTCATGCGCTGCCACCGCGGCGGCAGCTATACTATTGCTATAATAAACCGACTCACTTAAGTTGACTGTCTGGTTCGCCGGATTATAATGATCCGTCAAATGGCCGGGAGTCGAGATTACCTGTACATCATAAATACCGTTGTCACGAAGCATCTTCTCCGCCACATCTTTTCCTGTCATCCCATTTGGCATGGGGATTTGAGAATACTTCTCAAACTTGTTTTTCAGCCGTGAAGAGACTAACCAGCTCAACAAAGCGAATCCGATGAATATAACCCAATACATACTCATAAACCGTTATCTTATTATGTTTTACAAATCTACGACAAAAAGCCTTCCAAAACAAAAATGGCAGGAGACAACCCTTGAGATATGCCATCTTCTGCCATTTTGTATGGATTTGCCGATCGCTTATTCCGTATATCTGACAATTGTCTGCTCGCGATCCGGACCGACAGAGACGATCTTCACGGGTACCCCCAGCTCCTCCTCAAGGAAAGAGAGGTAAGCGTTGAACTCTTCCGGGAACTCATCCTCGCTCTGCATCTTCGTCATGTCTGTCTTCCAGCCCGGCAGCTCCACGTAAATCGGCTCAACCGTATCGTCGATCTCGTAGGGGAACTCCGTGACCTCAGCCCCATTGACCTTATAGGCCACACAAGCCTTGATCGTATCGAAGGAGTCAAGCACATCGCTCTTCATCATGATCAGCTGGCTTACCCCGTTAATCATCACGGCATAGCGCAAGGCTACCAAGTCGATCCAGCCACAACGACGCTTACGCCCCGTGACCGCCCCGAACTCATGACCTAACTGCCCGATCTTGTCTCCTACCTCATCGAACAGCTCCGTCGGGAACGGACCGCTCCCCACACGGGTGCAATAGGCCTTGAAGATCCCATATACCTCACCGATGTTGCGAGGGGATACACCCAGTCCCGTACAGCACCCGGCGCAGATCGTGTTCGAGGAAGTCACGAACGGATACGAGCCGAAGTCAATATCCAACATCGTACCTTGGGCACCTTCAGCCAATACGGATTTGCCCTCTTTCAGGAAGTTATTGATGACGTGCTCACTATCGATCAGCTTAAACTGCTTCAGGTAATTCAGCGCATCCATCCACTGCGCCTCGATCTCGGTAATATCGTATTGATAGTTCAAGGAGCGCAGGATAGCCTCATGCTTGGCCTTCGCCGCCGCGTATTTTGCCTCGAAGTTATGCAGCAGATCGCCCACGCGGACACCGTTACGGCTTACCTTGTCCGTATAGGTCGGGCCGATACCCTTCCCGGTCGTGCCTATCTTGCCGGCTCCTTTCGCTGCCTCGTACGCGGCATCCAATACCCGATGCGTAGGCAAGATAAGGTGCGCCTTCTTCGAGATATAAAGTTGCTTGGTAATATCGTGTCCGCTCGCGGCCAAGGCTTCCGCCTCTTGCTTGAACAATAACGGATCCAATACGACCCCATTACCGATCACGTTGATCTTTCCCCCTTGGAAAATCCCGGAGGGGATGGAGCGCAGCACATACTTCTCTCCGTTAAACTCCAATGTATGTCCGGCATTGGGGCCTCCTTGAAAACGTGTTACCACATCGTAATTCGGAGTCAGCACATCGACAACCTTGCCTTTGCCCTCGTCGCCCCACTGCAATCCTAACAAAACATCTACTTTCATTTTCTACAATATTATATAGGCATTAATATTCCTTATTTCTCCAATCGCCGCAACTTAAACTTGCACTTACTGCATAGGCCATAGATATACAAGCAATAATATTCCGGCGTGAAACGGGTGATCTTCTTGCTCTTCATCTCCGTCCCTATCTCCTGGATCGGGAGCTCGCGCACAGCCCCACACCTCGTGCAAACCAAATGGATATGCGTATCCGCATAGAGGCGCAACTCATATTGCACGGGCTGGGTAGAGATCGGGTGACGGACAATCAAGCCGGCATCCACCAGAACGTCCAACGTATTATACAACGTCGCCTTGCTGACATGGAAGTTATCCTTTTCCAGCTTATCCGAGAGGGTACCCACGTCAAAATGGCCGGGGAAGGTACATATCTCCTTAAATATAGTAATCCTTTCCTCGGTCTTCCGTAGTTTTTTCTCCGATAGATATCCGGTAAACGACGCGAACATTTCCGTATAGACTTTCGTTTCCATTTCCAAAGACCACACGAATGGCAAAGGTAAGGCATTTATTCTAAACGCAAAACCTTACCGATAATATTCAAACTCGAATTTTAATTCATTATATATTTCTTGGGTTTCCGCGGATTCATCAGCCGCCGCCAGCAAGGGTTCGAACCGATCCAATACCTGCCGGGCCGCCTCCTCCGGCCCTCGTCCATAATATTTCAAGGCCTGGACCGCGGCAAGGCGCTCGCCTAAACGGGTGTCGGATCCCGGCTCTGCCACCACACGCATGGCAGCGTCCAAGAAGAGGCCCGCATGGGAGGCCTGTAACCGTTCTCCCTGCTTGAACAAAGCCGTCCAGAGCAGGAACGCCACCGTACGGGCAAACCGGTCGGTCGCGTCGCCCACCAACTCCAAAGCTAACAGTTCCCGATAAGGTAACCGCGCGAACAGGTTACGTGCGCAATGCTCCGCGATCTCCAAATAGGGGATCTCCCTCACCCAGCGCATCGCCTCCTCCTTGGAGAACGAGTCGGCTGGCCTCAACAGGGTAGCCAGAATCTTGAACTCCCGGACATCCTCCGCCCATAGCGCCTCCGCCAGATCCGCGTCGGGCTCATGCTGGAGGGCGATCTCCTTGATCTCCGGATACGAGACACCGAAGTTCAGCTTGTACGTTACCCCCTTCTCCCGCATACTGGTGGAAGTGACCCCATTCATGGATAGCCGGAGTTGCTTCCGTATCGTCCGCAACTCCTCTTGTAGATCTCTCATCTCCTTAATCGTTATAGGTAGGCAAATAGGAGTAATCACGTCCATAACGGAGCATCTGCTCCACATAACCTTCCGTATAATCGAGAACGATGTCGGTCACCGTGCCATTCGCGTCCTTGACCTCTCTCATCACCGGATTAACGAAACCCTTATAGGGGGCGAGATCCAATTTGGCGTAACGTTCCAGCACCTCAGCGTGCAACTCTGGATCGATCTTCACGGCATAGTCCTCTACCAACCGTTTACCCGCCTCGTAATCGCCTTCGCTCTTGACGCGCTGTATCTCGGCGAGCAGCTCCCCGAACAAGGTACGCAGGCGGGGGTAATCGTTCACGACCACATAGGTCTTGCCATCCCGCTTCTTCAGCTCGATCACGTTGTCCGCCTTACCCTTCTCATAGACCCACTTGGCGATCAGCTGGCGGTTTCGCATATGCGCCTCCTCCACATCCTTGCCAAGCTCGATGCGTACCAGTTGGGTCATCAGGCCGTTCATGATATATTTATAGTATTCCGCCTTATAAGCATCGCCATCGGGCAACAAGCCTAACTCAACCAATTTCGGATCCGCCAAGTAATACAGTCCGAACAGGTCCGCCCGTGTCTCCTCCAAGGTAGAACTATTCTCCTTCAAGGCTCCCGGATCCGTATTATCCAGCAACTTACCGGATCCATGCCCTAAGCACTCATGCAGGTCGGTATGCAGGTTATCCGTCAGGAATCCATATCGTTTGATCGCGTCGCGCTCCGTATCGCTCCAGACGAACTCCTCGTTAAATCCATTCCCTTGCGATGCCTTGTCGTATGCCTCGGTGATATTCTCGATCGTCACGGATTTCGAGCCATGATCCCTGCGGATCCAATCCGCGTTCGGGAGGTTTATCCCGATCGGGGTGGCCGGATAGCAGTCGCCACCCAGCATCGTCACCGTGATCACCTTGGCGCTCACGCCCTTCACCTGCTCTTTCTTGAAACGCTTATCCACCGGCGAGTGATCCTCGAACCACTGTGCGTTCTCGCTGATTACCTTCGTGCGCTTGGTCGCCTCCTTGTTGATGAAGTTCACGGTCGATTCCCAGCTTGCCTTCATGCCCAACGGATCCCCGTAAGTCTCGATGAAACCGTTCACGAAGTCCACCTCCGAGGCGGTATCCTCCACCCAAAGGATCGAGTACGCATCGAACGTCTTCAGGTCGCCCGTCCGGTAATATTCGATCAATTTCGAGATGATCGCCTTCTGCGCCTCGTTCTCGGCGAAAGGCAAGGCCAGTTCCAATTGCTCCACGATCTTCTCGATCGCGGCTGAATAGAGCCCACCTACCTTCCATACCTTCTCCACGGCCTTGCCGTTCTCCTTCACCAGCCGACTGTTCAATCCGTAAGAGATCGGCCTGATCGTATCCTGTCCCTCTTTCATCCGGGTATAGAAATCCTCGACCTCCGCCTGGCTGATCCCGCCTCCATAATAGTTGTTAGAGGAGGCTTGGATCAGATCCGCAGTTCCCCCTTGCACGCTTCGCTTCGGCATGACCTTCGGATCAAAAAGTACGGGCGAGAGCTCTTCTACGAACTGCTCCACGCTTTGGTTATCCCGAAGCGGCAATTTCGCGGCGTCCACCTTCATGACACACTCCTTGAAGAAGTCGGGCGTGAATCCCGGCACGAACTTGTCCAAGGCGTAATGGTGATGGATCCCGCTGGAGAACCATACCCGCTTCAGATAGACCTCCAAGGCCTTGAACTGGGGATCCTCCCTGTCGCCGTCGTATGAGGTGTAAATGGCCTCTAATGTCCGGCGGACCGCCAAGTTATAACGCCCGTTCTGGTCGAAGAATATATCGCGTCCCATCAGGGCCGCTTCCGAAAGATGATAAAGCAATTGCTTTTGCCTTAACGACAGCGACTCAAACCCGGGAACCTGATACCGGAGTATCTCTAAATCAGCGAACTGATCTACCACATAGTTGAATCCCGTGTCCGGGGAAACGGCGTTTGTCTCCGCCTGCCGGCCCGTGCAGGCTGTCATTGTCATGGCTGTCATAAGTGAATACATTACTATTTTTTTCATGATTGACACAGTTTTTCAAAAAACGATCTCATCATTCCCGCGAATGGTGAGGACAAAGATAGTGAAAGCCGGGCGCCATACAAAAGGGAACTGGCTCAATTTGGTATGGCCAAGGCGCATCCTATCTTCGACTATGGGTCAAAGATACGGAATATACCCTCGCTCTCATGCGCTCCCCGCCAAAAAGTTAGGGTTATCCCGCCCGGCGATACCACTCACCGCCTTTTTTCCGTATTTTCGCGGGAGAAAACAGATTATAGAATAAGGAGGAACATGGAAATAGCGGCATTAGTATCCGGAGGGGTGGACAGCTCCGTCGTCGTACATCAGCTGAAAGAGGCGGGATACGACCCGACGATCTTTTACATCCGTATCGGGATGGAGGACAAGGACGGGTATATCGACTGCCCCGCGGAGGAAGATATAGAGATCACTACCTACATCGCCCGTAAATATGGGTGCAGGTTCGAGATCGTCTCCCTGCACGACGAGTACTGGGAGCGGGTGGTCAGCTATACGATCGACTCCGTAAAGCGCGGACTTACCCCCAATCCGGACATGATGTGCAACAAGTATATCAAATTCGGCTGCTTCGAGGATAAATGGGGCAAGGATTTCGACAAGATCGCCACCGGCCACTATGCCACGACGACCGTGATCGATGGCAAGACCTGGCTCTCCACCGCCAAGGATCCCGTAAAGGACCAGACCGATTTCCTGGGTCAGATCACCCGCTTGCAGATCGAGAAACTGATGTTCCCGATCGGCCATTTGATGAAAAGCGAGGTGCGTGCCATCGCCGAGGCGCAAAAACTTCCCAGCGCAAAGCGCAAGGACAGCCAAGGGATCTGCTTCTTGGGAAAGATCAATTACAATGACTTCATCGAGCGTTACTTAGGGAAGCGCCCCGGGAAGATCGTGGAATTGGAGACGGGCAAGGTGGTCGGTAAACATAATGGCTATTGGTTCCACACGATCGGGCAACGCAAAGGGTTGGGACTTAGTGGCGGACCGTGGTTTGTCATCAAGAAAGACATACGGAAGAATATCATCTATGTGTCCAACGGGTACGACCCGGAGACGCAATATGGCAAGGTAATCAATATGCAGGGGTTCGACTTCATCACCGAGGATCCCTGGGGCGAGTTCGCCGACGGGAAAGAGATCACCTTCAAGATCCGCCATACTCCCGAGTTCACGCACGGGTATATCCGGCGCATCGGCGACTTGTACCGGGTAGAGTCGGACGACAAGATCCAAGGGATAGCGCCCGGGCAGTATTGCGTGGTATATGACAAGGATCATCACCTCTGTTTCGGCAGCGGCATGATCATCGACGAGGAGAAATAAACTCATCCGAACGGATAAAAGGAAGACGGATCCGGCTCAAAACAGCCGAATCCGTCTTTTTTGTTCCCTACTGTTTCCGGGACGTTGGTCACCCGATGACGACACTCGCCGGGCGACCAACTATCCTGTCTTATTCCTATTCTAATGCGGAGGCACTCGCCACTGTCGGCCAGTACGGGTTCTGGTACATCGCCGAGTGCTCTACCGTTCCATCCTCGAAAGTGATCGTCAGATCGCGGACACCGAGCGGAGCCAAGTAGTGTGCCTTCTGCCAAATGTAACCATTCCAAAGATCGTTATTCTCCTTGATGATCCGATACGGACGCAGGTACTTACTATCCTTCCGGCTCGATACATTCGCCGTGGATAGGCCATCCGCCTGCTCCA
The DNA here is from genome assembly GCA_949296075.1 of uncultured Parabacteroides sp. Lineage (GTDB taxonomy): Bacteria > Bacteroidota > Bacteroidia > Bacteroidales > Tannerellaceae > Parabacteroides. The sequence continues at coordinate 39,458 of CASFNG010000005.1, read as the reverse complement.
CCAAGAGGCTCTCTTGCGTCAGGTTCCCTTGCGGATCGCGCTTCAAGTACTCTTTCGATTTGTAGATCTCCATCCACAAATTGATACCCTCCGGGATGTATGATCCCATATTGCCCTCGAACAAGGCATCGTATGCTCTCCAACGGGTCAGGTCGTCCTTGCGCATTCCCTCGCCAATGAACTCGCATCGGCGTTCGCGGCGGATGTTATACAGCGTCGGATCCACCTTAGCGGAACCAGAATAGACTGCCCAGTCCGGTTCTTTCGACAAGTCGGTGGCGGCGATCGTCTTCTGATAGTCAGGATCTACCCCTGCCCGCTCGCGGATCTGTCGCCAATATTTGTCGGCCTTGCTGTCGATCGAACCATTCTTCAGGTAAGAGGCCTCGATATAGTTGAGGTAAGCCTCAGCCGCACGATAACAAAGCTGCCCGTTCGTACCGTTCAAGCCGTTTTTCAGTTGCACAGGATCATAGCAATAATGCTTGCGCAGACGGAATCCCGTACGGTCGCGCTCGGCAGACATGGCCGTAATCAACGGAGCCTTGAAATAGGTCAGCGTATCTTCTGTCAACAAGACACTCTTCTCCCCGAAGAGGAAGAGCTGCAAACGCCCGTCACGCCCACTCTTCTGCTGGTCGATCGTCACGTCGCCTTGGTATCCCGAGTTCGAGGCATAGATAGGTAATCCGTTCTCCATTAGGAAAGCGTCCACGAAACTCTTCGTCATCCCGTTGTCACCGCCTGACCGAATATAGTTCAAGTAACCATAAGTCACGCTCTCCGCCGTACTATACTGGCGGTACAACAGCACCTCCGGCAACGAGCTTGGGTCGGGCATACAGAACATCTCGAAATAAGGATTCCAACCATAGATCTCTCCCACAGCCGGATTCAGCACCTTCGAGTTAGGAGCCAACGCACAATTATCAGCTACTTCGGCTGCGGCTTTCATCGCCTCCGAGAGGAAGAAATCGATCTCGGTGTCGATATTGAACGTCTTACCTTTATTATAATCCATCTTGGCGCCCGGCCATTCCGGATGCCCCGGCACACGCGGCGTATCCTTGTGATACTTCTCGAACGTTCCCTCGAACAACGCCACGCGCGACTTCAGCAGCAAGGCCACCTCCCGGCTAATACGCACCTTCCCGACCTCACCAGCCGACCTCAATTGCCCGATCGCCTTATCCAAGTCGGAGAGGATAAAACGAGCCACCTCATTACGGGGCATCCGCTTGCTCGCCTCGATCAAAGCCTCCTTCTCGTCTGGTAACACCTGCGTGATAATCGGGTAATCTCCGAAAGTTCTCAGGCAAGAGTAATAATACAAGGCCCGCAAGACATAAACCTCGCCGATATAATGCTTGATGTCTGTCTCCGATCCCGTGATCTCGCCCGCCTCATACTTAGGAAGCACCTGCTCCAAGAAGAAGTTCATGGCACGAGCCAGACTAAAGCCCATGTTCTGTCCCGCCGGCACCTGCCAACGTCCTTTCGAGTATAAGTTCAGGTTTCCCTCTCCATACACGAGATTGTCCGTATGGGCATCGCCAAGGATAAGCCCGGCGTTGTAACCTCCCGAGTTACTGGGCAGGACGGAGGTATAATACGCTATCGCGTAATTGCCCAATTGCTCCGCCGTATTGAAATATTGCTGCGGGGTAACGGAAGAGATAGGCTCCCGATCCAAGAAGTCGTCACACGAAGTTGTCGTGACCAAGCCCGCGACCGCGAATATAGCGAAGATACTTCTATATTTAAAATGCATTTTCATAATTCAATCCTGTTTAGAAATTCACATTCAAACCAAACGAAATCGTCTTGCACAAAGGATACAACTTGCCTTGTCCCCAAGCTCCGTCGATTGTCTCCGGATCGAAGATTTTCATCATGCTGGTGAAGGTAAGCAAGTTATCACCCGAGAAATAGACACGCACAGAGGACAAGCCCGCCTTTTGTGTCCAAGCCTTCGGCAAGGTATAGCCAAGCTGCATATTCTTCAAGCGGATGTACGCCGCGCTTTGCAGGTACCCTGATTGCGTCTGCTGGTTCTTGCTTCCGTCGAACGAGGCACGAGGATAGTAGGCATCCATGTTCTCGCCGAGCGGGTCGCCCGGACCGCGCCAGAAGTCCCAGTGATCCTTGAATCCGGCGGATTGCCACATACCTCCGGAAGCGCCCCAGAAATACGGGCCGGACACCCACCAGTCGCGTTTCCCGATCCCCTGGAAGAAGAGCGAGATATCGATCCCTTTCCATGCGGCATCCAGCGTCAGTCCGAAATTATAGCGCGGGGTCTGGTTTCCGATGATCCGCAAATCACCCGGATCATCCAGCGTGTTCGCACCCCCGTTCACCTTGCCGTCACCGTTCAGGTCGGCATACATCACGTCGCCCGCGCTCCAGTTCGAGCCCCAGTTCGGGCGGTTGTTCGCCAAATGAGCGTCCATCTGCTCCTGGGTCTGCGCGATGCCCACGGTCTGGTATCCCCAGATGTCGCCTAATTTCCGGCCATCATAATAGGCATTCAGCGTCTTCGCGTCGTTCGGGTAGCGCATCACCACCTGCTGCGCATCAGAAAGGACAAACTTCACGCCATACGAGAAATCCTTGATCCGGTCGCGCCATCCCAACTCCAGCTCGAATCCGTACGACTTCATGTCGGCGTTGTTGATCTTGGGAGGTGCCGTACCCAGCACGGCCGGCAGCTCGGGAGCCGGGCCGATCATGTCGTAAGTGTAACGGGTAAAATAGTCGAACGAGCCGGTCAGACGGTTATCGAGCGCCGCCCAGTCGAGGCCGACATCCCATGTCTCGATCGTCTCCCAGGTCTTTTTCGCGCTGACGATCCCGGGCAGGGAAGCCGTATTCGGTTTCTTCCCGTTGATCAGCCAGCTTCCATTAGCTTTCCCGACAGGCATCGTCTGGAAGAAGGGATACCAAGCGTCGTTCGTGTTCGTATTACCTAATTGTCCCCACGATCCTCTTAGCTTCAAGGTGCTGATATAATCCGACAGTTTCCCGAAGAAACTCTCCTTCGCGATATTCCATCCGGCGGAGAAGGAGGGGAAGAAGCCCCAGCGCTTGTCGCCCACGAAACGGGAGGAGCCGTCGTAACGGCCATTGATCTCGACCATGTATCTCTCCTTGTAATTATAGTTGATACGACCAAAGAAACCGGCCACCGAGTTCTCCGCACGTCCGCCGTACGCCTTGAACTGATCTTGTGTCTGATCCAAGTAAGGCGTGGTAGGCGAGGTCAGCTCATCGCCCTGCCCGCTCATCGAGTCGGTCTTGGTCAGCTCCGCGTTGAAACCACCCATCACCCGGAAGTAATGGTCGCCAAAGGTACGCGAGTAGTCCGTATAGATATTGGTCGTGAAGTAATCCTCCGTGTAGCGGCTTTTGCTCACCCGGGTAGCCCCAGGAGCGTAAGAGGCGTTACCGTCCCAGCTGATCGCATAGGGATTGCCCTTCACGTCGTGCGCGTACACCGGCAACACCGCCCAATGCGAGTTGCTGTTATAGGTACGCATATTCCCTTCCACGTTGATATGCCAATCCTTGACCGGCTCCAGCACCAACGCCAGCTGGTTGGTATAGTAGTTCTTCTTCTGGGTCTGCACGCCACCCTCTTTCATCTGGATCAGCTCCATACCTTCCAGTAAGAAGCCGTTGTTGTCGTAAACCGGATTAGTTGGCCAGCGGCGCACGATATTGTGGAAGAAGAGGCCAGTCATATAGGTAGGCCGCTCATAATCCTCGCGCGTCCATTTATTCGTATAGTTCACGGTCAGCCAATCCGTCAGTCTCGCCGAGATCTTGGAGTCGATCGTATAGCGGTTGAACTTATCCTTTCCATAGCGGATCAAGCCATTCTGGTTGAGGAAGCTGCCGCTGATGCGATACGTCACCTTCTCCGAACCGCCGCTGACACTCAGGTTATGCTCGTGCGAGGGCGCCCAGTTACGATACACCTCGCCAAACCAATCCGTGTTGCCGTTCGCTCCGGTATAAAGATCCCAGATACCGTTCGCCTCGCTGGGAGTCGCGCCATCGCGGGTACCCTCCTTCAAGATCCCCGCCTGATAATCCTTGATACGCTGGAGCACATCCTCGCTGAAGACCGCCCCTTGGCCCGCGTTGGCGGCGGCCGCGTTGAAATATTGGGCGAACTGGTACGAATCCATCATGTCCGGGATCTGCAAGGCATCGGTGAAACGCACGTTACCCGAATAATTCACCTGGGTCTTCCCCGCCCTACCGGTCTTTGTCGTGATCAGGATCACGCCGAACGATCCGCGCGCGCCATAGATAGAGGCGGAAGCCGCGTCTTTCAGCACGGAGATGTTCTCGATGTCGTTCGGGTTGATCGAGTTTATGTTTCCCTCGATCCCGTCGATCAGCACCAAGGGGGACGACCCCGATCCCGCGCCTATCGTGCCAGCGCCACGGATATTCACGCTCATCTGGCTGTCGAGCGCTCCACCTCCCGTCGTAACGGAGAAGTTCAAGCCCGGCACGACACCCTGCAAGGCTTGCGACACGTTCTGTACCGGGCGAGCCTCGATCACCTCGGCGTTCACCATGCTGACAGCACCGGTCACGTTCACCTTCTTTTGCGTGCCGTAGCCTACCACCACGACCTCATCCAAGTTCTGGGTATCCTCCTTGAGCGTCACCCGGATGGAGGCTTGGCCGGTGTATTTGATCTCTTGGGTGACGTACCCGATGTAAGTGACGACGATCACGTCACCTGTTCTCAAGTTCGAGAGGCTGAACCGGCCATCCATGTCCGAGATGGTACCATGATCCGTTCTTCCTTTCACGAAGATCGACGCCCCGACAATAGGACCTGCCGCGTCCTCGATCGTTCCCCTTAATTCATTGGATTGCTACAAACCACTGTTAATCAGTTCATTACACCCGATGGGGGGGGTAATTCCGAACTAACGCCCGCATCCGCGGCCAATAGATCCGCGGAGCATAGAGGCAAAGCTAACGAAAGCAACAGGAAACTGACAGCTTTTTCATTCTTTAGCATAGGTTAAACTTTTAGTTTTGACATATATAATTATCACACATCTCCCGCATCAACGGGAGAAGATCTTTAGATCCAAAGAGTCCTTACAGGTATTTTCACATTACCAGCTGACCGCGGAGATTCACAGTTTTGGCGATAACAACCTACAAATCAGTTCATTTATCCGCAAATCAATTGCATCAACTCAGGGCAAATATACATACATATTTTACATACACAAACATTAAATGCTACTTTTTTTAATTAAATTTAGACTACTTATTACCTAAAAAAAACAGACGAATCCCATACACCTTGATTTTCATCCATTCTAAAATTAATATCCGATACCCGGGATACGGACTTTTTTTACCCCTACCGAAGAGAGATCTACGCTACCCCTAAAAAAAGATACCGATCCGCGGCAAAAAGCGCCGGATCGGTATCTTTTTTCATGAGGAACCTTTTCAGGATCCACCCAACGATTTTTCCAAAAACATCCCGGAGGAAAGCGGGCAGCCCCGCCAGCCTCTCTCCCGGGCTTACCGGAGCGTCTTCTCCAACGTCTCCCAAAGAGCCTTTCCCGTCACGTTCTTCGCGACAATCACCCCCTCGGGATCGAGCAGCACGTTGGCGGGAATACCTCTCACGCCATACAGGGCGGGAATCTCCGAATCCCAATATTTCAGGTCAGACAGGTGCGTCCAGGTCAGCTGGTCGTCGGCGATCGCCTTCAGCCACTTCTCCTTATCCTTGTCAAGCGAGATCCCGATGATCGTGAAGTTCTTGTCTTTATACTGTTGATACGCCTTCACCACGTTCGGATTCTCCCTGCGGCAGGGCGGACACCACGAGGCCCAGAAATCGAGCAGCACGTATTTCCCGCGGAAAGAGGACAGGGAGACTGACACGCCCGCCGTATCCGGCAAGGAGAATTCCGGGGCCACCTGTCCGATCTGCACGTGCTCCAGCTGCTTGATGATACCGTCCAGGTCTTTCACGTAAGGGCAATCCGCCAACGCGGGCGACAACTTGGCGCGGGTAGCCTTCAAGTCGTCCAACGAGAGCTGATAGGTGAAAAAACGGTACAGGTAAAACGCCGCGGCGGGCGAGTCGGGATATTTCGACACTAAGCTGTCGATGTTGAACCCTTCCTCGAATACCTTCCGGGCGTTCCCGAGAAAGACATCGTTCACGGGAGAGTTCTCCACGGTGACCGTCTGCCCCTCGTCGCTGATCCGCACGTTCATCTCTGTATTCTCCACGAACAGCTGGGCGGAGAAGTCGTCTGTCGCCAAGGCGAAGAGGGCGGGCTGATCCACCTTTCCCTCGAACACGAACTTCCCGTTCACGACCTCCGCCGTGTCCTGGTCGAAAAACATCTTGTTACGGAACGACTTCAGGTAGATCTCGCCTTCCGTCATATTGTCTACCTCCCCGTGGATCACGAATCCGTCGGGGGCCTTCTGGCAACCGGCCATCAAGAGCCCTGCCAGCACGATCATGCCTACTTGCTTCATACGCCTTCTCTATTTTTAAGTCAGTAAGATAAATAAATGAGATACCTCTCGCTTTTTGCGCGAAAATACGGAATAATCAAATATATAAAAACGCTATATTTGTCATAGGAAAAACAAAAACATGACGTATATGAGAAAATTACTGCTAACCTGCGCTACACTGACTCTCCTGACCACCTCGCCCCTCTTCGCGCAAGAGGAAGCCGTCGAGAAAATCATCGAGATGGGACAAAACGACAATCGAGTGATGCATCAATTAGACATCCTGACCAACCGCTTCGGCGGCAGGCTGATCGGCTCCGACGCTTATGAGAACGCCGCGGAATGGATGGTACGCGAGTTCAAGAGCTGGGGGCTCGACGTTCGGTTAGAGGAGGCAGGCTCCGTGCCGGTCGGCTTCAACCGCGGGCCTTGGTTCGGGCGGCTCTTGAGCGATAACGGGATGATCCTTCACTTCGCCACGCCCTCTTACACCTCGGGCACGAAAGGCGTACAGCGGGGGCACGTCGTGATGGAGCCTCGCAACGACCAGGAGTTCAAGCAGATCAAGGGTACCTTGAAAGGAGCCTGGGTACTCGTCTCGGGAAAGAACGAGGGATGGCCGATCGGCACCCTGCTCAGCGATTCCGCCCGTGCCGAGATCAAGAAGCGGAACAACGAGATACTCGCCAAGAACATGGAGGCGCGCCGCCAAGCCCGCGAGAACGGCGGGAAATACGAGCCTCAACCTTACGAGGAATCGCCCGGACTATATTATAAGGAGATGTGCGAGGCGGGAGCGCTAGGCTTCATCCAATCCTCGCCCGTCCCCATCCGCGCGCTCTACGACCGCAAGATGATGAACGACCCGGCGACCAATTTCGACAACTTGCCCGAGCTGCCCGACATCAAGCTCGACGAACATCAGTTCGACATCATCCGGCAGATGGTGGAGGAGCGGCGTACTTTCGAGCTGGAGTTCGACATCCGCAATCACTTCAAGCTCGGCCCGATCAAATACCATAACGTGATCGCCTCGATCCGGGGCAGTGAGTATCCCGACGAGTATGTCATCGTCAGCGGCCACTTAGACGCTTACGACGTGGCGACAGGCGGTATCGACTGCGGAACGGGGATCGGCCCGATGATGGAAGCCGCCCGCATGATCGCCCTCTCGGGAGCCAAACCGAAACGGACGATCCTCTTCATCGCTTTCGCCGGCGAGGAGTTTGGCCTGTTAGGGGCGCACGCTTGGGTGAAAGCGCATCCCGACCGGCTCCCGAAGATCGCCAATATGTTCAACCGCGACGGCGGGCCTGAGCCTCCTGTCGGGATCGCCGTGCCGCAAGCTATGTACGACGATTTCGTGAAGATCTGCGAGCCGATACGGAAGATCCGCCCCGATTACCCGTTTGAGGTGACGGTTCGCGAGCCGCGCAAGCGCCCCACCCGGACGGGAGGGACTGATGCGTCCGTCTTCGCGGTAAAAGGGGTCCCGACCATCGGCTTCACCACCGAGGATTTCAAGGGATACAATTTCAGTTATGGGGAGATCTGGCATACGGAGCGGGATCTTTACACGAAAAATATCCCTGAATACCAGGAGCAGACAGCGACTGTCACGGCGATCGTGGCCTTGGGAGTGGCTAATCTCGACAAGCAATTGTCCAGGGAGGGGCTGTATCTCGACGAATAACGGGAAGCAAACGCATAAAAAAGGCTGACTTTTTCAGAAAGTCAGCCTTTTTTTGTTTTACCGAAAAGGAAAGAGGGGTGAAAGATGGGGCTCGAACCCACGACCCTTGGAACCACAATCCAATGCTCTAACCAACTGAGCTACATTCACCATGTAAAAATAAAAACAAGGAAGAGGGTGAAAGATGGGGCTCGAACCCACGACCCTTGGAACCACAATCCAATGCTCTAACCAACTGAGCTACATTCACCATATTCGCTCCAGAGAAACCTTCTCTTAAAACGGTGCAAAGATAGGCATAAATCCGGATCTCGCAAATCCTTCGTCAACTTTTTTACGCAAAAAGCAGCCATATGCGGATAATTCGCATATGGCTGCTTCAACTTAAACCGCACACCAGATTCTAAATGAATCCACCTCTCGGCAGAATTTTGGTCACTTATAAATCTCTTTCTTTCCGGCAAGCAGCGTATTACGCATCAGGGAAATGATCGTCATCGGGCCTACCCCGCCCGGAACCGGGCTGATATAGGAGCACTTTGGAGCCACCTCGTCGAACTTCACGTCGCCGCAAAGACGGAAACCGCTCTTCCGGGTCGCATCGGGCACACGGGTAGTCCCCACGTCGATCACCACGGCTCCCTCCTTCACCATATCCCCTTTTAGGAACTCAGGCACGCCCAAGGCGACAATGATGATGTCCGCCGAGAGACACATCTCCTTCAAGTTCTCCGAACGGCTGTGGCAAACCGTCACCGTGCAATCGCCCGGGTAAGCTTTCTGCACCATCAAGTTAGCCATCGGTTTCCCGACGATGTTGCTACGCCCTAACACGACGCAATGCTTGCCCCTCGTCTGTATGTCGTACCTACGCAACAGCTCTAAGATACCTGCCGGAGTAGCCGACACGAAGCAGGGCAACCCGATCGACATCCGCCCTACATTAATCGGGTGGAAACCGTCCACATCCTTCCGGTAGTCGATCGCCTCGATCACCTTCTGCTCCGAGATATGCTTCGGCAAGGGCAGCTGCACGATAAAGCCGTCCACGTCCGGATCATTGTTCAGCTCGTTCACCTTACGAAGCAACTCCTCTTCCGTAACATCCGCCTCAAAGCGGATCAGGCTCGACTTGAAACCGATCTCCTGGCAGGTCTTGACCTTACTTGCCACATACGTCTCGCTTCCCCCATCGTGGCCTACCAAGATAGCGGCCAGATGAGGGATCTTTCCACCGGCGGCCTTGATACGAGCCACCTCCTCGGCCATCTCCCGCTTCATTTGGGCGGAGACTGCCTTCCCATCCAGTAATTGGTATTTCTTTTCTTCCATATCGTGATCTCTCCTCTTGATTAACGTCTGAATGAAGGCTTGAATGAAGGCATCTTCACCTTGCCCGATTTCATGGAGGTCAGCATCCGCATCATCTTGCGGGTCTCATCAAACTGCTTGATGAGCTTGTTCACCTCCTGGATACTCGTGCCACTACCCTTGGCGATACGCTGGCGGCGCGACCCGTTAAGGATAGCGGGGTTACTACGCTCGGCCGGGGTCATGGAATAGATGATCGCCTCGATGCTCTTGAAGGCGTTATCGTCGATGTCCACGTTCTTCAGGGCCTTACCTACGCCCGGGATCATGGATGCCAGCTCCTTCAGGTTACCCATCTTCTTGATCTGCTGGATCTGCGCGATAAAGTCGTTGAAATCGAACTGGTTCTTGGCGATCTTCTTCTGCAACCGCTTCGCCTCTTCCTCGTCGTACTGCTCCTGGGCGCGCTCCACCAAGGAGACAATGTCACCCATGCCCAAGATACGATCCGCCATACGCTCGGGATGGAATATATCGAGCGCGTCCATCTTCTCGCCCGTACCCACGAACTTGATCGGCTTATCCACCACTGTCCGGATAGAGAGGGCGGCACCACCGCGGGTATCACCATCGAGCTTGGTCAGCACGACCCCGTCGAAATCCAGCCGCTCGTTAAACTCCCGCGCGGTATTCACGGCATCCTGACCAGTCATGGCGTCCACCACGAAGAGGGTCTCGCTCGGCTGGATCGCCTGCTTGATGGCGGCGATCTCCTTCATCATCTGCTCGTCGATCGCCAACCGTCCGGCTGTATCCACGATCACCACGTCGTTACCCTTGGCACGCGCCTCGCGGATCGCGTTCATGGCGATCTCCACCGGGTTCTTATTGTCGAGCTCCATATAGACGGGAACGCCTACCTGCTCGCCGACCACGCGCAACTGCTCGATAGCCGCCGGGCGATACACGTCGCAAGCCGCCAGCAACGGCTTCTTATTCTTCTTGGTCTTCAAGAGATTCGCCAACTTACCCGAGAAGGTAGTCTTACCCGATCCTTGCAGACCCGACATCAAGATGACAGCGGGATTCCCCTGAATATTCACCTCAATCGCCGTACCTCCCATCAAACGGGCCAGCTCATCGTGAACGATCTTGACCATCAGTTGGCTGGGCTTGACGGACGTCAGCACGTTCTGTCCCAAAGCCTTCTCTTTCACCGTGTCGGTAAAGCTCTTGGCCACCTTGTAATTGACATCGGCGTCGAGCAGAGCCTTACGCACGTCTTTCAAGGTCTCCGCCACGTTGATCTCGGTGATCTTGCCCTCTCCCTTCAGCAGTTTAAACGATCTCTCTAACCTTTCGCTTAAATTCTCAAACATAATTTCGTATCTATATTTAGATTATTTTCTTCGGATTGAGGGACAAAGGTACGAAAAAGCGGGAAAAATCCATGACATCGGCGGCACGAAGTCGCGAACCTACGTCATAAACGTACCCGCGCCACCCGCATGGCGTTGAGCACCGCCAACAACGCGCCGCCCACATCGGCGAACACGGCGCCCCACAGCGTGGCGAAACCAAGCGCCCCCGCCGCGAGCACCACCACCTTCAAGCCGATCGCTCCCACGATGTTCTGCCGGACGACGCTCCGGGTAAACCTTCCTATCGCGATCGCGTCAGCCACCTTCGAGGGCTGGTCGGTCTGGATCACCACATCGGCACTCTCGATCGCCGCGTCAGACCCCAATCCGCCCATAGCTATCCCGACATGACTCAAGGCGAGCACGGGAGCGTCGTTCATCCCATCCCCGACGAAGGCGACCCGCCTCCCGGGCATGGCGGCGATCCGCCCGACACAACGCACCTTATCCTCGGGCAACAGATCCCCATAGGCCGAGCCGATTCCCAGCCTCCGGGCCATCCCGTCCACGATCTCCTGCCTGTCGCCGGACAACAGGCAGATCTCCCCCACGCCAAGTTTCCGCAAACGACGGATCGCCTTCCCCGCATCCTCTTTCGGCACGTCCGCCAGCGAGAGCGATCCCGCAAACTCGCCATCCACCGCACACACCACCACCGTGGAGATCTCCCGAGAGAGATGTTCCGGGACCGGGATGCCTCGTTCCTCCAGCAGGCGGATATTCCCGACGAGCACCTGCCGGCCGTTCACCTTGGCCTCAACGCCATAACCCGCTATCTCACTTACTTCCGACGGCTCGTAGACAGGGATATTCCGTTCCTCCGCATAGCGGGCGATAGCCACCGCCACCGGATGCGCGCTTTTCCGCTCCACCGAGGCGGCCAACGCCAACGACTCATCAACCGGCAGCGAGCCACTTTCCACGGCAGTCACCTCAAAACGCCCGGTTGTCAGGGTACCCGTCTTATCGAAAGCGACCGTATTGATCCGGGAGATCGCATCCAAATAGTTCCCTCCCTTGAACAGGATCCCCAAGCGGGAAGCCGTCCCGATCCCCGCGAAATAGCCTAAAGGCACGCTAATCACCAGCGCACAGGGACAAGAGATGACCAAGAAGACCAACCCCCGGTAAAGCCATTCGGGAAAATGATAGGCAAAGGTGGAGGAAAACAGGCCCACCAAGGCCGGGATCGAGACGATCAAACCGGAAAGCAGGATCACCAAAGGGGTATAGACACGGGCGAAACGGCGGATAAACAGCTCCGTGGGTGCCTTGCGCTCCGCGGCGTCTTTCACTAACGACAAGATACGGGCCAACGCGCTTTGGTCGTACGGGCGGCTCACCCGCAGACGGATAGCCTGCCCGCGCACGATCATCCCCGCGAGCACCTCCCCATCTCGTCCAATCATACGAGGGAGGCTCTCGCCTGTCAACGCAGAGGTATCGAAAGAAGCCTCCTCATCCAACAAGACTCCATCCAGCGGCACGCGTCCGCCGGGCTTCACCTCGATCCGCTCGCCGACCTTCACCGTCCGCGGAGACACGCTCTGATAGGCACCATCCCGCCATACCTCCGCCCGTTCGGGGCGTACCTCCAACAGATCCTGTATGTTCCTCGACGCCTTATCTACCGTACGCTCCTGCAACCGCTCCCCGATCGTATAGAAAAGCATCACGGCTACCGCCTCGGGATACTCACCGATGGCGAACGCCCCGATCGAGGTGATCAACATCAACGAGAACTCGCTGAAGAAATCCTTTCGGACCGCCGCCTCCCAAGCCTCCCGCACGACCGGGAAACCTACCGGCAAGAAAGAGAGCAGGAACCACGAGGCCTCTATCCAAGGATCAGCGAACCATCCGATCTCCCTGTATCGCCACACCATACCCACCACCAACAGCAGGAAGGATACCGCCGGTGCCCACCAGCTCTCGCTCTCTCGCCCGGCCTGACACGTATGCCCACATTCCGTACACATCTTCTTCTTTCTTTTAATAGGTTTCTATCGCGAAAGTAAACGGGATGTTTCGCAACCTGATTGCAAAACGCACGAAAAAAGCCCGCCTGTGTTCCGCTAAAAACACGGGCGGGCTTTCGCCAAAACAAGGGGATGCCTTCTCCAAGACTTCCCCTCGGATCCGCGGGATTATCCCCTGCCGGGGAAGGTAATCTTATTGCATTTCGGGCAAACGCCTTTCACCATGTAATTGATCGTGTCCATCACATAGCCTTCGGGCAGCTCGGCCACCGGGATCTTGATGTTGTTCAGGCAGGTGGTCTGATGGCACACCTCGCAAAAGAAATGGATATGCCGGTCACCCACGGGGCAGTTCTCCGAACGGCTCCGACAGATCTCGTATTTCAACGATCCGCTTCCATCCTCGAACGAATGGATAGCGTGATGCCTCAACAAGAGGGCCAGCGAGCGGGAGATCGTCGATTTATCCAAGGTCTCTAACTCGGCTTCCAGCTCAAACAGGGAAGCGGGATTCGCACGTTCCGCCAACCGCTTCAGGACAAGGATCCGGGCGGCTGTCGGCCGTATGCCCTTTTCCTGCAATATCTCTTCGCACAATTTCGTGGACATGACTTTTACTTTATGGATCGGTTACATCCGCGAATATAATAAATCGGGCGACATCCGCGACCGGAGATCTTCCCCTCCGCCTATATCTTCTTGTCTTGCCAAGCGGCTTTCTTCAGGTAGATCACACTGGCCAGCAACAGCCCCGTATAATAGATCACCTCGGTCAGGAAACAGATCTCCACCGGTAATTTCAAGCGCATACCGGCCACATAGACAAACAAGACATAGAGCACCAACACCGCCATCTCCATCCAAAGCGCCGCCCGGGTATTTCCCGTGCCGGAGACCCCGTTGAAGGCGACGTTGGCCACCGATCCGATCAACATGGCCCCGGCGATCACGTAGACCGAGGGAACGGAGGCCTGGATCAAGGCCGCGTCGTTGGTATATACCGACAATGCCCACTCCGGCACACAGGCTACCAAGGCGACCAGCACGACCATGATCGCGAACGAGAACTTGCAGATCTTCCGGATCACCGGGATCACATCCTCAGTCGCCCTCGCCCCGATGCGGTTGCTCACGAAGGTATTCGTCGTCATCGCGAGCGAGTTGACAGGAATCAACATTACGACATAAATGCTACGCACGATATTGGCGATCGCCAACTGACGCTGCCCCAAATGCTCCACGGCGATGAAGAACATGAACCAAGTGGACAACGACACGAAATATTGCAACATGGTAAAGACGGAGATGTCCAGCACACGCCTCAACAGACCGAGATCGAACGACCGGAAGCGGTCGAGCGCGTATTTGCGAATATCCACCGTGAATCTCGTGTAAAGCACGAAAAAGAGAATCGATACCGCCTCGGCGATCACGGAAGCGATGGCGGCTCCCTGGATCCCCATCCTCGGGAAGCCCCAATTACCGAAGATCAGTAGGTAATCCAGCAGCACATTGGTCATGGCCATGCAGACGGCGTTCAGCGTGAGTACCTTCGTGCGGGTGATACCGATAAAGAACGCACGGAACATCACGCTCAGGAAAGAGAAGAAGAAACCGAACACACGCCAATCCAAGAAAGCGTCGGTCGCCTCAAGGATCGCGTCGGAAGAGATCAGCAGCCGCATCACGTCCTTCGCGAACCAGCGGGAGAAGAGAAACAGGATGGTAGCGAGGAACAGCAGGAAAAAGATCCCTTGCCACATGACCGGGCCGATCTGCCCATAACGCCCCTCGCCGTTCCTGCGCCCGATCACGATTTGCGATCCCGTGCTGAAACCGAAAGCGATCGTGAACGCGCAGATGTAGTACAAGCCTCCCATAGCCGAAGCCCCTAACTCGACCTCTCCGACCCGACCTAAGAAGGCGGTGTCGGTCACGTTGATCACGTTCTGCGCCAAAAGTCCTAAGAAGATCGGGTAGCTCACCTCCCAAATTTGCTTATTCGAATACATATAACTGATTTATTTTCTGGTTATGAAACAAAAAAGGCCCGCCTTATCCCGGCGAGCCTTCCGTGCTGTTCTCTTCTCTTATCGCTATCAATAATCGGGACACAAGCTCATACCAACTTGTTTGTCGCCGTATCCGGGAAAACGACTGCCGGCTTGAAGGTTTTAGCCTCCTCGAAATCCATCATGGCATACGACATGATAATGATAATGTCGCCCGGCTGCGCCTTACGGGCTGCCGCACCATTCAGGCAAACCACCCCCGAGCCGCGCTCACCCTTGATGATGTAGGTCTCGAAGCGTTCCCCATTGTTATTGTTCACGATGGAAACTTTCTCGTTCGCGATCAGGTTGGCGGCGTCCAACAGGTCGGCGTCGATCGTGATGCTCCCGATATAATTCAAATTAGCCTCCGTAACCGTCACTCTGTGAATCTTAGACTTTAATACCTCTATAAACATATTCAGGCCTTATCATTTAGGACCGGCGACCCAACGGTCGCCAGCGTCATTTGTATTTGATGTTATCGATCAATCGTACCTCCCCGCAATAGACCGTGATGCAACCTACCGGATAATCCGTATCCGCCCAGCTCTTGATGGATTCGAGGGTATTCCCGTCGACAATCTCGTAATACTCTACCTCCATGTCCGGGTCGCTGTTGATCTTGTTGACCACGAAATCGATCACTTCCTGTACGCTTTTTTCGGGCACAAAGGTAGTGCTTTCTTTTAACGTACAAGCGATTAAGGGCGCTTTTTGGCGTAATTCGGGTGTCAATCGGGTATTGCGGCTGCTCAAGGCAAGCCCATCAGCCTCGCGAACGATGGGACAAGCATGGATCCGGACGGGGATATTCAGCTGTTTCACCATCGCACGGATCACCGCTATCTGCTGGAAATCCTTCTCCCCGAAGTAGGCGTTATCCGGCTCCACGATGTAGAATAATTTGCTCACCACCTGAGCGACCCCATTAAAGTGGCCCGGACGTTTGGCTCCTTCCATGACTTCCGCCACACGGCCCAAATGGAATACCCGGGTGTCCGGCTCCGGATACATCTCCTCCACCGATGGAGCGAACACGAAATCACATCCCGCTGACTCCAGCAGGGCACAATCGGCCTCCAAGGTACGAGGGTAAGTCTCTAAATCATGTTTGTCATTGAATTGGGTAGGGTTCACGAAAACGCTCACGACGCATACGTCGTTCTCATTCACGCACCGGTGTACCAGGCTGAGATGCCCGTCATGTAAGGCCCCCATCGTAGGGACTAAACCAACCGTCTTATTATCTCGCTTTAATTCAGCCAAGTAAGACTTTAACTCATTGATACTATTTACTATTTCCATCTGATAGATGCTTGTTTGACGCTGCAAAGCAACTAAATAATTACGGTAAATAAAAGATTTTTACTATATTTGTAGCGTCTTTATAAAACTACTTTACAGAATGGATGCAAAAAGAATCTTGTTTATAACCCAAGAAATCACTCCCTACCTTCCCGAATCAGAAATTGCGACAATATGCAGGAATTTGCCGCAAGGGATACAGGAACGTGGCCGCGAGATCAGGACTTTCATGCCAAAATTCGGAAATATCAACGAACGCCGTAACCAATTGCACGAGGTAATCCGTCTTTCAGGCATGAATCTGATCATCGACGACACCGACCATCCCCTGATCATCAAGGTAGCGTCCATTCAATCCGCGAGAATGCAGGTCTATTTTATCGACAACGAGGATTTTTTCCAGCGCAAGTCCACCATTTGCGACGAGAACGGGGCAGAGTTCGAGGATAATGACGATCGCTCTATCTTTTACGTACGTGGGGTATTGGAGACAGTCAAGAAGTTGAGATGGATCCCCGACGTGATCCATTGTCATGGATGGATGTCAGCCTTGACCGCACTCTATATCAAAAGAATGTATGCGGATGACCCCTGTTTCCGGAACGCGAAAGTCATTTATTCCATTTACAACGATGCTTTCAAGAAGCCATTTAACGACAACTTCGCTGACAAGCTGAAGACTGACGGGGCCAAAGACGCGGATCTGGAATCGATCAAGGCAGGTGCCACCTTCACCAACCTGACAAAATTGGCGATAGACTTCTCGGATGGCATCATACAAGGGAGCGAGACGATAGATCAAGAGATCCTTGAGTACATCTCCGGGAAAAAAGATATTCCATTCCTTCCATATCAGTCTCCAGAGACCTATATGGATGAATTCAATAAATTCTATGACGTAGTATTGGATACTAACACGAAATAATAATAGGAAGCAATAATGAAAAGCAAGCTTTTAATACTTGGACTCGGCCTTGGTGCGAGTATCTTGGCTGGGTGTAATGATGATTTGAGCTCGATAGGAACAAGTATTCAGCCTGGCGACGACACAATTGCGGTATATACGGACACATTCCGGATACAAGCGACCACGATGCTGTTAGATTCCGTCTATGCGAGATCTACAAGTGCACAATTAGGTGAGCTATACGACCCATTGTATGGCGATTTGAAATCGGATTACCTGTGCCAGTTCTATTGTCCGAATGATTTCCGTTTCCAATATACGCCTTACGAGGGTAAAATAGATTCGGTGGAATTCCGGATCTATTACATCGGCAGTAAAACGAATGGAGCATGGGTAGGTGACTCCTTGGCACCCATGAAGGCGGAAATCTTTAAGATCACCTCTCCATTGCAAAAAAATTACTACACGAATATCGATCCTACGCAGTTCTGTGATATGCGAACTTCACTGGGATCTCAAGCTTATACGGCATACAATAACACGATCTCCGACTCTATCCGTACGTCGGGTGACTATACGCCGAATGTCCGCATCAAAGTTCCACGGGAATTCGGACAGCAATTTTACGACGAGACAATCAACCATCCGGAATCGTTCAACAACCAAGAAACGTTTAACGAGTTCTTCCCTGGGTTATATGTGACGACTACTTTCGGAAGCGGGAATATCTTGACGGTATCCACCTCCTTGCTTAATATATATTATTCGTACGCAGTCACGGGTAGTGCCGGACAAGACTCTTTAGTCCAGGCCGTGGAGAGTTTCTCTTCCACGCAAGAGGTCATCCAGCTGAACCGATTCAAGAACACAGACTTGGGGCAATTGCTGGAACCTAACGACAACTACGCATACTTTAAGACTCCTGCCGGCGTATGTATGCGTCTTGTTTTGCCAACGAAAGAGATCACGCAGGTCATGAAAGAGCGTATCGTCAATAACCTTCCCTTGGAACTAAAGGCCATGCCACAGGAGAATTGGCAGTATGCCTTAGATCCTCCTTCGTACTTGTTGCTCCTGCCGGAAGACTCCGTCAAGAGCTTCTTTGAGAATGCACAAATTGAGAATGGCGAGACTGCCTACCTCTCTAACGCATACAGCTCAAGTACCCGGACTTACACGTTCCCGAATCTCGCGAATTTGATCAAATATCAAATCGATAATGCCCCGGACGAGGACCTGAGGCTGCTCCTGCTTCCCGTACAACGGACAACAAAGACGACCTCCGGTTATTACGAGACAACGACCGTCACAACGGCTCTGACCAATTACATGGCTCCAGCCGGCGTAAAGATCCGGAAGGATGAGGAGGTCATGAAGATCAGCATCACCTCTTGTAAATACGCGAAATAAATCCCATCATAGAAAACGGCGAGAATTTATCTCGCCGTTTTTTTTTTTGCCAGCACGACATCCTCCATACCTTTACGGGCCATTCGAAGACCTGATATAAAAGATACGATGAATAACCTCCATAAAAAAGCCTCGATTACGTGAATGCGTAATCGAGGCTTGCTTTTTTATTCCATAACGGAACCTTACTCCCACTCAATTGTCGAAGGCGGTTTCGAGCTGATGTCGTACACGACTCTGTTCACGCCTTTCACCTTATTGATGATCTCGTTAGACACCTTGGCGAGGAACTCGTACGGGAGTTGCGCCCAGTCGGCCGTCATGGCGTCGGTGGAGGTCACCGCACGCAAAGCCACCGTGTTCTCATAGGTGCGCTCATCACCCATCACGCCTACCGAACGGATCGGCAACAGGATAACACCTGCCTGCCATACTTTATCATAAAGCCCCCATTCACGCATCAACGTCATGTATATATCATCCGCGTCCTGCAAGATACGTACCTTCTCAGGCGTAATGTCGCCCAAGATACGGATACCTAAGCCCGGACCGGGGAAGGGATGGCGCTTGATCAAGTGCGGCTGCATACCCAGCTCGATACCGACACGCCGAACCTCGTCCTTGAACAAGAGGCGAAGCGGCTCCACAAGCTTCAGGTTCATCTTCTCCGGCAGTCCGCCCACGTTGTGATGGCTCTTGATTACCGTTCCCGTAATGGAAAGCGACTCAATCACGTCCGGGTAGATCGTGCCCTGCCCTAACCATTTTATATCTTTCAGCTTGCGAGCCTCCTCGTCGAACACATCGATAAAGCCCTTGCCGATAATCTTACGCTTACGCTCCGGATCCGTGACACCCGCCAGCTCCTTATAGAACTTCTCCTTCGCGTTGACACCGATCACGTTCAAGCCCAGATGCTCATAATCCTTCAATACGTTCTCGAACTCATTCTTCCGCAGCAAACCATGATCCACGAAAATACAAGTCAGGTTCTTCCCGATCGCCTTGTTCAGCAGCACGGCCGTAACCGACGAGTCCACGCCTCCGGAAAGAGCGAGTATCACCTTATCATCTCCCAATTTCTCGCGCAGCTCGGCCACGGTCGATTCGATGAACGAAGCCGGAGTCCAATCCTTCGCGCACCCACAGATACGCAAGAAATTGTCAAGCAACCTCGTGCCATCCGTCGTATGGAACACCTCGGGGTGGAACTGTACGCCCCATGTCTTCTCGCCCTCCACGCGATAAGCCGCCGCCTTCACGTCGTTCGTGCTGGCGATGATCTTAAAGTTGTCCGGCAACACGGTAATCGTATCCCCGTGCGACATCCAGATCTGCGAGCCTGTCGGGATTCCCTTCAGCAAATCGTCATCACCATTGATATACGACAGGTTCGCACGCCCGTACTCACGCGAGTCAGCCGGCTCCACCTTTCCTCCAGACGTATAAGCCAGGAATTGCGCACCATAGCAAATACCCAACACGGGGTACTTCCCGCGTATCTGGCTCAGGTCCGCCTTGAAAGCGTTCTCGTCGTACACGGAGTAAGGGCTTCCGGAAAGGATCACGCCCTTCACGTCAGTCGCGTCGTGCGGGAACTTGTTGTACGGGACGATCTCACAATACATATTCAACTCCCTGACCCTACGGCCGATGAGTTGGGTTGTTTGCGAGCCGAAATCAAGAATAATAAGTCTCTCGTGCATGCAAATATGATTATTGTTAATGAGTGGTTGCAAAGATAGCAATAAAATCGGGACAGGCGGGAAACACGGCTAACAAATATTCTTCCTAATTTCGCGGCCTGGAAAAGTGAATCCTAAAAAGTTGACAGACAATGAAAGCAAACGAGCTGAAAGGGCATTTAGCCATGACCGGCGCCAACGTGATGTGGGGCGTGATGTCGCCGGTATCCAAGTTAGTGTTGGCAGGAAGCCTCATCTCCCCGCTCATCCTTAGCGAGCTACGTATATTCGGGGCTACGGCCTTGTTCTGGATCGCCTCGATGTTCACCAAGCCGGAGCACGTGCCTCACAAGGACATGATGAAGCTCTTCTTCGCCGCCCTGTTAGGCGTGGTGTTCAACCAAGGCGCCTTCATCTTCGGACTGGGCATGACCTCATCCATCGACGCTTCCATCATCACGACGAGCACCCCGATCCTCACGATGGTGATCGCCGCCCTCTACCTCCGCGAGCCGATCACCGGCAAAAAGGTATTGGGCATCTTTCTCGGCGCGACAGGGGCTCTTTTGCTGATCCTGAGCAGCCAGCAAGCGAACGCCAGCGGGCAAAGCGGCAATATCTGGGGCGACCTGCTCTGTTTCTCCGCCGAGCTTTGCTTCTCTCTCTACATCGTATTATTCAAAGGGATCATCGGGCGCTACTCGCCTGTCACCTTGATGAAATGGATGTTCACCTACTCCTCCATCTGCCTCGTCCCCTTCTCGTACGGGGAGCTGAGCCAAGTGGTATGGAGCTCGTTAGATCTCGCCACTTACGCGGGCATCGCCTTCGTGGTGGTAGGCGCTACCTTCCTCAGCTACCTTCTCATCCCGATCGGCCAGCACAACCTGCGCCCGACGGTGGCTACGATGTATTGCTACGTGCAGCCGATCATCGCCAGTATCGTGACGGTACTTTGGGGAATGGATCGCTTCAACCTGTGGAAAGTGATCGCCGTCGTGTTCGTATTCTCGGGCGTATTCTTGGTGACCCGCAGCAAGAGCCGCGCCCAGATGGAGGCCTACGAGCGGGAGAAAAGGCGACTTGCCGAAAAGGGATAAGACCCTTCCGGCAGCCTTCGGGCATAAAAAAGCAGCCTTGCCATCCACGTGACAAGGCTGCTTCGCTTCAGAATTGGTTTCTCAAGAGGTGCCTGGCGGATTCGAACCGCCGTGCATGGTTTTGCAGACCACTGACTAAGCCACTCATCCAAGGCACCGTGTCAAGACCCCAAATGGATCGTTTCTACTCTTAGGGGTGAGGTTCCTGGCGGATTCGAACCGCCGTGCATGGTTTTGCAGACCACTGACTAAGCCACTCATCCAAGGAACCGGAATGCAAGAGCAGGGAAAACCTCTCTCGATTTGCGTCTGCAAAGGAAAAGAATATTCTTGGTTTTTCCAAACAATCGTCCCCTTTTTTACCGGCTGGGATGAAATGAGCCTTAAAAGGGCTGGTACAGTCCTTTAAGGCTCATTCCTCTCCTATGATGGCTCATCATTTGTTTTTCGGTACTTCCACCCTACGGCAACCGATCCACTACCAACGGGCGCACCAAGTTGCCGCCCATCGACACGATCCCGTCCTTCACGGACATATCCACGATATAAGCGTCGCGGGGATGGATCTCCGACTCGCTCTTATGCGCGTGGAACACGTAGCGCATCTTCCCCTCCCGGTCGATGAAAGGCGCACCATGCCCCACACCGACCAAGCCGGCGTATTTATGCAATACCGGATTGCCCTCGTACTTCTTCCACGGGCCGAGAGGCGACTCCGCGGTGGCCACGCCCACCGCATAGTCCTGGCTCGTATAGCCGTTGGCCGAGTAGAGCATATAATAAACGCCGTCCCGCTTGAATACGGAAGGCCCCTCCGTTACCTTCGGGAGGATCAGCTCCCAAGGTTCCTCAGCTTTCAGGCATTGCGTCAGCGTGTTTTCGCGAATACTTCGCAGACCTTTTTCCAATTCGGCGCACCAAATCACGTTGCCATCGGTAAAGCGCACGAAATAGAGGTAAGCCTTCCCGTCATCGTCGAAGAACACGGAGGTATCGATACCTTTCTCCGTACGGATCGGCTCGCGCACCTCCTGCTTGAACGGGCCTAAGGGTGAATCCGCCGTCGCCACGCAAATATGCTCCTCCGCGGAATAGAACATATAAAACTTCTTCTCGCTCGCCACGTAATAGACCTCCGGCGCCCAGAACATCTGCTCGCCATACGAGTCGGCATGGCTCAACGACAAGGCGGAAGCCCGTACCCAATGCTCCAGATCCTTGGAGTAATAGACATCGAACCCGTTACCTACGTTCGTCCCATAGATATAATACAGGCTGTCGTACGTCAATATATAGGGATCCGCCAACGGGAGCCTGTCTGAGAGGAGCTTTACCGGCTCCTTCTCTTCCACCGTGGCCGGGGTCTCCTTCCCCGACTCGCCACCCGCGCAGCCAGTACCCGCCATAAGCGCGAGCGCGCATAGTCCAATCATCCAGCTTTTATCCATAAGCCTACCCTTTTATTTGTTGATAACCGGGCGGAACGCTCCGTAAGAGGGTTCCAGCTTATCCACGTAGGGCCAGCCCTCCTCGTCCCACAAGACGCGATCCAGCAGCACCTGCCGCTGCAAATCCAAGTGAGCCAGCTCAAAAGCGTGATAAAGCATCCATGTATTCTTCTCATCGTCCTCAAGGAGAATAGAGTTATGCCCCGTACCGACGAAGCGTTCGTTCTTATGGAGCATCACCTCATGATGGTTGTCCAGCATCTTGCCTCCCTGCTTGTCCACATACGGCCCGAAAAGATCCTTCGAGCGTGCCACGACCGTCGTGTAGGAACTTCTCTCTCCATCGCAGCAAGAGCCGATAGAGCCGATCAGGTAGTAGTAGTCGCCTCGTTTCCAAAGGTTGATTCCCTCGTAAGCGTTGCCGGCTATCTGCCGCTTGGTATCCAATATCGGCGTGATCGTCAGGTCGTCCGCCACGTCAAGCTCCATGATATAGATCCCGAAGAAACTCCCCCAAAGCATATAATACTTCCCGTTCTCCTCATAGAAGAACGGGTCGATGGAGTTCTCCACGTTCACCTCTGAGCTATCGAATACCTTCCCCTTGGGCGTGAACGGCCCGGCAGGTGAATCCGCCACGGCATAGCCCACGGTGCTCACCCAATGGTTTCCCCACTGCGCCAAGGAGTAGAACAAGACGTATTTTCCCTTTATATAGCGGATCTCGGGAGCCCAAAGACGGGCAGGCTCCTTCACATACTTATTACCCGGCAGGAAATCGGGGCGGGTCTCGTCGGTAAAGGCGGTCCCGATCTCCTCCCATTCCACCATATCCTTCGACCGGAAGATCGGGAGGTTATGAATATCCTCGGTAGCGTAGAGGTAAAAATAGCCGTCGTCCGCCCGCATGGCGGTAGGATCCGGCGCCGCGATCCGTATCACGGGGTTATGATACGCCACTTGGGAGTCGTCCACCTCGGGGACCGGCTGCTTGCTTTCGTCGCCGGAACCGCCGTTTCCCCCACAAGCCGTGCAGAAAGCGAGTCCGCACAGCACGAAAAAATCTCTCATGTTTGTCATGCTCATATTGTTTTAAGATGAAAGGTTGCCGCGAAAATACGAAACCTTCTCGATCTGTCTCCGCGGCAACCCTTTTCACCATCTATTTATCTGCTTATTCCCAACCCTTGTTCTGTACGATATTCGGGTTCATCTGGATCTCGTTATAGGGGATCGGATAGAGCCAATATTGGTCGCCTCCCCAAGCGTAGTGGTACGTGGCCTGTCCCCATACCTGTCGAAGCCCGTTCACCACCTGCTTGCCGCCGTCATCGTAGGTGAAGAACTTCTTGTCTTTCCACGTCTTCCAGCGAAGCTCGTCGAAATAGATCAGGTCCTCACCCAGCAACTCCCAATAACGCTCGTTCCGGATACGCTCGCGCATATCGTCTTGCCCCTTCACGGTCGTCGGGGCGTTCGAGTTGAGCAACTGCGCCCCGGCGCGGGCACGTACCTGATTGACCACGGCTACCGCCTCTGCCGTCTTGCCCTGCTCATTCAAGGCTTCCGCCAAATTCAGCAAGACGTCGGCGTAACGGATCTTCGGCATATCGATCCCGGTTCCCTTCTGGCTTCCCTCGCCAACGCCTTCCGTCACGAACTTGCGGTTCAAGTAATAGAACATGGCCTGCGTATCGGTACGCAAATCATTCGGCTCGCGGGTCACCGTACCATCCGCGTTCTGCTTCTCTATCCACTGGCTTCGGAAGGGGTAACGGCTCGTGAAGTAATTATCCGCTCCGCCATCGCCTCCCAGGTAGGTAGCGTAAGGCGTGATGACACTCATCTCCAACCGAGGATCCCGATGCTCGTATGCCTTGCGGATACGGGCCTCGTTGCCGTTGGGCAGGTAATAATCCATATTGGCGCCCTGCTCTTTCGCGCTGGCTATCTCGTCGGCCGTCAGGTTATCCCGCAAAAAGAATACCCGCCGCTCCTTGACAGTCAGCTTGTAGTAGTCGGGAATGATCTCGGACCAGTCGAACTTGCTTCCATCCGCGTTCTCGTATGTATCCACGAAATCGGGGTTGACCAAGTAATTATTCCACATGGACCCATAGGTACAACGGTTCCCGAAGCCCCGGTTCTTGGCATTCCAGAAGCCATCCTCCTCGATACACTGTACGGAGAAGATCATCTCGTCGCACTGTTCGTTGGCCTCCTTGAACAACTTCTTATAAGCGTCCGGGCCAGAGGTGAACAGGCGGTACCCGCAATCGCCGACCTTCCGGAAATCCGCCTCGGCAGCCGCCCAATTCTCCATCCACAGATAGATCTTGCCCCTGAGCGCATAGGCCGCCCCTTTCGTGATATGACCGTAATCGTGATCGCCGCTATTATACTTGTCCGGCAGATTAGGCTCGTTGATACAGTCGGTCAGATCCTTGAGCAGCTCATCCCAGACCTCCTTCATGGAGAGACGGCTCCCTTTCGCCTCGTCGATATTCTTGATCGGATCCGTATAATACGGTACACCTCCGAATAAAAGGTTCAGCTCATAGTACCAATAGCAACGAAGGAACTTGGCCTCCGCCACCAAACGAGCCTTTTTCGCCTCCGCGATCCCCTGCACATTCGGCATATTAGCGATCACGTCGTTACAACGGATGATAAATTTGTAATTATCATGCCAGATCCAGCTCGGTCCGTCCCCCGAAGTAGTCTGATTGCCAAACAGCATACCGAAGTTGCGCCAGTTGGCGTCGCGATCCATCGTCGCCGAGAAGCAATCGAACCACATATTATAGTTATCATTATACAGATGGTTCAAGCCATTGTAGAGGCCTGTCACGGTCTGCTCCGCCATCGTAGCGTCAGCCCATACCTCCCCTTCGCTCGGTTGGTCCTTCGGAGTCAGATCCATATCCACGCATCCGGTCAGGAACAAGCCGGACAAGAGGGTAACCCAAAGCGGCTTTCTCATATCTCTTATCATCGAAAATCTATTCTTATCCATTTGTTTCACGCTTTAATTTAGAATGTTACATTAACTCCAACCGTGTATTGACGAATCGGCAGGTAGCCATCCCCCGCCATACGCTCCGGATCCGATCCTTCGAATTTCGTGATTGTCAGCAGATTTTCCCCAGAAAGGTAAACGCGCGCGTTCTGGATGAAAGCGACCTTCGTCCACTCTTTCGGCAAGGTATAGCCGATCGTCAGGTTCTTCAGCTTCATATAGTTCCCATTCTTCAGGTGCCAGGAGCTGGTAGCGCTCGCCTGTCCGCTATTTTGATAGCCAACCAAACGGGGTGTCTTGGAGGTGATATTCGTACGAGGATCACCCGGGTTCTCCGGATCAAAGAAGTAATGGTCGTAAGCCACGTCGTAGCCGAGGCCATATCCGTGCGTAACGCTCACGCTATTCTGCGTCTGCTTGTAATAATCGATCTTGAAGCCGGCGGCACCCGCCCAGTTCATCGAGAGATCGAAGCCCTTCCATGTCATGCTGGCTTGCAGACCAAAATAGTATTTCGGCCGCCAAGAGACGTGCTGGAAGTCGCGATCGTCGTCATTTCCATAGATACCGTCCCCATTATAATCGGCATAGATCATATCACCGTACCAGATCTTATCCTTTCCGATCGCCTGGTTCGGGTAGAACTTATACCCGGCGTCGAACATCGCCCGCAGCCAGTTCATGTCAGCCTCCGTACGGATCATGCCATCTTTCGGGCCACCGTTGATGTTCACGGAGCCATCCCCATTGAAATAGGAGCCGTTCCCCTTGTAAGGGTTCATCATGTAATACTCATTCATCTCATGGCCTTCGACGATCAGGTCGGACCATCCGTTGGCCACCGTCCCGACATTCTGGTACCAGACCTTATTGCCATTGGCATCCGTACGCCACTCGCGTACCAACTTGCCCTTATATTTCGTCACCTCGTTCTTGTTGTAGGTAAAGTTACCGGATACCGAGTAAGCGAAATCGCCCACACGATCGCTCCAGCCCAAGGTGAACTCAAATCCCTTGTTGTTGACTCCCGCCAAGTTCTGGAGCGGGGAGGTAAACTGGTTCAGCGATTCCGGCAGCGTAGGGCGATACAAGATACCGTCCGTGTTCTTGTTATACACCTCCACCGTACCGTTCAACCGGTTGTTCAAGACGCCAAAATCAAGGCCGACATTGGTAATGGCCGTTCTCTCCCACTCCAACGTATAGTTAGAGAAGGTCGTCATCGCCAAGCCATTCGACTTGCTGTTGTTGAAAGCGTAGTTATACCCTGAGCCATAGAGCGCCTGCCACTCATAGTTACCGATCGAGTTGTTACCCAGCTTTCCCCAAGAGGCACGCAGCTTCAGGTTGCTCAACCAATCCACGCCCTTCAGGAACTCCTCCTCGGAGATACGCCATCCGGCGGAGAAAGAGGGGAACAAGCCCCAACGGGAGTCGGGAGAGAAACGGGACGAGCCGTCGTAGCGCATATTCATCTCGAAGAGATAACGGCTGCCAAACGAGTAATTGAGGCGGCCGAACCAGGAACGCGACGTATATTCATAGGAATTTCCCCTGATATAATAAGGATCGGTCATCGCGTTGAAGTCCGTCAAGTTGATGCTCGACATGCCCTCCTTGCAAATATCCACCTCATCGCCCCAGTTGCGCGACTCCTCGTAGCCGACCAACGCGTTCACCTCGTGCTTCCCATAGGTATGTCCCCAATTCAGCAGCATATTGGTCTTCCAATACTTCTCGCGCCGCTGCCAGTCGTACACCCTATAGGTAGCCATATCCGTAGAGGTTGGCGGCGTGCTCAAGGTCATCGCCCGGTTGAAGCTGTACTGCTCCTTATACTCAGACGGCTGCCATCTATGATGGTTCGTGAACTGATCGTAATAGAAATTGGCGGTAAACTTGAAATCCTTCAGGAACTTCACCTCGACATACGGATTCACGAAATACTTGTTCTGCTTGTAATAGCCATACGAGTTGCTCATGTTCAGCAGCGGGTTACCGGCCTGCCCATCCTCCTCGTTGAGCTCTATTCCACCATACTTCCCGTTATAATAAGGATAGACACCCGGAGTGACCTTCTGCATATTCAAGCCCCACATATCACCCAAGTTGTTACGATCCTGGTCGGCGTTGTAACCCCACGCGCGCATCCCGACCGTCAGGAAATCTGTCACCCTCGACTCGATGTCGCTACGCAGGTAATACTTCTTCACGCCCGACTCGATCACCAAGCCCGGGTTGTTCAGGTAAGTTCCCGAGAGCGCGTAACTCGTACGTTTCTCCGCCCCGGTCAGGCTGATGGTGTGCTCCTGCATCCATTTCGGATCGTACACCACATCATACCAATCCGTATTCGGATGCGTCACGAAGTTAGGTATCCCGGCCTCGTTCGTGGCTTTCGGGTTCTTGCCCGCCTCGCGCCACTCGTTGATCGACGACTGCGAGAACTTGGCAGCCTGGTTCGTGTTGATATATCCCTCGTTGATAAACTCCATATAATCGGCGTAATCCGTCACCTGGCGGATCAGCTTAGCCGGGGTCTGGTAGGAGAACTTGCCCGAGTAGGAGACATTGATCTTCCCATCCGATCCCCGTTTCGTCGTTATCAAGATGACGCCGTTAGCGCCCCGGTTCCCGTAGATGGCGCAAGATGCCGCGTCTTTCAGGATAGAGATCGAGGCCACGTCGTTCGGGTTCACCTCGTTGAGCCCCATCTCCATGCCGTCCACGAGGATCAGCGGCCCGGCATCGTTCATCGTTCCCACGCCGCGGATCAAGACCGATGCCCCTTCCGCGTTCGGCTGGCTGCTGGTGTTCATCACGTTGACACCCGCCGCCATACCAGACAAGGAAGCGGCGATCGTGGTGACCGGACGATTCAGCTTCTCGTCCATGAAATTGAGGCTGGCCACGGAACCGGTCAGGTTCACCTTCTTCTGCGCCGCGTAACCGACGACCACCACCTCATCGAGCGCTTGCGTATCCTCTTTCAATACGATCTCGAATATTCTTTTCCCGCTCACGGGGACTTGCTGGGTCGTGTAGCCGATATAAGATACCGACAGGATCGAATTGGGGGCGACCCCCTCCAGCGTGAACCGCCCGTCCAGGTCGGTTACCGTGCCATTCGTGGAACCTTTCACCGATACATTCGCCCCGATGATCGGCTCCCCATTCTTATCGGTCACCTTCCCCGTGACGGTCTGGTCGCCCTGCTGGGCGGCGCTCATTTCTCTTGTTTCACGATCAAACGAATTGGAATACTCATTAGCGGACACCCCCATAGAGGCCAAGAAAGGCGTGAGTAAGGCTAACGCGGCCGCCCGAATCGTCTTGTCGTGCGAATTTAAAAGGAATCGTTTGTTCCTCATGCAGATTTCTCTCATATACTTCAGTGGTATTTTGTTTGATTTAGTGATTCTTTGGAGTGTTTTCAACTCCCTTTTATCAAGAATAGATTTCTTACGCTTACGCGTAGCCGTTTTTCATGTCACCATAGGCCAATCGTTTTGACGTTTATTATTATACAATGTACCAATCGCCGTAAAGGAAGTAGAAGATGAGGCCAGACAAAGGTTTCTCATTACCGCCTATTTCCAAGGCGAAACGTCGCGAATTTAATTCATTTTGAAGAAAATTGTCCACCATGTCCCACAAGATTAACAAAATACTTCACCAAGTTTTTCCGGGATCCTGACCATGAACCTTGAAAATCAAGAGGAGGTTTTCATGAGAACTTCCCCGGGAAAAAACAGGTCTCCCCATCGCTTTTCCACCATTTCCATATACCGGGCGACAAACATTTTCGGGAAAAACGGGAACATTCTCGGGAGAAATGCCTATCCTCGCGATGTCTACGCCGATAGGGTGTGGGCAATGTGGGTTAAACTATAAAAATGGCAAATAGTAGGGTCTATTTGACTTTTAACATATAACATTGAAAAACAAGGATCAAGGTTGAGCATTCAACCTGTGATTCGCATATATAGTTAAGAAGGCGTTTACTATACGTCTTGTCTTCGGCAATTCAAACTTCGCAACTTTGAAACCAGTAGAGGAGACAGGGCAACGGTAGATAGCTCTGGGTGTGTATATTCACCCGGCGTTCATTTATGCATCGGGTAATATTCATATCGGCGTGGGCTTCTGCGTTGCTTATCCTCTATTGGTGGGCAATGCGAAGGCCTGAATTGCGGGATAAGCGATGGTACAGTTCCCACGCTTCTTGCAGCAATGAATTACACATGATACTCCCCGAAGGGCCTGCCGGAGACTCAGCCTACGAGCTTTGGGTAACCGAGGTAAACAACGGGAATATCGACTGGCCTAAAGATCGTACGGACGTCAACAATTTCTTCCTATACCTAAAAGGCGAGGACGGGCAAGACGGAAAGAGCGCATACGAGATCTGGGTAGAAGAGGTGGAAAAAGGGCTGGAAAACCCGCATAACCCGGGGCACGACTGGCCTAAGGACGAGACCGAGCTGAATGATTTCTGGTATTACCTGGCCGGTGCCGACGGCGAGGATGGAGTCACGCCTAACATCGGGGATAATGGTAACTGGTGGATCGGCGGCAAAGACACGGGCATCTCGGCGCAAGGGCCACAAGGAGAGCCGGGTGAGGATGGCGAGGACGGAAAACCCGGACAGGATGGCAAACCGGGACAGGATGGCAAACCGAGCGAGAGCGGATCGAGCGTGGATATTTATATTGATCCGGTGAGCAAACATTGGATCATCAATGGGAACGACACGGGTATCGTGGCCGAGGGAAAAGACGGAAACGACGGCTCCTCCGGATCGAACGGCCTGAGCGCGTACGAGCTTTGGGTACAAGAGGTAGAGGCTGGCAATGCTTATAAAGATGGCAAGCAGTGGCCCAAGGAGCAAACCGATATAAGCGACTTCTGGCTGTTCTTGACCGGTAAGGACGGTGAGGATGGCGAAGATGGGAAAGATGGCGATGATGCTTTAAATGCCGTTGAAATCGTAAAAGGGAAGCCAAATGCCATTATCCAATATTACAAATTGGACACAAAAGAATTTATTAGTTGGACAGACGGATCCGTCAAATATCGTATTTATGACAAGGAAGGGAAAGTAACCTCTGCGGGAAGCAAAGTAAAGCTTCCCGGAATAACGGGCAAAGAATACCAAACCGATAAGGATGGATATATCACCATTCCCAAAGAAGATTTACCTGATAAATATTACGGACCGGACAAAGAGGCAGAGATAGACATAGCGGGAGCCGGAGAAGGATATGTGGCTTCCGCAAATAATACGATTGTCCCGGCAAGGATGTTGGTGCGGATGATTCTTAACCCAAGCAAATTACCTACCGCGGCGATAGATGAGGTATATGGTAATCCCTGCATTAATGTATGGTTCTTGGTTCAACGTAAAGCACGTAATTCTGACGGTGAAGGAGAATGGGAGAAAATCCCGTCTGAGATCGGAGACACTCAAAAAGATATTAATGTTTATCAAAAAATGGAGATGCCCCCGAGACACTACTCAACACGACAGACAACAAAATAGACGTAGCTCAGACAAGTGGAAGTAAGGACTGCCGAATTCAAATCCGCAGAGGATTTATCTATACAGCGATGAATGGTTTAGACCAGGAAAAGGTTAACAATGCGTCAGATGACAAGAATAAAGGTTATTTTAATTGGGGTGAATATGACAATAGCCAGAAATACTACTCCCGCTTAGGGGTAAAAGGCTGCTATGGAGAAGACTTGATGCTTCAAGGATGGATAGAGATGTTACCCGCTCAGTTCGCTCCAACTATCAAGACAATAGAACGTAGCGAAATTTACACATCTAAAATCGATAGCCATCAATTAATTGATGTAATGGGGACTTTTGACATAGAGCCCATCAACTGGAATTTATGCTTAGAGACTAATGCCCCATATACATTGTCCGACAATAATATAAATGGCATCAACATTTACGAGCCCAAGAAAGTCACAGAAAATGATCTTGGCGACAAAACCCCTTTCTTAATAAAGTTTAATGAAGGAACTGGCTCTATTAGCAACATTTCGAGCGCAGGGGGGGACGTTAGAAAACCCCACTTTTGCCGCAAGTGGTGTCCGGATAAACTCTCAGGTTTCCGCGGATATTCATGTATCCGGGCAAGCCTCCACGGTACTTTCCGCTAATTTCTATGAGATCCCATTAGGAACAATCAATTCGTCTCAAGGAAAAGTCGTATTGCGCCTGAATGGGACTTATGTAACAAGCGGTACAGAAATAGAAATACAAGAGAATCCTGAATTAAATAATGATTAAACAAATGAAACTACTATCATATATCACCTTATCTTTCCTCTTGTGCGCCCCTTCCATAGGAGCGCAGGAGCTTGACGGCGATACACTCGCCACGGAGAATAAAGACAAGAAGGCATGGGAAATCGGACTGGGAGGAAACGTATTCCAGTTCAGCCGCATAGGATTCAGCAATTTCAGCCAATTAGACAACGGCTACGCGTTCGATCTCGACTTGAACCATGCCGTATGGGGAGGGGGTATCTATGCCGCCCGCGAGCTGAACAAGCACTTCTTCTTAGACCTGCAAGCCGACTTCGGGATAACCAATAAGTCGGTTGACGGGAAGAACAAATGGATGGCGATGGCGGGCGTAGGCTTGCAATGGCGCTTGGGCGAATATTTCAAATCCAAGTACGTAGATCCTTATCTGCGGGCGGGAGCCAATTATATGTATAAGGACTTCCAGATATTATACGAAGGAAGCGAGGGATTGGCTCCCGACGAGATGTCGTGGGTATTGAGCAACTACGGGAATAAGGAGGGACGCGACAAGAAACACCTTGTCCCGATCTCTTTGGGCGGAGGTATCAACTTCTGGCTGAACGACCGCATAGGAGTCGGCCTGCAAGCGGATTATCTGCTAATGCCGTACAAACACGTGGCAAATTCCCTGCAAGGCACGGCGCGCCTGATATGGCGTATCGGAGGAGAGTCGAAGAAACCGAGACCGGTAGTACGGTATGTAGAGAAGCCCGTCGACCGTGTGGTAGAGAAAGTGGTGGAAAAAGTCGTGGAGAAACCGGTAGAGACGGTAGTGACAATCGGGCTCGCGGAGCTGTTCGACCAAATCTATTTCGATTTCGACAGTTACCAGATCTCGTCTCTCTCGGAAGAGACATTAGACAAGATCGCGGAGACATTCCTGAAAGATACCTCACGCCATTACCTGATAACAGGCCAGACCGACTCGCGCGGATCGGATGCCTTCAACCAGGAATTATCGGAGAACCGGGCGCACGAGGTAGTGAAAGCGCTAATCAAGCGGGATGTGCCGGCCGATATGCTGAAATGGAGAGGCATCGGGAAGAAGATCGCGATCGTAGATCCCTCCGCCTCGGACAACGCCCGCAGAGGGGATCGGAAGATCACCGTTGAGCTCATCGCGAATATGGAGTATTGGAACAATATCCCGGGAGCAAACAGCCATTAAGCATTCGTGACGGATTATAGCGAAATATTGAAATAGCGAAGGGATCATATATTATAAAGAACTCGGTACGCATGGATGCGTATCGAGTTCTTTCGTTTTATACAAATCCGCAGATCCGCCCCCCCATACAATAGGTAAAGTACCGGGGAAGTAATTCTTCTCGAAAATCGGAGGAAGTAGGGATCGCGCACCCGGCGTGTTCTTTTTTTAGCTAATTTTGTGGCCAAATAGATACCGTCATGTACTACTACGCCATTTCGTTCTTGAAGGCCGCGCCTTTCTGGGGAGGCTGGTTGGCCGACCGCTGGCTCGGCGATCCGGAGAACTGGCCGCATCCTATCGTGTGGTTCGGCAAGGCGATCAGTATAGGCGAGAAAGCGCTGAACCGAGGATCCATGCGGGTACTGAAAGGTGCCTGCCTCGCGGTCTTCCTGATAATGGGTGTCTATTTGATCTGCCACGGGCTGCTCGCCCTCGCGGGAGGGATAGCTTACGGGCTAAATATGCTCCTGACCGCGATCGGCGTATTTTATGGGCTGTCGGGTAAGACCTTGATCCGGGAGGTGTCAGCGGTATTCGATGCCGTGGAGAGAAGCACAGAGGAGGGACGGCGACAGGTGGCACGGATCGTGGGCAGGGACACAGCGAATCTGTCCCCGCGGGAGATACGGGCGGCGGCGCTGGAGACATTGGCGGAGAACCTGAGCGATGGCGTGATAGCCCCTATGTTCTGGTTCGCCTTGTTAGGGATGCCCGGCATGATGGCCTACAAGATGGTGAACACCCTCGACTCCATGATCGGATACAAAAACGAGCGGTACGGAGAGTTCGGAAGGGTAGCGGCGAAAATTGATGACGCGGCTAATTTCATTCCCGCACGACTGACCGCCTACCTCATGTTATTGGTATCGGGCAATTGGAAGAAACGGGCGTTCGTACGACGCTTCGGACGTGCTCACGCAAGCCCTAACTCGGGCTATCCGGAGGCGGCCTTGGCGGCGATATTGGATTGCAGGTTTGGAGGGACGCACGATTATTTCGGCAAACCGGTGGAGAAACCTTTTATCGGGACGAACGAACGCGAGCTGACTGCCGCCGATGCCCGTCTCGCCATACGAGTGAACTCGAACACGGAGATAGCGATGGGTTTCATCGTCTCCCTTTTTTTAGTAATCATCTAACGTGATATAGAATCTTATGGAAATCAGACTGAACAAATTGATAAGCGAGGCGGGAGTCTGCTCGCGACGG
This sequence comes from uncultured Parabacteroides sp., assembly GCA_949296075.1. Taxonomy (GTDB): domain Bacteria; phylum Bacteroidota; class Bacteroidia; order Bacteroidales; family Tannerellaceae; genus Parabacteroides. The sequence goes on along the minus strand of CASFNG010000005.1, from coordinate 4,853 downwards.
GAAGCGGATCAATTCATCGAGACTGGCCGGGTGACTGTCAACGGGAAGGCAGCACGTATGGGGCAGACTATCTCCGAGAACGATGAGGTAGCCGTAGATGGGGAAAAGCTGAACGTAGCTCGGCTTGCCCTTCTCATCAAGGAGGAAAAGCAGGAGGAGTCGAGCGAGCGGGAGCTGATCAACTCGCTCCGGAAAAACAAGCCGAAGAGAACAGGGGATGAGGCCTCCTCCCCTAAAGAGAAATATGGGAAGTTCAATAAATACGCGGCCGCACGAAAGGCGCTAAAGGAAGGCGGAAAGAAGCCAAGCCGGGTGAAATTCATCGACGAGGAGAAATTGCTCCGGGACGCGCTGACCCCGCGGGTCGGGAAATCGCTCCGTAAGTCGTCGATCGCCCAGCAGATAGCGGCCAACCCGAAATCAGCCGCCCTGCGCAAGACCAGTCGTAACAACCCGATCAACAAGGCGAAACGGGCCGCCCGACGCAGGAGAAGCAACTAAGCGCCATGATCGGGAAGCAGGTGATCTTGGTGACCGGTGGTGAACGTTCCGGGAAAAGCAGTTACGCACAGCGACTTGCTTTGTCGATGACGGACAATCCGGTTTATCTCGCTACCGCTCACGTATGGGATGAGGAGTTCCGCCAACGGGTAGAGCGGCATCAGCGCGACCGGGGACCGGAATGGACAAATATAGAGGAGGAGAAGTTCTTGAGCCGGCACGACCTGACCGGCCGTGTGGTGGTGATCGATTGTGTGACGCTCTGGAGCACGAATTTCTTTTTCGAGAACCCCGATGACGTGGAAACGACGCTCTCGCTCATCAAGAAGGAGTTTGACGCGTTGCGAGAGCAAGAGGCGTGCCTGATCTTCGTGACCAACGAGATAGGCATGGGGGGCGTACCTATGGATCCGGTGCAACGCAGGTTCACCGATTTACAGGGATGGATCAACCAGTATATCGCCTCGAAAGCGAACAAGGTGATACTGATGGTAAGTGGCATACCGGTTACCATCAAGGGATAAAAGCGATTATTCTAATACATGAAAGAAAAATGATACGATTTAATATAGAGATTCCGGATCAAGGCATCGCGAACGCCTTGCGCGAGAAAATAGACAACCTGACCAAGCCTAAAGGTTCTTTAGGACGCCTGGAGACGCTCGCCCTGCAAGTGGGACTGATCCAGCAAACCTTATCACCGGCCTTGCGCCATCCAATCAACGTGATTTATGCTTCCGATCATGGCATAGCCGACGAGGGGGTGAGCAAATCGCCCAAGGAGGTGACCCGGCAGGTGATCCATAACTTCCTAAATGGGGGGGCAGGTGTCTGCTTCCTCGCCCGGCAGCATGGTTTTGAACTGAAAATCGTGGACGGAGGCGTGGATTTTGACTTTCCCCCTATCCCCCAGTTGATCGACCGGAAAATCCGGAAAGGAACCCGCAACTTCTTACACGAGGCAGCGATGACCGAGGAGGAGATGGAGCAGGCGATCCGTTATGGCGCCGACATCGTGTCTGACTGTCATCAAGAGGGATGCAACGTGATCAGCTTCGGCGAGATGGGGATCGGGAATACGGCGGCCTCAAGTATGTGGATGACCTGCCTCACGGGGATACCCCTGATCGATTGCGTGGGAGCGGGAAGCGGCCTCGACAAGGAGGGGGTACAGCATAAATACAAGGTATTGAGCCACGCATTGGCCAACTATAAAGGGGATGGGAGCGTGACAGAGATCATGCGTTATTTCGGAGGCTACGAGATGGTGATGGCTGTCGGGGGGATGCTCCGTGCCGCCGAGCTGAAGATGGTGATCCTCGTGGATGGCTTTATCATGACCAATTGTGTGTTGGCGGCCTCGCGGCTGTACCCGGAAATGCTCTCGTACTGCGTATTCGGACATTGCGGAGACGAAGCCGGGCATAAGCGACTGCTCGACTTCTTAGGGGCGGATCCCTTATTGCATTTAGGAATGCGGTTAGGTGAGGGATCAGGGGCTATCTGCGCCTATCCGATCCTTGACTCCGCCGTTCGGATGATTAACGAGATGCATAGTTTCCAGCAGGCCTCTATCACTAAATATTTCTGATATGTTGAGGATCTTAGCGGCCTTTATCTTCTTCACCCGGTTGCCGTTCTGGAAGTTGGCGGAGGTACCTGCCGTCTATTTCAAGAATATCGTGAGCCTTTGGCCTCTGGCAGGTTGGCTGACAGCGGGATTGTCGGTCTTGGTCCTCTATGCGACCTCTCTGATATTGCCCCCTTCCGTGGCGGTATTATGTGCCTTGATTACCCGTTTGCTGGTGACAGGCTGTCTGCATGAGGATGGTCTTGCCGACTTTTTCGACGGATTCGGAGGAGGTAACACTCGTTTCCGTATCCTGGAGATCATGAAGGACTCACATATCGGAAGTTATGGCGTGATCGGATTGATCTTCTATTTCGGGATGCTTTATCTTTCGCTAAGCAGCCTGCCTATCGAGTTGGCAGGAGTGGCGCTCTTGGCGGGCGATCCATTCTGTAAAGGGGTAGCAGGTATGATTATCAATCGCCTGCCTTACGCTCGCAAAGAGGAGGAAGCGAAAAACAAGACGGTTTACAGCCGGATGACTTTAAGCGAATATGTGCTGTGCGGATTTTGCGCGCTATTGCCTTTAGCTTGGCTCCCCAGCCTGATCTATCTCGGGGCTTGCCTGCTGCCGCTTATCGTGTGGTACCTGCTTACCTCGCTCATGAAGTCAAGGATACAAGGTTATACGGGCGATTGTTGCGGAGCGACGTTCCTGCTCTGCGAATTGAGTTTTTACATCGGGATCGTGATTCTGCATCAAATAGCATAAATATGGAGATTTATTTGGTACGACATACATCGGTCGATGTGCCCGCCGGTTACGCCTACGGGCAAACAGACGTAGCGCTGAAGCCTTCGTTCGCGGAGGAAGCGGAAGTTGTCAGGCAAAATTTACACGGCCATGCCTTCGAGAAGGTCTGGACAAGCCCGCTCTCACGCTGCGTCCGCTTAGCTGACTATTGCGGATTCCACGACGCCATCCGGGAAGACAGGATCAAGGAGTTGAACTTCGGGGAGTGGGAGATGAAGCCTTGGGAGGCTTTATCATCCGACCCTCGTGGCGAGGTATGGTTCAAGGACTGGATCCATACGCCGACACCCGGAGGCGAGGCGTTTATGGATCAATACCATCGGGTAAGCGACTTCCTTGACGAGCTTCGTAGAAGTAGCTTTCAGAAAGTCTGCCTGTTCACGCACGGAGGAGTACTTACCTGCGCCCGTATATATATAAAGGAGTACCCTATCGACGAGGCATTCCGGCATATTCCACCCTATGGAAGCGTCATACGGATAGAGATAGAATGAATCTTTTTCCCTGTGAATAAAGAGGGGAAGAATAGCTTTATCCATTTATAAGCCGTACGTTTGTCATGCGAGATCGAGACAACGTATCGACAGCCAAACGAAGCACGGGACAAGGCACCAAAGGCACTCTCGCAGCCGGAACCGGATCTAAACGACGAGAGAGCCAACCTTCCAAGCGACAACGGACGGGACTCACCGTCCGGGAACGTTTCTCCATCACGACAGTCATGGAAAAAGTCCAGTCATGGAAAGTCCCCTTCCCTAAGGGAACAGGTAAGAGCGGATCAGGGATTATTTCCCCCACCCCACACGTCCCGCAAGCTACAGGAAAGATAGGAGATGACGATAAGGGAAAAACACTCCACAAGACAGAGGCACGACAAGAAAGGCCCGAGGAGACTCCCCGCCTTATGGCTCTTTCGGGACAGCATATTTTCCATGTTTTATTTAGGTATATCAAAAGGAAAACCGTTTTTAAGCACGAGCAAAATGAGGGAAAATCGGCATTTAACCTTATTTAATATATAATTCCGGAAATAAACCGGGAAAAGGTAGCTTTATCCATTTATAAGCCGTACGTTTGCATCGCGAGATCGAGACAACGTATCGATCGCCAAGCGAAGCACGGGACAGGACACTCAAGAGAGGCCTTCCCGAGGCCGGAACCGGATCTAAACGACGAGAAAGCCAACCTTCCAAGCGACAACGGGCAGGGCTCACCGCCCGGGAACGTTTCTCCATCACGACAGTCATGGGCAGCCACCTTCCCTTAGGACAGGGCAAGGGCGGAGTCAGGGACTATCCCCCCAAGTCGGCTTCCCACGCGGAAAGATCTAAGCGGCATCCTCGTCCGTATGCAAGAACGGGTGAAATGACGTTTACTTAACTATGGGAAAACACAAAACGCAGTTCATTCGTTTTGTACGTGCGGGGAGATCTCCCCGCACGTTTTTTATTCCCCCACTCCACACACCCAGCAAGCGGAAGGAAAGATAGGAGCTGGCGATAACGGAAAGCCTCCCTCCCCGGCCTGGGGGAGAGGCGCCAGCAAGACTCATCAGCCAACGGGACACTCAAGCCCCTTGGGATCCCTTCCGGCCGGAGAAGGAAGGAAGCATCCCCGGCATAAGGAGTACCACCGCAAAGGGGACGAGGGGATGCCGTGTCCGGGAGGGAGAGGCCTGGCGGAAATCCGGACAGGCATCCGGGGAGCCCGCGTGAGGCGGAGGGCGGAGAGAGGGGATGGGAGAGGGATCCAGGGGGAACGGTGGCGCCCCTTCCCCGAGGGCACGAAAAAAAGGGGAGCCGCCCTCCTACGGACAGCTCCCCTCATTCTAAAAAGCGGCGGCTACCTACTCTCCCACTCTTACGCAGTACCATCGGCGTGACGGGGCTTAACTTCTCTGTTCGGGATGGGAAGAGGTGGATCCCCCGTGCCATAGCCACCTTAATGTCTTTTGGTCAGTGACATGCG
>CASFNG010000004.1 GCA_949296075.1 uncultured Parabacteroides sp. | reverse complement strand
GACGGGACTCAAACCCGCGACCCTCAGCTTGGAAGGCTAATGCTCTATCGACTGAGCTACTTCCGCGAGCGGCGAATCCGCGACGAATCGCGTCTACTCTAATCCTGTGGGCAGTGATGGATTCGAACCACCGAAGGCGAAAGCCAGCTGAGTTACAGTCAGCCCCATTTGGCCACTCTGGTAACTGCCCATTATGTCTGAGCCTCTTGTCGGATTCGAACCAACGACCCCGAGATTACAAATCACGTGCTCTGGCCAACTGAGCTAAAGAGGCGTCTATCTTTTCCTAAAAGAAGCCGTTTCGTCACCACGGCGAAACGGCTGCAAATTTAGATATTATTTCTTAGATACCAAATTTATCTACCGTTTTTTTCTTACTTGGCCCTGATTTTTTCCTTGAACTTGACCAATTGTTTTTCCAAGGCCTCGACACTCTGGTCAGTCGCCTCCTCGAAGGTGTCGCAAATCTTCTCGGCGAAACACTCGCCGTTACGGATCAGCAACTTGATCCCCACCTGCTTATTATTCGAGGTCTCAGGCTTTACCACCTTCAACGTGACTTCAGCCTTTATGATCCCGTCGAAATATTGCTCCAACTTGGATACCTTCTTCTGAATGAACGCCTGCAACTGTGATGTCGCATCGAAATGGATGGCTTGAATCCTAATTTCCATAATAACCTCCTTCTTTTTTCGCTCTTGGATGAGCATGATACACTTTTTTTAATTCCTCAAAGGTCGTATGCGTATAAACGCTGGTCGACGCCAAGCTACTATGACCCAAAAGGTCTTTCACCGCGTTCAACTCGGCGCCATCGTTCAACATACTCGTCGCAAATGAATGTCGCAACACGTGCGGGCTTCGCCTCGCCAGCATGGGGATCCCGCCCAGACGCTTCCGGACCACGTTATAGACGATCCCGGCCGACAAGGGCTCCCCGTTCCTCCTGACGAAGAACCACCCGGCTCCTCCGCCTGCCTCGCGATCCCTGACGCTCACGTACGCGAGCATCTGGTCTCTCAACCGGCCGGCCATAGGGATCAGGCGTTGCTTGTTCCGCTTCCCCGTGACCTTGATCTGCATCGCCTCGTAATCCACATCCGTGTCGCGGATGCCGATCAGCTCGGAGCGACGCATCCCGGTATCGTACAGCATCTCAAGGATCAACCGGTCGCGGACACCCTCGAAATCCTCATCGAACCCGTCGCCATCCAGCAGCGCCTCCAGATCGTCGTCCTTGACGAAGCAGGGGAGCGGCTTTCTCGCTTTCGGGCCGCTGACCAACCGCAACGGGTTGGAGGAGATCTCTCCCCGTTTCATGAGAAACTTAAAAAAAGATTTCAAAGAGCTCAACTTCCGGTTCACCGACCGGGGGGAAAACTTCTCCGTCATCAACTCGACGATCCAGCTTCTCACGAAGTCCGGATCAATCTCGCCCGGGATGAAACTTCCCTCCCGGTGAGCCTTCGCGTAAGACACGAACTGATCGATGTCTTTCGAGTAGGCCTCAACCGTGTATATCGAGTAATTCCGCTCATACCTGAGGTAATCGAGGAACTCGTCGATTGGAGAAACTCTCGTCGCACCTACATTCATGCAACGAAAATAGGAATAAGAATTCAATAAAACAAGCCGGGAAGCGATAATTATTCTTCCATCTGCTGCAAGTGCTGCACGTAAACGGCACGCATCATCTGCTTTCTTTTCGTGACAGACGGTTTCTCGAAAGCTTGACGGTTTCTCAATTCTTTCACGACACCGGTCTTCTCGAATTTTCTCTTGAATTTCTTAAGCGCCTTCTCAATGTTCTCGCCTTCTTTTAATGGTACTACGATCATAATTTAATGTTGTTATATTGTTTAATTATTCGTTCCTCAAATTGAGCGGCAAAGTTACTGATTGTTTCGATATTAGCAAAACTTTCAAGAATTATTTTCGTAAAAGAGCCCCTTCTCCGTGATTATCGCCGTAACCAGCTCATGGGGAGTGACATCGAACGCGGGATTATACGTCTTCACTCCCTCGGGAGCCATCCGGTGGGCGTACCATAGCTCCGTGACCTCCTCGGAGGGACGCTCCTCGATCACGATCGAAGCGCCATCCGGACAGGCGGGATCGATCGTGGAGGTGGGGCCAAGCACATAGAACGGGATACCGTAATGCCGCGCCAGAACGGCGAGCCCCGAGGTCCCGATCTTGTTGGCCACATCGCCGTTGGCCGCCACCCGGTCGCATCCTACCAGCACGGCTTGCACCCATCCGGCACGCATCACGGCGGAGGCCATGTTGTCGCAGATCAAGGTCACGTCCACTCCCGCCCGGAGCAGTTCGTAGGCGGTCAGCCGGGCGCCTTGCAGCAGAGGCCGGGTCTCGTCGGCGAACACCCGGAAACCGTACCCTCGCTCTTGCCCCAAATAGATCGGCGCCAGCGCCGTGCCATATTCCGACACGGCCAAGTGCCCCGCGTTGCAATGCGTGAGGATCCCCATACCCGGACGAAGCAGCTCCAGACAGCGCTCCCCTATCCGGCGGCACGCGGCGGCATCCTCCTCGCGGATAGCGACCGCCTCCCGGTAGAGCGCCTCCTTCCACTCCTCCACCGTCGCCTCGGGATGGCTACGCAACACCCGCCTCATCCGCCCTAAGGCGGCGAAGAGGTTCACCGCGGTCGGCCGGGCCGTGGAAAGATAATCCACTATCTCTCCAAACCGGCTGGCGAACGCCGCCTTATCCTCCGTCTTGATCTCGCGGGCGCAAACGAGCGCCCCGTAAGCGGCGGCGATCCCGATGGCGGGTGCCCCTCGCACACGCAACTTATAGATCGCCTCCCAGATCTCCTCCGCGGTGGTCAAGGTCAGATAGGTTTCCTCCGTCGGCAGGCGTGTCTGATCCAAGATCACCACGCCATCCCCCCGCTCGTTGAGGCGAACGGTCCTCAATGCCTCTAATGCTTGTATCATATCGATCCTACGCTAATTTCTTCCCCAAGTTTTCCTAAAATGTCGGCATACAAATTTAAGAAACTTCGCCGAGTCTCGCCGCGCATATCGTCGATTTTCACGAGCGTCCCGCGGCAAGAGACAAGAAAGGCGTGTCACCAGGGCACGCCTTCCTTGATTATCTTAATATTTGTCGCCGAGATCGCTTATTCCGCTTGGGCAGACGCTTGTTTTTCCATCTTTTCCATCAACAATTTGAGGAAATAGCCTCCTACTACCGAGCGCGCCTTGAACCCACGATAATTCGGCTTATCGGTAAATACCCAATCCGACATCGGCACCCGATCTACCGTCTCATTCATGAACTTATGCACCGGTACGATAAACTTGCGGAACGTCTCTTGATCCGAGGCGAGGGTAGCCGTCCACATGATCCAGTCAGTCTTCGTATAGGTCTCCCTGCTATCGAGCGGCAAGCCATAGACATTCTGTTTCGTCAGGTAATAGGGTACCTCCGTGGAGGCGATTTTCGGGTCGAAGATCCCTAAGCCAAGCAACTTGTCCCATACGAGATTGTATTTCTGGCTCCAGGTGCCCGGCTGGTCGAACGTCAGCCGGTAATGATCTCCATCGTTCGCCATGCTCTCCCACTCAGCGGCCATCTCACGGGCCTTCGCCGTATAACGATCGGCGATCTCCTGCTTCCCGAGCATCCCGGCCAAGCGCCCATACGACGCGATACCCAAAATCGCCTTGATAGAGAGGTTCGTGTTGTGCGCGAAATGGCCGGCGAAATCATCCGTACACAATTGGTTCTCCGGGTCAAGCCCCTTTTCCACCAAATAATCAGCCCAGGTAGTAAGCACCTCCCAATGTTTGGCCGCATAGTCGGCGTTTCCTTCCACGGCGGCGATGGCAGCCGTAAGAATCAACATGTTCCCGCTCTCCTCCACGGGCATATCGCCTCCGTAAACCTGGCCATTCGCCAAAGGATAAGTCCCTATGTCATGGGCGGCGAAAGACTTGGTCCACTTACCACTCTCACTGTAATAGAAAATACTGTTCATCATGCCTTTCTCCAGCTCCGGGTTATAGACCAAGAAAAGAGGAGCCGAGGGGTAAGTCAGGTCAACGGTGTTGATGCACCCGTTGCTATTGTTCTCTTTCGACAGCCACAGCAAGTCACCATTGGGAGCCTCTACCAACTTATGGGCGGCGATCGCCTGCCTGTAGGCCAAGGCGCATAACTCCGCGTACTCTTTCCCGCCAACGGCCGCCGTCTCTTCCATCAGCCGCTTGTCGAAAGCATAACAACGATCTATCAAGCCGTTGTACTCATCGTATGCCGCACGTATCTCCGCCTCGATGCTCCGGTCGCCTTTCCGGTTCCAATAGGGGCGTAAATTGGTTTCGAAGTATTGGATAGAATAAATATCATCGTAGCCTATCAAGATCTTGTCAGACAGATCTTTCACCTTCCCGTAGGAACGTATCAAAGCCATGTTGCCTCGCTCATTCTCTCCCTCAGTAGCGCCGGGCTCCTTGCTTCCCTTCACAAAACGGTCACGAAGCTCATCACGCCCGCCGATGCTATATGAAGTATTGTTCTTGTCGGCAGCGAGATAGAAATATCCCCAATCAATCCGGAGATCGTCACCTTTTTTGGCCAATATGGGCTGCTCTTTGCTACCGCTCTTGAGGAATACCAGGCCGTCCTGCTCGTAGGCCTCACTTCCGGAAGGTTGGTGAGGGAGATCGAGCGCCCATCTCGGGGAAGCCTCAAAATAGAATTCCACCTCATGCTCCTTGCCATCGCGGGGTGACACGCTGTACGTGATATAATTCACGGGACGGCTTAGCAAATCCAGATCTTCCAGGAAAAGAGGAGCGGAGAACGAAAGTCTTAAATCGACGTCACCGCAAGTAAAGGCATAATGGGTCTGGGTAGCTTGCACGTCGGCGAAAAGCTGCGTCGCCGTCTTCGAGAACACGGTTTCCAAGCTCTTGGGAATCTGCAAGCCAAAATCGAGCAGCCCATTCCCCATCGGGTTGACGCATTCGGCGGACAAGACATTCTCCCCTTGCCTCAAGGCAGCCTTGGCCTCATCGGAGAGTCGCACTTGGAGATTCTTGTTGCAGGTAGCGCCTGTCCGGTATGCCTCTACTCCATTGATGTAGAACACGGCGTCGTCATCGTTCGAGATCTCTAAATAAACCGGATAATCGGTCAAGTCCCGTTCGATATTCACGACCCGGCGTACCCAGATATTGCGGGTACCCCATTGCGTCTTGGCGACCGGCTCGCTCTCCATCGTGCCGAAAGCCCCTTGATCCTCCTTCCAACGGGAATCATCGTAATCAGGAGAGGTCCAATCTCCGGCGGGTTTATCCGTGGTATAACGCCCTCTCCAATCCCCTTGTTGGGAAGTCGGCACAATAGGATCCATTTCCGCGTCCTCCGTACCCATGAAACGATACGAGACGCCATCCACCTTGATCACGCCCACCAAAGGGAAATCCTTGCCGGTCCAATGCCGGACGGGGCTATCATACAACTTGTCGCTCATAGACCATGCGCTGGTATATGGATCGATCGTCACCAACGGATAGGCCGGGGCACGGAGATCGTTTCTCACGACCTCATACCCACTCTCCTTGTCGGCACAGGCAAACAGCCCTGATACCAACAAAGCGGATAAAAGAATTTTGTTCATCATGCTTTTTTTAAAATAAATAGAGGAAATTGTTCATGTTGTCCTTATGGGAGCACAAAGATAAACGTGGGTAATCGCCTCTACAAAGAAGAAATATTTTTTAACACTTTCATACATGATACTTTCGCATTATCGGGCGGATCATCGTTTCTCAAATCCTTCCACAACCAGGCTGAGAGCGTCAAAGTCCCAATAATCATTTCTCTATTTACGATTCATCCTTCGATAAAAAACGGTCCTTTCCCTAATCTTTTTGACAGGAATCTCTTAAATTTGTCACACTACTTCAATCCTGATCTGGAGAGATAGAGGGACAGATAGAAAGCATGAATCGAAGCGTTATGGAAAGAGACAAGCGAAAAGGGATATGCCGGCGGCTGTGGGCAATGGCTTGCGTGGCGATAACGTCGTGGGCGATGGCATCAACGGCCTCGGCGGGCGAAAGGAAAGAGTTCAAGGCGACCGATTACGGTGTGGAGGCAGGTGTGGAGCGTGTACAGACAGCGGAGATACAAGCCCTGATAGACCGTGCCGCGGCGGAAGGTGGTGGCGTCGTGCGCTTCGCCCCGGGCGAGTATGTGATGGGTTGCATCGAACTGAAATCGGGAGTGACGCTCCATCTGGAACGGGGAGCTGTCTTGTTAGGAAGTACCAATCCGGATGATTATCCCTCACAGCGCATACCGGGAGGGCCAACCTCGCCCAACGCGAACGATAACTCGACCTTAGCGTTAGTGGTGGCCAACGGGGTACACGATATTGGTGTAGAAGGGCAAGGCACGATAGATGGCCGCGGCTTAGAGCTGGCCCTGAACATAGACAGCCTGCACCACAAAGGGGTGCGTATCGACCCGAAATATAACATCCGCAACAAGCGGCCTAACGAGACGGCACGCCCCAAACTGTTCCGCTTGTCGCATACGGACGGGGTGACACTGAAAGACGTGACCCTGCGCAACAGTGCCTGCTGGGGCGTGTCGCTGGAGCTGTGCCGCGACGTGATGATCGACAACCTGACTATCTTCAACCGTGCTTACTGGAATAACGACGGGATAGACATCTCCGACTGCCGTAACGTGCGCATCACACGTTGTGACATCAATACGGCCGACGACGGCATCTGCCTGAAGTCTTACTATCCCGGTCATGCCAACGACTCTATCTACATAGCCGACTGCCGGATCTGCACAAGCGCAAGCGCGGTGAAGTTCGGTACGGCCTCGCACGGTGGCTTCCGCAACGTGACCATCGACAACATCGAGGTGTACGACACCTTCCGGTCGGCCATTGCTATCGAGACTGTAGACGGCGGTGGATTAGAGAACGTAAGGGTAACACGCATACAGGCGAGGAACACGGGTAATCCGCTCTTCATCCGCTTGGGGCATAGGGCAGGCGAAAAGCCCGGTTACCTGCGGAACATCTACATCGGCCAAATGAAGGTGGAGGTGCCATTCGGCAGGCCGGACGAAGAGTATGACCTCAGGGGGCCGGCAGTGAGCACCTTCCACAACCCGATACCTTCGTCCGTCACGGGTATTCCCGGCGCAAAGGTGGAAAATGTGGTGATAGAGGATGTGGAGATACGTTATCCGGGACGGGCAACAAAGGGAATGGCCTATGTACCCTTATGGCGGCTCGATGCCGTGCCCGAGGCCGTGAAAGAGTATCCTGAGTTCTCGATGTTTGGGGAGTTGCCCTCGTGGGGATTCTACGTACGCCATGCCAAGGGGATTACCTTCAGGAATGTGACGCTCCGACTGGCCTCCGGCGACTTCCGCCCGGCTTTCGTACTGGACGATGTGGAGGACGCCACTTTCGAAGGTCTGCGATTGCCCTCGCCCGAAGGGAGGATAGCCGTCAGGGACGTAAAGGGATTACAAGTTCCCGAAGGGATCGAGGTGATACTGGGAGAATGATGGCAGGGAACACCCTAAAACAGAGCCATGTGCGTAGCTTGCCTGATCCGGGTTACTTGATAAACTCGACAGATCCAGTCATCAACTGGCGGAAGGATTTGGGGAGATCCTGACTGATGCGAGACAAGTTACGGATAGAGATATACTTGGTCTTTCCGTCAGCGGTAAATGTGATTTGGGCTAACAAGTCATTCTCATTGCCTGTCTCTCCCTCAAATCCATAAGAATCTTTCATGGAGAACAGGTCTGATTCTTTTAACAGGCCATAAAAATAAGCATATTGTTCCTCGGTTAACAGCCCTGCCTTTACTGTCGGCTCACCCATCCCGCGACTCATGAAATAATTAGCGACCTCGGTACGATACTCCTTCTTGTCGCTGAAGGCAAACGTGAGCTTATAGTTCGACACGCTCTCCAAGGTAAAGGTATATTGGAATGTCTGATAATCCCTCTTACAACCTGTACACGATAATACAACTATACACAAAAAGCCTAATAATCGCGCGATTTTTCCCATATTCTTATTCTTTAAGGAACTGGACATATTGATTCAGTCAAGATTTATCATTTGGAATAGTAAACAAAAAATACTACCGGAAGAGGAAGGCCTCCTCTCCCGGTAGCGTATTCTCACAGGCGGATTATCTCCAAGCCTCGGGCTGTACCAAATAAGGGGTACCGGTCTCCGGATCATTACCCATCGTCAGGACCTCATTATCCGGGATAGGTAACATGGTCTTAGAAGGTGACAGGTAAGAAGCTCCCGCGAATTTCGTGATGTATTGCTTCTCGTAATCCACGTAGGCTTTCAACTCACGAGCCATATAATCCCCGTTATTGCTCCAGCGAACCAAGTCGAACCAACGCTCGCCCTCCATCGCCAACTCCAACTTCCGCTCCATCCGTATCGCCTTGATACAAGTCTCCTTATTCGAGAAAGCGGCATGTGTCGATGGATATTCAGCGATCGAGTAATTAGCCGCGGGCTTCCCGTCCGCACGCTTGATGATATTCACCTCCAGACCCGCACGGTGACGGATGTCGTTCACCTGTGCCATCGCCTCAGCCAGCTGGCCGTCGTTAGCCAGGCACTCCGCATAAAGCAACTTGATGTCGCGCAGGCTCAGATACTGTATGTTCATCGCCGAGCCGGGAGCCCAACCCCCATACAAAGCCTTCATACCGGCAGCCTCTTCCGCCGCGCTATATACGTGCTTTTTCGGGATGAAAATACCCCCGTTAACCGGGTTACGTACCCAATCGTTGCCCGGCTCGCCCCAGTCTTTATACGGTATGCCATAACGCCCCACCGCGAAATCCAGACGAGGATCCACCGGATCGTTCGTATTCAAGGCCAAGACCCCTTCCTTGTCCGGGTTACGGTAAGATACCGACTCCATCGTACGGTACTCACCATTCAGATAAGGCAAGCCATTCGCGTCAACCCTAAAGGAGTTGACCAGCTCATACGAAGGCTGGAAGAACCCGCAGCATCCTCCGGGTCCTGAATTGTGCGGATAATTCAAGCAGAACGCCGGGTTACCATTATTGTCCGCCGCATTCGAGAACTGAAGCGAGAAAATCGCCTCCTTACCATTCTCAGTCAATGCGTTGAAATTGTTATCCAAGTCGTCCTCCAAGCCGTAAGCCTTCCCATCGGAAGTCACGCCATTGGCGATCACATCCGCCAAGATCGGCTTAGCACCCGCTAAATCTCTCCTGTACATCAAAATCTTAGCCTTCAACGCTTTCGCGGCCCAAACGTTCACCCGGCCAACCTCGCTCTGCCGTTCCGGCAGATTGGCGATCGCCATATCGATAGAGGCTATCACGTTGTTATAAATGTCCACGTCGTTATGCACCTTCGGGTCATTCTCCGTATTGTTCTCATCCACCCAAGGGATAAACGGACCGAATACACGCATCCCCTCAAAGTAGGCCAGCGCCTGCAAGAACTTCAATTCGCCCAAACGGCTCTTACGGACCTCCTCTTTCACATCCTTCGCGGCATTCAAGGTCTGGAGAGCCAAGTTGATTCGTTTATTAAAGGCATATACCCAAACCCATTTCTGCTCGATATACCCATTGGTCGAAATCGTGTTGTACAACTCGATCTCGTTTACCGCCGACTGGTCTCCGGGATCCGAGCCCTTATTCGCGTCACCGCCATAAATACTTCCCCACACCCAGTTCAGCGGCGAGGCCTGATAAGGATCGTAGCCGTCCACACGGGTTGTCAATAGCGCATACGCACTGGTTGTCAGCAGCTCTACACCTTGGGCATTCTCCAAGACCTCCGGAGTCAGCGAACCTTGCGGCTCGATACCTAAGAAATCATCGCCACACGAGTTCAACGACAACAGCCCCGCGAGCGCCAAAGCCCAAATATAACTATTATTTGATTTCAGATTCATAATTTGTTTCTCTTAAAAGTCCAACATACTCATTCTCTACCGATCAGAAGGCGAAATTCACGCCAAACAAGAAACGCATCGTCGTAGGCCAGCCTCCCATATCGATACCGCGACGCAAGTCACCACCGTTCGTCGCCGCCGGATCCACGTTGGTATATTCCGGATCCAGACCGCTATATCCGGTGATCGTCAACAGATTCTCGGCCTGTACATAAAGGCGGAGGTTCTGGATGCCCGCCTTCGAGAGGAGATCCTTCGGCAGCGTATAGCCCAGCACCAGGTTCTTCAGGCGCAAGAAGGAGGCATTCTCCACGTAATACGAGTTCGAGTTCGTGCCCGAATAGGTATCGCCATAGTCCAATATCGGCAAGATCGCCTTGCTGTTGTCAGCTCCCGGTTTCCACGAGAGATCTCTCATGCGTGTGGATCTGTTTCCCTCGAACAGCCAGAAGTCCGTGAAATACTTCGTGTTATTGAACAGGTCATTGCCAATCGTGGAATACCAGAACATCGTCAGATCCCAGTTCTTCCAAGTCACCGTGGCGTTCAAGCCCGCGATCAGGTCAGGATGCGGCGAGCCGATGAAGGTACGGTCAGCCTCGGTCAGACGGCCATCACCGTTCGTATCCGCGAACTTGAATTTACCGACCCAAGCCTTCGCGGCATCCTCATTGGAGACAGACTGTCCTAATGGCGGCAAGGCCAACACCTCGTTCACGTCCTCATAGAATCCGTTGACCTTATAGCCATAGAACTCAGAGATCGCATGTCCCTTCGTGGTACGGGTCACGTTTCCGGAAATACGTGCACCGCCGCCCCAGATAGAGGCATCATCCGCCTCCGAGATACGCAGCACCTCATTCTTGTAATGCGAGAGGTTGAGGCCTATATCCCACGACCAATCGCCTTTCTTATCGCGGTAGTTAAACGTAAAGTCAACACCCGTGTTCTTAATATCGCCAAAGTTGATATACGGCTTGTCCACGTCATTGGCAGACAAAGCGGAATATTGCGCGGCGATCAGCATATCGGAGGTCTTCTTCCAGTACCATTCCAGTCCGAAACCGAACTTCCCGTTCAGGAATGTACCATCTAAGCCGACATTAACCATCTCGGTAGCCTCCCATTTGGTATTCTCATTTCCGTATTTATCAAGGACATAACCGGTGGTAGTCGCCGAGTTCTGTCCCGTGAAGTCGTAATTAGAGCGTAGAGGATCGGTAGCGAACTCCATCGCGTAGTTCGTGATACGCGGCACCTCGGAGTTACCCGTCTGTCCATATCCCACACGGAACTTCAAGTCGTCCAACCAATCGCGGGTTTGCTCCATGAAGCTCTCCTCCGAGAGACGCCAGCCGAACGAGAACGAGGGGAAAACGCCGTAGCGGTTGCTCTTCGAGAAGCGGGAGACACCATCCCGGCGGACAATCCCCGTAAACAGATATTTATCGGCAAACGCATAATCCACACGCCCGAACAAGCCGAAGAGGGCGAACTCTCCCTTAAAGGTCGATTTCGCCTGACGCTGGTTGTTGTTATCCCCCATATTCAGTGCCCAGGTATCGGTATTATCTTCATACAGATAGTTGAATCGCTGTCCGGTTAGGTTACGTCCCAATCCATCCTTGATCGCCTCCGTACCCAAGAGCACCGTCAAGTTGTGCACCTCGTTGAAGGTCTTCTTATAGGTCAAGGTATTGGTCCACACCCACCGGTAGTTATACTCCGCATGCTCCTCGAAGTTGTTTTGACCCATCCACTCAGAGAATTCCGGAGCCTTTTTATCCATCCGGTAGTAATAATAGTTTGTGTAGTCCAGACCGAAGTTCGTACGGAACGTCAGATCCTTCAGGATGTCCGCCTCCGCCCACAGGTTACCGAATATACGGTTGCGGGTATATTTATTATCCTTGTTACGCACTTGGATAGCGACCGGATTACGGAAATTACCGGTTCCCGCGAATTTCGAGCCGGCGAAGTTGCCTTTCACGTCATAAACCGGCACATAAGGCGAGGCGCGATAGGTCCACGAATAAGGATTATCCTCCGCTCCCGTCGCGTTCAAGCCATTGTCTTTCGTATAGGCGTAGGTCAGGTTCTCGCCCACACGCAACCAGTCGCGCACATTAAACGAGGTATTCGCGCGCACCTGATAACGCTGGAAATACGAATCGATCACCGTTCCATCCTGCTTGAAATAGTTAGCGCTCAGGTTATACTGGCCTTTCTCCGTACCACCTGACAAGCCGATCTGGTGGTTCTGGATGATCGCCGTACGATCCACCTCATCCCACCAGTCCGTATCCGAGAAAGGAGCGTACGTATTCCCCGGATAGCTATAATCGCTGATGTCTATATTTTGGAGACCATTAGCTCCCGCCTGGGTCAAGTAGTTCGGGATCGAGGGACGCTCCCCTGTACCGAACTGCACGTGCGACGGGAATCCTTTCGCCCCGGTCAAGTCAATTTTGTTCTTCTTCGCCTCCCACTCCAGGTTCAGGCGATCCATCGAGTTGAGCACGTCGTAACGTTTCCCCGTCTTTTGCGCGCCGACATAGCCATCATAGGTCAAACGGGGCTGGCCTCCGCGCGTACCCTTCTTGGTCGTGATCAAGATCACGCCGTTAGCGGCCTGCGCGCCATAGATAGCGGCCGAGGAGGCATCCTTCAGCACCTGCATACTCTCGATGTCGTTCGGGTTCAAGGAGCTCAAGTCCTGGTTACGGGTCGACACCCCGTCGATCACATACAGCGGACCGTTGTCGTTCACCGTATTGACACCGCGGATACGCACCATCGAAGGAGAACCGGGCGAACCGGACTGCCCGATATAAACACCCGCCGCCTTACCTTGCAGCTGTTGGGTTGCCGACGACCCGGAGGAGGCGAGCAGCTCTTTCGTGTCCACCACCGCCACGGAGCCGGTGATGTCTTTCTTCGCCTGCGTGCTATAACCCGTCACGACGATCTCGCTCAGGTTCTGGGTGTCTTCCCGCAGGGTGATCGTCATATTGGCCGAGGGCTTCACCTCTTGCGCCACATAACCGATGTAAGAGACCACGATTGTTTGTTTCGCGTCGGCTTGCAAGACAAAGTTACCATCCAGATCGGTAATCGTACCGTTCGTGGTTCCCTTCACGAGGACATTCACGCCCAACAAGGGCTCACCTGTCCCGTCGAGTACCTTACCTCTCACTTGCAACGTCTGGCCGAACACACAGGTGGAACATAGCAGGATGGCTCCTGAAAGTAATGCCACCTTCCTGTGTTTTTTGAGAAAATCTTGGCTTTTTTCCATAAGACAAAATTTAAGTTAACAAAATATATTACACACACTCTCGTTTGTTTCTGATAATGATTACATGGTTTGGCGCGGCTTTACCTGATAACTTTCCTGATTTTATCGTTAGCATAGTTGTAGGCGCTCTTCATGGTCGATCTTCTCGCTCGAATAATCTTGTCATAATTTTCACCAAAAGAATAATAAATATTCTAAATAAAATATACTGTAAAGCATAAATATAGCACAAATATTTTAAGAAAGCCGCTTTTCCTATTTCACAAGGACACAGGAGAGAAAAAGGCAATCTGTCTAAGTCATGAAATTTAAAGTCTACAAGATTTACACAAAGCAAGGTTTTACTTGTGTTAATAATTCATAAAACAAGAAAAGCGATTCGCCAACACAGGCGAACCGCTTTCTCTTTTTTCATTTACCGTGTTTACAGCGTCTTCAAAAGCTCCACCAACCTACGTGCATGATCCGCAGAAGCAGCCTTCTGCTCCTCGATCAACGCGGGGGTGGTACGATTACCGTAGCTTACGCCTCCGGTATAGACCGTTCCGGCGAACTCCATCTGGCAGAGCTGGCAGGTAGCCCGATAGCCGATAAACAGCTCGTCGATGGAATGGCCGTCCTGATTATACATCTCAGCGGGAGCACCTGTCGTGAAGGAGAGCACCAACTTCTTCCCTTTCAGTTTATCGCCCGCACTGCCATGCGAGAAGCCGTGGCGGAAGGTCTCCTCCATCCAACGCTCCAAGATCGAGGGAGCGGAATACCAGAACACGGGGAACTGGAGCACGATAATGTCCGCCCGGAGCAACCTTTGCTGCTCGGTTTCCACGTCGATCTTAAAATCGGGATACAGCTCATCGAGCTTCACGATCTCCGCCTCGGGCAGCATGGCGTGCAGCGTCTCCAAGATCGTCTTATTGGCCACCGACGTAGCGAGGTCGGTATGGCCACTGATAACCAACACGTTTTTCATATCTATACCTTATTTAAGTTGTTTTTGTCCATCCACTTTGACGTTCATTCCTCCCAAGGCACCTCCTCTTATTGGCCTCCTACGGGCGAATCATCCTCCAAAGAACGCAAAAAAGAAGAAAAAACGCAAGATAGCTATCCTTTCTTTATCGCGCTATACACCGCCAGCCCTTTTGCCGTGAGCAAGTATTTCTGCCTCGGGTGGTTAGGGTGATCGGGATATAACAGCCTGAGACAGCCTATCTTGAAAGCCGGGGCGACGTAATTCGCCAAGAAGGTCGGGCGATGTTTCAATCCAACCTTCTCCATGAGCTCTCTCAACGATAATCGTTCGTCCGACAAGGCAAGCAGCAAGGCCCGGACTTGCTCGGTTACTTGCTCGGTTACTTGTTCGGTTGGTTGTTCGGTACTTGTTCGGCAGTCTGGCTGTCGCCCTCGCTCCACGGCCAATTCCTCTGGAGCATTGACCACCATCCAACGATTGCGCAGCTCATTCGTCTCCCCTAATAAGAGATTACGGAAAAAGCGTTCTAGATATTCGGGATTACGCATGATCCCTTTCCGTATATTCTGATAATTAGCCCGTACCAACGCATTCCGAAAATACCATGAATGGTTGGCAAACAAATCGTTCGTCACGTCAAAGCCCAGCGAACGGAGGTACAGGATCGTAAACACGGCTATCGTCCGCGTATTTCCTTCGGCGAAAGGGTGAATTTGCCACAATCCGGATACAAATTGGGCAATATGCCCCACCAATCCGTTTCGGTCTATTTGGGAATAGTCAAACCGACGCTCCTGCTCCAAGTCATATTCGATCGCCTTGCTAATATCTTGCGCGGAAACATATAATACGGTATCACCACGAAGCACCCATTCTTTCTTTGTAATGTTATAATCACGTATCCGCCCGGCAAACTTAAATATCCCTTTAAAAATCCGACGGTGAATCGAAGTCAACCCAACAAGCGTAAAAGCGAAGGTTTTCTCCGTAAGGAGACGCCGGATGTTGGTCGATGCCATATCCGCCTCGTGATTCTCCACATCTTCCGACGAACGAGATTCTTTGGATTGATAATAGCTTTTTATCAGCTGTTCCGCCTCATCAATCGTAATTTCTCCCTCAATGTCCTTTCTCGCGGTCTCAAGCAAATAATCAGAAGGCCTCAGGCCATCGACAGCTTGCAAGCCTATCGCGGTCTGCCATGCATAGCCCTTCTCTCGTTTGTGCGGCTCGCCTTGGCGCATATACTCATCAAAACCAGTCATATATCTCCATTATTCATTACATTCTATCCGCTTTCTCCATCAAGACAGTCAGGCGAATCATCCTCCAAAGAACGCAAAAAAGAAGAAAAAACGCAAGATGGAGAGCCGAATCAATCCCTATTTATTATATAGGCACAGCTTATCCCTCTCCTATTCCCTTTTGATCGCCGCTGCCGGGTTATAGAGGGATCCCCTCTCCTTTCCTAAAATCCTTCCCCTACTTTTCTGGAATCCATGCCAAAGGACAAAGGGAAACATGAGGACGTTTTTCAGAAAGGATCCGGGGCGCTTTATCCGGACGAGGGTGCGTCAAACTATCGTTTTTTCGTTAACTTTGCCCAAGAACCTTTATTAAAAACAGAACGCGATGAAAACAACCATTTTAGAGCGGATCGCCGCCTTGAGGGAGGCGATGCGACAGCAGCGAATAGATGCGTACATCATACCCAGCTCCGACCCGCACCTGAGTGAGTACCCGGCCGACCGATGGAAATCGAGGGCTTGGATCTCAGGCTTCACCGGCTCGGCAGGAACGGTGGTCGTAACGGCTGACAAAGCGGGATTGTGGACGGACTCGCGCTACTTCCTGCAAGCCGCCAGCCAGTTGGAGGGTACCGGCATCGAGCTTTACAAGATGGGGCTGCCGGATACGCCTTCGCTAACCGACTTCCTGCTGCATGAGCTGCATAACGGACAGGTGGTGGGCTTCGACGGGCAGACATATAGCGCGGCGGACGCCCGGGCGTTGGCGAACATCTTGGGACGGAAGGAGATCCGGATCGACGCTTCCGCCGATCTGATCGAGGGGATCTGGAAGGATCGCCCCGGCATCCCGCTCAACCCGATCTTCGAGATGCCCGTGGAGCTGAGCGGGGAATCCACCCGGGATAAGATAGACCGGCTCAACAACCTGCTGCGGAGCGAGGGGGCGGACGGCCTTATCCTCGCCGCCTTGGACGAGATCGCATGGACCTTCAACATCCGGGGCACGGACGTGACCTACAATCCCGTGGCGGTATGCTACGCGTTTGTATCGGAGGAGGAGAGCGTGCTCTTCATCAAGCCGGAGAAACTGACCGAGGAGGTGGCGGATCGCCTGAAGCGCGAGGGGGTCACCTTGGCGGATTACTCGATGATCGGGCGTTATCTGAGCCGTTTGCCGGAGAACAGCCGGGTATTCGTGGATATGCACAAGACGAACGTCGCCCTGTACGACGCACTTCCGAAGGGTTGCACGGTCGTGGAGGGGCTTTCGCCCGCCAATCGCCTGAAGAGCGTCAAGAACGAGACGGAGATCAAGGGCTTCCAGAACGCCGTGGTAAAGGATGGCGTGGCGCTTACCAAGTTCTATTTCTGGTTAGAACGCCAGATGAAGGCGGGCGAGAAGGTGACGGAGATCAGCGCAGCGGAGAAGCTCACGGCCTTGCGCGCGGAGCAACCGCAATATATCATGGATAGCTTCGCCACGATCTGCGGTTACGCGGAGCATGGGGCGATCGTGCATTACTCGGCCACGCCGGAGACGGATGCGACCTTACGCCCGGAGGGGTTGCTGCTGATCGACTCGGGCGCGCAATACCTGGACGGCACGACCGACATCACCCGCACGATCGCCTTGGGCGAGACGACGGAGCAGATGCGGAAGGACTATACCCGTGTGCTGAAAGGGACGATCAGCTTGGCGAAAAGCAAGTTCCCGGCGGGTACACGCGGCTCGCAGATCGACATCCTCGCCCGCAAGGCGCTCTGGGACGCGGGCATCAACTACCTGCATGGCACGGGGCACGGCATCGGCCACTGCCTGAACGTGCACGAGGGGCCTCAGAGCATCCGGATGGAAGAGAACCCGGTGACCTTGCGTCCGGGCATGGTGATCAGCGACGAGCCCGCGATGTATCGCGCGGGGGAATACGGGATCCGTACGGAGAACATGATCCTCGTCCGCAAGGACAGCGAGACGGAGTTCGGCAAGTTCCTTGGCTTCGACACGCTGACGCTTTGCTATATCGACACGAGTCTGATCGTGCTCCCGATGCTCTCCGCCCGCGAGCACGCCTGGCTGAACCGGTATCACCGGACAGTCTATGAGAAGCTCAGCCCCTACCTCGATGAGGAGGAGAAGGCTTGGCTGCGAGAGAAAACGGCGGAGATCTGAACAAGAAATCACTTTATACGAAATAACAGAAAAGAATATGGCTTTGATAAAATCAGTTCGTGGCTTTACCCCGAAGATCGGGGAGGGCACTTTTTTGGCGGACAACGCCACCATCATCGGTGATGTTGAGATCGGCGAGGGTTGCAGTATATGGTTCGGCACGGTAATCCGCGGCGACGTGAACTCCATCCGCATCGGCAACGGGGTGAACTTGCAGGATGGTTCGGTGCTGCATACCTTATATGAGAAATCGACCATCGAGATCGGTAACGATGTCTCGATCGGGCATAACGTGACGATCCACGGGGCTACCATCCGCGACGGAGCACTGATCGGGATGGGCTCGGTGGTGCTCGACCATGCCGTGATCGGCGAGGGAGCGATCGTGGCTGCCGGTTCGGTGGTATTGAGCAAGACGGTCGTGGAGCCGGGCAGCATCTACGCCGGTGTACCGGCCAAGTTCGTCAAGAAGGTGGATCCGGAACAGGCGAAAGAGATCAACCAGAAGATCGCGAAGAACTACCACATGTACTCCTCCTGGTACGAGGAGTAACCTCAAGCATCTGCCATGAGCCGCCGTATCGTGACACGGATCTTAGGAGGGATCGCGCTGCTTGGGATAGTCGGGGCGGGTGTCTTTCTCTCGCTCCCCTCGAACCGGTATGTCCGCGAGGCGCTGATCCACCTCTACCCGGAGATCGATCAGTACCCGATCTTCGAGAACCGCTTGGTAAAGGCGGGGGATCCGCGGCCGTGGGAGCTGGCGGAAGGGTATAACCAAGGGAGCATCCCGGAAGAATACCTGCCCCGGTTCGAGGAGCTGGGCACGGTGGCTTTTCTCGTCGTCCGCGACGGCAAGCTGCTGTTTGAGCAATATTGGGAAGATTACGGCCCGGAATCACTCAGCAATTCGTTCTCGATGGCCAAAAGCATCGTCGCCTTGGCGGTGGGATGCGCCATAGATGACGGGTTTATCCAAGGGGTTGACCAGAAGGTTAGCGACTTCTTCCCGACGTTCAAGGGATATGGGGGCAAACCGCTGACGATCCGCCACCTGCTGACCATGAGTGCGGGAATGGATTTCGACGAGGCGTACAGCTCTCCTTTCTCGGCCACTACGGAATTGTACTACGGCGATGACCTGAAAGGGATCGCCTTGGGGATGAAAGAGGTGGAGACACCCGGCGTTCGTTTCGTCTATCAGAGCGGGGTGACGCAGCTGATCGCCCTGATCGTGGAGAAGGCTACCGGCGAACGGCTCAGCGACTACGTATCCCGCCGGATCTGGACACCGATCCATGCGGAGGAGAACGCGCTCTGGAGCTTAGATCGGGCAGACGGGACGGAGAAGGCGTATTGTTGCTTCAACACGAATGCCCGCGACTTTGCCCGGCTCGGACAGCTTCTCCTGAATGGCGGGACATGGGACGGGCGGACGATCGTATCGCCTGCCTATATCGCGGAGGCGACCACGCCGGACACCTGCTTGGTCGATGAGCGGGGCGACCGGAACCGGGCGTATGGCTTCCAGTTCTGGCAGCTGACCTACAAGGGAATGGAGGTGGACTATATGCGGGGGATCCTCGGGCAATATGTGTTCGCGATCCCCGCCAAGAACGCGGTCGTGGTACGGCTCGGCCACAAACGGGACGCCCGCTATACCGAGGGGCAGCACTATCCGGCGGACATCGACCTGTGGTTGGGCGCGGCGATGGCGCTGCTTCCGGATAATGAGCCGGATGAACAAAGAATCAATCTTATAGAAAATGAATAAATAGGACATGAGACACACAAACGTATGGATGGCGGCCTTGGCCTTGGGGATCACGCTATCGGCTTACGGACAGCAAGGCAACGGAGGCATCTCGCCGGAGATGCTGAAGCAGATCAAGCAGGCTTACCAAGGGACGCCCGCGGATAAGGCGATCCGCAACGCGATCTGCAACAACGACATCAATAAACTGGCGGTCAACGCGGAGAGCAAGAACAATCTGGACACCTACTTCTCGCACAAGGTGGAGAGCAAGGGGATCACGGATCAGCAGTCGTCGGGACGTTGCTGGCTCTTCACGGGGCTGAACGTATTCAGGGCGCAGGCGATCGCCAAGTATGGCATGGGCGATTTCCAGTTCTCGCAGGTGTATCCCTTCTTCTGGGATCAGTTGGAGAAGGCGAACCTTTTCCTGCAAGGGGTGATCGATACCCGCGAGAAGCCGATGGACGACAAGATGGTGGAATGGCTGTTTAAGAACCCGATCGGCGACGGTGGGCAATTTACCGGTATCTCGGACATCCTGACGAAGTACGGGGTTGTCCCGGCGGAGGTCATGGTGGAGACGAACAGCAGCAGCAACACCGGGCGGATGTCTAACCTGATCGGTCTGAAACTGAAGGAATTCGGGCTGGAGCTCCGCGACATGGCGGCGAAGGATGGGGCATCGACCGCCCAATTGGAGCGACGGAAGACAGAAATGTTGGGCACGGTTTATCGAATCCTCGCGCTGAATTTGGGAGAACCTCCCGCAAGTTTTACGTGGACCCGCAAGGACGCGCAGGGGAATCCCGTAGAGACCAAGGAATATACGCCGCAATCGTTCTTCCAAGCGTATATCGGGGACGACCTGAACAATAATTACGTCATGCTGATGAACGATCCGAGCCGGGAGTTCTACAAGCTGTATGAGATCGACTTCGACCGCCATGCCTACGACGGGAAGAACTGGACGTACGTGAACCTCCCGATCGAGGAGATCAAGCAGATGGCCATCGCCTCGATAAAGGATAGCTGCATGATGTATTTCTCGTGCGACGTGGGCAAGTTCTTCGACCGTCAGCGGGGCGTGCTCGACGTGGATTATTATGATTACGGTTCCTTGCTGGGCACGACCTTCGGCATGGACAAGAAGCAGCGTATCCAGACTTTCTCAAGCGGCTCCTCGCACGCCATGACCTTAATGGCCGTGGATCTCGACGCGAACGGCAAGCCGAAGAAATGGATGGTGGAGAACAGTTGGGGACCGGGCGCCAACAACGGGCACCTGATCATGACGGACGAATGGTTCGACGAATATATGTTCCGCTTGGTGGTCAACAAGAAGTACGTGACCGACAAGGTGAAGGAGATCTTGAGGCAGACGCCTACCCGGTTGCCCGCCTGGGATCCGATGTTCGCGGATGAGGATTAAAAACGGAAAAGCCGATACGCTCCTGATGAGGTATCGGCTTTTTCTATGACCGTCTGGATCTTATGGATCCTTCTTCAAGGTCTTACAACTTGATCTGACGCAAGATTTGCTCTGTCGCCCCGACGTTATCCCGCACGAAGGCTCCGGCGGCGTTGCCCGCTGCCTCAAGCGCTTTCGGGTCGGTCAGCAGCTCGTCCATCTTTCTACCAAACGCGTTCGCGTCGGCTACCGGGAACCCGCCCCCGACCTCGATCAGGTCTTTCGCCTCCTTGAACTTACGATAGTTCGGCCCGAACAGGACCGGTATCCCATACACGGCAGCCTCTAAAGTATTGTGGATGCCTACTCCGAAACCGCCTCCGATGTAAGCTACCTGCCCGTACCGGTAAATGGAGGAAAGCAGCCCGAAACTGTCGATAATCAGGCAATCCTTATCGGCAATATTCGTCTCGTTCGCCTCGGAAAGCCGGATTGAGGGACGCTTCAGCAGCGCCTCGATGGAGCGAAGGTGCTCCGCATGTATCTCGTGTGGCGCGATAATCAGCTTCATTTCCGGATGCTCGTGGAAATACGGGATGAAGATCGCCTCGTCAGGAGGCCACGAGCTCCCTGCCACCATCACGAAGGGTCTCTTGCCATCCGCCCCTGCCAGAAAGCGCTCGACGAGGGGAATCTCCCGGGCTTGTCCGCATACATCCCATACCCGGTCGAAGCGGGTATCGCCCGTCACGGTCACATTCGTGATGCCATACTCACCCAACAATCGCTTGGAACGCTCGTCTTGCACGAACAGGTGGTCGAAGTGGCGGAGCATATTCCGGTAGGGCTTACCGAACCATTGGAAAAACAGTTGCTCCGGACGGAAGATGGCGGAGATGATATAGACCGGGATCCCCCGGCGATCCAGCTCGCGAAGGTAATTTCCCCAAAACTCATATTTGATAAAGATGGCGACCGATGGCCGGGCGAGATCCAGAAAATCATTCACCCGGGCGGGTGTATCAAAAGGAAGGTAGCAGACAATATCCGCCCCCTTGTAGTTCTTCCGCACCTCATATCCCGAGGGAGAGAAGAAAGTAAGCAGGATCTTGTAAGCCGGATAGCGCGACTTTATCTTCTCGATCATCGGGCGTCCCTGCTCGAATTCCCCCAAAGAGGAGGCATGGAACCAGATATATTTACTGTCGCGGTCGACCTTCTCCCGAAGGATGGCGTTCGTCTGCCTCTGCCCGAGCCGCATCAGTCTCGCTTTCCGATAGAAAGGCGAGATCAACGCCACGACAAAGGCATAGAGATGTATGGCTAAACTGTACATAACGCTTGAATGACAAATAAAACAAAAGCCGGCAGCTACCGGCGACTCACCTGGTTCCCCACGCTCCTCACCCGATAACTGCCGGCTGTATTCCTCTATTTCAAAATATCGATGGCACGTTGGATACGGCGGATCGACTCCTCCTTGCCCAACGCTTCCGTAATATCGAAGATTCCGGGGCCTTTCCCCTCGCCGACCAAGGCGAGACGGGCGGCATTCATGATGTTGCCCAAGTGGTAACCCTTGCTCTCGATCCACGCCTTGCACTCATTCTCCGTCCCTTCCACGTCGAACGGCTCGCGGATACGCAGCCTCTCGATAAATTCCGTCAGCTGTGCGGCGGAATCCTCTTTCCAACGTTTCTTGCGGGTCTTCTCATCATATTCCGTAGGGGCGACGAAGAAGAAGGAGCAAAGATCCCATAACTCATTCACGAAGTTCACACGGCTCTTCATCAGGCCGACCACCTTCTCCACATAGGCGTGGGTAGTCTGGATGCCGTGGCTCTCCACGATCGGTAAAAAGAGGTCCGCGATCTCCGAATCGCTCTTCTCTTGCAGATAATGGTGGTTGAACCATTTTCCCTTCTCATAGTCGAAACGGGCACCGCTCTTGCTGCAATGGCTGAGATCGAAGAGGCGGATCAGGTCGTCCATGCTCATCACCTCCTGGTCGTTGCCCGGGTTCCAGCCGAGCAGGGCTAAGAAATTAACGACCGCCTCGGGGAAATAGCCGCTCTCGCGATAGCCTGAGGAGACATCGCCCGTCTTCGGGTCGTGCCATTCCAAGGGGAACACGGGGAAACCTAACCGATCCCCGTCGCGCTTGCTCAGCTTCCCGTTGCCCTCCGGCTTCAGCAGCAGGGAGAGATGCGCGAAGCTCGGCATGGTGTCTTCCCAGCCGAAGAAGCGATACAGGAGCACGTGTAGCGGAGCGCTCGGCAACCATTCCTCGCCGCGGATCACGTGAGTGACCTCCATCAGGTGGTCGTCCACGATATTGGCCAAGTGGTAGGTAGGCAACTGATCCGCTGATTTATACAGCACCTTGTCATCCAAGACGGAGGAGTTGATGACCACCTCGCCGCGGATCAGGTCGTGTACGTGAATATCCTCGTTAGGCTCGATCTTGGCGCGCACGACGTATTGGTGCCCCTCCTCGATCAGTCGCTTGACCTCCTCCGGGGAGAGGGTCAACGAGTTACGCATTTGCCCGCGGGTAGAGGCGTCGTACTGGAAATTGGCGATCTCCTTCCGCTTCTCCTCTAACTCGGCCGGGGTATCAAAGGCGATATAGGCGTGGCCGTCCGCCAGCAACTGATCCACGTATTTCTTGTAGATCTCGCGACGCTCACTCTGGCGGTAAGGGCCATGCTCCCCCCCGAAGCCGACGCCCTCATCGAACTTGATCCCCAACCAAGTCAACGCCTCGATGATATACGCCTCCGCTCCCGGGACGAAACGCTGGGAATCCGTATCCTCGATACGGAGAATCATCTCCCCGCCATGTTGCCTCGCGAACAAATAGTTATATAAAGCCGTACGGACACCTCCAATATGCAACGCTCCCGTAGGGCTGGGAGCGAATCGTACTCTTACTTTTCCTTGAGCCATAATACTTATATAATATCTAATAATGGAGGCAAAAGTACGCCTTTTTTTCCGGTTGATGAACTTTTTTCCGTATATTTCGGACTTCAAAAGAGACCGATATGAAACCGAGAAATTACAATATACCCATCCTGTTCTACTTTATCGTGACAGCCCTGCTGGTGGCCTATTTCTTTCCCCGGGAAGGGAAGTTTCGCTATCAGTTCCATGAGGGGAAACCGTGGAGATACGGCCTGCTGACGGCACCAAGCGATTTCCCGATCTACAAGACCGACGAGGAGGTGAGCGCCGAGAAAGACAGTATCCTCAAGCGTTTCGAGCCTTATTACCGGAAGGATCCGGCCATCCAGACCCAGAAGATCGAGGAGTTGCACGCCACGTATTACAACAAGATGAACACGCAGGTGCCGCCCGCTTACCTGCATTATATCGAGAAGAGCTTGGATAAGCTATACGGCAACGGCATCATTTTGACACAAGATCTCGAAGATTTACGGAAAAGTCGGTACACGAAAATAAATTTGTTGGAGAACACCGTGGCCAAGCCGTATTACGTAAGCGACTTGTTCACCGTACGCACCGCCTACGAGTTTATCATCAACAACTGCCCGCCCCAGCTGGACAGGTCGGTGCTGCAATCGTGCGACATCAACAACTTCCTCACCGAGAACGTGGCCTACGCCGCCGACGTGTCCGAGAAGATCAAGGAGGATATGCTGCAAAGCGTGTCCTTGGCCAATGGCATGGTGCAGGCGGGCGAGCGGATCGTGGACAGGGGCGAGATCATCGACAACCATACGTACAACGTGCTTCGCTCCCTCAAGATCGTGCACGAGGCGAAAACCGGCGGCACGCAGACGCAGGGTATCATCCTCGGTGGGCAATTCGTGCTGGTGTTCGGCCTGATGTTCTGCCTCTGGATGTACCTATGGTCTTTCCGGCCGAAGATCTTCCATAACCGCAAGAACGTGCTGTTCCTGATCCTCTGCCTGTTTTTCTGCTGCGTGCTGACCGAGCTGTGTGTCACCTACGCGCTGTTCAACGTATATATACTGCCTTTCGCGATCGTGCCGATCGTGGTGCGTACCTTCTTCGACTCGCGCACGGCGCTGTTCATCCACCTTATCATCGTGTTGATCTGCTCGCTGATGGTGCCCTTCCCGCACGAGTTCCTCTTGTTGCAGATCATCGCGGGCATGGTCGTGACGTTCAGCCTGAAAGACCTGAGCGAGCGCTCGCAGCTCATCCGGTGCGCCTTCTTCATCTTCCTGTCGTACGTGGTCGGCTACCTCAGCATCACGCTCTATCAGGAGGCCAGCTTCAACAAGATCAACTGGATGATGATGCTTTACTTCGGCATCAACTTCATCCTGCTGATGTTCACCTATATATTGGTGTATATACTGGAAAAGACATTCGGCTACGTATCCAGCATCACGTTGGTGGAACTATCCAATATCAATAACCCGATCCTGAAAAAGCTGAGCGAGACCTGCCCGGGGACGTTCCAGCACTCCATGCAAGTATCCATCCTCGCCTCGGAAGCCGCCACCAAGATCGGCGCCAACGCGCAGTTAGTCCGTACCGGAGCGCTCTACCACGACATCGGGAAGATGAGCAACCCCGTATTCTTCACCGAGAACCAGACAAGCGTGAACCCGCACAACCAATTGCCGTTCGACCAAAGCGCGCAGATCGTCATCAGCCACGTGACCGAGGGAGTCAAGATGGCGGAGAAGGCGATGCTTCCCACCGCCGTAATCAATTTCATCCGCACACATCACGGAAGAGGGAAGGCGAAGTATTTCTACAACTCGTTCAGGAACCAATATCCCGATCAGCCGGTCGACGAGGAGATGTTCACCTATCCCGGCCCGAACCCATTCTCCAAGGAAACGGCCGTGCTGATGATGGCGGACTCCGTCGAAGCGGCCTCGCGCAGCTTGAAAGAACATACGGAAGAGAGCATAAGCAATTTGGTGAATAAGATCATAGACAGCCAGATCGCTGACGGGCTGCTCAATAACGCGCCCTTGACCTTCAGGGATATAGAGAGTGTAAAGAAAGTTTTCGTAGATAAACTAAAGACAATGTTCCATACCCGGATCAGCTATCCGGACCTGAAAAAATAAGAGGGGGCGTTTGAGATTCGCCCCCTCTGACGTACGGTTATTTTAAAGATTTTCGGCAATAGGCGAGCAGGCCATCGCAAGCCTCCTCCAGCAAGTCGAGCACCAGCTCGAAGCCTTCCGCTCCACTATAATACGGGTCAGGGACATAATCATACAGTTTGTCCCGGGAGAAATCCATCATCCGGCAGATTTTCTTCTCCGAATCCACGTCAGGAGCGATGCGCTTCAAGTCGTCGATGTTACGATCGTCCATGCCGATAATCAAATCGAACGCCCGGAAATCCCAAGGCCTCATCGGACGTGAGATCGATTCCAAGCAGTATCCCCGACGGGCGGCATGCGCTCGCATCCGGGGATCAGCCCGCTCTCCCTCGTGATAGTTGGCGATGCCAGCCGAATCTACCTCAATCCGATCAGCCAATCCGGCATCCCGGATCTTCTTTTTCATGACAGCCTCCGCCGAGGGAGAACGGCAGATATTCCCCAAGCAGACAAAAAGTAATCGCATTTTCTCCTGATTCATAATTCGATATTCATTTCTATATTTTCCGTAAAAGACCCTCTTATCTCAAACCGGATCCACATCGTAGTGGACAAGTAACTGTTTAAAAGGAGCGTACTCTCGCATCTCCTCATACGTTTGTTCCAAGAATTCCCGGAGAGGAGCGATACCCGCCGATATTTCTATCTTCAAGACAATCTTCTTGATATGGAGAGTTTGTACCCGGGTAACCGGGGGAGTCACCGGACCTAACACCCGCTCGCCCAATCGAGACCGCAGCTTCTCTGCGAATAAGGAAGCCATTTCTTTCAAGGCTCCTTCATTACGGCCGCGCAATATCACGTCGATCAGGCGGTAATAAGGCGGATAGCGGAACATGCTTCGCTCGCTTAATTGCCAGCTCACCATCTCTTTATAGGCGAACTGCCGCACCATCCGGATCAACGGATGGTCAGGTTGGGAAGTTTGCAAGATCACAGTTCCTCTCTTCTCTCTCCGTCCGGCACGCCCACTCACCTGAACCATCAACTGGAACGCTCGCTCGTGAGCCCGAAAGTCAGGGAAATTCATCAAACTGTCCGCACTCAGGATCCCCACAACGCTGACATTCCCGAAGTCGAGCCCTTTCGACAGCATCTGGGTTCCTATCAAGATAGCGGTCTTCCCCTTCTCGAAGTTCGACAAGATCCGCTCATACGACGTTCTTGTACGGGCCGTATCCAAATCCAGCCGCTCCACCTGCGCTTCCGGGAACAGGTGCGCTATCTCCTCTTCCACCTTCTCCGTACCGAAACCTTGCATCTTGAACTCCGTCCCTTTACATTCCGGGCATTCATGCGGAAGCCGGTAGGTATAGCCACAATAATGACAGACCAATTGGTTATGCGCCTTATGATAAGTGAGACTGACATCGCAGTTCACGCAATGCGGCACCCAACCACATTCCTTGCATTCGATCAAAGGGGCGAATCCACGCCGGTTCTGGAACAAGATCACCTGCTCCTTCCGAGCCAAGGCTTCCCTCATTTTATCCACCAAAAGCGGAGAGAAAATAGTATCCTTCATGATCTTCTTACGCCTGAGTTCCCGTACATCCACAGGAATGATCTCAGGCAATGGTTGATCCCCATAACGGGTAGTCAACTCCGCCAGACCATATTTCCCCGTCATCGCGTTGAAATAGGAGTCGATAGACGGAGTCGCCGAGCCAAGCAGGGTTTTCGCCCCGTGCATATTCGCCAATACAATAGCGGCATTACGGGCATGATAACGTGGGGCGGGGTCTTGTTGCTTATAAGTATTCTCATGCTCCTCATCTACGATCACCAAGCCCAAATCCTTAAAAGGCAGGAACAAGGAAGAACGTACTCCCAACACCAGTACCGGACCATCGTCTTTCAACAGACGGTTCCATACCTCGACCCGCTCGTTGTCCGAGAACTTGGAGTGATACACCAAGAGCCGGTCGCCAAACAGCTTCGCCATTCGCTCCGTAATCTGGGTCGTGACGGCTATTTCCGGCAGCAAATATAGCACTTGCCGCCCTAATCGCAATACATCATCGATCAGGCGGGCATAGATTTCTGTCTTTCCACTGGAGGTAACTCCATGCAACAGACACACATCTTTCTCCCGGAAAGCCGCTAGGATCGCTTGATACGCTTTCTCTTGCGGGGGAGTCAATGGGTTCAGCTCCCGCAAACGGCAAACCGGCACACGCAACCTCCCGACTTCCTTCTCATAGCATTCCAATACACCACGCTTTAACAAGCCATCCAAGACTGCGGCAGTCTGTCCGCTTCGCTCCAATAGTTCTTTCTTGGAAAGCTCTTTCTCCAAAGCGGGATTCAAGGCATGACTCAAATCCAGGTAACTGACTAACAGAAGCTCTTGTTTCTTGGCTCGTTTCAACTCATCGAACGCGATCCGCAACCGCTCCTCATCCCGGTAACTCTCCGCAAGGCGGACGAAGGTTTGGGTCTTGGGGACAAATCCTCGCCGCATGACCTCGTTCACCTCCACGGCGCCTCTTGCCATCAACGAAGCGATCACCGGAACCACATTACGCAAGCCCGTCTTCCGCTCTAAATCAGACACCGTCTGCTTTGACGTACCTTGAAAGGCATCAAGGACCGCCTGCTCGTTGGGACGCAAAGGGGCATCAGCCACGAAGTCGTCCCGACAGATCACCTCCGTCTCGCTTTCCAACTTCAAGCCGGAAGGAAGAGCCGCCTTATAGACATCGCCCAACTTACATATATAGTAAGAGGCGATCCATTGCCAAAAGCGCAATTGCGGACGGCGTAACACGGGCGTATCGTCAAGCAGGGCGTAAATCTCTTTCGTCTCAAGATCCGCGGCCGGAGCCCGATCGTGCACCTCCATGACGATAGCCGTATAATAACGCCGCTTACCGAAATGGACAATCACCCGGCAACCGGGGATCACCGATTTCTCCAAGTCCTCCGGGATACGGTAAGTATAACTGTTCGCTAACGGGAGGGGAAGTATGACATCCGCGTATTTCATCCAAAACAATCCTTTAGGCCTTTCGGCTCCCCAAAAGTAACAAAAAAGCCGGACTTCCATCGCCCGGCTCCACTTTTCACGATAGCTATCCCTTAGAACAGGATCGCCGCCGTGAGCGACCAGCCCCGGCTCTTGCCGGCACCCTCCGACAGGCTTCCTTTATCGACGCTATAATTATCCGTCAGTCCAAGGCCATACGTAAAGCCGACCTGCAAGAAACGGATCAGCTCCACGCCTACGCCTAAGTTTACCCCGGCGCTAAAGGTCTTCGCCTTCACCTGATCGACCACCGAACCCGGCATCTCCCAGAACTTATCGCCTCCTACCCGGAAGCCCACGTACGGCCCCGCCGCGAGATAAGCCTTCACGATCGGCAAACCAAATTTCCATTTCAGGTTCACGGGGACATCCAAGTAATCCGTCTTCATCGAGTGTTTCACCGACCCGACCCCTTTCGCCTCCAGTCCCTTTTGCGAATAGAGGATCGCGGCATCCAACCCAAGTCCGGTTCCTGACATCAACTCAATCATCGGACCGATATGAAAACCGGTCACGTTGCTCGCGTCAAGCAGTTCCTTGTCGATATGGACCGACGACACATTCAAGCCTCCCTTCACGCCAATCCGGAACTGGGCGTTAGCGGGGATAGCGATCAATCCGCACAATGCCACCAACAGGCATCCTAACATTTTCCTCATACCTTCTATATTCTTGGTTCCTATATCCGCGAATAAACGTACTTTTCGGGACATATACAAGGGGGGAGCGCCCGCCACCGTACCACGAAAAAAAGCATGATCTTCAAGACGGAGCTCATCCCGCTTGGCAGACGCATGCTTCTTCCCCTAATTATTATGGCAAAATAATTATCGAGAACCTATGTCTCGACAGCGTCCGCGTACAGGAAAGATAAAGAATAGACGAAAGCCCCATCCGGCGTCCTTGTTCTCTTCCGGCCTTTCCTCGAAGCCGTCGAAAAAGATCATGCCTTGCAGGTCTTCTGACTCGCTTCCGGCTGTCGGGCGCCTTCCCATTCATCAAGGCGAACAGTGGCGATAGTATGCCCAAGCCGTATATCGAAGCTCACAGCAGCGGGACTGTCCGGGATTCTCACCCGATTCCCTTTTAATCCCATCCGGCGAATACCGAATGGGAACAAAGCACAAGACAAAGATACGTAAAGTTACGAGACTTGCAACTCCCGCGAACGAAAATTCGCTTTTTTCACATATCCTCCATAGAGAACAGCCTACTCTCTATCTCATAATTGAACAAAGCCTTCTTTCTCAGCACTTCAACTTTTTGGGCGAATAATTCCGGTTTGAAGTTTTTGGATTGCCTTTTTACCTCAGCTACCAGCGCACGCTTATTCTCCGCATATATCCCTACAATATCAATCTCATTCTGCTCTTTATGGCTATTTCCTTGCCACCACGAACCAATTTCCGCGAAATCTTTGCTCTCCATCATTCGTTGACGGAAGTACATTTCCAGCACAAGTCCGGAAAAGGTCGGATAATCGTTCTTGATAATAGTAGCCAGCCGTTCATAATTCTGTATCTCAATGTAGCTTTGGTACTTGATAAAATAGCGAAACCAAAAACGCAAAAACATATCCGACACATCATAACGAACAGACTGCGAACCCTCTTTGGAAAAGATCGGGCGCTTTTTCTTAACCAGATCATAGTCCTCCTCCAGCCTTTTCAGTTGCCCTCCCAAACTGATACCACCCATAGCGGCCTCCATTTCCGGCAATGTATTCCTGCCGTTGGATATGGAGGAGAGTACGGAAAAATAGTTCCCATACTTCTTACCGAACTCCTGTATCAGCAACGCCTGGCCTTCGGTGAGGAAGGAAGACTCCGGTTGCAACATGAAATCGACCATGCTTTCCATATCCGTACGGCCGTTGTCCATAAATTGCTCGATATATTTGGGAACACCACCGGTGAACGTGTATAGTGCCAGCAAATCTTCTTTCGTATATTCCGGTTTATGGTCTGCCAATATTTCTTTCATCACGGAAGTCGTAAAGGGAAACAGCTTCATGATACTGTCCGCACGGCCATACAAAGGTTCTTTCGCATCCCTGAATATCTTGTTCATAAGCGTATAGACCGAACCGCTGACAATCAAATTCACATGGCTTTCCTTACGGTATCTGTCCCAAGTGTCCTGCATCAGACTATATATTTCCTGATTGATATAATAGAACTCTTGAAATTCATCAATGAGCAAATTGAATCTCATCCGTTTTCCCACATCCATCAGAAAGCGGAACATTTCGCTGAAACGTGTAAAGTCAGGCACATAGATCTCCAATGACTGGCGTATCTCAGCAGAAAAACGCATACAGAGGTCAGCTTCATTGCTCCGGCTGACGAACAAGTAAACGGTTGGTGTTCCTTCACAACTTCTGAAAATCAGGCTCGTTTTCCCAATCCGCCGTCTGCCAGTCAACACAGTCATTTGTGAATGATTAGAAAAGGCCGTCTGGCGGACTTTTTCCAATGCGGCAAGCTCTTTTTCTCTATTGTAAAACCTCATCTTTTCTATCTTAATGTCATTTTCTTGTTTTACATCCACAAAATTTATACCGGTAAATCTTACGGCGGTAAAATTCAATCGCAAAATAGCAATTTTATTTTGAATAATAGACTAATATAAGACAAAAAAGGACAAAAGGGGGATATGCACACCGCCAGACATACGCCTGTTCTTACACATCCGTGTATTCCCTGCCCAAGATATAGCAGAGGGCAGCGCCGATCGCCGTGCGGTATTCCGCGTACGAGGGAATCAGGAAACGGATACCGTACATCTTCTCCAAGAGAGAGAAATCGGCCACCCGCTTCGGCAGGCGGGTCAGGTTACCGATCAGCACGACATCCTTGATATTATCGTTGGCAGAGGCGAACACAGCCCCCTGACCGATCGTCTGGAGCACCATGTGGACAATCCCTAACGCCACGTCCTCGCGGGCGGCGTTCGTCTCCGCCTTCCCGAAGATCGAGGCTGTCGCCTCCAATGGCAATCCCGGCAGGGGATGCGGGGTTATGTCGCGGATATGCAGGTCGATTCCCTCCAAGGAGCCCTGCTCCGCCAAGGCCGCGATCTGTTGGAAGTCGGAAGTCTTCAAGAGCAATTTCGATAGCCCGAGGATCGTTCCGCCGCCGATACCTAACCCGCCGATATGCCGTACGGAGGATCCCTGCACCTTCACGAACGAAGTACCCGTCCCCATGCTGACCACTAACAGATCCTTCAGCCCGGTACGATAACGTGCCCCAAGACCGTTCGCGAGGAACTCGTCCACCTTAGCGGTAGGCAGACCATATAGCGGCTGCTCGATATAGGCGCTTCCCACGCCGGTCAGCACCACGCGCTCCACATCAGACAAGTCGATGTCGTTATCATAAATATATTTGCCGAACGCACCGAAAAGCGAGGTGACCGGATCTGTCGCCCGCACGAACATCGGATTCCTGATCTCACGATCCTGGATCCCTACGATCTTGGTCGTGCTCCCCCCTACATCGATTCCTATAACGATTCCCATAGCCCTTTGTTTTTTTTGAAGATAAGCTCCTATTCATCTTATCACGCCACAAAATTACGCAAACCCGCGAGAACACAAAAAAAGCCGGGCGAAATCAATCGCCCGGCTCTCTTATAATAAAGTAAGGCATAAACCTTCTTACTCACCCAACAAGATCTCAAGGATCTGGCAAGCGGCCTTCGATACGGAGGTACCCGGTCCGAAGATCGCGGCTACACCCGCCTTATACAAAAAGTCGTAGTCCTGAGCCGGGATCACGCCACCTGCGATCACCACGATGTCCTCGCGACCCAACTTCTTCAGCTCAGCGATCACCTGCGGAACCAGCGTCTTATGACCTGCCGCCAACGAGGATACGCCCATCACGTGAACGTCGTTCTCCACCGCCTGGCGAGCGGCCTCCGCCGGAGTCTGGAACAAGGGTCCCATATCCACGTCGAATCCGCAATCGGCATAGCCGGTAGCTACCACCTTCGCGCCGCGATCGTGTCCGTCCTGACCCATCTTAGCGATCATGATACGGGGCTGACGGCCCTCTTTCTTGGCGAACTGCTCGCAAAGCTCGCAAGCCCGCTGGAAGTCCGCGTCTTTCTTAGTCTCTGATGAATACACGCCTGAAATAGTTCTGATTACTGCTTTATAACGACCAACGACCTCCTCGCAAGCGTCGGAGATCTCACCCAAAGAGGCACGCAAGCCAGCCGCCTTGACAGCCAGCTCAAGCAAGTTCCCTTTCTTCGTACGTACACACTCCGTGATGTCGGCGAGCGCCTTCTTGACAGCCGCCTCGTCGCGGTTGGCGCGCAACTGCTTCAGCAGCTCGATCTGCTCGTTGCGAACCGCCGTGTTGTCGATCTCCAAGATGTCGATCGGATCCTCCTTCGGCAAGCGATACTTGTTGACACCCACGATGGTCTGTACGCCCGAGTCGATACGGGCTTGTGTACGAGCGGCAGCCTCCTCGATACGCATCTTCGGCAGACCCGTCTCGATAGCCTTCGCCATACCACCCATGCTCTCGATCTCCTGGATCAGCTCCCAGCCTTTGTGAACCAGCTCATTCGTCAGGCTCTCCACATAATAGGAACCAGCCCACGGATCGATCTCCTTACAGATCTTCGTCTCCTCCTGGATATAGATCTGCGTGTTACGTGCGATACGCGCGGAGAAATCGGTCGGCAGAGCGATCGCCTCGTCGAGCGCGTTCGTGTGCAAGGACTGCGTATGTCCTAACGCCGCGGCCATAGCCTCGATACAGGTACGACCCACGTTGTTGAACGGATCCTGCTCGGTAAGCGACCATCCCGAGGTCTGGCAGTGCGTACGCAGCGCCAACGATTTCGGATTCTTCGCACCGAAGCTCTTCACGAT
Source organism: uncultured Parabacteroides sp. (assembly GCA_949296075.1). Taxonomy (GTDB): domain Bacteria; phylum Bacteroidota; class Bacteroidia; order Bacteroidales; family Tannerellaceae; genus Parabacteroides. The sequence continues at coordinate 271,239 of CASFNG010000004.1, read as the reverse complement.
CTTAGCCCACAACATACGAGCGGCACGCATCTTCGCGATCTCCATGAAGTGATTCATGCCGATCGCCCAGAAGAACGACAGACGCGGAGCGAAAGCATCGATGTCGATACCCGCGTTCACGCCGGCACGGAGGTACTCCAATCCGTCGCACAGGGTATAAGCCATCTCGATGTCTGCGGTAGCGCCAGCCTCCTGCATATGATAGCCGGAGATAGAGATCGAGTTGAACTTCGGCATCTTCTGCGAGGTATATTCGAAGATGTCGGCGATGATCCGCATGGAGAACTCAGGCGGGTAAATATAGGTGTTACGCACCATGAACTCCTTCAATATATCGTTCTGGATCGTACCAGCCATCTCCTCCAGCTTAGCGCCCTGCTCCAGGCCGGCGTTGATGTAGAAGGCCATGACCGGCAGCACGGCGCCGTTCATCGTCATGGAGACAGACATCTTGTTCAAGGGGATCCCGTCGAAGAGCACCTTCATGTTCTCCACGGAGCAGATAGACACACCCGCTTTTCCCACGTCGCCTACCACACGCTCGTTGTCGGCATCGTAGCCGCGGTGTGTAGCCAAGTCGAAGGCCACGGACAGACCCTTCTGCCCGGAAGCCAAGTTACGGCGATAGAAAGCGTTAGACTCCTCGGCGGTCGAGAAGCCGGCATACTGACGGATCGTCCAGGGACGCATCGCGTACATGCCGCTGTACGGGCCGCGAAGGTAAGGAGCCAGACCGGCGGCATAGTGCAGGTGCTCCATGCCCTCCAAGTCCTCTTTCGTATATACAGGTTTCACCTCGATATGCTCAGGTGTTTTCCAATTGGTCTCGATGCCATTGGCTTTCGCCCATTCCGCGGCGTTGTGAGCGGCGAATCCGGCGTTCTTTATATCTATTTCTTTGAAATTTGGTCTCATAATGGATTTTAGATTATGAATCCTGCTGTTCTTTACTTTGACGGCCTGATTCTTAGTTGATTCCTAATTTAGTATTGAAAGCCTTCAACGTATCGAGCACGTTGCTCTTCACGTGGATGAACTGGTCGATTCCCTGAGCCTTCAAGTCGTCCATGCAAGCGGGAGCGCCCGCTACCACGAACTCGGCACGTCCGGCCAGCGCCTTGTAAGCGGCGGGAGCGTACGTAGCGTACTCGTCGTCGCTGGAGCAGAGCACCACGATCTCCGCGCCGGCCTTCACGGCAGCCTCTACACCTGCCTCCACCGTATCGAAACCTAAATTGTCAATCACCTTATATCCTGCGCAAGCGAAGAAGTTGCTGGAGAACTGCGAGCGAGCCAAGCGCATCGCCAAGTTACCGATCGTCAGCATGAACACCTTCGGTGTCTTGCCGCTCTTCTCCGTAGCCATACGCAACGCCTCGAACTCGGAAGCCCCGCGCGAGAAGTCGAGCGCCGTAACGGCAGCCGCCTCGCAATGGCCGTGACCACAGCATCCGCAAGCGGCCTCCTCTTTCACCTTGTCGGCTGCTACCTCGTTGAAGTTCGGATACTGGTTGGAGCCTAACAAGATCTCGCGACGGGTAGCCACGTTCTTCTTGCGCGTCTCGTTGGAGGCGTTCACCGCCTTCTGTATCTCGCCGGCGTTCGCCAAAGCGGCGAAGCCACCCTTCTCCTCCGTCTCCAGGAACAATTTCCAAGCCACGTCGGCCAAGGAGTTCGTCAATACCTCTACATAATAAGAACCGGCGGAAGGATCCACTACCTTGTCGAAGTGGCTCTCCTCCTTCAGCAGCAGCTGCTGGTTGCGCGCGATGCGCTCAGAGAAATCGTCCGGGGTCTGGTAAGCCTTGTCGAAGGGGCGTACCGTGATGGAGTCAACACCCGCGATAGCCGCCGACATCGCCTCGGTCTGCGAGCGCAACAGATTCACGTGAGCATCGTAAATCGTCATGTTCCACTCAGAGGTCTGCGCGTGTACGTGCATCTTGCAAGCGCACTCGCAAGCCGGCTTATAGGCAGCCACGATCTCCGCCCACAACCAACGGGCCGCGCGGAACTTCGCGATCTCCATGAAGTAGTTGGAGCTGATACCCATATTGAACTTGATCTTCTTCGCCACCTCGTCAACGGAGAATCCGGCATCGGTCAGCTTAGCCAGCAGCTCGTTACCCCAAGCCAGCGCGTAACCTAACTCCTGCGCGATAAAGGCACCGGCGTTGTTCAGCAAGAAAGCGTTGACCGCCAATACCCGATAGTGAGGCAATGCCTGTCCGGCCTTGAGCACGGCCGAGGCGCCCTCTACCCATTCCGGGTTCGCCTTGCCCTTCACCAGCGGCTTCTTGAACGCGTCGTAATTCACGGAGCCGTAGCATTTCTCCACGTCCACGCCCTTGCTCTTGTACAGGTTCGCCAAGATCTCGATCAACTTGGCGGCCTTGCAATTACAAGTCTTGAAATTCAGCTCCACGGAAGCCGGACAGATCCCTTCCAGCAAGGTGGCGATATTCTCCTCGTTCACCTCATCGCCCTTGATGATGAAACCTAACGAGGTGACGCCCTTCGTGAGCAGGTCGAGCGCCTTCTCGTTAGCGCCCTTGAAGCAACACACCTCAATGTTCTGGCGCACTTTCCAATCGTTATCCTTCTTCGTCCCGCGGACATAGGGGAACTCACCGGGGAGCGAATCGGTCGTCTTCAAGCCCTCTATGTCTTCCGCACGATAGAAAGGATTCACGTTAAATCCTTCACCTGTCTTCCAAACAAGTTTTTTCTCAAACGGAACCCCTTTCAGGTCGGCAGTGATCTTCGCCATCCACTCCTCGGTGGATACGGGAGGAAATTCCGAGAAAAGTTTTTCTTTTAGTTTTGCCATAATATTAGTTGTTTATTAAATGGTATTAGTAATGTCTCATACTATGCTGTTCAAATTCAATTGACAAAGGTAAAATAAATAAACAGGACAGACAACGAAAACCCCGTGAAATCACGCCAAGTTCCGGAAAAAACGTCCTCATAAAAGACTAAAATCCTCCTCATCTTCCCCTAAAAACCTCACGAGAAAATAAATCGCTATTTATCAAGCGAATAATTTCCATACGAAACCGGGCGGAAAAAGGGTGAGAAAGTGGAAGAAAGGGAAAAACGCGGTTTTTCCGAAAAAAAATCGCCAAGGCTATTGCAGGTTTCAAAAATATGCCTACCTTTGCATCGTCAAACAAAAACAATGACAACAAACCCAAAGATGGTGGATTCGTCTAACGGTTAGGACGCATGCCTCTCACGCATGAAATACGAGTTCGATTCTCGTATCCACTACATGAAGCTTCCGATATTTGATCGGGAGCTTTTTTTATGTATCTTCGTCTCCCGTTAATCACCAACGACGCTTAATTTTACACGATAACCATGAAACAGAAAAAGACTGTCTTCCTGACGGGAGCGACCGGCACGATGGGACACGCCGGGTTAGTGGAACTGTCCAAACGGCTGGATCGTTTCAACATCACGCTCCTGGCCCGCCCGAGCGAGATCAACCGGAAGAAACTCGCCCCTTATGAGGCGATGGAAGGGATACGGATCGTATGGGGCGACCTGACGAACTATCAAGATGTGTTGAACGGGGTGACGGGAGCGGACTACGTGCTCCACGTGGGCGGGATGGTGTCGCCCGCGGCGGATTATTTCCCGAAAAAGACCTTGCGGGTCAACACGAGCGCGGCGCGGCATATCGTGAACGCCGTGAAAGCGCAGCCTGACGCAGGCCGAATCAAGGTGGTCTATATCGGCTCCGTGGCGCAGACCGGCCACCGGAACGCGCCGATCCATTGGGGACGCACGGGGGATCCGATCAACATCAGCGTCTATGACCATTACGCCATCTCGAAGACGATCGCCGAGCGGATCTTCGTGGAGTCGGGCATCCGGCACTGGGCTTGCCTGCGGCAGACGGGGATCCTTTGCCCGGAGCTGCTGATGAAGGGCTCGGACCCGATCACGTTTCACGTGCCGCTCGACGGGGTGCTGGAATGGGCTACCTCCGAGGATTCGGGACGGCTGCTCGCCAATGTCTGCGAGGAGGAGGTGCCCGAGGCATTCTGGAACCATTTTTATAACATCAGCAGCGGCCCCTCGTTCCGGCTGACGAACTACGAGTTCGAGAGCAAGCTGCTGAAGGCGATCGGCTGCCCCCCACCGGAAAAGATCTTCGAGCCAAACTGGTTCGCCCTGCGTAACTTCCACGGGCAATGGTACACCGACTCCGACCGTTTAGAGGAGCTCCTGCATTTCCGGAGCGGACAGACTTGCGACGCGTACTTCCAATGGATGGCGCGGCAGGTGCCCTGGTATTTCCATCTCGCCAAGGTCGTCCCGCCTGTATTCATCAAGATGGGCATGAAAGCGATCGCCAGCAAACCGGGACTGGGCACGCTCAATTGGATCAAGACGCGCGAGCCAAACCGGATCTCCGCCTACTTCGGCTCGTACGAGGCTTGGCAACAAATCCCCGGATGGGACCGGTATCGCCCGCAACGTCCCTCGGAGACTCCTACCCTCTTGGATCACGGGTACGACGAGAGCAAGCCGCGGTCGGAATGGACGATCGAGGATATGCGGCAAGCGGCTGCCTTCCGAGGCGGCAAATGCTTGTCGGAGACAATGGCAAAAGGAGATTATTCCACGCCACTCACCTGGGAGTGCCAGTTCGGCCACCGCTTCGAGGCGTCGCCCGTCTTGGTGCTGGAGGGTGGTCATTGGTGTCCGGATTGCCTGCCCCTCCCGTGGAATTACGACGAGATCGCGAAGGGGAATCCCTTCCTCGCGCAGGTATGGTACCCGTTCCACGGGAAAGAAGAGCATCACGTCTACGACGAGTCGATATTCGCTGGCTTCAAGGAATAGAAAACAAGGCCTCACAGCCTCGATCGCCGACGCGGATATGTAGACAGCGATCGGATGGCTCGCCCGGGAGAGCAAGATCGAGATAAGCGATGAGGCGGGGCATCCGGCATTCAGCGTCAGCCCCAACTTCTATTTCTGACATGAAAAAAAGATCCCGCCGCGAAGCTCTTAGCCTCTCACGACGGGATCTTCCCTATCTGCCTCATGCGATTCCCCGAAGGGAGTCGGCTATCTCTTGATGACGCTGAGCCAATTCCTCCTCCCCAACCGCACGATAAGCCTCGGCGATGTAGGCGTGGGCGGCGGCGTGCTTGGGCTTCGCGCTGATCGCCTGCTGGAAATCGAGGATAGCCTCCTCGTGGTAACGTAGCTTCAACAGGCATTTTCCCCTATTGTACCGGGCCTTGAAAGATTTCGGTTGGAGCTTTACCGCCCGGTTCAGGCAGGCCTGTGCCTCGCGGTCATCGCCCAGATCCAAGAGGGTGACCCCTTTCCGCACTAAGGCCTCCATATAATCCGGATAAAGCCGCAGCGCCTTGTCGAAACAGCGAAGGGCGGCGTTCAGGTCGTGGGCTTTCGTGACGCATTCGTTGCCCATCAGATAATACTCGCGGGCGTACTCTTTCTGGGTCTCCCGCAGGGAATGCAACTCTTCCCGCAATGCCTTGATCTGCTCCTTCTGACGGTTTACCACCTGCAACTTCATGCTCAGCAACCGACGCACCAACGAATCGCCTAACGCGTTCCGCCTTGTCATCGCCTCGGCGAAGGCATCCACCGCCTCTCTCATATCGCCTTTCCGGAACGCGTCCACCGCCCGTCCGTATCGCAGCGCCGCCTCGCTCTCTTCCAAGCTTCTCTCTATCAAAGCCTGATCGTTGAACCGTCGGCTGAAGGCCACGATCTCCTTCCGGACGAAGATGTCGCGGGGAGAGATCCGGCTCTTAAGCACCAAGCCATCCAAGGAGGTGCAGCGGCTCAACGCCACATAGGTCTGCCCGCCCGCGAAGACTCCGCCCGTCAGATCCACGACAACCCGAGCGAAGGTCAGTCCTTGGCTCTTATGCACCGTGATCGCCCATGCCAAACGGATCGGCAATTGCTCGAACGTGCCCACGATCTCCTCCTCGATCCGCCTCTCTTGCTCATTATACCGGTATTTATAGTTCCGCCATGAGGTAGGTTCCACTAAATGCTCCGTTCCATCCTCCAGAAGGACATAGACCTGTCCATTCTCGTCGATGCCGGATACCATGCCGATCGTGCCATTTACCCAACGGCGATCGTGGTCGTTGTCGATAAAGATGACCTGCGCCTGCTCCTTAATGGAGAGGTTCAGCTGGGTAGGCAGGGAGGATTCCGGAAAGTCGCCCTCGATCTTCCCGACAGACACATACTCCTCGCCCGGCAACTCGGCGAGCTTCTTCTCGTTGATATAGTCCACCTGATCGCGTCTCGTGGCCAACGTGATGTACATCTCCTCATTACGCGGCTCAAAATCGGGGAAATAGCGGGCATTCAAGGTATCCAAATCCTGCCGCATCGCCTCGTTGTTCCGGATCCGATCCAAGATATGGATAAAAACCGGGTCGGTCTGCCGATAGACCTTCCGGAGCTCGATCGGTACCAAGCTGATCTCCTGGAACACCCGCGCCGAGAAAAAGAACGGGCTCGGGTAGAACATCCCGAGAATCTCCTTCTGGTCGGAGGGGACAACCGGCTCCAGCTGGAACACGTCGCCCACGAAAAGCAGTTGCTTGCCGCCGAAGGGTTGGCGCATATTGTGGGAATAGACCCGCAAGATACGATCCACACAGTCGATCAGGTCCGCCCGCACCATCGAGATCTCGTCGATGATAATCAGCTCCACCTCCTCAAGCAGCTTACGCTTCTCCCTCGGGTACTTGAAGAAATCGAAGATCCGTCCGCGGGAAAGGCTCAAGTCCGGGTCGTCAGGCAACATCGGGCGAAAAGGGAGCTTGAAGAAGGAATGCAAGGTGACACCACCGGCGTTGATGGCGGCGATCCCGGTAGGGGCCAGCACCACGTGTTTCTTTTTCGTATGGCCACAGATATATTTCAAGAAAGTGGACTTGCCGGTTCCCGCCTTCCCGGTGAGGAAAACGGACTGGTTAGTGTGGGTGATGAGCCGCAGGGCGTCCTGAAACTCCTTATTATCCGTATCTAACTGAAAATCCACCTGAGCCATCTTTTTGATCTGGCAAAGCTATGAAAATATTTAAACATCGCGCTCATAATAAAGCCCGAAATATTTGTTTTTCTCCCAAGAATCCATTTTATTTGTAATATCAAAATAATATCAGATTTCTATGATAATGAAATCAAGGTAATCTTGGTATATTTCCCTATATAAAAGCGATTTATACGCAAATAGAAGGGATTATCACCGTCATAGGTCTCTTTGGATTTTCCGGGGATAGGCTTATGGATGGGGAACCGGGAAGAGGGATAGCCCTTTCCCGCGTGAGAAGATTTAATATTAATACTAGTATATGGCCAAGAAAGATAATGCTATCAGGAGCTTCATCCTCAGGATGGACGCGGAAATGATGGAAGCTATCGAGAACTGGGCAGCGGACGAGTTCCGCAGCACCAACGGCCAGATCCAGTACTTGCTGGACCAAGCCTTACGCAAGGCCGGGCGATTAAGGAAGAAAAGACAATGCCGGCCTGAAAACGACGATAAGTCATGAAAAAAGCCTGATCTCCGGATCAGGCTTTTTCGTTAGCGGCTGATGAACAGCCAAGCATCTTTATAGGTATCGACCTTACGTATCTCCTCTAAATAGGCCTCAGCCTCGGAGCGGTTATCGAACTTATCCGCGTAAACCCGGTACTTACCGCCGCGGATCACCTTGCCCGCGGACCGGAGGCGTGAGCGATCCACGCCCTCCAAATAGGTATCTGCCTGATCCTCGGTCGGGAAGCTCGCGATCACGATATGGAACATTTTCTTGCGCACCGCCACCTCCTCCCGGGGAGCGGGAACCTTCTTTCTTACCGTCGTCTCTACCGCCTCAGGCATGGCTGCCGCAGGCTCTGAGACAACCTCGGGGATCTCCTTCACGAGCGGGGCAGGCTCCTCCTTTGGGGTATAGATCATCTCCGTCGGGACAAAGCTGGCCTTATAAGCGGACTGGCTCACCTCCTTGACCGGGGTGGAGACGATAAAGAACAACGCCACCGCCGCCACGGACGCTACCGACAGACGAACGAACTTACGGCTGACAGGAATGTAGAACACATCTTGGTTGCCCTTGCCGGAACCTCTCGCCGCCTCCTCGCGAACCTCCTCCAAGGGGCGTAAGGCGGGGAAGGTGAACGCTTGCAGCCCATACGTCGCGGCGTTGAGCACGACTGAGTCGCCCGGCTCGAAGACTAACTGCCCCTCCTCCCCGATCGAGAAGGCGCCTATATGTCCCAGCTCCAAGCGCCTGTCGCGCTCCAAGCGATCTCTCAAGCCCTCGACATCCTCTTCCAGCATCAGCCGGGCTTGCTGGTAATCCACGCCATATTCCCGCATATACGAGCCGGATAGAAGGCCGTCGGTATGCCGGAGCGTGGCGTTGAACGTGAGCTCCCTACGCATCGGGAGGAACCGGTGGCTCTCTCCCATCCAGACAGCGGGGATAGCACGCGACACGAATCCCCCGAACCCGGGCAGGATCACGCAATCATGCTCCAACAGCAGCCGCTCGATATGTGATACAATCCTTAACATACTGACAAAGGTATATATCTTTGGCGGAAAAACAAAACAAGAGGCCGGGGAAAACTCTCCCAAACCCTGCCGACGCTTTCGCGGAAACCTCGCGTACCCACAAAAAAAGCCTGCCCATCAAACGATGGCAGGCTCACGTACCCTCGCCGGGAATCGAACCCGGATCTAAAGTTTAGGAAACTTCTATTCTATCCGTTGAACTACAAGGGCCTCTTTTTATGGGCGCAAAAGTAGCTTTTTTTCCGGTAACTGGCAAACATTTAATGACAATACTGGAACAAAACCGGCGAGAGGCGTTTTCCGGGGGTGATCGGGAAGAGCCGGATCGGACACGTGAGGACAAAGGGCTGATGGAGAAGCGCGCTCCAACTCAGGGAAAATCTTGCTATTTTCGCGGGGAAGAGAGAACAACGGGGGCAAGTTCCCCCGCAACAACCGAAAAGGAGAGACAACCATGTTATTACCTTATATGGAAGCGGGCCGGATAGAGGCCGGATGCGACGAGGCAGGCAGAGGATGCTTGGCGGGAGCGGTATTCGCCGCCGCCGTGATCCTGCCCGAGGATTTCGAGAATGAGGAGCTGAACGATAGCAAGCGCTTGAGCGAGAAGGCGCGGTACAGGCTGCGTCCCCTTATCGAGCGGGAGGCGATCGCCTGGGCGGTCGGGATCGTGAGCCCCGAGGAGATCGACCGGATCAATATCCTGAACGCCTCTTTCCTCGCCATGCACCGTGCCATCAAGCAGCTGAAGGTCAGCCCCTCCCATCTGCTGATCGACGGGAACCGCTTCACGCCTTATCCCGGCATCCCGCACACGACCATAATAAAAGGCGACGGCAAATACCTCAGTATCGCCGCCGCCTCTATATTGGCAAAGACCTATCGTGATGATTACATGAATGAGCTCGCCGCCAAATATCCGGCGTATCATTGGCAAGAAAACAAGGGCTACCCGACGAAAGCGCATCGGGAGGCGATCCGCACGTTCGGGATCACTCCCTATCATCGCAAGACGTTCACCCTGTTGCCCGAGCAGCTTTCCCTCGACTTCTAAGGAGGGCTCAAGCCGCTACCACCGGGTCTCGCCTGATCGTCAATCGGCGTTCTCTAACTCTTTCGCGCGGAAAGCCATCGCGTAGAGACGCATCTGCTTGACCATCGCCACCAATCCGTTAGAGCGGGTAGGCGAAAGATGCTCCTTCAGCCCGACTTGCTCGATAAAGTAAAGGTCGGCATCCAAGATCTCCTGCGGGGTATGCCCCGACAGGACCCGGATCAATAAGGAGACGATCCCTTTCACGATCACGGCGTCGCTCTCTCCCTGGAAAACGATCTTCCCGTCCACGTAATCCGCCTGGAACCAAACGCGGCTTTGGCAACCCTCGATCAAGTTACTCTCGGTCTTGTATTTCTCATCGAGCGGGGGAAGAGAGTTCCCAAGGTCGATCAAAAGCGCGTATTTATCCATCCAATCGTCGAACACGGCGAATTCTTCGATCACACTGTCTTGAAGCTCGTTAATTGTCATCTCTTTGTCCATAGCTATTATCGGTTGTATATTACTTCCAGCAGGGTCTGCCCTACGGCTTTCAAGGTCTGCCGGTCTATATTCTCCATGTTGTCTTTCCGCGTATGCCAGTAACCGGCGAAACCGGTCCGCGAATCCGGATCGTAATTGATGATGTCGATACAAGGAATGTTGCGCCCGCTGATCACATATTGATGGTCGTCGGTAATGGCGCCACCCGTGGCGTTGATGAAATACTTCCCGTAGCCTAAATCGCGCGCCGCGCCCCATACCATCTCCACGATAGGAGCCGCCGCCTTCAACGACTGACGTTCCTTAAAGAAAGTGGCGTCAGCGCCACCAACCATGTCCAGCAGAATCCCATACTCGGCCGAGTAATTGGGCACGTGCGGGTTCTTCGCCCAAAACTGAGCGCCCAAACACCAACTGTCGGGCGTATAAGTGTCCACGAACTCCGGGGTTCCATAATCCTCCGCGTCGAAGAAAATAATGTCTATGCCTGTAGCCGGAGCCGTTTGCCCCACTATACGGGCGATCTCCAGCAGAGCGCCTACGCCACTCGCCCCGTCGTCAGCCCCGTCTATCGGTGTACGATGGTGCGCGGGATCAGGATCATGATCCGCATAGGGGCGGCTGTCCCAATGGGCGAACAGCAAGATCCGCTTATCGTTGTCCGGATCAAACGAGCCAATGACATTACGGGCTTCCAGCTTGGTCCCGTCGTAGGCGGTCAAGGTGGCCTCCTGTTGATAGACTTTCGCTCCAAAACGGCCTAACTCAGAGGCAAGGTAGTCCCCACACGCCTTATGGGCAGCCGAGTTCGGTACCCGAGGGCCGAAAGCGACTTGCCGCTCCACATACAAATAGGCGCTATCCGCATTAAAGACAGGAGCAGACGTCGTTACCGGTTGTTGCTTAACCTCCACCGACTTAGTCACCTTCTCTCCACCTCCCGATCCGCACGAGAGCAAGGCAAAACTTAATAACATAAACAGCAATCTCATCATAATCATTTTATTTTACAAGCTCTTGACGGTAGCGGCCGCCTGTACCTCATCCATCACACGCAGCAGGTTTCCGCCCCATATCTTGGCGATATCCGTTTCCGAATAGCCCCGTTCGATCAGTTTGACGGTGATCTGGATAAAATCATTATCAGCCTCACATCCGATAAGGCCGCCCCCGCCATCAAAGTCGGAGCCGATCCCCACGTGCTCAACGCCTGCCACACGCACCATATGGTCGATATGCTCAATAGCGTCGGTGAGGCTCGCCTTCTTATAATCCCTATTGATATAACGATCCAGCAGGCAGACCTGCGCCACCCCGCCGTTCTTCGCCAAGGCACGCAACTGCTCATCCGTCAGGTTACGGTCGCTTCCGCACAGGGCCTTCGCGGAAGAATGCGAGCATATCACCGGCGTTTTCGTCTGTTCAATCACATCCCAGAACGTCTCCTCCGAGGCATGGGACAGATCGATCATGATCCCTTGGCGATTCATCTCCCGCACGACCTTCTTCCCGAAAGGACTCAATCCATGCCACTCCCGCTTGGTATGGGTGGAAGAGTCGCAAATATCATTGTCATACGAGTGACAAAGCGTGATATAGTTGACCCCCATCCGCTTGAAACGGGCGATATTGGAGAGATCTTTCCCGATACCGTACCCATTCTCGATGCCGATAAAGAAGGCCTTTTTCCCCTCTTGCTTTAACCGGACAAGATCTTGCCTCGTCACAGCGATCCCACAAATATCCCGGTTACGCTCCGCTTGCGCATGGATCCCCTCGATCAATCCGGTCACCTTGCGCACGGCTTCTTGAGAAGAGACCTCATCCCTTTCCTTCTGCCCGATGAAGGCGGCGAGGAACACGCCGTCCAATCTTCCTTCCCGCATCTTGGGAATATTCACTCGGTTACGTTCCCTATCCGCGATGTCGAAACCAGCTCGCCGAAACCAGAAAGGGGTATCGGTATGGGTATCGATGGAGAGCATACGTTCATGCATCTCCTTTGCCATATGAAAGGTATCCGCCTTACCGACCAAATGCCGGAAAAGCCTCAACATAACCGTATCCCCTCCGGCTATCAAGCCTTCCGGATGCCACTGTACTCCCATTATCGGATGATCCGGATAACCCTCAATCGCCTCGATGATGCTATCCGGGGCGTAGGCTACCGCCTTGAATGCCGGAGCCAGTCGCTTGATCGCCTGATGATGGTAGGAATTAACCGCCACTGTGTCCTTCCCCAAGATCCGGGCAAGGCACGAACCCTTCCGGATAACAGTGCGATGAGATCCATAGCCCTTGGGCAGTTCCTGATTATGCTTGATATAGTTGCCCGCTCGCTGCGAGGGAATATCCTGGTAAAGGCTGCCGCCAAAAGCCACGTTCAGCAGCTGTAAGCCGCGACAGATCCCTAAGATAGGGACATTCTGGTCGGTGGCCAACTTAATAAGTTTCAGCTCATACAGATCTCTCGTGGGATCTACCTCGCCCAGCTCCTGCCGAGGCTCTTCCCCGTACCAAAGCGGATTCACGTCGGCCCCACCGACCAGCACAAGGCCGTCTAAATGGGAGACAACCGAACGGAGCACCTCTCCATCCGTCACGGCCGGGACAATCACCGGTGAGCCACCCGCTTTCACGATCGCCTGGATATAATCCCCGGAGACCCTCGAAGCTCCGTCCGACAAGCTCGCGGAGACGCCTATCAAAGGCGCATAAGGGGCACGCGAGTTCACGTCGCAAGAATCCGTAAGCGCCTGGAGCCTCAATAGATCGGGCACATCCGATCCGGGCGTTTGCGCCTGCGTCGCAAGCCATCCACAGCAAGCGAATAGGATTGTACACACAAACTTTTTCATACGATCTCCGTGTTTTTTCATTTTATCGGGCATGAAAATCCTGAACGGTCCGCATGACCCGCAGGAAGTTGCCGCCCCAAATTTTCCGTATATCCTCTTCCGTATATCCCTCTTCTAACAGACGTACGGTGATATTGATCAGCTCATTGGTGGCCGAGCAACCGATCAGCTCACCATCCCCGTCAAAATCAGAACCGATCCCTACATGATCGATTCCCGCCACACACACGATATGGTTGATATGACGGATCGCGTCGCTCAAGGATGCCTTCTCCGCATCCTCATTGATAAAGCCTTTGTATAAGCAGACTTGCGCCACGCCTCCACGTCCTGCCAACGCTTTCAGCTGATCGTCCGTCAGGTTACGCGGATGGTCGCAAAGCGCCCGTGCCGACGAATGGGAAGCGACGATCGGCATCTCGCTGGTTTCCAGCACATCATAGAACGTGCTCTCCGCCGCATGAGACACATCCACCATGAGTCCCAGCCGGTTCATCTCTCGCACGACCTCCTTTCCGAAGGGGCTCAGCCCGTTCCACTCCTGTTTTCCTCTCGCCGAGTCGCAAAGGTCATTATCCCCATTATGGCACAAGGTGATGTAGGACACGCCCATCTCCTTGAACAACCGGAGATTCTCGATCTGTTTCCCGATGGCATACCCATTCTCTATACCTAAGCAGATCGCCTTTTTGCCATTCTTTTTCGCCTCCAATATCTCTTGTGGGGAAGTCGCGATAACCATCCGATCCGGATGCAGCAGCTCCTGGCGGCGCACCTGCTCCAACCGTTCGATCGCGTATCCGGTCGCTGCCCGTAGCGAAGCCTCATCACGCTTGCCTTGAGGAATATATGCCACCATGAATGTAGCGTCTATCCGTCCCTCTTCCATGAAAGGCAGGTTCACCTTGCCTCCCTCCTTCTTCCCGATGTCGAAATTACCCGGGAAAATCATCGGCGTATCCGTATGCGAATCGAGTGTCACTATCCGACGGTGGATCGCCTTCGCCCGAGCAAAACGACGAGCCTTCTCCACATGATAAGCGAATAATGCCCGCATAGACTCATCCCCATTCGTGGCCATCGCCTCCGGATGCCACTGCACGCCAAAGAAATTCCGCTCGATCGCCTCGATCGCCTCGTTGATCCCGTCAGGAGCGGTCGCCACCGCCCTGAAACCCGGAGCTATCTCCTTGACCGCCTGATGATGAAACGAGTTAACGGCGATACGATCCTTTCCACCGAAGAGCGAGCGCAACTCATTTTCTCCCGACTCTAAAGTAATCGTATGCGAAGGATAAGCCCGATCCATATCCTGGCTATGCTTCAACAAGGGACGATCATGCTGGGAGTGAATATCCTGATAGACACTGCCCCCAAACGCCACGTTCAAGACCTGATGGCCTCGGCAGATACCCATGACCGGTATCTGGCGGTTCGTGGCCAGACGCAGCAAGATCAGGTCGAACTCATCCCGGAAAGGATCCACGTTTTGCAAGGCTGGTATAGGCTCCTCCCCCACATAGAGCGGATGGATATCACCTCCCCCACTCATCACCAAGCCATCCAGCCCGGCGACCAGCTCAGACAAGGCCCCTATCTCCGTAATCACCGGGATGATAACCGGCGCCCCTCCCGCATCGAGCACGGCTTGCACGTATGTTTCCGCGACACAAGGAAGACCGTCTTTCCGGTTCGCTGAGATACCGATCCGAGGAGGCCGCTCATTCGGCCCCGGCGAAGTGTATTGATCTACTTCCTCTTGAAGTTGTTTCAAATCGAGATACATGAGGATGTGTTTTTAAGGATAAGTAGCGCGACCAAAGATAAGGCCTGTGGCATCCGGGACTAAGCCACAGAAGCCACAATGCCTCGTTTTTTAATCAAGCGTCGATATTCGCGTAAGTAGCGTTTTCCTCGATAAACTCACGACGGGGTCCCACATCCTCACCCATCAACATGGCGAAGATCTGGTCGGCCTCGGCCGCGTTATCAATCGTGATCTGCTTCAATGTACGGTTCTCCGGGTTCATCGTTGTCTCCCAGAGCTGATGGTCGTTCATCTCACCCAGACCTTTGTACCGCTGCGTATGGATCTGGTTCTCATTGCCTCCACCATATTTATTGATAAACATCTGGCGCTGTTGGTCAGTCCAGCAATACTCCTCCACTTTCCCCTTCTTGCAAAGATAAAGCGGCGGGGTAGCCAGATAGACATACCCATTCTCGATCAGCGAGCGCATCCGGCGGAAGAAGAAGGTAAGGATCAACGTCGCGATATGGCTACCGTCCACATCGGCATCGGTCATGATGATCACCTTATGGTAACGCAGCTTCTCCATGTTCAAGGCCTTCGGGTCATCCTCCGTTCCTACGGTGACACCCATCGCCCGATAGATATTCTGTATCTCCTCGCTCTCGAAGATCTTATGCTCCATCGCCTTCTCCACGTTCAGGATCTTACCGCGCAAAGGCAAGATCGCCTGGAAGTTCCTGTCGCGTCCCTGCTTGGCCGTACCACCTGCCGAGTCACCCTCCACGAGGAAGAGCTCGCAGACCGACGGATCCTTCGACGAGCAATCCGCCAGCTTGCCGGGAAGCCCACCACCTGTCAGCGGAGATTTCCGTTGTACCAGCTCGCGAGCCTTACGTGCGGCGTGACGCGCCTGGGCAGCGAGGATCACCTTATCCACGATCGCTTTCGCCTCCTTGGGATGCTCCTCCAAGTAATAGCCCAGCGCCTCCCCGATCGCCATATCCACGGCACCGGTCACCTCGCTGTTACCGAGCTTTGTCTTGGTCTGTCCCTCGAACTGCGGCTCCGCCACCTTGATCGAGATCACGGCGGTCAGCCCCTCCCGGAAGTCGTCTCCCTGTATCTCCACTTTCGCCTTCTCAAGCAGCTTGGAGTCCTCGGCGTACTTCTTCAACGTACGAGTCAAGCCGCGACGGAATCCCGCCAAATGGGTACCTCCCTCGATGGTGTTGATGTCGTTCACGTAAGAGAATACACTCTCGTTATAAGAGGTATTATAAGTCATCGCCACCTCCACGGGTATCCCCTGCTTCTCGGTCACGATATGGATCACGTCCTGGATCAATTTCTCTTTCGAGCGGTCAATATAGCGGACGAACTCCTTCAGTCCCTCATCGGAATGGAAGATCTCCGACTTGAATGACCCGTCATCCTTACGGACACGTTTATCGGTCAGCCGCAACGTGATGCCAGCGTTCAGGAAAGCCAACTCACGCAAACGGGTGGCGAGTATGTCATATTTATATTCGGTGACCGAGAAGATAGAGCCATCCGGCTTGAAGGAGATCGTTGTGCCGGTCTGGTCGGTCTCGCCAATCACCTGCACATCGTGCAGCGGCTTGCCGCAGGAGAACTCCTGCATATGCACCTTCCCGTTACGGCGCACCTCCGCCTTCAGGTAAGTGGAGAGGGCGTTCACGCAAGACACGCCCACGCCATGCAGTCCTCCGGAGACCTTATAGGTACCCTTGTCGAACTTACCGCCGGCGTGCAAGACCGTCAGCACCACCTCAAGGGCCGATTTCCCTTCTTTCTCATGAATATCCACGGGTATGCCGCGGCCATCGTCCGTCACCGTGATCGAGTTGTCCTCGTTAATCACCACGTCAACATGGGTACAATAGCCGGCCAACGCCTCATCGATCGAGTTATCCACCACCTCATACACCAAATGATGGAGGCCCTTCTCGCTGGTATCGCCAATGTACATGGATGGTCTTTTCCGCACAGCCTCCAAGCCCTCAAGCACTTGGATACTGTCCGCTGAATACTCTGTGGAAGTATTCTTCATTTCTTCACTCATGGGTTTATCTACCTTTAAAATCCGTTATTAGCTATAATCTTTAAAAATCTAACAAATATAGTGATTTTAATCGAGATGGCGAAGCCACGGGCGTGAAAATAGCGAAAACAAGCATAAAAGAAGGCGAGAAGCGAGTCTCCAATCTCGCCTCCCGCCTTCCGAAGAGTAGCCCATAGGGGAATCGAACCCCTCTTTCAAGAATGAAAATCTTGCGTCCTAACCGATAGACGAATGGGCCATCCGCGTAAAAAAAGCCGGGCTTATGGTAAAGTCCGGCCTTATATCCTTCCAAAAAGATGACTGTCTCGCGCTTACGCCAACGCGTTCACGTGCTTAGCCAACTTCGATTTCAAGTTGCCCGCCTTATTCCGGTGGATAACGTTCTTCTTAGCGAGCTTGTCCAACATGGAGCATACTTTCGGATACAAAGCCTGAGCCTCGCTCTTATCCGAAGTGGCACGCAATACTCTCATCGCGTTTCTGGCCGTCTTCGCATAATACCGGTTACGCAAACGCCGTGCGTTCGTCTGTCTGATTCTCTTGATTGATGACTTATGGTTTGCCATTTCTCGATCTTCTCCTTATTTTTTTTATTTGTTCTTATTCGTAGCCCATAGGGGAATCGAACCCCTCTTTCAAGAATGAAAATCTTGCGTCCTAGCCGATAGACGAATGGGCCAAACAGGCAAAGTTCTCACTTATAGCCACAAAAGGGGCGGTTTTCCCGATTGCGTGTGCAAAGATAGACGATCCGCACGAACTGGCAAAACATTTCATAGGATTTTTTAATAGTCCTCACTGATTTAACTTCTCTTTAGAACTAATATCCTCTAAATGGATCTCCAAGGCCTTGACGGATATATTTATTTCCCAGATACATACGCACAGCGATGCCGCGAGCAGGAGGAGTGCCACCCCAAATATCCAGGCGGCGATGGCCTGCCAGGAGACGTAAACGAAGAACATGGCGATCACGCACAGCAAAAGGCTGAGTATCCCCAGGATCTGCATCGAGCGCGTGAGATAAAGCCGGCGGCGCAGGTTGGCGATCTGGGCGAAGTCTTTCGGGTCATGCGTCCGCTGATGCTGCTCCTTCAAGGCACGTACGACACTGGCGTACGAGAGGAAACGGTTCGTATAGGCCAAAAGGATAAGCGAGATGGCAGAGAATAGCAGGGATGGGGTTGTCAAGTCAAGCATAATTACGAAATCAAGTTTCTGTATATAACGTGAATTTGACTACTTTTGTTCTGGATCATCGACACAAAGATACGGATTATGCTGTGCAAGACAAGGGGGATCGTGCTTCATTCGATCCCTTACAATGATAAATACGCGATAATATATATGTATACGGAGGCGTTCGGAAGAGCCTCTTATTTAGTCAGTCGCGCCCGGGGCAGACGGAGCTCGGTGACAAGGGCGCTGTTCATCCCCCTCTCCGTGCTCGACATGGAGGTGGAGCACCTGAACAAGCGCGACCTTCACCGGATCAAGGAGGCGCGTTCCTGCTTTCCCCAGAACGCGGCTTGCGCCGATCCCGTGAAGAATGTAATAGCGCTTTTCCTCTCGGAGGTACTTTTCCGGGTCATCAAGGACACGGAGCCGGACCCTCGCCTGTTCGACTTCCTGCATGAGTCGATCCGTATGTTGGAGGTCGTGGACGGGGGGATTGCCAACTTCCACATCGTGTTCCTGCTGGCCCTCCCCCGCTATTTAGGGATCTTCCCGAACACGGATGGCTATACGCCCGGCTGTTATTTCGATATGCTGAATGGTGTCTTCACCGATCGCCCTCCCTTGCACCGGCATTACCTCAGCCCGGAAGAGAGCGTTTTCTTCGCCCGCCTGCTCCGCATCCGCTTCGACAACATGGGACTCTACGCCTTCTCCCGGCAAGAGCGGGTACGCCTCATCGAACGACTCCTTGAATATTATCGTTTGCACCTCCCTGACTTCCCGGAGATCCGTTCGCTCGCGGTACTGCGAAGCCTCTTCGATTAGAGGAGGTACACCTCTCTTTCCATCCATGAGGGGGAAGGGAACAGATCAATCATCTTGGCCGGTAAGCTCAATCAACAAGGAGAGCCGCAGGGATCGCCTATCGATCTATACGGCTCTTTTCCGTATCCGGGGACGAAGCACAAACCGGGCGACAAGCGTGGCGGCGAAGACACCTCCCGCATTCGCGAGGAAATCCAGCCAATCGCCACTACGATAGGTCGTATAGGTGCTCTGCAAGATCTCGATCAAGCCACTCAAAAGGATCGGGCAAACCACGGCCCCTACCCAAACATGCCAAGCTATCCCCTCCCGGTTCCGGTGGTTCCGCAAGAACTCCAGCCAAAGCATTCCCGACATCCCGCCATACATACAGAAATGGACGACCTTATCCACCCCGGGGAACAGGGGCAACTCGTTCAAGTCCGGCGGGCGAAAGAAGGAAAGATAGATCACCGCCGCGATAATCAGCAGGGAGAAGGGGTATTTCCTGAGATAATAGAACATATCCCTTAGAACATCTTCCGGACACGCTCCACACCGGCCACAAACGCATCGATCTCCTCTTTCGTATTATAGAAGGAGAATGAGGCGCGCACCGTGCCCTCAATCCCTAACGCATGCATCAAGGGCTGGGCGCAATGGTGCCCCGTACGCACGGCGATCCCCAGCCGATCCAGCAACATGCCCATATCATAATGGTGGATTGTCCCGACCAAGAAGGAGATCACCGCCCCCTTCCGGGCAGCCTTGCCAAAGATACGCGTTCCCTCGATCTTCTCCAAGCGCTCCGTGGCGTAACGCAGCAGATCATCCTCATAGGCAGCGATCTGGTCCATCCCCAAGCGATCCACATAACGGAGCGCCTCCGCGAGCGCCGTGCTCCCGATATAGTCGGGCGTGCCGGCCTCAAACTTGAAGGGCAGCTCGTTGAAGGTCGTCTTCTCAAACGATACCGTGGCGATCATCTCGCCGCCTCCTTGATACGGCGGGAGCCGGTCGAGCCATTCCTCCTTGCCATAAAGCACCCCGATCCCCGTAGGGCCATAGACTTTATGCCCGGAGAATACGTAGAACTCCGCGTCTATATCTTGCACGTCCACCTTCAGGTGAGGGATCGCTTGCGCGCCATCCACCAATACGGGGACACCGTGCTCGTGGGCGATCGCCGTCAGTTCCCGGACCGGGTTGATCGTCCCCAATACATTCGACACATGAGCCACCGACACCAACCGGGTCCGCTCGGAAAAGAGCCCGCGATACGCCTCCATGTCCAGCTCGCCCCGCTCATTCATCGGGATTACCTTCAAGGCGATCCCCTTACGAGCCGCCTGGATCTGCCAAGGCACGATGTTGGAGTGGTGCTCCATCACGGAAACGATCACCTCATCACCCGCGCTCATGCAGGCATCGGCGAAGGTAGAGGAGACCAAATTGATCGACTCCGTCGTGCCCCGCGTGAAAATGATCTCGTTCGAGGAGCGTGCATTGAGAAAGGCTTGTACCGTACGCCTCGCCTCCTCGTGCGCCTCGGTCGCCGCCTGGCTCAAGAAATGGACTCCCCGGTGAATATTGGCGTTCACGTTGTAATAACCGCTCTCTATCTTCTCCACCACCTCCCGGGGTTTCTGGGTCGTGGCCGAGTTATCGAAATAGATAAGCGGCTTTCCGTATATCTGGTGATCCAAGATCGGGAAATCCTCCCGGATCCGCTGTATATCTAACATCTTCTGTTTCTGTTTAAGCTGAGAATTAACGCGCCAAAGATACTATAACTCGCCCACATACGGACATATTTCGGAGGAATAATGCAAACTGTTGGGATTGTGTGGACATGAATCAAGTCATCATTG
This sequence comes from uncultured Parabacteroides sp., assembly GCA_949296075.1. Classification (GTDB taxonomy): domain Bacteria; phylum Bacteroidota; class Bacteroidia; order Bacteroidales; family Tannerellaceae; genus Parabacteroides. The sequence continues at coordinate 250,552 of CASFNG010000004.1, read as the reverse complement.
GCATTACAACTGAAAGCAAATCTCTATTCTCTCAGCAGCTCTTCTATCTTCATGCGGAGAGTCTCTCCTCTAAGCCCTTTAGCTATGACAAGACCACTCTTGCAATCTATAAGGAAGGTAGAAGGTATGCCATTGAGACTATAGTCTGTCCAGGCCTGTGTTTGGCGCGGCTGTATGCCGAACCCCTGATGGACTTGTGGCCACTTCATATCGAATGTCTCTATACACTCCAACCATGCCTCCCTACTGGAATCATACGAGATACCAAAAATCTCGAATCCTTTTGGGCTGTATCTTTTATAGAGTTCCGAAAGATTCGGATACTCGGCCCTGCATGGTCCGCACCACAAGGCCCCGAAATCAAGTAGCAGGTAGCGGCTCTGTCCGAGGGAAATCACATCTGAAAGCCGCAGAGAATCCCCTTCAGGAGTGACACCCGTAATATCAACATAGCTGCGCCCTATATCTGTCGGCATGTTTTTGATGAGATTTGCAAGATATACTGCCTGCGGATGCTTTCTGTATGGTTCGGGAAATGAGTCGAGCATCGAGAGCACTTCACTGCCAGCGTGCCTCTCAAGCCAGTTTTGGAGCAGACTAAGTGCAAGCGCGTCTCTGTTTTCCATAATTACGCTCTTTACTATGCTGTCATACGCATGTTCAATTTCAGGCGATGTAAGCGCGGTATCTGCCGTAATTGATGAAAACATTTCGAACATACGGTTTTGCAGATCGTTCTGAGGGGTGCCAGTCATTTCCAGAAAGTAATCTCCTTTGTTTTCAGCCCTGATGGTACCGTTTTCAATGATGAAAGAGGAGGTCAACTGTACCGCATTTCCTGTTTTCCTGTCAGAGGCCATATAGAGGTAAGCAGTTGTCGAAAACGGCAGTTCTCCCTCCATTACAAACGAATGGTTGGATATGAGTGCGGAATCAGGCCATTCGGCCTTGCCTGCATCATTGGTGAATATATACATGTACTGTCCGTTTACAAATGAAGAGTCGCTGCCGGTAATTGTATATTTAACGGCAGTCCTGAATTGCTGGTTACACCCCCAGAGAAGAATAGCGGCGGCAACTGCCACAAGATAGTTTCTGACCATGCCTTTCATTTGGGTATAATTTGATTGTTAACATACAAAGATACGAAAAAAGGCCTTCTCGCCGGGAGAATGCCTTTTTTATTTTTCGCTAACAAATCGTATGATCCACGTCTATCTCTTCTTCCTGCCGAAATTAAAGTCGGGCGACTCCACCCGGGCGCTATCCATCCGGGCCGCCAGCTCACGTACCTTATCGGGCAACTCCTCGGAGAGGTCGTTATCCTCGTGTGGATCTTGGCTCAGGTCGTACAGCTCCAGCCTCGTGTCTCCCACGATCGGCTGGCGGATCAGTTTCCAGTCGCCTACACGCAAGGCTTCCCTCCCTTTCTGCTCGTGAAACTCCCAATAGAGGTAATCATGCTCCCGCTGCCCCTTCTTCGAGAGCAAGGTAGGCAGGAACGAGAGCCCGTCCATCTCCACCGGGATGGCCGTACCCGTCAGCTCCGCCAAGGTAGGCATCACGTCCCAGAAGGCGCTGACGTGATCCGTCCGCTCGCCCTTCTTCACCGTGCCCGGGCACCAAGCGATCATAGGCACCCGTATGCCTCCCTCATAAAGATTCCGCTTCATGCCCCGGAAAGGCCCGTAGCTCTTGAAGAAATCGGGATCTGCCCCGCCTTCATGATGCGGGCCATTATCACTGGTGAAGATCACGATCGTATGTTTCTCTATGCCTAACGCCTCCAGCTCGTCGAGCACCTCGCCTACGTAATGGTCGAGGCGGGTGACCATCGCGGCGAACGATGCCAAAGGCTCGCGCGAGGTGTTATAGCCGCCGTGGATCGTATCGAACTTCCCTACGTAAGGTGTCTCCTTGAAACGCCCCTCATACAGCCGGTAGATCGAGTCGTGAGGCAGGTTCAGCTCCGCATGGGGCAGGGTATAGGTCAGCATGGCGAAGAAAGGCTTATCCTTATGGTCGCAGATAAAGCGCAACGCCTCCCGGTGGATCAGGTCTTGCGAGTAGGTCTTCCCGGCGTTGTTCAGGTTCTCGGGGAAAAAGACCCGCTCCTCGTTGTGCCACAGGTGATCCGGATAGTACGAGTGCGCCTGGCGCTGGCAGTTATACCCGTAGAACTCGTCGAATCCCATCTTATTGGGCACCGACACGGAGCCGGGGTTGCCTAACCCCCACTTGCCGAAAAGCCCTGTCGCGTAGCCCGCCGACTTCATCAGCCGGGCGATCGTATAAGTGTCCTCCCTCATGGGAGCCTGCCCCTCGGGACGCACCTCCCGGTTCCCCCGGATCTGCGAATGCCCCGTGTGCAAGCCGGTCATCAAGGAGCATCGGGAGGGCGCGCTGACCGTGCATCCGGCGTAATGCTGCGTGAACAGCATCCCCTCCCTTGCCATCTGGTCGATATGCGGAGTCTGGATAATCCGCTGCCCATAGCAACCGATGTCCCCATATCCCAAGTCGTCCGCCAAGATATAGACCACATTCAGGGGCTGTTCCGGCGACTGCCCGCAACTCGCTCCGCCTACCAGCGCCAACGCGCCGGCCAGGCCTTTCAGGATACCACTTTTCATATGCGACACTATTTACGTAGCTAAAATAGTTCTTTTTAAGCAATTTAAAAAGAAATTTGATCGCAAAAAGCGCCCTTGCCTCCCCACACTGAACACATCGGCCATTTAGAGACGAAAGCGGGATCTTATTCGCTGCAGGGATTCTTATTCTTTGGAATTTTTGATTTCACAGGATATTTCATCCGGCTTTTCTTCCAATTGTTCAATGTACCCTTTGGCGGCGTCTGCCGCAAATAGGTCGTAGAAATCTACACTTTCGTTGTTTAGTACCGTAGCTTCGGTATCTACATTAATGGAATAGGAGCGTTGCAGTCCATATTCTGCTTTATTAAATTCCACCCCTTCTTTCATCTTATAGTATATGGTCATGCTTGGATTGAAAGGGACTTCCACTGTGGGTAGTTCCTTGCTCCAAGGAAGCGATGTTACGGTTTCTGTTTGAGTGTCGCCATTCTCATCCGTATAGGTTACGGTAATGTCCACTAATGAGAACAGGTCTTTCATGTCGCCAATATGGTAACTTACTTGCGCTGTCTGATTCTCTCTGATGGTCTCCGTATTGCCCCACTCGGATTCGATGTTGGTCGTGAAAGTCACTTGGGTATAACCGGCGCCCTCCACATCGCCTTGCAGTATGATGTGCGTATCGGGCTTGACAGGCACATTCTCTATTTTCGTTTCCGCGCCGTCATTGGACAATATCAAGGTCTGATTCTCCTCACCATCTGCCAAGACATAGAATGAGAACACATCGCTGTTTGCGGGAACAGCGGCCTGCAATGTTTTGGAACAGGTGCTTCCGTTGGTTGTCTCGGCAAACGGTTCCTCGGCCAATACGTCATAGCCGGAATAGGTGGTCGGCACGTGAAGGGAAAGTTTTTTCCCATTTGATACCACCGTGGTGGATCGCAAGGTGATTTTGCTTACCACGTGCCGCAAATCGGCTTCGACTGCCGCCGGCGCTTGTGCCCCTCCCCATGCGACGCTGGCGGCGTAAGCGATACCCGGCGTGGCCAAACCGTCAGCCATGCTTACGGCGGTAAGGTCGTCGGCTACATAATAGTCTTCACCTCCGTCTGCCCAAAACAGGATACTGTACCGCCCATCCAGGCTAAGCGTGGCGGTAGTCGTGAATCCGCCCGCTTCCGTCCCGTCCATTTCTTCAGGAGTCTCATAGCCTTCCAACGGTTGGCTGTTTTCGTCAAGAATCTGAATGAGGCATCGCGTCACTTCTTCATCGCCATAGGCATTGGTAGCGCGTGTCGTCATTCCTTCAGTGGGCATGGCTACAGAGATAGTTACGGGCTTCAGCCCCTCGTTGTCGTTTACGGTGCTTTGCAGTTCGTTCTGACTGCACGATGCCAGCAGCGTAGCGATTGCCAGCATCAGGAATGAACACTTCTTCATCATAACTTTTTATTAAATCTGTTATTACTTTATTTTCTATTATCAATGTATCTTGTCGGGCAGGGTAATATCGGGATAACTACCGGCCATTTCAGGTTGGCTAAAAATGTAAAGACTTGTCCCATTGTATTCGATTTCCAGAGAAGTCGGCAAATAGCCTATGAACACCTCCTCGCCCCAAGGAGCGGTTACGGTCTTATATTCTCCTCCAAAAGCAGTCGTTTTCAGGATGCTATTGATAATTCTTCGATTGGCCTCATCGGACGCCCAATAGTAGTAAGTACCATTGATTTCCTTACCGAAAGGTTTGCCTTCCTTGAAAAAGGCATCGGCGAACACCTGCTTGTAGTAGTCTGGAGTGCCTGTCCATTTGTCTCCGTTTTCCGAGAGGTCGCCTTGCAGGGTGATGTGGGAGTTAGCAGCAAGGGAAATATTTTGGATAGTCTGTTTCAATAGATGAAACTCTACATCCACATCTTGTGCTTCATCCGTTGATATGCCGTTTTCAACCTTTGAAGGAACATCGTTTCCCAAGATCTGCATAAAGCAGCGATTCGGCATTTCCGCGTTCGTTTCCTCCGAGCGTGTTCGGGCATCACCCTCCATCACGATGTCGGGCGACACGGTGAACGTGTAGGTCTGTGTTTGCCCCGCAGCGGGAGCATCCGTATTGCCATCCGGCAACAAGTCATCCTTGCCGCAAGAGGTTGTCAGCAGGATGGTGGCAAACACGATAAAGATATATTCCAGTCGTTTCATTGTTCGTTCGTTTAGGTACAATTAGAATTTAATTACGACATCGTTCCATTCGGTATCTATCAGCACGCCGCCCGCGGTTTTTCCGGCAGTCAGGAAACGACCTGTAACCGTAGTCAGATACCCGCGTTTATAGGGTATCTTTATTCCCGATACGGTGCAGACCGTTTCGTCCGTGTTCGCGTCTATCATCTGTATGGTGACGGTAACGGCAGATTCCTCTCCGTTGGTCAGCACGAAGTCCGCGCCTACCTGCCGGGCAGAGGCTTCATCATATCCCTCGGCTACGGTAGGCACGGAGGTATAATAGATGCCCGTGTTGAGCGCGTCGTTGGGCTTGCCGGTAGCCACGTTGAAGCCCGTAGGGAAAAAGCCCTCGTAGGTGACGCGCGCCCGCAAGTCCTCGATGGCAGGGAGATTCTCGCCGTTTTTTATCAGGTTGCGATAGGCCTCCACATCGGTAGCGACAAGGCGGTAACGGGCGAACGGACGGGTCAGGGAGATCGGCTCCTCAAGCGCCACCTCCCCCACGTCGAGGGAACACGCCGCGTAATAGGCATCCTTCTTGTCGGTCTCGCCACCCGCCACATAGCCGTCGGTGAGCACGGTCACCTCGTCAAGATCATCGACATCGTAATAGCCGCCGTCCCAGTCCGCCCAAAGGCGCAGGTCGTAATCGCCCGGCAACAAGGAAAGCTCCGCGAGATAGGTACTATCCGCCCGCCGCTCGCAAAGCGACTCACGGCGAAGCACACAAGTATCCATCCCCGCCCGGTAGACCTCCGCGACGTAACGGAGCCGGGGGCTCTCCTCCCCGACCGCCTTGGTAGCGTAGTCCGGCAGGTCCGGATCCGGTACGGCAAGCAGAAAGCGCACCGTAGAGAAGTGGTATTCATCCTCGGGCTCCTCTTTGTCACAAGCCGCGAGAACAAGGAGCAGCCCCACGCAGCAAAGCGTTCGCAGGTATCTCATCCATCTTATTCGCTGAATTCGTCTCATCCGTTATTTTCGTTATGGGTTATTATTCGGTCGCGAGACGGCAGGACAGGGCACAGGAAAAGCCCTCTCCCGCCGGGTTCCGCGATGGGAACAGGAGAAATCAATCATATCAACCCCTTGTCTTTCAGGGATGAATTTATATCTTACGCGCGAGGTTGTGTGTGTGTTATACAAGATTCACACATAAACAAGTTTTTTCCGCTTTTTTTGGCGTAAGGCAGGGACACGAGAAAAGTGTTCCCCTCATTGGCGACGGGAAGTTCCGCAGTGATATATGCCCTCATGACCCTCATGACCCTCTATTGGTTAAACTCGCATACAAGGAGTTAGCGGCACAAAGGTAGGGATATTCTCGCAGATTTTCGCTAAATGACAGGCTTTTCCAAAAAACAGGATCGACTTTTTCCAAAAACAGGGGCAACAACCGGCAAAATCCTCCTCAACATTGTGGAATCCCTCACGAAACGGCACCGCGAGACGAGAAGTTTCGTAACATAGGAAACGCGTAAAGCAAACTTTTATATATTATCTTCGCGCTATGGGAAAGAATAAATTAGCGAAATTCGAGGATATGGCGGGCTATCCGCACGTATTCCAGTACCCTTTCGCGACCTTGAAGGAGAAGGGGTTCGACCTGCGCGGGCATTGGGGGGAGCGTTTCTTCAAGAACGACCATCCCATCGTCCTGGAATTGGGTTGCGGCAAAGGGGAATATACCGTAGGGCTGGGAAGGCTTTTCCCGGAGAAGAATTTCATCGGTGTCGATATTAAGGGGGCACGGATGTGGACGGGCGCGAAGGAGTCGATAGAGGCAGGAATGACGAACGTGGCCTTCTTGCGGACAAGCATCGAGCTGATCGCCCATTTCTTCGCGCCGGGAGAGGTGGCGGAGATCTGGATCACCTTCCCCGACCCGCAGATGAAGAAGGTGAACAAGCGGCTGACGAGCACCCGCTTCATGCGTATGTATCGGGAGATCCTCTCGGGCGACGGCATCATCCACCTGAAGACGGACAGCAACTTCATGTACACCTATACCCGCGAGATGGTGAGGGCGAACCGCTACCCGGTGCTGTTCGAGACGGACGACCTGTATCACTCGGGGCTGACGGACGAGATCCTCTCCATCAAGACCTACTACGAGCAGCAGTGGTTGGAGCGGGGGCTGAGTATCAAGTACATCAAGTTCGTCTGCGAGGAGCGCGGCGAGTTAGTGGAACCCGACGTGGAGATCGAGCTGGATCCCTACCGCAGCTTCAACCGGAGCAAACGGAGCGCGCTTGCCTCGGGGAAATAAGAAACGACTAAATAGCGACGATATGACAATTTATCCAAATCTGATTCTTGAGGCGTTGAAGAATGTCCGCTACCCGGGCACGGGGAAAGACATCGTTTCCATGGGCCTCGTGGAAGATAACATCCGGATCGACGGGATGAACGTGACCTTCTCGCTCTTGTTCGAGAAGCCGAACGACCCGTTTATCCGCTCCGTGGTGAAAGCGGCGGAGACGGCGATCCTGACTTACGTCAGCCCGGAGGTGAACATCAAGGGGAACATCACGGTGAAGGCGAGGCAACTGGCCCGTCCGGAGCCGGACAAGCTGTTGCCGCGCGTGAAGAACATCATCGCCATATCCTCGGGCAAGGGGGGCGTAGGAAAGAGTACCGTGGCGGCCAACCTCGCCGTGGCGCTGGCCTTGCAGGGCTACAAGGTGGGACTGCTCGACGCGGATATATTCGGTCCCTCGCAGCCTAAGATGTTCAACTTGGAGGATGCCCGCCCCTATATGGAGGAGGTGGAGGGCCGCGAGCTGATCCAGCCGGCGGAGAACTATGGCGTGAAGATGCTCTCGATCGGCTTCTTCGTGAACAAGGAGGACGCAATCCTCTGGCGAGGGGCGATGGCGAGCAACGCGCTGAAACAGCTGATCGGCGACGCCAACTGGGGTGAGCTGGACTACTTCCTGATCGACCTTCCACCGGGGACCAGCGATATTCACCTGACGATGGTGCAGACCTTGGCGATCACCGGGGCGATCGTGGTGAGCACGCCGCAGGAGGTGGCCTTGGCGGATGCCCGCAAGGGGATCAGTATGTTCATGGGCGAGAAGGTGAACGTCCCGGTACTGGGCTTGGTGGAGAACATGGCTTGGTTCACGCCCGCAGAACTGCCGGAGAACCGGTACTACCTCTTCGGGAAGGAGGGCTGCAAGCGGCTGGCCGAGGAATTAGGTGTCCCCTTGTTAGGGCAGATCCCTATCGTGCAGAGCATCTGCGAGGGGGGCGACCAGGGCAAGCCGGTGGCGCTGAACCCGGACTCGATCACCGGACAGGCCTTCCAGCAGCTGGCGGCGAACATGGTAGCCCAGGTGGATTACCGCAACGAGCACCTCGCCCCCACGCACCGGGTCGTCGTGACGAAAAAGTAAATAAGCATAGCCGCCATACGCCCGCAGGCGACAGGCTCAAGGGCAAGCACAAAAAAAGGTTGACGCTCCAAGGCGCCAACCTTTTTTATAGGGAATAGTTTTCTACGCTTTCTTACTTTTTCTCAGCGGCCAGTTTCTTGTTGATCTTCCACTTCTGCAACTCATAGGCGATCGGGGTTGCCACGAACAACGTCGAGTACGTACCGATAATGATACCTAACAAGATCGCGAACGTGAAGCTCCGGATCGTGCTACCACCCAGGATGAAGATACAGAGTACCACAACCAAGGTCGTCAACGAGGTGTTAAACGTACGGCAGAGCGTAGAGTTCAAGGCATCGTTGATTACCTGGTAACGATCCCGCTTCGGATACAGGCCGATCGTCTCGCGGATACGGTCGAATACCACCACGGTATCGTTGATAGAATAACCGATGATCGTCAAGATCGCCGCGATAAACGTCTGGTCTACCTCCATAGAGAAGGGAAGGATCTTCCACAGCAACGTATAGAAGGAGATGATACACAACGTAGTGGTCGCCACGGAAGCGAACGCTCCTACCGAGAAGGATACGTCGCGGAAGCGGAGCAAGATGTAAGCCGCCATACAGATCATGGAGAAGATCACCGCCAAGAACGCGGCGTTCTTGATGTCGTCGGCCATACTCGGCCCTACCTTCTGCGAGCTCTGGATGTAGGTATCCGTAAACTGATCCAGCGTCGTGCCCTCGGGCAGCAAGGATTTCACGCCCTCGTACAGCTTCGTCTCGATTTCCTGATCCACGGAAGGATCGTTATCCTGGATCTTATAGTTGGTAGATACACGGACTTGGTCAGCCGTTCCGATCTGGATCACGCTCACGGAGCCGTCCAAATGGGTATCCAGCAGGTCGCGTACCTCATCTGTCCGCACGGGATTGTCGAAACGGATCACGTAGTTACGTCCACCGGTGAAGTCGATACCGTTGTTCAAGCCGATCGTCATCAACGAGATCGCGCCCAATACGATGATACCTGCCGGAATCAGGTAACCGACCTTACGAGCGGCCAAGAAATTGATCCGGGGATTCGTCAGCAAGTCCTTCGTCAAGGAGGTGGTGAACGGTATATTTTTCAGTTTATCCTTAGCGAGCAATGCCTCATAGACGATACGTGTCAAGAATACGGCCGTGAGGAAGGACGCCAGCAAACCGATAATCATGGTCGTAGCGAAACCACGGATAGGTCCGGTCCCGAAGTAGAACAGCACGATACCCGTAATGATAGAGGTCAAGTTGGAGTCGAAGATCGCGGAGAAGGCGTTCGAGTAACCGTCAGCGACAGCCTTGCTCAACGACTTACCTGCCCGCAACTCCTCTTTCGTACGCTCATAGATCAGCACGTTCGCGTCAACCGCCATACCAAGCGTCAGCACCATACCGGCGATACCCGGCAAGGTAAGCACCGCCTGGAACGAGGCAAGCACACCCATCGTGAAGAAGATATTCAGCACCAACGCCCCATCAGCGATCAGACCCGGGATCAACCCGTAGAACGCGCACATATAAAGCATCAAAAGGATCAATGCCAACACGAAAGAGATGACACCGGCCGTGATAGCTTCCTGTCCCAAAGAGGGACCAACCACGTCTTCCTGCACGATATGCACGGAGGCGGCCATCTTACCGGACTTCAACACATTGGCCAAGTCTTTTGCCTCTTCCGGGGTAAAGTTACCCGTGATTTGCGAACGGCCACCCGTGATCTCATCATTTACGTTAGGAGCGGAATAAACCATGTCGTCCAGCACGATCGCGATCTGCCGGCCGATGTTATCCTTTGTCAGGCGAGCCCAAGCCTTAGCGCCCTCGGCGTTCATCACCATGTTCACCATCTGCTCGGAACGACCTGCCTGTTGCATGAAGTCGGCATTAGCGTCGGTCACCACATCGCCGCCCAAGGCAGGAGAGCCATCCCGGTTCGTTACCTTCAAGGCATACAGCTCGAAGAACTGCTCCTTCTCGTCGATCGCCTTAACGCCCCACTTCAACGCCAAGTTACGCGGCAAGACATCCTTTACCTGCTTCATGTTCAAGTATTCGTTGATCTTCGCCATATCCTTAGCCAAGGCCACGCCGACGGAGGATCCCGGCGACAACTGCCCGTTATACTGGCTGATTTGCAGCAAGGCGAACAACGGATGCTGCTTAGCGAACTCCTCCATGCTCTGGCTTGCCTCCGTGCTCTGCTCGTCGTGCCCTAATTCGGCTAACAAGGAATCCGCCTCGCTCACGTTGGCATCGGCCGTCTTCTCGGCCTTCTCCGCGGGCTGTTCTGCCACGGCGGTAGAATCAGCCGCCTCGCTCTCGCTCAACACCGTAGCCAACACATTGTCGGCGGCGATCAATTGCTGGTAGATCTCCGGCAACTTATAGGTTTCCCAGAACTCCAGGTTCGCACTACCTTGCAACAACTTACGCACACGCTCGGGTTCCTTCACGCCAGGAAGCTCCACGAGGATACGTCCGGCTGTCTCCAACCGTTGGATGTTCGGCGAAACCACGCCGAAACGGTCGATACGGGTACGCAGCACGTTGAACGAATTGTCGATCGCGCTCTGCAATTCCTCCTTCAAGACGGATATTACCTGAGCGTCCGTGCTTTGGGGGGTGATCTTATCTTTCAGGTCGAAAGTACTGAAAATGGCGGAAAGACGCGCGCCGCTATCCAGCTTCTTATACTCTTCGGCGAAAAGGTCGATGAAATCCTTCTGGCTGGCAGCCTGGTGCTCGTAGGCCAAATCCAACGCCTTGTTGAAATTCGCGTCCTGGTTGTTGTTGGACAGCGAACGGATCACGTCCGCCACGTTCAACTCAAGGACCACGTTCATACCGCCCTTCAAGTCAAGACCTAAGCTGATCTCCATCTCGCGGCACTCCTTCAACGTATAGCCTAACCACACCTTCTGGGTCGCTAACGAGTCCAGATAGGCAATCTCTCTCGCAGAATCCCCGCCAGCGTACTCAGCGGCTTTACCGTTGTAATATCGTGTCACGAACGAAAATGACAGATAAAACAAACAGACCAGCGTAAGTAAGGCCGCGAAGACCTTTACAAATCCTTTGTTTTGCATCTGATTTTTAGGTTTATATTATTACATTATTTATATCCGTTTTTTCACAGGGTGCAAATATAGACTTTTTTTCTTTGATAAAGAGCAATTAGGATAATTATTTGTCAAGCCTTTCGTTAATTTCAAGCCCAATTTTTTATCTTTGGCGATCAAACAATAAGAATTTTTCACCATGAAACAGTTACTATTCGCGCTTCTATTCATTCCCACTTTGTTGATGGCTCAAGTAGACCAACGCTACTTGGCGAACGCGGTCCCGATGGAAAACGGGAAAGTCGTATTCAAGCGAACATTGGAGGCTCCCTCTTTCAGCAAGAAACAGCTTTACGAGCGGCTCCTTGAATGGGGAAGGGCCAATTATGCCACGGAGACGAACCGGGTGGTTTTCCAGAATGAGGAGAACGGGGAGATCGCCATCGTGGGCGAGGATTACCTCGTGTTTTCCAGCACGGCGCTCTCGCTCGACCGTGCCCTCATGAAGTATCGCGTCATCATCGAGTGCCAAGATGGGAGCTGCGCCCTACGGCTCACCGGCATAAGGTACGAATATAACGTATCATATCAGGAAGAGCCTGAACGATATAACGCCGAGGAGTGGATCACCGACGAGTACGCCTTGAACAAAAACAAGACCAAATTGAACCGGATCAGCGGGAAATTCCGCCGGGCGACGATCGACTTCGCCACAAAGACCTTCGACAGCGCGGCCGGATCGCTCGGGGCGCAACTGCTGACCACCCCGGCGACCGCCCAGGCTACCGAGGCCGTCCCGGCAGCCGTACCCACCGCCAAGGCAGAGCCCGCGGCACCCGCTCCGGAGGGATTCGTAGCCTTCAGCCCCGACAAGGTGCCGGAAACGATCTTACAGATGCTTCCGGATAGCCCCCTCCGCCTCACCGACACGAAAAAGACGGTAAGTGAAGGACAAACGGAATGGAAAGGGATAGGCAACCTGCTCGGGAAAACAATCTGCACCATCTCCCTCCCGGCCAATAGCCCCGCGATCCAGGCGATCGGCACGAACGGGACTTATCGGCTGCTGTTCAGCAAGGCGGATGCCTCCGACAACGATCCCTGGATCATCATCGAATGCCAGAAGCAGGGAGAGACAACCGAGGGAGAACAGATCAGCTGGATCGGCGCGATCACGCACGTATGGATTAAATAATAAACAAGATGAACAGGTTACTGAAACAATTGATCCTTTGCGCCGGCTTGTGCCTGCCTTTATGGGCATTGGCGCAAGGGCATAAGGGAAAGGTAGAGGAGTGCGCCCCCATGAAGGAGGGGAAAGTATGCTACACCGACGAGGAGGAGATCGAGAACGCCTCCCGACTGGAAATATTCAACGCCATCGACGCCTGGGCCAAAGAGAACTACGGGAAAGACGTGTTCCTCTCCAACGTCCATTCGAACAAGCGGAAAGGGACGATCTTCATCAGCTCCAAGGTAGAGTTGCTGCTGAACGACACGGACAAGACCCTCATCAAGTACAAGATGAACATCACTTGCCACGACAACCGCTACACGGTGGAGGCGACCGACATCGTCTATCAGTACGATCCCTTGAACGACAAGAAGTACAAGACCTACAAGGCGGAGGAGGTCATCGCCCGCAACGGCAAGGGGAATACCGTAGAGCTCATCAAGGACCCGAGGCTATTCTGCGACGCGACCTTCTTCTTCATCGAGAATCTCTTCGCCGACGTGTATGGCGCGGCGGTAGAGGCGGAGTCTGAATAGGAGCTTCCGGGAAAACTCGCGGGCAAACGGAAAAAGAAAGCCGGCGACCAAGAAAAAAGGTCGTCGGCTTTTCTTATTTCCTTGCCCGGATTATGCCCAAAACATCCCCAAGCCTTGACCGGGATCTCCCGGCGGGAATCAAGGGAACACCAGATAGCACCACAATGGGTAATGATCCGAGTAAGCCACCTTGTCCACCGTGCAATTCAAGGCCGTCATGCCGGGAGAATGCAGGATATGATCGATCCGGAACCAGAACGAGTTCTGGTTGTAGGTGATGCCCATCCCCCGCCCCGACTCCGCGAAAGCGTCGCGCAGATCCCCTTGTATCGTATGGTGGGCGTACGAGATCGGCGTATCGTTGAAATCGCCGCATACCAGCACGTAATCCCCTTTCGCCCGCTTCACCTCCCGCGCCACGGCCTCCGCCTGCTTGGCGCGCGTAAGGAACGCCGGTCCCAATTTCCGCTGGAAAGCCCCTTTCAAGTCGCCCAACTTCTCGGAACTGAGGTTCTTTATCAAGGAGGAATAGCGGGTACGATCCTCCATCGTCAGCTTGAACGACTCCAAGTGATTATTGATGAGCGTCAGTTTCTTCCCCTTGATGTCCAGCTCATGCACGGTAGAGCAGTTATAATCCGAGTCATAATCCACCCAACGGGAATCAGAGATGGGATATTTCGAGAAAACAGCGATCCCGAACCGCTGGTTTCTCGTGGAGCTCTTGTAGAAGACGGATCGGTAGGGATACATATCCAGCGCCTTATAGATCGTGCCAGCGGTAAGGTGCTTGCTCGACTTGGAAGCGGCATACTCCTGCAAGCAGACGATGTCCGCCCCTGAGTTGGCGATATAACGTAGGATCGGGTTCGGTTCCTTCTTCGTATGGTTCTTATATCCGAAAGCCATCACGTTGTAGGTGAGCACCTTCAGCGTATTATCCTTGGAGACCTCATGGCGGGAATGCCAAGGAAAATAGTCGCCCACCGGCCCCCAGCAGGCGATGAAGGCGCAGATGCCGATCAAGGTATATCTCCATTCCAGCAGGAACGCCCAATAAAGGATGAAACAAAGATTGAGGGCGCATAGCACGGGAAAGGCCAGCCCCAAGTAAGAACAGGTCAGGCTGGTCTCCGGCGAGATCCTGTCCGAATAGGCGGAAATCAGGAAGAGAAGGGCGACAACCCCATTCGCCACGACAAAAAGGTATTGAAGCAACAGCCGCAAAAGTCTCATACAGGTTCGTTATTTCTTGCTGGCATCGAAAAGCCGCTTTTTCTCCTCCGCGGAAAGGCTCTCGTAGCCCGAGCGTTTCAGTTTCTCAAGAATGGCATCCAGCTCCATCTCCTCCTGGCGCTTACGGGCGTTGTACTCGTAGTCGGTCTCGCCGCGCTTGTACTTCACCTTCATCTTGGGCTTGCGCTTGCCCAGATTCACGCAACGGTCGATCAGCCGGTTCAGCGCCGTGGTCAGGTCCTTCCCCTCGCGGATCCTTGAGGCGAACCAGATCCCGAACAAGGCCCCGCCGATATGCGCGATATGGCCGCCCGCGTTATTGGAGGTTATCGCCAACAAATCGATCACCAACGTAAAGATAGCCAAATAAATCAATTTGATTCTTCCGATCAGGAATAAATCGATTTCTAAATCTTTCCGGTAGAAAGAGACCGCGAACACGATCGCCATGACAGAGGCCGACGCCCCCACGAGGAAACTGAACCCGGCCATGTCGCGGAAATAGGGGAAAATATTGTAGGCCGCCACGAAAGCCAAGGCACCGGCGAGCCCGCCCAGCAGATAAACCCCGGCAAGCTGCCGCTCATTGAAGAAGGCAAGGAACAACTTGCCGAACCAATACAGCCAGAGCATATTGAACAGGATATGCAACACATCGTAGTGGGTGAACATATAGGTGAGCACCGTCCACGGCCTGCGCAGCAACAACTCGGGCGAGGCCGGCATGGATAGCGGCAAAGGGAACTCGCCCGCGTTGAACAACATGAGAACCACGCCGACCAAGCGGATCAGCAAAAAGACCCCGATATTGAGGAAAAGAAGTTTGGTAAGGATCGTCCCGTTCCGGAACTTGAGACCTAAATCAGAAAAAATACCGTCCATTGCCTGCGTCTTGCTTTTTCCAGTAACGAATCAGGAAGAAACCGAATAACATACCGCCCAAATGTGCAAAATGGGCTACCGTATCGCCCCCAAAGCTGGCCACACCCAGGAAAAGCTCGGCAAGCCCATAGAAAATCACGAAATATTTCGCCTTAATCGGGATAGGGATAAACATCAAATAGAGGGAGACATCCGGGAAAAGCATGGCGAAAGCCAGCAAGATGCCGAACACGGCACCCGAGGCGCCGATCGTCACGAAATAATTCAAGTAGTCGCCTTTGCCTATGATCTGGCCACCACCTATGTTCACCAGCTCCTGACTGGCAAAAAGCAGGTCGTGAAGGCCGAAGAACCAGACAGCCTCTTGCACTATCCCCGCGCCGATTCCCGTAACCAAGTAAAAGGTCAGGAAACGCTTCGGGCCCCATACGTTCTCTAATACCCGGCCGAACATATATACGGCGAACATATTGAAGAACACGTGCGAGAACGAGCGTGTGTCATGCATGAATATATAGGAGACGAGCTGATAGATCTTGAAATCGGGGGCACCAAAAAAATGCAGCCCCAGCAGGTCCACCAAATCAATCCCGACCCTTGGCAACGCGAGGCTGGCCACCCAGAACAATACGTTTATAATGATAAGATTTTTCGTCACCGGCGGGATACTGCTCAAGAATCCCGAATTTGTCTGATTCATCATAAATTACGTTAGTTTGGGCGCAAAGGTAAGCATATTTTGCCCTTTTAGCCTCTAATAAATACTAAAACAAGATGTGAATCAACAAAAAACAAGTTTTTTCTTTTGTGATATGTCAAAATAAAACTACATTTGAGACCATCTACGAAAGGATCTAATTTTGTTTAATCTATTAATAGTCAAACCATCATGAACAAATCAGAGTTTATCAGCGCGGTCGCTGAAAAATCAGGGCTTAGCAAAGCCGATGCGAAAAAGGCCGTTGACGCCTTCATCGAGACAGTATCCAGCGAGTTGAAGGCAGGGGGCAAGGTTGCCCTGTTAGGATTCGGCTCCTTCTCCATCTCCGAGAAAGCGGCACGCAAAGGCATTAACCCGCAAACAAAACAAACCATAGAGATAGCGGCACGTAAGAGTGTCAAGTTCAAGGCAGGCGCCGAATTGAACGAGTCAATCAAATAAGGAATACGGGCATTCTCTATAGAAGAAGGATACGACATCGATCGTATCCTTTTTTTATGTACCTTCGCGACAGAACAAAATCCGAATTAGAGTTTAACGAATATGGTCATCGAGCAACAGATCACCGAGGCTATCCGGACCGGCATACAAGAGCTGTACGGAGCGGAGGTCGCCTCCAGCCAAGTGCAATTGCAAAAAACGAAAAAAGAGTTCAAGGGACACCTGACACTTGTCGTGTTCCCATTCCTCCGTATGTCGAGGAAATCGCCAGAGCAAACCGCCCAGGAAATCGGCGAGTACCTGCTGAGAAATGAGCCGGCCGTCGCCGGGTTCAACGTAATCAAGGGCTTCCTTAACCTGACGATAGCCAGCTCTTGCTGGATCGACCTGTTGAATTCCATCAACCGGCAGCCCTCTTACGGAATAATACCCGTCACGGAGCAATCGCCCTTGGTCATGATCGAATATTCTTCCCCGAACACGAACAAGCCGCTTCACTTAGGACACGTCCGCAACAACCTGTTAGGTTACAGCTTGGCGAAGATCCTGAAGGCTAACGGCAACAAGATCGTGAAAACCAATATCGTCAACGACCGGGGAATCCATATCTGCAAGTCCATGTTGGCTTGGCAAAAGTGGGGAAACGGCGCCACGCCTGAGTCAACCGGCAAGAAGGGCGACCACTTGATTGGTGACTTCTATGTCCTGTTCAGCAACAAGCTGAAAGAGGAGACCGCCGCCTTGGAAGCGAAAGGCCTAAGCAAAGAGGAGGCCGAGGCACAATCTCCCCTGATGGCGGAGGCCAGGGAAATGCTCCGTAAATGGGAGGCAGGCGACAAAGAGGTTCGCGCTCTCTGGAAAATGATGAACGACTGGGTTTACGCCGGTTTCGATGAGACCTACAAACTGATGGGCGTGGACTTCGACAAGATCTATTACGAGTCGCAAACCTACTTAGAGGGCAAGAAAAAGGTGATGGAGGGCCTGGAGAAAGGGATCTTCTATCGCCGGGAAGATGGCTCCGTTTGGGCAGACCTGACCAAGGAGGGGCTGGACGAGAAGCTGTTGCTGAGAGCCGATGGCACCTCTGTCTATATGACACAGGATATTGGCACCGCCAAGCTGCGTTTCGACGATTATCCGATCAACAAGATGATCTACGTAGTCGGGAACGAACAGAACTATCACTTCCAGGTACTTTCCATCCTCTTGGACAAGCTTGGGTTCGAGTTCGGGAAGGGCTTGGTACACTTCTCGTACGGAATGGTTGAACTGCCCGAGGGTAAGATGAAAAGCCGCGAAGGGACAGTCGTGGACGCCGATGACTTAATGGCGGAGATGATCAACACCGCCGGAGAGATCTCCCAGGAATTAGGGAAAGCCAGCGAGATGACTCCCGAGGAGGCCAAGGATATAGCGCGAATCGTCGGGTTAGGCTCGCTGAAGTACTTCATCCTCAAGGTGGATCCTCGCAAGAACATGACATTCAACCCCAAGGAATCCATCGATTTCAACGGGAATACCGGGCCATTCATCCAATATACTTACGCCCGGATCCGATCCGTGCTCCGGAAGGCGGAGGAGCAAGGCATCACGCTGCCCGAGAATCTGCCGCTGACCTTCGAGATCTCGGAAAAAGAGGAGAACTTGATCCAGATGCTCGCCGACTATGCCGAGATCGTCAAGGAGGCCGGCAAGTTATATAGCCCGGCTTGCATCGCCAACTACACCTACGACTTGGTGAAAGAGTACAACCAATTCTATCACGATTTCTCGATCCTCCGCGAGGAGAACGAGAAGCTGAAGCGATTCCGCTTAGTCTTGTCGGCCAACGTAGCCAAGATCGTGAAATCAGGCATGGATCTCTTAGGCATAGAGGTACCGGAAAGAATGTAACCGCTCCGGAAGACCAAAGAGACACGACAAAAAAAGCCACCCAAATCTGGGCGGCTTTTTTTGTATCCTTACGCCTTTTTGCGGACCGTACGCCTCTTAGCCGTGGAGGGCTTCTCGTCGGCCTCGGCTATCAGCTTACGACAATCCTCCAAGGTCAAGGCTTCCGGCTTGACCGTCTTGGGGATCTTATAGTTTTTCTTCTTATAGGCGATATAGGGGCCGAAGCGACCGTTCAGGATCTCCAAGTCCGGCTCCTCGTCGAACTTCTTGATGAATCGCTGCTCATCCTTGCGCTTCTTCGCCTCGATCAGCTCGATCGCCTCATCAACCGTGATCGTGAGCGGGCTAAGGTCTTTCGGGATCGAGACAAACTTACCGTCGTGGCGGATAAAGGGGCCGAAACGTCCCACGGCGGCCACCATCTCCTTACCCTCATACTCCCCGATGACGCGCGGCAGGTCGAACAGTCTCAACGCCTCCTCCAAGGTGATCGTCTCGATGGACTGCCCCTTCATCAAGGTAGCGAACTGAGGCTTCTCGGCTGTCTTATCCTCCGGATGTGCCTGGCCGATCTGCGCCACGGGGCCATAACGCCCGATCTTGACGAACACCGGCTTGCCGCTCTTCGGGTCGATCCCCAGCTCACGCTCGCCCACCTTATGCTCCGTGCGTACGGCAGCCGTCTCCTCCACGATCGGGTGGAATATCTTATAGAACTTATCGATCGCGTCAGTCCATACCATCTCGCCCTCGGCTATCGCGTCGAACTCCTTCTCCACGCTGGCGGTGAAGTTGTAATCCAGCACCCCGGGGAAATATTCCATCAAGAAATCGTTCACGACCGTCCCGATGTCGGTCGGCATCAGCTTATTCCGGTCGGAGCCGACGATCTCTTTCTTCCGGGCCTCCTTGATCTTCCCGCCGGAAAGGGTGATAACCCCATAGGGACGCTCCACGCCTTCCTTGTCACCCTTCACCACATACTCGCGGTTCAGGATCGTCTGGATTGTAGGCGCGTAGGTGGAAGGACGGCCAATGCCCAGCTCCTCCAAGCGGCGCACCAAGCTCGCCTCCGTATAACGGGGCGGGCGCTGCGTGAAACGCTCCGTCGCCACGATGTCTTCCAGCCGCAGGGAGTCGTGGAGGGATACCGCCGGAAGCAGCCCGTTCTCCTGCTCCTTCTCGCTCTCGTCGTCGGTACTCTCGCGATACACCTGCAAGAAACCGTCGAAGGAGAGCACCTCCCCCACAGCCACGAACTTCTCCTTCTTGCCTCCTATCCCCACGGAGATAGTGGTACGCTCCAGCTCCGCGTCGGCCATCTGGCAGGCGATCGTACGCTTCCGGATCAGCTCATACAGTTTCTTCTCCTGCGCGGAGCCATTGATCTCCACGTTACTTATATAGGTAGGGCGGATCGCCTCGTGAGCCTCCTGCGCCCCCTTGCTCTTCGTATGGTAACGGCGGAACTTATAATAACGCTCGCCATAGGTGGAGAGGATCGCCTCGTGAGCCGTCCCAAGAGCCAAATCGCTCAAGTTCACCGAGTCGGTACGCATATAGGTGATCAATCCAGACTCATAGAGCCGCTGCGCGACCATCATGGTCTGCGATACCGAGTAACCCAATTTGCGGGCGGCCTCCTGTTGCAAGGTAGAGGTCGTGAAGGGGGGAGCCGGGCTCTTGCGTACCGGCTTCTTCGTGATGTCGTCGATCGTGAACGAGGCGCTCTCGCACGACTTCAGGAAATCCATCACCTCTTCCTTGTCCTTCAGCCGGCGGTTCAGCTCTGCCTTGAGCACGGTCGTGCCGTCAGGCAGCAAGAAGCTGGCCACCACGCGGTAGGCCGACTCGGAGACGAACTCGTTGATCTCGCGCTCGCGCTCCACGATCAGCCGCACGGCCACCGACTGCACCCGCCCAGCGGATAAGGCCGGCTTCACCTTGCGCCACAAGATCGGCGACAGCTCGAATCCCACGATCCGATCCAGCACCCGCCGCGCCTGCTGCGCGTTCACCAAATTGATATTGATACCCCGCGGGGTCTCGATCGCGTGCAAGATAGCGTTCTTGGTAATCTCATGAAAGACGATTCGCCTCGTATTCTCCGGCTTCAGGTCAAGCACCTCCGCCAAATGCCAGGATATGGCCTCTCCCTCCCGGTCCTCATCAGACGCCAGCCACACTTGGTCGGCTTTTCTCGCCTCGCTCCTCAGCTCTGTGACAAGCTTCCGCTTATCGGCCGGTATCACGTATTGAGGGGTATAATTGTGCTCAAGGTCTATACTAAATTCTTTCGTCTTCAGGTCGCGGATATGGCCATAACTCGACATGACCTTATAATCTTTCCCGAGAAATTTCTCGATGGTCTTTGCCTTCGCTGGTGACTCCACTATTACCAGGTTCTTCTGCATATCTAAGTTTCGCTTGTTTGAAATCGAGTGCAAACATACACAAATAATTAACGTAAAGGGGCATCCCTCCTAAAAAAAACGTGGAAGCGTCAGATTTACGGCCTTTTCCCTTTCACGGGACCAGGCGGGTACGGGAAAATATTTCCATCCGGGCAATCTTCCCCTCCGCGGATTTTTATATATTGCGCACGTTTCCGCGAAAGGAACGCCTACTAATCAAGAAAACGACATGGAGAAAATAAAAAGACTGATCACGGAAGGGAGCACGGACGAGGCGATCCGCCTGCTCGACGCGCATATCCAGAAAAATCCCGACGACGACGAGGCTTATTACCTCCGCGGGAAGGCGTACTACAAGCAGGGCGACATCCGCCTCGCGCTCAACAACTACTTGGAGGCTATCGCCCGGAATCCGGACAGCCCCGCCCAAGGAGCCTACAACATGGCCATACGTATCCTCGATTTCTACAACAAGGATATGTATAACCATTGATCCGAACCACGGGCAGGCAGACAAAAAAATAGCCGGATGGCGGCACCATCCGGCTATCTCCCCGGCGGAATCCCTCGGATCCGTCAGAAATTAATGTTCACCCCAATCTGGGCATTAAAGCTCTGCAAGGGGTATCCGTAATAAATCTCGTACTGCTGGCAAAGGATATTGCTCAATCTCGCATACACCCCGAACGTATCGTTGAAGGTATACGAGCCGGTCAGGTTCAGCTCGTTGATATTGTTCATCTTATACGGCTCCACCAATCCAAGATCCGTATAACGTCCGGTAGCCAGGTAATAGCCGAGCCCGATCGCCAACGGCTTGATCGGACGAACCGTCACGCCCGCCGTCAGCTCCATCTCCGGCTTTCCCCATACGTGTTCCAGATCCGTATCCTTCAGTTGTTCCCAATCATCCCCATACGAACCCTTCCAGTGGTTATAGACTCCTTTCAAGGATACCTCCACGAGATCCTGATAGCTATACTTCAGGTTGGCACCGGCGAAGAGAAGCGTAGTGTTCACGCCGGGCAACGCCTGGCTGAAATTCCCGAAATGCCCATCCGCGAAGGTACGAGACGGCAAGAAAATCACGTCCTCGCTGGTGATCTTATACCCGGCGAACACGTCGAACCAGAATCCCGGCGCCACACCGCTCTTGATACCCAGCACGGCATCCAGCCAGTTGCGCGAGGGAGCCAACTCCACGGTCGGATCCACGTAGCGATTCACCAAGGAGGTCTCGTACATGCTGTTGGAGTAGAGTTTCCCTCCAGCGTTCAAATAAAGCACGGTCTTGTCCGCCACCTCCACGTCGGCGGCGATATTGGGCGAGGCCATGAACTTGCTGTCTTCACCAGTGGCCAGCATCACGTTCACGCCTAACTTCACGTTCCAGTTATCCCCTTCCACCTTATAATAAGGAGAGAGCATGATCTCCGCATGATTCTCGAACTCATATTCGTAAAGCGCCCCCGACTCATGTCGTTGCCCCGTGGGCAAGCTGTAATTAAAGTACTCCACCTGTCCGCCCAAGCCGACCCGCATATTCCCGTTGAAGCCGGAATTCAGGTCGAACTTCAAGTCCACCGTATGCTCCGTCGGGCCATCCGCAGGCTTACCGAGACCATATTTATGCGAGAAGTTGATATATCCCAAGTCCACCAAATAGCCGAAAGGAGATCCCTCCTTGGATTCTAACCCTAACGTGGCGGCGATCGTCTGGTTCACTTGCTTCGTATCCCGGTCCGCCCGCTCCAAGATGTCCGCATAAGTCGCGCTGGACAAGGCATCCATCGGCAGCCCGTAATAGTTAAATGCGGAATAGCCATATTTCAAACCGACGTTAAACAGCGCCTTGCGGAAGGCGTGGCGGTAATTGATCCCCGCCAGGTTATCGTTGATTTTCGCCTTTGTCTTCTCGTCTTCCAGCTGGATGTATTCCACGTTCCCGTTCGTCGAGCGGTGCGAATACCACAGGTTCAGTTTATTTTTCTCGTCGCTCAGGATGTGATAGCCCACGTCGCCATTCATGTTCAGCCGTGTGCCAATCCCGAACTTCAGGTATCCCCTCCGCTTATTGTAGTCCATCCGCGTCAGGATATTGCCCGAGGGAAGCAAGCTGATCTGCTTAGCCGGGTCAGTAGCGATCGTATAGTCGGAATAATCGATCGGGATCTTCCGTACGACCGGCTCCTTCACGACCGGCAAGGTATTCACCTTGCTGGCGTCTTGTACGGTAGGATCGTACTCCCTCTCCAAGGTCATCTCACGGTTCAGGTTCTTCTTCGTGACATCCTCTTGCGCGCCAACGGCAGCGGCCGAACCCAGCAAAACTGCCACGCACAAGGTCTTTGCTTGATATGTCGTTCTCATCACGTTCCTTTTATTTCTTTAGTTTAGCCAATCGCTCCTCGATCATCGTGGAGATCTCGTCCTCTCCCTTATAATTGTTCCTCAAACTGGTCAGGTATTGCCTTGCCTGGAAATCATCGCCTTGCCGGATATAAACATCCGCCAGCAAGATGAATCCGCGAGCGAGCCAGTAAGCGTGCGGCGTTCCGTTCTCGATAAACTCCATCAATACCGCCTCAGCGTTCTTATCGTCGTTGTTGTCGTAATACAGTTGCGCAAGCAAGTATTTCGCCTCCGCACCATGAACCGTACGGGTATCCTGACTGATCGCCTTCAAGTCGGCGAGAGCCTTGTTCTCCTCCTTCAACTCGATATAGGCTTTCGCACGTACATATTTCGCTTCCGCCTGGATCTCGGGCGATAGCTTCGGTTCTTTCAACAGGTCGTTGGCCGCGGCCAGCGCCTCTTTGGGCTGCTTGTTCAAGCCAGCGCAGCGCATCAAGCCCAGCTTAGCGGCCTCTCTGTTCTCCGGTTTCTCGGCCACCTCCAGCAGGCGCTTGAAACTTTCCCGGGCAGCCGTATAATCCTGTTCCAGATACTCGATCTCGGCTTTTCTGGCCCACGCCTCTTCCCGGAACTTCGTATCTCCACTCTCGATCACTTTCCCGAAGCGTTCTTTCGCCTCCGCGTACTCCTTATTGGTGAAAGCTATGCTCGCCAAATAATAATTGGCGTTCGAGCTGAAAGCTCCTTGCGGATAGCTCTGCAAATAGTTCATCAAGCTCCGGCGAGCCGCCTCGTTGTCTCCGCGCATGAATTGCTTCTCAGCCGCCAGATAGGTCAGCGAGTCTTGCTCACTCACCTCCAAGCGGACATTGCCACCCAGCGTATTCACGTAATCAGCGAAGGCATCAATATCATCCAAATCCACATAGACCGACTTCAAATCCTGCAACGCCACCTTCGCTTCCTCGCTACCGGGATAGTCACTTATCACCTTCTTATACGCCGCGACCGCCTTCTCCGGCTGGTTATCGTTGAAATAGATCAAGCCTAATTGCACACCGGCTTTCCGGGCCAGGCTACTTTGCGGGTAATCTCGCATCAGCTTCTCAAAACAACCTGCCGCCTCCCGGTTATTCTCGATCAGCACATAAGCCCGTCCCTTCTCGAACAAGGCATCATCTATATACTGCGATTCAGGGAACTCACGGATAAGCCGGTCCATCACGTTGATCTTGCCTTGATAATCCTTTTGCAGGCCGAGCAAGAATCCCTTCTGATAAACCGAATAATCACCGGCAGAGGGCCGCAACCGGGCCGCTTGCGTATATTGCTCTTCCGCGGCGGCAAACTGACGATCATGGAAGAGGCAATCGCCGATCCGGTTGTACGCGTCCGCATAAGCCGGAGCCTGATGATCGCTCTCCAAGCTCACGTACTGACGGAAACGGCTCAACGCCTCATCATATTTCCGCTGCTTGAAGTAACTATATCCCAAGTTATAGTGCGCCAGCGCATACATATCCGTATTCCGCTGGCGGATATTATTCAGATAGGTACGGTAATCCGAGATCGCCTGGTCATAATCGCCTAAACGATAATAGGACTCCCCCCTCCAGAAATAAGCTTCGTCACGAGCTTCCGTATCATAAGCGCCCAAAGCGATCGAACGGTTGAACAGATCCACGGCCTTCTCTAATTCGGAGTTAGCGAACACCTGCGTCCCCAACTGGAATAGGATCCTTTGCTTCGCCTCCAAGATCTTCGTGCTCGGATGCTTGATCTTATCGATCGAGGTGAGTGCCGCCTGATAATTCTTCGTGGTCAGGTAGACCTCCACCAAGTAATCGTTCACCTTATCAGCATAACGGGAATTAGGGAAGTCGTTCAGGAAATCCTCGAAGATCGTGACGGATTCCCCAAAGCCGGTGAAAGCCGTCTCATGAATCAGCAAGGCATAGTTATACATCGCCGCCTCTTGCACCTGCTTGTCGAAGGAAGAGGTAGCCGCGACCTCGAAAGCCATGCGCGCGTTGTTCTTATCGTTCAAACGCAGGTAACTCTGTCCCAAATAAAGATACGCGTTCTGGGAGAGAGCGTCGCTCTCGCCCACGGTCTGCCCAAGGGCGTTGACCGCGCTGCTGTAGCTACCTTTATTATAATAGCAAACACCCAGCAAATAGAGGTCGCCCCGTAGCGGTTTCTCCGCCTCGGAGACATATTTGCTCAGCATCTCGATCGCCCGGGCCTCGTCGCCTATATGATAATACGAGTTACCCACGATCCGATACACCTCAACGTTATCGGCACTCTCCGGATAAGTTTCGAGCAACTCATTCCCCTCACGGATCACCTGCTCATACTTATTCTGGATGAAATAGATCTGCGTGATGTAATAAAGCGACCGCTCCCGGTAATCAGGCAGCTCCCTCAGCCGGGAGAACTCGATCAACGCCCGGTTATATTTCCCATCCGCGTAATCGATATAAGCCATATAATAAGAGGCCGCTTCCCGATATTTCGAGCCCACCTCGCTGATCCGGGCGAAATAGGCCCTCGCCTGCTGGCGCTCGCCGGTCTGCAAGAGGGAATAAGCGAGCCTGAAGCTATACGCCTCCTGGCGCTCCGGATCCAGCAAGTCGATATTCGACTCTCTCAGCCAGAAGATCGCCTTCTCATACTCACCCCGTCCGAAGTGGGCCGATCCGATCATGAAACCCACCCTATCGGCATGACGGGAATCGGGATAGGTGTCGATATAGGATTTCAGTTGCTCCAAGGCATCCGGACGTCCCTGCTCATACGCGGCGCATACCAGCATATAATCGGCCTCCTGAAGCAGGTCGGCGTTCTTGCCATGCTGCTTGTAAGCCTCCAATTTGTCCATGCATCCCGGATAATTCTTCAACTCAAATAACTCCTTGCCTTCCACGAACAAGCGATCCGGCGCCTCAAACTGATATGACCGTTGCCCATTCGCGACATGGCTACCTACTACTATGCATAGCGGAATAAGTATTCTTTTCATCACGCGTTCGCTTTTGTTTTTCTTCATGCGGGCCCAACTCACCGCGCCCACCTATTCTAATTCGCAAATATAGCCAATATACGCCAGCGCACAAGCCTGATTCACGATTTTTTCAAATAGGAACGGATCGCCTCTCGGACAGAACGCAGCCCGAACTCCCCGGGATCCAGCTCCCCGGGACGGCGGATCACGATCTCGGAGGCATCGTCGGCCGCCACGGTCTCCTCGAACCCGTCCACCTGACACTCGAAAAAGAGATCAAGCGTATGCACGTCGAAGCCGGAATAACGATAGATATTCGGCAGCGAGAAGAGATAACGGCAACTCCCCACGCGCAGGCCTGTCTCCTCCTCCACCTCCCGGCGCGCGGCTTCCTCGGCGGTCTCGAACCGGTCGGCGAAGCCTCCGGGCAGGTCGAGTGTCCCTTTCGCCGGCTCCTTTCCCCGACGCACCAGCAACAATCGCCCTTCCACGTCGCGCACGAAGCAAGCCACCGCCGCCGCGGGATTGAAATAATAGACAAAACCACAAGCGGCGCAACGTTTCGACTTCTCATCGTGCTCCTCGAACATACCCGATCCACATATCGGGCAATACCTAAATGACTCAAACGGATGCTCCATCTCCTCTTTCTCCCTTTTCAAAAAAACGACAAGCCGCACCCAAACGGATGCGGCTCGCCTCTATACCTTATTCTATACTCGCACGCCGGGCTATCACATGTCCAACGTCGATTTCTGCTCTTTCACTTCCCAGCCCAAGGCACTCGCTCCCAGCACGGCGGCATCGCTCTCCTTCAGTTGCGAGAACAACAGCTTCGTCTTGCCGGCGAACACCTTCAGCATATTCTTCTCCATCGCGCGCTTGATCGGGTTCATGATCAAGTCGCCAGCCTTCGTCAAGCCACCGAACAGGATGATCGCCTCCGGGCTTGAGAACGCCACGAAGTCAGCGAAAGCCTCACCCAGCATCGTACCGGTAGCCTCGAAGATCTCCAGCGCGATCTTGTCGTTCTTCATCGCCGCGTCGTATACATCCTTCGAGGTGATCTCGTCCGGATCCAGCTCGCGGAGGACACTATCGTCCTTGCGGATCTCCAAGTACTCGCGTGCCGTACGAGCCACGCCCGTAGCCGAGGCGTAAGCCTCCAAGCAACCCTGACGACCGCAACCGCACTGACGGCCATTGTTACGGCGCATGATCACGTGACCCAGCTCACCGGCGAAACCATCGTGCCCGTAAACCAAGTTACCACCGATCACGATACCACTACCTACGCCCGTACCCAAGGTGATCACGATAAAGTCCTTCATACCGCGGGCGGCGCCATAGGTCATCTCACCGATAGCGGCGGCGTTCGCGTCGTTGGTCAGCGCCACGGGAATCCCGCCGATCTGCTCGCTGATCAGCTGAGCCAAGGGTATCTTCCCTTTCCACGGCAGGTTCGGGGCGAACTCGATGCAACCGTTGAAGAAGTTACCGTTGGGGGCACCCACACCCACACCTTTTATCTTATCCGGACCGCCAGCCTGGTCGATAACCGACTTAAGCCCTTGGGCCAAGGCCGCTACATAATCCTCTATCTCCACATATTTACCGGTCTTGATAGAACCGCTATACAAGATTGTTCCTCTTGCGTCAACTACACCGAACACGGTGTTGGTACCACCTATATCGATACCTACTACATAAGGCTTCTCCATGATTTTATATTTAGGATTAATAATGATTCATCGCTTATGGATAGCAAATATAAGAGGTTTAGAAAAAGTCACCATACGATTTGACAAAAATTTTGAGAATTCCCGTCATTTTAATAGCTTTCCTACGCAACTTATGCTAAGCGACATTGTTATTTAAGAATGCACCTTTATCCTAACGGCAGGATCTCGATCCAATAGTCGTCCGGATCATGGATGAAATAAAGCCCCATCTCCGTATTCTCAAAGCATATAGCCCCCATCTCCCGATGGTATGCCCGCGCGTCGTCATAGTCGCCCGCCACACGGAGGCAGAGATGGCTCTCGTTGTCGCCTAACTCGTACGGCTCTTTCCGGTCGCGCAGCCAGGTAAGCTCCAGCAGGAA
This sequence comes from uncultured Parabacteroides sp., assembly GCA_949296075.1. GTDB lineage: Bacteria > Bacteroidota > Bacteroidia > Bacteroidales > Tannerellaceae > Parabacteroides. The sequence continues at coordinate 222,417 of CASFNG010000004.1, read as the reverse complement.
ACCGGTCTGATCATCAGTCAGGTAAACAAGGATGAAAGAGCCGTCGGCAGCCTCCTTGCGATGATGCTCCTTCAGTCCTAAAGCCTTCTCATAAAAAGCGATACTTCGCTCAAGATCCGTCACGTTGATGTTAAAATGGTCGAATCTTCCTTTTATTTCCATATCTTATAAATATTTATAGATTTCACGAAACAGGTCATTCTATCTCCAAGCTCATGCCCGGCTCGGCGAGTGTCACGTAGCGGCAACCGTTCGCCTCGGCTACGGGAGCGAAGCCTCTCACCTCCTCCGGACGCTCCCAGAAATGCATCGGCACAAGCATCCGCGTAGGGATACGCTCCACGAACTGCCTCGCTCCCCGCGCGAAATCAGAGCCTATCCGGGGATCCACGGGGAAGAGGGCGAGATCCAGCCGCGGAGCCTCCGCCGCCAAAGCCTCCAATTCCTTCAGGAAATTCCCTTCCGCCTGCGCCACCTCTTGAGGGGTCGACTCATCCTGCCAATGCCAGTTATTCAAGTCGCCGGCATGAAAGATCCGCTTTCCCTCCGTCTCGATCAGGAACGAGATCCCCACATCGGTAGAGCCGAACGCCTTTATCCGCACATCATCGTCGGCATACACCTCGCCTTTCCTCAAATAAAGGGCATCCTCCGCCCGTGCCCTACGGCGGCGCAGGATGTCGCGCGAGAAGATATACCGGATGTCCGGCCGCTCCTCCCTCCAGGAGAGCACCTCCGGGTTAAAGTGGTCGGGATGGAAATGCGAGGCCAGCACATAGATCGTGCCGGAGCGCCTCAACAGCTCCGTATGCACAAAACCTCCATCAGGACAGGTATCCCGGTAATAATCGATCAAGAGAGCGAAGCGATCCGTCTCCAGCACGAATCCGCTATGGTAAATATAGACAAGTCGCATAGGCGTCATAAAAAGATTTATCCTCGCGAAAATAGGGAATAATCGAGAAAAAGAGACAGCCCGCGCCAAAAGTTCTATCCCTCCCCACGGTTTCCGAAAAGCGCCGGGATGCTTTTCGGCTTTCCTCACCGCCTTTTCGCAAAACGATGAGGAAGCTTTTCGGGGTACCTCCCGTCTATTCAAACCTCAATTATACCCGATTAGGTATAAATAAGCCACCGCAAAACAATTTTATACCTTAACGGGTGTAGAACAAGAATTATTTCTTACATTTGCACCCATAAGGGTATAATGAATGAATCAAACAACACTCTCCACATTCGTGAAAGCCATGCGAAAGCAATATGAGCTGACGCAGGTCGAGCTCTCCGAGAAATCTGGGGTCGGACTGCGTTTTGTCCGCGAGTTAGAGCAAGGCAAACCGACTCTCCGATTAGATAAGGTAAATCAGATATTGAATCTGTTCGGCCACGAGGTAGGAGCGATACCTATTCATAGAAATAAAGAGCCATGAAACGCCCTCACTTTTCCGCTCTTTTTCCAAACAAATACAAAAAATCACAAACCCGGATTAACCAAAACCGAAGCCTTGAAAAACAAAGGGCGCATCGATAAACGCCCCGGAACAACACTTATATGGCTGATTAAAAAGGAGATATAATCCCGGAAAAATCATTCAAAAAATATTGCATTTTACAAAAAACCGTATATATTTGCGAAAAATGAATAATCAGGAAACGCCAAATAGACAAAAGTGACAGATTGAAACGCCAGCTAAATCCCGGAGCGGACCCAAGCCAAGATCTAACCTCCGGCGGCCTCCCCCAAAGGGAAGCGCGATTCAGGATCGAACTTCTTGCCTATTTAAGTATTCAAAACCTCTAATTATTAGTTTTATGAGCAATGTGGTATTATGGAAGCCAATCCTTTTAGGTGCTTCTTTTTTTCTGTACGGGGCTCACGCCGCGCTCGCCGCTGAGACGGATCTCTCCGCCCTGGCCCCGCATACAGGTATTACGGGCGTGCAACAATCCGGCAGGCAGGTAAGTTGCCTCATCGTGGATCAACATGGACCGATCGTCGGCGCGAACATCATGGTAAAAGGGACGACGAACGGGAACATCTCCGGGGTGGACGGACGGGCCATATTAAATAATGTACCCGAGAACGCCATCTTGGTAGTATCTTACATCGGCTATACGACCCAGGAAATCGCGCTGAAGGGGAACCAGGACAACGTGACCGTCACGCTGCGGGAAGACCAGCAGGCTCTCGACGAGGTGCTGGTCGTGGCTTACGGTACGGCGAAGAAAAGCTCATTCACGGGATCGGCCTCCACGGTAGGCGCGGCGCTCATGGAGAAACGCCCGCTCAGCAACGCGATCTCGGCTTTGGAGGGGAATACCTCGGGCGTTCAAATGACCTCAGCGCACGGGCAACCGGGTGAGTCGGCCAAGGTCAGGATCCGCGGCTTCGGCTCCGTCAACGCGGGCAGCACGCCCTTGTATGTGGTGGATGGCGCAATCTTCACCGGCGAGATCTCCTCGATCAGCCCGGCGGACATCGAGTCGTTCACGATCCTGAAAGACGCGGCTTCAACCTCTCTTTACGGCTCCAGCGCCGGCAACGGTGTGGTATTGATCACCACGAAGAAGGGTTCCGCCAAGGATGGCGCGGGCGTGACACTCAACATCTCGCAAGGCTGGTCCACCCGGGCGTACAAGGACTACGCCACGGTAGGGGTATACGACTATTATCCCCTGCAATGGGCAATGATGAAGAACGCGTACATCACCGCGGGGAAAGACCCGGGAGAGGCGGCACAATTAGCTTCAGCAGGAATATTCAAGAAATTAAAATATAATCCCTTCACGGGAATTGCCGACGATCAGATCGTCGGCACCGATGGGTTGCTCAACCCGTCGGCCCAAGCCTTGAAGTGGGGCGACGACTTAGATTGGGAGGACGCGGCTTACCGCACCGGTCACCGTCAGGAGTACAGCCTCGCGTACAACACGAAGACTGACAAGAGCGATACCTATGCCTCTATCGGTTACTTAAACGACAAGGGCTACATGATCAAGACCGATTTCGAGCGTTACAACGCGCGCTTGAACTACAATATCTATCCGGTGAAGTGGATGAAGACGGGATTGAACTTAGGCTTGAGCCGTACCAACTCAAATACCTCTACCGCTACGACGGATAATTCCTCCGCATACAATAACCTGACCCGGTTTATCCGTGAAATGGCGCCGATCTATCCGGTGCACCGGCACGACCTTGAAAGCGGAGCCTATTTGGATGAGAACAACAAGGTAACGACCGACCCGAGCCAGTATACTTTCGACTATGAAGGGAAACGGGTATCCAGCAACGGCCGTGACGCGGTAGCCGAGACGTTGTGGAACGAACTGGAGCTGACCTCCACGAACACCAGCGCACGTACGTACCTGACGATCACCCCGATCGAGGGATTGAACCTGACGGTGAACTACGCGTTGGATAACCGCGACGACCGTCGTAGCAAATACGACAACCCGAAGGTGGGCGATGGCACCGCGGGACCGGGTCGTCTGAGCATCCGCCAACGGGGGTACCTGACGCAGACTCTCAACCAGTTGATTAACTATACGAAGAGCTTCGGACAGCATAACTTCGATATTTTGTTAGGTCACGAGAACTATAGCTACCGCTATCGCTATAACTATGGACTGAAGACCCAAGAGATCGTATCCGGCATCTATGAGTTCGGCAACTTTGTAAAGATCAGCGAGATGTCATCCTTTACACAGGATTATAAGAAGGAGGGATACTTCGCCCGATTGAACTACGATTACAGTGACCGCTACTACCTGACCGCCTCCTATCGACGGGATGGTTCCTCCCGGTTTACCAAGGACAATCGTTGGGGTAACTTCTACTCTTTCGGTCTCTCTTGGCGAATCAGCGAAGAGGAGTTCATGAAGGATCTCACTTGGATTGACAACTTGAAGCTGAGAGGTTCGTATGGTGAGACGGGTAACGATGCCATCCGGGACGCTGATGGGTATCAGGATTATTACCCTTCACAATCACTCTACGACTTAGGCATCAACAATGGCAAAGAGGGAGGTGTCTATTTCCCGAGAATCGCGTTCAAGGACTTGAAATGGGAAACACAGGTATCTTCTGACCTCGCCTTGGAGTTCGGGCTGTTCGGTAAGCTGACCGGTACGATCGAATACTTCCGGAAAGCCTCACGCGACCTCTTGTTCGACATAAGCCAGCCTTTGGAAGGCGGCGTACAATCCATCATTCAGAACGTGGGTAAGGTAAGGAACCAGGGAGTCGAGATCGACTTGAATTACCAGATCCTGCAAAATAAGGACTGGAGACTGTCGGCCGGGCTGAACGCCACCTTCATCAATAATAAGCTTCTTCGCTTACCGGATCTCAACCGTAAGGAAGGAATTATCGATGGATCCAAGAAGTTGATGGAAGGCCACTCCATCTATGAGTTCTGGCTGCGCCAGTGGTGGGGCGTAAACCCGGACAACGGCGATGGGCTCTACCTATTCGACGAGACAAACACCAGCAAATCGGCCTTAAAAACTGTGGTGGAAAAAGACGGACAAAAGCTGACGAATAGCTATTCCTACGCGAAATATGACTTCAGCGGCTCGCCGATCCCGACCGTATATGGTGGTTTCAACGTGAAAGTAGGCTACAAGGCGTTCGACTTGGCAGCGACCTTCTCCTACTCTATCGGAGGCAAGATCCTCGATACAAGCTATGCGGGGCTGATGGACAACTCGAATTACGGAGAAGCCATGTCGCCGGATCTGCACCGGGCCTGGACAACACCCGGACAAGTCACGGACGTGCCAAGGCTGGATAACAACGCCACGTTCGCGACCAGCATAGGGCAAAGTTACTCAACCCGTTGGTTGACTAACGCAAGCTACCTGAACCTGCGCTCCATCGTGCTCTCATATACCTTGCCGAAGGCGCTGTTGGAGAAGGCGAGCATCAAGGGGGCAAGCCTCAACCTCAGCTCCGAGAATCTCTTCATGATCAAGGCTCGGCAGGGATTGAATCCGCAAGCGCAGTACAACGGTATCACATACAACGAGTATATGCCGTCGAGAAACTTCACGATTGGCTTAAACGTATCATTCTAAACGTGGTAAACAGTTAAAATCGAATCGAGATGAGAAATTCAAAATTATATAAGCAGTTCGCGTTGAGTCTCCTGTTGGCGGGATCCCTTTTCGGGACAGGATGCTCCAGCGATTACATGGATACGGTCCCGACCGAGAAGGTAAGCGTTAGCACCATGACCAAATCCTTAGATAACCTCTATGCCGCCTTGAACGGTATCCACCGGAAGATGGTATCGCAAGACTTGGCAAATCAAGGCATGGGCGCCGAACCGGGCTTTATTATCGCCCGGGAAGCGATGGCAGACGACCTCACTTGGGGGACAATCAATTGGCACAAAGGGTATTTGAACTGGAGTTATCCCACGAATGCCACGACACAATATAATTATGGTATCTGGGAAACCTACTACAAGTTCATTATGAACGCGAACCTCATTATCGAGATGCTGGATGAGAAGTTCGCCGGTTCCGAGGAGGCTTTAGCGAAGCAGATCCGGGGCGAATGCTTAGTGATCCGCGCGTGGGCTCACTTCCAATTGGTACAATACTACGCGAAACCCTACCGGAACGGGCAGGACAATTCGCAACCGGGCGTGCCCTACCGTACCATCTCCGAGTATAACGCATCCGCAATCACTCCGATGAAGCGAAATACGGTGGAGGAGGTCTATACGAAAATCAACGCCGATCTCGACGAGGCGCTGCAACTCTTGGACGGCTATGTGCCTAACGACCTGAATCATTACAGCACGGCTTCCGCCTACGGCATGAAGGCCCGTGTATTGCTCACCCAGCAGCGTTACGCCGATGCGGCAGAAACCGCGGTGAAGGCGATCGAGGCGGCGAAAAAGATCTTCGGATGCGAGATCATGCCCAAGGAGAGCTTGATGGACATCAGCAAGGATCCCAGTAAATACACGGTATTCCCGAACATATCCAAGGACACGAAAGAGGCGATGTACGCCGCCTTGACGCAAGACGACCAGACGGTTTACTTCTACTCCTTCTACGCCTATATGTCGTGGAACTTCAACTCCAGCTCCATCCGTACGGGTATCAAGTGCATCAGCCAAAGCACCTACGACCTGATGTCGCCCACCGATCTGCGTCGCCAGTGGTGGGATCCGACCGGAAAGGCCGACGTTCCTAAGTCCAGCTACGTGAAAGCGCCCTATCAGAACCGGAAGTTCACGGCCCGCGGGACGGCGGATGCCGTAGGCGACTTCGCCTTCATGCGGATCAGCGAGATGTACCTGATCGCCGCCGAGGGATACGCACGCTCCGGGCAGGATGCGAAAGCGAAAGAGTACTTCGCCGCCTTGATGAACGAGCGCGACCCGGAATACAAGGACTCCGGCAAGACGGGCGACGCGTTGGCGGAAGAGATCATGAACAGCCGCCGCATCGAGTTGTGGGGCGAGGGATTCCGCTGGTTCGACCTGAAACGCTTGGGCCTGCCGATAGACCGTACCGGATCCAACTTCGACATCTCGTACTGCGGATTCCTGCATAAGGATCCGGATGCGGACGGATGGATCTTCGAGATCCCGAAGAAGGAGACCGACTTCAATCCGGAAATGGTGAAGAACTATTGATCGTATTTTTGGTCCCTATACAACAACTCCCCGGCAAACCTCCAAGGAGGCTCCTGCCGGGGAGTCTTTTTTTTCGTCAAACGGTTATAGCTGAACGCGCAACCGATCCATCATCACGCCGGTTTTCGCCCGGGCCTCCGCCACGTCAGCCCCGCGAGCCAGCAAGACCGCCATGCGGCGATGCCCATGCACCTCCGGCTTCCCGAAGAAACGCAGCTGGGTATCCGGCAGCTCCAGCACCTGCTCCAGATTACCCAACGCCAAATGGTCGCTATCCCCATCCACCACGACAGCGCAGGAAGCGCCCGCCCCGTGGAAGGCGATATTCGGGATCGGCAGCCCAAGCACCGCACGGGCGTGAAGCGCGAATTGCGAGAGATCCTGCGTGATCATCGTCACCATGCCGGTATCATGCGGACGGGGCGATACCTCGCTGAAGATCACCTCATCCCCCTTCACGAAGAGCTCCACGCCGAACAGCCCGCGACCACCCAAGGCCTCGGTCACCTTACCCGCGATCTCCCGGGCTTTCTCCCGGGCCACGGGGCTCATCGCCTGCGGTTGCCACGACTCCCGGTAATCCCCGTCCACCTGCACGTGACCTACCGGCTCCAAGAACGAGGTACCCCCGATATGGCGCACCGTCAGCTGGGTGATCTCGTAATCGAAATCCACGAAACCCTCCACGATCACCTTGCCTGCCCCGGCACGTCCGCCCTCCTGCGCGTAGCGCCAGGCGGGATCGATCTCCTCCTCCTTCCGGATCACGCTCTGCCCATGCCCGCTGGAGCTCATGATCGGCTTCACCACGCAAGGCATCCCGATCTCGCGCACCGCCTCCTTGAACTCCGCCTCCGTAGCGGCAAACCGGTAAGGCGAGGTAGGAAGCCACAACTCCTCGGCGGCGAGGCGGCGGATCCCCTCGCGGTTCATCGTCAGCCAAGTGGCGCGGGCGGTAGGGATCACGTGATACCCCTCCTTCTCCAGCTCCATCAAGGTAGTCGTGGCGATCGCCTCCACCTCGGGGACGATATAGTCCGGCTTCTCCTTCTCGATAATCGCCCGCAGCGCCTCGCCATCCAGCATGGAGACGACATACGAGCGATGCGCCACCTGCATGGCCGGCGCGTTCGGGTATTTATCCAACGCTACCACCTCTACCCCATAGCGTTGCAGCTCGATCACAAATTCTTTTCCCAATTCCCCCGATCCGCAGAGCACGACCTTCGTGGCCGTGGACGACAGGGGCGTTCCGATTGTTGCCATAGTTTTTCTTTTTTGTTTGAGAACACAAAAATAAAGCATTCCCAACAATCCGGGAAAACTTCTCCACGATTTGGATCTCAATCCTTGGAGAGAATACGAATCCCTTCCTCATAATCTTAAAATAATATAAACATAAGATCCTTGCGTTACAAGGTATTCTAAAAGCATATATATTCGCGATAACAGACAGGGAAATAGTTGGTAAAACAGATTTTCAAGTCTATCTTTATCGCGTACATAGTATATAATACGACAACACAATGATGATACAACTTCGGGGGATCAACAAGACCTACTTCAACGGTGCCCCCCTCCACGTACTCAAAGGGATCGACCTCGACATCGAGCGGGGGGAGATGGTCTCCATCATGGGAGCTTCCGGTTCCGGGAAATCCACCCTGCTGAATATCTTAGGGATATTGGACACCTACGATACCGGGACCTACCAGCTCAACGGCCAGCTCATCAAGGATCTGAGCGAGAGCCGGGCGGCGGAGTACCGCAACCGGATGATCGGTTTCATATTCCAGTCGTTCAACCTGATCTCGTTCAAGAATGCGATGGAGAACGTCGCCCTGCCGCTCTACTACCAAGGTATAGGCCGGAAGCGGCGAAACGCCTTGGCATTGGAGTATCTCGATATGGTAGGGCTGAAGGATTGGGCGGAACACCTGCCCAACGAGATGTCGGGCGGGCAGAAGCAGCGGGTGGCGATCGCCCGGGCGCTCATCGCCCATCCGCAGGTGATCCTCGCCGACGAGCCGACCGGCGCGCTCGACAGCAAGACGACTGTCGAGGTGATGGAGCTGCTCCGCCAGGTGAACCGGGAAGGGATGACGATGGTGATCGTCACCCACGAGCCCTCGGTGGCTGAGGCGACCGACCGGATCATCCGGGTAAAGGACGGACGGATCGAACACGTAGAGAAAGGGATGAGCCATGTTTGACTTCGACAACTTCCGGGAGATCTGGAGCACCGTGCGCAAGAATAAGCTACGTACCTTCCTGACCGGCTTCTCCGTCGCGTGGGGCATCTTCATGCTGATCGTCCTCTTGGGAGCGGGCAACGGGCTGCACAATGGCGTGATGTACAACTTCCGCAATTTCGCCAGCAACCGGGTCGAGGCGTGGACGCGCTATACCACCAAGCCGTGGAAAGGAATGCAGCCGAACCGTAGCATCAGTTTCAAGGAAGAGGATCTGTCCGCGCTGAAACGGGACTTCCCGGAGGTGGATCTCCTCTCGGCTACCATCTCGCACGCCGACACCCTTACCTATAACAAAGAGTATATCACGGGACAGACCGAAGGGGTCTATCCCGATCATGCCCGGATCAATTACGTGAACGTGGAGACGCGCAACGGGCGCTTCATCAACGAGCAGGATATGCGGGAGCGGCGGAAGGTGATCGTATTGAGCCCGCGCATGGCGGAGGTGCTCTTCCGCGACCGCCAGCCTTTAGGGGAATACGTGCGATGTGGCGACGTGATGTTCCAGGTGGTGGGTGTCTATAACGACGACGACAAGAGCAACAACGCCCCCGCCTATATCCCCTTCTCTGTCGCCCAGCTCCTTTACAATAAAGGGTACGGCTTCGGCTCGCTGACCTTCACCCTGAAAGGGGTCGTCACCGAGGAGGAGAACGAGGCTTTCGAGGCACGTTTCCGCGGCTGGATGGCGCACCGCCACCAGTTCGACCCCACCGACCAGAACGCCATTGGCCTATGGAACATGGCCAATGAGTTCAGGATGATGCATACCATGATGGGCGGCATCAATCTCTTCATCTGGATCATCGGCATCGGCACACTCATGGCGGGTATCGTAGGCGTAAGCAATATCATGCTGATCACCGTGCGCGAGCGGACGAAAGAGTTCGGTATCCGGAAAGCGTTGGGGGCGAAGCCTCGCTCCATCCTCTTGTTGGTGATCACCGAGGCCATACTCGTCACGGCGGCCTTCGGCTATATCGGGATGGTCGTGGGGATCGGGCTCACGGAGCTGATCAACCACCTGATGATGATGGCGCAGGCCGGAGCCCAGTCCGGCGGGAATGTCGGCGAGAACATGAGCATATTCCGCGACCCGACCGTCAACCTCTCGATAGCCACCTCGGCCACCTTGCTGATCGTCGTGGCGGGCGTGCTGGCAGGCTACTTCCCCGCCCGGAAAGCGATCCAGATAACCGCCATCGAAGCCATGCGGGCAGATTAATCATTTAAACAAGAAACAGTATGTTCGACTTAGATAGATGGGTAGAGATCTGGGTGACGATCACCCGCAACAAGACACGTAGCCTGATGACCTGCTTCGGCGTATTCTGGGGAATCCTGATGCTTGTCATCCTGCTCGGCTCGGGAAATGGGATGAAGAACGCGCTCTTCTCCTCCGTCAACGGGTTCGCCACGAACTCCGCCTTCTTCTTCGCCGACCGGACCAGCGAGTCGTATAAGGGATTCAATAAGGGACGGCAATGGAATATGCGCAACCGCGACGTGGAAAGCATCCGCGCCCAAGTGGATGGGCTCGACGCCGTATCCCCCATCCTATGGGGAGAACGGTCGGAGAAGAATATCGTGTTCGGGCAGATGAGCGGCACATTCAACGTGAAAGGAGTGCAGCCGGATTACTTCCGGATCGAGACGCAACGACTCAAATACGGCCGCCTCCTGAACGAGATCGACGAGCGGGAGAAGCGGAAGGTCTGCCTGATCGGCGAGAAGGTGAACGAGGTCTTGTTCCGCGGCGACGATCCTTGCGGCAAATACATACGGGTGAACGGGATTTACTACCAGGTGATCGGTGTCACGAGCCAGCGATCCAACAGCGTCAATATAGGAGGACGCGCCGAGGAGACCGTCTTCCTTCCTTTCAGTACCATGCAACAGACGCTGAATCAGGGCGACATCATCCACTTCCTCTGCGCAAGCGCCCGTGAAGACCTGAAGATAGATCCCCTGATCCGGCAGATCCAAGAGATCATAAAGAGCCAGAATCAGATCTCCCCAACCGATCCACAGGCGTTGACCACGATCAACATCGCCGCGCAATTCGAGACCTTCCGGCTCTTGTTCCTCGGTATCGACATCCTGATCTGGCTGGTTGGCATGGGAACCCTCTTGGCGGGGATCATCGGCGTGAGCAACATCATGATGGTGACCGTAAAGGAACGGACCCGGGAGATCGGCGTCCGGCGGGCTATCGGGGCAAAGCCGTGGAACATCATCTCGCAGATCATGAGCGAGAGCCTGTTGCTTACCGCGCTCGCCGGGATGATCGGGCTGAGCGCCGGCGTATTCCTGCTCGATTTAGTGGACCGGATCCTGAGCGCGCAGGCCTCCGGTGACGGCATCCCGCTCGAACATCCGGGCGTAAGCATACAGACAGCCGTGGCGGCCACCGTCATCTTATTGATAAGCGGACTGCTCGCCGGGCTGATTCCCGCTTGGAGAGCGATGCAGATCAAGGCGATCGACGCCATCCGGGAAGAGTAAGTTATTCTATCGTCAAATTCAACAAAAATCCAGATAATCATGAAGAATCGTTTAGTGAAGAAGATCTTTCGCGTCTTTCTGCTGGCACTGGTCGGGACGGCCGTGGTAGGGACATTCTATTTCCTGTGGAAGAAAGCGCAACCGGTGGTCACCACCTACGAGATCGTGAAGCCCGAGAGAGGGAACGTAGAGACCAAGACGGTGGCTACCGGCAACGTGGAGCCCCGTTTCGAGGTAGAGATCAAGCCGCAGATCTCAGGGATCATCGCCGAGTTGCGCAAGGAGGCGGGACAGATGGTGAAGGCGGGCGAGATCATCGCCACGATCAAGGTCATCCCCGAGATGGTGCAGCTCAACAGCGCCGAGTCGCGCGTCAACGTAGCGGAGATCTCGCTCAAGCAGATCGAGGAGAGCTACAAGCGCGACGAGCAACTGTTTAAGCAGGGATTCATCGCCCGGGAGGAATTCGAGCTGTCGAAAGCCAATTACCTGAAGGCCGTAGAGGAGAAAACCAACGCGCAAAGCGCCTTGGAGATCATCCGCGACGGTATCGCCAAGAGCGCTAACGTGGCCAGCACGACGCTGGTACGAAGCACGATCGACGGCATGATCCTCGACATCCCCGTCAAGGAGGGCAATTCCGTGATCCAGGCCAACAACTTCAACGACGGTACGACCATCGCCACCGTGGCCGACATGAGCGACATGATCTTCAAGGGCAACGTGGATGAGACCGAGATCGGGCGCATCCATGAGGGGATGCCTATCAAACTGACCATCGGGGCGATGGAAGGAAGCTCGTTCGACGCCGCCTTGGAGTACGTCTCCCCCAAAGGCGTGGAGAAGAACGGGGCGATCCAGTTCGAGATCAAGGCTGCCGTAACGATACCCGACAGCGTATTCGTCCGGGCCGGGTATAGCGCGAACGCCGAGATCGTGCTGAAACGGGCGGAAGACGTGCTGACGATCCCCGAGAGCACCGTTGAGTTCCAAGGCGACTCCGCCTTCGTCCAGCTGGTGACGCAGGAGCAACCCGAGCAGCGGTTCGAGCGGCATCCGGTGAGCGTCGGGCTTTCCGACGGCATCAAGATCGAGATCAAAGAGGGACTGAGCGAGACAGACAAGGTACGGGGTGCCGCCATCGAAGCGGACAAAAACTAAAAACGTGACATCATGAGAAAAAACATCTGTATCATGGCGGCCGCGCTCCTGCTGCAAGGCGGGAGCATCGCGGCGCAAGAGACGGGAAAAAGCTGGAGCTTAGAGGAGTGTATCCAATACGCCATCGAGCACAATATCGACCTCCAGCAACGGGAACAGGAGCGGAAAAACCGGGAAGTGAGCCTGCACACCAGCAAATACAGCTGGCTGCCGGCGGTGAACGCGAACGTGGGGCAGAGCTTCCAGTTCGGGCGATCCACCACGAAATCAGGGGTGATCGTAGACCAGAACGCCGCCAACTCCAACCTCAGCATCAACTTGGATATGCCGCTGTTCGACGGATTGAAGACCCCGAACGACATCGCCGCCCGCAGACTCGACCTGCAAGCCGCCATCGAGAGCCTCAACAAGGCGAAAGAGGAGCTGTCCATCCAGATCGCCTCCTACTACTTGCAAGCGTTATACAACAAGGAATTGCTAAGGATCTCCGAGTTGCAGGTGACGCTCGACAACGACCAGGTACGGCAGACCGAGGCCTTGGTGAACGCCGGGAAGGTACCCCTCACCCAGCTCTACGACATCAAGGCGCAATTGGCGAAAGACGAGGTGACGCTCACCGAGGCACGCAACAACGTGGCGCTCGCCCTCCTCGACTTAGCCCAGAGCTTAGAGCTGGAGCGCAGTGAACGCGGGTTCGACATCATAGTCCCCGAGATAACGGATCCCATAGCGGAGCAAATGGGTAGCATCCTCCCGCCGGAACAGATCTACGAGAACGCCGTGACCTTCAAGCCGCAGATCCGAGAGCAACAGTTCCTCTTGGAAAGCCAACGGAAGATGCTCCGCGTGGCACAGTCGTACTACTACCCCAAGCTCTCGTTCGGCGCCAGTTACAGCAACGGCTATTACCACTCCACCACCGGAGGCGAGTTCGCCGACCCTCGCTCGTTCAGCGAGCAGCTCCAGCAAAACGGGCAGAAGATCGTAGGATTCACCTTGAGTATCCCCCTCTTCAACCGATTCCAGGTACGCGACCAGGTACGCTCCGCCCGGATCAGCATCGCCAACCAGCAGCTGATGATGGAGAACGCGAAGAAGACACTTTATAAGGAGATCCAGCAAGCCTATTACAACGCCACCGCCTCGCAAGAGAAGTTCCGCTCATCCGGCAAATCGGTACAGGCAAGCGAGGAGGCTTTCAACCTCGCCCGCCAGCGCTACGAGTCGGGCAAAAGCACGGTCGTGGAGTTCAACGAGGCCAAGACGAAGTACGCCCAGAGCTTGGCGGAACAGGCGCAGGCGAAATACGACTTCATTTTCCGGGCGAAGATCCTCGACTTCTACAACGGGATTCCCATTCGCCTTTAGCCCCGTCGCCATCCCTTTTTCACGAAACGAATCTTCCGGGCGGTATACCTCCATATACCGCCCTTCTCATTTACACACATTAACAATCCCAAAGAAACCCAACAGCCTTTCCCAAGGTGATCCAATGCCATTTCCTCCAAAGCCCAAGAAGCCGACAGAAATATAAATTTGATTTTATTCCCGACGTTTTCAGAAAAACTTGCTCATTTTTTAGCCAAAATAAGAGCAAGTTTTCACAAAACAACCCGAACAAACTCACAAAAGGCTATCACAATACTTAATCGTTTTAATTATCAATAATTTACAAATTCACGTATTCGAATTGACAGTATGTCAGAAAGGGGCGTTTTTTCAGAAAAAAGTTCTAAATGGAAGTTTTTCGCGTAGTTTTTTTTTAGAATGTTTCGTATCAGTTTGTTTTTATTGAAAATTTTTAGCATATTTGCCGCCGGTAATCATTCAAAACCAAAAAACATAGGGTCAGCAAGGTCTTTTTTTAACGAATGATTAAGGGTCTTTAAGATTAGGAAGTATTAACAATGTGTGTATAACTACCAAACATTTTTATTTTATGAAGCACAAATTCACGCTTGTTCTACTCTCATTATTCTTGGGTATGCAGTGCATGATAGCCCAGCAGATGAAGGTGAGTGGTGTTGTAATCAGTGAGGAGGATGGGGAGCCGGTCATCGGTGCCTCCATCGTAGTAAAGGGAACCACGACTGGTACGATCACGGACATTGACGGTAAGTTCCAGTTGGAAGTTGAGAAAGGCGCGCACTTGGTGATCTCATACGTAGGATTGAGAACCCATGAGGTGACGGCGCATGAGAACATGAGAATACGTATGGCCTCTGATTCGCAGGCGCTCGACGAGGTATTGGTCGTAGCCTACGGTACAGCGAAGAAGAGCTCTTTCACGGGATCGGCCTCTACGGTGGGTGCCGCCCTATTGGATAAACGTCCGTTGAGTAGTGCCATCTCGGCCTTGGAGGGTAACGCTTCCGGTGTGCAGATGACCTCCGCTATGGGACAGCCGGGTGAGTCCGCTGCCATCACGATCCGTGGTTTCGGATCTGTCAACGCCGACAACGCCCCGTTGTATGTAGTGGATGGAGCGATCTTCACCGGCGATATTTCCTCTATCAACCCGGCGGACATCGAGTCGTTCACCATCTTGAAGGACGCGGCTTCCACCTCTCTGTACGGATCCAGCGCCGGTAACGGTGTGGTATTGATCACCACGAAGAAGGGTTCCGCAAAGGATGGCGCGGGTGTTACGCTGAACATCTCGCAAGGTTGGTCGAAACGCGCCTACTCGGATTACGCGCAGGTAGGGCTGTACGATTACTATCCGCTGCAATGGCAGATGCTGAAGAACTCGCACATAACGTTAGGCAAAAGCGAGGCTGAGGCGGCTCAATTGGCCTCCGCAGGAATCATAGATCAGTTGAAATACAATCCCTTCGTCGGGATTGCCGACGATCAGATCGTCGGCACCGATGGGTTGCTCAACCCGTCGGCCAGTGCCTTGAAGTGGGGCGACGACTTGGATTGGGAGGACGCGGCTTACCGCACCGGTCATCGCCAGGAGTACAGCCTCTCGTATAACACGAAGACCGACAAGAGCGATACCTACGCCTCTATCGGCTACCTGAACGATAAGGGTTACATGATAAAGACGGACTTCGAGCGTTACAACGCACGCTTGAACTACAATATCTATCCGGTGAAATGGATGAAGACGGGATTGAACTTAGGCTTGAGCCGCACCAACTCGAATATCTCCAGCTCTACCTGGGATAACTCCAGCGCATACGGTAACTTGCAGCGCTTCATCCGTACGATGGCGCCGATCTATCCGGTGCACCGGCACGACCTTGAAAGCGGAGCCTATTTGGATGAGAACAACAAGGTAACGACCGATCCGAGCCAATATACGTTCGACTACGAGGGAGCGCGTATCTCCAGCAACGGTCGCGACGCTATCGCCGAGGCCTTGTGGAACGAGCGCGAGATCAACTCCACGAACACCAGCGCACGTACCTACATGACGATCACCCCGATCGAGGGATTGAACCTGACGGTGAACTACGCGTTGGACAACAAGGATGAGCGCCGGATGATCTATGAGAACCCGTACGTGGGTGACGGTACCGCCGGACCGGGACGTCTGAGCATCCGTAACCGCAGCTACCTGACGCAGACTTTCAACCAGTTGATCAGCTACACGAAGACGATCGACAAGCACAACTTCGACGTGATGTTGGGTCACGAGAATTATAGCTACCGTTATCGCTACAACTACGGACAGAAACTGGACGAGGTGGTATCCGGAACATACGAGTTCGGTAACTTCGTAAGCATCGCCAACATGGACTCTTATACCCGGGAGTATAAGAAAGAGGGTTACTTCGCCCGCTTGAACTATGACTACGATGATAAGTACTACCTGACCGCATCCTACCGTCGCGACGGTTCTTCCCGCTTCAGCAAGGATAACCGTTGGGGTAACTTCTACTCGGTCGGCTTGTCATGGCGTATCAGCCAGGAGGAGTTCATGAAAGACATCACCTGGATCGACAACTTGAAGCTGAGAGGATCGTACGGTGAGACCGGTAACGACGCGATCATCTACGACAGCGCACAGGACTACTATCCGTACCAGACCCTGTATGACTTGGGTATCAACAACGGTGCCGAGGCGGGTATCTACTTCTCGAAGATCGCTAACGCCAACCTGAAGTGGGAGACGCAGGTATCTTCTGACTTGGCTCTTGAGTTCGGTTTGTTCGGCAGATTGACCGGTACGGTAGAGTACTTCCGCAAGGCTTCCCGCGACCTGTTGTTCGACGTGAGCCAGCCGCTGTCCACCGGTGTGGAGTCTATCATCCAGAACATCGGTAAGGTTCGTAACCAAGGTGTCGAGATCGACTTGAACTATCAGGCATTGAAATTGAAAGACTGGAGACTGTCGGTAGGCGTGAACGCCACATTCCTCAACAACAAGGTGACCCGCCTGCCGGAGAGCAACCGCGCCGAGGGTATCATCGACGGGCAACGTAAGTTGATGGAAGGCCACTCGATCTATGAGTTCTGGTTGCGTCAGTGGTGGGGTGTCAACCCGGAGAACGGTGACGGCCTCTATGTATTCGACGAGGCGAACACCAGCAACGAGGCGCTCGCGACTGTTGTCGAGATCGACGGACAGAAGCTGACCAACAACTACAACTACGCGCTCTACGACTTCAGCGGATCTTCCGTGCCGAAGGTATATGGTGGTTTCAACGTGAACGTAGGCTGGAAGTCGTTCGACCTCTCCGCCGTGTTCTCTTACTCCTTGGGTGGCAAGGTGCTCGACTTGATGTACGCTAGTATGATGGACGTATCGGAGTTCGGTTACTCCATGTCGCCTGACGTACAACGGGCTTGGACTACCCCGGGACAGGTTACCGACGTACCGCGCCTGGATGCCAACTCCGACTTCGCTACCAATATCGGGCAGAGCTACTCGACCCGCTGGTTGACCAACGCAAGCTACCTGAACCTCCGTTCGATCACGCTGGCTTACGAGCTGCCGAAGTCATTCTTGGAGAAAGCAAGCATCAAGAGCGCACGCCTCAACCTCAGCGCCGAGAACCTGTTCATGATCAAGGCTCGCCAAGGTTTGAACCCGCAGGCTCAGTACAATGGTGTGACTTACAACGAGTATATGCCGGCACGTAACTTCACGATCGGCTTAAACGTATCTTTCTAATTCCATCAATCGAATAAAAACGAATATATCTATGAAAAATATGAAATTATTCAAACATTTCGCGATGGGGCTCCTGCTGACGGGATCCCTGTTTGGGACAGGTTGCTCCAGCGATTACATGGATACGGTACCGACCGAGAGCGTATCCGTCACTACGGCGGCCGAGTCCTTGGACAACCTCTACTTGGCCTTGAACGGTATCCACCGCAAGATGGTATCGCAGGACTTGAGCAACCAAGGTATGGGCGGTGAGCCGGGCTTCATCATCGGTCGCGAGGCGATGGGCGATGACATGACCTGGGACACGCAGACTTGGCACCAAGGCTACCTGACTTGGGAGTTCCCGCCTAACGCGACTTCTAAATATAACGCAGGTATCTGGGAGACTTACTATAAGTTCATCCTGAACGCGAACC
This sequence comes from uncultured Parabacteroides sp., assembly GCA_949296075.1. Lineage (GTDB taxonomy): Bacteria > Bacteroidota > Bacteroidia > Bacteroidales > Tannerellaceae > Parabacteroides. The sequence goes on along the minus strand of CASFNG010000004.1, from coordinate 204,299 downwards.
AGATCCTGGAGCTGCTCGACGAGAACTTCGCGGATTCCCAAGAGGAGCTGGCTAAGCAGATCAAGGGCGAGTGCTTGGTGATCCGCGCTTGGTGCCACTTCAACTTGGTACAATACTACGCATGGCCTTACCGCAACGGGCAGGATAACTCGCAAGCGGGCGTACCTTATCGCACCAGCTCGGAGACAACCGCTATGGCCCGTAACACGGTAGAGGAGGTCTATACGAAGATCCATGCCGACCTTGACGAGGCCCTGACGCTGTTGGCAGGTATCGTGCCCAACGACGTGAACCATTATAGCGAGGCTTCCGCTTACGGTATGAAGGCCCGCGTACTGCTCACCCAGCAGCGCTACGCCGAGGCTGCCGAGGCTGCCGTGAACGCGATCAACCAGGCTCAGGAGATCTTCGGTTGCAGCATCATGACACAATCGCAGCTGATGAACGGTTTCTATGAGATAGCGACAAGCACCAACGAGGCGATGTACGCCGCCCTGACGCAATCTGACCAGACGGTGTATTTCTACTCCTTTTATGCTTATATGTCGTGGAACTTCAACTCCAGCTCTATCCGTACAGGTATCAAGTGCATCAGCCAGAGCACGTACGACCTGATGTCGCCTACCGACCTGCGCCGCCAGTGGTGGGATCCGACGGGAGAGGCGGAGGTGCCTGCCACATCCTATAACCAACGGGTTTACCAGAACCGGAAGTTCACGGCTCGCTCCACCGCGGATGCCGTGGGACAGTTCGCCTTCATGCGTATCAGCGAGATGTACCTGATCGCCGCGGAGGCTTACGCACGCTCCGGGCAAGACGCGAAAGCGAAAGAGTACTTCGCGGCCCTGATGAACGAGCGCGACCCGGAATACAAGGACTCCGGCAACACCGGCGATGCTTTGGCGGAGGAGATCATGAACAGCCGCCGTATCGAGTTGTGGGGCGAGGGATTCCGCTGGTTCGACCTGAAGCGCCTTGGCTTGCCGAACGACCGGACGGGATCGAACTTCAACCAGACTTTCTGCGGTTTCTTGCATAAGGATCCGGATGCCGTAGGCTGGATCTTCGAGATCCCGAAGAAGGAGACCGACTTCAACCCGGAAATGGTGAAGAATTACTAACCCTGTTTTCTCACATAAACAAACCTCGATCCCCGGAAATACCCTGTTATCGGGTTCCTTTCCGGGGATCTTTTATATTATATTTGTTCTCACAAATCTTTATACATCATGAAAACGAACCATCTATTACTGACAGCCTTGTCGGCCGCCCTGAGCCTTCCGCTCCTCGCGCAAGAGACTCCTTACCACCGGCCCCCTGCCGTGATCGAGGAGGTGGCGCTCGCCACGTCGATGCCAAAGTTACAAATCAGCCCGGACAACCAATGGGTCCTCCAATTGGATCGGATCATGTACCGCTCGATCGCTAAGCTGGCCCGCCCGGAGCTGAAGCTCGCCGGCTTCCGGATCAGTCCGGAGACGTTCAACGAGAGCCGGAATCCGGAATACATCCAGCCTCGCCTCATCCATACGGAAAGCGGGAAGGAGATCGGGATCACCGGGATCCCCGCTGACGCGGTGATCATCGACAGCTCGTTCGGCCCGGCCTCAAAGACAATCGCCCTTTTCGTGGAGGAAGCGGACGGGATTTATCTCTATACCTGCTCTCCGGAACAGCCGGAGGCTAAGAGAATCAGCGACCGTCGTGTCAACGCCACCAATGGGGCGGGAATCGTCTGGTTAGGCGAGAACGACCTGCTCACGCTCTTGGTGCCGGATCCGATAGGGAAGGCGCCCAAGAAACCGACGGTACCTACCGGACCGGTCGTACAGGAGAGCACGGGGAAGGTAATGCCGGCACGTACTTATCAAGATCTGCTGAAGAATCCGTACGACGAGCGGCTGTTCGATTACTACTTCACCGCCCAATTGGCACGGATCACCGACGGTAAGGTACAAGAGCTCGGGCAACCGGCGATCTATGGCGGGATGCCTTCGCTGTCGCCCGACAAATCACTGCTGCTGGTATGCACCATCCAGCGCCCCTACTCCTACCAAGTGCCGATGTATAACTTCCCTCAAAAATTCGAGGTGATCGACTTGCAAGGCAAGCCGGTCTATACGCTCGCCAATAACCCGCTCGTAAATCTCCCGATGGGCTACGACACGACCTCTCCCTACCCGAGGCAATTTGAATGGAGAGCCGACCAGCCTGCCTCTGTCTGCTGGGCAGAGGCGCAAGACGCGGGCGACCCTCGCGCTTACAAGGGAAAGTATTTAGACATCGTTTACGAGCTTGGCTACCCGTTCGAGGGGGAGAAACAGGAGATCGCCCGTACGGAGAAACGCTTCCGCGACATCCTTTGGCACGACGCTGAGTTCGCCTTGCTCATCGAGAGCTCAAGGAAAGAAGGCAAGAACTGGATCTACCGGATACAACCCGGCTCGGACAAGGCTCCCGAGCTCGTGTTCGACATCACGACCGACGACCTGTACAACCATCCGGGCAAACCGCTTATGGTGAAGAACGATTATGGGAAAGAGGTCGTTTACACGAATAAGGCGCACAATGAGCTGCTGATGATCGCCCAAGGAGCCTCTCCGAAAGGGGATATGCCTTACCTGAGCCGCTATGACCTGAAACGCAAGAAAAGCACGGAGCTTTGGCGCTGCGAGGAGGGATATTACGAGACGATCGAGAAGGTGGCCGATCCAAAGCGGTTAGAGGTCTTCACCTCACGTCAATCGGTCAAGGAGCCGGCCAACCTCTGCCTGCGCGACCTGAAGAAAAAGAAGTTCACGCAACTGACCCGGTTCGCCAATCCTTATCCTGCGATGGCGAACGTCAGCAAGCAGAAAATCCAATACAAACGGGCGGATGGCTTAGACCTGACCGCCACGGTTTATTTGCCCGCCGGCTATGACAAGGCGAAAGACGGTCCGCTGCCGGTATTGATGTGGGCCTACCCGCGGGAATACAACAGCAAGGCTTCGGCCTCGCAAGTGCGGGGATCCCGGTATATGTTCACCACGATCAACTATGGCTCGCCGGTATATTGGGTATTGCGCGGCTATTGCGTGATGGAAAACGTGGAGATGCCGATCGTCAGCACCGCGGAGGGAGTAGAGCCTAACGACAACTTCATCGAACAGCTTACCATGAATGCCGAGGCTGCCGTGAAAGCGATCTCGGAGATGGGTGTAGGCGATCCGAACCGGGTAGCCGTAGGCGGGCACTCTTATGGAGCGTTCATGACGGCCAACCTGCTTACGCATACCAAATTGTTCAAGGCAGGAATCGCCCGTAGCGGAGCCTATAACCGTACGCTCACCCCGTTCGGGTTCCAGCGCGAGACCCGTACCTACTGGGAAGCTCCGGAGGTCTATAACGCCATGTCGCCCTTCATGTACGCCGACCAGCTACATGGAGCCTTGCTGATCGTGCATGGAGAGATGGATAACAACTCAGGCACCTTCCCGATCCAGTCCGAGCGTCTGTTCAGTGCCTTGAAAGGGCATGGCGCGGTAGCCCGCTACGTGGTTCTTCCCTATGAGAGCCATGCTTACGCGGCGAAAGAGAATATCCTGCATCTGCTCTACGAATGCGATCGCTGGTTAGACAAGTACGTGAAAAACGCGGTTCCGGAGCCATAAAGAGTGCCCCGGAGCTCTTCCCGCCAAAGGCCTCTCCTTGGGATCCTGTTAGCGGAACGCATAAAAAAGCCTCCTGCCCGTCAGATGATTACTCATCCCGACGGACAGGAGGCTGTCTCTTTCCCGATTTCTTTACGGGCTTATTTCAGCAAGGAGCAAGGACAAAGATTATCCTTCTCTATATCCTTGAAATAATTATACGTACCCACCTTGATCTCCGCGCAAGCGGCCTCGTCGCACACGATGATCCCCTTCGGATGCAACTGCAAGGCAGTGATCGTCCACATCTGGTTTACGGCACCTTCCACGGCCTGTTGCAAAGCACGAGCCTTGTTGTGTCCGTTCACCATGATCAACACCTCCTTAGCGTCGAGCACGGTACCCACGCCGACAGTGACAGCCGTCTTGGGAACCTTGTTCACGTCATTGTCAAAGAAACGGGAGTTCGCGATAATCGTATCCGTAGTCAACGTCTTGACACGAGTCCGGGAGCTCAACGACGAGCCCGGCTCATTAAACGCGATGTGACCATCCGGCCCGATCCCTCCCAAGAAGAGGTCAACCCCTCCGGCGGCCTTCATGCGAGCCTCATAAGCGGCGCACTCAGCGGCGAGATCCTCGGCGTTACCGTTCAGTATATTCACGTTTTCCGGCTTGATGTCGATATGATTGAAGAAGTTGTTCCACATAAAAGAGTGATAGCTCTCAGGATGATCTTTCGGCAGTCCGACATATTCGTCCATATTAAACGTGATTACGTGCTGAAAAGAGATAACCCCTTGACGATTCAGCTCGATCAGGTTCTTGTACATTCCCAGCGGAGAGGATCCGGTAGGTAATCCCAGCACGAACGGTTTTTCCGCAGTCGGGTTCGCCGCCTTGATCTTAGCGGCCACATAATTGGCAGCCCACTTAGACAGCTGCTCATAATTCGGTTCAATAATTAGTCTCATGGTGTCTTGTATTTTATGAAATCTCTCAAGAATCCTCTTATTTATCACGGCAAGAGGCAGCCCCTATGATCTCAAGCCTTCAAACGCTCCGCCATCGCCTTGCCCAATGCCCGGCACTCCTCATATTTATCGGCGGTCAGGCCCTGCTTCTGCTCCACGGGATCGCCTACTGTCTCCCACTTTATTTTCTCAGCGAAAGCCGCCAAACGCTTCACGGCCGCCCCCGCCCAAGAGAAAGAGCCAAAGTAACCGAACAGGCGGTTCTTCACCTCACGCAACTCAATCCGGCTCAATATGGATTCCACCTCGGGAAATAACTGATTGCTATAAGTCGGGCTACCCACGATCAGTCCCTTATACTTGAATACATCCTTCAATATATAGGAAGCGGGGCTCTTGCTTACATTATGCATCACGATATTCCGGATGCCATTCTCAGACAACGACGCGGCGATCGCCTCAGCCATCTGCTCGGTATTCCCATACATACTGCCATAGACGATCACGACTCCCTCCTCGCCCTCGTAACGGCTCATGCGATCATAGAGATCGATCGCCTTGGAGGCATGCTCCCGCCAGACAGGGCCGTGGGTAGAACAGATCGTCTGGATGTCCAAAGCCGAGAGTTTCTGCAAGGCCCGTTGGACCGGACTGCCGTATTTTCCCACTATATTGGAATAGTAACGGATCATCTCCTCCCAATAATGCTCCACGTTCATCTCCGTGTCGATCACGCCACCGTCCAATGTCCCGTACGTACCGAAGGCATCCGCCGAAAATAAGATCTTATCCGTAACGTCATAAGTGACCATCACTTCCGGCCAATGTACCATCGGCGCCATATAAAACGCCAACTCATGACGGCCAATACGCAAGGTATCCCCCTCTTTCACCTCATGCAATCCATCTTTTATGCCGTGGAATCCCTCCAGCATACCAAATGTCTTGCTGTTACCGATGATCTGTACCTCCGGATACTGCTGGCGCAACAGGCGGATGCTTCCAGCGTGATCCGGCTCCATATGATCCACCACCAAATAATCCAACGGACGTCCATCCAACGCATCCGCGATCTTCTTCAAGAAAATATCGGAATAACAGACATCCACCGTGTCGACCAACACGGTTTTCTCGTCCACGATCAGATAAGAGTTATAGGAAACGCCATAAGGTAAAGGCCACATATTCTCGAACAACGCCTTTTGGCGATCGTTCACACCAACGTAATAAACTTTATCCGCGATTTCTTTTAACTTATACATCTTTTCTTATCAAAAAATGAATACTATATTATATGATGATACCCTCCTCATTCCTTAAGGGTCGTCTTAGGCTCTCTTCCACGCAGCGCCCGCCAAACGAACCAAGCGCCCGCCAGCACGAACGGGATACTCAGGCATTGTCCCATATTCAAGATCATCCCCGCCTCGAACGCCTCTTGGTCATTCTTGACAAATTCCACGAAGAAACGTGAGCCAAAGACACAGATCATGAATACGCCAAAGATAAGTCCCTCTTTCTTCCAGGCCTCTTTCCTAAAATACAGCCACATACAAAGAGCGAACGTCAGCAGGTAGCAAGCGGCCTCATACAATTGCGTCGGATGGCTCGGGACCGTAAATACAGGCTCCGCCCCCATCTTCCAGGCATGCAGGTTGTCTATAAAACGGAATCCCCACGGCAAATCAGTCGCATGCCCGTAAATCTCGTGGTTCATCAAGTTTCCCAGACGGATCATAGCGGCCACCAAACCCGTCGGGACCACTAATTTGTCGAAAGTCCACAACATACTTTTATGGCTGACCCGCCTCGAATAGAAATAAATGGCGACAATAATCCCCAATGTCCCACCGTGGCTGGCCAGTCCACCTTCCCAAATCTTAAGGATCTCGACCGGATTCGCCAAGTAATACCCCGGGGCGTAGAACAAGCAATGCCCCAAGCGGGCACCGATCACCGTGCCAAGCATCGTATAGATCAAGAGCGAATCAATCCAGGCAGGCGGCAAACCCTCCTTTTTCCACATCCGCTCCACGATCATGTATCCAATAGCGAAGCCTACGGCAAAAGCAAGTCCATACCAACGGATCTCCCGAGAACCAATGGTAAAAATTGCTGGATCGGCAGTCCAGGTAATAAACTCAAGCATATCTACATCCTGTTGACAAACGAAAGCCGATGACAAGCGATCCGCCCCCTCGACAGCGAGAGCCGCCTTACCGCCCGTCATCAGCCTCCCGTCACGATTAAACAAGTCTTCTAATCAAATTCTCTCTCTCCCCATAGAGCATATCAATGATCGGCAACTCGATCATCGTATAGGCTCCCGGTTGTTGCTTCATGCTCGCGCGAGCCACCGACACCAAGATCTGCGCCGTCAACGCAGGGTTATTGATCTTCATGTCGAACTCGATCAGCTGGTTCTGCGTCTTGCCCGACACACCTTTACGAACCAAGTTCACGCCATGTCCCATATCCAGCAAGTTATCCACGCTCTCCACCTGCATCACGTGCGTCTCATCATGAGCGAAGTAATCATCGGTCTTGATCGCCGCGGCGACCTGCTTGAAATCATAGCCGTCCTTCACCTCGATATAGACCATCCGGCGATGCACGCCCGTTCCCAAGGGGATCGTCATGCTCAGGGCCGCCTTCACGCCCTCGATCGCCTTCACCGCCACGGTATGCCCCATGCTCATGCCCGGGCCAAAATTCGTATAGGTAATTCCCTTCGGGACCATAGCCTCCAGCAAGGCACGCACCACGGAGTCGCTTCCCGGATCCCAACCGGCGGAGATCACCGACACCGCCTTATGCTCCTTCGCCACGGCATCCAGCGATTTACGCAAATCAGCGATTCCCCCGTGAATATCGAAGCTATCTACCGTATTGATTCCCAAAGCGAGGATCTCTTTCGCGTATTTTTCCACGCTACGGGTCGGCGTAGCCAGCACAGCCACGTCCACCTTCTCCAATTTCGTGATACTATCCGTCACCTTATAAGCCTTCAGCTCATCCGGCACATCATTCGGATTCCTACGGATCACGCCCGCTATCTCAAAATCGGGGGCAGCTTCCAAGGCCTCCAGCACATACTTTCCGATGTTGCCATAACCAACAATGGCAGCTCTAATCTTTTCCATATTATATTATACTTTTCTACCAGCGCAAAGTTATGGATAATTTAAGGCTTTACCAATATGGGATACCGTTTTTATATCATTTTCAGAATGAGATAGAACCCACTCTTTCCCCCACAAAAGCCGGATAATTGAGGGCTGATAAGCGCTCTTTCCATCCAGGCCTTGTAATCAAGCGTCCGGAACCTTCTCCCCCGAAGATCCCGGACGTATCGTCCCGGCCGGTACCACCAAACCATCGGCCGGCGAGTATTAACAACTGTTCACTACTTACCGAAACAAGCGTCGAAGGCGTGCGCGGAAGGCTGGAAGTCCACCCGTTTCACCAATTCGCACGACTCCCGTGCGCCATGTTCCCGATCCATCGCGCTATCTTCCCACTCCACGGAAAGCGGTCCTTGGTAACCGATCGAGTTCAACGCCCGGATAATCTCCTCGAAATTGATCTTCCCACGCCCTAAGCTGCGGAAATTCCAGTATCTCCGGGGATCACCGAAAGTGACATGGCCTCCAAACACGCCCACCTGCTTCGGGGTATCGCTCCAATATACATCCTTCATGTGGACATGATAGATCCGATCCGGGAATTGATAGATGAAATCCACGTAATCCACTCCCTGGTACCCTAAGTGGCTCGGATCGTAATTAAAGCCAAATGCCGGATGATTACCTACAGCCTCCAACGCCCTTCGGGCGGAGAAGGTATCAAAAGCGATCTCCGTAGGATGCACCTCCAAGGCAAAACGTACACCTAACTTCTGGAACTCGTCCAAGATCGGCGTAAACCGACGGGCGAAATCATCGTATCCCTTCTGGATCATAGCCTCGGTAACAGGGGGAAACGAGTAAAGATAAGGCCAGATCGAGCTGCCGGTAAAACCGACTACCGTATCCACCCCCAGCATCTTCGCGGCACGGGCCGTACGGATCATCTCCTCCGCAGCCCGGGCATGGATCCCCTCGGGATCCCCGTCGCCCCAAATGTAATCGGGCAAGATCGCCTTATGGCGCTCGTCGATATTGTCGCAAATCGCCTGCCCGATCAAATGGCTGGAGATCGTATAGAGGCTCAAGCCATATTTCCCAAGCAGTTCCTTGATCGATTGATAATAAGCCTCATCGGTCCGGCGGACATCCACATGATCGGGAAGCCCCAGCTCCACGCCATCATATCCGAACTCTTTCGCTTTCTGGCAAACCGTCTCCAAAGGGAGATCCCCCCATTGAAGGGTATATAATGTAACAGGACGTGACATAATCTATTCTTTTTAGTTAGCTATTTTGATCCATTTGCTCTCGGTATCCCCGCTTGAGACGATCGCCTCGATAAAGCTCATCCCGCGAACACCCTCCTCCACCGAAGGGAAGTCCAAAGTACGCGGGTCAGGTTCCTCACCCGCCAAGACAGCGTCCAGCGCCAAGGCGAAATTCCGGTACAGGTTGGCGAACGCCTCGATATACCCCTCCGGGTGTCCGGCAGGCACACGGGTATTCCACGCCGCTATCCCCGACATATACCCGTTCGAGGTACGGATAATCTCCATCGGTCGGTCAGGCCAACGCAAGATCATCGTGTTCGGCTCCTCCTGGCGCCATTCCAAGCCTCCTTTCTCCCCATAGACACGGATGTTCAATCCATTCTCCACGCCCACGGCGATTTGGCTGGCCGTCAGCACGCCTTTAGCGCCGCCCTCGTAGCGGATCAAGGCCGCCCCGTCATCATCGAGCGACCGCCCCGGGACGAACGTATTCAGCTCTCCGCATAACTCAACCGCCCTCAAGCCGGTTATATACTCAGCGAGATTGAAGGCGTGCGTACCGATGTCTCCCATGCAACCCGCCTTTCCCGAGCGGGACGGATCCACGCGCCAAGCGCCCTTCTTATCCTCGCTATCACTATATAGCCATCCCTGCGGATATTCCACGTAAATCCGGCGGATCTTGCCGAGGTCGCCCCGGCGTACCCGTTCTCTCGCCTCCTTTACCATCGGATAGGCGGTATAAGTATGGGTCAGCATAAAGAGCTTCCCGGTCTCCTTCACCTTATCACGCAGGCGCAACGCCTCATCGAGAGTAAAGGTCATCGGTTTATCGAGCACGACGTGGAACCCTTTCTCCAGCGCCAGCATAGCCGGTCCAAAATGCACATGATTCGGGGTCACGATCGAGACAAAATCCATCCGCTCACCCTCCGGCAAGGCGGCCTCCCGCTCGATCATCTCTTGGTAAGAGGCATAAATCCGATCGTCCGGCAAGAACAGGGCCCTGCCCGTAGCCAATGACTTCTCCGGATGAGAGCTGAAACATCCGCAGACCAATTCGATCAGCCCATCCAAATTAGCGGCGATCCGGTGAACAGCGCCGATAAAGGCTCCCGGTCCCCCGCCAACCATTCCCATTCTGATTTTCCGTTTCATGATATTCATTTTTAGAATTTAAGGTAAATGTCATCGCAGGTTTACAAATTTAAGAAAAATAAAAATCTTCGTCATCTTTTCCGACTTAATATTTTCTAATTCATGAAACTTATCGTTCCTTCGCGGGACAAATAAACCATCCAAAACACAGAACTATGAAAAAGATAGGATTGCAGGCGATCGCCTGCCTGCTTTGTATTTGCGGCTGCGAGAAGGCGAGCCACGAGATCCCGCAACCGGAGGGATCCCTTATCCCGGTACAATTCACGATCGACTTGCAGCAAGAGGTACTTCCCTTCCCGCTTACCCGCGCGATGCCCCCGCTCGACATTCCAGAGCCCAAGATCACGGACAAGGATAACGGTGAGGAGCCCGCGTCCGATGAGCTATACGACCGGATCGAATACATCGTCTATCATGCCGACGACCCGGAGAATCCATTAAAGCACCGGCAATTCACGCCCGACGATCCGGACTTCAGTATCATTTACGACTCCCTTCCGCCCGGCGATTATCACCTTTGCTTCCTCGCCCATTCGGACAAGGGGATCGAGATAAGCGGCCATACCGCCCGTTTCCGGAAAGTGTCTGACGCCTTCCACCTGTTTCTCTCCCAGACGATCCACGCGGAAGAACGGATCAACAAGGATATTGTCTTGAACCGGATCGTGGGCAAGATCGAGTTCCGCTCCACCGACATCATACCCGCCAACCAAGAGCGGTTCAGGATCGAGGTATCGGGGTATCAGGATCAGATCGACTTGCATACGGGTGAGGGGATCGCCGAGGAGAGTTCGTACATACAAACTGATACGTTTGCGCCTACCGACCGCGGGAAAAAGCCATATACCCATTCCTTCTTCACCTTCATACCGCAAGCCGGAGGCAAGCTCAGCGCCAGCCTCGCCGCCTACGATACCGACAACGAGATCACCCGCGAGCGGGAGGTGGAGGATATTTCGCCTATCGCGAACCGGATGATCCGCTACACCGGCATACTCTACACCCCGAAAGTGTCTGACGATACCTTCACGCTCGACATTCTCGACGCCGGACGCTGGGAAGAGCCTATCGAGAAACCGCTCAAGGAGTGACCCTAAAAAAAGACAGATCAATCCCGACTTAACGGACTTTCACCTCCCAAAGCCGGGATTTTTTGTCTCTACTCCCTATTTTTCAAGCCTCTTGGCAAGTTATCCTTTCGTCGATTTATCGTACCTTTGCCCACACAGGTAACCAAATTTATTGAAGTGCGACATATCAACCTATAAAAAACAAGACCATGAATAGAAAAGAATTTTTACTCGCGTCGGGCTCCTTGATCCCGATGTCATTCTTAGGAACATCAAAAGCGGACGCTGCCGAGGCGAAAAAAGCAGCCGTATCCTACATGGACAGCCCCGCCTACCAAGAACACGCCAACGCCTTGCGGTTCCGTGCCGACAAGAAGTTCAAGATCGTACAGTTCACCGATATACACTGGGTGCCGGGCAATCCCCACTCGCAAGTATCCTTCGAGCGGATGAACGAGGTGCTCGACGCCGAGAAACCGGATCTCGTGGTGTATAGTGGCGACATCGTGACAGGCCGTCCCGCCGCCGAGGGCTACAAGTCCGTGCTGGAGCTGGTCACCTCCCGGGGAATACCTTTCGCCGTCACGTTCGGCAACCACGACGATGAGCAGGATCTCACCCGCCGCGAGATCTACGACCTCATCAAGGATGAGCCCGGCAACCTGACCGGTACGGTAGAAGGGCTGACAGGCGTCACGAATTATGTCTTGCCGATCAAGAGTTCGGACGGGAAGAAAGACGCTTTCATCCTCTATATCTTCGACAGCCTCACCTACTCCCCGGATAAAGCGGTGGAGGGCTACGACTGGATCAAGCACGACCAGATCGAGTGGTACCGGGATTGCAGCGCCAAGCTGACGGCCGCCAACGGCGGGAAGCCCTATCCGGCTCTCTCGTTCTTCCATATCCCCCTGCCCGAATATAACCAGGCGGCGGCCGACGAGGACTGCCTGCTGATCGGGATCCGTAAGGAGGAGGCTTGCGCTCCCCGTGTCAACTCCGGGTTGTTCACGGCGATGCTGGAGGCGAAAGACGTGATGGGCGTGTTCGTCGGGCACGACCACGTGAACGATTACGTGGCCCGTTGGAAAGGGATCGCCTTGGGCTATGGCCGATTCACCGGTAGCAAGACGACCTACTGGGACGTGCCTTGGGGCAACGGGGCACGGGTATTCGAGCTGACCGAGGGTGAACGTTCCTTCAAGTCGTGGATCCGTCTGGCGAAAGGGCGGGTGATCGCCGAGTTCCAATACCCTGAAGATTTCAAGAACGCGGATGATTAACCAATAGGTTGACCTTCTTTTCAAAAAAACTCGCCGGTCTTTCTTGAAGAAGATCGGCGAGTTTTTTTTCGCCCCGACAAGAAAAAACGCCTCCCTTGGGCAAGAATCCGGCAAGTAAACCGTACCTTCGCCTCTACGATTGATCTCCAAATGACAAAAACGACACGTTTATGCGAACCCGACAACGATGGATCTTACTCTTGCTCTGCCTCCTTTGCTATGGAGCCTCAGCGCAATATCGCCCGGACATACTGGGCGATGGATACGAACAACGCACCTTCCGGATGCCGGACGATTACGAGGGGCAAGTGACCTGCACGCTCGTCAGGAAAACGGGGGCCGACAGCCCGCGACAGGCGGTATTATATATCCACGGCTACAATGATTATTTCTTCCAGAAGCAATTGGGGGATAGCGTGATCGCCCACGGCTACAACTTTTACGCGCTGGATCTCCGGAAATACGGCCGCTCGATCCTGCCACACCAGGATCCGTTCTTCTGCAAGAGCCTGAAGGAGTATTTCGCGGACATCGACACCGCCCTGGCCACGATCCGGTCGGAGGGGAACCGACGCATCCTGCTGATGGGGCATTCCACCGGCGGGCTGATCTCCTCCTATTACCTCAGCGACCGGACGGGGCACGCGGAAGTGGATGGGCTGGTGCTGAACAGCCCGTTCCTCGACTGGAATTTCGGGTGGTTCATGGAGCGCGTCGTGCTTCCTGCCGTCTCATTCATCGGGAAATATTTCCCCAACCTGACCGTGCAATCGGGAGGCAGCCCGAACTACGCATACAGCCTGCTGAAAGGGCACAAGGGGGAATGGGAGTTCGACACCCGGTGGAAAATGCCGGAGGGGCACCCCAAGAAGGCGGGATGGATACGTGCCATCCACGAGGCGCAGCGGGAAATACAGCGAGAGCCGCGGATACAATGCCCGGTATTGGTGCTGTCGTCAGACAAGTCCATGCCCGAGACCGCGGAATGGAACGACGCGTATAAGCAGGCGGACATCGTGTTGGATGTAGAGGATATTCAACGGTATGGCGCACGGTTAGGCGATCAAGTCACACGAGACACCATCCCCAACGGGATGCACGATCTTATCCTCTCGCCCGCTCCCTACCGCGACCGGGCATACCAGTCGATCTTCGAATGGATCGGAATCCACTAATTTTCTTACCTTCGCGGAGGTACAAGATTTTTTCGGGCATGAGATCAACACGATCATTTTGGATAGGCATCAGCCTCTTGGGGATAGTGTCAGGCGGGCTCGCGCAAGAACGCCCCGCCACGGACGCCACCTCTTATCGGGCGGAGCTGTCCGGATCGGCGGGAGGCGGGGATCATACGCCGTTCTGGATGGCGAGCAACCGCTACGGGCTGGTCCCGACGGACGCGAACAATGGCTATCTCCGGGCAGGGGTATTCCACGAGCAAGGCTTCGGGAAGGGCTTCCGCTGGGGAGCGGGGCTCGATGCCGCGGCGGTAGCTCCCCGCGAACGCACGGTCTATACCCAGCAAATCTACGCGGAGATGGGCTATAAATGCCTGCTGCTGCGGATAGGCAGCAAGGAGAGATGGAACTCGCTCTGGGACAACAGGCTCAGCTCGGGAGATCTCGTGGAGTCGGCCAACGCACGTCCGATCCCGGAGATAAACCTCAGCCTGCCGGAATTCACCGTGGTGCCGCGCACGAAAGGGTGGATGCAGGTGAAGGGGGATTTCGCCGTCGGGCGGTCGTTCGACAAGGAGTACCTTGCCGCTTTCGCGAATGAGCGGGAAACGTATGTCTACAACGCGCTCTGGCACCACAAATCGCTGTTTATCCAAATCCGGGACACCCGGGGGGATTCCCCCTTATCGGGCGTGATCGGCGTACAGCATTGGGCGCAATGGGGCGGAACCTCCACCAACCCGGAGATCGGGAAGCAGCCACACTCGATCAAGGACTTCCTCCGGATCGTATGCGGGAGCGAGGGGGGCGAGGAAGCTACCCAGTCTGACCAGATCAATGTATTGGGAAATCATTTCGGATCGTACGACTTCCGGTTAAGCTACACACGCCCGGACTGGAATATCTCCGCCTATCACCAGCATTATTTCGAGGACAAATCGGGCATGATCTTCGGGAATGGCACTGACGGACTTTGGGGAGCGGAGATCGGATTACCGGGAATCCCCTGGCTAAGCAAGGTGGTGGTGGAATATTTGGTGACCCGCGACCAAAGCGGATCGTTCCACTTCATCGACTTCGACCACGGGAAACATCCGGGAACGGGCGGCGGGAACGATAATTATTATAACAACGGGGAGTACCGTACAGGCTCGTCTTATTTTAACCGGGCGCTCGGCTCGCCCCTGATCGTGAGCCCTGAATACAACGAGGATGGCCGTTTGGGGTTCGCGAATAACCGGGTGCGCGACTGGCACATCGGCATCGCGGGAGATCTCTCTCCGCAGGTATCGTACCGGCTGCTGCTGACGGTCATGAATGGCTGGGGAACCAACGACCGCCCCTTCTTGGAGAAACGCGACGGTTTCTCGGGGCTGCTGGATATACGCTACCACCATCCTCGCCTTAAGGGATGGGAATTTACGGGAAGTATCGGGGGAGATACGGGATCGTTGCTCGGCGACAATCTCGGATTCAGCCTGCGTATCGTGAAACGAGGTATCTTAAGAAACTGGAAATAGGCTCACTTGAACTCCTCCCACAGGGCAGATCCGATGATTTGCTGGGTCTGGTCGGCAAAGGCTTGCATCCCCTTGTGGGACGTATCGATCCCGTCTGTTGACAAGGGGGGATGGATGACCATTTCCATACGGCTCCGGCGGACATTGAGCGAGCCGATCGGCAAGACCTTGAAGGGACCGTTCAGCGTAATGGGGACAACGGGCAGATGTTGGTCGAGCGCCATCTGGAAAGCGCCCTTCTTAAAACGGATCATCTTGCCGTCGTACGTACGCGAGCCCTCAGGGAATACGGCCACGGAAGCCCCTCCCCGCAGGCAACGCTCCGCCTCTTTCACGCTCCGGGCGGCAGCCTTGGCGGAAGAGTGATCCACGAAGATGAAGCCCGCCGCACGACAGGCGGCTCCCACGAAGGGGATCTTACCGATCCCTGCCTTCATCACCCATTTAATGGGGACACCCAAGAAACCATAGATCAGGAAAATATCGAACGCCCCCTGGTGGTTCGCCACGAACACGTACGAACGCCCGCGGCGGATATGCTCGCGCCCTTTCACCGTCACGGGGCAAAGCGCCAAATAACAGGTCAGCCTCGACCAGATCATTCCCGGATAGTAAGAGAAGAATCGCTCGCCTCCTAACAGGCAACCGATGATAACCGTCAAGGCGGTAAGGAGGGTTAACACCAAAAAGACGGGGACAAAAAACAGCCACAGATAAACCAAATAAAGTAAGCGTCGCATGGATAACTCTATTAATTCACACACAAATATAGAGGCTAATTTCAATCCATTTAATATTTTTCCTCAAAAATATTTTCATGAACGGGTTATTATTGCTTTATTTGCGGTAGAAAAGGGAATAAATATAAAATATCTATAACCATGAATGAGTTAATTAAGAATTTAGGAGCGATCGTCCTCCTTATCGGCGCGATCGTTTTAGCCGTACCGTTCTTTACTGGAGGTATGACAAACAGTATCTTGTTAGGTGGGCTCGCCTTGATCGTCGTTGGCTACTTAGGCCACATCTTCATTAACAAGCGAGTAGAATAATACCTGCTTATACGGAAAAAAGAAGGATTAAAAAAGGCTTCCAAGGGATCTTGGAAGCCTTTTCCTTTTTCAAGCCCGCAGGTGCCTCAAGCTACAAGGTCTCATATACGGAAAAGTTAGAGATATGAGGGGTTGCCTTCGAGCGAGTGATCACGAGCTTTACCTTCTCGGCCTCGATCGGGTCAAACCGATCTATGCGTTTATGCCCTATGCAGGAGCCAGAGCTCAGGTCTACCCATTCACCGCCCCTATACGCCTTCAAGGAATATTCCAGCACTCTCTCCCCTTTGGCTATCTCCTCCTGCACGACCACCCGATTTATATTTAACGGATGGTCAAAAGAAATCGTAAGCTCGGAGCCGGATCCTTCCGTGACATAGGCCGGGGATCCATATTGCCGTTTGATCTCTCTGCCCAACTCCTCCACTCGCTGGACATCCGCCTCAGGAACAAGCCCTCTATTATCGATCACCAATCCCAACAACATATTCGTATTCCGCCCTACACTGGTCTCATATTTTGCCAGCAACTCCGGGAGGGAGAACAGCATACTGTCCTGCCCTGCCGTCCAAAACCAGCCTCCTTGGAATGAATGGTTCCAACGCAAGGTGAAATCGGCCTCACCCGGGCACCAAAAAGGAGCGAAAGGATCCCCGTTCAGTCCCTCAACCACCAAGGTTCCATCAGCGTTTGTCGTAGAGTCGGCCGTAGCCCAACAGGGATAAGGAGCCACACCTTCCTCATTACCTACCCAACGAATCAGGTTAGGATGCCCGTACGGGCCTTGGAAAGCGATCGCATCGGGCTGCAATTCCCGCACTAACGAGAAGACATCCGCGCCTCCTTGCTCCTTCGACAACACACCACCATCGAACCAGATCTCAAACAATTCGCCATAATTGCTCCACAACTCGGTTAATTGCTGTGTCACGATACGATTATATTCCGCCTGCGTAACCGGACCGCCTTCCTGAACCAAGCCAGGGTTGTCCACGTACAAATACCCATTGGCCGTCGTGCTCGCGTAAATACCCGGCTTGATGCCATACTTCTTACAAGAGGCGATAAAATCCGCCACGACATCCCCTTTCCCCTCTTTCCAAGGCGAATGCTTCACGCTATAATCATGAGCCTCCGTTGGCCACAGGCTGAATCCACTGCAATGCTTAGCCACGAGCACAGCGTATTTAGCGCCCAATTTCCGGGCGGTCTCCAACCATTGATCCGTATTCAGCTCTGTCGGGTTAAAAATAGAGGCATCCGGATGTGTCCCCCACTGACGGAAATTATAATCCGGCTTGAAAACAGGCATATCAAAATGGATCAAAACCCCAATCTCAGCGTCAGCCCATTCCAATTGCTGGCTGTTCGGGACAACCACATTCTCCTCCTTATGTGGAATACAGGATACAAGGATCGACAAGATAACCAAAAAAGCGATACCTACGTTCTTCATACTACAAAAAATCAGATTTAAAGTTTCCATTAACCAAACGTGGGATAAGCGAACGCCCATCCCACGCCTTATGTCGCATTATCTACAAAAGATCAACGTTGCTGCCCTAACCAATGCTTGATTCCTTCGATCAAGGCTTGGTTCTCGTCGGCCTTTTGGGTGGAAAGACGCAGGTAGGTCTCGTCCAGCCCCCTGAAATTCGAGGCGTCGCGGATCAGGATTCCATACTGATCGAGCAAGAACTGTTTCAAGTCGGCGGCGGTTCCCTTCTTCAGGCGCACCAAGAAGAAGGTCGTGGAGGTGGGCAAAACCTCCAAGTCGTCCAGTTTGCTGAGCTGATAGATCAGCTCGGCTGTCTCGCGCTGCCATTTACGGATCGGCAGGGTGAACTGCGCCGGATGAATCAAGATATACTTGCTCGCCTCGATCGCGATAGCGTTCACGGACCAAGGGATGATATAACGATTCACCCGCTCGGCGATCTCAGCCGAAGCCACTAAATAACCGATACGCAAGCCCGGGATATTATACGCCTTCGAGATCGATTGCACCAAGATCAGGTTCGGATGTGCCTTCACGTCGCTCGCCTTCAGCATATCCTCGGTGGTGAACGCCACGTAAGCCTGGTCGATCACGAAGAGTGTCTTCGGATTGGCGGAGATCAAGCGAAGCAACTCCGTCCGGTGGATCAGCTTCCCGTCCGGATTGTTCGGGTTACAGATCCAGCAAAGATCCTGCCCCTCAAGGGAAAGCTCCGAGAGGTCATCGGATGTCGGGAAGAAAGAGATCTCATGCTCATGCAAGCGGCACGCATCCTCATACTCCGAGAAAGAGGGGATAGCGATCATCGACTTCGCGCCCCGCCAAGCCTGCGCCACCAGATAGAAAGCCGTGATGGAACCGTTGGTCACGACGATATTCTCCTCTTTCGTCTCATACCGGCGCGCCAACAGCCGTTTCAAGGTAGCGGCATCCGGCTCCGGATAGCGGGTCAACTTGTCGAAATGCTCGATCAAATGCTCTCTCAGCTTATCCAGATTCGCCCCATGCCAAACATTCGAGCTAAAGTTTATCTTCACCTCGTTCTTCGCGTTGTAAAAATCATCTCCGTGTCCGTATAACATATATATCTTTTTTAATGAATAGCTACCGCCAAAACTGTCACAAAATTACGAATCTTTTTGGCTTTTCCTATCAATCGCCTTATAGATCACGTCGTGTATACGGGTACGGATATCCAAGCGTCCCAACTTATTGTTCGAACGGTTCGGATAGACCCGGTTGCTCAAGAAGATATAGATAAGCCGGTTATCCGGATCCACCCAGA
The DNA here is from genome assembly GCA_949296075.1 of uncultured Parabacteroides sp. GTDB lineage: Bacteria > Bacteroidota > Bacteroidia > Bacteroidales > Tannerellaceae > Parabacteroides. The sequence continues at coordinate 185,247 of CASFNG010000004.1, read as the reverse complement.
AACAAGTCCCTGTAAATCCCGTATGACCATAGACCGAAGCGGGCGCCAGCATCCCGCAAGGCGACGCTTTCGGGTTGCTCGTCAGCGGCTTGTCGAACCCCAGCCCCCGCCGGCTGGTAGGGCTCTTGGTTTGCGTGAACAGTCGGCAGGTCTCCGCCGAGAGATACCGCTCACCGCCATACGTACCTTGATTCAAGAAGAGCTGAAGCACCTTCGCCAAGTCGTCGGCGTTCGAGAAGAGCCCCGCGTTGCCCGACACGCCTCCCTGAAACGCCGCCGCCTCATCATGCACATACCCCCGCAGCAACTGGCGGCGGAGGAAACCATCATACTCGGTCGGCACGATCCGCAGCGAATCCATCACCCGCAATGGGTTATAAGTCAGTCGCCAAGCCCCCATACGCCGATAGAAATCGTCGCGCAGCAGCCGATCCATCGGCACACGCTCCTGGTTCTCCACCATCATCTTCAGCAAGATAAAGTTCACGCAACTATACACATACCGCCCTCTGCGCCCCAAACGCGCCTCCTTGATGTCATGCATGATCGAGTCGCGGAAGGAGTCGTGCAGGTAGAAATCGCGTGCCACCTCGGTGGTAAAGCCCGGCTTGGGTCGATCCGACACCAGCCCCGGCAAGAAACCGAAATCATCGCGTACGTAGGTCTTCGCGTCCAATCGCACCGGATGCGCCGCGTTCCTCGCCCCACTATACAGGCTCCCCTTATAACTATCTTTGTCGATCGCGTCCAAATAGAAATTGATCGTGGGAGGCAAGCCGGATTGATGAAAAAGCAACTCCTTGACCGTCAAATCCTTCTTGTTGGAATCCTTCAGCTCGGGGATAAAGGAAGAGATCTTGTCGTTCAAGCCAAACCGCCGATCGTCGTATGCCTTCATCACGGCCAGCACGGTACCCGCCGCTTTCGAGGCGGAGGCCAAGTCGTAGACCGACTGATTCGTGACCGGGCGCCTGTTGTCGTACTCAAAATAACCGAATGCCTTCTCATAGACGATCATCCCATCCTTCGCCACCAGCACCTGGCAACCCGGATAAGCCTTCGCCTCCAATCCCTCGCGCACGATCGAGTCGATCTCGCCAAGCCGGGTAGCGTTCAATCCCACCTCCTCCGGCTCCTGGTATCCCAAACGGGTTTTCGGGGTAAAGATGCCACTTCCCGCATAATACATACCCGGGATCGAGACAGGCAGTTTCCCTTTCGCCCCTATCCCCCCGAAGATCGCCTGCGCGGCATACTCCTGCGCCAACGGTGTCGCCTCATAAGCCAGCACGACCGCCCTCGCGTGCCCGATCGAGCGCTTATACTCCTTGCAGGCGTAAGGCAGGGTAAAGAAGGCGTATATCAGCTCTTTCCGCTCCGCCAGCTGGCGCAGCGCCGGGCTCTCGGGGATACGTATGGTATTCACGCCACAAATTATCACGTCGTACTTCATCAACCGCTCATACACCCGCTGAACCTCAGCCGCCGTAGAGCGCCTATCGATGCTGAAGCAAGCGATGGAATCGTAACGCTCCAACATCCGCTGGAACTCGTTCCCCTCCTCATCCCCGATCGACAGGGCGGCTATCCGCCTCTTGCCAAGATCCTTCAAGGGTAGAGTGGCATCCTCGTTCTTCAACACGGTGATCGCCTCCTCATTCAGTTTCGCCGCTATCCACGCGGCATGGGGTGAGTTCAGCCGCTGGGAGAGCCCTTTCGTGTCGACCGGCTCATAAGCCGCCAGCCCAGCGATATATTTATAGCGCAAGACCTTCAGGCAGCGCTCCTCGATCATCTCCAAGGGGATCGTCCCATCCTCCACGGCCGCCTTCACCGCCTCGAAGTCGGTCACCGGAGCGGCCGGAGCCAGCAGGATGTCGTTCCCGGCAAGCAAGGCCCTCACCGAAGGGTTATCCGATTTCCGGGCGGAGGCTCCCTTCATCGCCAGCGCGTCGGTAAAGCAAAGTCCCTCGAATCCATACTCATCCCGCAACAAGCCGGTCACGACCGCTTTCGAGAACGAGGCGGGCGTATGCCTCCGCGCGTCCAACGCGGGTACCTGGAGATGCCCCGTCATGACCCCGGCGAATCCCGCCTCTATATAACGCCTGAAAGGGAGCAGCTCCACGCTATCCAAGCGGGCGCGGTCGTGCCGCACGACGGGGAGGGTCTCATGCGAATCCTCCGAGGTATCCCCATGCCCGGGAAAATGCTTGGAGACCGACATGATCCCCATGCTCTCCAACCCACGCGCGTAAGCGATGCCCTTATCCGCCACCGCCTCCGGATACTCGCCGAAGGAGCGTAGCCCGATCACGGGATTATCCTCATTGCTGTTCACGTCCATGTCAGGGGCGAAGTTGATATGGATGCCCATCTCCCGGCATTGCCGCCCTACCTCCCGGCCATACGCCTCGATCAAGGCATTGTCCTCGATCGCTCCCAGCATCATGTTCTTCGGGAAGCGGGTCGTACCGCTCAGCCGCATGGAGAGCCCCCACTCACCGTCCAAGGAGATAAGCATCGGCACCCGCGCCTCCCGTTGCAACCGGTTGGTCACCTCCGCCTGCGTCACTGGATCTCCCTTATGGAAGAGGATCCCCCCTATCTTCTGCTCCTTCACGTACCGCGTCAGCCGTTGCATATTCCGGCTGTCCGACTTAGGGTTCGCCACGATCATGAACAGCTGCCCGACCCGCTCGTCGAAGCTCAACGCGTCGAACACGGAGTCGACCCACTGCTCCATCCTCACCTTATCCACCGATCTGTACAGATTGGGCTGGATACCCGCACGCCCCGATAACAGGGACATACAGCATAAAATCAAGATTCCGATTCTCCTCATTACACCTTTACATTCTTTCGTTTCTCAAAAGTAGGAAAAATTATCGAGACATCTTGACCGACTTTTTCGGAAACCTTGATAGGGATTTTTCGTATCTTTCCCGTCTTTTAATAAAACGATCAAACAAGATGCATCTACGATACCTCTTGCTCTTGCTTCTGTTCCTGCTGCGTGTAGCCGACGTGAACGGGCAATCGCCCACGCTCACGATCGACGCCCGGCGCGCCCCTATAAAAGAGGTCATGGAGCAGATCGAGCGGCAGAGCGGAATGAGTTTCTCTTACGATCCCGCCATCTTGGAAGGAATCCAGCGGATTACCCTCCACGCGGAGGATCTACCGGTCGAGTCGTGCCTCGACCGGCTGTTCGACCGGCTGCCGATCTCTTACCGGATCAGCGGACGGCATATCATCCTGAGGGAGCGGCCCCGCTCGGTCACGATCAGCGGATTCATCCGCGACCGCGCCTCTTTGGAATACCTGAGCGGCGCCTCCGTATATGAGGTGGGCTCACAACGGGGGACAGCTACCAACAGCCAAGGTTTTTTCAGCCTGACGCTGCCTGCCGGACCGGCAAGAATACGCGGCTCCTTCATTGGTTATTCCACCGCGGCGATCGATTTCCCGCATTTAAGGCGAGACACGGTGATCAACATCCTGCTGGATGGCGGGGAGAGGCTGGCGGAAGTGATCGTGACGGGCAGGGAGATGGAGCGAGACCAGCTGCTCTCCTCGCGGATGGGGAGGCTCAGCCTGACGCGGGAAGAGGTGAAGGAGATACCGAGCCTGTTTGGTGAGAACGACGTGATCAAGGCGTTGCAAGCCATGCCGGGCGTCACGATCGGCACGGAGGGGATGGCAGGGATGTATGTACGCGGGGGCGACGAGGACGAGAACCTCTATATGCTGGATGAGATCCCGCTTTATCAGGTGAATCATTTCGGAGGGCTTTTCTCGGCGTTCAACACGGAGGCGCTGCGGGAGGTGGATTTCTATAAGTCGGCCTTCCCTGCCCGATACGGGGGAAGACTGTCGAGCGTGCTCGACGCGCGCACCAAGGATGGGAATACCCGGGAGTATCATGGCAGCGCGACGATCGGCCTGACCTCGGGAAACCTCAACTTAGAGGGGCCTATCATCAAGGATCGTACCTCGTTCAACCTCTCGCTGCGCCGCTCCTGGTACGAGTTGCTTACCGTGCCGGGGTTCGCCATCTACAACTTAGTCCAGAAAGACAAGGGAAACCAGTTCAATCTCCGATACGCGTTCACCGACCTGAACGTGAAGGTCAGCCACCAGATCAACCAGCGGGGTAAAGCGTTCGTGAACCTTTATTGGGGACAGGATCTGCTCAAGTTAGACATAGAGCACTCTCCCTGGGTAGGGGTCGATCACACGCAAGAGACGGATCAGGACAAGGGGAAAATACGCTGGGGGAACCTCGCGGTGTCCACGGGCGGATCGTACGCCTTCAGCCCCAAGTTGTTCGCGACAGCCACCCTCGCCTACACCCACTACCTCTCCCACTTGCGCTACGAGAATAACCGCACGTTCGGGGTCGAGGGGGGCGAGGATTACTCGACCGCCTACAACGAGGCGACCTCGCACAACAGCATCCACGACATCGGGCTTTACCTGAATTTCGACTACCGTCCGGCGGCAGCCCACCATATCCGGTACGGCAGCCAATATATCCACCACCGTTTTTACCCGGAATATACCTACCGGAGCACCACACCTACCCAAGCGAGCGAACGCAAGGGCTTGAGCCAGATGATCGCGGCAAACGAGCTCTCGCTATTCGCCGAGGATGATTGGGCGATCGGCTCCCGGTTACGGATAAACGGGGGGCTGCGGATGAATCTCTACCGGATCGGGGCGAAGAATTACCTCTCGCTCGACCCGCGCGTATCCACCCGTCTCCTGCTCACCGACGCCTTGAGCGCGAAGGCTTCCTATACCCGGATGCGGCAGTACATCCATAAGCTGAACGACAGCTATATCAGTCTGCCTACCGATCGCTGGATGCCGGTCACCCAAGACTTCGAGCCGCTCCGCTCCGATCAGGTATCTCTCGGGCTCTATTACGACTGGCGGGGCGACTATACCTTCTCGGTGGAGGGGTATCACAAATGGATGGATCATCTACTCGACTACCGCGACGGGTATAACACCCAGCCCGCGAATACCGATTGGCAAGACCTCCTGACGGCGGGTCACGGCTGGGCTTACGGGGCGGAACTCGTGGCCCGGAAAGAGAGAGGCAAGGTGAAAGGTTGGATCGGGTATGGTCTGATGTGGAACAACCGCAGATTTGACGAGATAGACCGGGGATGGGTATTCCCCGCACAATACGACAGCCGGCATAAGGTGAACATCGTGATGAGCTGGAAGGTGAGCGACCATGTGGAGCTGAGCGGTCATTGGATGTACATGACCGGCAACCGCGTCACGCTATCCTTGGAGACCTACAAGACTCCATTCGGACAGAACCTTACGTTCATACCTTCTGATTTCGGACAGTTCGACTGGCGTACCGATTACTATTCGGGACGTAATAACATACGGCTACCGGCTTATCACCGGCTCGACTTAGGGGTGAACATATATCGCCCGAAGAAGAAGGGCAGGCTCGGTATCTGGAACATCAGTGTATATAACGCGTATTGCCACATGAACGCGATCTCGATCCGGCAAAGCTGGGGTACCCCCAAAAGGTTTGAGACCATATCGCTCTTGCCGATCATCCCTTCAGTATCTTACACCTACAAATTTTAACGATCATGCGTAAACGAATCCGTCATTATATAGGAATAGCCTTAGCGATCCTGGCAGGACTTGGGCTAAACTCCTGTTACAAGGAGATCGATTTAGAGGAATATCATACCTATCCGAAGTTGGTGCTCAACGCGTTTTGCAATCCCGACACGATCGTGATCGCGGATCTCTCGCATACTTGGTTCTATACGGAGGAGAACGTGAACCCGGGAGTGAGCGACGCTACCGTGGAGCTGTATATCGACGACGTCTTCCAGGAACGCATGGAACGTAACCTTGTCGTAGACATGAAAACCGAATACTCCGGAATATACAGGAAAGATACCCTTTATACCTCGCGCGTCATTCCCCGGGAGGGGCAGCGGATCAGGATCCAGGCGACCAGCCCTATCTACGGGATAGTGACTGCCGAGGATGCCATTCCCCGGAAAGGGAAGATACGGTCGGCAACCGTCATTCCTCAGCGGGTCAATATCGAGCCGGAGGATACCAGCTATACCGCCCGTTTCCAGATCACGATACAGGATCCGCCCGAGGAGACGAACTATTATGCCATCGAGCTGAAAAACATCCATTATAACGACTATTACGGCCCGTTCTATCATACAAGTCTCGAAACCATCCTGCTCGACCTCACGTTCGACCCGGTCTTCCAGCAGCAAAGCGTAATCGACAATATCTTTGGCTTCCTGCCGGAAAGCAGCCGGGTAGGGCTATTTACCGACGAGACGTTCAACGGCGGGGAATATACCTTGAACCTCAAATACGCGGAACAGGCTTACAGCCCTTCCGACAATATCGAGCTGGAGGTACGGCTACATACGATCTCGGAGCCCTTCTTCCGTTATCTATACAGCCTCCAGCTCTTGCATGACGATAGCGTATTGGGGAAACTGATCGAGTACGGGCTCGCGGATCCGATGCGGGTTTACAGCAACGTGGAGGGAGGCACGGGGATCTTGGCAAGTTACCGGCAAGACACCTTGCCGCTCCGCCGGGAGGAATTCTTCCCCCGATAAAGAAAAAGAGGCTTAACTATTGCGGATCAAATATTTATTTTGTTACTTTGCACCCGCTTTACGTAATCTCTGTCGGGAAAAGTAGCCCGTTACATTGCGTTTCATTATCAATTACAACTAAAAAAGCTATAAGACAATGGATTTAATTAAGATTGCAGAAGAGGCTTTCTCCACGAAGAAAGAGCACCCTGCGTTCAAGAGTGGCGACACGATCACGGTAGCTTACCGTATCAAGGAGGGTAACAAAGAGCGTATCCAGCAGTATCGCGGCGTGGTGATCCGCATCTCCGGTCACGGTGAGAAGAAGCGTTTCACGGTTCGCAAGATGTCTGAGAACGTTGGTGTAGAGCGTATTTTCCCGCTTGAGTCTCCGTTCATCGAGAGCATCACGGTTAACAAGGTAGGTAAGGTACGCCGCGCTAAATTGTATTACCTGCGTAAGCTCACGGGTAAGAAAGCGAGAATCAAGGAAAAGAGAGTCTGATCTCCCTTCGGTTTATTGCCATACAAAAAGCCATCCCGGATCGGGGATGGCTTTTTGTTTTTTCCAAGGTGCCAAGCCGGTAGTCTCAGGCTATCCGATACACCCCCTCTTCCTTACGAATGTGTCCATCCCGCACCAAGAGCGAGAGCGCCCGGGAGAGGGAAGGACGAGCCACCCCCATCCTTTCGGCCACCTCACGCACGTTCCGGATCTCACCATGCTCGCGCAGGTAGTTCATGACGCGCATCTCCAAGTCCTGCAAGGCGAACTCATTCAGCTTACGCCCCAGAAATACGGTGCGGTCGGAGATCTGGCGCAGGAAATTACGGAGGACAGCTTCCTCCTCCCCCATCCATATCAGGAAGTCTTCTCTTGAGAGAAACCAGATCCGGGCGTCTTCCTCCGCCCATAGCGTCACGGGGAAATGGTTATCGCTCCCGTACAGGAAGGCGGGAGCGAGCACCTCCGGAGCTACCAGCGTCTCCAGGACAAGCTCTTTTCCATCGTCACTCTCCATCCTCGCGGAAAGGCTGCCGGCGCACAATAGCATCAACGACACGCAAGGATCGCCCTGCATGACGACTAAATCACCTGTCTTATATGAGGAAATCCGGCTTGAGGCTCTATGGAGGAAGTGATCGATACGCTCACGGTCGGTATCCGCGAATAACGGGAAATCATATAAATCATAAAATCGGCTCATAGGGTATTACTATTATTTAGGTTTAACGTTTTTTCCCGAGGCAGGTCACATGGGTTACACACCCAAAGGGTGATTTGCCCTTTCTTCGCGTAAAGATAAATAGATTCTAATTGGAAGAAAATGGATATGGAGAATAAGAACATCAAACAGACAGCGGTCGGACAGATCGTGGCCGACGAGTTCGCTACAGCGAGGGTATTCAGACGGTATGGGATCGACTTTTGCTGTCATGGCAACACGCCGCTCGCGGAGGCTTGCGCCCAAGCGGGAATAGATGTGGATACGGTGATCGGCGAGCTGAGCAAGGGGGCACAAACAAACGGGGGTGGTATTCCTTTCGCCAGCTGGCCGCTGGATCTGCTGATCGATTACGTGCTGAAGATTCATCACCGGGGTATCCGGGAAAAAGGGCCGGGACTGCTCAGCCTGATACGGAAGGTGAGGGAGGCTCACGGGGCGAACCATCCGGAGCTGTATGAGATAGATGAGCTGATGCACTTCTCCTTGGAGGACTTAGAGAACCATTTGCAGAAGGAGGAAAACGTGCTTTTCCCTTATCTCTATGAGTTGTTTGAAGCCGCCCGGGAAGGAAGGAGGATCAGTCCCATGCATTGCGGGAGCATAGCGAACCCGATCCGCGTCATGACACAGGAACATAAGAATGAGGGAGAGCGCTATCTGTATATCCAGAGGCTGACCCATGACTTCCAAGTACCGGAGGACGCTTGCGCGAGCTACCGCCTAATGCTAGAGGAACTGGCTGAGTTCATGAACGCTCTTTTCGAACATATACACATCGAGAACAATATTCTCTTCCCCCGCTTCATCGAGATCGAGAGGGAAGTGGTAAGATAGTCTTTTCACACATGACGAGGATGTCCTGCCTCTGTACGCTATGGGATTCTTAAAGCGTCTCCGGAGGCAGGACATCGTCTGTATATCCGCCAATATGGTGTGAGCGTCTATGGGCATCTCTTTCATTTACGCCTTGAAATATAAGCGATACCCCTCTCTATACTGAACCCGAAATACACGACTTTCATCGACAAAAAACGTATGTTGACCGATTTTTCTTGTTGATCCACGAAAACTCTTGTTCTTTTGCTTCCGTAAGACAAACAATGAGAGGTATTGGATAAGCGAGAGAACGCATATACACAGAAGCCTTCATGATAGCGAAAGTGGATTATGCGAGAAGTGGTGATTTGTGATGATGATCTTAAGGCAAAAACAGAATTGCTTAGGTTCGAGCTTTGTAATACCTGTTTGTATTACAATTTACTATCTTTTCCGGGAAAAGGAATGGGGACTTCTCCCGGACGGCTATCATGGCCGAGATCGTTTCAATCTGGAGATGGATGAGGGGACTGACCGTTATGCTGATAACTTAGGTGATGTTGACTAAGGCCCCCTCCATCCTTCTCTTCCCATGATGGGTGAAACGTGAGAAAGTGAAATGGGAACAATAGAAATACTCACTCATTCAACATTCCGGGAGAACGAAGATCCCCGGATAGACGAGAAGAGATATTACATTCACTCTCTTATTTAGGGCAATAGATTTTATCAATTTGAGATTGGGGCAGACTGGCTATTGTTTAGTAGGTCTGCCCCCCTTCTTTACGATGCCAGACTCCTATCTCACAATCAAGCAGGCATAAAAAAAGCGACCCGAGAATCGGATCGCTTTTCTTATATCTATAATGGGAAATAGGCTTATTCAGCGGCTTTCTCCTCAGATGCAGCCTCTGTCGCGGGCGCCTCAGCGGCAGGAGTCTCGGCAGCAGCCGTTGATTTCTTACGAGAACGTCTTGTCTTCGGAGCCTTTTTAGCTGTCGTGTCCTTCAACATATTCTCGTTATAATCAACCAACTCAATAAAACACATAGCGGCATTATCGCCCAGACGATGACCCGTCTTTATAATTCTGGTATAGCCACCCGGACGATCAGCGATCTTCTGAGAGATTCCCTTAAACAATTCTGTAACAGCATACTTATCTTGCAAATAGCTGAACACCACACGTCTGGAATGGGTCGTATCCTCCTTCGACTTCGTGATAAGCGGTTCTACATACTGACGTAATGCCTTTGCCTTTGCTGTCGTAGTAAAGATTCTCTTATGCTTGATCAGCGAGCAAGCCATATTCGAAAGCATCGCATTACGGTGAGTATTCGTACGACCTAAATGATTGAATTTTTTATTATGTCTCATCGTTTACTTACTCTTTATCTAATTTATATTTCGTGATATCCATACCGAATGAAAGGTTCAAGTTCTCCAACAACTCATCAAGCTCCGTAAGCGACTTCTTACCGAAGTTACGGAACTTCAACAAATCATTCTTGTTGAACTTAACCAATTCACCCAATGTCTCAACATCGGCGGCCTTTAAGCAATTCAAAGCACGGACGGAAAGATCCATATCAGCCAGCTTACTCTTAAGCAACTGACGCATATGAAGCACTTCCTCGTCGAATTCCTCATTGCCTTCTGTATCCGCTGTCTCGATCGCGATCTTCTCATCCGAGAACAACATGAAATGATGGATCAGGATCTTCGCTGCCTCTTTCAACGCCTCTTTCGGATGGATTGAACCGTCCGTAGTGATCTCAAGAACCAGCTTCTCATAATCCGTCTTTTGCTCGACACGGAAATTCTCGATCGAATACTTAACGTTACGAATCGGGGTATAGATCGAATCGATGGCGATCACGTGCATATCCGCGTTCGGATCCCTATTCTCATCCGCAGGCACATAACCACGTCCCTTGTTGATCGTCAATTCGATCTGGAAACTTGCGGTAGGATCCAGGCGGCAAATGACCAAATCCGGATTCAGGATCTCAAACCCCGTCAGTTGCTTACCAATGTCACCGGCCTTGAACACTTCCGAACCCGAAACAGTAATGCTCACTTTTTCATTCTCGATGTCATCAACAATATGCTTGAAACGAACTTGCTTCAGGTTCAAGATGATGTTTGTCACATCCTCGATAACCCCGGGGATCGTATCGAACTCATGATCAACCCCGTCTATCTTGATGGATGTAATAGCAAAACCTTCCAGTGACGACAGCAGAATGCGACGTAAGGCATTACCTATCGTAATGCCATAGCCGGGTTCCAACGGACGAAACTCAAATTTCCCGAAGAAATTGTCCGCTTCTAACATTAATACTTTATCGGGTTTTTGAAATGCTAATATAGCCATGGAAATCAATTATTATTTAGAATACAATTCTACGATCAACTGTTCTTTAATGTTTTCAGGGATGTCAGCTCTCTCTGGCAAATGCAACAATTTGCCACTCATGGAAGCTTGGTCCCACTCAATCCAAGGATATTTGCTATGGTTGAAACCAGACAAGGCGTCAGCCACAACTTCCAAGGATTTAGATTTCTCACGAACACCAACAATCTGACCGGGCTTCACAGAGTAAGAAGGGATGTTCACCACCTTCCCATCAACCGTAATATGACGATGGGAAACCAACTGACGTGCCGCAGCTCTCGTAGGCGCGATGCCCAAACGATAAACGATGTTATCAAGGCGAGCCTCTAGCAACTGGAGAAGTACCACACCGGTAATACCCTTAGAGCGGGAAGCCTTCTCGAACATATTACGGAATTGCTTCTCTAACACGCCATAAGTATATTTCGCCTTTTGCTTCTCTCGAAGCTGAATACCATATTCCGAGGTCTTTCTTTTCCTGGAGTTCCCATGTTGTCCAGGAGGGTAGTTTTTCTTAGAAAGAACTTTATCCGCACCGAATATTGCCTCACCAAACTTACGGGCAATTCTTGTTCTTGGTCCAGTATATCTTGCCATTTTTCTGTTTTTTAATGTTCTGATTGAAACAGGAATCGTGCAGCCGCGATCACAGAGAGGATAAGGTCAATATGCAATCTATTCACAATACCGGTCTCAATACGTTAGAAACGATAATTAATTATACTCTTCTTTTCTTCGGAGGACGACATCCATTATGAGGAAGCGGAGTAACATCAATGATCTCTGTCACCTCGATCCCCGCTCCATGTATGGTCCTTATAGCGGACTCACGACCGTTCCCCGGCCCTTTGACATACACTTTCACTTTTCTCAAACCAAGATCGTAAGCTACCTTAGCGCAATCTTGCGCTGCCATCTGGGCCGCATAAGGCGTGTTCTTCTTAGAGCTTCTGAAACCCATCTTTCCAGCGGAAGACCAGCTGATTACCTGTCCCTCGCTATTTGCCAAGGACACAATAATGTTGTTAAAAGAAGAATGAATATGAGCTTGACCATAAGCGTCAACCTTTACATTTCTCTTCTTTGTTGCGACTGTTTTCTTTGCCATATTAACTCTTATTATTTAGTAGCTTTTTTCTTATTTGCGACAGTTTTCTTCTTTCCCTTGCGAGTACGGGCATTGTTCTTGGTGCTTTGTCCTCTCAAAGGCAAGCCAAGACGATGACGAATCCCCCTGTAGCAACCAATATCCATCAAGCGCTTGATATTCAATTGAACCTCAGAGCGAAGATCTCCCTCCACCTTGTAATCGGCGCTGATGACTTCACGAACCTTAGCCGCTTGATCATCGGTCCAATCCTTGACCTTGATATCACGATCAACTCCAGCTTTATCTAACACGGATTTGGCCGCGCTACGACCGATACCATAGATATAAGTCAACGCGATCTCTCCTCTTTTATTTTGTGGCAAGTCTACACCAACTATTCTTATAGCCATATTAATTTCTTATATTACTTTGCAAAAATAATAAATTATCCCTGACGTTGTTTGTACTTAGGGTTTTTCTTGTTAATCACATATAAGCGCCCTTTCCTTCTTACTATCTTGCACTCGGGCGTACGCTTCTTCAAAGATGCTCTTACTTTCATATCGTGTTTAATTTTATTTGTATCTAAAAGCGATTCTACCTTTTGATAGATCATATGGGGACATCTCTACCCTCACTTTATCTCCCGGAAGGATCTTGATATAGTGCATTCTCATCTTTCCTGAGATATGAGCAGTGATCTCATGTCCATTCTCCAATTCTACCCGAAACATCGCGTTTGACAATGCCTCGACAATCACACCATCTTTCTCTATTGCTGCTTGTTTAGCCATATAAATTAATTAAATTGCGTTTTCACCTAGAACCTCTTCCAAAAACTCGAATGAAGACAAGATACGGGGGCCATCCGGACGTATAGCGATGCAATGCTCGAAATGGGCGGAAGGTTTCCGATCCTTGGTCCGGACCGTCCAGCCATCCTTCTCAAACGCGACATTCTTGCTACCCATATTTATCATAGGTTCTATGCAAATGCACATTCCACTACGAAGTAAGGGCCCACATCCTCTCCGTCCATAGTTAGGCACCTCTGGCTCCTCATGCATCTTCTTCCCGATGCCGTGTCCCACCAACTCGCGAACCACAGAATATCCCTGCTGCTCACAATAGGTCTGGACCGCATTGCTTATATCGCCTAACCGATGCCCTTCCAAGGCGTGCTGGATTCCCAAATAAAGAGAATCCTTTGTCACCTTCAAGAGTCTTTTCACGGCAGGGTCTACATCACCCACACAAAAGGTATAGGCGGAATCACCCACGAACCCATTCAATATGGTACCGCAATCCACAGAGATAACATCTCCCTCTTTCAGGATCTTCTCAGAAGAGGGTATCCCATGGACAACCTGCTCATTAACGGAAGCGCAGATTGAATTCGGGAAACCTCCATACCCCAAGAATGCGGGGACAGCGCCATTATCTCTAATGAACTCCTCCGCAACCTTATCAAGTTGAAGGGTAGAAACACCCGGAGCGATATGCTTGGCAATCTCGCCAAGAGTCTTACCTACCAGCTGATTAGCTTGGTACATCAACTCGATCTCTTCATCTGTCTTTAAATAGATCATTCTATCAGTAAGCGGCAACAGAGCCCGAACGGCCCTTGATTCTTCCGGACTTCAACAATCCGTCATAATGACGCATCAGCAAATGGCTCTCGACTTGCTGTAATGTATCCAACACCACACCAACCAAGATCAACAAAGATGTTCCACCAAAGAATTGGGAGAATTCCATACTTACGCCGGCGATTCGGGCGAAAGCTGGCAAGATAGCCACGATCGCCAAGAAGAAAGCGCCTGGCAAAGTGATACGGTCCATGATAGTATCCAAATAATCCTTGGTATTCTTGCCCGGCTTAACTCCGGGTATAAAGCCATTGTTCCTCTTCAGATCGTCAGACATCTGGGTCGGGTTGATCGTGATCGCGGTATAAAAATAAGTAAACAAGATAATCAATAGCGCAAACACGAAATTATACCAAAAACCGGTATTGTCCATGAACGCGGCCCAAAAACCACTTTGCTCGCCTGTACTGGAAAATCCTACGATAGAAATCGGGATAAACATGATCGCTTGCGCAAAAATGATAGGCATCACATTCGCCGCATTAACCTTCAATGGTATATACTGGCGAGCGCCACCGTATTGCTTATTCCCGATAATCCGCTTGGCATACTGCACAGGCACCTTGCGAGTCCCTTGCACCAACAAAATAGCTCCGGCAATAACTAACAGCAAGAACAACATCTCAAACAAGAACATAACCAGACCTCCGGTTTTCTCACTCGTCCGGGAGATGAATTCCTGGAACAAAGAATGCGGCAGACGGGCGATGATACCGACTAAGATTATAAACGAGATACCGTTTCCAACACCTTTATCCGTAATTCTCTCACCCAGCCATAAGATAAACATACTACCGGCGGCCAAGATTATCGTAGAAGAGATCGTGAACCATAAGCCACCAGGCAACGCCGCACCGGCAGACTTCAGTTGAACGCTCAAGTTCACCAGATAAGTAGGCCCTTGGAACAACAAGATCGCCACTGTCAAGTAGCGAGTCCACTGGTTGATCTTACGGCGACCGCTCTCTCCCTCTCTCTGCAATTTCTGGAAAGAAGGAACCGCGATGGCCATCAACTGCATCACGATAGACGCAGATATATAAGGCATGATTCCTAACGCAAAAATAGAAGCGTTAGAAAAGGCTCCACCGGAGAACATATCCAAAAGGGCAAGCAAGCCGCCTCTGGTCTGCTCTTGCAAAGCCGTCAAAGCCTTAGGATCGATACCTGGGAGAACTACATACGTACCAAAACGGTAGATAGCCACCAATAAAAGAGTGGTGAGGATCCGATTTCTCAGATCCTCAATCTTCCAGATATTCTTTATTGTCTCAACAGCTCTCATGACTTAGAGTTTAACAACGGTTCCACCTACGGCTTGGATAGCCGACTCTGCGCTCTTGGAAAAAGCGTGAGCCTCAACCTCCAACTTAAGAGTTAAGCTACCGTTGCCAAGAATCTTAACCAATTGGGAAGAGGATATAAAGCCAGCCTCCTTCAACTCATTAAGACCGATCTTCGTCAATTGCTTAGCCTCGGCCAATTGTTGCAAAGTTTCAATATTAATAGCCTTATACTCAACCCGGTTAATGTTCTTGAAACCAAATTTAGGCAAACGTCTTTGGATAGGCATCTGGCCTCCTTCAAAACCAATCTTATTCTTATAACCTGATCTTGACTTAGCTCCTTTGTGACCTCTCGTCGAAGTTCCGCCTAATCCCGAACCCGGACCACGCCCGACTCTCTTTCTAGCCTTGGTAGATCCTGCCGCCGGTTTTAAATTAGATAAATCCATATCGTATGCAATTATTTTTCGATCTATATTACTTTTCTACAGAAACCAAATGTTTCACTTTCTCAACCATACCCAAGATAGCCGGGTTTGCCTCATGCTCCACCACTTGATTAATCTTTCTCAGACCAAGTGCGTCAAGGGTTCTCTTTTGGTCTTTCGGGCATTTAATTCTACTCTTAACTTGCTTTACCTTAATAGTCGCCATAAATTATTCCTCCCTAATTAACCTTTAAAAACTTTTTCTACAGACACGCCCCTATTTTGAGCTACTTCAAACGGGCTTCTCAATTCTCCCAGAGCGGCGATAGTCGCCTTTACCAAGTTGTGAGGATTAGAGGAACCCTTTGATTTAGCCAAGACATCCGTGATCCCCACGCTCTCAAGCACCGCACGCATGGCACCACCGGCCTTAACACCCGTACCATGAGAGGCCGGACGGATCAACACCTCAGCTCCACCGAATTTAGCTACTTGCTCATGAGGGATAGTACCCTTATGCACCGGGACCTTGATCAGATTCTTCTTAGCGGCCTCCACGCCTTTAGCGATAGCGGTCGTCACCTCACCGGCCTTGCCCAGACCCCAGCCAACGATTCCGTCCTCGTTACCTACCACGACGATCGCGGCGAAACTGAACGTACGTCCACCTTTCGTAACTTTCGTTACACGGTTGATTGCAACCAGTCTGTCCTTCAACTCTAAGTCGTTGGTCGATTTAACTCTATTATTTGCCATCTTCATTAAAATTTAAGGCCGCCGTTACGCGCAGCATCCGCTAATTCTTTAATTCTCCCGTGATACAAGTAACCGTTACGATCGAAAACCACGGCTTGAACACCAGCTTCCTGAGCGTTCTTGGCGATGATCTCTCCCACCTTAGCGGCAATCTCCTTTTTCGGAGCCTTAATACCCAATTTCAAAGATGAGGCCGCGGCTAAAGTCTTCCCCGTAGTATCATCTATCACCTGTGCGTAAATTTGCTTATTGCTTCTGAACACACTCAAGCGCGGACGCTCGGCGGTACCAGAGATCTTACCGCGGATTCCGGCTTTTATCTTTAATCTTCTTTCTATCTTCGTTGTCATGATAATTCCAGTTTACGTAAATTACTTACCTGCTGACTTACCAGACTTCCTGCGGATCTCCTCACCCACGAACTTGATACCCTTGCCTTTGTAAGGCTCCGGCATACGGAATGAGCGGATCTTAGCGCAAATTTGTCCCAGTAACTGCTTGTCAGCCGATTCAAGGATGATAAGGGGGTTCTTATTTCTCTCGGACTTCGTCTCTACCTTCACCTCCTTAGGCAACTGCATATAGATATTATGAGTGTAACCCAAAGAGAGATCCAGCAACTGCCCTGTATTAGAGACACGGTAACCCACACCAACGAGCTCAAGCTCTTTCTTGTATCCCTCCGAGCATCCTACAACCATGTTGTGGATCAAGGCACGGTACAGGCCATGTAACGCACGATGATTCTTGTCATCGGTCGGTCTCGTCAGATGGATCACCCCATCCTCCATGGAAACG
The DNA here is from genome assembly GCA_949296075.1 of uncultured Parabacteroides sp. Lineage (GTDB taxonomy): Bacteria > Bacteroidota > Bacteroidia > Bacteroidales > Tannerellaceae > Parabacteroides. Next base: position 168,177 of record CASFNG010000004.1, on the reverse strand, counting down.
TTAATATCAGGATTCACGGCTTGCGTCAGCTCACCTTTCGGGCCCTTGACCGTCACTACATTATCCTTGATTGTAACCGTAACACCAGCCGGCACATGAATTGGCAATTTTCCTATTCTTGACATTCTTCTTTCCTCCTAATTAATAAACGTAACACAATACCTCGCCCCCGATCTTCAATTCACGGGCCTCTTTATCTGTCATCACGCCCTTGGAAGTAGAAAGAACAGCAATACCCAAGCCATTCAGCACTCTCGGCATTTCCTTGTAACCAGTGTACTTACGTAAACCGGGCGTAGAAACTCTCTCCAGTTTCTTGATCGCATTTACCTTATTTACCAGGTCATACTTCAAGGCGATCTTTATCGTACCTTGAGGACCATCGTCTACAAACTTAAAATTAAGGATGTAGCCCTTGTCGAAAAGGATCTTCGTGATCTCTTTCTTTAAATTTGACGCCGGCACTTCTACTACTCTGTGCTTAGCATTGATCGCGTTGCGCAATCTTGTCAAATAATCTGCAATAGGATCTGTCATATAAATAATTAATTAAATTGATCCGGCCACCCGGACAATATTTAAACTAAATCGCTTACCAACTTGCTTTCTTAACACCCGGGATCAAACCATTCGATGCCATCTCACGAAATTGGATACGAGAAATTCCGAACTGGCGAATATAGCCTTTCGGACGTCCTGTGATCTTGCAACGATTGTGCAGGCGCACAGGAGAAGCATTCTTAGGCAGAGCTTGCAAAGCCTCATAGTTCCCTTCCGCCTTAAGCTGGGCTCTCTTGGCGGCGTACTTCGCTACGAGCTTCGCTCTCTTAACCTCGCGGGCTTTCATTGATTCCTTAGCCATAACTACTTAGTCTTTTTTTCGTTTTTAAAAGGCAACCCAAATTCTCTCAAAAGAGCGTAACCTTCCTCATCTGTTTGCGCAGAGGTCACAAAGGTAATATTCATTCCCAATATCTTGGTAATATTATCGATATTTATTTCCGGGAAAATGATCTGCTCCTGGATCCCGAGCGTATAATTACCTCTTCCGTCAAGCTTGCCCTCGATACCCTTGAAGTCGCGGATACGGGGAAGGGCGATACGGACGAGGCGCTCGAGGAACTCATACATCTGCTCACGGCGCAAAGTGACCATGACGCCGATCGGCATCTTCTTACGCAACTTGAAATTCGAGATATCCTTCTTCGACACGGTGGCTACTGCCTTCTGGCCCGTGATCGCAGTCAATTCACTGATAGCGACATCGATGATCTTCTTGTCTGCCGTGGCCATGCCTAAGCCTTGGTTGATCACGATTTTCTTCAAAACAGGCACCTGCATCACGGACTTGTAGCCAAACTCCTTCGTCAAAGCAGGGACGATTCTGTCTTGATATTCCTTTTTAAGACTGGCGGTATTGCTCATCACTTAATTTCCTCCCCTGATTTTTTAGAATAACGCACTAACGCCCCCTTCTCATTCAGTCTCCGGCCGATACGCGTTGGCTTACCGGACTTCGGGTCAACCACGTTAAGGTTAGAGATATGAATGGGAGCTTCCTTTTTCTCGATTCCTCCCTGAGGATTCTTCGCATTGGGCTTGGTATGCTTCGACACCACATTAATGCCCTCGACAATCGCACGGCTTTCCTTCACGAGCACCCGCAAGACACGGCCGGTCTTGCCCTTGTCCTCACCAGCGTTAACGAAAACGATGTCGCCTTTCTTAATATGTAATTTACTCATCATCTACGAGATTAAAGCACTTCAGGTGCAAGTGATACAATCTTCATGTTTGTCGCGCGAAGTTCTCTGGCGACCGGACCAAAGATACGGCTACCACGGATATCACCGCCGGCGTTCAGCAATACGCATGCGTTATCGTCGAAACGGATATAAGAGCCATCCGGACGACGGATCTCTTTCTTTGTACGAACAATGACAGCCTTAGAGACCGCCCCCTTCTTGACATCGCTGGAAGGGATCACGCTCTTGATCGCTACCACGATCACATCTCCCACGGTGGCGTAACGTTTTCTCGTACCGCCCAGGACGCGGATACACAACGCCTCTTTAGCGCCACTGTTATCTGCTACTACTAATCTTGATTCTTGCTGTATCATCTTACTTAGCTCTTTCGATTATTTGAACTAATCTCCATCTTTTTGTCTTGCTCAACGGGCGAGTCTCCATAATTCTTACGGTATCGCCAATGTTGCACTCGTTATTTTCGTCATGAGCATGATATTTCTTCGTCTTGTTGACGAACTTTCCGTAAATGGGGTGTTTCTCCTTCCATTTAACAGCAACCGTGATGCTTTTCTCCATCTTGTTGCTGGTTACCACGCCCGTTCTTTCTTTTCTTAAATTTCTAGTTTCCATCAGGCTCAATTATTTGTTATTAAGTTCTCTTTGGCGCAACTCCGTCTTCATGCGTGCGATCAATCTGCGTTGTTGCTTGATTTGAGAAGGATTATCCACAGGAGAAATACTATGGTTGATCCGCTTCTGCTCATAGGCCGCTGTCTCGGCATCTACTCGCTCTAACAACTCTTTCGTGCTCAGTTCTCTAATTTCTGCAATTTTCATAACAATTACGCATTTTGATTTTGCATGTCATAATCACGTCTCACGACAAACTTAGTCGTAACCGGGAGTTTCTGCGCGGCCAGGCGCAATGCCTCCTTGGCGATATCAAAGGGAACACCCTCGACCTCGAAAATCATACGGCCGGGGGTAACAGGAGCCACGAAGCCCTCGGGATTACCTTTTCCCTTACCCATACGTACCTCGGCGGGCTTCTTCGTGATTGGCTTATCCGGGAAGATGCGAACCCAAACCTGGCCCTGGCGTTGCATATAACGCGTGACGGCGATACGGGCGGCCTCGATCTGACGACCGGTAATCCACTTATTCTCTAATGACTTTATTCCAAACGAACCGAAAGCCAGCTGGTTGCCGCGCTGAGCCATACCCTTCATGCGGCCTTTCTGCTGTCTTCTGAACTTGGTTTTCTTCGGTTGTAACATCTCTACTTAAATTCTAACGTTTAACGATTAGCTCTTTTTCTCTTGAAGTTCTTCTCTCTACCGCCACCTACGTTATCGCTTCTTCGACCTGTCTCCTTGGAGGAGGTGAAAGCGGGAGCGAGATCTCGCTTGCCATAGACCTCGCCACGGCAGATCCAGACCTTGACACCTAACAAGCCGACCTTCGTCAAGGCCTCGGCCAAAGCGTAATCGATGTCAGCCCGCAGCGTGTGCAGCGGAGTACGACCTTCCTTATACATTTCCGAACGAGCCATCTCGGCGCCATTCAAGCGGCCGGAGATCTGGATCTTGATACCCTCGGCTCCCATTCTCATGGTAGAGGCGATAGCCATCTTGACAGCGCGACGGTACGCGATCTTTCCCTCAAGCTGACGAGCGATATTGTTAGCCACGATAACGGCGTCCAACTCAGGTCTCTTCACCTCGAAGATGTTGATCTGCACCTCCTTGTCGGTGATCTTCTTCAACTCCTCCTTCAACTTGTCAACCTCCTGTCCACCTTTGCCGATGATGATTCCCGGACGTGACGTGCAAACCGTAATCGTGATCAACTTAAGCGTGCGCTCAATAACGATGCGAGATACACTAGCCTTTGCGAGACGGGCATTCAAATACTTACGGATCTTGCTATCTTCCAGCAAAGTGTCCCCGTAGTTCTTACCGCCATACCAATTGGAATCCCAACCACGGATGATTCCCAAACGATTACTAATCGGATTAACCTTTTGTCCCATCTACAAATTAATTTTGACTATCGTTTTTACTAAGTGTATCAACAAACAGGGTCACGTGGTTCGAGCGCTTGCGAATCCTGTAACCTCTTCCCTGGGGAGCCGGGCGCATTCTCTTCAATGTGGTAGCGCAATCCACGCTGATTGAAGACACGCACAACTCTCCTGCCTCTGCCTTACGTTCATTCTTCTGCTCCCAGTTCGCAATCGCGGAACGAAGCAATTTCTCAACTCTTGCTGCAGCTTCCTTATTCGAGAACTTCAAAACACCAAGCGCACGGAACACTTCCATGCCGCGAATCATATCCGCCACCAAGCGCATCTTGCGAGGGGAAGTGGGGACATTATTCAACTTCGCGAAGTACATGGTCTTTTGGGCTTCCTTTCTTGCTTCAGCTGATATTCTTTTTCTAGCACCCATTTTATTCGATTCTTTTTATTTTCAGATTCCTGACCTGTTTCGCCGGGTTATTTCTTCTTGTTACCGGCATGACCGCGGAAAGTGCGTGTCGGGGAGAACTCACCCAACTTATGCCCCACCATATTCTCGGTCACGAAAACAGGAATAAATTTATTTCCATTATGAACTGCAATAGTATGGCCCACGAAATCAGGCGAAATCATTGAAGCTCTTGCCCATGTCTTAACGACAGCTTTCTTGCCTGACTCATTCATGGCCAGGACCTTCTTCTCGAGCTTTACATTAATATACGGGCCTTTTTTTAGCGAACGACTCATAGTTTACTTAATTAATCAGATTATTTCTTTCTTCTTTCAATTATATACTTTGAAGAATGCTTCTTAGGAGCTCTTGTCTTCAAGCCCTTAGCATATAAGCCCTTGCGTGATCTAGGATGACCTCCGGAAGCGCGTCCTTCACCACCACCCATCGGGTGATCAACCGGGTTCATTACAACACCACGGTTGTGAGGACGACGACCTAACCATCTAGAGCGACCGGCTTTACCTGATTTCTCAAGACCATGATCCGAATTGCCGACTGCGCCAATTGTAGCCTTACAAGCAGCAAGAATCTTTCTGGTTTCTCCAGAAGGCATCTTAATGATAGCGTAAGCGCCTTCCTTTGAAGTCAGCTGAGCGAAAGCGCCCGCGGACCGTACCATCTTGGCACCTTGCCCGGGACGAAGCTCGATATTGTGAATAATAGTACCAACGGGAATATTTACCATCGGTAAAGTATTACCTACCTCAGGAGCGGCATCGCTACCTGAAACCACTGTCTGGCCAACTTCCAAGCCATTGGGAGCGATGATATAGCTCTTCGCTCCATCCGCGTAATACAACAGCGCGATACGAGATGAACGGTTAGGATCATACTCGATCGACTTCACTGTCGCAGGAATGCCATCTTTATTTCTCTTGAAATCGATAATTCTGTACTTACGCTTGTGGCCGCCACCGATGTAGCGCATCGTCATCTTACCCGTGTTGTTACGGCCACCCGTAGCTCTCTTACCAACTACAAGAGACTTCTCTGGTGTACTTGCAGTGATTTTATCAAATGCACCAATAACCTTGTGTCTCTGCCCCGGTGTCGTGGGCTTTAATTTACGTATTCCCATTTCTTTTTTTAGATATTACTAAAGAAATCAATTGTTTCCCCTTCCTTCAATGTCACGATCGCCTTCTTAAACGCAGATTGCTTACCGTTGATGATACCGGATTTCGTGTAACGGCTCTTACGCTTCCCGGAGTAGTTCATGGTGTTGACACTAACAACCTTAACCCCGTACATATCCTCTACAGCCTTTTTGATCTCCAGCTTGTTGGCATCAGGAGAGACACGAAAACCATAGCGATTCGGGAATTTCTCCGTGATCGCCGTTTGCTTCTCTGTTACTATCGGTTTAATAATAATTCCCATTATTTTAGACTCCTTATGCTTTAAAATTTTGCTCAACAACAGCGACCGAACTTTCCGTCAAGATCAAGCTGACCGAGTTTAACACTGCGTATGTATTTAGTTCAGAAGCAGTTATAATATTTGCCTTCTTCAAGTTTCGAGCGGACAAATATACGAAATTATTCTTCTCCGGTAAAACCATAAGTAACTTTTTATCAGCCACTTTCAGGTTTTTAGTAATTGTTATGAATTCTTTGGTCTTAGGAGCTTCCATATTGAAATCCTCCACCACGATGATCGCGTTGTTCTTTGCCTTATAGCTCAGGGCGGACTTACGAGCCAACGCCTTGACCTTCTTGTTCAGCTTGAAACGATAATCACGCGGTCTCGGACCGAATACACGGCCACCACCCACCAATACCGGGGAGTTGATATCACCACGACGGGCGCCGCCACCACCTTTCTGGCGGATCAGCTTGCGTGTACTACCCGACACCTCGCTTCTTTCCTTCGACTTGTGCGTTCCTTGGCGCTGATTGGCCATATACTGCTTTACGTCCAAGTAAATAGCATGATCGTTGGGCTCAATGCCGAAGACAGCATCGTTCAAAGTCACCTTTCTTCCGGTATCTTCACCTTTAATATTAAATACGCTCAGTTCCATTACTTTTCGATTAATAAGATTGAACCTCTTGCTCCTGGAACAGATCCTTTCACCAATAAAAGGTTGTGTTCCGGCATTACCTTGATCACTTGAAGATTCTGGACAGTAACGCGCTCGTTACCCATCTGGCCGGCCATGCGCATACCCTTGAACACCTTCGCGGGATAAGAACAAGCACCGATAGAACCCGGCTTACGGGCACGGTTGTGCTGTCCGTGAGTGCTCTGGCCCACACCGCCGAAACCGTGGCGCTTTACGACACCTTGGAAACCCTTACCTTTCGACGTGCCTACCACGTCCACGAAGCCGGCGTCCTCCAAAAAGTCTACCGTGATCACATCACCCAACTTGTACTCTGTCTCAAAATTCTTGAACTCGGCCAAGTATCTCTTGGGAGTTACACCGGCTTTCTTGAAGTGACCCATCTCCGGCTGTGTCGTGTGTTTCTCTTTCTTGTCCATGAAACCCAACTGCACGGCCTCGTAGCCATCTTTCTCCAAAGTCTTAATCTGTGTAACAACACAAGGACCCACTTCGATAACAGTGCATGGAAGATTCTTTCCCTCGGCACTGAAAACGGATGTCATTCCGATTTTTTTTCCTAATAATCCTGGCATTTCACTAATTTGTTAAGAACTTACACTTTAATTTCTACTTCAACACCGCTAGGCAACTCTAGCTTCATCAAAGCGTCAACCGTCTTGGCGGTCGAGCTATAGATGTCAATCAATCTCTTATAAGAAGAGAGTTCGAACTGCTCGCGCGCCTTCTTGTTCACGAAAGTCGAGCGGTTCACCGTAAAGATACGCTTGTGCGTAGGGAGAGGTATCGGACCGCTCACGATTGCACCTGTAGCCTTTACCGTCTTCACGATCTTCTCGGCGGACTTGTCCACCAGAGAATAATCGTAAGACTTCAATTTAATTCTGATCTTTTGGCTCATATTTATTGTATGTTTCTAATATTATTTGATCAAATCAGCACGGCCTTGTACCTCGGTCAACACCTGCTTAGCGATAGCCGAAGATACCTGAGCATAATGGGAGAATTGCATTGACGACGTAGCGCGGCCGGAAGTGATCGTACGTAAGGCGGTCACATAACCGAACGTCTCTGCCAACGGAACCTTCGCTTTCACGATGCGGGCGCCCGTACGGCTTGTCTCCATGCCTTCTACCTGTCCGCGGCGCTTGTTCAAGTCGCCGATCACATCACCCATGCTCTCTTCCGGAGTAACGACCTCGATCTTCATGATCGGCTCCATCAGCACGGGACCGGCCTTCTCGGAAGCGTTCTTGAACGCCTGGATAGCGGCGATCTCGAAGGAGAGCTGATCGGAGTCAACCGGGTGGAACGAACCATCGCGGAGGATGACTTTCAGCTTATCCAACGGATACCCTGCCAACACACCATTCTTCATGGCCTTCTCGAATCCCTTCTGTACGGAGGGGATGAACTCCTTCGGAATGTTACCGCCCTTCACCTCGTCGATGAATTGCAGGCTTCCTTCGAAGTCCTCATCCGCCGGACCGATGCAAACGATAATATCAGCGAACTTACCACGACCACCGGACTGCTTCTTGTATACCTCGCGAAGCTCAACCGGCTGCGTGATAGCCTCCTTGTAAGTAACCTGCGGACGTCCCTGGTTACACTCAACCTTGAACTCACGTTTCAGACGGTCGATGATGATATCCAAGTGAAGCTCACCCATACCGCTGATGACGGTCTGGCCGGTCTCCTCGTTGGTCTGCACACGGAAGGTAGGATCCTCCTCGGCCAACTTAGCCAAGCCCATACCCAACTTATCCAAGTCTTTCTGAGTCTTCGGCTCTACGGCGATACCGATCACCGGCTCCGGGAACTCCATAGACTCCAGCGTGATCGGGTTGTTCTCATCGCAAAGCGTATCACCGGTACGGATATCCTTGAAACCGACTCCGGCGCCTATATCGCCACAACCGATAGCCTCCATCGGGTTCTGCTTGTTAGAGTGCATCTGGAACAGACGGGAGATACGCTCTTTCTTGCCGGAACGGGTGTTCAGCACGTACGAGCCAGCCTCCATCTTTCCGGAATATACACGGAAGAAGCACAAGCGGCCTACATAAGGATCGGTAGCGATCTTGAACGCCAAGGCGGTCAGCGGCTCCTCGAACAACGGCTTGCGGGAAACCACCTTGTCCGGATCTCTCGGATCGGTACCCTCGATAGCGGGCGTATCCTCGGGGCTGGGCAGGTAAGCGCAGACCGCGTCCAAAAGGGTCTGCACACCCTTGTTCTTGAACGAGGAACCACAGATCATCGGGTTGATCTGCATCGACAGCGTACCCTTGCGGATAGCGGCCTTGATCTCAGCCTCCGTGATCGTGGAAGGATCATCGAAGTATTTCTCCATCAGGGCGTCGTCACACTCAGCCAAGGTCTCCAGCATCTTGTCGCGCCATTCGTTAGCCTCAGCCTGCAACTCAGCGGGGATCTCCTCCACGGAGTACTCAGCCCCCATAGTCTCGTCGTGCCAATAGATGGCCTTCATGCGAACCAGGTCAACGACACCCTTGAACTTCTCCTCGGCCCCGATAGGGATCTGGATCGGGCAAGGGGTAGCGCCCAGCACATCTTTCACCTGACGAACAACCTCGAAGAAGTTTGCGCCAGAACGGTCCATCTTGTTAACGTAACCAATTCTCGGTACATTATATTTATCAGCCTGACGCCATACCGTCTCCGACTGCGGCTCAACGCCACCTACCGCGCAGAAAGCGGCGACAGCGCCGTCCAGGATACGCAACGAGCGCTCTACCTCCACGGTAAAGTCAACGTGCCCCGGGGTGTCGATCAGGTTGATCTTATACTTGTCATTGTCATAATTCCAGAAAGTCGTCGTAGCGGCGGACGTGATCGTGATACCACGCTCCTGCTCCTGCTCCATCCAGTCCATGGTGGCCGCGCCATCATGCACCTCGCCGATCTTATGAGTCAGACCGGTGTAGAAAAGGATACGCTCGGAAGTCGTAGTCTTTCCCGCGTCGATGTGAGCCATGATACCGATGTTCCTAGTATATTTTAATTGCTCGTCAGCTTTTGTTGCCATCGTCTATGTTCTCCTAAAATTGCTTAATTAAAATCTAAAGTGAGCGAACGCACGGTTAGCCTCAGCCATGCGGTGCATATCCTCTTTTCTCTTGAATGCGCCACCTTGGTTGTTGAAGGCGTCCACGATCTCCGCGGACAGCTTATCGGCCATCGTCTTACCACCGCGCTTGCGGGCGAAGATGATAAGGTTCTTCATTGAAATCGATTCTTTACGATCCGGGCGGATCTCAGTAGGGACTTGGAAAGTGGCACCACCTACACGGCGCGACTTAACCTCAACCTGAGGAGTGATGTTATCAAGCGCAGCTTTCCAAATTTCGAGAGCGGATTTTTCCTCGTTAGGCAACTTTGCCTTAACGGTTTCCAAAGCAGAATAGAAAATCTCGAAGGCAGTGTTTTTCTTGCCATCATACATCAAGTGGTTTACGAATCTCGTAACCTTTACATCACCGAAAACAGGATCCGGGAGGATCTGTCTCTTCTTTGGTTTTGCTTTTCTCATCTTGTTTTCAAAAATTTGTTCTTGTCGTTGGTTGCCTTTAATTTGTCTTCAACGGTTCCGCCGAACCATTTACTCAACCTTATAGCCTATCCAAATAACTCAAACCTGTTTTTTAATACTTGAATTTAGTCTCAGTTTGAAGTCCGTTTTTACTTCTTACCCTTAGCTGCCTGACCCGGCTTCGGACGCTTAGCGCCATATTTGGAACGTCTTTGCGTACGACCGTTAACGCCAGCCGTATCCAACGTACCGCGTACGATATGATAACGCACACCGGGAAGATCCTTTACACGACCACCGCGTACCAACACGATCGAGTGCTCCTGCAAGTTATGTCCCTCACCCGGGATATAGGAGTTGACTTCCTTTCCATTTGTCAAACGTACTCTCGCTACTTTACGCATTGCAGAGTTAGGCTTCTTCGGTGTCGTCGTGTAGACACGCACGCAAACGCCACGTCTTTGCGGACAAGCGTCCAAAGCGGGCGACTTACCTTTCTCCACCAAAGTTTCCCGTCCTTTTCTAACTAATTGCTGAATTGTAGGCATTTCTTTTCCTTTTTAACTTTGAATGTGTATTACTAATTATCTAATCTTCTCCGATTTCGAGTCGCAAAGTTACGCATTATTTCCCGACAATCAATAAGTTGCCCGTACTTTTTTCGCATACTCCGCACTAAAAACGGTGCAAAATTACACATTTGTTCCCGTTAAACAAGGTCGCCCATTTGCTGATTTATGAATATTTAACAAACAATCCTGTCTGATGAAGGATAAGCCTTATCTTAAGCCGCATACAGGGTGATTACTTGAAGCGCCTGTCCAACTCCTCTTCCGACAATATCGAGATAATCGTTTTCCCCTCCGGCGTCAAGTTCGAGTCCGAGCACGAGAACAGCGACGCGATCAGGTGATCCATCTCTTCCGGGGACAAGGCCTTCCCCGATGGGATAGCCGCCGCTTTCGCCAAGACCAGGGCGATCGACTCGCAGATCTTTTCCTTAGCCTCGCTGCCGGTCTCGACCACATGATCCACGATGTCCTTCACCAAACTGGCGGGATCCTGGCGCTCGATCCCGGCGGGAAGCCCATTTATCTCATAGGTATGATTCCCTAAGTCACTCAAGTCGAAACCGACGAAACGCAGATCTTCCAACAACGAGGGCAACACCGTGGCCTCCGCCGTGGTGAACTCCACGACCTCGGGGAACAGCACTTGCTGGGATACCCCTTGCCGTTGGCGGATGCTCGCGAGATATTGCTCGAACAAGATCCGGACATGGGCCCGGTTTTGGTCGACAATCGCCATGCCCGATTTCAAGGCCGTCAGGATATAGCGTCCTTTATATTGGTAGCACGGGGCGCTTACCCCCGAGAAGAGCTCATCCTGCCGGGCTTCCTCTTCTGGAAGATTATCTTCCGCCGGCTCAGCCGACACGCCCGACCGCAACTCCATCTGGACAGCGTTCCGGTCGTCCTCGAATCCCTCGTACAGCTTGGTCCAATCAAATTCAGGCCGCTTAGACGGAGTAGGCTCAAAAGGATCATAGCTCGTATCCACCTGCACGCTGGGCGCCTTGTAGCTTCTTGGCTCCTCTTTCCTCAACGGATTATAGACCGGTATGTCAATGGCGTCCTTCACGTCAAAGTCGATCGCCGGGATGGCGCTTGATTTCGCCAAGGCCTCCCGCGTGGCCGCCATCAGGATCTGCCAGATCGGTTGCTCGTTCTCGAACTTCACCTCGGTTTTCGTCGGGTGTATATTCACGTCGATAGTGGCCGGATCCAAGGTAAAATAGACGAAATAGGAAGGCTGGTCGCCAGCGGGTATCAACTGCTCGTAGGCCTGCATGATCGCCTTATGGAAATAGGGATGCTTCATGTAGCGGCCGTTCACGAAAAAGTATTGCAAGGCGCCCCGCTTCTTGGCGGAATCCGGCTTCCCCACGAAACCGGAGATCGTCACCAAGGAACTTTGGGCGTCTAACGACAGCAGTTTCTGGTTCAGGTTCTTCCCGTAAATATTGATAATACGTTGCCGCAAACCGGATACAGGAAGGTTGAAAATCTCGGCATCATTATGGTAAAGAGACATCCCGATCTGCGCGTTGACCAAGGCGATCCGCTCAAACTCGTTGATGATATTCCGGAACTCCGTCTCGTTAGACTTCAGGAATTTCCGGCGGGCCGGCACATTAAAGAAAAGATTTTTCACCGAGAATACGCTACCCTCTCCGCAGGCATCCGGGACGACGCCCTCAGGCGTGGAGCCGGCGATCGTAAGGCGGGTGCCCAACTCCTCGCCCTTCAGCCGTGTACGCAATTCCACTTGGGCCACCGCCGCGATAGAGGCCAGCGCTTCCCCGCGGAACCCCATAGTACGTAGCGAGAAGAGATCGTCGGCCGTAGAGATTTTCGACGTGGCATGGCGCTCAAAAGCCATCCGGGCATCAGTCTCCGACATACCTTTCCCGTCGTCGATCACCTGGATCAAGGTCTTCCCCGCGTCCTTTATATTGACTTGGATGCTCGACGCCCCTGCATCCACAGCATTCTCTACCAGCTCCTTCACGACGGAGGCCGGCCGCTGGATCACCTCGCCCGCAGCGATCTGGTTCGCTATATGGTCAGGAAGCAGATGGATGATGTCAGCGCTCATTTCCAGAAGAAATACCAGGCGATCAGGATCAATATAACCAAAGCCAGGATCAGCCGCCCGTTCTTATACGTACGGCTCCGGGCGTCCTCCCCACGTCCCACGCTTTTCTTCAGGTGAGATGTTCCCTCGATGAAGGTCCCCTTGATATGCGGCTTATACTCTTCCAGCGGCTCCTCTATGCCCATTTCACGCTTGACCTTGCTGATGCGCTCTTCCAAGGCTTCTTTCCGCGGATCCCAATAGATCGGCTTATGATCGAATTGACGCGGTTTACGCATATTATAAAACGAGAAAAGTGCCATAACTTTACCTATTTATCGAATACGACGCTAATGTACGAATTTATTGCTTTTCTTCGGAACATCCTGGACTTTTCTTTTTACCACCTGATAAATATCATCCTTGTCTTTCGGGCGGATGTAATCATACCAATAAAAATCCTTCAAATACTTTTGATCGGGCTTCAAATCGGGGATGGGTGTCATGGTCCCGACAGGCGTCGGCCAGAATTTCAGCTTTTCCAATTTACGATCTTTCAGCCAGATGGTGAGGAAACCGCTCTTGATCTCGTTCATCCCGACCATCGAGCCATCATCCTCCATCGGGAAGAAGATCGATTCCGCGTTCCCGGACACGTCGATCTGACGGACATTCCGCCCCTCGAAATAGGCTTTCAGGTCGTTCCCCTTCAGCTGGTTGAAAGAGGTCGTATCGATCTGCTGTATCGCGAAGGCGAATTGTCTCACGTGAGCGTGATCGATAGCGGTGTCATTCATGAACACCAAGATCGTATCCCCATAGATCTGGTATTGCTCGTTCCATACGATAGGCTCCTTATACATATATAATATAGAGTCTTTCGTGTTAAACTGCATCGAGTCGCACACGCCCTGCATATCCGTCCGATAAAAACGGACGCCGTAGTAGGCCTTGATCTCCCGGTAGGTAGAATCGACGGTAGTCATCCGTAAGGTATCCGCGTGCAAATAGAGCGTATCGCCCTGGCTATATTCCAGGAAGCGGGCGCTATCCGTGGCGAAAGCGTATTGGGTCTTCTCGTCGTAGAAGCCATATTCACCCTCCAACGTGACGTGGCGAGCCGTGTCTTGCAGGCTCATGTTGCCGAAAGCCTCCCCGAAGCCTCGCCCCCGATCGTAAGCGATCGAGTCGCCGATCAAGACCCGATCCCCGGAGACCACCCGGGAACGATCCAGCAGCAATGAGGTGTTGTGCACGGTGTCATACCATCCTTTCGAGGAATAGATCGTACCGCTATCCGACTCGATGATCGAAGGCCCCAAGATCGTGGAGATCTTCGTATCCGTATTATAATGCAACGTATCGGAATAGAGGGTAAAATTCTCATTCTCCAGCCTCACGCTATCGTTGAACACCGCCAGCTTTGTCGCCGGGGAATACTGCCCATAGAACGAGGATAGCTGATTAAGCGAGTCAACGATCAGCCCCCCCTCGAAATAATAGCCAATATCAGGGATCCGCTCATAGTTCAGGCTATCCGTGAACAAGGTCACCTGCCCATTCTCCATCCGGACATTCTCACGCAAATAGGCGATTTGGGCATTCCCGTCGTAAAACAGGTAATTCCCATAGACGAACAAGGTATCCCCCTGCTCCATCCGGACATTGCTGAACGCCTCCAAGGAATTGGTCCGCTCATAAAAATAGGCGCTATCGCAATACATATACGAGCTGTCATGCCGGAAGCAGACATCCCCATTCAAGACCTGCGCCTCCGCGTTCTTCTCCTGGTCGAACGATAACGTATTCGCATGCTCCAAGAAAACCTTGGTTTTCCGGGGCGCCACGCTATCGGTGGTGGATGTCGCCACACGTGCGGGGACCTGAGCGCTTACCGCCAGCGACAGGACACACGCTAATAGCGAAAGCAATAGCCTGTCAACCCCCTTCATTCCTTGATCCAACCCGGGTACTTGAAATCACAATTCTTCCAGCCGTCGCTAATGCGGACGTATGTCGTTTTTTGCTTCTTCACGATCCAGTCATTTAGCAACTCCTCCCGTTTCTTTTCCTCAACAATCGATTTCAAGGCTTGGAAGTCGTCCGATATATTCGCCTTATGTCCTTCCGTCCGGGCCTTCAGCTTCACGATAGCCACGACCTCTTTCTGCTTATCCGTGATCATGGTGAACGGCTTGGATATATCGCCAACTTGCATCTCATACACCACCTTACCGATCTCCTGCGGGAGCTCCTGCATCTCAAACTTAGGGGTTCCCATGTTCCGGCTCTCATAATTCTGGTTCACCATCAGTCCCTTATTATTACGGGTATCCTTATCATACGAGACGAAGGTAGCTGCATCCTCGAAAGTGAACTTATTCGCTTTCAAATCATTATAAAGCGAATCCATACGAGTCATAGCCTCAGTTAATTCCTTGTCCGACACTTTCGGTTTCAACAAGATATGGCGGCAATTGATACGGTCGCCCCGTTTCTCGATCAACTGGATGATATGATAGCCATACTCCGTCTGCACGATCTGCGAGACGCGCTTTGGATCCTTCAGGTTAAACGCCACGTTAGCGAACTCAGGCAGCAGCTGCATCTTGCTCATGAAGCCCAGTTCCCCGCCTCTCGCCGCCGATCCAGGGTCTTCCGAGTACAAGCGCGCCAAGGTAGAGAATTCCATCTTGCCCGTATTCACCTGCTCCGTAAAGTCGCGCAAGCGAGCCTTGATGGCGTCGGTCTCCTCAAAGGGGATCTTCGGCTCCATCGTGACGATCTGCACCTCCACCGTAGTCGGGATATTAGGCAAGCTGTCTTGCGGCAATTGGTTATAATACTTGCGGATCTCCGAAGGGGTGAGCTTGATCTCCCCGATCAATTGCTGCTGCATTTGCTGCACGATCTGTTGCTCCCTCACCATCTCCTTGCGCTCTTCCTTGATTTGCGAATATTTCTTCCCGAAATACTCCTCCAGTTTCTCCCGCGAGCCGATCTGGTTCACCGCCATATTCATCCATTGATCCACGCTCTGGATCACTTGGTTCTCGTTCGCCGTGACACTATCTATCTTCGCTTGGTTCAGGTATAGTTTCTGGATAGCCATCTGCTCCGGGATAAAGCAATAAGGATCCCCTTCCAGTCTTTGTCCCTCATTTTGCAAGTACAAACGCTGCGTCTCGATATCCGAGCGTAAGATAGCGTCGTCTCCTACCACCCACACTATTTCATCAATCACATTGTCTTGCGCCATCGCCAGGCAAGAACAGCAGGTAAGAAAGAATACACTCAAAATCTTTTTCATCACGTTATCCATTTATAAGGTTATCGATCACGGCTCCGCATGGAAAACCACGTCACCATCCCTGATCGCGTCGTTATATAATTCGTCCTCAAAATTCCGCAAGAAGGCGACTTTACGCTGATTGACCAAGATCTCTATGATATGCGGGCTGGCATAATCATAGGGCTCGGTCGCTCCGGCAGGCAGGTATTCCCTGATATTCAACAGATAGCAATAGCTACTATCCGAGGCCTCCACTTGCTTGTTCGCCTTAAGGAACGCATTTGGATCAGCCACGTGTACAGGGATATTTCCCATTACCTCGTCAAAATCGACCCATTTGTCGTAAAAGTACTCATAAATCGTGGCATTTTGCACACTATACTTCTCAATTTTTTCCAAGGAGGCCACATCCGTTGATTTATACCACTTCTTCACGTCGGCAAGCCCAGGCGCGTCAATCGGTATTTTCAGGAACAATCCCTTGATCAATCCCCTATCCAAGACAAATTGACCGGGGTTCTCCTCATAATAATTCAGCTTGTCGCTCTCCAATATCTCCGCTTTCAGTTTCTCCTCCACCAATCGCTCCTGGTAACGGTAACGGATCAAGGAGCGACGATATTCCTCCACCAACTTGTCGACCTCCTCCTTATCATTTCCCAGATTCCGCAAAGCCATGTCATAGACCAACATGTCTTTCACCCACTTCTTCACGATATTCTCCGCCAGCAGCAGGCTATCTTCCGGGGAAACGCCTTTCGGGATCAAGGCATTCACCGCCGAACGATCCAAGGTACGTCCTCCCACGCTCACTAACGCGTCCGGATCCGCGGTCTGGGATTTTTTGCAAGCTCCCAGAGAAATCGATAAAACAAGGAAGAGAAACACAAATTTCATGGCGATCTTTTTCTATTTTCCTAACCTTTTCAACAAGTCCCAATTAACGGTCACCGGATATTTCTTATTCAGGTCAGCGATCCATTTCTCTTCCAGAGCTTTCTGCTCAGCGGCCGGTTTACTCCACACGACGCGGTTGCTTACCTCGAACAGCAAGATCCCGTCCCTGTACTCTTGTAGCAGATGAGGCATCTCGGGATGCTTCACCTCCAAATTCTTCCGCTCGGCCGTAGTCACGATGTCGCGCACGAAAAGATCGTACACCTCGCGCATAAAATCCCCAGCGTAAGTCTTGGTCGAATAGGGCGACCTCTGGATATAATAGGCGAAATCCGATTGGGGAATATCCATTCCGTTCACGTGCAAGAGCGTTTTTTTCATCTCTTTCGCTTTCTCGTAAAAAGCGGCGTCCGTCGGGAAATAGTCATCACAAAGCGCTTGCAACTCGGCGTAAGCCTCGGGGTAGAACACATAACCATACTCCTTCTTCAGCCGCTCGTCGAAAGCCTTATATAATTCGAAATTGCGTTCACCCTGCCCCATTCGCTGCGTCAAACGCCTTTCCTCCTCCTCGAAGGCAGGGCGCCCTGCCTTGCCGAGCAGTTTGATTATATGATAGCCATAGCGAGTCTCTACCAAGCCTGAGAGATCACCCGGTTTGTCAAGGGCGAACGCCTCCCGCTCGAATGGCTGGATCATCTCACCCACGCCAAACCAAGGCAGCTCACCTCCCTTGGCCGCCGAAGAGGCATCCGAGGAGTACTTCCTCGCCAGCTCCCCGAAATCAGCTCCTCCTTGGGCCAACTGATATACCCTTCTCGCCTTCTCCAACGTAGCCGAGGTATCCTGAGAAGCGGAATCTTTCGGGAAAGCGACCAGGATATGGGCTACATGGACCCGTCCCGGGTTCGGATGACGATGGTGTACCTGTATCAAATGAAATCCCATTCGCGTACGGACCGGACGCGACACGACACCGACCGGCAATGAATAGGCTGCCTCCTCGAATGCCTTGACCGTCTGCATAGGTTGCAGGCAGCGGACATATTCGCAAACGACGTGCTCCGCGTCTTTTGCCATCAGCTCCTTCCCCACGGTCATCAGATCCTCGCCTCCTCTCAGACGCTCATAGACCTTCATGGCCTCTTGATAGACCGGTACCGTATCCTTGGAAACCGTCTTCTCCGGCAAACGGAAAAGAATATAAGAGAGCTCCAAGGTCGTGTCTCCACGCTCGTACACCTCGCGGGCGGCCGCTTTTTCCGCCTCCTTGTCCGAGAGGTAGCCATCAATCAGCTGCGCCTGGTAACCCTCCAGCTCATCCTTGAAAGAGGTCGTCTTATCAAGGCCCAATGCCTCTGCCTCCGCGACCTTCAACTTGAAATTCCGGAACAGCTCGACATAATTCTTGACAGACTTCTTATCCGCCAAGTCTACCTCTCCGTTCTTCTCCGCGATATAGATGAATTCAGACAAAAGGACCGGTTTTCCAGCGACAGTCATGACCACCGAATCCGGCAATGTCTCAGGATAGGCCATAGAAGAAACAAGCAGCCCAAACGAGAACAGTATTTTTTTCATCAAAGATACTTTTACCATAGTACGATATGCTCCACAAAAATAACACTAATCTAACGGATCGCACCCTATAAAATTATGCCATCTCATTAAATTAGTGTTTTTTATAAATCACGTGCGGCATCCCGCTTCGCACGAACCCCGGGGAGAAAAGATGGGGCTCATGGATGAAAAGCCCTTAGTTAGCCATCTCCGACAAGAACTTGATCCGTACCAAACGGATCTCCTCTTCCGTATAATCACCGCCCAGCTCCTCGATCGCGTCTTCCAAGTCATCGGTCTCCGAGTCCTTGAAATATTCATAAATGTCATCGATATGGTCCTCATCCATGACATCGTTCAAGAAATAATCGATATTGATCCGCGTGCCGGAATAGACGATCGCCTCGATCTCGTCCAGCAACTCGGGGAACTCCAGCCCATTAGTCAACGCGATCTCATCCAAAGCCACCTTCCGGTCGATCCGCTGGATGATAGAGACCTTCAGTTTTGACTTGTTGGCTACCGTGCGCACACGCAGATCCTCCGGGCGCTCGATCTCGTTCTCCTCGACATGCTTCTTGATAAGTTCGATAAACTCCTTCCCATAGCGTTTTGCCTTTCCGGCCCCTACGCCCGGGATATTCTGCAACTCCTCCAACGTGATCGGATAGGTCGTGGCCATCGCCTCCAAGGAAGGATCCTGGAAGATCACGAAAGGCGGCACTTCCAGCCGCTTGGAAAGCTTCTTTCGTAAATCCTTCATCATGGAGTATAAGACCGGATCCACGGCGCAAGAGGCACCTCCGCGTACGGGAGCCTCCTCCTCTTCCTCATCAAACTCATTATCTTCCGTGATCTTGAAGGAGACTGGCTTCTTCATGAAAGCCTTTCCTTTATCCGTTATCTTCAGCAAGCCATAGTTCTCGATGTCCTTCATCAGATAACCGGCGATCAACGCCTGGCGAATCACGGAATTCCAGGTTTTCTCATCCTCGTCCTGGCCCGATCCGAACACATCCAACTCATTGTGTTGATAGCTCTGGATCTCGGATGTCTCATTCCCTTCCAGGACATTGACAATATAATCTGCCTTAAATTTCTCTTTCAACGTACTGACGACCTCTAGTACGGCACTTAACAATTCCTTTGCTTCCACCTGTTTCTTTGGGTTCAAACAATTATCACAATTACCACAATTGTCTTCCAGGTATTCCTCTCCGAAATAATGCAGCAGCACCTTTCTCCGGCAGACCGAGGTCTCGGCGTAAGCCGCGGTCTCTAATAGCAACTGTTTGCCGATCTCTTGCTCCGCCACCGGCTTGCCTTGCATGAATTTCTCCAATTTCTGCAAGTCCTTGTACGCATAGAACGCGATGCATTGACCCTCGCCCCCATCGCGCCCGGCCCGTCCGGTCTCTTGGTAATACCCTTCCAGACTCTTCGGTATATCGTAATGGATCACGTAACGTACGTCAGGCTTATCGATCCCCATACCAAAGGCGATCGTCGCCACGATCACGTCCACCTGCTCCATCAAGAACGCGTCCTGATTGGCGGAACGTACCTGCGAGTCCATTCCCGCATGATACGGCAACGCCTTGATGCCATTTGCCTTCAATATATCGGCGAATTCCTCCACCTTTTTCCGGCTCAGGCAATATACGATACCCGACTTACCTTCATTGGCTTTAATATACTTAATGATCTCGCGGTCTATGTTCGCCCCTTTCGGACGAACCTCATAATACAGATTCGGGCGATTGAAGGATGATTTAAAGACAGTAGCGTCCGTCATTCCCAGGTTCTTCTGGATGTCGTGCTGAACCTTAGGGGTAGCGGTCGCGGTAAGGGCTATCAGCGGACGTTTGCCGATCTCGTTGATGATAGGCCGGATCCGGCGGTATTCCGGCCGGAAATCATGGCCCCACTCCGAGATACAATGCGCCTCGTCCACCGCGTAGAAGGAAATTTTCACCTGTCGCAGGAAATCCACGTTCTCATCCTTTGTCAACGACTCCGGAGCCACGTACAGCAGCTTGGTCCGTCCGGACAAGATATCAGCCTTCACCTGATCGATAGCCGACTTATTCAAGGAGGAGTTGATGAAATGGGCCACCCCATCCTCCTCGCTGAAGTTCCGCATCGCGTCCACCTGGTTCTTCATCAGGGCGATCAGAGGAGAGATGACGATCGCGGTCCCCTCCATCAACAACGAGGGCAACTGATAACAAAGGGATTTCCCTCCACCTGTCGGCATTAATACAAAAGTATCCTTCCCGGCCAGCAGATTTTCGATTATAGCCTTTTGGTTCCCCTTAAACGTCCCAAAACCGAAATGTCGATTCAGCTCTTCTGTCAAATAATCCTTCTTTGCCATACTCCGTATTATTTATAGCGAACCGCCCGGCGCTCACGAGACCTGTAAACGGTTCACATCCGATTTCTCAAATTTTTCCTCCGCGTACTCCCGTGTCACGTGCAATTCCTTCACGTCCTGGGATGGCATACTATACATGGCATCCATCATGACCGCCTCCACGATCGAGCGCAAGCCGCGAGCCCCCAACTTGAACTCAAGCGCCTTGTCCACGATAAACTCATAGACAGACTCATCGAAGGTCAGCCGGATGCCATCCATCTCGAACAGTTTCACGTACTGCTTGATAATCGAGTTCTTCGGTTCCGTCAAGATGCTGCGGAGCGTGGCGCGATCCAGCGGATTCAAGTAGGTCAGGATCGGCAGACGCCCGATGATCTCGGGGATTAGCCCGAACGACTTCAGGTCGGCCGGCGTGATATACTTCAACAAGTTATTCCGGTCCACCGTCGCCGTCTCCAAGCTGGCCGAGTAGCCTACCACCCGGGTGTTCAGCCGCTGGGCGATCTTCTTCTCGATCCCGTCGAAAGCGCCTCCGCAGATGAACAGGATGTTCTTCGTATCCACGGCGATCATCTTCTGCTCCGGGTGCTTGCGTCCGCCCTGGGGCGGTACGTTCACGATGGAGCCCTCCAGCAATTTCAGCAAACCCTGCTGCACGCCCTCCCCACTCACGTCGCGCGTGATGGACGGGTTGTCGCTCTTACGCGCGATCTTGTCGATCTCGTCGATAAAAACAATCCCCCGCTGAGCGGCGTCCACGTCATAATCAGCGGCCTGCAAGAGGCGAGTGAGGATACTCTCTATATCCTCGCCCACATAGCCCGCTTCCGTGAGCACCGTGGCATCCACGATGGCGAAGGGCACATGGAGCAACTTGGCTATCGTGCGAGCGAGCAAGGTCTTCCCCGTGCCCGTCGCGCCGACCATGATGATATTTGATTTCTCGATCTCCACGTCATCCGCGGTGACCTTCTGTAATAATCGCTTATAATGGTTATAAACCGACACGGAAAGGTAGCGCTTGGCATCATCCTGCCCGATCACGTACTGATCCAGGAAAGCCTTGATGTCCTCCGGTTTGGGCAGGTCTTTCTGCTCCAGTCCGAAGGAGCTCTTCTTCTGGTCCAGCTGCTCCTTCACGATCTCGTACGCCTGACGCGCGCACTCATCGCATATACATCCGGAGATCCCGTTAATCAGCAGGTTCACGTCGCGACTACCTCTGCCGCAGAACGTACATGTATCGCCTGTTGTCTTGGCCATAAACTCTCCTCTCCCGATTATTTACGCGTTAAGACCTCGTCGATCATCCCATAGGCTTTCGCCTCTTCCGAGGTCATCCAGAAATCCCGGTCGCCATCCCGCTCGATCTCCTCATAAGGACGGCCGGAATGGTCGGAAAGGATCGTATATAACTCTTTCTTGACCTTCAGGATCTCCCGTGCGGTGATCTCGATATCGGAGGCCTGCCCCTGCACGCCGCCGAGCGGTTGATGGATCATGACGCGCGAATGCTTCAGGGCGAAACGCTTCCCTTTCGTGCCTGCCACCAACAAGACGGAGGCCATCGAAGCGGCGATCCCGGTGCAGATCGTGGAGACATCGCTCGAAATGAACTGCATCGTGTCGTAAATGCCATAGCCCGCGTAAACGGATCCTCCGGGCGAGTTGATATAAATGGATATATCTTTCCCGGGATCGCTGGAATCCAAGTAAAGCAACTGCGCCTGGATCACGTTGGCGGTATAATCGTCTATCTGGGTACCGAGAAAAATGATGCGATCCATCATCAATCGGGAGAACACGTCCATCTGGGCGACGTTCAGCTGACGCTCCTCGATAATCGTCGGAGAGATGTAGCTGCTCGTGATGTTCATGTAACTATCCAAGGCCGTGCCACTCATCCCCAAGTGCTTCGTAGCGTATTTTCTAAAATCTTCCATAATTTCCTTTTCTTGATTTCATTTACCGAAAAGATAAAAAAAGAGACTTCCCTCTAAGACTTATCGGAAAAACAAAGTTATAAATAAATTTCTGAAAGAAACAATTTATTCAAGTATCCGCTAAGATATTTTCAGAGAGAAATCCCCTTTCTTTAGAGGACTGGCCCCTGCCTCGGGGCCTATCCTGCCGTATTACTCAAACAGCTTGCTGAACTCGTCGGCGGAGACCTCTTTCACCTCCAGCTCGACCTGCTCCTTCAACCAAGCCGCCAATTTTTCCTCGATGGCGCGATCTACCACGTTCTGGAGGGTCTGCTTGTTCTTCAGCATATCCTTCGCGTAGTTGTCGAGCACGTCCTCAGGCACGGAAAGCATACCGTATTGGGCGAACTGAGCCTTCGCCACCCGTTTCGCGAAGCTCTCCACGTCGGCATCCTCCACCTTGAGGTTGTTCTTCTTCACGAGATCGTCTTTCACCAATTGATATTTCAGGTCCTGAAGGATCTTCGGGAAATCCTCGTCGATCTTCTCCTTCGTGTTCTTCTCGTTGGCGGCGAGCAACCAGCGTTTCAGCAGATCCTCGGCGAAATGCAACTCACCGGCCTTCTCTACCAAGCGGTCGCGGATGTCGGTCAGGAACTTGAAATCGCTCTGCGGGGCGAACTGCTCTGCCAAAGCCTCCTTGATCTTGTTCTTGAACTCCTCCTCGCTCGATACCTCGTTCTCGCCAAACACCTTGTCGAACAGCTCCTGGTTCATCTCGGCGTCCTTATGACGGGAGATCTCCTTGATCTCGAAACTGAAATCGCCGGTCGTCTCGGCAACCTTCTCCTTGTCTATCTTCAGGAAAGAGGCGATCTCGGCCTCGGCGCCCTCGTATGCCTTGTTCGGGTTGAACACCACGACAGAATTCAATTTCGCGCCGATGAACTTGGCTTTCTCCTCCTCGTTCTTGATATACATCGGCATCAGCACGGCGTCTTCCACCACGATGCCACCCTCTTTCGGGCTGCCGTTCTCCAACTCGGCCACGGTACCCTTCAGCAGGTCTTTCTCCTCTACCTCCTCTACCTTCTCGTAAGAGCCGAAATTAGAGCGATAAGCCTGAATCTGGTTATTCAGCATCTCGTCGTCGATCTTCACCTCATAGAAAGGAACCTTGTCGTCCTTGCTCAGCTCGATATTGATCACCGGAGCCAAGGCGATGTCAAAACAGAACTCAAAATCCTCGCCCTTATCGAAATCCAGCGGCTTTTGCTCGGTCTCGTTCGGCATCGGCTCACCTAAGATATGCAAATCGTTCTCGCGGATATACTTGAACAAATTCTCAGAAACCAGCTTGTTAATCTCATCTACCAGCACGCTCTTCCCGTACATTTTCTTCACCATACCCAGGGGAACCATGCCTTTACGGAATCCGGGCATATTGACTTTCTGACGGAGGCTACGCAAACTCTTGTCCACCCTCTCC
The DNA here is from genome assembly GCA_949296075.1 of uncultured Parabacteroides sp. GTDB lineage: Bacteria > Bacteroidota > Bacteroidia > Bacteroidales > Tannerellaceae > Parabacteroides. The sequence goes on along the minus strand of CASFNG010000004.1, from coordinate 144,091 downwards.
TCGTAGTCAGCCTTCACTATTTCTAATTTCACGATACCGCTCACGGCATCATTGTTCTTAAGCGAAACGTTCATTCTGAATGATTTATTTAATTAATAGTCGTATCGAATTTTAGGTCGCAAAATTAGACTTATTCTTTTAATCGCGCAAATTTTGATCTGTTTTTATTCTTTTGGTTATATTTGGTGCCGCGAATCCCAATAATGAACGCATCCCTATGAAAATAAAAGGTATATACGAGAACTGGCCGGCGCTTCCGCAAATAGGTGTTCTCCTGTTGTCGCTCCTCGTCGGGGCGATCGTCTCCTCTCTTCTTTCCACGCTTTTCCTGTTGTTGATAGGCGCTGAGGGCTCCGGATTGGATCTATCGGCCGACGCGTTGCGGACGATCCAGTTCGTCTCCGCCATCGGCTCCTTCCTGCTGCCCGCGGCGCTCACCGCCTGGCTATGCTCGGGGAGCGTCCGGGAATTTCTCTCGTTGCGGGGTATCGACGACGGGCGTGTATGGATACTCGCTTTGGGGGGAATTGTCTGCATCTCCCCGGCAATCAGTTTGCTTGGCGCGCTGAACCAGCAGATGGAGCTGCCGGCTTCCTTGGCTCCGGTGGAGGCTTGGATGCGTGCGCAAGAGGATTTGATGGCGAGATTCACCGAGAAATTCCTGACAGACGAGAGCCCGTGGGCGCTGCCCGCCAACCTATTGGTCGTGGCCGCCACCGCCGCCCTGACCGAGGAGTTCTTGTTCCGGGGCTGCCTGCAACGGCTGATCGGGCGTTGCCTCGCCAATCCGCACGCGGCGGTATGGATCACCGCGATCGTGTTCAGCGCTTTCCATTTGCAATTCTATGGATTCATCCCCCGCATGGTATTGGGGGCCTATTTAGGCTACCTGTTGGTCTGGACGCGCAGCCTGTGGATCCCGGTGTTCGCCCATTTCGTCAACAACGCGGTGGCGGTGGTCGGGATGTCGGACAGCCACTTGAAGGACAGCGCGCTCTTCTCTAACGAGATCCCCACCGACCTGCTGCCGCAGTTCAGCCTGGCAGCTGCCTTCTCGTTCCTGCTGTTCCTGCTTATCAATAGGCTGTTGATCCGCGTCTGCCGGGAGCGTTGAGCCGGCAGGTCAAAGGTCTTTCTTCCGCAGCACGAAGTCTTTCCCAAGATATTTCTCGCGCACGATCTCATTTTCCGCCAGCTGCTCGGCGGTTCCCTGGAAGAGCACCTTCCCCTCGAAGAGGAGGTAGGCGCGATCACAGATGCTCAAGGTCTCATACACGTTGTGGTCGGTGATCAGGATCCCGATATTCTTGTGCCGCAACCGGGCCACGATCGTCTGGATGTCTTGCACGGCGATCGGGTCAACCCCGGCGAAAGGCTCGTCGAGCATGATGAACTTCGGGTCGATCGCCAGACAGCGGGCGATCTCCGCCCGGCGGCGTTCCCCTCCCGAGAGCTGGTCGCCCAGATTCTTGCGCACCTTCTGCAAACCGAACTCCGCGATCAGGCTCTCCAATTTCTCCTTTTGGTAATCCGCGTCGCGACCGGTCATCTCCAGAACCGAGCGGATATTATCCTCCACCGTCATCTTCCGGAAGATGGAGGCCTCTTGCGCCAAGTAGCCGATCCCGTTGCGAGCCCGCTTATAGACGGGGAACTTGGTGATCTCCATATCATTGAGAAAGATCTTCCCCTCGTTGGGGGTAACCAGCCCCACGGTCATGTAGAACGTGGTGGTCTTCCCGGCTCCGTTCGGGCCGAGCAACCCCACGATCTCGCCCTGCTTCACGTTGATCGAGACGTGGTTAACCACCGTGCGGGTCCTGTACTTCTTCACCAGATCCTCCGTACGGAGCACCATCCGCTGTTGTTCGTCTGCCATAAGCGCCTTCTTCGATGATTTTGCGCGAATGTACATGATAATCCGTAGATCGGCAACAACCTTCGCGAAAAGCTTCCCGGCGTTTTCGCCGAAAGCAGGGGATGTTTCCTGAAAACCTTGAGGGAAGCCACGGGATACCTTGAGGGGAACATCCCGAGTCATGCGGGAAAAAACATCTCGCCGGAGGCGCGGGAGCGCTTCTCAATCTGATTATTTTGCCTTATCTTCGCGAATCGGAACTTGAAATCAAGCGATAATACATGAACAAGGCTTTGCAGAGAATGGGTGAATATACCCTGCTGATGATGAAGAGCATAACCATCCCCGACCGGTGGAGCATGTTCTTCAAGCAACTGATCAAGGAGATCTACAAATTAGGGGTGGACTCGCTTTGGATCGTCGTGATCATATCGGTCTTCATCGGGACGGTTATCGCCATCCAGATCTCGCTGAACATCAGCTCCCCGCTGATCCCCAAGTTCACGATCGGCTACACGACCCGAGAGATCATCCTATTGGAGTTCTCCTCGTCCATCATGTGCCTTATCCTCGCCGGCAAGGTGGGGAGCAACATCGCCTCGGAGATCGGCACCATGCGGGTCACCGAGCAGATCGACGCGATGGAGATCATGGGGGTCAACTCCGCTAATTTCCTGATCCTCCCCAAGATGATCGGACTGATGATCTTCATCCCGGTATTGGTGATCTTCAGTATGTTCACGGGAATATTGGGCGGCATATTCGCCAGCTATTCAACCGGCACGGGCATGACGCCCTCGTCGTTCGAATACGGATTGCAGTTCTATTTCAACGAGTTCTATATCTGGTACTCCATCATCAAGTCGGTGGTTTACGCGTTCATCATCTCGTCCATCGCCTCCTATTTCGGGTACAACGTGAAAGGCGGGGCCTTGGAGGTGGGCAAGGCGAGCACGAACGCGGTGGTGATGAGCAGCATCATGATCCTGCTCGCCGACGTGGTATTAACTCATTTAATGCTTACCTAAACAGACATGATCGAAGTCAAGAATATCACGAAAGCGTTCGACGGGCGCACGGTGCTGAAGAATATCAGCACGCTCTTCGAGGATGGGAAGACGAACCTGATTATCGGCCGGAGCGGATCGGGGAAGACGGTCATGATCAAGAACATCATCGGGCTGATGCGACCGGACTCCGGACAGATCCTGTACGACGGGCGCGACCTGATCTCGATGGATAAGCGGGAGCTGAACCTGCTTCGCCGGGAGATGGGGATGCTGTTCCAGGGATCGGCGCTGTTCGACAGCATGACGGTGCTGGAGAACGTGATGTTCCCGCTGGATATGTTCTCGAAAGACTCGTACAAGGAACGGCGCAAGCGGGCGGAATTCTGCTTAGAGCGGGTGAACCTCTCCGAGGCGGGGCATCTCTACCCCTCCGAGATCAGCGGGGGTATGATGAAGCGGGCGGCGATAGCCCGGGCGATCGCCTTGAACCCGAAGTACCTTTTCTGCGATGAGCCGAACTCCGGGCTCGACCCGAAAACCTCGCTCCTGATCGACGACCTGATACACGACATCACCGTAGAATACAAGATGACGACTGTCATCAACACGCACGACATGAACTCCGTGATGAACATCGGCGACAATATCGTCTTCATCAAGGAGGGCGTGAAGGAATGGCAGGGAACGAAGGAGGAGGTAATTACCTCCAACAACCAGGCGCTCAACGACTTTATCTTTGCGTCAGACCTCTTCCGCAAGGTAAAGGAGGTAGAGGAGGAGGAATTGCAGAGCCCGAAACCCGCGGGCAAGCGCTAAGATCCCTCCTTACGCGAGGGATATTCCGGGCCATTCCCCTCAAAGACATTTCCTATACGGACAAAAAAAAAGACAGATAGCCGGGAGGCCGCTAACGTGCCATCCTCAGCTATCTGTCTTTTCATTTACCCGGAGACCCTGTTCCACGCAGGGTGGCGAGCGGTATGCATCACAATCCGAACGCCTCTTTCACCTTATCCACGTAATCCAGTTTCTCCCAAGTGAACAACTCCACCTCACGGATGATCGGCTCGGGAAGATAACGGGAAGAGAACACCTTGGTCACCTTGCGAGGCGTACGGCCCATATGGCCATAAGAGGCGGTCTCGAAGTAAATCGGGTTACGCAATTTCAGGCGTTCCTCGATCGCTTTCGGGCGCATATCGAACAGATCCCAGATCTTGGCGGCTATCTGCCCGTCGGTCAGGCCCACTTTCGAGCGGCCGAAGGTGTTCACGAAGATATTCATCGGGCGAGCCACGCCAATCGCGTAGGAGACTTGCACGAGCATCTCGTCGGCGACTCCGGCGGCCACCATGTTCTTCGCGATATGACGTGCGGCGTACGCGGCCGAACGATCCACCTTGGAAGGATCTTTCCCCGAGAAAGCGCCTCCGCCATGCGCGCCTTTCCCGCCATACGTGTCCACGATGATCTTACGGCCGGTCAATCCCGTATCACCGTGAGGCCCGCCGATCACGAACTTGCCGGTGGGATTCACGTGATAGACGATCCCATCGTCGAACAAGGCCTGCACATGAGCGGGATATTGCGCCTTTACCCGCGGGATAAGGATATTGCGTACGTCCGCGGCGATCCGCTTCTGCATCGCCAGATCCGCCTCTTCCTGCGTGATTCCCTTGGCCTGTATGAATTCATCGTGCTGGGTGGAGACCACGATCGTGTCGATACGCAGCGGTTTCCCGTTGTCATCATACTCGATCGTCACCTGGCTTTTCGCGTCGGGACGCAGATAAGGCATCAGGTCCGGCTCTTCCTTCCGGATTTTCGCCAGCTCCCATAACAGGCTATGTGAGAGATCGAGCGCCAAAGGCATATAATTATCCGTCTCGTTCGTGGCATAGCCAAACATCATCCCTTGGTCGCCGGCACCCTGGTCATAAGGGTTCTCCCGCTCTACGCCGCGGTTGATGTCGCCACTCTGCTCGTGGATGGAGGAGAACACGCCGCAGGATTTTGCCTCGAATTGGTACTCGCTTTTCGTGTAACCGATCTTCTCGATCACGCCGCGCGCCACTTCCTGCACATCCACGTAAGCACGTGATTTAACCTCTCCCGCCAATACGACCTGCCCGGTCGTGACAAGGGTTTCGCAAGCTACTTTAGAGTTCTCGTCGTACGCGAGGAACTCATCCAGCAAAGCATCCGATATTTGATCGGCTACTTTATCGGGGTGTCCTTCAGACACCGATTCAGAGGTAAATAAATAACTCATTGTTTTACTTAAAATTGAGAATCCGAGATCACGAGGCACGAGAAAATCCCAGCACGACATGACCATCAAACTTGTTAGTTATCCCTTAAAAACGTAGAATTGAACCTGGAAGAACCGTTGCCGGACGGCTACGGAGAAGAATATGTTTTTAGCATTTTTTCCCGTGGTTGCAAGCAATACAAATCTATCCACGTCAATTCGGTCGCGAATATAGAAATTATTTTTTCTTCTGCGAGTTTCGTAAAGCTTTTTTATACTTGAAGCCCGCTTTCCATTTCGCCGAGTCAGACCCATGCGTTCCACGCAGAAAATCAGAGAACTTGATTTTCCGGTCTCCTGGCCCCGAGGCCGTATCTTTCGCTTTCCTGAAGACGATTCCTTGCGTCATCGCCTTATGGATGTCATTCTTGTCCTTTCCCATGATGCTTACTTTTCAAACTTAATTCAGTAACGATCTCCCGCATACTCTTCCCCAACAGCGGGTGTCTCACGTCAGGCGCCACCTCAGCCAAGGGTTCCATGACAAACATCCGCTCGTGCATGAGCGGATGAGGGAGCCTCAACCGAGGGGTATCCACGATCCGATCGTCCACCATCAGCAGGTCGATGTCGATGATCCGATCCTTATAGGCTCCGTCACTCTTCTCGATACGCCCCATCTCGATCTCGATCAGGCGGGTAGCGTCCAAAAGCTCCTCGGGGGAACGATCCGTCCTCAGCACGGCCACAGCGTTGAGGAAGCGGTTCTCGGAAACGAATCCCCAAGGCTCCGTCTCGTAGATATTGGAAAGAGCGAGAATATCACCCACCCTTTCCGCCAGCGACGCGACAGCTGTCACTAAATTTCCACGCCTATTCCCGACGTTCGTGCCCAAACCGATATAAGCTGTCGCCATACCCACGAATCAAAGGATCAACATGGCGTCGCCATACGCCCCAAAACGGTACTTTTCCTTCAAGGCTACCTCGTAGGCGTTCATGATCAGCTCATAACCGCCAAAGGAGGCTGTCATCATCAGCAAGGTCGACAAGGGCAAATGGAAGTTCGTCACCATGCTCGTCGCCACGCTAAACTCATAAGGGGGGAAGATAAACTTGTTCGTCCATCCCTCAAATTCCTTCAGATGGCCGTCGGTGCTCACCGCGGTCTCGATCGCCCGCATCACGGACGTGCCCACCGCACAGATCTGATGGCCGGCATCCTTGCCCTTATTCACGATGTCTACCACATCCCCGTTCACGATCATCTGCTCGGAATCCATCTTATGCTTGGTCAGATCCTCCACGTCAATCTCGCGGAAATTACCCAATCCGGAATGCAAGGTCAGGAAGGCGAACTGGCAATCCTTGATCTCCAATCGCTTCATCAACTCACGACTAAAGTGCAATCCCGCGGCTGGAGCCACAACAGCGCCCTCCTCAGTCGCGAAAATATTCTGGTAACGCTCCTCATCCTCTGGCTCCACCTCACGTTCGATGTACTTGGGAAGCGGAGTCTCTCCCAACGCATACAAAGCTTTCTTGAACTCATCGTGATTCCCATCATACAAAAAACGGAGCGTACGGCCACGCGAGGTGGTATTGTCGATCACTTCCGCCACCATCGAGTCGTCTTCCCCGAAATACAGCTTATTGCCAATACGGATCTTACGCGCCGGATCCACCAGCACGTCCCACAGACGCAACTCCTCGTTCAGCTCACGCAGCAGGAATACCTCGATCCGGGCCCCCGTCTTCTCCTTATTCCCGTACAAGCGAGCGGGGAACACCTTCGTATTGTTGAATATGAATACGTCGCCATTTCCATAATAGTCCAAAATCTCCTTGAATATCCGATGCTCGATCTCACCTGTCTCCCGATGGACCACCATGAGTCTCGATTCATCCCTGTTTTTCGCCGGATGCAAAGCGATCAATTCCGACGGTAAGTTAAATTTGAATTTCGAAAGCTTCATAATTATATGCCTTATTTATTTTCCTCATTTGTCATCACGACTGTCCTCTCCAGGAAATCGTCAATCTCGTCAGGCGACATACACCTGTCTAATGTCACCTCCCCGACGCGAGTCCGCTCCAGGGCGATCAGGTGCGCTCCCGAGTCTAACGCCTGCCCTATATCCCGGGCGAGGGCACGGATATAAGTACCCTTGCTGCACACAACCCGGATCTTTATGACAGGCAACTCGCATTCCAACAGTTCCAGCTCGTCGATCACTAACGTTTTCGACTTGAGGGGAACCTCTTTCCCTTCCCGGGCAAGCTCATAGGCCCGTTTGCCTTCCACCTTGCAAGCCGAGAACACCGGGGGAACCTGTTGGATCGTCCCGACAAATCCCCGCAAGACCTTCTCCACCAACTCGCGGGTGATATGCTCCGTTGGGTAAACCGCGTCCACCTCCTTCTCCAAGTCGAACGAAGGGGTTGTCTCACCCAACTTCAACGTGGCGACATACTCCTTCGTCTGGTATTGCAGCTCATCGATCCGCTTCGTGGCTTTCCCGGTGCAAACGATCATCACACCCGTCGCCAGCGGATCCAGCGTTCCCGCATGTCCCACCTTGATCTTCTTAACTTTCAATTTCCGGCACAGCTTATAACGGAACTTGTTCACCAAGTCGAACGAGGTCCACGTCAACGGCTTATTAAAATAGAGAATCTCTCCCTCGATAAAGTCCATCAAACAATCTGCAAGTTATAGCCCATTAACATCATGACCAAGATCACGCCTCCGACGATGATTCGGTAATACCCGAACGCCTTGAATCCATATTTAGTGACAAACCCGATAAAGAACTTGATGGCTAACAGCGCCACCACGAACGCCACCACGTTTCCGATTACCAGCGCCTCGATGTTCTCTCGCAGCAACTCCACGCCATTCGGCCCGGAGAACAGCCCCCAAAGCTTATAGACCGTCGCCGCGAACATAGTCGGCACCGCCAGGAAGAAGGAGAATTCCGCCGCTGTCTTACGCGACAACCGCTGCGCCATTCCTCCAACGATGGTAGCCATCGAGCGCGAGACGCCCGGGATCATCGCCACACACTGGAACAAACCGATTGCCAACGCCTTCTTCTCGGTAATCTCCTGCGACTCCGAAGGATGATTGAACAGCTTGTCAACGAACAACATGAACACACCTCCTATCACCAGCATCACGGCAACCACCCCGACATTCTCCAACATCGCATCGATGTAATCACCAAACAGGACACCGATCACCGCGGCCGGGATAAAAGCCACCAGCAATTTCCAGTAAAAATCAAACTTACGCAAGAAACTTCTCACGTCAGACACCTTCCCCGGATTCAGGCGGAAGAAGCGGTTCCAGTACAAGCAAACCACCGACAAGATGGCACCAAACTGGATAATCACGGTAAAAGCCTTCACGAACTCCGTGCTCTCCACCCCCAACAGGTTCTGGGTGATAATCATATGACCCGTGGAGGAAACCGGCAAGAACTCGGTCAGCCCCTCGACGATCGCGATCACGATCACATCTATCGCACTCATTCGGTCACCTCTTTTCCCTTATTATCCTTGCGATTTCGCAAGATGCCGAAAATCATCATCACGAAACCGATCATAGTGACCACGGGAGCCACCACGATACGGCGGGCGCTGAATATCTCAGGATTAAAGGTATTATCCCCCGATCCTCCACCGCTCATCAAGACAAAACCGAACACGATGCAACACACGGCAATCGCGATCAGCACGAAGTTCTCCTTCCCGAACGCAAAATCTCTCTTAGCCATCTTTTTATCTACTGCTTTTAAACTGTACCCATCTAAATATAATACAACTTATCGACTCCCATCCTCAAATACTTGTTCACCGCGAAAACGGTGGCCACCACGGACAGGAAAATGCCCAACGCAAATACAGCGGCATAGACCAGCAACAATGTACGCATATCTATGATCTGGACAAATCCGCGCAGCTCATTCTGCAAGTAATATAACGCCCCTGTAAGCATCAATATTGCAAGGATCGAGGCGAAAATGCCACTCACCACGTTATAACGTATAAAGGGTCCCCGGATGAAGCCAGGAGTAGCCCCCACCAACCTCATCGTATGGATCAGGAAACGCTTGGAATAGATCAGCAGGCGGATCGTATTGCTGATCAAGACAAAGGAGATCAGCATCAGCACCACCGCCAAGGTAAGCAGGATCAGGCTCAACCGACGCATATTATCATGCACCATCTCCATCATATCTTTCCGGTAAAGAAGCTCCGAGACAGAGGCATACCGCTTGATCTGCCGCTCGATCACCCGCAAGCTGTCGGGGTTGGCGTATTCCGAGCGTAGCTTCACCTCGATCGAGGCTTGCAGGGGATTAAACCCCAGGAAGGTCTCCGGGTTCTCGCCCAGCTCCTCCTCCAATTCCTTAGCCGCCCGCTCCTTGGATATGTATTCGGTCGATTTGATGAAAGGCAGGTCATCCAAGCTCTTTTGCATTTTCCGTATGTCCGTCTCTTTCTGGTTATCCTTCAAGACGACCGAGAACGACAGGTTCTCCCTCACGTAATCAGAAAGCTCTTTACCCAGCGATCCGATCAGCAGGATAAGTCCTAACAGAAAGAGTACCAAAGAGATACTTATCACAGACGTGAAACGGGAATTAAAGAAAGAAACAGAGCTCACTCTTCTATTTTCTGCCATCAGACCAACCTATTAAAATTAAAAACAAATTAAGGAGATGTGTTCAACGCACACACCTCCCAATTTTTCCGCAAAAGAACAAATAAAAAAAGTAAGCCGGAAGGGTTTTAGAATATTTAACCACTTCCCCGTCTGTTCCCCTCCCCACCGACAGGAAGGCCGACAGAGGAGGCCTCCCGCTCAATCCTCCACCGGCTCTCCGAAAAGGGTGGCCGACGAGGCCTTATGGATCCGCACCTTGATCCGTTGCCCGATATGATAATCCTTCTTGTCGAAGATCACCACCTTATTCTGGCTCGTACGACCGAACAACTGCTCGCGCGACCGCTTCGAGAAGCCCTCGATCAGCACCTCGAACACCTTGCCCACATCCCGGAGGTTACTCTCCTCCGACAATTTGTTTTGCAGGTCGATCATCCCCTGTAAGCGGCGCAGCTTCACCTCCTCGGGCACGTCATCCTCCAAATGCTTGGCGGCATACGTCCCCGGCCGTTCGGAATACTTGAAAAGAAAGGCACTGTCGTAACCCACCTCGCGCATCAGCGAGAGCGTCTGCTCATAATCCTCCTCCGTCTCGGAGTGGAAACCGCAGAAAAGATCGGTCGAGATGCCACAATCCGGCAGGATACGCCGGATCGCCGCGATACGGTCAAGGTACCAGGTGCGGGTATATTTACGGTTCATCAACTTCAGGATCCGGTCGCTCCCCGACTGCGCCGGCAGGTGGATGAACTTACATATATTATCATTGGCGGCGATGACCCGCAACGTATCGTCGCTCATATCCTTCGGGTGCGAGGTGGTAAAGCGGATCCGCATATCAGGGACCTCCTTCGCCACGCGATCCAGCAATACCGGGAAGGTAATCACCTCGCCCTCCCGCTCGAACGCGTACGAGTTCACGTTCTGGCCCAGCAGCGTCACCTCCTTGAAACCCTTCGCGCGCATATCCCGTATCTCATTCAGGATGCTCTCGATGTCGCGGCTACGCTCCCGGCCACGGGTATAAGGCACGATACAGTAGGTGCAGAAGTTGTTGCACCCCCGCATGATCGAGACGAAGCCGGATATTTGCGCCCCCGGCAGCTTCAGGGGAATCACGTCCTTGTAAGTCTCCCGGGTCGAGAGCTCCACGTTGATCGCCTTCTCGCCCCGCTCGGCGGCACCCACTAAGTTCGGCAGATCCAAATAAGAGTCCGGCCCCACCACCAAGTCCACGTGGTGCTCCCGTATCAGCTCATCCTTGACCCGCTCCGCCATACATCCCAGCACACCGACGATCAGCGACTTCTTCTTGCGCCTCAAGGAGTTGAAATACTGCAAACGCCCATAGATTTTCTGCTCGGCGTTGTCGCGCACCGAACAGGTATTCACGAAAATCGCGTCCGCCTCCTCGATACGGTCCGTCATTCCATAGCCATCCATCCGCATGATCGAGGCGACCACCTCGCTATCCGCCACGTTCATCTGGCAACCATACGTCTCGATAAACAACTTTCTCTCAGTCTCTTGGACAGCGGATTTTAAGTCCGCCCCATTCTCTTGATCCATCATAAATCGCAAATAAAAGTTAAATATATTGATTCCGATAAAAATAATCCCCGAAACGCTTGCGGAAAAACATCCCCAAGTTTATATTTGCATACGAAAAACGTAAATTTTTTCATAGTTAAGGTTTTGGTTAAATCGGATAAGGGTGGCTGTGAAGTTACCCTTATTTTTTTGTATCCATCCCGATCCTTTCACAATCCTTCCCCAACTTTTTTCCATTTCGATTATTCTTCCTATTTTTGAGACGCGAAAATAAGCAAAGTTTATGGATAACATAGGAGATTGGTTATATATTGTCTTCCTGGTCATCGCCGGCATCAGCGGCCTGTTCAGCTCGAAAGAGAAGAAGAGGCGCGAGCGCGGATCCGCGGATACCGCCACACAGCCCATCCCCGGAGGGCAGCCGCTTCCGGGAGATAGCGCCGGGGAGCTTGGCGACAAGCCGTTCCAAGAGCCATCCCGACCTGATCCGGCGCCGCGGAAACGGCCATCTAAGCCGCAGGTAAAAAGCGCCCCTCCTCCACCGCCCCGCCCGGCTCCATTTCTCGCGACAGAGCGTACGACCCACGCCACACCCAAGCCCCAACCCACAGTGGAGCCTGTTCTCGCGGAAGAGGCGGAGGATCTCCCGAAGGCACATCCGCTCAAGGAGATAGACGAGCTGAAGAAAGCCGTGATCTACGCGGAAATATTGAATCGCAAATACTAAATCCCAACAAGGACATCCACGCCCCGCCCGATTCTCACGAGATCTCGCGCCGGCTATAAAAACAGGTTATACGTATTTACCTAACAACATAAAAACTAATTATCATGGCATTAAAATTTATCACAGCCGAGGAAGCAGCGTCGTATGTACATCACGACGACAACGTAGGCTTCAGTGGTTTCACACCCGCAGGATGCCCGAAAGTCGTTCCCGGAGCGATCGCCCGGAAGGCTGAGGAAGAACACGCGAAAGGCAATCCCTTTCAAATCGGGATGTTTACAGGCGCCTCCACCGGCGACAAGCTGGATGGTGTGCTGGCCCGCGCCAACGCCATCAAGTTCCGGACGCCTTATCAATCGAACAAGGACCTGCGCGCCGCGTTGAACGCGCACCAGGCACAATATTTTGACCTCCACCTCTCCGAGCTGGCGCAAGACCTGCGCTACGGGTTCCTCGGGAAGATCGACGTGGCTATCGTAGAGGCCGCCGACGTGACCGAGGATGGCGAGATCGTACCGACATCGGGCGTGGGTATCCTCCCAACCATCTGCCGCATGGCGGATCGTATCATCGTGGAGCTGAACGCCCGTCACCCGAAAGAGATCCGGGGGATGCACGACATCTATGAGCCGGCCGATCCTCCCTATCGCCGCGAGATCCCTATCTATAAGCCGTCCGACCGTATCGGAAGCGATTGCGTGAAGGTGGATCCCGCCAAGATCGTAGGCGTGGTGAAGACCGACGAGCCGAACGAGGGCGGCAAGTTCACCCCGTTAGACGACGTGACGATGGCGATCGGCAAGAACGTGGCCGACTTCCTCGTGAGCGAGATCAAGGCCGGGCGCCTGCCGAAGGAGTTCGTCCCCCTGCAAAGCGGCGTGGGCAACGTGGCGAACGCGGTATTGGGCTGCATGGGCGAGAACGAGGCAATCCCCGCCTTCAACGTATATACCGAGGTGATCCAGGACGCCGTGATCAAGCTGATGAAAGAGGGTCGCGTGAAGTTCGCGAGCGGATGCTCACTCTCCGTCAGCAACGAGGTGATCCGCGAGATCTACGCGAACCTCGACTTCTTCAAGGACAAGATCTTGCTTCGTCCGCAGGAGATCTCCAATAACCCCGAGGTAGCCCGCCGCTTAGGATTGATAGCCATCAACACGGCATTGGAGGCCGACATCTTCGGGAATATCAACTCCACGCACGTGACGGGTACCCGCATGATGAACGGTATCGGGGGCTCGGGCGACTTCACCCGCGCGGCGATGCTGTCTATCTTCACCACGCCCTCGACAGCGAAGGATGGGAAGATCAGCTCGTTCGTCCCGATGGTATCGCACCTCGACCACAGCGAGCACTCCGTGAAGATCATCATCACGGAATATGGCGTGGCCGACCTACGCGGGAAATCGCCGGTCCAGCGCGCCCGCTGCATCCTCGACAACTGTGTACACCCGGACTACAAGCCACTCCTCGAAGAGTATCTCGCGATGGGCATCAAGGGGCATACGCCTCAGAACCTGAAATGTTGCTTCGCCTTCCACGAGGAGCTGGCCGCCAGCGGCGATATGCACAACGTGGACTGGAGCAAATACAATAAATAAGGTATACGCTCACGCGTAAGAGACCAAGGCGGGTCGGGACCGGTTTCCCGGCCCGCCTTTTTTCACTCCCCGCCATCCGGCGAAAAGCCGGGGAAGGTTTGCCGAAAACCTGACCACGCCTTGCCGTGAACCTGACCGGCATTTTGCCGTCTCACGGGAAACGCGTATATTTACAGGCTGATCTAAACAACGACACGCATGGCAAAATTAAGACTGCACACGACATTCACACGAAATGTCGCGATCCCCGGGATCCTGGTATTAATCATGCTTTCCATCATCGGGGCACTCTTCCCCTCGGAGCTGAACGACGCGTTGATCGCCATACAGGACAAGATCTACGCGGACTTGAGCTGGGTCTATATCCTGTTGATCTCTTTCTTCTTCATCGTGCTGATGATCCTCGCCTTCAGCCGCACGGGGCGCATACGCCTCGGGGCGGACAACGCCCAACCGCAATACAGCTTCTTCTCCTGGATAGCGATGCTGTTCGCCGCGGGGATGGGGATCGGCCTGATGTATTTCGGCGTAGCGGAGCCGATGGCGCATTACGTCAATCCCGCGTTGCCCGAGATCGCCCGGCCGGCGAAGGAGGCCCAACTCGCTACCTTCTTCCATTGGGGCGTGCACGCCTGGAGCGTCTTCGCCATCATGGGGCTGATCTTGGCTTATTTCTCGTTCCGGTACAGGCTCCCGCTCTCCATCCGGAGCGGGCTATATCCGCTCCTGAAAGAGAAAATCAACGGGCCGGTAGGCGACATAGCCGACATATTCGCCCTCGTGAGCACCTTCTTCGGCATCGTGACATCGTTGGGATTCGGGGTCGTCCAGCTCAACGCGGGACTCGTGCATCTGGGGATCCTGACGGAGAGCAGCTTCGCCTTCCAGTCGCTGATTATCGTGGTCGTCACGAGCGTGGCCATCTGCTCGGCGGTGGCAGGCGTGAACAAGGGGGTCAAGCTACTGAGCGAGCTGAACATCTTCCTGGCGGTCTCGCTGATGCTGTTCGTTTTGCTGCTCGGCCCCACCTCCTTCCTGCTGAGCGCCTTCAGCGAAGGGATAGGTTACTACATCAACCGCTTCGAGGCCCTTACCTTCAATACCTTCGCGTTCGAGGCGGATGGGCAATCCTGGTTCAAGTCGTGGACGATCATGTACTGGGCCTGGTGGATCAGCTGGGCACCCTTCGTGGGGCTGTTCATCGCCCGTATCTCCAAAGGCCGGACGATCCGGGAATATATCCTCTCGGTCTTGCTCGTGCCGTCGCTCTTCGTGTTCCTGTGGATGACCGTTTTCGGCAATGGGGCGATCTATATCGACCAGACCACGGCAGGGGGCAGCCTGTCAGCCCTGGCCGGCCAGCCGGACATCCTGCTATTCGCCTTCTTCGAGCAATTCCCCTTGGCCAAGCCGCTGTGCGTCCTGGCGATCCTGATGATCGCCGTTTTCTTCGTGACCTCGGCCGATTCGGGGATCTTGGTGATGAACAGCATCTCTTCCAACAACAAGCCGAACGCCCCGAGATGGCAAAACGTGTTCTGGGGCGTCCTGTTGGCATCCATCGCTATGGCCTTGCTCCGCGCCGGGGGCCTACAATCCCTACAAACCATGACATTGGTATCGGCGTTCCCCTTCGGGCTTATCATGATGCTGCTCTGCTTCTGCCTGATGCGGGCCTTGTCCACGGACAAGCAATACCACGAGACAAAGATTCCCTACGGCAGCCGGAACTGGGACGGGTCGAGATGGAAGGAGCGGTTAGAGCAGATATTGACTTTTTCCAAGAAAAGCGATGTCAAACGGTTCATCGAGGAGAAGGCAAGGCCGGCTTTCGAGGAACTGAAAGCCGAGCTGAAGCGGAACGGTATCGACGCAGAGATCATCGAGGGGCGCAAGGGACCGATGTCGGTGGAGCTGAAGATCCCCTACGAGCAGATATGGAACTTCCGCTACGGGGTAAGGGTCGAGAAGCAGACGATCTCCGAGTATCTCCTCGACGAGGACAACACGCCCGAGATCGACGTGAATATGCAGTATATCCCGGTCACTTATTATAGCGACGGCAGGGCTGGAAACAATATCCAGTACCTGAGCAAGAATGAGATTATCGCGGATGTGCTTCGCGAATACGAGAGATACCTCACGCTCCTCGCAAGCGAGGACAAGGCACTCATGTTCATCGACAAGACCAAGCTTATATAGGTATTCCCAAAAAGAGATGGAAGGAAACCGATAAAGGACAAGAAAAACGGGAAATGGCCGATCAGGACACTCAAATGTACATCATGCAAAATCATTAATAGCATGATTTACAAATAATTATAAAATTTAAATGTCCATCATAAAAAGCGGTTCATCCCTTTATATCCCCTTATATTTGCGATCGGGAAATGAAGATCCTCAGGCGTGCACGCACGGTGCTCGCCACGAAGGGTGATGTTGGGGCGGCGACCTCCCTTACTCGAACGCTAAACTAAACAAGGAGACAAATGCCAAGCAGATGATCGTCTCACCCTTTTTGACAGGATCTGTCAAATCGCCCCCGTTGACGAACGATGACGATCTTCCATACCAATCAATTCAATGATAGGCGGTGAATACCCCGAGAGGGTCGTTCGCCGCCTATCGTTTTTACGGGGCGAGAGGTGGACCGCCTTATCGAAATATTTCGTACCTTTAGGCGCTTATTCAACCCGCTTCGGCTATACGCGAAAAAGACTATGGAACCGTTTATACACTTACACGTACATACCCAGTATTCCCTACTGGATGGGCAGGCATCCATCGACGCGCTGATCGACAAGGCGTACAACGATGGGATGCGGGCGATCGCCGTGACCGACCACGGCGTCATGTTCGGGATCAAGGAGTTCTTCAACAAGGTGAACAAGAAGAACAGCAAGCCTCAAGGAATCATCAAGGATGCGGAGAAGGAACTGAAACCGCTGTTAGCGATCGAGACGCCATCCCCGGAGGAACAGCGACGCATCGAGGAGTTGCGACAGCAGATCGAGGAGGCGAAAGCCGCGATCTTCAAGCCGATCATCGGCTGTGAGTGCTACTGCGCCCGCAACGGACGGCACAGTAAACTGGCCTCGCAAGACGACCGGAGCGGCTGGCACCTCATCGTCTTGGCGAAAAACAAGAACGGATACAAGAACCTGATCAAGATGGTCTCCCTCTCGTGGACGGAAGGGTTCTACGGACGCCCCCGCATCGACAAGGAGCTGCTGGAGAAGTATCATGAGGACCTGATCGTTTGCTCGGCCTGCTTAGGCGGGGAGATCCCCCAGCATATCATGCATGGACGGATCGACAAGGCGGAGGAATCTGTACGCTGGTTCAAGGAGCTTTTCGGGGAGGACTATTACTTGGAGATGCAGCGCCACGAGACGCATGATCCCAACGCGGACTGTACCATCTACCCGCACCAGGTGGAGGTAAACAAGGTGCTGATGGAATTGGCGCGGAAATACCATATCAAGCTGATCGCTACCAACGACGTTCACTTCGTCAACGCAGATGACGCGGAGGCGCACGACCGCCTGATCTGCCTCAGCACGGGCAAGGATCTGGACGATCCCAAGAGGATGCGCTACTCGAAACAGGAGTGGATGAAGACAACCGCCGAGATGAACGCGATCTTCGCCGATATGCCGGAAGTGTTGAGCAATACGCTGGAGGTGGCGGATAAGGTGGAGTTCTACTCCATCGACAGCGGACCTATCATGCCGACCTTCGCCATACCCGAGGAGTTCGGGACGGAGGAGGAGTACCGGGCTAAGCTGACCGAGCAGGATCTGTTCGACGAGTTTACCCGCGACGAGAATGGCAAGGTGGTGCTGAGCGAGGAGGAGGCGAAGGCCAAGATAAAGAAACTGGGAGGTTACGACAAGCTTTATAGAATCAAGCTGGAAGCGGATTACTTGGCGAAGCTGACCTACGACGGGGCGAAGCATCTTTATGGTGACCCACTCAGCGAGGAGGTGCGAGAACGGTTGAACTTCGAGCTGCACATCATGAAGACGATGGGTTTCCCCGGATACTTCCTGATCGTGCAGGACTTCATCCGGGCGGCCCGGGAAGAATTGGGTGTATCGGTAGGCCCTGGACGTGGATCGGCAGCCGGATCGGCGGTGGCGTACTGCTTGGGAATCACCCGGATCGACCCGATCAAATATGACCTGCTGTTCGAGCGCTTCCTGAATCCGGATCGTATCTCCTTGCCGGATATCGATACCGATTTCGATGACGATGGACGGGGAGAGGTACTGCGCTGGGTGACGGAGAAATACGGGGCTGAGCGTGTGGCGCATATCATCACGTATGGTACGATGGCGACGAAATCGGCCATCAAGGACGTGGCTCGCGTACAGAAGCTTCCCCTGGCGGAGGCGAACCGCTTGGCGAAACTGGTGCCGGATAAGATCCCGGACATGAAAAAATTCAAGCTGAAAGACGCGATCAATTACGTTCCGGAACTGAAAGAGGCCGCCACGGGTAACGATCCACTCGCACGTGATACCTTAAAATATGCGCAGATGCTGGAAGGGAACGTCCGCAACACGGGCGTACACGCTTGCGGTGTCATCATCGGACGATATGACATATCGGATGTCGTACCTGTCAGCACGGCGAAAGACAAGGATACGGGCGAGGAAATGCTCGTCACCCAATACGAGGGATCCGTGATCGAGGAGACCGGATTGATCAAGATGGACTTCCTCGGGCTGAAGACGTTATCGATCATCAAGGAGGCGATAGAAAACATCCGGCTGACGACCGGCCATGAGCTGGACATCGATCATATCAGCTTGGAGGATCCAGCCACTTATAAGTTATATTGCGAAGGGAAAACGACGGGCACGTTCCAGTTTGAGTCGGCGGGTATGCAGAAGTACCTGAAGGAACTGCAACCGTCTAAGTTCGAGGACTTGATCGCCATGAACGCCCTTTATCGCCCGGGGCCTATGGATTATATTCCCTCGTTCATCGCCCGTAAACAGGGACAGGAGGAGATCAAGTATGACATTCCGGTCATGGAACGGTATTTGAAGGACACCTATGGGATCACCGTCTATCAGGAGCAGGTCATGCTGTTGTCGCGCTTGCTCGCCAACTTCACCCGAGGGGAAAGCGATGCCCTGCGTAAGGCGATGGGAAAGAAGCTGATCGAGAAGATGAACCACCTGAAGTCCAAATTCATGGCGGGTGGACAGGCGAACGGTTACCAGGCGGAGACACTGAACAAGATCTGGTCTGACTGGGAGAAATTCGCCTCTTACGCCTTCAACAAGAGCCATGCGACCTGTTATTCGTGGGTCGCTTATCAGACGGCCTACCTGAAAGCGAACTATCCGTCGGAATATATGGCGGCGGTGCTGAGCCGAAGCCTCTCGAACATCACCGACATAACGAAGTTCATGGACGAATGCAAGGCGATGGGTATCCAAGTGCTGGGCCCGGACGTGAACGAGTCTATCCTGAAGTTCAGCGTGGACAAGAACAAGAATATCCGCTTCGGGTTAGGGGCGGTGAAAGGAGTGGGCGAATCGGCGGTAGAGAATATCATCGAGGAGCGCCAGAAAAACGGTCCATACAAGGACATTTTCGATTTCGTGGAACGGGTAAGCCTCACGGCCTGCAACAAGAAGAATATCGAGTCGCTCGCCTTGGCCGGGGCCTTCGACAATTTCGGGATCCAACGCGAGCAATTCCTCGCCGATAATGGCAAGGGAGAGCAATTTCTCGACGTGCTGGTACGCTACGGCAACAAGTACCAGATGGATAAACTCACGGCGGCTAATTCGCTGTTCGGGGGCGACGCTTTCGTGGCCATCGCCAAGCCGGAGATACCCCAATGCGAACGTTGGAGCGATCTTGAACGGTTGAACAAGGAGAAGGATCTGGTGGGGATCTATCTATCCGCACATCCTTTGGATGAATATCGGATCATTTTGAAATATGTATGCAATACCGGGATGGCCGAGATCAACGAACGGGAAAACCTACAAGGGCGGGAACTCCTGATGGGAGGCATCGTCACCGGCTTCCGGGAAGGGACAACCAAGAACGGGAAGCCCTATGGTATCCTGAAAATAGAGGACTTTAGCGGAAGCGGGGAGATTCCTTTGTTCGGGCAGGACTATATCGAATACAGCAAGTACGGGAAGATCGGGATGTACCTCCTGATAACCGCCCGTGTAGAGCCGGGACGGTGGGACCCGAAGAAGCTCGACTTCCGGATCGGAAGTATACGGCTCTTGCAAGACGAGAAGGAACGGTTGATCGAGAAAATCAGCATCACCGTCCCGATACATGACCTCGACGAGCCGACGATCAACGAGCTTTCGGTGCTGATCAAGAAGAACCCGGGACGAAGCCTGCTTTACTTTAAGGTGGTCGATGGAGAGCATAACATCGCCTTGAACCTTTTCTCCAAAAATATCCGGCTCAACGTCACCCGGGAGTTGATCGACTTTTTGCAAGAGAACGAGAACATCGATTTCAAAATTAATGGATAAAGTTGTGCGAGGTTATAAAGAATTTGTATTTTTGACCCCGCGAAAAGAGTTAGACGGAGAGGGTTTCCGGAAAGGGATCCTCATTTACGGAAACATTTAATACACAATTCAATATGGCACTACAAATCACTGACGCGAATTTCGAGGAGTATGTAAACTCCGGTAAGCCCATGGTACTTGACTTCTGGGCAGAATGGTGCGGTCCTTGCCGCATGGTATCCCCGATCATCGACGAGTTGGCATCCGAATACGAGGGCCGTGTGACGATCGGTAAAATGAACGTGGACGAGAACGACGATGTTGTCGGACAATTCGGCATCCGTAATATCCCGACCGTCATCTTCTTCAAGGACGGCAAGATGGTGGATAAGATCGTGGGTGCCACAACAAAAGACAAATTCGTCCAGAAAATCGAGGCGATCATCTGATTCCTTTCAGCATATGCCGCTTTCCCGGAGGCCCGGGAAGGCGGCTCATCTTAAAACCTGCCGCTTGCATCCCGCGGCGCACCTCCCCCTTCGCGCAATAAGTCACGATTATTCCCTCCGGAACAACACAAGCATATAACCGATCATAGATCGCCTGATTCCACATTTCCGGTTGCTTATCGGGAGCGAAGGCATCGAAATAAACCAAATCAATCCCTTCTGGCAAACAAACCGTGTTGCTATCTCCCTGTATCTTATGCAGGACAAATCGCTCAGACAAGGGAACATCTACGCCCCACTCGGCTTCATGCAAGGCGAGAAAGCGCTCCTCCCGCCCGGGCCAAGCCAACTGCCCATAATTCAATCTCCGCGCCAGATCCAAAGGCAGCGGATATAGCTCCACCGTATAATAATCAATCCGGGGGATCAAGGCCTGTTCTGCCTCTTTCCACGTGAGGAAAGCGTTCAAGCCCGTCCCGAAACCAATCTCCAAGACCCGGAGTTCCCGCCTCGGCAGGCTTCTTAACCCTGCCTCGATAAAGATATGTTCCGCCTCCCGCAAAGCCCCGTTCACCGAATGATAATGCTCATCCAGCTCCGGGATGTACAGGGTATGACTCCCATCCGCCGTCTGCTGTAACTTCCTTTCCATACGCGAAAATAGAATCGTTTCCGACAATTATCCACAAAGAGCCTTAATTATAAATAAATCGGGGAGCTTTTCCGCGAACAACGGCTGGTTTTCAGAAAAAGATCCCATACATTTGAGACGTACAACAGCACTAAACGCGATGAGAGCCTTCACGATCCTGATCCTCACCTACATCAATCTCCAGCTTGCTTACGCGCAATGGACGGAGAAGGACTCGATCTGGCTACAAAACGTGCTGGCGGGGAAGGATACGATCAAGCTGAATCCCGAATACCAACGGGCGATCCAAAGCGGGACCTTCCTCAACCCGGAATCTCCCACGGGCGAACAGCGCATGGCGCCTGCCTCATCGCTACCGATCACCAAGGACTTTTCCGAATATGTCCACACCGAAGACACCACCCACCGGAAGGTCGCCTTGAAAGACCTCCCGCCGCAAGTATTCTGGTGGTACGATCCTCCCGTCAGGCAGTTGCCATCGGTCTATCGATCCATCCGCGACGGGATCAGGCGCTACCGGGGAGCCGGGAGCAACGCCTTGGCGACCTTCAGCATAGGCGACCTCACCAGCCGGAAAAGATATATCCACCAGCGGAACGCCAAGCGCAACAAGACCTTGCAAGAGTACAACAGCCCTTCCACGCCCGACGTCATCGCCAAGCGGAAGCTATTCGAGCGCCAGCATACCGAGGCCCTACGAAGGGACTCCATCGCGCAGGCCGCCGGTCAAGAATAACGCCATCCGTACGAGCTCAAGGCCGCTGTTCCAGCCACCAGTCGATCAACCGGCGAGCCAGACTCAGCTTACGAGGGATCTCAGGCAGGTTGTCTTTCGTATAAAAGGCGCCGCGGCTCAGCTCATCCTCCTGCAATTTCAACTCCCCGCTCACGTAATCCGCCACGAAGCCGATCATCAATCCGCTGGGATAAGGCCAAGGCTGGTTCCCGAAATAGGTGATATGGTCGATCTCCAGGCCCGTCTCCTCGCGCACCTCCCGGCGCACGCACTCCTCCAACGTCTCGCCCACCTCCACGAAACCGGCTACCAAGCCGTGGAACGTACCACGGAAATTCCGCGCGCGAACCAACAAGATCGAATCTCCCCGGCGGATCAAGACGATAATCGCCGCCGAGATGGTCGGGTAGATCTCATGATGGCAAGCCGGGCAGCGCTTGGCGATCGGAGAGATTTGCTCGGTCGGGGTACCGCAAGCGGGGCAAAAGCGGCTGTGGAGATCCCAATAAAGCAGTTGATAGGCCTTTCCCGCCTGGTCGTAAACCGCCTTCGGCAGCAGATCCCAGGAGGCACGAAGCCCCACTAACTCGTAAAGATCACTCTCCTCGGGAAGCCCTTTTATAGCGGCCACACGAGCCGGTTCTCCCCCATTATAATCCACTTGCGACGAACGCTCCACCGCGACCGGAGAAGATTCGCCATACGGGACGGCATACGTGTCGCCCTCTTTCCGGAGCAACAGCTGATCCCCCTGGAAGAGGAACCAGCGACAAGGTTGGTTGATTGTTTCCATACGCAAAAAACGGAAGGGCTGATTCCTTCCTTAAAGACGACGCGAACTTACGAATTAAAAACGCCTTTCCGTTGCCTATCCACCGAAAACGAGTTCTTTTCTTCCGCATAAAATCAAATTTCTTGGGCAAGAAATCCGGCGGAATCGTTATTTTTGCCCAAATAAGATCAGAAAAACCTAAAAATTTCTACCAAATGAAACACCTAACATTAATGGCTTTGGTCGCCTGCTTGGGAAGCGCCGTTCACGCGTTCCCGCAAGAGGGAGCGAAAAGCCTGACCATCGACGATCTCGTCAGTTGGCAACGTATCAGTAAACAGGCGATCTCCAACGACGGGAAATGGATCGCTTGCCAGATGGAACCTTGGGAAGGCGACGCGACCGTCTATCTCTACACTTCCCAAGGAAAGGAAGAGGCTTCCTTCTTCCCCGCTAATGCGTTCTCGTTTTCCGCGTCCTCCAATTACCTGATCGTCACGCGGACACCGGGCAAATCCACGCTCGATTCCCTGAAATTGGCGAAGACGAAAAAAGACGATCTGCCGATGGATCGCCTGCTCATCCGCACGGTATCCGGCCAGCAGGAAGAGATTGACTCCCTGCGTACCTTCCGTCTCGCGGAGGAGGCCGACTGGATCGCCTACCAACGGGGGCGGAAAGATTCTACCCTCTACGTCCGCTCTTTGGATGGGAGCAAGCGGTTCCAGTTCCCGGGCGTGACCGATTTCCAATTCGCCGAGAAAAGCGCCATGCTTTATTACACCAGCATAGCGGAAAGCGGGACGGACAAACCGGGTATCTTCACCCTCGATCCGGAGAAAGGCAATCCCATATTGCTCAAGGAGGGGAAAGGACTCTTCAAGCAGATAGCCTTCGACGAGAAGGGCGAACGGATCGCTTTCCTCTATTGTGCGGAAAAAGATTCGAGCTACAAGGCAATGAGTCTTTGGCTGTCCGAGCGGAACCAACCGGCCAAAGAGGTAGCCAGCCGGGGAAACAAGGCGTTCCCCGAGGGATGGGTTATCAGTGAGCATGGAAAGCTCTCCTTCTCCAAATCGGGAGCTCACCTCTTTTTCGGCACCTCGCCCGAGCCTTTGCAGAAAGACACGACCATCTTGGATGAATATCGCCCCGACGTACAGGTATGGAGCTGGAACGAACCGGTACAATATACCGTACAGCAATATAATAAGGAGAAGATGTTGAAGCAGAACTTCCAGGCTGTCTATAACTTAGGTAGCGGGACACTCGTGCAACTCGCCGACGAGGAGCTGCCCGACATCCGGTTGGGCAAGGAGGGAGACGCCCCGCTCGCGCTTATCTCTACCTCTAAACCCTATTCGCTCTCGTCGATGTGGGAGGCTCGTACCCGAAGCGATTATTACACCGTCTCCTTAGAGAATGGCGAACGTAAGCTGATCGCCCAAGCGGACTATGGCCGTCTCCGTCTCTCCCCGCAAGGGAAATACGCCTATTGGTACGGCGAGACCGACAGCTGCTGGTACACCATCTCGTTGGCGGACGGGCAGCGTCACCGGCTCACCACACCGGAGAGTTTCCCTGCCTGGGACGAGGATAACGACGTGCCCGACTATCCCAGCGCCCACGGATCGGCAGGTTGGACCGCGAACGACCAGTCGATCTTGATCTACGACCGTTACGACATCTGGCAATTCGACCCGACAGGCACGAAAGCCCCGGTGAACCTGACGGTAAACGGACGGAAAGAGGGAATCAAATACAAATTGATAACACTCGACAAGGAGGCTCGTTTCATCGATCTCGGCAAGTCGCAGTTGCTGAAAGGGTTCAACGAACAGACCCGGGCAGAAGGATATTATGCGGCGAAGCTCTCCGCGCCCGCTACGCCCAAACAGTTGATCGGAGGCGATTATATGCTGCGTACCATCCAGAAAGCCAAGGATACGGACGACGTGATCTATACGGTCGAGAATTTCCAACGCTACCCGGACATCCATCATTCCACGCTCGCTTTCAAGCGTTCCGAACAGATCACCCAAGGGGTTAAGCAGCAAGAGGGATTCCTGTGGGGAACCGCCGAGTTGGTCAGCTGGACTTCCTTGGACGGCCGGAAGATCGAGGGACTTCTGTACAAGCCCGCCAACTTCGACCCGAACAAGAAATACCCGATGTTGGTCAACTTCTACGAGCGTTATACCGACACTTACCATAATTACCGGATGCCGGAACCGGGACGTTCCACGATCGATTATCACCTATATACCAGCAATGGCTACGTGATCTTCAACCCGGACATCCGTTATGTGGATGGTTATCCGGGCGAGAGCTGCTACAACTGCCTGATGCCGGGCGTAGCCATGATGATCGCGACCGGATATATCGACGAGAAGGCGATCGGCGCGCAAGGGCATAGCTGGGGCGGTTATCAGGTCGCTTACTTGGCTACCCGCACGAACCTGTTCGCCGCGATCGAGTCGGGCGCTCCGGTGGTGAATATGTTCAGCGCCTACGGAGGCATCCGCTGGGGATCAGGCATGGCACGTTCGTTCCAGTACGAGCACACGCAGAGCCGTTTGGGCGGTACCCCGTGGAGCACCCCGACGCGCTATTTCGTCAACTCGCCCCTCTTCTCGATGGACAAGGTACAGACCCCGATCCTGATTATGCACAACGACGCCGACGGGCACGTGCCTTGGTATCAGGGAATCGAGTATTTCGTGGCGATGAAACGGTTGGGCAAGCCCTGCTGGTTACTGAATTACACGGGAGAACCTCACTGGCCGATGCGGATGGCGAACCGGATCGACTTCCAACGCCGTATGTTCCAGTTCTTCAACCATTTCCTGAAGCATGAGCCGATGCCGAAATGGATGTCGGAGGGTGTTCCCGCGGTGAAGCAGCCGTTCGAGTTGGGTTATTAAACGAATTATTTAAAACGAGAGGCGGAACACCGTGCGAGTCCCGGGAAGGGATTCCACGGTGAGATCGCCCCCATGCAACCGCATGACGCGATAGGCGATACTCAAGCCTATGCCACTCCCTCCTCGCTTGGTGGAGAAGAAAGGGGTGAAGATAGCGGACAATCGTTCCGGAGGGATACCGGGGCCATTGTCCGTTATTTTTATACAGACACGGCCTTGCTCTCGTTCCCCCTCCACGGTGACAAAGCCGTCCGTCTGCCCCTCGATGGATTGGGAAGCGTTACGGATCACGTTAATCAACGCCAGCACGAAGAGGTTACGGTCAGCGGAGACGACCAACTCCTCCGGGGCATGAAACCGGACCCGGTCGATACCCGGCTCCGCACGGAGCAGACTTTCCAATTTCCGGAAAAGGGTACGGACAGAGACCTCCGCACGTTCCGGCTCCGGCAAGTGGGTCAGCCGGTGATAGGAATCGAGGAAACTCACCAAATGCCCCGCCTGCTCATGGATGACCTTCAGCCCTTCCCGCGACTGCTCCGGCGTGTAGGTATCCGCATATCGGATCAAGTCGGCGGAAAGCGAGCGGATCGGGGTGATAGAATTACGGATCTCGTGCGTCATCACCCGCAAGATCCCCTCATAATAGAGCCGCCGCTCCTCCGCCTCCTCCTTATTCCGCTGGAACAACTCAAGGACCCGGTTCATCTCCCGATAGGAGGCACGCACGAAAGGATCCTCTTCATTCCCGGGATAGCGGGTGGCGGTATCATCATTCCGGATGGATTCGAAGAAGATCGCCATCTGACGGTTCATCCCATTGATCCGCCGCAGCACGAGAAATGCGATCAAGAAGACAAGAGACAAACAGATAAAAGCGAGAAAATAGGAGACGTCCGTCACCAGCAAATAGGAGCCTACGAGCGAGAAGAGCACGATCAACAAGACTGCCCCGGCGATTTTCCGGTAAAAAACCTTACTTAACAGGGTCGTCATAAGCCGTATTTATGGATCTTGTTATAAAGGGTCTGCCGACTGATCGCCAACCGCTGGGCGGCGAGGGTCAGGTTGCCCCTCACCTCCTTCAGCACCTCCGCTATGAATTGCCTTTCCATCTCCTCCAAGGTCAACGGGAGAACATCTGGCGAAGGGGGGTCCTCATAAAAAGCGTCCGCGTCGAGGACCCGATCCTCCGAGAGCAAGACCGCCCTCTCCACCGCTTGCTGCAACAGCGCCAGATCGCCCCGGGCAACCATCGCCGAGAGCTTCTGCCAAGCCTCGCGGGTCAAGCCGGGCAAGGGCTTGCCGTATGCCTCGGCATATTTCCGCAACAAGGCGTAAATCATCTGCCGCGCGATCGACGCCGACTCCTCCACTCCTGCCTCATACACGCCCACTACCGTATCGAGCAACTTATCATTGTCCCACGGTTTCACGATGAAGTCGGCGGCACCCCGCTTCAGGGCGGAGACAGCCAGCTGAATGTCCCCGAACGCCGTGATCAGGATCACCCGGGGCGGATTATCCATCTCCAAGATACGATCCAGCCAGAAGAGTCCCTCGTCGCCACTCCTCTGCCCGATCCCGAAATTCATGTCCAACAAGACAATATCCACGTCGCCCTCCCGCAACAGGGCGGGCAGCAGGACAGGCGAAGAGACAGCGATCACCGTCCGGAACTCGTGCGACAAAACCGCCCGCAGGCTCCGCGACACCGCCTCCTGATCGTCCACTACCACTATTTTCCCGTCACGCATCCGATTCGTCCTCCTTATTTCATTGACCGGATAAATGTACAAAAATCGCCCATCTTTTAGCAAAAAGCTCCGCGTCTTCCCGGCGAATCCCGGCTAAGTTTTCCGGGAAACGTCCAATTATTGGACAGATCCGCCCCGAGGGATCATTTTTCAAGCGATTCGCTTGCCGCGCTTCCCGGGGAAGGATAGCTTTGGGGATAAAAAGAGACCGCATGACGCATCTATCCCTAAAACTCATCTTCCGGAGCTGGTGGCGCTCCAAGTTGTTCGCCGTCATCTCCCTGCTCAGCTTGGCCGTGGGTATCGCCTGCACCAACCTGTTGATCTCTTACGTGATTTACGAATCCAACATCGAGGCGGATAATCCCAACAAACCGCGTATCATCTATATGGCGCAAGACTCGCCGCTCTCCTCCGGCGAGCGGGTATCGTTTATCGTCGGGGACATCCCGCCAAGACTGAAAGAGCTATACCCGGAAGTGGAGGACTACTTGCGACTGAGCGTGACCGACAATCCGTTTATCCAGATCGGTGAGGATACGTTCGACCCGATCACGCTCCTCGCCGCCGACCCCTCCCTGCCTCGCTTCTTCCCCTACGAGACCGTGGCGGGCGACCTTACCAAGGCGCTGAGCACACCGGGCATGATCGCCCTGACCGAACGGCAGGCCCGGATCTTCTTCGGGAAAGAGGACCCGATCGGGAAAATCATACGTACGCAATCGACCTACAACCGGGAGGACCTGACTTACGAGGTGGCGGCTGTCGTGAAGGAATATCCACAGGCCTACTTGCGTTTCGACGCGATCACCGGCCCCGGCGACTCGTTCAACGGAGGAATCACCCTCTTGCTGGTGAACGATCATTTCGACTGCCAAGCCTTCCCCGCCAAACTGAAGGCGGATAAGATACCGACATTCCAAGGGGAGATCGGGCAATATTACTTCTATACGTTGCAAGAGAGCTATTTTCAGGGAGATACCTATACACAAGAGTACATTCCCTACATCTACCGCAACCAGAAAGATCTGCTCTACGTAGGGCTGTTCTCGGCGATTCTGATCCTCGTGATCGCCTGTTTCAACTATGTGAACCTGAGCTTCACCCGTGTGCTCCAGCAGATCCGGATGATCTATACGCAGAAAGTGATGGGAGCCTCGCCCGGGCAGATCCGTTGGCAGCTGTTCATGGACACCTTCCTCACCGTATGTGTCGCCTTCCTGCTCTCCCTCTTGCTGATGCTCGACCTCCTCCCGACGTTTAACCGGATGATGTCCGGGCGGGTCTCCATCGACTTCTTCCTGAGCGGCGACGTGCTTCCGGTAATCGTCCTGTTCATCTTGTCGCTCTCTGTCATACCGGCGCTTTACATGAGCGCACGGATCTCGGCATTGTCGCACACCGGTTATCGGGAACTGGCCTCCGGCGGCAGTAAACAACGCCTCATCGCAGCGCTCTCTATCACGCAGTTCGCCATCTCGATCGGCTTGGTATTCGCGACCATCACCGTGCGGGGGCAATTGGCGCTTACCCAAACGAACGGTGACCGGTATAAGAACCTGATCGAGGTGACCGACTGGACGGGCAAGCATATCGAGGCTTTCGCGCAAGAGGTAAGGCGCGACCCCGCCATCGAGGAGATGTGCCTGGCGAAAGGATCGCTACTCAACTTCATGTTGCGCCAGCTGATCGTGAAAGATGAGCGAGGGAACGAGCAATACTATACGCTGGCGCAATTCGCCGGTGACAGTACTTTCCTGAAAGTAATGCGGTTACGCATCTTAAGCGGGCTATCTGAGCGAGAAGCTTCCCGGCAATACGCCATGCCCGTCTATATCAACGAGCGATACGCCGAGGCATTGGTTCCCGAGGGCGAGAATCCGGTGGGCAAACCGGTTCGGCTGTACGATGCCGACTACGGCAAGATGGAGAAGGAGGGCGAGCCGGAGGCCATCATCGCCGGGGTGATCGAGAACCTTTATACCGGTACGTTGCGGCAAGAGGTCTATCCCGCCCTCACCTACCTGAAGAGCAAGGAGCCGGATCGGGTCGTATTGCTCCGTGTACAGGGGGAAGAGAAGGCGGAAACGATCGCACGGATCCGATCGGTCTGGGAGAAGGTGAACCCGACTGTCCCGATCCAATATCAGGATGTCTATGAGGAATTCATGAAACTGAACCAACAGACGATCCAATTGGCGGAGTTGCTGACGATGTATTCCGCTATCAGCCTACTTCTTACCGCCTCCGGATTATTCGGGATGGCGCTCTATGCCATCGAACGGCGCACGAAAGAGATCGGTATCCGCAAGGTAAACGGAGCCTCTACCGGCGAGATCCTCCGCCTGCTGAGCCTGCGGTTCGTCGGGTGGGTGGGCATCGCGTTCCTCTTCGCCATTCCGGTCACCTGGTACCTGCTCAGCCGATGGATCGAGAGCTTCGTCTACCGGGTGGAGCTCTCCCCCTGGATCGCCCTGTTCGCCGGAGGGATCGTCTTGCTCGTCACGATGCTTACCGTCGGTTGGCACAGCTATCGGGCGGCTACCCGCAATCCGGTGGAGGCCTTACGGAGCGAATAAGCGAGAAAAGAGGTGCCGAAAAAAGGAAAAAGTTGTATTCTTCTCCAAGATTTTCTATCTTCACCACCAACAAATCAAGAGAGGAGAATGGGTTATGAGGCGAGGATTCGTGATAGGCATAGGGCTGTGGCTCTGCGCGCTGGGGATACAGGCGCAATCCGGATTGAGGTTATCGATGGATAAGGAGGGAAAGATCGTAGCCTTGCCCACGCATAAGGACTATTCCTGGGAGATCCCGAAGGAGAGTCACCAGACTGTCACGCCTGCCGGGACGACTGATCTTGATGCCCGGCTGCGGGAGTTCAAGCCGGAAGTTGAGTCGTTGGATCTATGGGAACGACCGATGGACATGCAGATCTCCTCCACGGCTTACCAGCCCTTTTTCAATGTTTACACACCTATGTTACGCAGGGTCTCGCCGATGGCGATGGATTTCTACGAAAGCTACGGGAAACCGCTGAACGATTCCTTCGGATTAGTGAGCCGCGGCGTACAATATAGCTGGCCCGGAGTCGGAGGGATGACCTTCCTCAACGCGGGCGCCGTCTGGCACAAGGATCGGTGGACGATCGAAGGGACCGGGGTAGCCGGACGCTTCTACACCCCCATCAACCCACATCCGGCTGTCGCCGTGGGGATACAAGGGCAGGTTGGCTACGAGGTATCCGACTGGCTGAGGCTTCGCACGTTCGGACAGTACATCCACACGAACAAGGCGGGGAAAAGCTCCTTCTTGGACATGAATCCTTTCCTCTACAAGACGGAGGTAGGTGGCGCGCTCGACTTCAAGATACGGGATGACTTCCGCTTTGGCATAGAGCTTAAATACCAACGCTCCCCCTTCTCGAACAGATGGGATCGCCAGTTATGGTTCGTACCTTGACGGAGTTTTTTCCTATTCCTCGAAAAGAATCAGGGATTTCCTGGTCACGGTTTCGCGACCAAATGGGCATCTAAGGTCTGGTTGATGATAAGCAAAACCTCATCCAAGGGCTGGTTGTCGAAAGAGGCGGTCAGGCGGGCGCCCCTGTTAGCCGAGCGGTTGACGATCGTCACTTGGTAAAAATCGGAAAGATCGCTCATCACCTGCTCCAAAGGGGTGTCATTGAAAGCGATCCGCCCGGTTCGCCACGCCATCTTATTAGCGCCCGGCTCCTCGATCAGCGTCATATCTCCCTCGCTATCCGTATATCTCGCCGACATCCCGGCGGTAAGGATCATCTCCCGCTTCTCCCTCAAGGCGGCAAAACGCACCTTCCCGGTGACCACATCCACCTCGGTCCGGCCGGTTCGCTCGGCAACCTGGAAACTGGTACCCAGCACCTCCACCTCCGTATGGCTCAAGGTCACGGAGAAAGGACGTGCCGTATTCCTCCTCACCTGGAAAAAAGCTTTTCCTTTCATCTCGACGGCACGCCTCTCCTGATTATATCCTTTGGCATCGTATCGCAACCACGAATCGCCCGCCAAGGCGACCAAGGTGCTATCCGGCAGGTAAACATCCTTCAATTGCCCGGGAGCGGTAGAGACAGCCACCCAATCGGGCTCGCCACGCTCCAGCATGAAAAATGTCCCGATCCCCACGAGCAAGGAAACGACAGCCGCGGCGATCCAGTAGCGCCGTAGCGACACCCTCCGCCGGATCGCGTGCCCGGCGGCAAACTTCCGCCACGCCTGCTCCTCGTCGAGAGCGCCTTCCCGGTAATGCCGGGCCACGAAGCGTACGCTCCGCTCAAATCGCTGATCACGCTCGTTGTCCATATTCACTTTTCGATTGGGATCCATTCACTATTTAGACAAGATTTTCCGGGAAACCCCTATCCGGCAAGGGAAAAATCAGCCGAAAAAGAAGAGATAAATCCGGACGGCCGTCTCCCGCAAGGTCTTCAACGCCTTGCTCATCTGGTTCTCCACAGTTTTGACGGAGAGGTGGAGTTCCTCGGCGATCTCCTGATACTTCAAGCCATCCCGCTTCGACAAAAGGAATATCTTCTTGCGCTCGGGCGGCAACTGATCGATCGCGTCCCACAAACGTGCGTCGCGTTCCGCCTGCTTCACGCGCTCCTCCTCGGAAGTGTCCTCCACCTCCGGGAGATTGTCGGTGGCCTCCGCATGGATCGGCTGGGTAGCGAAGGAGAGAGAGCGGTTACGCACCGCCTGATACAGGTAAGCCTTCAGGTTATTGATCACGCCCCCCGACTGGCTCTTCTCCCACACGTCGGCGAAGGCCTGCTGCACGATGTCTTCCGCCTCGTCCACCTGTTCGGTATAACGAAGCGCGAACAAGCAAAGAGGCTTGTATAGATTCTTGAAATTCAGCTCAAACTCCCGTACGGTAATGGCAGGCATAGATCATTTCTTTTTCAACGGCTCGCAAGGTAACGCCTTTTTCGGTCAATCTCCTCGACTTTCAATCTCTTTTTATGTTTTTCACAAAAAGAAAGCGTTTAGGGGAAATCCCTAAACGCTCTCGTTTATCTGTATGACGTTCCCGTCTTAATAAGGACGGAAACCGATGATCTGGCGAACCTCGTTCAATGTCTTGAACGCGCTCTCGCGGGCTTTCTCGGCACCCATGCGGGCCACCTTCTCCAAATATTCCGTATTGGCGGCCATATCCAGGATACGCTCGCGGATCGGGGCGCAGAAAGCGTTGATGTCTTCCGCCAACTGTTTCTTCATGTCCCCGTAACGGATCTCGCAATTGTTGTATTTCTCGTTGAAGAAATCGTATGTATCCTTGGAGGAGACGATCTCCATCATCGTGAAAAGGTTGGCTATCGGCTCCGGTTTCACGCTGTTCGGCTCCGTGGGACCCGAGTCGGAAACCGCCTTCATCACCTTCTTCCGGATCGTTTTCTCGTCGTCCACCAAGTAAATGGCGTTGCCTTCGCTCTTACCCATCTTACCGGATCCGTCGAGGCCGGGCACCTTTACCGATTTCGTCCCGAGGTGGAAGGAAGCCGGTTCGGGGAAGAAGTCCACCCCGTAGGTAGCGTTGAAGCGACGGGCGAAGCGGCGCGCCATCTCCATGTTCTGCTCTTGATCCTTTCCCACGGGCACCTTCAGCGCCTTATGGATTATGATGTCGGCGGCCATCAGCGTCGGGTAGGTGAGCAATCCCGCGCTTACGCTATGCTTGTTACCCTCGTTGAAGATCTCGCGCTCCACGTCGCCCTCGCTTCCCTCGCGGCTGATGTGCAACTGTTGGCGCGCCTTGTCCTTGAAGGAGGTGGTGCGCATCAATTCCCCGATACCCGCGTTCATGTTCAGGTAGAGATAAAGTTCCACCACCTCAGGAACGTCGCTCTGGACGTAAATGGTCGCTTTCTCCGGGTCGATACCGCAAGCCAAATACTCAGAGAGGATCGTCTTCACGCTGTTACGTATATTGTCGGGATGCGGGTGAGTGGTCAACGAGTGCCAGTCCGCGATAAAGAAAAAGCAATTATACTCATCCTGCATTTGCAGGAAACTCTTTACCGCGCCGAAGTAATTACCTAAGTGCAGATTACCTGTCGGCCTGATACCACTTACTACTGTTTCCATGTCTTTTTTCCTTTTTTATAGTCTGATAGCGCGAAGATAATATAAAAAAGCGAGAAACGGACATCCATCAAAATCGGTGAAAAAAGCGGCGCATTCCATACGCGGGTCTCGAAAAAGAGGTATTTTCGCGCGTTTTTGAAGAAAAGATGAACGAGAAAGTAAAAGGTTATCTATTGGGAGCGGTAGCCGCCGCCACGTACGGCATGAACCCTTTGTTCGCGCTCCCGCTCTACCAGGACGGGATGGATCCGGATTCGGTCCTGTTCTTCCGCTACCTGTTCGCGATCCCCTTAGTGGCTATCATGGTCAAGGCGAGAGGCCGGGATTTCCGGTTGCCTTCACGCAAGATCCTGCCGTTAATCGCCTTAGGACTGTTGATGTCGTATTCCTCCCTCGCCCTCTTCCTGAGCTACAATTTCATGGCGGCAGGGATCGCCTCCACCCTGCTGTTCGTCTATCCCATCATGGTGGCGCTGCTCATGACCTTCTGTTTCAAGGAGAAACTGACGGGTCTCACCGTCGCTTGCATCCTGCTGGCGCTGGTCGGGATAGGGTTGCTTTATAAAGGCGACGGGGGCGAGACCCTCAGCGACGTGGGAATCCTGTTGGTGATGTCGTCGTCACTCTCGTACGCCCTGTACATCGTCTGCGTGAACCGCCCGGGACTAAAAGAGATCCCCACCATCAAGCTGACCTTCTATATCCTGCTGTTCGGGCTCACCCTCTTCTTGGCACGGGTACAGATCAACGGTGATCTGGCCTTGCCTCACGAATGGCATCTGTGGGGCAACCTGTTAGCGTTGGCTCTCTTCCCCACCGCCATCTCGTTCCTCTGCACGACGGCGGCGATCCAGTACATCGGCTCCACGCCCACCGCCATCCTCGGCGCCTTGGAGCCCCTTACCGCCGTATGTATCGGCGTGGGCGTTTTCGGCGAACCCCTCACGCCCCGCTTGGCTTGCGGCATCGCGCTGATTATCCTCGCCGTCACGCTCATCATCGCGGGCGGCAGCATCACCGCCCACCTGATCCGCTTCCGCAAGCTCTTCCCCCGCCTACCCCTCAAGCGAAAGACAACATCCACCCAACCCTAAGCCACCTCCCGCCCCCTTCACCGGCAAGTTTCCGGGAAAAGCGGGGCAAGGTTTCTGGAAAAAACGGGGAAGGTTTCGCATATTTCTCGGGAAAGGCGGGTAATTTCGCGGTCGCGTTCGCATATAAAACTTGGATTTGGAATGATGAAGATACTGAATAGGCTGAAAGGGCACCCGAGCCTGACGCAGGGCACGGCTTACGCCATCTTGTTCTCGGTGGGGTTCTGCCACCTGCTCAACGACATGATCCAGTCGGTGATCCCGGCTTTATATCCACTACTGAAGGAACGCTTCGGATTCACCTTCGCCCAGATCGGGATCATCACGCTGGTGTTCCAGCTCACGTCATCGATTTTCCAGCCTTTCATCGGCTTGTACGCCGACCGCCATCCACGGCCTTATTCCTTGGCTACCGGGATGTGCTTCACGCTCGCGGGATTGCTGGCGCTGGCCTTCGCCCCAAACCTCGGGCTCATCCTGATGGCTGTCGCCCTGATCGGTTGTGGCTCGTCGGTGTTCCACCCGGAGGCGTCGCGGGTAGCGCAGATGGCCTCGGGCGGGCGCAAGAGCCTTGCCCAATCCATCTTCCAGGTGGGTGGCAACGGGGGAAGCGCCATCGGCCCGCTCCTCGCGGCATTGATCGTCATCCCTTACGGACAGCATGCCGTGGGGTGGTTCGCCGTGGCTGCCTTGGTAGCCTCGGCTGTACTGACCCGGGTGGGATATTGGTATAGCCTGATGCTGACAAAGATCAAACGGTCGGGACGTTTCCGCCAGGCCAGCCAATCCCTGCCTAAAACCACGGTGCGCATGGCTTTAGGGATATTGGTGCTGATGATCTTCTCGAAATACTTTTTCAACGCCTGTATGACGAGCTATTTCACGTTCTACCTCATCGAGCGGTTCGGGATCAGCGTGCAGCAATCGCAGTTCTGCCTCTTCGCCTATTTAGCCGCTTTCGCCATAGGCACCTTGCTCGGGGGATTTCTCGGGGATCGCTACGGGCGGAAGTACGTCATCCTCTTCTCCATCCTCGGGGCTGCCCCGTTCACGCTGGCCATGCCCTACCTCAGTTTATGGGGGACCATCGCGATGGCAGTCCTGACAGGGCTGATTATCGCTTCGGCCTTCTCCGCCATCGTGGTTTACGCCACCGACCTGATGCCTGATAAGGTAGGCATGATCGCCGGCGTATTCTTCGGACTGATGTTCGGCCTTGGAGGTATCGGCTCAGCCTTCTTCGGATGGCTTGCCGACCGGACCAGTATCGAGTTCGTGTTTAAGGTGAGTACCTGGCTGCCGTTGCTCGGCGTGATCGCGGCTTTCCTGCCCGATGTCAGGCCCAATCGAGGATAATTTATGGGCGAAAAGATCAGGGGATCAATCGAACAGCCCCAGCAACAGGCGCTCGATCAAGCGGGTCATCTCCCGCCCGTCGCAGGCATAGTTGTTCACGAATAGGGCCACCGCATACGAATGGCCGCCCGTTTCCAGATAACCGGCGTAGCCCTTTACGCGGCTCATGCTGCCACTTTTTAAGGAGGCTTTCCCCTGCAAGGCGGAACCCTTCAGGAAATTTCGCACGGAGCCGGCCACCCCCACCTTCGGAAGCGAGGTGGAAAAAGCGGTTCGATTCGATGAACCGTTTTTCATATACGACAATAAATCAACGACAAAGGCTGTTGATAACTTGTTCATAGCCGCCAATCCGCTTCCATCGCACATCCATACCGAGGAGAGATCAAGCCCCCTCTTCTCCCAATAGGCGCGAAGCACCCGGATCCCCCGGTCGAACGAGGAGATCACCTCCCCCTTCCGAGGATGATAGCGCAAACCGATCGTTTTTATCAAGGCATCGGCGAAAAGGTTATGGCTGGCGTGGTTGGTAATTCGCACGAGCTCCCGCAAGGGAGGTGAGTAGGTTGTGACGATCGTTGTCCGCTTCCCGGGCTTCCAGCGCCCCGCCTCCTTCAAGAGACGATGGCAGGTCGGTTGCCCGCTGACCCGGATTCCCGCCTTTTCCAACCCGCTTGTCAGATAACCGGCGAGGAACAACGCGGGATCGGGGATGTCGCCTTTCAGCACATACCGCTCCCGATTGGCGGGAACCACCCCGTACAGGTAACGATCCGAGGCGAAAGGAGCGCCCCAAATATAGGAACTGTCCGAAGCGACCGCCCCGACCGTCAGGTAATCGTGGAAACGGATACCCGGGATTTCCGGCTCCGTGCCAAGCAACTTGGGGCGACTGCCTGTCGCGCCCGTCCGCAGGATCAGCCGATAGAGGTTATCGAACACCGAGATCCCATAGCAGCCCGCCCCGTAATAGTTGCCTAAATCCTCGCGTACCCACTTGGGAGAGATCCCCTCGGTATCGAACAGGCTCTCGTCGGACACGACCGCCCCTTCGACAGAACGTATCCCAGCCTTACGCAAGGCCGCTATCCAATCCTCCATGAACCTCGCCCGCTCCGACAGAAGATGGGACGACCCTAAACTGGGATCCCCTCCACCCTCGATATAAAGATTGCCACGCAATACACCATCATCGAGCGAGCCGTCGTAGGACAAGGAGGTGGCGAAGCGATAGTCCTCGCCCAGCAATTCCAAGGCGGTGGCGGTGGTGACCGTCTTCATCACCGAGGCGGGAGTCAGCTGCCGGAGGGTATCGTAAGCGAAGCAGGTCTCTCCGGAACGCAGATCCCGAACAAGGATCGAGAAGGAGGCTCCCCGCATGGCAGGATGGCTCAAGAGATTTCTGATAGGTTGGGGTATTTGCGCGGACAAGGAGAGCGCCACGCTGAAAAGGAGAAGGGAAACGTATATTTTTCGTGCCATATCGCTAATCTATTCCACTTTGTTCTATCTTTGTGGAAAGCAAAGATAGAAAATTAATATGAATTCACTGTTCGACAAGCCTTTCACGTTCGACCGCGTCGCCCGGCTCTTCTTCGGGGTATTGCTCATAGCCGGACTGCTTTACTTGATCGCCGTACTGCGAAACGCCCTGCTCCCGTTCCTTATCGCCTGGTTGCTGGCGTATATGACGCAGCCGTTCGTCAAGTTCTTTCAGTATAAGCTGCGCCTTCGTAGCCGTATCTTGTCGATCATCGCGGTATTGGTCAGCTTAGGTCTGTTCGTCGCCTTGCTGAGCGTGCTGGTGGTTCCCTCCATCGTGGCGGAGTCGGAGAAGACCTTGGAGCTGATCCGCACCCACGACCCCGGGGAAGGACATATACCGATGATCCCCGAAGCCTGGATAGAGTACCTGAAGAATAACGTGGATCTCGCGCAACTCATGGAGCTGCTGAGCAAGGAAAATCTGCTGAAGGCGGTGAAGCAGATCGCCCCCCAGCTGTGGTCTATCCTGTCGAATACCTTCTCGATCCTGTTCAGCGTGACGATCATTTTCATGATCCTGCTCTATTTTATCTTTATCCTGCTCGACTACGAGAAGATCGCCAATGGATGGATCGACCTGATCCCCGACCGCTTCCGCCCCTTCATCCAAGGGCTTGCCGAGGATGTCGAGTTCAGCATGAACCGCTATTTCCGCGGCCAGTCGCTGATCGCCTTCTGCGTGGGCGTATTGCTCGCCATCGGCTTCAAGATCATCGATTTCCCGCTTGCCGTAACCTTAGGACTTTTCATCGGGGTATTGAACCTGATCCCCTATCTGCAGACCATAGGAATCATCCCGATGGTGCTGCTCAGCCTGCTTCGCTCCGCGGAGACGGGACAGAACTTCTGGCTGATCTTCGGCATGGCGCTCCTGGTATTAGGGATCGTCCAATGCATCCAGGATCTGTACCTCACGCCCCGCATCATGGGAAAGGCGATGGGGCTGAATCCCGCGATCATCCTTCTCTCCCTATCTATCTGGGGAACCCTGCTCGGCTTCGTAGGATTGATCGTGGCGCTCCCGCTCACCACGCTATGCCTCTCGTATTACAAACGGTTCATCCTGATGGAAGAAAGCAAGTT
The DNA here is from genome assembly GCA_949296075.1 of uncultured Parabacteroides sp. GTDB lineage: Bacteria > Bacteroidota > Bacteroidia > Bacteroidales > Tannerellaceae > Parabacteroides. The sequence continues at coordinate 105,422 of CASFNG010000004.1, read as the reverse complement.
GGCCCAACAAAAAGCGGAACAATCGAGACCCGGTCAACCGATAAGCGCGACACCCGACGAAAAAAAGTAGCTCAACTTATTGCGGGTTTCAAAAAAAGGCTTACCTTTGCACCCGTGTTAGAAAGCTAACACGACGATGATTCGCTAGCTCAGCTGGTAGAGCACAACACTTTTAATGTTGGGGTCCTGGGTTCGAGCCCCAGGCGGATCACCAAAAGAAAAGCCAAAAGGCGACAATAAAAAGACAAGTCCTACAAAATCAATATTTTGTGGGACTTTTTTTATTGCCCTTTTGATGTAACTTAAGCGTCATCCTCTCCGGGAACCGTGCGATCCTCAGCTGAACGGTGATCCGATACAGGGCGGAAGCAGACGCGCAAACCTCATATAGCCAACGCAACAAAGGAATACAAACTTATGACCTACATACAGAAATGAGAGCATTAGTCATCGGGGGCACGGGCTCCACGGGAAAACATTTGGTGCAGGATCTGCTGCACGACGACACCTTCACGGAGGTACACGCATTCGTACGACGCGAGATAAGCACGAGGCATCCGAAACTGCACGTACACGTCATCGACTTCGAGCATCCGGAGTCGTGGAGCGACTTGGTGGTCGGCGACATGGCGTTCTCTTGCTTAGGCACCTCCTTGAAAGAGGCGGGCAGCAAGGAGGCTCAGCACCGGATAGACGTGGGTTACCAACTCGCTTTCGCACGGGCCGCACGTAAAAACGGGGTCCCGACCTTCGCCCTGATCTCAGCCGTCGGAGCCGACATCCATTCGCGCCTGTTCTATAACCGGATCAAGGGAGAGGTGGAAGAGGGCGTGAAAGCGGCTGGATTCGAGCGCACGGTCATCTTACGCCCAAGCCTGCTCGATCGGGGATCGAAGGGACGGTTCCGCGAGGATGCCGGAGTGAAAATAATCAAGGCGCTCAATCGCCTCGGGCTGTTCCGCCGGCTACGCCCCATCACCACCGGACTGCTGGCCGAGAAGATGCTGAAGATCGCCAAGGAATCAGAGGCAGGCTTACATATCGTAACCGCGGACGAGATCCATAAAGCCTGAAACAGGGAGGCACGCCCTCCCCTACTTCTCGTGCATTTTCTTCAACCGGTTCACCGCTTTCTCTAACGACTCATCCGGCTTGATGATGTTATAATCGCCCCAAAAGTCCTTATCATAGAAGAAGCTCGCGTCATCGGAAAGGACCTGGTTCTTCCCGAACGCCTCGCGAGCCGGGATATTGGCGGCAGAGGGTTCTATATCCGTCACCACCATCTCCGACACGATCGCATAGTTCGTAGAGAACAACTTACGCCGCCAGTCGCACTTGAAACGGATCTCATTGCGCACGTAGCTGAGGAAGGTCGTGCCGCCATGATCCGCGTAATTCACCAAATAAGAGACCTCCACCGGCTTGAAGCGCAACCCGAACGGCTTACGGCGCAGGATAGCTTCCGTAGCTTTCCGCAAGTCGCTCATGTCGAGGAAGAACTCGGCACGGGTAAATGACAGCCTCTCCTTGTCTATATAGAATTTCCCCCGATAGAGGGCGAACGGGAGCGACTGGTTCGGCACGAAACTCACCACATATTGCGGACGATCATCTATCGCCGTCGGCTCCTCTATATGGAAATCGTAGAACGGAAGTATCTCAGGGCTGAGCAGCAGGTCGGGGTTCTTCACCACATCTAAGTAGATCGAGGAGTTGGGGCCGCCCAGCAGTTTCACCGCCAAGGTGTCGCTCGCCTTCGGGCTGAGCAGGCGCCGTCCCTTGAGGACACGCACGCGATCCCGGTCGGCCTCCTGCGTGTAAGAGGTCTTGCGTAGGTCGATCACCGCCTCGGCGATGTTGATATAACGCCTGCGCTTACGCGCTGTCTCCCGGTAGAAACCCGTCAGCCGGTTAAGCTCCGTGCTGTAATTAGCGGGGATCTTCCGGATCGCCTCCTCGATAAGCTCACGTGGATTACGCCCGCTGATAATCACCTCGTCGAGCATCAGGGCGGAAGGGGTAAGCCAGATCACAGGAAGCTCAGGATCTCCCTCCTCTATGCAGATCCGGGCATTGACGTAGCCGATGTGAGACACCTCGATCTCCGTCCCCTCTACGGGCACCTTTATCTTGAAGGTGAACTCGCCATCGACGTTGGTCACGGTGGAGCGTGCGCTCCCGGCAATGGAGACGGTAGCGTAGGGCACGACCTTCTTGTCCGACTTGTCTCTCACGATGCCGCTTACGGTGATAAAACCACCATCATCCTTCACTACGGCCGCCACCTCCGCGGATGCCATATACAGCAGGCCAAGGCAGAACAGGATATATTTGCATATACTCATGTCGCGCTACGATTTTAGGTGTAACAAGATATATCGCCCCTTGGCCGGGCGGCGTGGACGCATGGAGCCACCCGCTTCGGGAACTTTCCCAAAAATACATCTTAATCCTCCCTATTCCAAGATTTTAACAGGAAAAATCATCGCCTACTTTCCCCGGAAACATAGCCGTCTTTTCCCGAGATCTACGGCAAGGTTTCACGATCAAGGCTTGGAGGGGATATGAGACTTGGCTTGATACCCGTCAAAACAAGCCTTCACATAGGGTTCCTCAGTCTCGTGGTTCAACACATAGACCCGATAACGCCCTCCCCCCGGCGATACCCGCAATACGATATGCCCTTCTTGGGAACGATAACTCTGGTCTATCAACTCCCCGATCACCAACCGGTTACTCTCTAACATATTTGTCGCGAACAAATCCCTATCCTCGGGCCAGATAGTCCGGGAAGTCATCCGGAGCAAGGCCTCATGCCCGGGATGGTCGGACGACCACACCTCCTGGATAATCACTCTCGGGCGCAATCTCGATAAGTAATAGGCAGTCATCGCGTCCCGGTTAGCGTGATGGTTTGCGGTAGTCACGTCCACCTCACCCACCACGTCCGCCACGATCGTCTCCATATCCGCCCACTCGGGTCGTCCCATATAGGCGGGAGCCTCGCCGGGGATGTCCGCTCCCATGTACATCTTGAAGTCGCCATAACGGATCAAGATGCCACATGAAAGCTGGTTCTCGTCAGGTATCATCTTCGCCCCCACAAGTTCCTCCCTCGACGGCATCCGTGTATAGGCTCTCCCCTCTTTCCAGACCGCCCCGTTCCCGGAAATATTCTGGATGGAGAAAGCGGGATAAGCGCAGGCGTCGCGCAGCATCCGGAACTGGGAGGTCGAGCCCAGTTCGAAAGGCTCGTACGTCAATCCCTGCCGCTCGCGGGCATAATCCACGAAACGGAAGTAATTGAGCAAGGTAGAGTCGTTCTTCTCGCGCAGGCTCCATGCCCGCATATCCATCGGATAATCCCAGCCTCGATCTACCAGCTTAGCGATCGAGATCAGATCCGCTATCCCCGTGATGCCGGAAAGATAAAAACGGCCGGTCTCCGACAAGGGGGCTCCCGGGTAATTGTATCCGTAATGATCGTCGTGATAATGGGTGATAAAAGCGTAATCCAGTCTGTTAGGATCCTCCTTTTGCCGGAGTATCCGCTGGATATAGGCTGCCTGCCACTCATATCCATGCTTGCTGTAATTCGGGTAGCGAGGCGTGTTACGCGGTGACTGAGTCCGGGCGGAGGTAGGATCCAGCTCCCCCGGGTCGATCAGCAGGGTGGTTCCGTCAGGCATGACCATCAACGCGCAATTCCCCACTCCGGTAGAGATGAAATGGACATCCAAGTACCCCTTTTCCCAGGCGGGAAGCTGCTCTTGGGCCCGGAGGGAAATCCCTCCAAGCAGCCCAGCGAGTAGCAAATGGACAATGCAAATAAATCGTTTCATCAGCACTCCCTCCATGTCATTTCTTGAACATCTTCCAGAAATCATCGGGGAACCGGGTCAACTGCTCCGTGCCATGCGCCGTACGTATCCAAGAATTAAATCTCCGTTCCCCCTCTTCCAGCTCGATGAGGCGGGATCCATTCGGCAAATGCCCGTACGTGGTCACGGTAGTGCCCGCATAACGCCCGTAAGCCAAAGCGATTCCTTTCCATCCGACAATGAAATCGTTGTCATGCTCATGCCCGACGAAGACACCCATCACATCTCCCTGTTCCTTCATGGCCGTGAAAAGCCCGCTATTCAAGAGGGGAGAAGCCACGTGCTCTCCCCTAATCCCATAAAAATTAGTCTCCTCGAACAAGCTTGCCTCCTTATATTCCGGGATAGGGATGTGGAAAAACGCCAGCGCAGGCAGCGGCTTCCCGTTCCGTTCCCGATGTTTCTCGCTTTGCCGCACATACCATTCCACCTGATCCCGGCGGATATAATCGTATCCATCCACTCCTTCCATCTGGCTATACGCGTTCGAGTCGAGGCAATACAACAACGCGGCCTCCTTCGTCCCGTCGGACGAGCGAACAGGCAGCACATAATTGCTCACCCCGTGGATCGAGGGCTCCTCATCCCAAGAACAATTAAACGCATACTTCCGAGCAATCTCCATCAGTTGCTCCCGGCTCAGGTCCTTCTCGTCATCATGATTCCCGAACACGATCCCAAAAGGGATCTGACACCCGTTCACCATCGACAAAAGTTCGCTCAGGCAATCGCCTGTCCCGTTTCCACAACAAACGATGTCACCCGTGAAAATTATAAAATCAGGATGTTCCGCGTCCAATACCCGGTTCACGCATTCATGGACAGGCTTGGATCCTTCGGGCTTCTCCCCGTTGAGATGCAAATCAGTAAACTGCGCTATCTTGAAACGTCCTTGAGCGTTAAACCGCAATTCCCGTCCTCCCGCCAGGAGAGGCTCTTCAGATACCATAGCGGCATCGGCCGGAGACTTCGCCGACAACAGCGCCGATCCCATCACCGCACCGCCAGCCTTCAAAAATTGTCGTCGTGTTATCATATATTATTCTTGCTTTACGAAAAAAATCCTATGTATCATATTCCAAAGGGCTCTCGGTGTTCAGTCTTGGTAAATCCAAAGCTTATTCATCTCATCATCCTCAGCGAATCCCTGGTTCCGCAAGGCATCCTCCATATTGACCTGGTTCATATCAACCTCCACCTGCGGATAACGCATCCGGTAGGGCACCCCCGTAGTAACCTGCCCACGTCCACATACCATCTCCGGGAATCCGGTACGGTGATAATGGAATAACGACATGAAGTCGCCCTGTATCATATAGATAATGTACCGCTGACGATAGATCTGCGTCAAGGCATTATTCTCGTCATAAGCCACAGCGGGGTTCTCAATGTAAGAGGTATAATCCGCCGACAGGCCATAGAAGTTAAACGATGACCGGATAGCCTCCTCATAGCACCGTCTCGCATCCACGGCATTCGTCCAGCCTAACACGGAAGCCTCAGCCAAGGCCAACATTACCTCTGAATAACTCAGCGCGAGCGAGGGCTCACCTACCGGATTATCGGCGTAATGAGCCGCATTAATCCGGCTGAATTCCTTATTGGCAATCAGCTCGTTCACCTCATCCAACGAGAGCGTCACGTCCACACCTTTGTAGTTATTAAAATCGTATCGGGCGTTCGGGTCCGACGCCTGGGATAGCTCCGATGGATCAGCGAAGACGAACAGACGGGGATCCTCCAACGACACCAACAGATCACACAACTCCTTGCCGATATAACGCTTCGAGCCTAAGTCCAAGTCATTGTAAAATGGATAACGTACCCCCTCCGTATTCAGGTAGTTGACAAGAGCCTGGTCCTCCTCCGACGAGAAGATCGGGTACTCTCCCGGATTCGAGACAATCTCGTCGAAACGTTGAGGGATACCCAAGGCCGGATCGGATGCCTTCTTGCTCATCATCAACAAAATCCGGAGCTGATAAGTATTCGCCAACTTCCGCCATTTGGAGAGGTCGCCCGAATAGACGATGTCACTCTCTACGGTACCGACAGCATTCTTGAGGATCTCGTTGGCCTCTTCCAATTCCAGCAGGATCCCGGTCAAGACCTCCTTTTGCGAATCGTATGCCGGATAGAAACGCTCCTGCATATCTATTGACGTATCCTCCCCTCTCAAAGCTTGTGAGTAGGGAACATCGCCATAAATGCAAGCCAGCATAAAGAAACTGTGCGCCCGCATGATCTTACCGATCGCCACGTACGGTTGGTTGGCCGGCTCATCCCCCGCCTCCTCGATCATCTTCTGCACGTTTCTCAGGTAATTATACTCGGCGAAATCACCACGCCCCCAGTCGTAGGTCTGGAAGATACTTCCATCCGCGGTCTGGATCATATAACGCATCGAGATCGCCGCCTGCAAGATATGGTTATGCGTGAACGACGCGAACTCCGCGTTCGCCAAGAGGGATTGTGGGGAGGTGGTTTGAGGCTCATTCAGGTTCTCGCTGAAGTCGGTCACGTTGCAACTTCCCAAGCAACAAGCACAAATCAAAGACAAAATGATATTTCTACGTTTCATACGGATTTCTCATTAAAATTTAACGTTTAGGTTGAATCCTATATTCCGGGCGGAAGGATATTGCAGGTCCGCGTCCGTACCACTATCCGGATCAGAGAAGGGGTACTCCGAGATCACGAACAGGTTGGATCCCACCAAGCTGATCGAAGCGGATGAGATCGTCTTCGTAAACTCCAGGAACCGCTTCGGGATGTCGTAGGTGATCGAGAGCTCGCGGAGCTTCAGGTAAGAGCCGCTGAACATATTGAACTCCCTGTTCCCGCCATTCCCATACGCATATTGCATATAGGTGATCCAATTGGTTCCCGCCGAGTTCGGCTGATAAGTACGGGTATCCGAGATGATATTTCCGTCGGCGTCGCGAACCAGCTCACCACCCGTCACGTTCACGCCCTGGGCGATATAGGTCTCCCCACGGTAAGCAGCGTCTCTCAACTCGCCCACGGCATCGGGATGGGTACCGCCATACCACATTTTCTCGTTCATCGTGCCATAGATGACACCTCCGATCCGGGCATCCAGCAGGAAGGAAACCGTAAAGTCCTTCAGGAAACGGAAACTGTTGCTCCAGCTCAACATACAGGAAGGATCGGCATATCCTGCGCTCGACAGGTATTGATCCTTCACCGGCAGGCCGTTGCTCCCGATAATCAGTTGTCCGTCGTCCGAGCGCATGAACTTATTTATCATCACCTTATCAGTCCGTTCACCGACTTTGATACTACCTAAGCGATCGCCACCGCCATACACCTTGCGCAGGATGTTCCGGTACATACTCCAGTTCACCCCAGTCGTCCATTCAAAGTCCGAGGTCTTCACCGGCACACCGGTCACCATGATCTCACCTCCGGTTCGTTGATACTTATTGCCATTCACCTTATAGGAACTAAAGCCTGAGCTCAACGAGGCCGACTGGTCGCTGATCAAGTCGCGGTCGTAAGCGTTGAAGTAGGTCAGGTCCACCGAGAGGCGATTATTGAAGAACGAGCCGTTCACGCCAAACTCATAAGCATTAGTCAACGAAGGCTTCAGATACATGTTTCCCAATGCGGAAGGGTATTGCATCGAGTTGTATTGCCCGTAGGTGATTCCCGGCTGATAGGTCGTCATATACTCGTAGGGCTCCAGGTCCGAACGCACCTGAGACCACGACCCGCGTACCTTCAGGAAAGTAGAGGCGGGCATCTTGAACAGCTTGGAGAGAACGATAGATCCTGATATGGACGGATAAAAATAACTGTTGTTGCTATCCGGCAGCGAGGAAGAGATGTCCTCACGGGCGGTCACACCAAGGTAATATGTATTATCCCAACCGAGATCGACCGACGCAAAAACGCTATTGCGTAGATACTTTGTCAGGCTATTCGTTGATTTGACCGCATCAATCGTATTCCCTAAGTTATAGATCCCGGGCACTTTCAATCCCTGTGTGGAGGAATAGTGATTACGATCCTGCCAATAGTTGATATTCGCCCCCACGAACGCATTAACATCGAAGCGCCCAAAGGTATTCTCGTAGGTCAGGAATAACTCCGTGTTGAACTCATCGTTATTCGTATTCGTCAATTCATAATCGCCCCGGCGATCACGGCTATACCAGATATAGCTCTTGGGCCATTTGTTCTCCTCCACCAGGCTCATCACCTCAGCACTTTGGCGGAAGGTAGCCGTCAAGTGGGGTATGATCTCATAGTCGAGCGAGGCCGTGGCCAGCGTCCGGTTCCGGTAGATCGTGTTCTCTTTCTCATAAGCCATGAAGTAAGGGTTATTGATCCATATCTTATTGAAATAGTTCTGCTGATACCCCTCCTGGCCTTTCACCCAATAATCCTTGAACTGGGTAATATCTATATCAGTACCTGCCCAGATAAGCAAGTTGTACAAGATATTGTTCGTTCCATATCCTACCGCCGGGTAATTGGGGGAGTTCTGCCGATTGAACAGAACCGTTCCCGAGAAGGTGAGTTTGTCGGTTAGCTTATAATTCGCGGACAAGGAGGCGTTGAACACATGAAGGGAGGTATTGGGCACCTCGCCCCGGTTATAATCATATCCGAATGAGGCACGCATCGAACCCCGCTCGTTGCCGGTCGTCACGCTGACGTTGTTACTCAGCACATAACCTGTACGCAAAAAGTTCTTCAGGTTATTCCGGCCTCTTGACACCCAAGGCGTCGGAATCAGGTTACCGTTCTCATCCACCGGGCTGTCCCACTGGGTGGTCTCCCAATAACCACTGGGCGTAGAAGGATCGGGCACATCCAGCTTTGGACCCCATACCCAATCATCATCGTAAGTTCCGCCTCCCATACCATCCTTATACGCGTACTGGCCATTATAACCGTTACCATACTGGGTCTGTACCTTCGGCTCGCGGATCCAACCGGCGCGGAACATCGAACGCTGGCTAAACTCCACGACCGTACGCCCCGCCTGTCCTGACTTTGTGGTGATCTGTATCGCTCCGTTTTGCCCTTTCGAGCCATACAACGCGGCCGCGGTAGAGCCCTTCAGCACGTTGATACTCTCCACGTCCATCGAATTAATATCATACGAATTGGAATTGACCGGCACACCATCGATCACGATCAGCGGCGAGCGACCACGGATCAGCATCGGATTCTCCTGATAAAAGTTCGGCGTATTGTAAACCACCAAACCGGCCACCTTACCGCTCAATGAGCTGGCGATATTCGAGTTAGGGATCTCGTTGATCTGCTCATTGTCTACCTCTTGTACGGCATATCCCAACCGACGGATCTCTTTCTTGATACCCAAGGCGGTCACCACCACCTCCTCCAAGTCGAACGACTCCTCCGACAGCGTAATCCTCAAGGAGATCTGCCTGTCAACCGGCACCTCTTTCGTGGTATAGCCGATATAAGAGATCTGCAAGAGGGCATCGGAAGGCACCTCCATCTGGAAGTTCCCGTCCACGTCGGTCATCACCCCTTGCGTAGTACCTTTCACGACCACGTTCGCGCCGATCACAGGCATCCCTTGCTCGTCGACGACCACACCCTTCACGGTGATCGTGGAAGCCTCGGCGACCTCTTTGTCGACGATCACGCACGATCCATCCGATAGGGTACGGAAGGTGAACATCGTGGAGGCCAGGCTGTTCTCCAATATGGATTCCCAATCAGCTTGATCCGCGGACAGATCTGGCACCTGTACCTCGCCAATCATACGCTCGTCGTAAGCGATCACCACCGGACTGATCTCCCGGATCCGATCCAGCCTGGACACTAATGTTTCTTGAGGATAAGAGATCCGCTCACCTACTGCATAGGCCGAGGCCAACAGACCGATTGACATGGCTGCTGATAGCAACCACCGTCTTCCACTCCCTCTTTTTCTTTCTTGATTCATTTTGATAAAGAATTGATACAACAAAAAACTATATTTCAAAAACCGCGGTTTCATGATTTCCATACATACACTGGCCTAAGCGCGATGCCGGGAGAAGATCAGCAGATCTCCCTCCACCCGGCAGCTCACGCCATATAGCTCCGCCAACACCGACACGACATTCTCCAACGGGCATCGGGGCGGGAACGCCACGCTCAAGCGCATCTCCGGCAGCGCATTGTCCTCCACCACCAAATCCTTATTATACAGTTGTTTTATCCTAAGGCCCAATTCTGCCACGCTCGCATGGCGTAACACCAACCGATGTTCCATCCACGCCATAAGATCGGCATCGGAGCAACCGGCATGGGTAAGATGTCCGGTGGCACGATTCCACAAGATCGCCTCGCCACGTTTCAACGAACCAACCAGCAGCGTATCGGTACGTACCTCTACCCTGCCACTCCTGACGGCTACCACCTCCTCGCCTAAGCTCTTGTAGGAACGGATATTGAAGGAGGTACCCCGCACGATCGTGCGCATCGAGCCATGATAGACGGTAAACGCTCGGCTTGGGTCGGGACAAACCTCGAAGAAGGCCTCTCCCTCCTCTAACCAGACTTCCCTCGACCGGAGGTTAAACCGCTCGGGTTGATAAGCCAGCCGGGTGCCCTCATTCAGGCAGATCCGCGAACCATCGGGCAGGGTCAGCTTCCGTATCGAGTCCGTGGCGACTATATATTCCTTGCGGGTATCCGCATCCTCGAACCCGATTCCCAGAGATCGTGAGGCTTCCGGATCCGCAACCTTTCCCGGTATCCCGATCATCAGCAAGAGCGATGCCGCGGCCGCTACCGCCGCCGCATAATACACGACTCGTATCGAACGTCGCTTTCTCCTCCTATTCAGATCCTCTCCCAAGCAACGGTTCTCCAAGCGACGCCAGATCTCGTCGCACCGTTCCTCCGCGACCTGACGGTCCAAACCAGACTCCTCCTCCCCGGCCGTAGGGATCCATTCCTCCACGATCCGCCGCTCCCTGTCGTTCGCCTTCCCCCCGTAATAACGATTGAGCAGCGTCCGGAGCCATTTCACCCGTTTGATTCCCGATTGTCTCATATTCGTTCGTTTCTATATAGATAATCGAATCGCGACAGCCCTTTTTCTCCTACGGATCCATGAAGAAACCGTTACGTTCGCATGACAGGTCTCTTGAACACGATTGTCACTCTTTTGCGTCTCTCCTGTCACACGTACGCAACAGGCCCGTCCTATTTTCGCGTCACTAACCCAACTGACAATGGATCAATCCGATCAAGAATTATTGAGGAGGATAGAGGGGAAGGACCCGAAGGCCTTCCGGGAATTTTACGAACGGTACGCCCGTTTGTTATACGAATGGGCGTACAACCGGACCAAGGATATGGAGGCGACCCATGAGATCGCACAATCTTTTTGGGAAGCGATCTGGCTCACGCCATCGGTAATAAAGGCCGACGAGGAGGGGTGCGCCAAGAATTTCCTGCTGCGTTATTATACGTTCCGTATCCTCGACTACATAAAAGCCCGGCAGAACGAGCTATGCGAGCGGCTCAGTGAAAGGGACTTCGCCACTCTCGCGGAGAACGATGACCTCAGCTATTCGCATATTCTGGAGGAATACCAGGCGAAAGAGATCCACAGGCTTATGGACCGGGCAGTGGCCGAACTGCCAGAGACAGCCCGAGAGATCTTCCATCTCCGATGGGAACTGAATTATTCCACATCCGAGGTGGCGGCACGATTAGGACTTAAAGAAAAGGAAATCTATAATCGGTACCACCGGCTTTTACAGTATATCCGGGGAAAGATAGCCAAGGCGTATATCGAAGTGGAAGGCTCTTCCCGAAAAGAGAGCTCGGGGATACACCTCTTCCGGCAGGAATCATAGGAAGGATCCGGGAAAACACGGGCAAGTTTCCCGGGAAAGGGCGGCATGAAACACAAAAAGGACACCCGGAATATCGGGTGTCCTTTATCTTTACTTCAGTTTCTCAAGCGGGAAGGCGCCTAAGCCACATGATCCCATTGTAATACCAGCGGCTCCTTGCACCTCAACCTCGAAGGCTGGAAAGGCGTGTCGCCTATCCCGATGCGCCCGGATGAACCCGCTCAACGACGGCGACGGACACTGCGTACCGGAGCTGATTTCTGCGCCTTGGGCGCCTTGATCTTCACCTCCTTGCTCGATCCGCTCTTCACGCTCTTCTGATCACGTCCTGCCTTCTTACGCTCCTTCTTCGCCTCCTTGTTGTCGGCCACTTGGGTCGTATCCGGCTGATACCAAAGCGCCTTCTCGAAGCCGATCAGCTGGTTCTCGATCCGCTCCTGCTCCCTCTTCAGGGAGTCTGGCGTGGGGCAATAAGCCTGCAAGGGGAGGTTCATCAGGTTCTGCGTCTTGATAATGTCACCCTTGAACATCCGGCGGCGGAAATAGTCGTCCATCGTGAAGGTCATGGCGTTGTTGATATTCGAGGTCATGATGTACGAGTTGCTGATGTAAGGCCGTATATTCTCGTAAGGGAGCCAGAACATCGGCATGGTAGTCTCGCCCATATCCCCGACCGAGGTGAGGATCGGGCAGATCGCCAAGATCTTCGCGTCGAAAGAAGAGTTGTTCTGGTCGAAATACCAGGCCTCCTTCACGTAATAGGAGCGTACGTCGGCCGAGGGGACGTCGCTCTCGTTGATCACGAATGTCGGTTCCCCGCCTCGCTGCCCCGGCACCTCCTCATAGAGGATATAGAAACGGTCCAATAGATCCTTAAACTTGATCAGATGCTCGTCGTCGAACTCCTCATAACCGTCGAGATACTCATACGCCTTGATCTTATTCTCGCCCAGAAGCTGGAAGATCGTGGAGAAAAGGTTCATCTGGCCATTCATCGGCCTCGTGGGGTAATAGAGGGGAGCGTTCTGCTCCTGTGTCAGATCCACCTGCCGATAGACGACCCTCATCCAGCGCGCGTTGCCGATCTCTTGCGTCAGGCGCTCGTTCAGATCCTGCGCCCGTACGGTAAGCTCCGGCAATCCGGTATCCTGCTTCTCCTTCCGCTCCCCGCGGCTCGCTTGGGGAGAACGCCTGCGCGTCTGTTGCTGACGCGCGGGCTCGTCAGCCTCCTCTTGCGCTTGCAGAGGCGCCGCCGTTAAAAATGTGGCTGCCAAAACGGCTATGTAATACAGATGTTTCATACTGCGAATCTTAATTTACGATTACTTCGATAGTCGGGATGGTACGTTCGATCCCATCCGGGCCTTTCGCTACTACACGCGTGATATAGAAGCGTTTCCCCTTGCTCAGGTTACGGATGTAGTTTTTCTGGCGTTGCGAGAAATTAGTCCCTTCAGCCACCTCGGGAATCGCGTTTCCCATCGAGTCGAAGAAGGTCAACTCAAAGCGCAAGACCGTATATTTCACGTTCAGCAAGTCATCATCGATAGCGGCGAGGATCCCATCCGCCTCCACCAAGCTACGTTTCGCTATCCGTCCCCCACGGAACTTACGGACATTGCCGTTGGCATCCTTGTACTCGATATAAGGAAGCGGATCAGGCAGCGCCCGCACCCGGAAGGAAGTCTTCGCCATCTCCACGCTGCGTCCGTCGGCCATACGGGCGTGTACGGTGATAACCGCGTCCGTCCCTACCTTCGAGGGGCTTGCCTCCCAGGTATCCCCGCTCTTGCGGGTAAGCGTCCCGTTGGTCATGGTCGCCGTCACGTTGCCGCTCGCCACGCCGGGAACGGCTATGCGCATCGGGTTAGCGATCCCCGCGTACAAGACATTCATCAAGGTAGGCGCGATCGTGGCGGTCGGCTCGGTCACGAAATACTCGCTCTCGAACTCCCGTCGCATGACGCTTCCGTCGCTATTCGGCATCTCGATATATCCCTTGACGGGGAAAGTCCCGGCAGCCCCGGCGCTTGCCGTGAAAAGGCCGTTGCTCTCCACCGGAAGCTCTTTCCCGTTCACGAAAATAGCAGGCCGTTTCGTGGAATCGACCGCCGACAGCACGATGTTCGCCCTGTATTGGCTTCCACGCATCACGATCTGGCTCTCCGGGATCACCTGGGCGGTGATCTGGTTCACCCGGTAATCCCCCACGTCCACGCTGTTAAGCAAGGAGGATAGCACCTCGCCTTCCATGTGGCGTACGTCGCTCTGTATCTTGGTAAGCAGCGTGATCGCGGCCGCCACAGGCATATTCTCGAACAAGGCCTCTTCCCAAGAACGGGTGTTGATACCCGGCTTATGGGGAGGCGTGGTGCTGAGGTTCGCCTCCAGCAAGGCCGTCTTCGCCGAATCCTGGATGAAACTACCCATCCAGTTCCGGTACTGGTCGATGCTCTCCCGCAGATGCTTGCCCTCGCCACGTAACGGAGCGAGCATCACACGGGAAGCCGCCTCCAGATCATCCTTATGCTCGATATTATCCACGTTCGCCTCCTTACCGTCGGCTTCCCGGGCGATACGGACTTTCAGGTCTTGTATATAGTTATAAAGGCTGTCAGACGACTGCTTCACCTGACGGGCCTTCTGGACCCACTCCCCGACCTTCAGGGGATTCTGCCGATAATAGGCCTCCATCTCGTCCGCCACGATCTTGTTCCGGCGAGAGGTATTATCGATCGAGGTCCGCAAGCTACCTTCCACCAACTCGAAACCATCCAGCACCTCCGACGACACGTTAAGCGCCATCATGGCGATGAACACCAGATACATCAGGTTGATCATCCGCTGGCGAGGCGAGTTGGGATTATTTGATATTCCTGCCATACGCCTTTACTTCATTGGATTGTTGGTATAAGGAGGCTGCTGTTGGTAGCCATACGGCGGCTGATAGGGCTGCTGGTAACCGACCGGTTGCTGTTGATAGACTGGCTGCTGAGGTTCTCGCGCCTGAGAGGGGGGCTGTTGCTGATACCCCATATTAACGGTCATGGCCTGCAACAAGCGGCTATATACCTGGTTCAGCTCCGCCAATTGGTAAGTCATCTTCTCGGTCTCTTTCCGGAACACGGAACTATCTGCCACCGAGCCGTCAAACATCTCGCGGATACGGTTCAACCCTCCGTTGATATGCTCGATCGACTCGATCTGCGAGCCGATGCTCTTCAGCTGGATCTCGTAAATGGCGTTCAAGCCCGAGATATTCCGGTTCAGCTGCTCCATCTGTTGCACGTAGCCTTGCGAGTTCTGGTTGATGCCAGCCGAGTTATCCGTGATGCTCTTATAGGAGTTCAAGAGCGTGTCCGACACGTTGGTCAGGGAGCTCGTCACTTGGCTGAAACGTTCCATCTGCTCCGATATGCCCGACAATTGCTCCAGATACTTCTGGGTAGCTTCCGTCAGCTCCGCCATCTTGGAGATCTGCTCGGCGGCGCCACTCAGCTTCTTTATGCTGTCCGAAAGATTCTTGGTATCCTCCTCGGTCACGTCGAGGTTACCCTCTATATTCAGCGAGCCACCACCTTTCACGTTCATGCCGGCAGCGACGGAACCCAAATGTACTTCCCCGGCGGTAACATCGTCGTCTTCCATATTATCCACCGAATTAATCATGGAGGCGACAGGCGTATCCGTGAAATCGGGGCGATCCATCGGGTTCTTCGATTTCAATACCGGGAACACATCTTCCCAATGGTATTCCTTGTTCGGGTGCTCGAAAGCGGAGATGAAGAACACGATCGACTCCGTTACCATCGCCACGAACAAGATCTGGTTCGCGTAAGGCAGGTGCAACAACTTGAACATCGCGCCTAAGATAACGATCGACGCGCCCCAGCTGTACAGGAAATTCAATACCCGTTTTCCTCTGTCACTGGAAAGGAACATCTCCAGCCTGTTCTTATATCTTCTGTATTTTCCCATTGTCGTATATAGTCTTAATGTGATTCAATGAATAATTAACGGGGTCTTCCCTTATTTCTTACCTTTGGAACGAGAGAACCCGATTTGCGTACGGGCACACCGGAAGCCGATGTAGGAACGCGTCTCGTTCTGGAACTCGAATGTCCGCATATCCGAACGGATGAATTGGGAGACATCCTTCCACGATCCGCCTCTGACCACCTTCTTTTTCATGGCGTAAGGATCATTCTTAGCGGCATTGTAACGGAGTTCCGGATTGAGGTCGCTCATCTGGCTCGGACCGGACTCCGAGTAAGAGGTAGAAGTCCACTCCGCCACGTTACCAGCCATGTCGTACAGCCCGAACTCATTAGGGGCGAACGAGCCTACCCGCGAGGTGATCAGATGTCCGTCTTCCGTATAGTTTCCCTTGCCCGGCTTGAAGTTTCCCAAAAAGCATCCCTTGCTATCTTGCAGCTCATCGGTCGACCAAGGATATTTATTCTCGTTTTTCCCGGTACGGGCGGCATATTCCCACTCACCCTCGGTCGGGAGGCGGAAAGGCTCGATCACCTGTCCGGCCGGCAAGCTCAAGGACTCCTTGTACAGGTTCGTGCGCCATACGCAATAAGCGGTAGCCTGCTCCCAAGAGACACCCACCACGGGATAATCATCGTAGCCCGGGTGCGAGAAATACATACGGGTATAAGGCTCATTGTAGGCGTTCTTGAAATCATTCACCCAGCAATTCTCATCCGGATAGATATTGACGATGCGGGTATTCAGGAAATCCCACTCACTGCTCAACGGGCGGGTGATTGTCTCGTTGATCACACGTCCCTCCTCATCTATATAGGCGGTATCCTTAGAGATCATGACGACCTCGTTCGGATCGACCTGGATATCCGTATTCCGTACCCGATCCGCAGGATTCAACTGATTCTTGCGCAGAGCGGCAGCCGTATAGTCATACCATTCGTACTTGTAAAGCATCTGTTTCGGGTCCAAACCCTTCTCTCCGGTGACAGGGTTCGTGTAATAGACGCTCTCGATCGCGCGCAGTTCATCCTCGTTCGCCCGTTTCCAAGGGATCGGACGGCTCCAGTCAAGGTGTGGCATGACGGGGTCGCCATAACGGTCTTCCGTGATCTTGAACAGGTCGTTACCGCCATAAGCGGGATCGGCCAGCCGCTCACGGATGATGGAGTCCCTCACCCAATAGACGAACTGGCGATATTTCGCGTTTGTCACCTCAGTCTGATCCATCCAGAACGCGTCGAAAGAGACGCCTTTCGTCTCCGGCATGATCCCCCACAGCGAATCCTTGTCGGCAGGTCCCATCTCGAACGATCCCCGTTTGATCAGGACCATCCCATACGGCGCGGGCTCATTGAACGCCACCGATCTGACACCTGTCACCTCCCCCCCGGTGTTCCGGAGCGATCTGCCGCAAGAGGTAAGCAAGGCTACCGTCACAAGTGCTAACAATACTTTTTTCATATACTATAATATACGTACACTTTTATGTCGATTCTTTCCGGTCTGGGTCTTCTTCAGTTTCAAGGCATACTTGACGCACAGCTCGTGGCTGCCACTGGTAGCCTGGCCTAACACGGTGGTCGGGAAATCGTACGCGTATCCCGCCTGGAAACGGCCGATCTTAACGCCGATCAAGATCCCCACTGACTCATTCACCCGATAGGAAAGACCTCCATTAAACATCTTATTATATTCGAGCCTTGCGGTAATGTCCGCGTGAAAGCTTTGCATATCTGTCAGCAAGAACACCGAAGGCTGTAATTCTATCAACGGATTCTTTAATTGAATATTGTATCCTCCCATAAAATTAAACGTGCGGCCTATGTAAGTATAGGCGTTCTCGTCTAATTGGATCTCTGGCTGGGTAAGATGCATCATGCCGAATCCCGCGAAAAAACGCTTGTGTGTATAATAAATCCCGAAATTCAGATCCAGGCCCATGCCGCTAACCTGCTCGACAGGAATAGCCAGATCCGTCTCCTGATGATACTCAGACTCCACCATCTCAACCTTTGTCCCGTCAAACGACTGGTTCACCAACCCGATCTGTATTCCGCCACTGATCACCCCACCGAACAGTTTATGCTTATAGGCATACTGGGCCCCGAAATGCATATTGGTGAACAAACCTATCGACTCCACGAAAGCGACCGCCCCGACTCCATGCTGTGTCTTTCCGATAGCGAAGGGCATGTCCGCGGTCACGAACGCCGACTTAGGGGCTCCACTGACACCGACCCACTCCATCCGTGCCAACGAGAGGATATTCAAGTCTTCCGTCGCTCCCGCCACCGCCGGGTTATAATAAGGCCTTGCCATGAAATAGTGGCTCAATCGCGCATCATATTGCGCCCGCACGAATCCCGCGCAGGTACACAACAAGAGCATGATCAAAAAAAGGCTTCTTCTCATTTACACATTCACATCACGTTCGTACTTAATACAAACGCAGCAAATCCGGATAAATTGTATTCGCACAAAAAAACAACGAGGCAGGGAAACCAATCGTCCTCCACCTCGTCCTTATCTTTTTACTGTCTAACAAACAGGGATTGTCGCAACCCGGATTAGTATTCCTCCTCGTTGAAAAAGAAATCCTCCTTACTTGGATAATCCGGCCAAATATCTTCCATGCATTCATAGATCTCGCCCTCATCCTCCATCTCTTGCAAGTTCTCGATCACTTCCAATGGAGCACCGGAACGTTGAGCATAGTCGATAAGCTCATCTTTCGTCGCAGGCCAAGGTGCGTCCTCCAATTTTGATGCTAACTCTAATGTCCAATACATAGCTATCAACAATTAATAACCGCCGAGGCGGTTGGGTTCTTTATTTGGTCGCGAAAATAGGATTTTATTTATTATTCACAAGTATAATCCCAAATTATTTCTTTACCGTTATTACTTAGGCATTCCTTACGTGCCAAGACGAACAGGTAATCCGATAGCCGATTCATGAAAATCAAGACCGGATCCTCAATCGGGCACTCCTCGGCGAGCCGATAAATCTGCCTTTCAGCCCGCCTGCAAACCGTCCGGCAGACATGGGCGAGCCCCGCTGACCGGCATCCTCCGGGCAAGATAAAAGCCCGCATCCGAGGCAGCTCATTGTCGATCCGGTCGATCTCCCGTTCGATCCGCTCAATGCTCCCGGGAGTAACCTTACTCTCGACCTTCAGCTCCGTCGTAGCCTGGTCGGTGGCAAGATAGGAGCCGATCGTAAACAGCTTATGTTGCACGAACGAGAGGAAGTCCGTATCCTTCTCATCCTCCAAGGCGGTGATCAGCAAGCCGATGAAGGAGTTAAGCTCGTCTACCGTACCATAGCTCTCTATCCGCACGTGTGCCTTCGACACCCTCTCACCGCCTACCAACGAGGTCGTTCCCTTATCCCCGGTCCCTGTATAGATAACACTCTTTCTCATATCCTTTCTCTTTCTCTTTTTGTTTTTGTTTATCAAAAATAGACTATATAATCTCGTTTATGCAGCTTCGGATTGAACAGCACAATTCCCATAGCGTACAGATCCAAGGAGACCGTCACCCCCGACAGCGCACGGATCTCGTCCCAAAAAGCCCGGGATTTCCGGTTCCTCCGGATCCCCTCGAATACGCAAACCGTATTCGCATCGGCATACCCGGCGCAAGCATCAAACAACCGTCGAGGCTCTGCCAGTCCGGCTACGGAGGCAAAACTTACCAAGTCTACCCGTCCCATATCCGCAAGCGCCCGGGGCAAAGTCGCCTCATAATCTCCCATGCGCAGATCCACTGGATTACGTCCCCTCCGGGCGAGCGCCTCTTCCGTCAGTTCCGCGAGAGCCGGGTTTTCCTCCAACGCCACGCAGCGCAAGCCCGTAGCGTAAGAGGTCAGGTACAAGGTGGAGATTCCCGCACGGGTCCCTATCTGGAGAATATCTCTCGGCTTGAAATAATTCGCGATCCGGAACAACAAAGCCCCCTGTTTAGGTGAGATCGCCATCCGTCTCACGATCTCCCGGACGGAGCGTTCGCGGATCTTGCCCTTCCCTTTCCAATCGGGATACTCCAATACCCTCTCCTCATCCAATAAGCACTTGCGAAAAAGCTCAATATCCGCATATCGATAATAGGGGCATTCCTCCTCGATCACCTTCGTGATCAGGTTGAACACGAAAGGGGAATGAACCCCAAACCCTCTCCGGCAGCAGATACTCCTGTACAAGAAAGAGTCTTTCCAAATGCGGTTTAACGGATATTCCCGGCCCATAATGATACGAAAGTCTCTCGTTTACAACTTATGGATCACGTTCAGTAGCTGATGTCCCAATCCGATCGTATAGCCTTGCGACACGAAAACGACCCGGTTGAACGTATCCGCGATCAAGAAGATCGGCAGACTATGCGCATTGGATAGCTTCATCGCCGCTACCATCTCCTGCTGGATAGCGCCATCCATATCCAACCCGTATGTGATCGTGCTCGGCAAATCGCCAAACTCCTTCGGATCAAACTGCTTATAGCCTTTCTCATCCGGGAAGAGGAGCACCATGCCCCGTCCCCATTCCTCCAGTTCATTCTTCACGGCGGCAATATCACGCAGCGCATGGTTGGTAGGCTCCTGACGGGCGCCTAAGATCGCCACGATATAATAACCACGTCCGGTCGTGGCCAAAAGGCTGGTCTCCTCCCCATTATCCACACGCTTAAAGCGATTCTCGGAGTTGAAGTTCCCGATCACCTGAACCTCATCCTTGCTCTCCCGCATCTCTAACCGGATGGGGGTCGTCTTTCCTGCCTCCACATTGAAGAAAGAGATCTCCGCCAATACGCTTCCATTCGCCATACGGGTACCGGTCACTAACATATAAGCGCCCTCATCCATCTCCAAGGGACGTTTCAACAATCCGCTCCAGGTATCGCCCAAGCCCATATCCACCTGGCTTCCGCTCTCAAAGTTCAGCGTCTGCGCCGTGCCATCCTCCCGGATCTTGGCGATCGTGAAATGGCTATAATACTTCGGATCCTGCAAGATCCGTATCGGTTGGTAAGAGGCTACCACCTTTCCCCGGGCGGCATTAGCCTGCACATCCGCCTCGAAATCCACATCGATCCACGCCTCATCCTTGAGGTATTGCACCTTTCTCGCCACCGGCTCGATCCGAGCCGGGATACCCAAGCTACGGGCCATCGCCACGAAGAAAATATCCCGAGAGCCCTTATCCGCGATCCTCGACCTCCATACACCGGCCGGCATGATCGGGATCCGTTGCGGATTCAAATCATCGTTGATAGAGACGTTCGCCTTTACCCAGTCCACCAATACCTGAGGATCCGCTACCGCCCGCTCCGCCAACTCCGGCTCCACCTGAGCCGCGAAGAAACTCTTATAAGGCGTCAGAAACTCATTCGCCACACGCGGGTTCATTATATATTGATCGAACCACGGGCTGTCCACCTCCGGGGTATGGCTCAGGTGATCCGCCAGCACGGAGGCGGGGGTATCCCTCAAATCCTTCGCGGAGACGGCGTCCAACAGGGCCAGTGCCTGCCCGCGTTTCCCCTCCGGCGCATCCCGCAAGAATTTCTCTATTTCCATCCAGTTGCCGCGACTGCCGATCAAGATCCGGGAGATCTTGGCAGGATCCAGCCCTAACTCCTTCGCCAAGGCCTCCGCTTTCTCCTCCGTATAGAACGTAGCCACATAACGGTTACGGATCGCGTCTTCCTCCTGCAAACGTTTGGCGTTCGCTTCTTTCTGCTCCGGGGTCACCTCCGCCGGGATCGCTCCATCCACGGGCGGCACGACATCCAGAACGACCGTCTCCACGTCGCCCGGAGTCTTGGAGAGCTCGATCGTCACCTCCGCATCCTTCCCGAACGAGACCTTACGGAAACCGAACCGCCCCGCCTTGCTTGCCCAGACCAGCATATCCCCCTTGCCGGCAGACAAGGAGCATTTACCGTCCGTATCCGTTGTCTTGCGTGCCACACTATAAAACTCCGCGTAATTATAGATCTTGAACTCTACCAACGCTCCTTCCACCGGCTTCCCTTCGGTATCCGTCACCGTCACGATCGCCTGGGCAGATGGCGCGTAATTATCGATCACGTTGATCTCCGTATAGTTCGCGTTCCGCTCCATGACATCCTCAGGCCCCTCATACTTCCCGAATACCTTCGTATGCATCAGCATCCCCCGGTAAGCAGGCCCGTTGAACCATCCCAAATTCAAGACCGGCTCCGGCTCGCAAGCGCCAAAGAAATACCATTTACCGTTCACCCAAGCCTCTACCCACGCATGATTATCGTCCGTATGTGCCCAACGGGGCGTATAGACCTGCCGGGCAGGGATCCCTACCGACCGCAACGCCGCCACCGTGAAAGTCGATTCCTCACCGCAACGCCCGTAAGCCGTCTTCACCGAAGCCAGCGGACTGCTCGTCCGGCTGTCCGAAGGGGTATAGACCACCTTCTCATGGCACCAATGGTTCACCTCCAACACGGCATCATACAAGGAGAGCCCTTTCACCCGGTCCTTCAGTTCATCGAAAAACACCATCCGGCTCTCATCCAAGTTCTCGTTGTTGACCCGTACCGGCAGCACGAAATGGCGGAAGATCATCTCCGGGATGCTATCCCCCCAAGGCATCTCCTCGCGCGCCTTAAAAGAGGAGCGGATATTCCGCAGATAAAAATCACCGGTATAGTCCGTGATGTCGCCAATCGGCATATAGGCGTACAGGAAAGTCAGCGCCTCGCGCTCCTCCACGGTCATCTGTTCGTTGAACACGGCGAACAGGTCCCCATTCGGCAAGGCCGCTTGCTTCGCCTGAAAATCGTTGATTACTTCCGCCCGATAGCTCTCATCGCTTAAGAAATGGCGCGACTGGTCGCAACCTGTCCATACAAATAACGCCAGTACGAACAACAATAACTGCTTTTTGCTCATGTTTTCAGAAAATTATGGTCAAAAGTAATATTTTTTCCGAGATGTTTTCATTTTTTTAATTACTTTCGTATACGAAAAGTCACGAACTTCGTATCCAAATATTTATTCATTCAACAAAACCCTTTTCCACTTATGTTTCAGAACGCAGAACAAGTACTATTGATCGCTTCCATCATCCTTATCTTGAGTATTTTCGCCGGGAAAGCCGGATACCGTTTCGGTCTTCCCGCCTTATTGATCTTCCTCGGGGTAGGCATGTTGTTCGGCAGCGACGGTTTAGGGATCCAGTTCAGCGATCCCCACATCGCCCAGTTCATCGGTATGCTGGCGTTAAGTATCATCCTGTTCTCAGGAGGTATGGATACGAAAATATCGGAAGTGCGGCCGATCGCGTCGCAAGGGGTCGTACTCGCCACGGTCGGGGTCTTAGCCACCACCTTCATAACAGGCGGCTTTATCTATGGATTATTCAGCCTGTTCGACCAATACGTGACGCTCACCTTCCCCGAGTCCCTGCTATTGGCGGCGGTGATGTCGTCTACCGACTCCGCTTCCGTCTTCTCCATCCTCCGCAGCAAGGGGGTCTATCTCAAGGAACGGTTACGCCCTACCTTGGAGTTGGAGAGCGGTAGCAACGACCCGATGGCCTATATGCTCACCCTGCTCCTGATCGCCTACATCCAGAGTGGAGGCATGGACATCTGGGAGGCAGGCATCTCGCTTCTGGTCCAGCTGACGGTAGGTGCCTTAGCCGGCTTCCTGTTAGGGAAATTGGCGGTGCTCCTTATCAACCGGATCAACATCGACAACGAGTCGCTTTACCCGATCTTGCTGTTGGCCACCGCCTTCTTCACCTTCTCCGCCACCACCCTCTGCAAAGGCAACGGCTATCTGGCGGTCTATATCGCGGGCCTGGTGGTCGGCAACGCCAAGATCGTCCACAAGAAGAGCATGGGAACCTTCTTCGACGGCTTCACTTGGTTATGGCAGATCGTGATGTTCCTCACCTTAGGCCTGTTGGTCAACCCGCACGAGCTGTTGCCTGTCACCGGAGTCGGGCTGTTGGTAGGTGTATTCATGATCCTGATCGCCCGTCCGATCAGCGTATTCCTATGCCTGATTCCCTACCGCAACTTCTCGTTCAAGGGCAAACTGTATATCTCGTGGGTCGGTCTTCGCGGGGCGGTACCGATCATCTTCGCTACCTATCCCCTGATCGCGGGGCTTCCTCATGCGGGGACATTCTTTAACATCGTCTTCTTCATCACCATCCTCTCCCTGCTGATACAGGGAACTACGGTGACAAAAGCCGCGGAGTGGTTGGATATGGTGGATGAGCCCGAGCGAAAGGATGAGTTCGGGATAGAGCTTCCGGAAGAGATCAAGAGCGTCATGAGCGAGATCGACATCACTCCCGCCGTCTTGGTGCATGGCAATAAGCTGATGCAGCTCACCCTGCCGGATCACACCTTAGCGGTCATGGTCAAGCGCGACGGACGTTATTTCATCCCGAAAGGTAATACGGTACTGAAGGAGAACGACAAGCTCCTCATGATCTCCGACAACGACGAGGCGTTGCTGCAAGCCTATAAATCGTTAGGGGTCACGGATTACACGATGAAAAAGAATTAACCGGAGCGTTCTCCCCTCCGGTCTCAAGAGGCGCCTCTCCTAAACGGGTCAGAGGCGCCTTATTAATTTGGAAGCCACCTCATTGCCTTCCGTGAGGACAGGATCGATCTGTGCGGAACGGATCGCCGAGGTCAGCCGCCGATGCCAAGCCACGTCACGCCACATCCCCACGAACTGAGGGCCACAGAAGTTGCTGGTGGCGATCCCTACCCACATTCCGGTCCGGGCGGCGGTAAGCGCTCCCAACTCGCAGAGATCCTTTACCCAATCCCACTTCAGCAGCGGCCAATCCTTATAATCCACCACGCCCCAGCATTCCGTCGTGATGAGCGGACGGCGGGTCCTTCTCGCCACGGCTGCCATCGCCTCGATCTTATCCGTCAGCAGCCCTTGCCAATAGGCAGGCCGCTCCCGATAGACGCGTTCGGCGTTTTTCACCACATTCTTGTAATCCTTGGGCGAGAAGCGATCGTAGCCATAGCCCACCAACCGATAGAATTCTCCCTTATTCTGTTGCGCCATCCAGATATGATGCTCATACAGGTCGAGAAACGAGCTGTCCACCTCCTCGTACCGCTCCACGGTACCATGATCGAACGAGTAGAGGAAAGGCATGTCCGGATAGACCTCGCGCAGCTTCGCCAAGGCCGTCTTCATCCAGCGTAAGGAGTCCTCCTTATACCAGTTGCCCCATCCGACCTCCGGATACCTCGCCTTGAAGAAGGGAGCCCACGAGTCGCCGGGCCATTCGTTGCAGAGATCCACGTAGAGGATCGTATCGAGCAATCCCGCCTCCTCGATCGTACGGAGAGTCGCGAGCCAACCGTCCGCCTGTTTCTCCGGCGAGTCGATCTTCATGCAGACCTCATCGGTGTCGAGGCGATACCAAGTGGAGAGGCCGACCTTGATGTCGCGCTCCTTGCACTTCGCCAAGAATTGGTTCAGCGCAGGCTGCACCTGCACCTCGTTCAGGTCAGGACTGCCCCAATCCTGCTGGTTCCAGACCTCCTTCAACAGCCATTTCCCGTCAGGGTTCTCCGCCACCAAATGGGGATAAGCGTCGATCCGGATGGCGTTATAGCCGCGCTCAGCCAGCTCATCCAACGCCTTGTCCCAATCCTCGTAGCCAGCTCCCGGCCAGCGGCGCTCCAACCACGAGAAATCCCACATGGTGATCGCCCGGGGAGCGACCTTACTCTTCTTTTCGTGTACAACCGTCCTGACAGGTGCTCCTGCCGCCTCCACAACGGTAAGGCCACCCAAAGCGGCCGCGGCGGTCTGCTTGATAAATCCTCTCCGATCCATACTTTCCCTCCTTTTCTATGATTTTTCGTGCTCTAAGTTAACAAAGTCTTTAACGTGAGGGGTGAGGTGAATTATTCCTCGTCGTAACGCTGGAAGAGGAAGTCGTTGTAGGGGAAGCGGGTGATGTGGATCTGTTTCACCCGTTCGTACAACAGCGCTTTCAGCTCCTCTATGTTCGTCCGCTCCTTGGCGGAGATAAAGATGCAATTCTCGCCCAATTTCCCCATCCAGGTACGCTTCAGCTCCTCCAAATCGATATTCTCCCGGGTACGGGGGGTGAGGTCGTCCTCCTCCTTCGGTACGAAGGTGAAGGCATCCACCTTATTGAATACCATAATCATGGGCTTCTCGGTCTTGTCGATCTCCGCCAACGTCCGGTTCACCACCTCGATCTGTTCCTCGAAGGTGGGATGGGATATGTCGACGATGTGCACCAAGAGATCGGCCTCTCGCACCTCGTCGAGGGTCGATTTGAACGACTCCACCAACTCGGTGGGCAGCTTGCGGATAAACCCGACCGTATCGGAGAGTAGGAAGGGGAGGTTGTCGATAATCACCTTGCGCACGGTGGTGTCGAGGGTGGCGAAGAGCTTGTTCTCGGCGAACACCTCGCTCTTGCTCAGCAGGTTCATCAGCGTGGATTTGCCCACGTTAGTATAGCCCACTAACGCCACACGTACCATCTTGCCGCGGTTCTTCCGCTGCACGCTCTTCTGCTTATCGATGTCCACTAACTCCTTTTTCAGGCGGGAGATCTTGTCCAAGATGATCCGCCGGTCGGTCTCCAACTGGGTCTCACCGGGTCCGCGCATCCCCACGCCGCCTCGTTGCCGCTCCAAGTGGGTCCACAAACGGGTCAGCCGGGGCAACATATACTGATATTGCGCCAGCTCCACCTGCGTCTTCGCGTGGGCGGTCTGCGCCCGGTTAGCGAAAATGTCGAGGATCAGGCTCGTACGATCCAATATCTTTACCTGCAATTCTTTCTCGATATTCCGGAGCTGCTTCGGGCTTAGCTCGTCGTCGAAGATCACCATGCCGATCTCGTTCTCCACGACATATTCCTTGATCTCCTGCAACTTGCCCGTCCCCACGAAGGTGACGGAGTTGGGGCCGTCCAGCTTCTGGGTGAAGCGTTTCACCGCATCCACGCCGGCCGTGTCAGCAAGGAAGGCCAATTCGTCTAAGTATTCCTGTACTTTACGCTCGTTTTGCTCGGGGGTGACTAAACCCACCAAGACCGCCTTTTCAGTCTGGGTCTCCGTTATAATAAATTCCTTCATGTCGCGAAGATATATATTCGGACGGGATTCCGATCGCTGCCTTACCTCCTTTTTTTCAAGGGAGTATCCGGAATAAAAAAGTCCCCGCCGGTAACACCGACAGGGACTTTCTTGTTTTTTACCCACCGCTCCTCCCGGAGAAGCGGGTTGATGAACTTTAATTACATTAGTATTAATATTAATCGCCGCTCGCTCGTTCGCTCCTCACGAGGTACTTGGGGCAATGCCCCGCACGAGCAGCTGAATGTATTTATTTGATTATCATTTCTTATTTCACGATTGCCTTAATAGCCTCCTCGCCCTCAACAGCTACGGCGACGATACCTGCCGGTACGCTGATCGTAGCGTTGTCGGAAGTCAGAACCGTGTTAGCGACAACCTTACCCAAGATGTTGGATACGATTACCTGCTTGCCTGCGGCACCCTGGATCGTTACCGTACCGTTACCGGCGATTACGGTTACGCCCTCGATGGCCTCCTCAACAGACTCGTTTGCCGTCGGGTTGCGGTGCTCATCCTCGTTCATGTTGTAAACGTCCGCGTTGTTGATGTTGTCAACGACAACCACCACGCCGTTCATCCACTTCAGGTAGCCTTCGCCATCCATCTCGGCCTTCGTGACGTTCGGCAGACGCTTGTAGTTGGCTGTCTCGATCACGAACGAGCCTTCTTCCTGATCTACGTAACGGAAGGCGAACTTAGCCTGGTTGTAATCCTCGGAACCTACGAACAAGGTGTCGTTCGTGCTTGCGATAACCAAGGAGTCGTTGATGTGCTTAGCCTGTACGAAGCCCAAGCGATAGTACTTCTCGGAGTTGATGTACGGGTTGTTGTCCTTGTGCTTGTTTGCGTTGTCCCAAGCGATAGCGGTGTCAACGAGGTTAACCAAGTAGCGGCCCTCTACCCAACCCGGCATATCTTGCTTGTGAGCGTCCGGGCAAGAAGGATCGTCGCCGTGGATCGGGCACCAGCGGCCTGCGGGAACAACCTTCGGGCTACCTACTACCAGCATGTACTGCGGACGGTAAGTACCGTAGCGTACATAAGCCGTGTCAGCGATCATCGCCGGAGCGATATTCGGGTATTGAGACATATTCTCCATGCCGAGGAACGTGTTCTGCTCGAACAGGATCGATTGAGAGTTGTCGTTGCGGAAGATCGAGATCGTATCCAGCGGGTTGATTACCGTGCGGTACATCGGTTTCTCGGTCGGCTCTACTACGAAGAGGTCGTTCTCTCTGCGATCCAAGTAGTAAGTGTTGGACAGGATTCCTTTCTCGGTATCACCGGAGTAAACCTTCGAGTAATCGTTATCTGCGAATACTTGATAAAGGATCTCGTCACCTTTTTGGTTATATTCCGTTTCAGAGTAGCGTGTTCCTTCATAGATGGTAACCGGGCGCAAGTTCAACTTCGTACCGTCGATACGCAAAGCGAAGTGTTGAGCGGCCTTTTGAGCGTCCTCTACATTCGCGAAACGATCATCAGTTCCATTAACGAATACTTGGGACTCGTATCTTTGCTCGGTTAAACCGTTATATACAAGCGGCTCCGTGAACTGGTTAACGAATGTGTAAGAAACCAGCTTCAAGGTATCCGGGGTCGTCTTATACTTGTTATTGTCGAAGAAACCCAATTCGCTGATCACATAGATAGAGTCAGTAGGAATGTACTCATAGCGATGAGTGTTCGTGTTCTCAACTTTCAACTGACGTGCCGCGGAATATTCCTTCGCCGTGAACTCCAATGCGTTCTCTTGGTCAATGTCCAAACCGATCACGTGGTTCTTGTCTCCCTCGTGGTTCTCGGTCAACCAAGCGTTGCCTTGGAACACGTCAGAAGAGTAACCGATATAGAACTTGTTGTTCTTCACGTCTGCCAGAGTCTCGTAACCATCGGATGCGGCGTGGTTAGCGACCGTCTCGATCTTTAAAGTCCAAGCGCTGAAGCGGTACTCATTTTCCTTGTCGGTCTGGTATAACTCCGCTACGGGAATACCAAGGCTCTCCTCGCCTGCTTTATTCGTGAACTCACGGAACATGGAATATCCACTCCGCTCCAGATTCTCACGGTTCTTGAATACATAATATTCTTTGTTGTCAGAGCTTGTCTCGATTGTCAAGGCGAATTGGCCTTCCAGCACGTTACCATAAGACTCAACCCAGATATTGTTTCGGTCATCATCTGCGGCATATGCTACCAACTTCTTGCCTACTCTTCCGTCACTTTCGATCGAAGAAGCAACAACCTCTACAGTATAGAACTTGCCTTTCTTCAAGAACTTCGTCTTGTCAACGATCTTGTCGCTGCCCAAAGAAATCAAGATCGGTTTCAAACTTGTCTCAATAGAGGCGGCCAGTGTCGGAACGCCATCCTTATCCCAACGACCTACAGTAGCTGCAGCGCCATTGATCTCAACCGTTAATTTGTCGATCGTGGTCAATTTCGTTAAATCGGTTTGGTTGCTTGCGGAAACCGAAGCGGAGAAGAAACCGAAATACTCCTGTGGATCATTTTGTGAGATACGAGCCAGATCATGTTCTAATGCTTGCTCAGAAACTGTCGTGAAATAGAGAACATCCTCTGCGTCAACTTCGCCATTATCCTTGCTGTTGACTACAATGTAATTGCCCTCTGAATTCATCAAATAGAATTGACTTGTAGTCGCAGGGTCTGGAGCGTCCTCATGCTCAAATGTAACGAACTCAGAACCTGTCCACCACATCGGGGTCAGATGGCCTACGAATGGATTGCTTTCGCTATCCAAAGCGTCATCCAGCAAATTGTCATTGTCCGTGTTGGTCGTAATTGTTACGGAGAACCCATCCTGTTCAAAGAAATTCAAATCTTTAACGGTCAAGGAGATGTCGCCAGCCTCATATAAACCGAAGTAGTTCTTTTTGGCCTCGTTCAATGTTCCTCCATCGACATTAAATACAACTCCATTATTGTACTTAGCGCCATTTGCCGGGAAGAAACGGCCATCAACGCCTGTGCCTGCCTCCCCAGTGGCTTTTAAGATCACACCTTTTTCCTTGCATTCGAAAGAATAGTAAACCTTGCCGTCCAAATCTTTGGATTCTGTCATTTTCCACAAGGCATTCGCTTTTGATGCATACTTATTAAGGGGATTATCTTTCGTGATGGCTGTTAGGGCTATCTTGCCATCCACAAGTGTAATGACATAATTATCCCCTGCTTGACTTGCATTGCTCTTAACTACCAACAGATTGTATTTTCCGTTGTTTGTGGCTAGCAGTTTATAACCATTAATAGATTCATCCAAAGCCTTTATGTCGGAAACGACAGCGTCATATCCATTATCCGGATTCTGTGCGTCACCAAACAAAACATTTGTTTTATCTTTCGTACATACGACGGCAATATCAATGTCACTTTCGATGGTTACATTCTCTAAGGCCTTATTCAATTGGTCAGCGGTACCACGGAATGTGATGTCTGCATCAAGATGGGTATTCAAGGCATCTAAAGCGCCAGCGTTTGCAATAGTTCCATCCTCATTTACTATCGGCGTTATTTGTAAAGCTTTTGCTTGGCTGTCAGTCCCTGCGGGATCCCAAACTTGAAGGCTGTAGTCCGTATAGCAGCAGTTGAAGTTGTTGTCTGCCAAAGAGCTTGCGTCAAAACCTGATTTGATGGCCTTTGAATAGCCTTGGGTATTACTACCTGTTGGATAATTACAGTTCTCTGCGATCAATATCCCTGCGGATAATGTTCCATCGCTGGATACGACATTCGCATCGTCAATCGTATTGCCGTTGATCATGAAAGAAACTTCCTGATCGGTTGGGAATACAACGATACCATTTGCGATCTGCTTTGAGGATCCTGCAAAGCTTTCATCTGCGCTACAGTTGATTTGGTTATTAACGATAGTGGCTGATTTGCCGACTACGGTTATCGCATTTTTCCAAAATGAGCCGTTGTTGATTTTTACGACATTATCAATCTTTAGGTTCTGTACTGTCACTCCATTGGCTACAATTGCCAAACGCCCTTTCAGCGTGTACTTCCCTTGTCCATCGATCACTAAGTTGTTCTGAGTGATCAAGAGGTAAGTGTTCTCTCCAAGATCAATGTTACTTGTCAAGGTAAACTTACCGTCATCAATGTAAGGAAGTTCAACAGCGTTGTTGGCAATGGCTTCCACGAGAGTGTTGAAGTCGCCTTGGCTGATGTCCTTCGCTTCCACCGTACATAGCGCACCGCTAAGCAGTAACGCTGCTACAAGAGTAGAAAACTTTTTGTTCATAATCGTTTAATTTAATATTAATAATAGTAGTAATAAAAACAAGTTCTATTTCAATCACTTACCAATAAATCTCCCATCCAAGGCGCTCGAAAAACGGCGAGTTTAAACGATCGTTTAGATCTGGCGTTTTTTGCCGGACGGAAAAGAGGGTTTGTCCGCGGAAACGGCGGTTTTGTCAAGATTTGGCTATATCATTGATAAGAAAGCGAATAAGGGGCGAAAAAAAACGTGCCGAAGGGTTGCAAGTGTCGAAGAAACGCGTACCTTTGCAAATGACTGATAAAATCGATCGTTTAGATTAGTCATTTATTCCCTTAAATATTAAGATGTACAGGCGTACATTAATTAAATACATCCCCGAAAAATCCTTTTTTATCATCGGTTTTTACATTATGCGTACGTAAGTCTTGTATCCCTTGATCCGCAAGATGGAGAGGACTTTCAGCCTTTTTCCAAGAAAACATCCGCCTCTTTTCGCGAAAACGTCCCTATTTTTAGCGAAAAGCAGGGCAGGTTTTGCATCTTCCTCCAAAAACCTTACCTTTACCCATCAAGAACGATCAAAAACCTGCCGTAACTATGAGAAATACGCCGACTTATCTCCTTGCCTGCGCCCTGCTGCTCGCGATCTCGCAGGCAATCTCCGCCCAAATCGGGGAGCCCGCCGATTGGACACGCTTCACGCGAAGCGAGGCGAATCCCCTGATCCCTGATACTTTCCGGATGCAAACCTTCGCCGGGCTACCCACCGACAATTGGAACTATACCGTCACCCCCGGAGTGACCGTAGCGAAAATCCCGGATAATCGCCAACTTTGGTTCCATCATGGGGCGCAAGGGCTTCGAATCCCGCTGGGAGATACGGTCGCTTTCGCCCATTTCCCGCTCAACGCAGGCTATCAGTCGATCCAGATCGTGGTAGTGATCGCAGGCGAGGGGCTGAAAAAAGGCGAGGAGTTGCGGGTACGCGCCTATCGCCCCGGAGAAAACAGCTGCCCGCCGATAGCCATCATCAATAAACAGGGGCTATGCCCTGCCCGACGGATGACGATCAAGCGGGATCCGCCCGGGATCGACCTGCTTGCCCCGGAGCCGCTTTCGTCCGTCTCCAAAGGCTATTATTACGCCGACAGTCTCTTCGCCTACGGGAATATTCCCGCCTTCAGCCTGTTTACCGGGAAAGGGAGTTGGGAAGATACCGCCCGCTGGAGCCATCTGCCGCCCGCACGCCACCGCAAAGCGCTGATCCAAGGCGTTGTAAAGGTGAATCAATGGATAAACTGCGAGGAGATAGCGATCAGCGAAGGGGCGCTCCGGATCGGGGAGGCGGGCGAGATTCACACCCGCGACCTGCGGATCTACGCGGATCCGGAGCAGCCTCTGCCCGCGTTGCGCTCCAACGGGAAGCTTCGGGTGACGGGGCAGACCGCTGTCGTCTGGCGGTTCCCGGAGAAGGGACGCTGGTATTTCCTCTCCCTCCCCTTCGACCTTTATGCCGAAGGGTGCGACCCGGCGTTCCGGATCGGGGACGAACTGACCGAGGGGAAGGGGAATTACGTCTATCTGCGGGTTTATGATGGCGACCGGCGTGCCCGGGAGGGAGAGAACACGGGCAACTGGCGGGTGGTATCGCCCGCTACGGTAGCGGAAGGAAAACCGTTGATCGGGAAGAACCGGGGCTTCTTGATCGCGATCGACGAGGGGACGGACCGCTCCCTGCTCCGTCTCTCCTCCAAACCGGGGGATACGCCTGCCGATCTCGGGCGAGGCGGGGCGGTCGAGATCTCCATGCAGGCAACAAAAGCCGCCTCCGATCTTTCCGAAGAGGGGCATACGGGCTGGTATCTCTGCGGCAATCCGCTGCCCGCTCCCTTGCCACTCTCCCGGATCGAGGCGGGCGACGCCTTGGATGGCTTCGTCTATCTGTATGATGGCGAGGGGTATCGCCCCTACCCGCTCGACAGCGACTTGGCGCTGCCGCCGTTCGCCGCCTTTTTCGTGCGGGCGAGCCGGAGCACACGGCTGACTGTCCGCCCGGTTACCGGGGAGGTTTCCCCTCGTCTCTTGGCGCAAAAGAGTCTGTCGGGGCGGATGCTTGCCGAACCGACGCGGGAGGTTGCTTCGGGTCATCCCCGCTCGCCGATAAATCCCGCGGAACCTTCCGCCGAAGTCCGGGGGAGGATCCTCCACTTACACGCCCTCCCCTCGGCAGGGATGGCACGGCTGTTCTCGCCGGACGGCCGACTAATCTGGCATTCACGGCCCCGGCAAGGGGATAGCTCCGTAAGGCTATCCGTAGCGAAGGGGATCTATCTGCTACAGGTCGAGGGGAAAGGCTTCAAGTTAGGCGGGAAGGTGGTGGTAACCGACTAAAGAAAGCCGTCGCCTCTCCCTGACTATCTGGGGGAGAGGAGACGGCTTTTTATATTGAACCTAAGGAGGAACGGCTCAACGCGACGGCAACTTCGCCCGCAGGAACCGCCCGGTATAGGAGGCCTCGCAAGCGGCGATCTCCTCCGGCGTGCCTACGCAGACGATATTCCCTCCGCCATCTCCGCCCTCGGGACCGAGATCGATCACATGATCGGCGCACTTGATCACGTCCATGTTGTGCTCGATAATCACCACCGTATGCCCCTTATCGATCAAGGCATCGAAGGCTGTCAACAAGGTCTTGATGTCGTGGAAATGCAACCCTGTGGTCGGCTCGTCGAAAACGAAGAGGGTAGGCATCTGTTTCTCCTGACCCAAATAGTAAGCCAGCTTCACCCGTTGGTTCTCTCCTCCCGACAAGGTAGAGGAGGTCTGCCCGAGCTTGAGATAACCCAAGCCAACATCCTGCAAGGGCTTCAGACGCTTCACGATCTTCTTCTCCTGCGATCCCATCTCCTGCCCGAAGAACTCGATCGCCTGGTTCACGGTCATCTCCAGTACATCGTAGATATTGGCTCCCCGGTACTCCACGTCGAGCACATCTTGCTTGAAGCGTTTGCCATGACAAACATCGCATTCCAAGGTAATATCCGCCATGAACTGCATCTCCACGGTGATCTTTCCCTCACCTTTACACTCCTCGCAGCGTCCGCCTTCCTTGTTAAAGGAGAAATAGGCGGCGTTGTAGCCCATCTGTTTCGCCAAAGGCTGATCGCCAAACAGCTTACGGATCTCGTCGTACGCCCCGATGTAGGTCACGGGGTTCGAGCGGGAACTCTTGCCGATTGAGTTCTGGTCCACGAACTCGATGGCTTGGATCATCCCCAAGTCGCCCTCTATCCCGGCACAGTCCACGGTGAGTCGGGTAGCGTCGTCCAAGTGTCGCTTCACCCCTTCATAGAAAATATCCCGTACCAGCGAGCTTTTTCCCGAACCGCTCACGCCGGTCACCACCGTCATCACGTTGAGCGGGAACTTCACGTCCACCCCTTTGAGGTTATTCTTGCGAGCTCCCTTCACCTCGATGAAGTTGTTCCACGGCCGACGATAAGGCGGAATCTCGATCCGGTCCTCGCCAGTCAGGTAACGCACGGTATAACTATCGCTCTTCTCTCGAAGATTGTTCACGTCGCCTTGATAGACAACCTGTCCGCCCAAGCGACCGGCTTTCGGGCCGATGTCGATGATATAATCGGCAGCCCGGATGATCTCCTCATCATGCTCCACCACGACCACGGTATTTCCCAAAGCCTGAAGCTGGCGCAGCACATGGATCAGCAGATCCGTGTCGCGCGAATGCAAGCCGATGCTCGGCTCATCCAAGATATAGAGCGAACCCACTAAGCTACTGCCCAAGGAGGTCGCGAGGTTGATGCGCTGGCTCTCCCCGCCCGATAGCGAGGAAGAGAGGCGGTCGAGGGTAAGATAGCCCAAGCCCACGTCGAGCAGGAACCGCAACCGGTTCCGGATCTCCGTCAATAGCCGCTTGGCAATGGCGGTTTCCGTCTCGTCGAGCGTCAGATTGTCGAAGAAGCGTTTCGCCTCCGACACCGGCATGGCCACCACCTCCGCTATATTTTTACCCCCCACCTGCACGTAAAGCGCCTCCGGCCTCAGCCGACTTCCCTTGCAGGTCGGGCAGGTTGTCTTTCCCCGGTAGCGGGCTTGCATCACCCGATACTGGATCTTGTAGAGATTCTCCTCCACGAACTTGAAGAAATCGTCGATGCCATGCACGCCGGGAGCGCCATGCCACAGCAGATCCTTCTCCGCCTGCGTCAGGTCATAGTAGGGGCGATGAATAGGAAAGCCGTAACGCTCGCTACTTACAATGAACTCTTTCAGCCATTCGCTCATCACCTCGCCCTTCCAGCAGACCACGGCTCCCTGATAGACCGAGAGGCTTTTGTCGGGAACGACCAGATTCTCGTCGATTCCCAGCACCTTTCCGAAGCCCTCGCAGGTAGGGCAGGCCCCCAACGGGTTATTAAAGCTGAACATCAGGTCGGTCGGCTCCTCGAAGGTCATGCCGTCCGCCTCAAACTTCTTCGAGAACTCCCTCACGACCACCCCTTCCTCGGCATAGATCCGCACCAAGCAGGTACCATGCCCCTCGAAGAAGGCCGTCTCCACGGAGTCGGCCAAGCGGCTCCGCAGGGTCTTGTCGTCGGAGACCGTCAGACGATCCACCAACAGCTCGATCGGGTACGAGAGCAACTCCTCGCTCGCCAGCACCTCGGAGATGCGATAGACGGTATCGTTCACGAAGAGGCGGGCGTACCCCTCCTTACGCAAGATCTCCAACTGCTCCCGCATCGAGCGCCCCTCGGGCAGGATAACGGGGGCGAAGATGGCGAAGCGAGTACCGGCGGGATAGCCCATCACCGCCCGGACGATGTCGCCCACCTGATGCTTCTTGACCTCCACCCCTGAGATCGGGGAGATGGTCTTGCCTATCCGGGCGTACAGCAGACGCAGATACTCGTAAATCTCGGTGGAGGTGCCCACGGTGGAGCGGGGATTGCGGGTGTTCACCTTCTGTTCGATCGCTATCGCGGGGGGGATCCCCTTGATATAGTCGCACTCCGGCTTGCTCATCCTTCCCAAGAACTGGCGGGCGTAGGCGGAAAGGCTCTCCACGTAGCGCCGCTGCCCCTCAGCATAAAGGGTGTCGAAGGCTAAGGAGGATTTCCCGCTGCCCGACAAGCCGGTGATCACGACTAACTTGTCTCTCGGGATCTCCACGTCGATGTTCTTCAGGTTGTTGACGCGGGCTCCCTTGATAAATATCGAATTATTCTCGGCCATAGTCATCTTTCTCACTGTTTCTTCTAAGCGCGAAGATAGTTTTTATCGAACAAGGTGTAAAACCTGACCCTGTTTTTCGAATTTCACCGGGAAGGATTTCCGATTTTATGGGGAATCTTTTACTTTTGCCCTTCAAACATTTTTCGATCCAATCAAAAACAAACCTATGTTCAAGCATTATCTCCGCCTGTTGGCGGTTGTTCTTTGCGGCGCGCTCACCGCCTGCTCTACCTTGCGCGAGCCTGCCCGCCCGGTATCGGACAACGGGAAAGAGGCGAAACGGGAGTTCCGGGGGGCATGGATCCAGACCGCCTTCCAAGGGGAATATAAAGAGATGACCCCCGCCCGGATGAAGAAGGATTTCATCCGCAAGTTAGATTACCTAAAACGCTGCGGGATCAACGCGATCATCTTCCAGGTGCGCCCCGAGGCGGACGCCTTCTATAAGTCGGACATCGAGCCGTGGAGCCGCTTCCTCACGGGACAACAGGGCGTGGCACCGGCGGGGGATTTCGACCCGATGGCCTTCCTGATCGAGGAGTGCCACAAGCGCAACATGGAGTTTCACGCCTGGCTGAACCCTTACCGGGCAAGCACGGCAGGGAACACCCGGTTCGCCGACTCGCATATCTATCACAAGCACCCGGAATGGTTCGTGACCTACAACAAGCAGATCCTGTTCGATCCGGGGCTGCCTGAGTGCCGCCGGTTCATCTGCCGGGTCGTACGCGACATCGTGAGCCGGTACGACGTAGATGCGATCCACATGGATGATTACTTCTACCCCTACCCCGCCGCGGGACTTGCCTTCCCGGACGACAATAGCTTCCGTAAATATGGCCTGAGCAAGGGATATACCGAGGCAAGGCGGGGCGACTGGCGACGGGAGAACGTGAACACCCTGATCCGGGAGCTGAAACGAACCATCCTGCTGACGAAGCCTTGGGTACGCTTCGGGATCAGCCCTTTCGGGATCTACCGCAACAAGAAGAGCACGCCCGACGGGTCGGGTAGCGATACCAACGGATTGCAGAACTACGACGACCTCTACGCCGACATCCTTTATTGGGTGAAGCAGGGATGGATCGACTATAATATGCCGCAGGTATATTGGGAGATCGGCCACCCGGCGGCGGATTACATCACGCTCGTCAAGTGGTGGGACAAGCACGCCGAGGGCGCGCATCTCTATATCGGGCAAGACGTGGCGCGCACCATGAAGGCGGATCAGCTGACCCGCAAGATGCGCTACGAGCGCGCCCTGCCGCATATCCAGGGGAATTGCTTCTGGCCCGCCAACGAGCTGCTGTGGAACAACGGGGGAGTGGCCGACAGCCTGCGAAGGAATTACCATCGCTATCCGGCGCTGATCCCAGCCTATACGCACCAACACGACCGGGCACCCAAGCCGGTGAGCCGGGTAAAGACGGAATGGACGCCCGAGGGCTTCGTGATGCATTGGCGGGCCAAGCAAAGCCCGACGAACCCGGAGCTGGCCTCCTACTTCGTGATCTATCGCTTCCGCGACGGCGAACCGCTCGACATCAGCGATCCGTCCAAGATCGTGGCGACTACCCGGGATACCTTCTACTGGCTGCCTTACGAAAAGGGACGGGTGAAATATCGGTACGTGGTGACGGCGGTGGATCGTTTCCACAACGAGAGCAAAGGAAAAATAAAAAAGGTGAAACTATAAACCCGGGCAACGGCCCGGTTGTTCTATGGGAAGATTTCACGGGAGGATGAGGATCTTTTCCCTTTTTCCTGAGGATGTTTTTTAGTGTTATGGAGCGGATAATCAAATACCTGTGCTGCCTGCTCGCGGCGACGCTGGCATTAGTGGCCTGCGACAAGGAGGAACCGGAGGCAAAAAGGCCCTTGCGGACCGTCTTGTTCTATTTCGCCGGCGACAATAATCTCGGCTACTATATCGACCAAAATGTAGAGGGGATCAAGAATGGGATCTCGCAAGCCGGGATAACCGACGGGAACATCGTGATCTATACGGACAAGCGTAACGAGACCCCGCGCCTCTTCTATCTGAGACTTGAGCGGGGGACGGTGCGGGAGATAGAGATCGAGCGGTACGAGGAGGGACAGAACTCGGCGACCGCGGCGACCTTGTCCCAAATCATCGAGAAGAGCGTGAGAACCTTCCCCGCAGACAGTTACGGATTAGTGCTCTGGAGCCACGGGACCGGCTGGCTCCCGCACAAGATCGGCAATTATCTCCGCTCGTTCGGCGAGGACAACGGGCAGTCCATCGAGCTGAACGACTTGGCGGACGCCCTCTCCCCTTACCATTTCGACTTCCTGCTGTTCGACGCCTGCTATATGGCCTCTACGGAGGTGGTCTATGCCTTGCGTAACCAGGCGGATTATATCATCGGATCGCCTACGGAGATCTTAGCGGAGGGCTTCCCCTACCAGTCGATCGTCGGGCCGATGTTCGAGCCGGAACCTGACGTGCGGGAGATCGCCTCGCGATTCTATACCTATTATCAGGAAGACGCGGGAACCGTCTCGGTCGTGAAATGCGACGAGCTTGGCGCCTTAGCCGACGCTTGCCGTCCGATCTTCTCCGGGAAGACGGAGGAGGAGCTGTTCGCCGTACCCGTAGAGGAGCTGCAAATCATGGAGTACCTGAAAAAGAACTACCATGCCCTATACGATCTCGAAGACTACGTGAGCCATTTGGCCGAGGGAGAACCGTACGAGACCTTCAAGCGTTGCTTAGAGAAGGCGGTCGTTTACAAAGCGACCACCCCCAAGGCTGTCTATGCCTATGGAGGTGGTCTCTATCTGCCGGTCAATACGTATAGCGGTCTCTCCATCTACGTGCCGCAAGCCGATCTGAATAGCCTGAACGAATGGTATAAGGGATTGGATTGGTACCAAGCGGTGTACGGTGCGTTATAATGGCGAACCGCAGCGTTATGATCGGGATTCGGGCTCAGTCGTTTACGACAGTAAACTCCTGTCGCCCTCACCCTCAAAGCCTCGCGTTTTATCCATTCTGACACACCTCCGGGGACTGCGTCAACATATCCCATCTTGACACAGCCTGTTGGTATCCTATCTCACCAAGAAAACCCGTTTGTAACGCTCCACCTTCCCGGAAGGATGCGCCAGTTCCGCATAGAAGATATAGACACCCGCCTTCACCTTGCCGCCATTCGCCGCCAACCCGTTCCAGGAAAGCTCGCCCTCGCTCCCGAGAAGATCAAGATTGCTCACTTCACACACCTGCCTACCGGAGAGATCGAATACCCAAGCCCGGCAGGTATAGCCCGGTTGATCCAACCGATAGGCGATGGTGTATTCGCGGGTCGTCTCGGAATAAACGGGCGGCTCGATTCCGGAAAAGACATCATCCCTGTCCGCCCCATACTGGGAGTTCCGGTATCCCGGCGTTCCATAGCCGTGTGTAGAGGAGGCGGAGATCCAGTTGGATGGATCTTGTGTCGCTCCATCCGGGTCAATACGCTCTAAGGCGACCCCCTTTTTCCCCTTGACGGCGGAAAGGTGCCAGTTCCGGGAATAGGCTACCTCATCGATCACCTCCCCGTCCTCCTCGCGGGCCAACACCAACACGGCGGAGGTGTTCGCCAAGATCGGCAGGCGCAATTCATGCAAAGCGTCAGGATCCGAGAGCAGATAGAAGTCGCGTACCCCTTCGAGATGCTTCGACAGGAGCGCGTAATCGCCCGGCTCTAACCAAGAGGTAATCGGGGAAAGCGGATAACGGGTACCTAAATGGCCATCCGGCTTGCGGGTGGCGATAAACAAGCCCGACAAAGGCAGCCGGCGATCGGAGCGATTATACAGCTCGACATACTCGCTCCCTCCCGGATTCGGCTCGGGCAAGAGCTCATTGAAGACGATCTCGCCCGGCAAGACCGTGACGCTCTCGCCCGGATCGGGATCAGGCTCGTCAGGTTCCTCCGGCTCCCCGGGATCGACTGGCGGCAACTCGCCCGAGGAATTAGGCGATCCGGGTGTCCCTCCCCGAGGGTCGGAGGAGAGATGCCACCCCCGCCCCGAGCGCTCCCATGAGCGCCCCGCAGTGGCTGCCTCGTAAGTGACCTGATCCACGGCCGTCCCGAAAGGATCCTCTAACCGCAAGGTTTTTCCCGAATCATTCAGGGGAGGAAACTTTTCGACCGGGATCAAGACCGCCTCCCCTGCCGCCCTGACCGGTCGATCGGGGTGATACAGCAGGGCATAGCCCCCGGCGGGGATCACGGCATCCGGCAGCTCTTTCCGCTTTTTCCCGTTCCAGAAGAAGCATCCCCCCACGTCGATCGCCCCGGAAGAGGTATTCAGCAGCTCCACGTATTCCGGGAAACCATCCCGATCCGGGCGAGCCAGTATCTCGTTGATCACCAACTCGCCCCGGGCGATCCGTCCCGGTCCGGAAGGCTCCCTTGGAATATCCGGCCCGTCACCGCCCATCCGGGAGACAAACGACCGGCTCCCTTTGCTCTCCTCTATCCCCTCCTTGGGATAGATCCCCGCATAATCCAAGGTATAACGCTTCCCCCGCTCACGGAGAGTTGCCCACTCCGCCTTCAGGATCCGCTCATCCTCGGAGAGATAGAGCACGTCCGCCTCCTCCCCGGAGAGGAAGACCAAGGCGTTCGCCGCCCGGATCTCCCGGTCGAAGGCGAGCAGGAGGGAAAAATCCGTCTCCTCCTCTACCGACAAAAGCGCCGGAGTTTTCCCGGAAGCCTCCCCGGGATTTTCGGAAACCTCCGGCACCTCTTCACCGGGATCCGCCTCCGACAGGTCGATCTCCGAAGAAATCTCCACGTTATCAAAAGAGAAAACCATTCCGGTCAACGAGATCGCCTTATAGAAACAGGCCAAATGAAAGAAGCCCCCCGGCCGTATATCCTCGGCGGGCAGGGGGATCTCCACCTCACCCTCCTTCACGAAATGCCGCTTGTCGGTGGAGGTATAGAGCGTCCACAGCCGGTTCCGCTCCAAGGTGAGGCGGACCCGCACGGAAGAGGCGCCATCGCCCAATAATCCTTCCCGACCTCGGATCACCCGCTCGGGGGTGTTTGTCCCCCGATATTCGTAAAAAGAGACGCTATGGTCGTTGTGCCCCACCTGCACGAAGAAGGCCACGTCGCTGGGCTTCGCCGTGGCATAGACGTAAATCCGGGCGTTGTTGAGATTGGATGAGCGAAAAGCGAGATCCACGTCGAACGTCCATTGCATATCGGGAGTATACCGGATCGGAAGGGCGCACGACTTCCATCCCTTCTGCCCGCTCCCGTCGAACGACAGCCTTCCTCCCGAGAGATGAAACCCCTCGCCCACTTTCCAGGGATTCGCCGAGGTGATCTCCGGGCCATCGAACGGCTCGCTGATCTGAGCTTGAACACAAAAAGGAAGCAAAAGCACGAAAAAGAAGAATAATTGTTTCATAGTCATCTGGTTTTAGTTATAAATTTCTATCTTTGCACGCTAATTAAGCGGAATCATCCATAAAGGGACTGAAAAGCTGACGCTCAAAGTTCCCTTTACAGGTAAGCAAAGATAAACTATTTTACGTCATTCTATTAAACCATTGAAAATGAAAGTAGCGATTGTAGGTGTAAGCGGCGCGGTAGGGCAAGAGTTCCTGCGCGTCCTCGACCAGAGAAACTTCCCGATGGACGAGCTGGTTCTTTTCGGCTCATCCCGCAGTGCCGGACGTATCTATACCTTCCGGGGTAAGGAATATACCGTGAAGGAGCTGAAGCAGAACGACGACTTCAAGGGGATCGATCTCGCTTTCGTTTCCGCCGGGGCGGGTACCTCGAAGACCTTCGAGAAGACAATCACCCAATACGGCACGGTGATGATCGACAACTCAAGCGCGTTCCGCATGGACAACGACGTGCCCTTGGTAGTGCCCGAGGTAAACCCAGAGGACGCCTTAGACCGTCCGCGCGGCGTGATCGCGAACCCGAACTGCACCACCATACAGATGGTGGTAGCCCTGAAGGCGATCGAGAAAATCGCGCACATCAAACGGGTACACGTATCCACCTATCAGGCAGCGAGCGGGGCGGGAGCCACCGCGATGGCCGAGTTGAAGAAGCAATACGAGCAGTTGCTGAAGGGCGAGGAGCCCACGGTGGAGAAATTCGCCTACCAACTGGCTTATAATGTCATTCCCCACGTGGATGTATTCATGGAGAACGGCTACACGAAAGAGGAGATGAAGATGTATAACGAGACCCGCAAGATCATGCACTCTGACATTGAAGTGAGCGCTACCTGCGTGCGTGTGCCGGTGATGCGGGCGCATAGCGAGGCGACTTGGATAGAGACAGAGCGTCCCGTCAGCGTGGAAGAGGCACGCGAGGCCTTCGCCAAGGCGGAAGGGGTGGTACTGCAAGACGATCCCGCGAACAAGGTCTATCCGATGCCCCTATTCGTGGCGGATCACGATCCTGTCTATGTAGGCCGTATCCGCAAGGACATCAGCAATCCCAACGGACTGACCTTCTGGACCGTGAGCGACCAGATCAAGAAGGGTGCCGCACTCAATGCCGTGCAGATAGCGGAATACCTGCTGAAGGTGGGGAATATCGGCTGATCCCTCTTCTGGATCCTTATAACGAAAGGGGGCGGATCTTGACGGATCCGCCCCCTTTCGCCGTTTCTTACCCAGACGAATCAGAACATATAGATCAAGACGCCCAAGATGCGGTGGTTCGTCACCGA
Organism: uncultured Parabacteroides sp.; assembly: GCA_949296075.1. Classification (GTDB taxonomy): domain Bacteria; phylum Bacteroidota; class Bacteroidia; order Bacteroidales; family Tannerellaceae; genus Parabacteroides. The sequence continues at coordinate 62,293 of CASFNG010000004.1, read as the reverse complement.
GTGGGTAGCGTGTACCCTTCCGCCATCCTTCTTGTCCACGTCGCCATACCAAGCGGTGGCGGGTGAGTACTCGACCCCTAATTTCCAATGAGGCAGGTTATACGATAGCTGGGCGTTGACCGTGAACAGCTGATCCACGTCGAGCCCCACGCCATACGTGCCGCCCACGATCTCCTTAGCCGCGCCAAGATTCTTCAGGTAGCCCACGAAGAGGCCGGGTTTCCATTTCTTCCCATAGACGATATTCAGCCAGGAGGTGGAGAAGAGGTAGGGCGAGTATTCCTGCTCACCCGTGCGGGGATCGACCGCGGTAACACCGAATCCGCCCAGCATACTGGTCTGCGTCAGGTTCGACGCCAAGAGCGTTTTCGCCATCACCACCCAATCATCGTTGCGGAACTTCACGTGCGCCTCGCCCGAGACGGAGGTTACCCGCTCGCTTACCTTATAGACCTTGTCGCCCACCGTGTTCTGTTTCCGGGGCACGAGCGAGAGGATCTCCACGCCAGCTCCCATCTGCCACTCCGGACGCTTGTAATCCAAGCCGAGATAGACTTCCGGCACACAACTGTTCTTGATATACTCCTCGCTCTTCCCGTTAGGTCCGGCGGAGAGGTATTGCAGCTGCCAGAGCGCCGCCGCCGTGACCTGCCACCCCTTGTTGGTATAGCGATAGCGGATCTGCGGGCTCCGGTTGAAAGGCTGGAAGGGCGCCCCGGTGCAAAGGTTGAGCATCTGCGGGAACACCTCGCCGAAGAGGGGATGCCAAGTCTGCCCCACCAAGACGGCGGAATGGCCCCAATCCAGATTCACGTAGGCATGGCGGATACGGAGGATCGCCCATGAGCTGCCGGATCCCCGGAAGTCGGTCTCCAGCTTCAGCGAGGTTTTCGCCTTGCCCACGTCAGGTCCCTGCACATCCACCCCGAGGCGGGAGTAAAGCAGGTAGAAACTACCGTTCGGACTGGCGTTCAGATCCCTCCCGTCGGCGTCGAGCGACACATCCTTCGGATACAGATAAAACAAGCCGTCCACGGTCTCCGCGTTCGCGCGGGAATTATAAAATAAATCACCTCGGACTTGTCCGTAAAACTTGTACGTGAAATTCTTTTTTTGTCCCCATAAACCAATCACTCCGCCGCAAAGGAACAGCCCAAGCAGCAAGCTCCGTCTCACATTCATGCTATCTATCTAAAAAATAATCGTAATAATCTTCCCCTAACAGGCCGCGAAGGTACATATTTTTCCCGTGCGATTTGAGGAAACGAAATATTATTTGCACCTTTGCTACCAAGTTGTAACCCTTGAAGGTCAAAACGATTATATAATGTAAACCTCACATAAAGGAAATGGATACGAAGAAATTTTTACTGCAAGAGAAAGACATCCCTACGGCGTGGTACAACATCGTAGCGGACATGAAGAACAAACCGCGGCCCATGCTGAACCCGCAGACCAAACAGCCCTTGAAGGAAGAAGATATGTACCCCTTGTTCTCGAAAGGGGTGTCTCATCAGGAGATGAACACCACCGACGCGTGGATAGAGATCCCCGACGAGGTACGCGATCTTTATAGGGTATGGCGCCCTACCCCGCTGGTGCGCGCCACCGGACTTGAGAAGGCGCTCGACACGCCCGCGCATATCTATTTCAAGAACGAGAGCGTGAGCCCCATCGGATCGCACAAGCTGAACTCCGCCCTCGCCCAGGCTTATTACTGCAAGCAGGAGGGAACGACCAACATCACCACCGAGACGGGCGCCGGGCAATGGGGAGCCGCCCTCTCCTACGCGGCGAAGGCATTCGGGCTGGAGCTGGCGGTTTATATGGTGAAGGTGAGCTACCACCAGAAACCGTACCGCCGCTCGATCATGCAGACCTTCGGGGCGCAGGTGATCGCCTCGCCCAGCATGAGTACCCGCGCCGGGCGCAAGATCCTGACCGAGCACCCCAATTATCAAGGTAGCTTAGGCACGGCTATCTCCGAGGCGGTGGAGCTGGCCATGCAGACCCCGCATTGCAAATATACCTTGGGTAGCGTGATGAACCACGTGATGCTGCACCAGACGGTGATCGGCCTGGAGGCAGAGAAGCAGATGGAGATGGCGGGCGAGTATCCCGACGTGGTGATCGGCTGCTTCGGAGGAGGATCCAACTTCTCGGGCATCACCTTCCCCTTCCTGCGCCACAAGCTGACGGAGGGACGGGAGATCCGCGTGGTGGCGGCCGAGCCTTCTTCCTGCCCCAAGCTGACCCGCGGGCAGTTCCAGTACGACTTTGGCGACGAGGTGGGCTACACGCCGCTGATCCCGATGTTCACCTTAGGGCATAACTTCACGCCCGCCAACATCCACGCCGGCGGACTGCGTTACCACGGGGCGGGAGCGATCGTCAGCCAGCTGATGAAAGACGGGTTGATGAGCGCCGTCGACATCAAGCAGCTCGACACCTTCAAGGCGGCTACCCTCTTCGCCCAGGCGGAGGGAATCATACCGGCTCCCGAGTCGTCGCACGCCATCGCCGCCGCGATCCAGGAGGCGGAGCAGGCGAAGATCGAGGGCAAGCCGCGCACGATCCTGTTCAACCTATCCGGTCACGGCCTAATCGACATGGCGGCTTACGACCAGTATCTCGCCGGTGACTTGGGTAATTACGAGGTGACCGACGAGGAGGTGGCGAACAACCTGAAAGACTTGGAGCACATCATCTAAGGAGCCGCGCCTCCATGAATCATAATCCCCGCTATACCTACATGGGCATAGCGGGGATTCTTTTTAGGTTATTTTTCAGATTTCGCCCTCTAATTTCATTTAATTTCACAATCCGCCCCTGTTTTTGCGGGAAAATCCCTATATTTATCGCCCGATCCGTATAAAAAATGAAAAGGGAGGATTTCAATAGTATCTATGAACGGAATTACCGACGATCGTTCCTATTCGCCAAATCGTACGTGCACGATGATATGGTGGCCGAGGACATTGTCGCCGAATCGCTCGTGAAATATTGGAAGATAGCCTCCACCGAGGGACGGGAAGCAAGCGAGGCCTTACTTCTCACCATATTGAAGAACAAGGCTCTCGATCACTTACGAACGAAAGCATCCCATGAGTCTGCCATCGCCGACATCGCGGAACTCAACAACCGGGAATTGAACATCCGTATTTCCACGCTTGAGGCTTGCGAACCGAAGGAGATCTTCTCCAGCGAGATACGGCTTATCGTCAGGCGCACCTTGGATTCGCTGCCGGAGCAAACCCGGCAAATCTTCGAGATGAGCCGTTTCGAGAACAAGACCGTGAAAGAAATCGCCTCAGAGACCAACCTGACCGTAAAAGGGGTGGAGTATCATATAACCAAGGCTTTAAAGGCGTTACGAACAAATCTGAAAGACTATCTTCCCCTCTTCTATTTCCTTTTTTCCTGATTTTTTCGTCTTTTCTTTAGGGATTCGCGGCACTGCATCGTTTATATAAAGGAAAGCATAACAACAGATGCCATGAAAGAGTTGCTACAACGATATATAGAAGGAAATGTCAGCGAGGAGGAGCGGCTGAGTGTCGCGGCGTGGATAGAGGAGAGCCCGGAGAATATGCGGGAATATCTGGCTTTACGCAAATTGTATGACATATCGCTCTGGAACACGGACGCTCCGGGGGAGAAGATCCTCAAAGAGCGCCGCATATCCTTCAGGCGTGTCGGGATCGAGGCGCTCAAGATAGCGGCGATCTTCCTGATCGGCCTTTTCGTCAGCAAGCGCCTCATGATACAAAAGCCAGAGGAGGCACATATGCAAACCATCCATGTCCCCACGGGACAACGGGCGGAACTGACCCTTTCCGACGGGACACACGTCTGGCTCAACTCACGATCCACGTTGCGTTTCCCGGACAAGTTCAGCGAGAATGGGAGGAACGTGGAACTCGACGGCGAAGGTTATTTCTCCGTTAGGCATGATAAAGGCCTCCCCTTTACCGTACAGACCGAGAGATACGCGATCCATGTATTAGGCACGGAGTTTAACGTAAAGGCATATCAGGGCAGTCCGCTGTTCGAGGCAGCCTTGTTAAAAGGAAGTATCGAGATCTCATCTCCGGATCTATCCGCCAACTTACGGCTGAAGCCCAACGAGGTCGTGACCGATGACGGGAAAGAGGTGAGCAAGTCTGGCATCTCTAACTATAACTACTTCAAGTGGAAGGAAGGACTGTTCTGCTTCGAGGACGAATCGATCCAGAGCCTGATCGAGAAGTTGCAGCTCTATTACGACATCACGATCGACGTACAACGGACCTCCCTGCTCCAATACCGTTATTCTGGCAAATTCCGTATCAAGGATGGCATCGATCACGTACTGAAGGTACTGCAACTAAAGCATGAGTTCACGTACACGAAAGACGAGGAGACGAACCGGATCGTGATAAAATAAACAGATTAATCGTTAACCTATTAAACACATAAGACATGAAAACGGACACATAACGGACAATAGATCAACCACTCGGAACAAAAAAGGGAGATGCTGCAACATCTCCCTTCCGTAAGTCAGTACCGGACTTGCGAAACAATAAATTCACTTAGTACTAACTAACAAGACATTTACAAATGTATAAAAAAATTTGTAACGGGCATTTTATGTCCCTATTTAACTCACAATGCAAAACCGCTCGAATAATGAGATTAACATTCATCGCCCTATTCGTGTTCAGCTTCGGGATGCTCGCGTCCGTGCAATCACAAACGATGCGGGTCAACATCAACGCGGACAACGCATCCACGCACTCAATCTTAGAACAGATAGAGAAACAAACCGACTACCTGTTCATCTATAACACCCAAGAGATCGACTTAAGCCGCAAGGTATCCGTCCATGCCCAGGACAAGACGGTGATGGATGTATTGTCGGAGGTGTTCAGGAATACGGATATTGGGTACGCCGTGGAAGGAAGCAACATCATGCTGATGAGGAAAGAGGCGAGAGCGGAGAAAAAACAACAAGACGGCAATAAGGTTTCCGGAAGGATCACGGATAAATCCGGGGAGCCCATTATCGGGGCCAATGTCGTGATAAAGGGGACCACCAACGGCACGATCACCGACATAGACGGTAATTATACCTTAGAGGCTCCCGCCTCAGCTATCTTACAGATCTCCTACGTGGGATACCTGACACAGGATGTGCCCGTGAATGGGGAATCGAGAGTAGATATTCGCTTGGTGGAAGATACGCAACAGTTAGAGGAGGTCGTGGTAGTCGGCTACGGCACTCAGAAAAAAGGGGAGTTGACCTCTTCCATCTCCAGCATCAAGAGTGAGTCGTTCATCCAAGGATCGGTGCAAGACGCGGCGCAATTGCTCCAAGGTAAGGTGGCCGGACTTGGCATCGTCATGCCTGACGGTGACCCGACCTCCTCATCGCAAATCGTGTTGCGCGGTATCGGTTCCTTGAAGGGAGACCGTGTCCCGTTGGTCATTATCGACGGAGTTCCCGGCGACATGAGCACCGTGGCTCCGGAGGACATCGAGAGCATTGACGTGATCAAGGACGGCTCGGCCGCCGCCATCTACGGGACACGGGGAAACAACGGCGTTATCTTCATCACCACCAAGAAGGTGAAGGGAGAAATGCCCGTGACGGTAGATGTACAAGCCTACGTGACAACCCAGCAAATCAAGAAGAGATTGGACATGATGGATGCCGACCAATACCGCGAATTAGTGAGGCAAGGGAAGCCCGGCGCCATCGACTATGGATATGATACCGACTGGCTGGACCAAATACTGAGGACTCCGGTCTCTTACGTGACCAACGCCAGCTTGCGCGGAGGTAACCGTAACTCCAATTACATAGCCAACATAAACTACAAATCGGGGCAGGGCATCATCAAGCGGTCGGACAACCGGGTATTGACCACTCGCCTGGAGATCAACCACTCCATGTGGGATAATCTGTTGAAGTTCAACCTGAATATCATGGGCAAGGAGCAGAAATACACGGCGCTTGGGGATGGATCGAGCTTCAATGGGGATATTTACCGGAACGCCCTGATCAACATCCCGACCGATCGCCCGAAAGACGATGAGGGGAACTGGGTGGAGCATACGACCATGAACGGCTACATGAACCCGGTAGCCGCCCTCTACGAGAGCAACGGCGAGAACAAGAGCACCCAATTACGTACGTTCGGTACCGTCACGCTGACACCGATCGACGAGTTCTTCGTGAAAGCCTTGGTATCACGCACCTCTTACAACGAGACACGCGGCTACGCGGAAACCAAGAAACATATATCAACCGTACGCGACGGCAAGAACGGTTTCGCCTCCCGGGGAACGACCTCTTCCATCGACAACCTGCTGGAGATCACGGCACAATACAAGAATACGTTCGGCGCTCACAATGTCACCGGATTAGCGGGCTACTCCTATCAAGACAACACCTACGAGAATTACTGGATGCAGAACTGGGATTTCCCGTCCGACCAATACACCTACAATAACATGGGAGCCGGAGCCGCCTTGAAAAGAGGAGAGGTAGGGGAATCCTCGGAAAAGACCAAATCAAAGCTGATCGGCGTGTTCGCCCGTGTCAATTATAGCTTCAACGACCGCTACTTGGCGTCTGTCAGCATCCGCCACGAGGGAGCCACGCAATTTGGGGCGAACTACAAATGGGGTAACTTCCCCGCCGTATCCGTCGGCTGGAATATCCATAACGAGGCTTTCATGAGCTCCCTGAGCTTTATCAGCAACTTAAAGGCACGTGTAGGCTTCGGAGTGACAGGATCCATCCCGGAGGATCCCTATATGTCGCTGAGCCGACTGACCAGCGACAAGAACCTTTACACCGGTTCTTCCAACTGGCTGCCGACCTTGAAGCCGTCGAGCAACGCGAACCCGAACCTCCGCTGGGAGAAGAAGGAGGAGTGGAACTTAGGTATCGACTTCGGTGTCCTGGATAACCGCGTCAGCGGAAGCATCGACCTTTACAAGCGCACGACGAAGGATATGCTCTGGAACTACCAGGTGGCGACGCCGCCCTATCTTTACCAGGAGATCCTCGCTAACGCGGGAACGATGGAGAACAAGGGACTGGAGGTACACCTCAGCGCGATCCCGGTACAGACCAAGGATTTCTCCTGGACCACCAGCCTCAACTATTCCACCAACAAGAACCGGTTAGTGTCCTTGTCGAACGATGAGTTCCAGCTCAAATCGGGCTATATCGAGGATGGATGGACCGGCGAGCCTATCCAGCAATACACCCACCGCATATTCGAGGGCGGCGAGGTAGGCAACTTCTATGGGTTCAAGACCATCGACATCGACAGCGAGGGACGCTGGATCATCGAGGACAAGGACGGGAACCCGAAGCCCATAGCGGAGCAACAGGCGGAAGACAAGAAGATCATCGGCAATGGCTTGCCGAAGCATCTGCTGAGCTGGGACAACAGTTTCACCTTCAAGAACTTCGATCTTGGCATAACCATGCGGGGAGCTTTCGGCTACGACATCCTCAATTACCCCCGTATGTTCTACGAATGCCCCGTAAACCTGACCCGGGGCAACCTGCTCGCCACGGCCTATGAGCCGAAATACGGGAAAACCGTGCTCAACGATCAGCAGGAACTCCAGTATGTCAGCTATTTCATCGAGAAAGGTGACTTCTGGAAAATAGACAACATCACCATCGGCTACACCTTGCAGCTCAAGAACGAGTACCTGAAACGGGTACGTATCTACGCGACAGGCAATAACCTGTTCACGTTCACCGGATACAGCGGGCTGGACCCGGAGGTCAACACGCAAGGGCTTAACCCCGGATGCGACGAGTTAGGCCGCTATCCCTCCACCCGTTCCTTCACGTTAGGCGCAATGTTTACTTTCTAAATAAATGGATACACTCATGAATACGATAAAGAAACATATCAACATTTTAGTATTAGGCTGCTGCTCCTTGAATTTTATGGCTTGCACAGACCTTACCGAGGAGATCTTCTCCGACATCACGGAAGATAGTTACCAATACGAGGCGGGCGACGCCACCAAGGTTGTCGGCGCCGCCTACACCAATCTCCAGGATTGGGGATATTGCGGGTCCGGACAGGCGCCGATGCTCTGCCAGGAGATCTGCACCGACGCGGCGGTATTCCCCGCCAACGGCTCCGGCTGGGACGACGGAGGCGTGTTCCGCAGGATGCACCAGCACTCGTGGAACTCCGAGCAGTTGCAGGTGAACCGCCTGTGGGAGGTCTGCTACTCCGGCATCATCCTGGCGAATCGGGCCATCGGCATCATCAGCCAAGAGGGATTCCCCTTCGCGGCCAACGAGAACAAGGCGACCATGATCGCCGAGTCGCGGGCGCTGCGGGCATGGTATTACTGGCACGTCATGGACAACTGGGGCGACGCTCCCTTGGTAACCGAGCCTACTTCCGAATTACCTTCGAGTAGTTCTCGCGAAGAGCTCTACAACTTTATCGTAAAAGAACTCCAAGAATCTTTCAAGGATCTCCCGACCGAGAAAAACGACTCGAACTACGGCCGCCTCACGCTATGGGGAGCCAAGGCGCTGCTCGCCAACGTCTACCTGAACGCGGAGGTATATACGGGCACGCCTCAGTGGGAAGCCTGCATCGCGGAGTGCGACGACATCATCAACTCGGGACAATACAGCCTCGACGTCAATTATAGCGACCCGTTCAAGGCGCACAACGAGAACTCGTTGGAGAACATATTCGTGATCCCCTACGACGAGATCTTCGCAACCGGGTTCAACTATCACTTGGCCGCCTTGCATGGGGCGAACCAAAAGACGTACGACTTGATCGGAGCGCCTTGGGGAGCCGGTGCCTATAAGGGAGTGCCCCAATTCATCGACACCTACGATCCCGACGACGAGCGCCTGGACGCCACTTGGCTGAGCGGGCCGCAGTATGCCTCCGACGGAACGCCGCTCACAGGCTCGTACGACCAGATGGGGCAACCGCTCAACTTCGTCAACGCGATGCCCAACGGCATCTTCACCGGCGAGGCGGAAGGATTGCGCTGGCTAAAATATGAGGTCGAGATGGGCGCCCGCAGCGAGCTGAACAACGATTTGGTACTGTTCAGGCTTACCCAGGTCTATATGATGAAAGCGGAATGCCTGCTGCGCACGGGCAAGGCGGACGAGGCTGCCGCCATCGTCAGCATGATCCGGCAAAGGGCGTTCAAGGCGCACCCGGAGAAGGCGACGGTCACGGGAGCCCAGTTGCAGGAAAATTCCTGCTACCGGTACGGCACGGTGGAAGACTACGTGCTGACTCCGCAAAACAAGGTTTATCCGGAGAAATACGGGCGTTTCTACGACGAGCTGGGATGGGAATTCGCAGGCGAGTCATACCGGCGGAGAGACATGATCCGTTTCGGCCATTTCACGAAAGCCGAGTGGCTCTCCCATACGCCCAACGGGGATTACAAGACGGTATTCCCTCTGCCGCAGAAAGTGGTGGACACCAATCCTAACTTGCGGCAGAACCCCAATTATCAATAACGACAAAGAGGGTGCTCCCACTTGGGAACACCCTCTTTTAACCCCGATCCCTCCAAGCGAAAAGCAGGGATCGATCCTAAAAAATAGTATTTTTGCGAAATGAAAAGAATCAGAACATTTTTGTGGGCGGCCGCTGTCTCTTCCACGCTCATGGCCAGCGTATCCGCCAATGGAGAATCCGTAAACGGGAATTACCGGAACAACCGTCAGCCCTTGCTGCAAAAGGAGTATATCGCACTACCGCTCGGAAGTATCCGGGCTGAGGGATGGATGCAGGAGCAATTGCTCCGCATGAAGGATGGGATGACCGGTCATTTGGACGAGATCTACGGGAAAGTGATGGGGCCGCGCAACGGATGGCTTGGCGGCGATGGCGACGTATGGGAACGGGGGCCTTACTGGATCGACGGGCTGCTGCCGCTCGCCTATATCCTGGACGACCAGGCTCTCATAGAGAAGGTCAAGCCCTGGGTAGAATGGACGCTGGCCTCCCAAAAACCGGACGGCTACTTCGGGCCTGACACCGACCGGGAACCTGAGCCGGGACTGCAAAGGGACAACGCTCGCGACTGGTGGCCCAAGATGGTCATGCTCAAGGTCATGCAGCAATATTACACCGCCACACGGGATCAACGGGTGATCGACTTCCTGACCCGGTATTTCAAATATCAACTGAAGGAGCTTCCGAAGAGCCCGCTGGGGAAATGGACCTTCTGGGGCGAGCAACGAGGAGGCGATAACCTGCTGGTCGTCTATTGGCTGTACAACATCACCGGCGACAAGTTCCTGCTGGATCTGGGGGATCTGATCCACAAGCAGACCTTCGACTGGACCGACGTGTTCCTGAACCAGGATCACCTGTCGCGCCAACATAGCCTGCATTGCGTGAACTTGGCGCAGGGCTTCAAGGAACCGGTCATCTATTACCAGCGGAACAAGGATCCCCGGCAGCTCCAGTCTGTCAGGAAAGCTGTCCGCGACATCCACAACACGATCGGCTTGCCTACGGGCTTATGGGGTGGCGACGAGCTGCTCCGGTTCGGGACTCCCACGGCCGGTTCCGAGCTCTGCACCGCCGTGGAGATGATGTATTCGCTGGAATCGATATTAGAGGTCACGGGAGACGCGCGATGGGCGGATTACTTGGAGCGGGTGGCCTACAACGCCCTGCCCACGCAGGTGACCGACGATTACTCCGCCCGTCAATATTACCAACAGACCAACCAGGTATCGGTCAGCCGAGCGTGGAGGGAGTTCTCCACGCCCCACGACGACACCGACCTGCTCTTCGGGGAACTGACCGGCTATCCCTGCTGTACCTCCAACCTGCACCAAGGCTGGCCCAAACTCGTCCAGAACCTGTGGTATGCCACGGCAGACAATGGTATAGCCGCCTTGGTTTTCGCCCCGTCTCGGGTGACCGCCAAGGTAGCTGATGGTATAGAGGTAAATATAAAGGAGGAGACAAATTATCCATTCGAGGAAACGATCCGTTTCCACGTCTCGTTCGCCGACAAGCAAGTCGGTGAGGCTTTCTTCCCCTTCCACGTCCGTATTCCCGGATGGTGCGAACAGCCCGTCGTCAAGCTGAACGGCGAACCCTTAGATGTAGATGCTTATCCAGGAGCCATAGCCCATATAAACCGAGCATGGAAAAGCGGGGACATCCTGAGTGTCGAGCTGCCTATGGAGGTTTCGATAAGCCGTTGGTACGACAGCAGCGCCGTGGTCGAGCGGGGACCGCTGGTCTATGCCTTGAGGATGGACGAGAAATGGGAAAAGAAAGCCTTCGATGCCGAACAATCCGGGCAGTATGGGAAATGGTATTACCAAGTCACCTCAAGCAGCCCCTGGAATTATGCCCTATCCGCCCGCTCATTCTCTCCCGAGCGGATCAAGGAATCCTTTCAGGTTGAGCGGTCGGGCTCGATAGCCTCCTATCCCTGGAATGTGGAGAACGCCCCCATACGCATCAAGACAAAGGCCATCCGGCTGAAAGGGTGGATATTAGTCCGGGGATCGGTCGGACCCGTCCCTTATTACACCCAGCACGGCGTGGATCTCGATGGCGAGGAGACGATCGAATTGATCCCTTATGGCTGCACGACCTTGCGGATCACCGAGTTTCCCGTGAGATAGGACGTTCATAAAAACGAGACACGAGGCGATAACACATCGCCTCGTGCCCCTCAATCATTTCTATGAAAAGTCTATAAGAAAGTATGTATTATGAGAAAATTTCCTCGTAATTGGCGCCCGGGATCACCATGTTCTGCACGTTCAGCCCGAACACCTTTTTCTTCTTATCCCACATTCCGTAACGAGTCTGGATATCTCCTTGGGCATCGTAGCGGTAGGTGACTTGATAGAAAGGTACCCATTCGTCGTTCCTGCCGTCCCAACGGTAAGCCGTCTTCTCAGAGACCTTGCCTTCCTCATTGTACCGGAACTCATAACGAACCTGTTTGCTCAATAAACCGTCTTCCTGCGAGAAAACCACCTTCGAGATGACTTTTCCATTCTCCGTCTTCGTGTCGTAAAGATAACTCTTCGGCGACGACGCGTTGATCGCGAGACTACACATGAACAGAAAGACAAACGCGAAAATACTTTTGCCACAAACTGACATTTTCATACTATTTTAAATTTAAAGGTCACAGTCTTTTGACATCGCGAAATACGTAAGTTTCTGTATAACCTCCAAACTTAAACTAACAAATCGTCAGCAAAATCACAATATTTAACATATTTAACGGATAGCATCGGCAAAAGCGATCGAAAAACAAAACGCTTGGTTAGCAAATAGTCATTTACTTGGTGCATCCGAACGCCTCAAGCAGAAAAAAGTCAGACAAGCCCGAGATACTCGTCCACCGTGTAATTCAAGAAACGGTTAAAGGGGAGCAGCAAACGGAAATCGGCTACCGCACGCTCCATCCAGTCGTCCTCGCGGAAGAACGCGTCCGGTTTCAGCGAGGACACGCAGAAATCCTTATGCCGCAAGATGTACCCATAAGGAGAATCCGCCGGGAATCCCGCCGGCATCCGCTTGAGCGTCTCTCCATCCAACGCGGGAAAGACACGCTTGAAGGCGGGAGCCTCTATGATCGCCGCGAACTCCTCGATCTGGTCGTATATATCCTGCCGGAGCTTTTTCAGCAACGCGGGCGGCGGACACCATACCCCACCTGACAACAGCGAGTGGCCGGGCTCCAGATGGAGGTAATAGCCTCCCCGCTCGCTCTTGCGTCCTCCGCGGGCGATATAGGCGGCGAAATGGGTCTTGTAGGGTGTCTTGTCGGGCGAGAAGCGGATGTCGCGGTAAATACGGAAAAGGCAATCCCGCGCCTCCAGCCCGGCCACCTCGGGATCGAACAGGGCGATCCGGTTAATCAATGCCTGCACCTCGTCGATAAAGCCCTCGCGCAACGCGTCGTACCGCGGCTTGTTCTCCAAAAACCACTCCCGGTTATTATGGGCACCCAGCTCTCTCAGGAAGGATAGAATCTGCTCATTCATCTCGCTCGCTCTCTTTTCTCGGTTCATAAAACGACGGCAAATGTAATAAATCTCAGAAACTATACCCCAAGTTCAGGTAAAATTGCGGACTCTTGTTCCGGTTCGACAATCCGAAGCTCGCGCTCATCGGCCCCACCATGCTGTTATAGGCGTAGCCGACGCTGCCGCCCCACACGCTCTCGCCCCGGAAAAGATGGAAGAAATCATTCTCATGGATCGCGTAATTGGCGATCAGCGAGATGAAATGGCGCTGCCCGATCCGCTGGCGAAGGTTGAGGCGGGCGATCACCACGGCGTTATCGAAGAGTTCCACGTGGCTTATCCCCGCGAAAGGAAACTGTTGAGGCAGGTAGCGGCCGGGCGTCTCGCCACCCACGGCATTGAGGAAAGGATAAGCCGGATCCCGCCCGATCAGCACCCGCCCGTCCACCGAAGGAAGCAGGCTCAGATGAGAGGTGAGCGGGAGCACCGAGAGGAAACTCAAGCGTAGGGCGGAGAAAAAGGTATGCCCACGGTAAGTCACGAAGTTATCGGTATAGATGGAATAATCCGCCTGCAAGGAGACTCCCTTCCGGGGGAAATAGCGCCTGTCCAAGGTCTCCAAATGCGCTTGCGCGAAATAGCTGACAAACCCTTCGGAACGTACCTGATACCGCTGGTCGCCCGAGGTATGGAGGAAGGGATTATAGTCGAAATACTCATACCTCAGCCCTAACTTCAGCTTGAAGTTCAGCCAGTTCATATCCGAATAGCCCAGCTCGGCGAAATGATGGCGATAGGTAGTGTTCATCCGCTTGTCGCCCCGCTCGTAAACATCGAGATCATTATAGGTAAACTGATACGAGAGGTTGATGTTACGCAGGGGGTTACGCTCCACGGCATAGTCGATCCGTCCATACATCCGCTTCCCTATCCGGCCGGTAAGCGAGAATTTCGAGTGATACTTGGCCCGGTTGTCGAAAGTGGCGTTGAGCAGGAGGGCAACGATGTCCTCGCTATTGAAGTTGAGCCCGAGGTTAAGCGCCGTGCTCGATTTCGGTTTTACCTGGAGCACCAAGTCCTCCTGCCGCTCCCCCACCAACTTATAGCTCACGTTCGCGTAGAGGTTCGTCCCTATCACGATCGACATCGCCTCGCGCAGCCTATCCACCGAGAGGTAGCTGTCCTCCCTCAGCCCGCTGATCCGCAGGAGCCACCGCTCATCACGCTCGTCCACGCCCTGGAAGCGGATATGCCGGATATAAAAGGTATCGGGATGCGCCACCGCCATCCCTCCCCGATCCGTATGGGCGACGCTGTCCGGCAGCCCGATCCGCCGCCTCAACGCCAAGAGATCGTCCCAGCGCTCCCGGGCCGCCCGCTCTCCCCTTTGGATCAAGGTATCGAGCGCCGCCTCGCTGAAGCTGGCAGAGTTGTAAGGGTTCGTCTCCGGACGTATCAAGAGGTCGGTCCGCTCCCGGTTGGGACCATATTTCTCATAGCCGTTCAGGGCGATGATCTGCCCCACCACGTCCCAAGGGGTATTCAGTTTCTCGATCTGTTTCAAGTCGCTGGTCCCCAGATCCACGCCGATCAAGACATCGGCGCCCATATCCTTCGCCACGTCGGCGGGATAATTGTTCTTGATCCCTCCATCCACCAGCACCATGCTGTCTATCCTCACCGGGGCGAACACCGCGGGGATCGCCATGCTCGCCCGCATCGCCAGCGGGAGGCTCCCGGACCGAAACACGTACTCGCGTCCATCCACCACGTTCATCGCCACGCAAGCGAAGGGGATCCGCAAATGGTCGAAGTCGGTCGCGTCATGATACCCGATCGTGAGGTCGGAGAAGAGGTTCTGCAAGTTCTGCCCCTTGATCATCCCTTGTATATCGATCTCCCGCTTGGTCCGCCCGAACGGCAGGGAGAACACGTAAAGCTCGGCGTTCTCCTTCTCGGGAAAGGTCAGGCTGCTGCGCTCCACCCGGTCGCTCAGGAGCATATTCCAGTCCTGCGCCCTCACCATGCTGTCGATCTCGGCGGCGCTGTACCCCACGGCATACAACCCGCCCACGATCGCCCCCATGCTGGTGCCGGCGATATAGTCGATCGGTATCCCCGCCTCCTCGATCACCTTCAGCGCCCCGATATGGGCGACGCCCTTAGCGCCCCCGCCTCCCAACACCAAGCCGACCTTCTTCCGCTCCGTCCCGGCCGAGGCGAGCGAGATCAAGGCGATCATCCACAGCACAAGCCATTTTCTCATACGCGCGCTTTTATCGCGAATGTAGCGGGTTTCGCCGGAAACGCAAGCGACGGCACGGAAAAGCCCGCCCGACTTTTATCCAAAACGCCGTTAACTTTCGTCAAAGGCATCCCCAAGTTTCGCGAAAAAATGTAGCGGATCCTTTTGTTTTATTAAATGGATGCTTACCTTCGCGACGGATTGGTGTTATCATCCCCTGTTTTCCTCGGGGAGATAATGAAAAGGGAACCTGGTGAGAATCCAGGACAGACCCGCTGCTGTAAGCTCTATCAACCAACTCCGGGCATCACTCTTGCCACTGTCAGGAACGGACGGGAAGGCGCGCCGGAGGAAAGAGCAAGTCAGAAGACCTGCCAATCTTAGCGAAAAGTCGCATGGCTTTCGGGGTATAAAGCCGCGACTGGTGAAAACATACATACATATCAGAATGAAACGAAGTAGTGCGTTAGCTATTTGTTTCCTTTTCCCGCTCTTGCTATGGGCGCAGGAGAAGGTTACGCTGTCCGGTAAGATCTTGGATGGCGACGGGCATCCGATACCGGCCGTCGCCGTGGCGGTGGAGGACACCTCGCTCGGCACCTATTCGGAGGAGGATGGCACCTACCTCCTGCGCTTAGAGCCGGGTAGCCACCGGATCGCGGTATCTTGCTTAGGCTACGAGCCTGTCCGGGAGGAGATCCGGCTGACAAGGGATACCCGGCGCGACTTCTCGCTAAAGGGGCAGGACGTACGCTTGGAATCGGTAGAGATCTATGGGAAAAGCAAGAGCCAGCGGCTGAAGGAGGGCGCCTTCGCCGTGAACGCGCTCGACGTGAAAGGGGTCACCGCCTCGGTCAACAACCTGAACACGTTGGTCAACCGCACCACCGGCATACGAATCCGCGAGGAGGGAGGCGTGGGATCGGATTTCGAGCTCTCGATCAACGGCCTCTCGGGGAACTCGGTTCGCTACTTCATGGATGGCGTGCCGCTCGACACGAAGGGGAGCGGTGTCACGCTGGCGAACCTGCCGGTCAACCTGATCGACCGGATCGAGATCTACAAGGGTGTCGTACCCGCGCACTTAGGGGCGGATGCCTTGGGCGGGGCCATCAACATCATCACGAAGGAGGAGCGGCGGAATTACTTGGATGCCTCGTACGGGGCGGGGTCGTTCCACACGCATAAGGCGGATCTCAACGCCCAGTTGGTGGAGAAACGGACGGGATTGGTGTTCCGTCCCTCCCTTGGGGTAAACTATTCCAAGAACGACTATATGATGAAGGGCGTGGAGCTTTGGGACGAGGAGAGCCGGAAGTACGTGCCCCGCGACCGGAAGCGTTTCCACGACGACTACCTTTCCCTCTGGGGACAATTAGAGATGGGCGTGACAGGCAAGCCGTGGGCGGACGCGTTCTTCGTGTCGGCCTCCTATACCCAAGTGGATAAGGAGTTGCAAACGGGCTCGATACAGAGCAAGGTGTATGGCATGGCGGAGCGGCAATCGCACGCATGGAACCTGTCGGCACGCTACCGGAAGGATCGTTTCATGGTGGACGGACTGCGACTCAACGCCTCGCTCTCGCAGACCTGGGACCATGCGCTGACCGTGGATACAGCGTTCAGGAAATACGACTGGAACGGGAATTTCATCGAGAGCTCGCGCAACGAGATCACGGGGCGGGCACGCTCGCTCCGACACTACGACCGCCCGCTGACGATCGTCCGGGGGAATCTGGATTACGCCTTCAACGAGCGGCACTCGCTTAACTTGAATTACCTGCTGAGCCGCACGGGGAACGACCGTTACGACGAGATCGACCCGGAGTTCGAGCCCTCGAACGACGTGCTCGCCAAGCATATCCTCGGGCTTTCGTATAGTCAGTCTTTCTTGGAAGGGCGGATGCGGAACACCTTCTTCCTGAAGGACTATATCAATCACCTGAACATCCAGCAGCAGGATCTGTCGTGGATCACCGGATCCGACGGAATACCCTCGTCATCCACGAAGAACCATGTCGGATATGGATTGGGTAGCCGCTACACTTTCCGGGAAGCGCTCTCGCTGAAGGCCTCCTACGAGCATAGCGTACGCCTTCCCCTCGCCCGCGAGCTGCTGGGTAACGGCACGACCATCTACCCCAACGTCCGCCTGAACCCGGAGAACAGCCATAACGTCAACGCCGGGGTATATGGATCGGTACGGCTCGCTCCGCGGCATCTGCTGTACTACGAGGTGAACGGCTTCTACCGCGACGTGAACGATTATATCCATGCCGTGATCTCGGAGATAGAGGGAATGATGCAATACGAGAACGTGTCGAGCGTGGACATCAAGGGCGTGGAGGGGGAAGTACGCTACCAATGGGGCGACTATCTCCAGGCGATCGCGAATTGCAGCTACCAGGACGCGCGAGACAAGGATCGCCTCAAGGACGACGGCAAGCCCTCTATCTCCTACAATAACCGGGTCCCGAACCGTCCGTGGCTGTTCGGCAACGCGGAGTTGGACATCATTATCCCCGACCTGTTCATGAAAGAGAGCAAGCTGCGCATCGGCTACGACTATCAATACGTGCATTGGTTCTTCCTGACCTGGGAAGGCTACGGATCACTGGCGAGCAAATCGCGCATCCCGACGCAGCATCTGCAAAACGCCCGCCTCGCCTACTCGTGGAAAGGGGAGAGATATACGCTTTCATTGGAATGTAACAACCTGTTCGACCGGTTGGTCTACGATAATTATATGCTCCAGAAGCCCGGACGGTCGTTCTTCTGTAAGTTCAGATTCTTCATTAATTAAATAAATGTATCATGAAACAATTCAAATTATTCGCCTGTATGCTCGCAGCCTCGCTCTGCGCGCTTTCATTCAACGCCTGTGACAAGGATGACCCAACGCCAAACCCCACTCCCGACCAGCCGGATAAGCCGGAGACCGAGGCACGGACTACCCATTTCGACATCTGGGTAAGCGTAGGAGGTGCCGGTGGCATGGGCTCGAAAAGCACGCTGTTGGTAAAAAGCCTCGACTCACTCACCGTACAGCCGACCGTCGATTTCCGGAACGATGGCGCGGACGTGACCGCCACGATGCACCAGGAGTCCATCATCAAGGGGAAGTATTATTACCAGGTACCCGTATCCGCCGACCGTTTCTCGAAATACCAGATCGTGGGGAACCAGCTGAAGGTGATCGCCGAACAGCCGTTCGTGAAGAATACCTTTAAGGATCGTCGCTATACCCACGCATGGATCGACGACAATACGCTGCTTATCATGGCGGCTAATGGCACCGGCGACAAGGTGATCTGGACAAAGCTGAACGCAAGCGACATGAGCATCTTGGCGGAAGGCGAGCTGCCGCTGGTCTGCCCCGAGGGGGATTCGTTCAGCACATCGGGATTGGCGCGCTACCGGAAGTCGGACAACCGCGTCATCTATTTCTACCAGCACAAGAAAGAGAAGAGCCATTTCTACGCCGCCTTCATCAACGCCGACGACATGAGCGTGGAGGTGGGCGACATCGTGGAGGAGCGTGCCGAGCAGATGGCGGGCACGGCTTACGGCGAGTTGCTGCAAGACAAGATGTTCTTCGACGAGAACGAGAACCTGTACCTCGCCTGCAACATCAAGATCCCGGGAGCGCCCAGCTCCACGCAGCAATATGGCCGCCTGCTCCGGATCAAGAAAGGGGAGATGGCGTTCGACAATAGCTATACGGGCTACAACTACGATCAGGGCAAGTTGGTGACCGCCAGCTACCTGACTCCCGGGAAGGCGTTGATCTATATCCAGGATCCCACCTATACCGGAGCGGGCGAGTGGGGAAGCGCCTACAACTGTTACTACGCGATCCTCGACTTGAATACCGACGAGAAGACGGAGATCCAATGCGACGGGAAGAACCTGCCGTTCAGCAGCGGCACCTTCTCCCAACGCTCCTTGGTGGATGGCGACATGGCCTACATCGGTGTCAACCCGCAAAGCTCGGCTCCTTGCGTCTATATCTACGACATCCCTGCCGGGCAAGCCTCCAAAGGGATGGAGATCACGGAAGGATACGTCTTCAACCGGATCGTCTTATTGGATAACGACGACAAGGAATAGGGGCTCAGATCCTACGCCGATCGCGAGATCACGAGGGGGTCGCCGCGGACCGCGGCGACCCTTTCGTTTATCATCCCATCATTTTAAGCGAAAAAATCATGAAAAAAACGATTCGCCTCTTATTTACGGGGCACCGTCTCGTAGGCGGTATCATCGCCCTGTTCTTCCTGATGTGGTTCCTGACAGGGCTCGTCCTGATCTATCATCCCTATCCCCGGTTATCCGAGGCACGACTGAACGAGATGAAGGAGAGCTTGCCTGATTCGCTGCCTGCCCCCCGGGAGATCGAGGAGCGTGCCGGTGGCGAGATACGGCATCTATCCCTGCGACAATTCCAAGGGCAAACGCAGGTCTCCGTGGCGACTGACGACACGGCTTTCGTCTATCCTTCCGGGACTCCCCCCCCGATCCTACCGGTCACCTACAAGTTCGCGGAGGCGGAGGCCCTTCGTTGGATCGACGCCCCGATACGCCGGGTAGATACCCTCAACGAGCGGGAACAGTGGATCCTCTATTCCCGATACGACCGTGCCATGCCGATCTATAAGTTCTATTTCGACGATCCCGAGAGGCACGAACTCTTCATCTCCGGAAAGACAGGCGAGGCACAGCAACTCACTAACCGGAACGAACGGATCTGGGCTTGGCTCGGGGCCATCCCCCACAAATTCTATCTCCCCTTTATCAGGAAACACCTCGACCGCTGGGAGACGAGCATCACGATCGGCGGCACGCTCTGCCTGCTCGCCGCGTTGAGCGGGCTCGCGCTCGGGCTATACCTCTGCGTCGGCACCTACCGTAAACAGGGCAGGATAGCCAACCCTTACCGGAAATTCGCCTGGCGATGGCATTACGCCTTAGGACTGGTATTCGGGCTCTTCCTCATCACTTGGGGCATGAGCGGCGTGTTCGCCATGCGGCGCGTGCCGCAATGGTTAGTCAACTCCGACGGAAAATACTTCTTCCCCGAGACGAAGCTATGGGGGAAGCGGCTACTCCCCTCCTCGTCCTACGCTCTCGACTATCGCCTCCTGAAAAAGGAATACCCTTTATTGAAGGAGGTGGAGTGGACACGTTTCGCCTCCCTTCCGGCTTACCGGATTATCGAGGGGAACGTAGAACGCTGGATCGACGCGTCGGCAGCCGGGGAGATCCGCCCGCTCTCCCTTCCCTCCTCACTCATTTTGGAGGCCGTCAAGAAAATACATGGAGAGGGGATTCCCATTCGGATAGACCTGTTAAAGGAATACGACGATTATTACCTCTCTTACAAGCACAGCTATCCGCTCCCGGTCTATCGGGTGACGGTAGACGACGCGATCCGCTCGCGTTATTATGTAGATCCCCATACGGGCGACATCCACTACCTGAACCGGAACAAGATGGTCCGGCGATGGCTGTTCAACGCATTTCACTACCTCAATGTCAAATTCTTGATCGACCGTCCGGCGCTATGGACACTCTGCGTTTGGACACTTTGCCTCGGCGGGGCGGCCGTTTGCGCCACCGGCGCCTGCCTTTGCGTCCGCAGGATAGGGAGGATCGTCCGGAAACAGACGAGGCGATAGCCCCTCTCACCCCCTCGGCTTGTTGCGGGGATGGTGCTCCAGGATCTCGCGCCGCAGGAAGGCCCGGTCGATATGGGTGTAGATCTCGGTGGTGGTGATCTTCTCGTGCCCGAGCATCTCCTGGATCGCCCGGAGGTTCGCCCCGCCTTCCAATAAATGGGTGGCGAAGGAATGACGAAAAGTATGCGGACTTACGTTTTTTTGTACGCCAGCTTTTTCCGCCTGCTCCTTGATGATATGGAACACCATGATCCGGGAGAGCGCCGTCCCCCGCCGGCTGAGGAAAAGGATGTCCTCGAAGCCCTTCTTCGCCACTACTTGATTACGGTCGATCAGGTAGTTGCGGATCTCGCGGAGGGCGGTGTCGGAGATGGGGACCAGCCGCTGCTTGCCCCCCTTTCCCTCTACCCTCACGAAGCCCTCCTTCGGATAGACATCCGAGTAGCGCAGCCCTACCAACTCGGATACCCGCAGGCCGCAGCTATACAGCACCTCTAGCATGGCCCGGTTGCGCTGCCCCTCGGGGGTGGTCAGGTCGATGGAATCGAGGATACGGTCCACCTCGCCCAAGGTAAGCACCTCCGGCAGCCTCAGCCCGATCTTGGGCGACTCGATCAGCTCGGTCGGGTCGGTGGAGATATAGCCGTCGAGCAGCAGGAAATGGTAGAACGACTTGATGCCGGAGAGGATGCGGGCCTGCGAGCGGGGATGGATGCCGATGTCGCGCAGCTGGGCGACAAACTGCTGGAGGTCGTCGTAGGTGATGTCTGTCAGCTTCTTGCCTTCCGTCTCGGCGAAGCGCGCCAATTTGTCGAGATCCGTCATATAGGCGTCGATCGAGTTGGGCGAGAGCGATTTCTCTAACCGCAAATAGGTGTCATATCGGCTCATTATATCTTTTTCGGGTCGCATTGTAGGGTATCTCATTAGGAACGTGTCAAATAAAACCTTACCTTTGCCGGATAATCCCGGCTCGTACGGCGATTAAGGCAAAGATAGTGAAAGCCAAGTGCCACGCAAAAGGGCCCGCCCGTTTTCGCGGGGCCGAGGCGCATCCTATCTTCGGCAACTGTGCCAAAGATACTAAACTTGCGAGAAAAGTATGAAGAAGATCCAGATCATCAATGGCCCTAACTTAAACCTATTGGGTAAACGGGAACCGGCCGTATATGGCAACGCCTCGTTCGGGGGGTACTTGGAGACGCTGCGCTCTGACTATCCCGAGTGCGAGATCGCCTATTTCCAGAGTAACATAGAGGGGGAGCTGATTAACAAGATCCATGAGGTAGGGTTCGACTTCGACGGGATCGTGCTCAACGCAGGCGCCTACACGCACACCTCCATCGCCTTGCGCGACGCGATCCAGGCGGTCACCACTCCCGTGGTGGAGGTGCATATCTCGAATGTCCATGCCCGCGAGCCATTCCGCCATGTATCCATGATCTCGGCGGCCTGCCGGGGAGTGATCCTCGGGTTCGGGCTCGATTCCTATCGCCTGGCGGTCGAGTCGTTCCGCTGAGCCACTTGTTGGGAGGTTATCTATATACATTAATAATTAGGTCAATAAATATAAAGGTATTATGTTGAAGCATACGAAGATTGTCGCCACGATTTCCGACCAGCGCTGCGACGTGGAGTTTATCGACGCGCTCTACAAGGCGGGAATGAACGTGGTACGCCTGAACACGGCCCACATGACAGAGGAGGGGCTGACACGCGTGGTGAATAATGTCCGTGCCGTATCCGACCGGATCGGGATCCTGATGGACACGAAAGGACCGGAGGTACGCACCACGACAACGGTAAACAAGGAGCCGATCCCCTTCAAGACGGGAGATACCGTCCGGATCATGGGGAACCCGGACCAGGAGACTACCCGCGAGTTGATCTGCGTCTCTTACAAGAATTTCGTGAACGACCTGGTGGTGGGCAGCGACATCCTGATCGACGACGGCGACTTGGAGCTGAAGGTCACCGAGAAAACGACCGATTACTTGGTCTGCGAGATACAGAACGACGCCACCCTCGGCAGCCGCAAGAGCGTGAATGTGCCGGGCGTGCGCATCAACCTGCCGTCGCTGACGGAGAAAGACCGCAGCAATATCGTCTGGGCGATCGGGCACGACCTGGATTTCATCGCCCATTCGTTCGTGCGCAGCAAGCAGGATGTACTGGATATACAGCGTATATTGGACGAATATAACAGCCCCATCAAGATCATCGCCAAGATCGAGAACCAAGAGGGCGTGGATAATATCGACGAGATCTTGGAGGCGGCCTACGGCATCATGATCGCCCGCGGCGACTTGGGTATCGAGGTTCCCGCCGAGAAGATACCGGGCATCCAGCGCGTCTTGATCCGCAAGTGCGTGGAGGTGAAGAAACCGGTCATCGTGGCCACCCAGATGCTCCACTCCATGATCAGCAATCCCCGCCCCACCCGGGCCGAGGTGACCGACATCGCCAATGCGATCTACTACCGTACGGATGCCTTGATGCTGAGCGGAGAGACGGCTTACGGCAAATATCCGGTGGAGGCCGTGCAGACCATGACGAAAGTGGCGCACGAGGCCGAGAAGACCAAGCTCGCCGCCAACGACATACGTGTCCCGATCGAGGGCAACGACCTCGATGTCACCTCCTTCTTGGCGAAGCAGGCGGTAAAGTCGTCGTCGAAGCTGCACGTCAAGGCGATCATCACCGATAGCTACACCGGCCGCACGGCGCGGTACCTCGCCGCCTTCCGCGGCACCTCTACCGTATTCGCCATCTGCTACAACCCGAGGGTGATGCGGATGCTCTCGCTCTCCTACGGGGTATGGGCGGTTCATCAACCCTACAACGACAGCCGACGCGGTTATTTCTACCACGCACTTCACCAGCTGATCCTCAGCGGACGTATCACGCGCAACGACATGGTGGCCTACCTCAGCGGAAGTTTCGGCGAAGGTGGAGGCACCAGCTTCCTGGAGATCAACAACGTAGGCAAGGTTCTCGACGCAGGGGAGAAATACCAGTTACCAACTTTCACGGAATAATCGTATGTTCGCGGAAGGGATCGAGGGCTACATCCTATCGCATATCGATGAGGAAGGAGACTTGCTGGCGGCGCTGAACCGCGACGCCAACGTGAACCTCCTCCGTCCGCGTATGCTGTCGGGGCACCTGCAAGGTCGTATACTGAAGATGTTCTGCCAGATGCTCCGCCCCCGCCGTGTATTGGAGATCGGCACCTATACGGCATACGCCACCCTCTGCATGGCCGAGGGGATGGAAGAGGGAGCCTTGATCCACACGATCGAGATCAACGATGAGATGGAGGACTTCATCCAAAAGTATCTCTCACGGTCTCCGCATCGGGATAAGGTGAGACTCCATCTCGGCGACGCAATGGAGATCATCCCCCGGTTAGAGGAGACTTTCGACATGGTCTTCATCGATGCCGACAAACGGCTGTACTCGGATTATTACGACTTGGTGTTCCCGAAGGTGAGACAAGGCGGGATTATCCTCGCCGACAACACGCTTTGGGACGGAAAGGTGGTGGAGGAGGTGCATGCCTCCGACAAACAGACAAAAGGAATAATGTCGTTCAACGACAAGATCAAGCGGGACGACCGGGTGGAGAAGGTGATCCTTCCCCTCCGCGACGGCCTTACCTTGATCTGGAAAAAGTAAAGGAATACGATATGGAAAGTACGAGATTACACAAGATCGAGCGCCTGTTGCAAAAAGAGCTGGGAGACATCTTCCAGAAACAGACGCAAAAGACGCATGGCGTGCTGGTGTCCGTCAGCGTGGTTCGCGTGAGCCCGGATCTGAGCGTGGCGAAGGCTTACCTGAGCATCTTCCCCTCCGGGAAATCGCAGGAGCTGCTGGAGGCGATCCGTGCCAACACGAAGGCGATCCGTTACGATCTGGGGCAACGGATACGCTTGCAGGTGCGCAAGATCCCCGAGCTGGTCTTCTTCATCGACGACTCGCTTGACTACATCGAGAACATAGATAACCTGTTACGCAAGTAAGCGACGACCGCCTTGAACCTGCCGTTCTACATAGCCCGCCGGTACCTTTTCTCGAAGAAGTCGCACAACGCGATCAACATCATCTCGATGGTATCGGTATGCGGGGTCGTGGTCGCCACGACCGCGTTGGTATGCGCCTTGTCGGTGTACAACGGCTTCAGCGACCTCGTCGCTACCCTGTTCGGCAATTTCGACCCGGAGCTGAAGATAACGCCCCGGCAAGGGAAGGTGTTCGACCCGACAGCGGAGGAGATCCGCCGGGTACGTGAGCTGCCGGCTATCAGCGAGTTCAGCGAAGTGTTGCAAGACAACGCCCTCGTCCGCTACAAGGAACGACAAAGCGTAGCCACGATAAAAGGGGTGGACGAGCGGTACGAGTCGCTTACCCGGATAGACAGTATCCTGATAGATGGGGAATTCAGGCTGAAAGACGAGGTGGCCAGCTACGCCAACTTAGGCATCGGTCTCGCCTACTCCTTGGGGATCAACGCCGGATTCATGTCGCCCCTTGAGATTTACGCCCCCAAGCGCGACAAGAAAGTCAACATGGCCAATCCTGCCTCTTCCTTCCAATTGGAATACGCCTTCATCGGCTCCGTGTTCCGTACCGATCAGCAGATCTATGACGACGCCTACATGATCGTCCCGCTCTCGACGGCCCGTTCCCTCTTCCATTACGAGAAAGAGGTGAGCGCCATCGAGCTGAAGGTGAAAAAGGGGAACGATCTTGAGGCGGTCAAGGCGGAGATCCGGCGGATCTTGGGCGGTTCCTTCCTCGTGCAGGACCGTTTCGAGCAACAGGCCACCTCCTTCAAGATGATGCAGGTGGAGAAATGGATGACCTTCCTCATCCTCACCTTCATCCTCGCCATCGCCCTGTTCAACGTGGTGGGTTCCCTCTCCATGCTGATGATCGAGAAACAGGCGGACGTGGCGACCCTCCGCCACATGGGGGCCGACAATAGGCTGATCCGCCGCATATTCCTGTTCGAGGGATGGATGATCTCCGGCTTCGGGGCGCTGATCGGCGTGGTGACCGGCGTGGCGCTCTGCCTGTTGCAACAGGAGTTCGGCCTCATCCAGTTAGGGACTACCTCGGGCAGCTTCATCATCGACGCCTACCCCGTGCGGGTGATTTTCCCGGACATCCTCTTGGTTTTCCTCACGGTACTCGCCATCGGCTTCCTCGCGGCATGGTATCCGGTACGTTATTTAGCGAAAAAGCTGAGAATCGAGCGCTGACCTTCCGCGCGAGGCGGCGTCCGGAGCCCGATTCCCAGCTTCCTATCTATCGGCGATCCCGCCTTAATTAAACTCGTTCCCGTACTTGATGCGCGCGTCGGCCACGAATTGCTTGATCCGCGCCTCATCCTCTTTCTTGCAGATGAGCAGCACGTTGCCCGCCTCGGCCACGATGCAGTCGTTCAGCCCCTGGATCACGACAAGGCGCTTCGGGTCGCTGAGCGCCACCACGTTGCCCGAGCTTTCATACAGCATCGCCTCGTTGTTCTTGAGCACGGCGTTGTCGTTGGCGTCTTTCGGCGCCAGCTCGAACAGGGAGCCCCAAGTGCCCAGATCCGCCCAGCCGAAATCCACGCAGAGCATATAGACGTTGTTCGCCTTCTCCATGATCCCGTAATCGATGGAGATATTGAGGCAATAGGGGAAGTTCTCCCGGATGAAAGCCCGCTCCTCGGGGGTGTTGAACTTGTCTTTCCCCAGGTCGAAGCGGCTGCTGATGTCCGGCAGGTACTTGGAGAAGGCCTCCAGGATCGTGTTGACGTTCCAGACAAAGATACCGGAGTTCCAGAAAAACTCACCGCTTTCCATGAATACCTTCGCCAGCTCCAGGTCAGGCTTCTCGGTGAAAGTCTTGACCTTCGCGAAATCGTCCACCACGGTGTCGCTGCTCTGGATATATCCATAGCCCGTCTCGGGGCGGCTCGGGGTGATGCCTAAGGTGACCAGCGCCCGGTTCTCGCGCACGAAGTCGAGCGCTTTCCGCACGTCGCGCAGGAAAAGCTCCTCCTTCAGGATCAAGTGGTCTGACGGCGCCACCACGATATTGGCGTCGGGGTTGCAAGCCCGGATGTGATAGGCGGCGTAAGCGACGCAAGGCGCCGTGTTGCGTCGGGCCGGCTCCAGCAGGATCTGCTTCTCCGACAACTCGGGAAGCTGCTCCTTAATCAGGGAGGCGTAAGCCTCGTTGGTGACCACGTAGATATTCTCTGTCGGGATGATCTTGGCGAACCGGTCGAATGTCATTTGCAACAACGAGCGCCCGCTCCCGAAGAAGTCGAGAAATTGCTTGGGATAGCTTTCCCGGCTGAACGGCCAGAAGCGACTTCCGATCCCTCCTCCCATGATGACGCAATAGTTATCTTTCATGATATGGATTGCTATTTATGAGTTATTACGTGGACAAATGTAACGAATTTATCGAATCTTGACCAAGAATCCCCCGACAATTCGTCGTGTTTCCGGATCTTCTTGAGGATGGTTTCGCCCGGACCGGCGAGGCTTCCCCCACCTGCCCGGGCGAAACGGCCTTTATCCCCCGCGGATCAGAACTTATACGCCACGCCCACGGCGAGGACAAACTGGTCGAATCCCTTGGTGAGCTGGTACTTCGCCTCCCCGTTGAGCACGAGGCGCGAGGTGAGGTCGTAATCCACGCCGCCTCCCAGGCTCGCCCCGAGATGATTCCCCCAGCCATGCACGTAGGCGAAGCCCGCCAAGGGGTAAAGCGTCAACCGCTCCCGGACGGGGAAGAGGTAGTTCACGTCGAGCCCGACGCTGAACATATTATCGTTGTAATCCCCGAAATAGCCATAGATGGAGGGTGAGAGGCGGATGGCGTCGGTCATGTTCCAGTTGAACTTGCCGCCGATGGTGAAATATTCCTCCGTGCCGTAGCCCAGATTCAGCCCCACACTCTTCTCGCCGCCCTCGGCCTTCGCCAAGAAGGGGACGAGCATACATACCAACAACGCTAATTTTTTCATGATAACCCATTTATAAACGTGAAACATAAATCAATACGTTTATAGAACTCCCCCCTTCCTCCGGGTATTGCTTACGCAAAAAAAAATTAACTTCTCGTTAACATTTGAATAAAATCAGGCATAGATTGTTTTTCAAGGTACAAAAGTTACAAATACCAACCCCAAGCATCCAGCGAATTAACAAAGATTAATCATGAAAGGACTTCCCCTCAGAACAGCAAACGGAAGCCTCTCTTTCGCGAAACTTTAAATCTTTCGATCTCCAGCGCGAGCGATTTCCTCAACTGCCCGGCCATGAAGTCCAGGAAAGGCCGGTTGGTTTCCTCATCCTGGCATTGCCATCCACCCACGGATGTATGGATCTTTCGCGGGCGCGGGGAAATCCCCGGGGGAAATATCCGGAAAAGAAAAAGCCAAGTACCGGACAATCGGTACTTGGCTTCCTAAGTGGTACCCAGAGCCGGGATCGAACCGGCATGGAAGTGAATCCACTGGTGTTTGAGACCAGCGCGTCTACCAATTCCGCCATCTGGGCATCTTCAATCGTAACCGCTCGGGTTATCTCTCAAATGCGACGCAAAGGTACGGCTTTTTTCGAGATCCGCAAGCGTTTCGGCATTTTTTTCGCGCATTTTCATCAAAAAGGAGGGGAAAAGCCTGCCCATGTTTCCGGGAAAAGCCGAAGGGGATTCCACGAAACCATCCCGAGGTCCCGGAGGATACCTCCCCATCCGCCCCTTCGCTCAACGATGGAGCTGGTAGGCGATCCGCTCGTCTCCATTGAGTAGGTAGATGATACCGCAGCGCCGGAAGCCCAGCTTCGCCAGCAGGGCGTGCATCGGGAGGTTGTCGCGGTGCGTGTCCACCCGGATGTTGCCGTAGCGGGCGATCGCCCACTCGAAGCAGGCCGCCCCCACCCCCTTGCACGTGCCCGACGAGGCCAGCCGATGGATCACGGCGTAGGGCGCGTCGTCTATCCAGTCGCCCTCATAGATCTTGAGATAGGTGGGATCCACCCCCTCGATATAACAGAAGGTACCCACCGGCTCGCCCGCCTCATCCTCGCAGACGAAGCTGTGGCCCGCCTCGATCTCGGCGGCGATCAGCTCCTCCGAAGGGTATCCCCCCGTCCATTGATCCCGGTTGCCATACGAGCGCATGAAGGCCTTCGCCCGCTCGTACATCGCCATCATCCGGGGCAGGTCGGCGAGGCTCGCCCGCCGGATCCTGAATTGTCGTTCTCGTGTTTCCATATCGCGAAAATAAACGATAATACCTATCTTCGCGCCATTCGGCTAAAAAATATCAAGCCTACCGAATATCAAGGGAAGGCGACCTATAAAAAGTAAACAGTATGGAAAAGGCAACGATCCGGAAATCCCCCCGCGTCGAGGTGGTCGACGCGTTACGCGGGTTCGCCGTGCTGGCGATCCTGCTCGTCCACAGCGTGGAACATTTCATCTACCCCGTCTATGCCGATCCCGCCACCCAACCCGGCTGGCTCAACACGCTCGACCAAGGGACGTTCACGGTGGTGTTCTCCCTCTTCGCCGGGAAATCCTACTCCATCTTCGCCCTGCTGTTCGGCTTCACCTTCTACATACAATATACCAACCAGCTGGCCAAGGGGAAGGATTTCGGCTACCGCTTCCTCTGGCGGATGCTGCTGCTCTGCCTCTTCGCCACGCTGAACGCGGCCTTCTACCCGGCGGGCGACGTGCTCCTGCTCTACGCCCTGGTGGGCGTGGTGCTCTTCATCGTCCGGAAATGGGGCGACAGGGCGGTGCTCGCCACGGCGATCCTCTGCCTCGCGCAGCCGGTGGAGTGGTACCACTACGCGGCGAGCCTGCTCGACCCCTCGCACCGGCTGCCCGACTTAGGCGTGGGCGCGATGTACGCCGAGATGGCGGAGCACACCAGGCGGGGCGACCTATGGAACTTCCTCTGGCAGAACGTGACGTTAGGGCAGAAGGCGAGCCTCTACTGGGCGGTAGGCGCCGGGCGGTACGTGCAGACCTGCGGCCTCT
Organism: uncultured Parabacteroides sp.; assembly: GCA_949296075.1. Classification (GTDB taxonomy): domain Bacteria; phylum Bacteroidota; class Bacteroidia; order Bacteroidales; family Tannerellaceae; genus Parabacteroides. The sequence goes on along the minus strand of CASFNG010000004.1, from coordinate 32,280 downwards.
TCCTCATCGGGCTGCTGATCGGCCGCCGCGAGCTCTTCCTCCCCTCCGGGGCGAACAGCCGCTTCTGGACGACGGCGCTCATCGCCTCGGCCGTGGCCTTCGGGCCGCTCTACGCGCTGAAGGTGGAGCTTCTCGACAACGCTCCCTCTCCCCTGATCGCCCATACCGCGGGCGTGGCGCTCGACATGTGGCAGAAGTTCGCCTTCACCTTCGTGCTGGTCTCCTCCTTCGTGCTACTCTACCAACGGGCGACATTCCAGAGGCTCTGCGCCCCCTTGCGCGCCTATGGCAAGATGAGCCTGACGAACTACGTGACCCAGTCGCTCTGCGGGGCGTTGATCTTCTTCCCCATCGGGCTGAACCTGGCTCCCCACACGGGATATGCCGTCAGCCTGCTGATCGGCTTCGGCTTCTTCGCCATCCAACTGGCTTTCTGCCGCTGGTGGGCGGCGCGCCACAAGCACGGGCCCTTGGAAGAGCTCTGGCACAGAGGGACCTGGATCGGCACGGGATCTTGACGCGAGGAATACCGAAATATTTCTTTAATCGTTTGCTGAATCGTGGGATTTGGCCTATCTTTGCTGCCTAAATAAAGGTTAAAACGGGATTTTCCAAACACAATTAAATAACTTAAATTATTATCTTATGTGGTTACTTAATTCTTCTATCGGGAAGAAACTGATAATGAGTATATCAGGTCTCTTCCTTATCCTGTTCCTGTTGTTCCACCTGTCGATGAACGTGGCGGCGGTCTTCTCCGGGTCGGCCTACAACACGGTCTGCGCGTTACTGGGGGCTAACTGGTACGCCGTGGTGGGCACCCTCGTGCTGGCCGCCGGCGTGGTGATCCACTTCGTCTACGCGTTCATCCTGACCTTGCAGAACCGCAAGGCGCGCGGTAACGACCGCTACGCGATCAACACGCGTCCGAAAGGCGTGGAGTGGGCATCGCAGAACATGTTCGTGCTGGGCTTGATCGTCATCCTGTTCATGCTGCTGCACTTCAGCCAGTTCTGGTACAAGATGATGTTCGCCGAGTTAGTGGGCATCCACGGCGACATCCATCCGCAAGACGGGGCGGCCTTCATCAACTACTACTTCCACGGCAACATCGTGAACACGGTGCTCTACCTGATCTGGTACGTGGCGTTGTGGTTCCACCTGACGCACGGCTTCTGGAGCGCCATCCAGACGATCGGATGGAACAACACCATCTGGCTGAACCGCTGGGAGTGCATCTCCAAGATCGTGGCCACGGTGATCTGCGGCCTGTTCGCGATCATCACGATCATCTTCTTCCTGAACGGCGTGGGAGCCTAAGCGATCACGGGATTCATTATTAAGAACTTTTGAAAACATATCATTATGGCTGAAATAAATTCTAAAATACCTCAAGGCCCGTTGGCCGAGAAGTGGACCAATTATAAGAATCACCAGAAATTGGTGAACCCGGCTAACAAGCGCCGGCTGGACATTATCGTAGTAGGTACCGGATTGGCGGGAGCTTCCGCGGCCGCATCGCTGGCAGAGATGGGATTCAACGTATTGAACTTCTGCATCCAGGATTCCCCCCGCCGGGCGCACTCCATCGCCGCCCAGGGAGGTATCAACGCCGCCAAGAACTACCAGAACGACGGCGACTCCGTGTATCGCCTCTTCTACGACACGATCAAGGGTGGCGACTACCGTGCCCGCGAGGCTAACGTGTACCGCTTGGCGGAGGTCTCCAACAACATCATCGACCAATGCGTGGCGCAAGGCGTGCCTTTCGCCCGTGAGTACGGCGGCTTGCTCGACAACCGTTCCTTCGGTGGCGCGCAGGTATCACGTACGTTCTACGCCCGCGGCCAGACGGGGCAGCAGTTGTTATTAGGCGCTTATTCCGCGTTGAGCCGCCAGATCGGCTTGGGCAAGGTGAAGATGTACACCCGTCACGAGATGCTCGACGTGGTGAAGATCGACGGACGTGCCCGCGGTATCATCGCCCGTAACCTGATCACCGGCCAGATCGAGCGCTACGCCGCTCACGCCGTTGTCGTGGCTACCGGAGGTTACGTGAATACTTTCTTCCTCTCCACCAACGCGATGGCATCCAACGGCTCCGCCGCTTGGCAATGCTACAAGAAGGGCGCTTACTTCGCTAACCCGTGTATGGTGCAGATCCACCCGACCTGTATCCCGGTGAAGGGCGATTTCCAGTCGAAGCTGACGCTGATGTCGGAGTCGCTGCGTAACGACGGACGTATCTGGGTTCCGAAGAAACTGGAGGATGCGAAGGCTTTGCAGGCCGGCACGAAGAAGGGCAAGGATATTCCCGAGGAGGATCGCGACTATTACCTGGAGCGTCGTTACCCGGCATTCGGTAACTTGGTTCCCCGCGACGTGGCTTCCCGCGCCGCCAAGGAGCGTTGCGACGCCGGTTATGGCGTGAACAATACCGGTTTGGCGGTATTCCTCGATTTCTCGGAGGCCATCGGCCGCTTAGGGAAAGAGGTTGTTAAGCAGAAATATGGTAACCTCTTCGACATGTACGAGGAGATCACTAACGATAATCCGTACGAGACACCGATGATGATCTACCCGGCGCTGCACTACTCGATGGGTGGCTTGTGGGTTGACTACGAGTTGCAGACCTCCATCCCCGGCTTGTTCGCGATCGGCGAGGCTAACTTCTCCGACCACGGGGCGAACCGCTTGGGCGCTTCCGCGCTGATGCAGGGCTTGGCAGACGGTTACTTCGTATTGCCTTACACGATCCAGAATTACTTGGCCGACCAGATCCAGGTGCCGCGCTTCAGCACCGACCTGCCGGAGTTCGAGGAGGCGGAGAAGGCGATCAAGGCACGGATCCAGAAATTGATGAACATCAAGGGCAAGGAGACGGTAGACTCTATCCACAAACGCCTCGGGCATATCATGTGGGAACACATCGGTATGGCACGCGACGAGCAAGGATTGAAAGAGGCTATCCAGTTGCTGAAAGAGCTGAAGAAGGAGTTCTGGAGCAACGTATTCATCCCGGGCTCAGGTGACGACCAGAACGTGGAGTTAGAGAAGGCGTTGCGCCTGGCCGACTTCATCGAGATCGGTACCTTGATGGCGCATGACGCGCTGAACCGCGCCGAGTCGTGTGGCGGACACTTCCGCACGGAGCACCAGACGGAAGAGGGCGAGGCGCTGCGTCACGACGACAAGTTCATGTACGTGGCTTGCTGGGAGTACCAAGGCGAGGACAAGGATCCCGTCATGCTGAAGGAGGATCTGAATTACGAGTTCGTCGTTCCGCAAACACGTAACTACAAGAAGTAATAATCATCAATCTCAAAAATTAGAATCATGGATAAAGATATAAAAGTCACTCTAAAGGTTTGGCGCCAGAAAGGTCCGAAAGCGAAAGGGCAATTCGAGACCTATCCGATGGAAATCAACCAGAGCGTCTCTTTCTTGGAAATGTTGGATATCCTGAACGAGCGCCTGATCAACGAGGGTAAGGAACCGATCGTGTTCGACCACGACTGCCGCGAGGGTATCTGCGGCATGTGCTCCCTCTACGTGAACGGGCATCCGCACGGACCCGCCACGGGAGCCACTACCTGCCAGCTCTATATGCGCCGTTTCCACGATGGCGAGACGATCACGATCGAGCCGTGGCGCTCGGCGGGATTCCCGGTGATCCGCGACTTGATGGTAGACCGGAGCGCGTACGACAAGATCATGCAGGCGGGAGGTTTCGTATCGGTGAACACCGGTGGCGTGCCCGACGCGAACGCGATACCTATCTCCAAGAAAAACGCGGACTTGGCTATGGACGCCGCCGCCTGCATCGGTTGCGGAGCTTGCGCCGCGGCTTGCAAGAACGGCTCGGCGATGCTGTTCGTCTCGGCCAAGGTGAGCCAGTTGGCCCTGCTGCCGCAAGGAAGGGTGGAGGCCGCTCGCCGCGCCAAGGCTATGGTGGCCAAGATGGACGAGCTGGGATTCGGTAACTGCACGAACACCCGCGCCTGCGAGATGGAGTGCCCAAAGAACATTTCCGTAAGCAATATCGCCCGCCTGAACCGCGAGTTCATCAGCGCCAAGCTGAAGGACTGATCCGACGGACGGACAAGATAGAGAAAGCGTCTCCCCCTCATCGGGGAGGCGCTTTTTTGTTTTATTAGCTGCTATAAAACATATTTTAGCGGATCAGGGCTTGACAAAAAAAGGAAAAGCCGTACATTTGCACCGTGGTTTTTTCATAATAGTATTAGATTTAAGGTTAACAAAGGTTGGTTAGGGCTTGTCGGGAGACAGGCTTTAATCGTTTATAGGGGTATCCTCTCCCCTTCCGCCCCCATCCCCGGCAAGTTTTTCCCGATCCATCAAGAAGAGATCCCCGAACCAACGGGAAGGTTTTCGCCGTCCATCGCGACCGTTCCCGCGAGGCACGGGAGAACCCCTCCACGTACCGCACGGGAAGTACCAAAAAAGGGAACCTCCCCGCGAGGAAGCTCCCTCTTTAAGATAAAATAGATGTTGTTTAACACATATTAGCCGGGAAAATATTGACAAACGGATAGACGAGCCATATATTTGCATCGTGGTTTTTTCATAACAGTATTAGATTTTAAGGTTAACAAAGATTGGTTAGGGCTTGTCGGGAGACAGGCTTTAATTGTTTATAGAGGGTCGTGCCGGAGCGAGGCGATGGCACGAGAAGAAAAACGGCCACCTCTTCCCACGAAGAGATGGCCGCTTCTGTTTCTCGGGCAGCTCCTATTTGTCAAGGAACGACTACACGCGTCACCTGTATGTCGAAGATCAAATTTGAATAAGGCAAGATGGTCGTGGTCGTCCCGTCCGAATTCGACCTCCGATCCCCGGACTCCCCATAAGCCAATTGATAAGGCACCCAGATTTCCCAACGGTCACCGGGATGCATATACTGCAAGGCGGTGGCGAAACCATCTGTCATCTTAGAGATCTCAATGATCGTAGGTGCGCCATGCTCAAAGGAAAAATCATTGAACACTGTCCCATCCACGAAACGGCCCGTGTAGTGGCATTCCACCTGGCTCGTGTAATAAATCGGCTCATCGCTATCGCCCTCCTCGATCACCCGGTAGAGGATAAAACCGGCGTTGCTCTGCGAGTTCAGCCGTTCCCAGCCGGGTTCCAGCAATTGGGCGTTCCACGCCTCCTCGTTCAAGGCCTTCCACTCCTCATCCACCTCCAGCGTGTTGTCTTCCTTGTTGCAGGACACGACAAATACCACGCATAACATCATCCACGCGATCTGCCAAACTTTTCTCATCGGGTCATTCAATTATTTTTTTCAACAAGTTCTTCATGCTCACCTTCTCGGAGATGATGTCGTGCAGGCGGCTGATCTCCACACGCTCCTGCTCCATCGTATCGCGGAAACGGATCGTCACGCGGTTATCCTTCAAGGTGTCATGATCCACGGTAATGCAATAAGGCGTACCGATCGCGTCCTGGCGGCGGTAACGCTTGCCGATAGAATCCTTCTCGTCGTACTGGCAACGGAAGTCGAAACGCAACATATTCATGATCTCCTCCGCCTTCTCGGGCAGACCGTCCTTCTTCACCAGCGGCAAAACAGCCAGCTTGATCGGGGCGAGGGCAGCCGGAAGTTTCAAAACCACGCGGCTCTCGCCGTTGGGCAAGGTCTCCTCCTCGTACGATCCCGCCATGATGCTCAAGAACACACGATCCACCCCGATGGAGGTCTCGATCACGTACGGCGTATAGCTCTGGTTCAGTTCCGGATCGAAATACTGGATCTTCTTGCCGGAGTACTTCTCGTGCTGGCTAAGGTCGAAGTTCGTCCGGCTGTGGATTCCCTCCACTTCCTTGAAACCGAACGGCATCTCGAACTCGATGTCGGTGGCGGCGTTAGCGTAATGCGCCAGCTTCTCGTGGTCGTGGTAGCGATATTTCTCGTCGCCAAGGCCAAGGGCGAGGTGCCACTTCAGGCGGGTCTCCTTCCATTTCTTGAACCACTCCATCTCCTCGCCGGGGCGAACGAAGAACTGCATCTCCATCTGCTCGAACTCGCGCATCCGGAAGATGAACTGACGCGCCACGATCTCGTTGCGGAACGCCTTACCGATCTGGGCGATCCCGAAGGGGATCTTCATACGACCCGTCTTCTGCACGTTCAGGAAATTCACGAAAATGCCCTGAGCCGTCTCGGGACGGAGGTAAACCTTCATGGCGCCGTCGGCGGTAGAGCCCATCTCGGTGGAGAACATCAGGTTGAACTGGCGCACATCCGTCCAGTTACGCGTGCCGGATATGGGGCAAACGATCTCGCAGTCGAGGATCAGCTGGCGAAGCGCCTCGAAGTCGGAGTCGTTCATCGCCTTGCTGTACCGGGAATGTATCTCGTCCCATTTCGCCTGGTGCTCCAGGACGCGGGGATTCGTCGCGCGGAATTTCGCCTCGTCGAAGGCGTCGCCGAATTTCTTGGCGGCCTTGGCCACCTCCTTGTTGATCTTCTCCTCGATCTTGCCGAGATGATCCTCGATCAGCACGTCGGCGCGGTAACGCTTCTTGGAGTCGCGGTTGTCGATCAACGGGTCGTTGAATGCGTCCACATGGCCAGAAGCCTTCCAGATCGTGGGATGCATAAAGATGGCGGAGTCGATGCCCACCACGTTCTCGTGAAGCAGCGTCATGCTGTCCCACCAATATTTCTTGATGTTATTCTTCAACTCCACACCGTATTGGCCGTAGTCGTAAACCGCTCCCAGCCCGTCGTAGATCTCGGACGAGGGGAACACGAAGCCGTACTCCTTACAGTGCGACACTAATTTCTTAAATACATCTTCTTGTGCCATATTATACTAATTTGCTATTGAACCTCGCGTTTAACTCGCAAAGTAAATGATTTTTCCGCAGATTTCCGCGATTCTTGATAAAGTTTGTATCTTTACGACTCAAAGTTTGAGTGATTTACGAAAACAGGTTTGTAAAGTTAACATTAAAAGGAAGGATTACCATGAAATCAAACGAGATCTCGCGCCGCTCATTCCTGAAGCAGGCGCTCGCGTTTTCGGCCGTATCGACCATCCCGTCGTTCTGGATTCCCGCGAGGGCGGGAGCTATTCCCGGCATTCCCCGGATAAGCGCCAACGACCGCGTGCGGATCGCCTTTATCGGCATCGGCCAGCGGGGAGGCGAAATCGCGAAAGAGTTGTACAAGACGGGGCTATGCGAGGTAGTGGCCCTATGCGATGTCGATATGGGCGCGCCCCATACGCAGGAGGTGATGAATATGTTCCCCAAGGTACCCCGGTTCCAGGATTTCCGCACGATGTTCGACCGGATGGCGGATAAGATCGACGCCGTTACCGTAGGCGTGCCCGACCATTCTCATTTCCCCATCACCATCGAGGCGATGGCCCACGGGAAACACGTATATGTGGAGAAGCCTATGGCAAGAACCTTCGAGGAAGTGGAGATCATGATGCGCGCGGAGCGCAAATTCAAGGTCGTAACCCAGATGGGAAACCAAGGACATTCGGAGGCGAACTACTTCCAGTTCAAGGCGTGGAAGGAGGCGGGCATCATCAAGGACGTGACCGCCATCACCGCCCACATGAACAACTCGCGCCGTTGGCACGGATGGAACCCGCATATCACCCACATGCCGATGGGAGAGCCCGTCCCCGAGACGCTCGACTGGGACACTTGGCTCGGCGTGACGCAGTATCACGAGTATAACCACGACTACCATCTGGGGCAATGGCGCTGCTGGTACGACTTCGGTATGGGTGCCTTGGGCGACTGGGGGGCACATATCCTCGACACGGCGCACGAGTTCCTCGACCTTGGCCTGCCCACGGAGGTGAACCCGCTCTACCTGAAGGATCACAACCCCTTCTTCTTCCCGATGTCGTCCACGATCCTCTTCAAGTTCCCCGCCCGGGGCGAGATGCCGCCCGTGGATGTCACCTGGTATGATGGATTGGACAATATCCCCGCCGTGCCCGAGGGTTACGGCGTATCCGAGCTCGACCCGAACATCCCGACCGTAGCGGGCGGGAAGATCCAACCGGCGAAACTGAACCCGGGCAAGGAGATCTACTCGAAAAAGCTGACCTTCAAGGGTGGATCGCACGGCAGCACGCTCTCCATCATCCCGGACGAGAAGGCGAAAGAGATGGCATCCCGCCTGCCTGAGGTGCCGAAGAGTCCGTCGAACCACTACGCCAACTTCCTGCTCAGCTGCATGGGCAAGGAGAAGACCCGCTCACCCTTCTCGATAGCGGGCCCGTTGAGCCAGATATTCTGCCTCGGCGTATTGAGCCAGCGGTTGAACCGCAAGCTCGTGTTCGACCGCGACACGAAGCAGATCACGAACGACCCCGTGGCGAACCAGATGCTCTCCGGACTGCCACCGCGCAAGGGCTGGGAGCAATACTATAACATCTAAGCGAGAGGGCGGTCATCTTTTCCCGGGAACAGGCCGAAGGTTTTCCTTTTTCCCGGGGAAGAAAACGAGAAGAGGCGGGATCTTTCTTACGAAGGATCCCGCCTCTTTTTTTCGTCTTGCCCTATGTCAAGGGGATCAGAGGTGGAACTTATAGCCTACCGAGAGGCTGACCGTGTGATAGTTCGCCCCGATCGAGCGGGACTCGTACAACCCGGAATAAAGTCCGTCGATCTGGAAGCCGGGGCCCTCCTTGCCTAAGGAGAGATCGTAGCCGAGCGTCATCACCCAGTTGCCCGTCTCCACGCCCACGGAAGCCGTGGCTCCCCAGTCGAAAGCGTTCAGGTCGCGGAAAGGCGCCTTCGTCCCATCGGGGAAGAAATGGCTTCCATAATATCCATCCTCGTAATATCCCAAGCCTCCCGTCCCTGTGGGCATATCCGGGCGATTCGAGACCCTGATCACATCCCCCCAGTCACTCTTGTTCGCCACGGCGATCGCAGCGTACATACCGATGCCCGCGTGCAGCCGGGTATCCCCGCCCACGTTCCACGAGAAGTCCGCCATCACCGGCAATTGCAGGTAGTGCCGGGTAAGGCTCCCTTTCGCCAAACTCATCCATTCATAATCCTCGGTATTTTCGCCCATCAGGAACGGACCGAGCGAGTAGCCGCGGTTCGCGTAATACAGGCCGGTATGTATCCCAAGCCAGTCGGGGTTGAGCTTATAGTCCACGCCCACTCCCACTTTCGCTCCGGCTCGCCAGCCCGTCCCGGCACCTTGATGGCAATTCACCGCCGCGAGGCCCGCCTCGGGCGTGAGGCTCCACCGCGATTGCGCGGCGACAGTCAGTGAACTCAACGCGCAAAGCGCGATAATCATCGTCTTTTTCATTGTTTTCATCGTTCTGATCTTTTTTAAGTTCGTTTGTACCCTTATGACTGAAAAACGAGAAATACCCCTATCCGAATCAGCCCCAAACCGAAATTTTGCCGAATTTTCACTATATTTACAGCCCGTTAGCGAGCGACCGTGGAGGCGCGACGCGAGGAAAAGAACTGCATTATATGAGACCGGAAGACAAAGAAGACGAGTATATCAAGGACGAGAACGAGGAGCCTCAAGGCACGGGCAACGAATCCCCCACACGGGAGGAGGCGGACGACGACGCGAATACCCATACCCACTCCGACTATAAAGTGCCGGAGAAGGGCGACGCGCGCGTCACCTACCACCTGTCGGGGATGTACCAGCACTGGTTCCTCGACTATGCCTCCTACGTGATTTTGGAACGGGCGGTGCCCCATATCAACGACGGGCTGAAGCCGGTGCAGAGGCGTATCCTCCATTCCATGAAACGCTTGGACGACGGGCGCTACAACAAGGTGGCGAACATCGTGGGGCATACCATGCAGTTTCACCCGCACGGCGACGCGTCGATCGGCGACGCGCTGGTGCAATTGGGGCAGAAAGACCTGCTGATCGACTGCCAGGGGAACTGGGGTAACATACTCACCGGCGACGGCGCGGCGGCTCCCCGTTACATCGAGGCGCGTCTCTCCAAGTTCGCCTTGGAGACGGTGTTCAACCCCAAGACAACCCTTTGGCAACTCTCTTACGACGGGCGCAACCGCGAGCCGGTGACGCTGCCCGTCAAGTTCCCCCTCCTGCTGGCTCAAGGGGTGGAAGGTATCGCGGTCGGGCTATCATCCAAGATCCTGCCGCACAACTTCAACGAGCTGCTCGACGCCTCCATCGCCTACCTCCGCGGCGAGGAGTTCGCCCTCTACCCGGATTTCCAGACGGGCGGTTCCATCGACGTATCCAAATACAACGACGGCGAGCGGGGCGGGTCGGTCAAGATCCGCGCCAAGATCGGGAAGATCGACAACAAGACGCTCGTCATCTCCGAGATCCCTTACGGGAAAACCACCTCCTCCGTGATCGAGTCGATCCTCAAGGCGAACGACAAGGGGAAGATCAAGATCAAGAAGGTGGACGACAATACGGCGAAAGAGGTGGAGATCCTCGTGCACTTGGCGCCGGGCGTCTCGTCGGACAAGACCATCGACGCGCTCTACGCCTTCACCGACTGCGAGATCAGCGTATCGCCCAACTGCTGCGTCATCAAGGACGACAAGCCGCACTTCCTCACCGTCAGCGACGTACTCCGCCACTCCACCGACCGTACCCTCGATCTGCTCCGGCAAGAGCTGAGGATCCAGAAACAGGAGCTGGAGGAGGCGCTCTTCTTCGCCTCCCTCGAAAAGATATTCATCGAGGAACGTATCTATAAGGATAAGGAATTCGAGAACGCGGCGGACATGGACGAGGCGGTGGCGCATATCGACCGTCGGCTGGAACCCTTCAAGCCGAAGTTCCTCCGTGAGGTGACCCGCGACGACATCCTACGCCTGATGGAGATCAAGATGGGCCGCATCCTGAAATTCAACTCCGAGAAAAGCGACGAGTTCATCGCCCAGACCCGCGGGCAGATCGAGCGGATCAACGACAAGCTGGAACATATCGTGGATTACACCATCGACTGGTTCCGGATGCTCAAGGAGAAATACGGGAAGAGCTTCCCCCGCCGCACCGAGATCCGCAACTTCGATACCATCGAGGCGACGAAGGTGGTGGAGGCCAACGAGAAGCTTTACATCAACCGCCAGGAAGGATTCATCGGCATGGCGCTGAAGAAAGACGAGTTCGTCTGCAACTGCTCCGACATCGACGACGTGATCATCTTCTACCGGAACGGGACGTACAAGATCGTCAAGGTGGCGGACAAGATGTTCGTCGGCAAGGATATTCTTTATGTCAACGTATTCAAGCGCAACGACAGCCGTACGATCTACAACGTGGTCTATCGCGACGGCAAGGCCGGCTACAACTATATCAAGCGGTTCGCCGTCACCAGCGCCTCCCGCGACAAGGAATACGACCTGACCAAGGGAACGGAGGGCTCGCGGGTGCTCTACTTCAGCGCGAACCCCAACGGCGAGGCGGAGACCGTCAAGGTGATCCTCAAGCCGAAGCCCCGGCAAAAACTGCTTGTCTTCGAGAAGAACTTCAGCGACATCGCCATCAAGGGACGAGGCTCTATGGGCAATATCCTGACGAAAGCGGAGGTCCACAAGATCAGCTTGAAGCAAAAGGGATCGTCTACCCTCGGCGGACGGGAAGTCTGGTTCGACTGGGACGTGCTTCGCCTCAACTATGACCGCAGGGGTGAGGAGCTCGGCGAGTTCCAAAGCGAGGATCAGATCTTGGTTGTCTTGCCGAACGGCGACTTCTACGCCACGAATTTCGACCTCAGTAACCACTATGAGGCAGATCTCATGGTGATCGAGAAATATCAGCCGGGAAAGGTCTGGACAGCCGTCCTCTACGATGCCGACCAGAAGTACTACTATATCAAGCGTTTCCAGATGGATGTGAACAGCCGGAAGCAGAACTTCTTAGGCGACAACCCCAAGAGTAGGCTGATGCTGCTCACCGACGAGGCCTATCCTCGCATCGAGGTGGTGTTCGGGGGGCACGACGCTTTCCGGGAGCCGCTCGTGATCGACGCGGAGAGCTTCATCGGCGTGAAAGGATTCAAGGCGAAAGGGAAACGGGTGTCGACCTACGAGATCGAGACTATCAACGAGCTGGAGCCGGAACGGTTCGCCGCCTCCACCGACGCTACCGCGCCTGACGGGGACGAGGGCGAGGAGGAAGAGCCAAGCTCCCCCGAAGAAGAGCAAAGCACCTCGGATCTGATCGACGAGATCACGGGGCAGATGAAACTGTTTGACAAATAGCTTATGAGATACGCCGCCCTTCTGATCGCCCTGCTCACGGCGCTGGCCGCGCCGTCGGCTCACGCCCAAGCGGGACACGAAGGGGAAGAACCGCCCCTTTCCGTGAACAGCGCCACGATGATCGGCATCGGGAAATACAACTTGCTGGACACCTACCTGACACCCGGCGCGGGTGGACGGACCTACACCGGCCCGGGAATCCGCGTCCTCAACGAGCGGATGAAGATGACCCGGCTGGCCGACGGGCGGATCTCGCGCCAACAGATCGTCAGCGTGGACGCGGCGAAGACCGAGAACGCGGCGGCGAGCGCTACCGACATCGCCGGATTCATCGACTACACGCTGGGCTATCATTATCACCTGCCCCAACTCCTGCCTGAACTGAAGCTGCTGGCGGGAGGTGCCGCACACGGCATGGGGGGATTCATCTACAACACCCGCAACGGCAACAACCCGGTAGCGGCGAAAGCGGACGTAGACCTGAACCTCTCGGCGATGGCCATTTACCGATGGCGCGTCAAGGATTACCCGATAACCCTGCGCTATCAGATAAGCCTGCCCTTCGTCGGCGTGATGTTCTCGCCCCGGTACGGACAGTCTTATTACGAGATCTTCGACTTGGGCAACTCCTCGGGGACTGTCCGCCTCAACGCTTTCCACAATAAGCTCGCCGTGCGTAACTACCTCACGATCGACTTGCCCGTCAGCCGCTTCACGATCCGGGCGGGCTACCTGCATGGTTTCTACCGTACCCGCGTCAACGGGCTGCGCACGCATATCGTCTCCCACTCGTTCATGGTGGGGGTGGTCAAGGAGTTTGTCGCCTTCGGCGGGAAAAAGTTGAGGGAGACGCATCGTTTCAAGAGCGCGTATTATTAAGGAGGAGTATCGGATGAGAAGGATCATTTGCTTGCTTGGATGTATCGTAGGGGGGCTTTTCCTCGCCGGATGCGAGAAGGCGGACGAGTACGTCGCCTCGCCCCGGGAGAATTTCGAGGCGCTGTGGAAGATCATGGACGAGAATTACTGCTTCTTCAGCTACAAGGAGATCGATTGGGACGAGGTGCACGAGCGATACCGTACGCGGATCGTCGACACGATGAGCCAATACGCCCTGTTCAACACCTTGGGGAATATGCTGAACGAGCTGAAAGACGGCCACACGAACCTGATCTCCACCTTCAACACCTCGCGCTATTGGGACTGGTACTTAGACTATCCCGACAATTTCGACGCGAAGATACAGGAGAATTACCTCGGGCGGGATTACGCCATCGCCGGGGGGCTCTCGTACATCACCCTCAGCGACGGGCAGATCGGGTATATCTACTACGGCAGTTTCTCCGACGGGGCGGGCGAAGGCGCGCTCAACCATATCCTCTACCAGTTCAAGGATTGCAAGGGGCTTATCATCGACGTGCGCGACAATGGCGGGGGGATGCTCTCCAACGCCGACCGGATCGCCTCGCGCTTCATAGAGGAACGTACGCTCGTGGGCTACATACAGCACAAGACGGGCAAGGGGCACGACGACTTCTCCGAGCCTTACCCGCTCTACCTCGACCCCTCGGAGTATATCCGCTGGCTGCGCCCGGTGGTGGTGCTCACCAACCGCCATTGCTACAGCGCCGCGAACGATTTCGTGCGGAAGATGCGTGTGATACCTCACGTCACGATCATGGGCGACCGCACCGGCGGAGGCAGCGGGCTGCCCTTCAACTCAGAGCTGCCCAACGGATGGGCGGTACGCTTCTCGGCCTCGCCCCTGCTCGACACGGACAAGCGCCACACCGAGTTCGGGATCGACCCGGACATCCCCGTCGCCATGACCGAGGAAGATACGCGAGACGGGAAAGACTCCATTATCGAGGCGGCGATCGCCTACCTGCTCTCCTTGGCGGAGAAGCCGGACGCCTCCCGGTGAGCCACCCCTACCCCATCAAAAACGAGAAAGGGGAAGCGCCCACAGGCACCTCCCCTTTCCACCACGTGCGGCTGAAGGGACTCGAACCCCCACGCCGTGAGGCATCAGATCCTAAGTCTGACGTGGCTACCAATTACACCACAGCCGCGATCCGGAATCGAGCGCAAAGGTAATCTTTTTTAGTGAAACCGCAAATTTCATGGGCTTTTTTCACCCACGCGCCCCGGGGATCACCCATGCCTCCCCACGTTTCGCGGAAAATATCCCCCACTTTCCGGGAAACCGGGAGCAAGTTTTCAAGAAACCCTGCCAAATCCAACGTATTTTTCGTATTTTCGCACCGTTAGCTTGAAAAAGAGAAAAATAGACTCATGGAAAATCGTCCACCGAAGAAGCCATCCGTCCTCCTGTCATTGATACCCATACTCGTATTAGTGGCGCTCCTGTTCGTAACCATACGCGCGTTCGGCAGCGATGCCCTCGGCGGCGGCAGCCAAGTGGTGCTGCTCACGGGCACCGCCGTGGTGACCCTGCTCGCCATGCTCTTCTGCGGCGTGCGATGGAAGGCGATCGAGGAGGCGATCTGCGAGAATATCTTAGGGGTATCCGCGGCGCTCATCATCCTGCTGCTGATCGGCGCCCTGTCGGGGAGCTGGATGATAAGCGGGGTGGTGCCCACGTTGATCTACTACGGGATGCAGGTCATCCATCCCGACATATTCCTCGCCTCGTGCTGCCTGATCTGCGCGATCGTATCGGTGATGACGGGCAGCTCGTGGACCACCGTCGCCACGATCGGGATCGCCCTGATGGGGATCGGGCAGGCGCAAGGATTCGCGCCCGGCTGGGTGGCGGGAGCGATCATCTCGGGCGCTTACTTCGGCGACAAGGTATCGCCGCTGTCGGACACCACGGTGCTCGCCTCGTCGGTGACGAACACCCCGCTCTTCGAGCATATCCGCTACATGATGTACACCACGATCCCCTCGTTCCTGATCGCGATCGTGATCTTCCTCATCGCAGGGCTCGCCCACACGCCCAGCTCGACGACGCAGATAGCGGAGTTCGCCGCCTCGCTCGACAGCTGTTTCCATATCTCGTCCTGGCCCTTGCTGGTACCGATAGCCACCGGCGTGCTGATCGCCCGCAAGACCCCGCCGATCATCACCCTGTTCGTATCGGCGGCGCTGGCGGGACTGTTCGCCTTGATCTTCCAGCCCGGCCTGCTCCGCGAGATCTCGGGCGACGAGGGAGCCGGGAGCCTGTTCAAGGGGTTGTTCATCACCTTCTACGGGCATACCGGGATCGCCACGGGCAACGAGGCGCTCGACAGCCTGGTCGCCACCCGGGGGATGTCGGGCATGATGGATACCATCTGGCTGATCCTATGCGCCATGTGCTTCGGCGGCTCCATGACCGCCAGCGGGATGCTGGAGAGCCTTACCTCGGTGTTCATCCGCTTCATGAGGCGGCGGGTGAGCATGGTGGCGTCCACCGTATGCTCCGGCCTGTTCCTCAACATCGTCACGGCGGATCAGTACATCTCCATCATCCTGACGGGGAATATGTTCAAGAAGATCTATAAGGACAAGGGATACGAGAGCCGCCTGCTGAGCCGCACGACGGAAGACGCGGTGACCGTCACCTCGGTATTGGTGCCGTGGAACACCTGCGGAATGACACAGGCGACCGTCTTGGGCGTGGCCACGCTGACCTACCTGCCCTACTGCTTCTTCAACCTGCTCAGCCCGCTGATGAGTATCGTGATCGCCGCCATCGGTTTCAAAATAAAGCAACACCATGAGAAAGAAGATCAAAATATCCCTGTTGGCTAAGGTAGTCATCGCCATAGCCGCCGGTATCCTGTTCGGGCAGTTCCTGCCGGGCGGGATCGCCCGTGTGTTCGTCACGTTCAACTCCCTGTTCGGAAATTTCCTCTCGTTCGCCATCCCGCTTATCATCCTCGGGCTGGTGACGCCCGCCATCGGCGACTTGGGCAAGGGGGCGGGCAAGCTCTTGCTTATCACGGCGCTCATCGCCTACGGATCCACCATCTTCTCGGGGATGTTCACCTACGCAAGTTGCGAGCTCCTCTTCCCCCGGATCCTCCCGGCTGACGCCGAGCTTACGGCGATCGAGAACCCGGGGGATTTCATGCTCACCCCCTATTTCGAGATCGCCATGCCGCCGCTCATGGACGTGATGACGGCGCTCCTGCTCTCCTTCACCTTGGGGATCGGGATCTCTCACATCGCCGGGACGACGCTCCGCGACGCTTTCGCCGACTTCAAGGAGATCGTCGTCAAGCTGATCGAGGTGGTGATCGTGCCTTTGCTGCCGCTCCATATCTTCGGTATCTTCCTGAACATGACCGTAAGTGGGCAGGTGATGAGCGTTATCGGGATGTTCCTGAAGGTCATCGTGGTCATTTTCGTGCTTCACGTGCTGTTGCTGCTAATCCAGTTCTCGATCGCCGGTGGGATAGCGGGGAAGAATCCCTTGCGCCTGCTGCGGAATATGCTGCCCGCCTACGCCACGGCGTTAGGGACACAGTCGTCGGCTGCCACCATCCCGGTGACCCTCGCCCAGACCCTCAAGAACGGTGTGCGCGAGAACATAGCGATCTTCACCGTACCGCTCTGCGCCACGATCCATTTGGCGGGGAGCACCATGAAGATCGTCGCCTGCTCGCTGGCGATCCTTGTCATGATGGGCGAACCGACCTCGCTCTCTTTATATGGGGGATTCATCATGATGCTGGGCGTGGTGATGGTGGCCGCTCCGGGAGTACCGGGCGGAGCGATCATGGCAGCCTTAGGGATACTGGAAAGTATGTTAGGATTTAACGAGACACTGCAAGCCTTGATGATCGCCCTCTACATCGCGATGGACAGTTTCGGCACGGCTTGCAACGTGACCGGCGACGGGGCGATAGCTGTCATCATCAACAAAATAGCCGGCAAGGGAGGCGAATAAACCCGACCGGGCAGGGGGAGAAAAGTGCCGGTTCCCGGCTCTCCTCAACTATGCGCATCACGTGCCCGTCTGTTGCCCCCTCTTGACAATCAGGGATAACAGACGGGTATCCATTCATATCAAATCAACTGACCGACATCCTTCAATCGTTTCCTCAACCACCGAATATCGACATTATGAATATCCGGGGATTGGGATTTACAAATCTGACCGGCGGCAACGCCAACCGCCTCACCTGTCACAAGCGACGGAGGCATCACACGCAAACTGCCATGAGCATAAGAGTCTGTCGAGATACAACGTCCCGCGACCAATACATTCATCAAGTCCTTAGGGACCAAACAACCGAAAGGTATCCCATGAGATTCCCCACTCTTATAGCGAGGATACACGGTCGCATCCTGTTTATGAACATCAATATAATAACAGTTGCGTCCGATACCATCCTCAAACTCTCGACGAGCAAGCCAATCCTCCAATGTAAATGTATAGTCACATTTTATCCGGCGACTTTCCCGGATTCCCATTAAATTAGCCGTACTTGCCAGAAAGGATGCGCCGAATGATTTCGGTTCAAACTCGATCAGCCCCTCATGTAATTGCCGGGCCAGTTTACGCCCCTTCATCATCGCATCAGTCAAAGAAGCAGGATCCGTGCTATCAACACTCACATGCCCAGCGTTAAACCCGATGAAACCCGGTCCGACCATTTTGTCATTCATATGTTTATCCTTCACCAAAGGGTATTTAGGATTATCACAAATAGAATGGATCGGTCCATCCTTCCGATTGGTATGGACATTCCCGATCAAAGAATACTCATAAGGATCTACGTTCGATAAAGTAAAGCACAGAGTGCCTTCCTGTACGGAACCGCTTTCGTCTCCCATCACAAAATCAGCCCCAGCCCAAGCAGCCAAATCTCCGTCCCCTGTACAGTCAATGAAAACTTTAGCCTTGTAAGCGGACAATCCGACTTTATTGGCAACGATTATCGCATCAACGACTCCTTTACGTTTCATCTCAACAGCGGCCATCGTCGTAAAGAAGAGGACGGAAACTCCTTCAGCGGTAACCAAATCATCATACACAACCTTAAGATATTCGCCATTTATGGGCACCCAATTATCATAATGAATATGAGGGACACCCTTCTTTGACTCAGAAAATACCCGTTCCGCAATTCCCTTATAGATGATTCTCTCACCATCCGTGAAAGGGCACCATGCGTTCAACAAGCCGGAAGTCCCCATTCCACCTAAAGCTCCGGTTCCTTCTATCAACAAGGTTTTAGCTCCTTCGCGTGCCGCCGCCGTAGCCGCAGCACAGCCCGAAGGTCCTCCTCCTACAACTATCACGTCCCACCCATCATATACAGGCATTCTCGGTTTTCTCAGGAAAATACTATTTTTTTGGGGGGCTACAGCAAAAGATCTTCCCATCCCTACAGATGCTAAACCTAAAGAACTTATATTCTTGATAAAATTTCTTCGTTTCATATAATTATATTCATTTACCATCCCGGAGTCTGCTTCAATAATTTATTTGCGTCCAATTCTGTCACAGGAATAGGCAACAGATAATGCTTCTCCTCCACCAAAGCGCCAATAGCTGGATTCTGCGCCATCATGGCCTCCTTTAACTTATGTGTGCGAACTAAATCAAAACGACGTTGTCCCTCAAAGGCAAATTCCTTACGACGTTCCAAAAGAATTACATCCAAGAAAGCTTCTTTACTCAATCCGGGCTTAATATCTATAGAAGAAGCTTTAGTCTTATCAAGCCCGAAAGCTCTACGACGTATGATATTCAAACATTCATACGCCTCCGTATTAGAAGGATTAATCGCATTCAAGGCCTCTGCTCGCATTAAATAGACATCTGAATAACGTAATATCGGATAATTATTTTCTCCGCCCTGAGACCTTACGGCCAATGGCGAAGGATCTTGAAATTTATTCACATAACAAGGGAATTCATAGTTAGAAGACATATTTGGATACTCTTCTTTCGTATAAAGACGCACATTTACATCTCGGCGCAAGTCTCCATCCTCATAGCATTCATAATGATTACGTGTCACCGGATTATCTCCATAACCAACCCAGCCATTAATATTGACAAATGGAGGGCGATAATATCCATTGTAATTACTGCCTGAAACGCCTGGGGTGTTTCGTTTGTACTGAATTTCAAAAACAGATTCTTGCCCATTTTCTTTCTCTACATTAAAATTATCTGCATAGTTATCCCATAG
Source organism: uncultured Parabacteroides sp. (assembly GCA_949296075.1). Lineage (GTDB taxonomy): Bacteria > Bacteroidota > Bacteroidia > Bacteroidales > Tannerellaceae > Parabacteroides. The sequence goes on along the minus strand of CASFNG010000004.1, from coordinate 12,883 downwards.
CTTATATCCCATCTGCATCACTTCCGATGTCTCCTTCACTACATTCTGGAAATCTTCGCAAGTCAAATAGACTTTCGCCAACATTGCAGCCGCAGAACCTTTCGTTGCTCGCCCTAAATATCCTTTCGGAAGCTGACCGATAGAAGGAAGGACTGCTTTGGCCTCCTGTAAGTCCGAAATGATCTGTTCATAACACTCGTCAACCGTATTCCGAGGGATTTCCAAGTCATTCAACGAAGTAGTCTGTTTCAATACTAAAGGAACACCTCCATATATACGGACCAAATAAAAATAGGCTAGTGCCCTTAAAAATTTAGCCTCCCCAATCAATCTCTTTTTAGCCGCATCCGTTATCTGATCACTGCTCATATTCGAGATATTTTCTATTGCGAAATTAGAACGGTTAACCGCTACATAGTGCCTAATCCAAATGGAATAAACCAAATTCGTGTTTTCATCATACTCAAATTTATCTAAAGCATTCTTATCCAAGTTGGTCGTTGTGCGACCACCACTCCATTCACAATCATCAGTTCCCTGACTTTGCAACACCTCCCAAAACTGATTATAAATATCATTATCGGCAAAGACCGAATACGCTCCATATACGGCTGCCGTTGCATCTTCTTCGGATTTAAAGAAGTTTTCAGGACTCAGGTTGGATTCTGGTATCAGATCCATATTCGTACATGAGCCCATCATAACTAAGCTCAATATTATAAATGTCATTTTTTTCATAAACTACTCAAACTCTTTTAAAATCTAATATTCAAACCAAACAACACAGACTTTGCAAACGGATAAGAGAATGCATCATATCCGGCCCCTAGGTTATCCTGACCATATTTGCTGACTTCCGGATTATCACCAGAATAACTGGTTATCGTAAAGAAATTCTGTAAAGATGCATACAGCCGTAAACTTGATACATATTTCGCAAAACTCAAGAATTCAGATGGGACGTTATAGCCCAACGTGATATTCTGAAAACGCAAATAAGAACCATTCTCCACATATTGATTAGATACACGCATCACAGCCTTTGAACGAAGAGGACGTGGTAACGACGCATTTTGTTTATCCGGAGTCCAATGATTTATCGTTAAGGCAAGCATATTTGTTGATCCCTGCATATTCTCCATAGTAACTCTCGTACCGTTATAAACATCATTCCCGATCGTGAAGAGCGTATTTACATTTAAATCAAAATTTTTGTATGAGAATGTATTATTGAATCCTCCAAAGAGTTTTGGCTGTGCACAACCGATAATCGTACGGTCAAGGTCGTTGATCATTCCATCAGGAGTACCATCTGGACCACTAATATCTTTATAGCGGATATCACCTGGTCTAGCAGTCGGCTGTGCAGAAGAAGCTATATCATCCGTCGTGTTGAAAAGTCCGTCATACACATATCCGTAAAACGTTCCTAAAGGTTGCCCGACCTGTATAATACGGCCTAAATGTATTCCGGTTTCATCCTGCCCGGGCTGGCTTGGATAAATAAACGAAACATCACCCAAATTCAATACTTTATTCTTGTTATAAGTAAGGTTTAAACTCGTATTCCAAATAAAATTACCTTCAATTGGTGTTGCATTGACGGCCAATTCAAAACCTTTATTTTCGACTTCTCCAATATTTTTCAGTCCAGAAGAGAAACCTGAAGACCCTGGCACTTTCACTTTCAACAACAAGTCACGAGTTTTCTTGTAATAACCATCGATAGTTACAGTCAAACGATTATTAAAGAAGCCAAAATCGATACCAGCATCGAATTGAGAAGTGGTTTCCCATTTAAGATCCGTATTGGCTACTTGCGACGGATAATAGCCTGTAACCTTATCTCCTCCAGCCACATAACCATTCGATCCTAACAGGACATATGCTGGGTAAGTACCAATTCCATCCTGGTTACCTGTGATACCGAAACTTACACGAGGCTTCAAATTACTGAAAATATTCAACTCTTTAACAAAAGATTCTTCAGAGACCCTCCATGCCAAAGCCACAGAGGGGAAATATCCCCAACGGTTATCCGAGCCGAAACGAGATGAACCGTCTGCACGGATAGAAGCAGTCAACAAATATTTATTATTCACCGTGTAGTTAACACGAGCCAAGTAGGAGTTCAAGGCCCATTTCTTAACTTCAGATCCCGGAGCCGTATAAGTCGTACCCGATCCTAAATTATTCATCTGCAAATTATCATTCAAAAAACCATACGAACCTGCATTAAAACCATCATAAACCGATTGTTGCTGTGTATATCCTACCATACCCGTAAAGGAGTGTACACCCCATGTATTCGTATAAGTCAAAATATTTTCATTAATCCACGTATAAGTGTTATTCGAGATTTTTCTGGCTTCTCCATTCTTTTGGCTGCCGGAATAAACAGAACGAGGATTATAACTTTTATTAGTGGCATAATCGATATCAACACCAAAAGATGATTTGAACTTCAGCCCTTTAATTATATTCCACTCAATAAAAGCATTGTCTAATGAGCGGAAGCTGGTATGCCAGTCCACCTTTTCGTTTATAACTCCAACTGGATTGTCGAATGTAATGACACCATTGTTGTCACTAAACGTATAACTTCCATCATCTTGCATCACTGGTAAATTCGGAGGCGTAGTCAAACGAGACCGTAAAACAGAATTTCCGACACGGTTATTATCCACTTTCGTCATCGTCAGTGCCAACCCTATATTTATCGTTGATGAGATCTTATGATCGATATTAGCCCGAAAAGCGTATTTTCCCATTTCGGTTGCTTTGATAATCCCTTCCTGATTAAAGTAATTAAAAGATGTCAAGAAAGTTGTTTTATCATTACCACCAGAAACCGTCAACTGATAGTTTTGTGTTAGAGCATTCTTATTAGATGTCATATCCTGCCAATCCGTTGTAACCGGAGTTGAGGTTTCATCATAAATCGCTGTACCACCAGAGTTAACCAATGCCTCATTCGCCAGGCTCTCAAATGAACGTGAATCCAACAAGTCATATTTCTTTGCGATATTCTGAATACCCCAATAAGAAGCAAACTCAACGGATGTATTCCCGTGTTTTCCCTTTTTAGTCGTGACGATGATAACACCATTAGCTCCTCGTGAACCATAAATAGCTGTTGAAGAAGCATCCTTCAAAACCTCTATCGATTCAATATCCGATGTCGGGATCGAATTCAGCGGACTTAATGCCGTCTGACTTGCATCCGCACTCGGGTAAACAGGCATGCCATCGATAATATACAACGGTTCGTTACCTCCAGAAATAGAATTACCACCACGGATACGAACAGTGGAACTAGCACCCGGCATTCCGGAATTCTGCACCATATACAAACCGGATGTACGTCCCTGCAACATCTGATCCACAGATTTCACACTAATACCCTGAACCTTATCCACTTGAATAGAGCCAACCGCACCGGTCAGGTCTCTTTTCTTCACCGTTCCGTAGCCGACCACGACTACCTCATCCAATCCCTGTGTATCCTCTTTCATCAAGATGTCGAATGTCTCCTTATCGACCTTTACCTCCATTGGCAAAAAACCAATATAAGAGATCTCCAGGGATTCCCCCATCGCGGCGTCCAAGGAGAACTTGCCATCCATATCCGAGATAGTCCCGTTAGTCGTTCCTTTTATCACGATATTCGCTCCGACAACCGGGAGACCCATCTCATCCGTGATCACACCGGATATCTTCTTGGACTGCTGACTCTTCACTGGAGCCTCTTCCTCAGCCTTGATGATAACGATCGTCTTGTTACTCACTTTATAGGAAAGCCCATGCGTCTTCAATACAGAGGACAAGATCTCCTTTAGAGGTCGGCCGGACACGGACACAGACACATCGGGATTCTCACTCAAGATCACATCCCGATAAACGACAGAGAACGAGGACTGGGCCTCTATATTCTTAAAAAACTCTTTCAATGTGACATCCCGCAGATCCATTGATATGGACTGCGAGATGTTCTGCGCATACAGAGTTGTACACAAAAACAGGAGCGCCACACTCCGGAACATTTTCTTCATGATTTGATAATAGGCTTAGATTATAGTTAAACAATTGATAAAAACACTCAGTCTTAAAGTTCTTTAGCGCATCTCATAGGCATGTTCACTTTGATTGGCTATTTAGATTTAGTTATCGTAACATGATTTCCCGTGATCTCAAAATCAAATCCATACTGGAATTTTAGGGCCTCCATGACATACGGAAGCTGTTCGTCCTTGAAAGAGCCGGAAATCGGGTCATTCGCGATCTCCGGGCATAGCAAGTCAATATGCACTCCATACCACCTCTCGATCTTTTGTAGTACTATCCCTAATTTCTCCGACTCGAAAACCAAGTGGTTTTGCGTCCACGCCATTTCTTTTATATTATCTGTATCATAGAGACTGATGTCTCCATTGCCTTTTGAATAGATCGCTTTCTGCGAAGGCTTCAGGATATAGCATTCCGCAGGCGACCTCGAATCATAGAGGCGTACGGAACCTTCGATCAAAGAAGTCTCCACAAAATCATTTTCCTTGTATGAATGAATATTGAAACTCGTCCCTAACACCTCAATATTCAGATCAGCAGTCTGCACGACAAAGGGATGTTTCTTGTCCTTGGACACTTGGAAATAGCCTTCTCCTTCCAGATGGACAACCCGTTTGCCCTTAGTATATGCATACGACAGCGAACTTTCCGAATTTAATTTGACCAAACTCTTATCCGGCAATGTCAGCTCCACCTTATTACCGGCCGGGACTTGGGCGAGAAAAGTACCACTTCCCTGCCGGGCCTCACGCAGAAGGTATAAGTTCCATACCGCTACGGACAGAATAGCTACCACTGCCACCGCTATCCCGCGGCGAAACCAGTTCATAGTGGTTGCAGGAGTATTTATCCGTAAACGTAATCTTCTATGAATCGCCTGCTTACGGGACGCTCCCATAGAAGGATAAACCGTATTCTCATTCCAAAACGATTCCATTCTTTCGGAAAGCTCCTGATCTGAAAGATGAGCCAGAGATTCCTTAAAGCTCTCAAAATCTTTCCGACCGGTTTCCCCGTTCAAGAATCGAGCATATAATTTATCAAATAAATCGGCCATAATTTGTCAATCGTTTATAATTACACGAATGCGTATGGGAAAAGTACCAGAGAACATGATATGTTCTAAAGCATATTCCATATTCTCTTTTCCATAAGACTCCCCTCAACTCCATCTACGATAAACGGAGCCTTTAACTCCACCAACGGACTTATTTTCAAGGAATCCAATATATATTTGGGATAAAAGGGGTACACATCCCTTGATTTTCCTATATAAAAAGGGCGAAAAGGTAATTGTATTTCACAAGCTCCTCACGCAGTATCTTTAATGCGGCAGATAAATGATTCTTAACTGTTTGCTCGGAGATTTCCACAAGGGCAGCTATCTCGGCATTGCTCATCCCCTTTTCCCTGCTCATCTCAAAGATCTTTCGCTGTGAAGGAGTCAGTTTTCGCTTGGCAAGCATCAATTTCTCAATAAAATCATCATAATATATTTTCTCTACGGATGTGTTGTCTATCAGCTTCTCATCCTCGCAAAAATGAATGTAATCCTCAAATGCCGGACGATTGATCTGCTGGCGGAAAACATCGATCATGTGGTTCTTGGCAATCATGAATAGCATAGACTTGAAAGAGCCCTCCACGGACAAGGAGGCACGCATATTCCATAACTTCAGGAAGGTCTCCTGCACAATATCTTCGGCACAGACAACAGATTTCGTATGCAGCAAGGCAAAACCATACAAAGAATCCGCATACATATTATACAATGTATCAAATGCTTCATAAGAGCCACGTTTAAGTTCCGCGATGATATCGCTATGTATCGCTATCTCGTGCATATTCACCTTATAGGTTTTTCATTTGCCGGCAAGGCCGGTTCCTGATCCTCTCACCGGCGGAGACGGCACCGTTCGGCCAGTTCCTCTATCGAGTCTACCCCCACCTCACGCAGCATCACGGCGGCGATATGGGCACAAGCGTACGCGTCAGCCAGCGCATGATGGTGATGCGACAGGTCGTAGCCGCAATAGGCCGCCACCGTCTCTAAGCGATGATTCGGCAAATCAGGATACAACTTGCGCGACAGTCGGCAGGTGCAGAAGAATGGATACCGGGGATACGCCAAGTCGTAGGCCTGGTATGCCGCCCTCAGGCAGCCCTCATCGAACGAGCTGTTGTGAGCCACCAACGGAATGTCCCTCAGCCGGGGAGCGATCTGCCCCCACGCCTTCTCGAAATCGGGAGCGTCCAAGGTATCCTCCAGCGTCAACCCATGCACGGCGGTCGTCCAGCGCGAGTAAAAGTGAGGGATAGGCCTCACCAAAGAGTAGAAGCTATCCACCACCTGATCGCCATCGACGATCGCGACACCGATGCTGCAAATGCTGCAAGGCTGCCGGTTAGCCGTCTCAAAGTCAATCGCCGCAAACATATCTCCTCCTATTTCGCGTCCAAACTTACGAAAAAAATCCCAGACCGCGGCGATCGGGTAACATTTCCCTCACGCCGCGCCCCGGGATTCACCTACGAGCCGCAAGCATCACTTCCGGCTCCAGTCCCTCGGCGCCGGTACGGGAGCCAAGGGTTTCCGGTCTTTCAATTGCTTCATCACCTCCTCGATCGCGCGATCCAGCTGCTGATCCTCGCCGTTCCATTCCCGGATCGGGTCGTTATCCACCCAAATATCCGGATCCACGCCGTGATTCTCGATGATCCAGTCGCCCGTCTTCGGGTCGTAGCTGGTGAAGAAAGGCACACGGATGTCCGTCCCGTCCATATAAGGCAGCGGGCCGCTGATACCGATGATGCCGCCCCACGTACGGGTACCGATCAGTTTACCCAAGCCGAGCGCACGGAATCCCCACGGGAAGAGGTCGCCATCCGAGGCGGAGTACTTGTTGATCAGGCAGACCTTCGGGCCGACCAGCGTACCGTCGGGGACTGTCCCGATCAGCGACGATCCGCGCCGCATCGTCAGTCGGTAAGGCTCGCGTGCCAACCGCTCCAGGATCATGGGCGACACGTTGCCACCCCCGTTCGCACGGTCGTCGATAATCAAGCCCTCCTTATCCAGCTGCGGATAGAAATAACGGGAGAACTCGTTCAATCCCTCGGGACCCATATCCGGGATATAGATATAGCCCACCTTCCCGTTGGTCGCCTTATCCACCTTCTTTATGTTCTCCTGGATCCAGTTATAGTGATACAAGGAATACTCCTCCTCCAACGGACGGATCACCACCGCCCGGGCTCCCGCCAGCTGAGGCTTGTCGTTGAGCGACAACTCGGTGGGGACATTCGCCTTCCCGACCAGCAACTTGAAGAGGTCGTTCACGCTATTGGTCGGCACGCCGTCGATCGCCACGATATACTCGCCCGCCTTCGCCTCGATACCCGGCTCCGTCAGCGGCGAGCGCAGCGACTTGTTCCAGGAAGCGCCGGGGATGATCTTGTCTAACCGGAAGAAACCGCTCTTATCCCTCGACACCTCGGCACCCAACAAGCCCATCGGGATCCGCTCGGGGCGCTCCGTCTCGCCGGGGTTCACGTAAGCGTGCCCCACGCCTAACTCACCGATCATCTCGCCGATCACGTAATTCAGGTCGAGCCTTGTCTTCACATAAGGCAAGAGGGCGGCATACTTCGCCTTGATCGCCTTCCAGTCCTTTCCGTGCATATTCTCTAAATAGAAGCCATCCCGGAAAGCCCGCCAAGCCTCGTCGAAGATCTGCGCCCATTCCTTCGGGTAATCCACGGCGATCCTCATGTTCGCCAGATCGACCGGCTTGGACAGATCCACCTTCCCCTTGGGAATATCCGTCACGAAGAGCTGGTTGCCCTTGGCGAAGATCGCCTTTCCGCTGCCCGGATCCACGCTCATCGGCGCGTCGGCCACGACCACGGCCTCCTTCGTCTCTAAGTCGAAGCGGTTCATCTTCCCGCCCGAATAGTAGTAAACGCCCTTACCATCCGAGTAGAACGCCCCGTAATAGCCTCCCGGCAAGGGCAGCTTCACGATCCGGTCGGCGATGCCCTCCGGATCGAACCGTACCGTCACCGCCTCCGAAGCCTTCGCTTTCGCGGCATCCCCCTTCGAGGCGTCCGCCTTAGCCGGTTCCTTCTTCACCTCCACCTCAGCGTCGGTCTCCAAGAAGGGAGAGGCGGCATCCTTAGCGAGCAGGGCGAGATAGACACCGCCCATGTTGTTATAGACATGATTCCACTCCAATTGCCCGTAAGTCGGGTCGAAATCGCGGGCAGAGGTAAAGATCAGGTATTTCCCGTCCGTGCTGAACACCGGCGCGTACGACTCGTACCAGCGATCCGTCACCGGGTATTCCTTCCGCTCCTCTATATTATAGAGATAAACGATGTAATAGTTATTCTCCGATACCCTCGCGTAGGTGAGCCATTTGCCGTCAGGCGAGAAGTTGACGCCCTGCGCCTCGCCCAGCGGACTTTGGGAAAGGTTCGTCACCTTCCGGGCCGCCACGTCCGCGAGGTTGATCCGGTTCTTCCGGTCCGTATAGACGATCCGCTTCGCGTCCGGGCTCCATTGGAAGGAACGGATATAGGTATCGTTCCCTTTCGTCAGCTGGATCGGCTCACCTCCCTCGGCGGGTTGCAGGTAAAGCTCCGTCTCGCCCGTGCGATCCGAGATATAGGCGATCCATTGTCCGTCGGGCGACCATTGCGCGTCGCGCTCGTGCGCCCCCGGCGTACGGGAGATATTCCTCGTCACCCCCTTCTCCACCGGCAGGTCGAACACCTCCCCGCGGGCCGTCACCACCATCCGCTTGCCACCGGGCGCGAGCGAGGCCGCCGTGATATAGTCGGCGCCCGCCTTGATGTCGCCCCGGGCATAGCGATTATCCGAGGCTAAGGAGATAGCCACCCGCTCCGCCTTCTTGGTGGACGCGTCGAGCTTATAGATATAGCCGCCGTTCTCGAACACGATCGTCTGCCCGAAACAGGAGGGGAACTTCACGTCGTACTCGGTGAAGTCGGTCACCTTGCTCGTCTGCTTGGTACGGGTATCATAGACGAAGAGGTTCATCGTATAATCCCTATCGGAGATGAAATAGATCTCGTCGCCGATCCACATGGGGAAGATGTCCTGCGCCTCGTTGTTGGTGACGTTGGTCACCGACTCCCGCCGCGGGTCATAGATCCATATATCGTCGGCCATTCCGCCCTTGTAGTACTTCCAGGTACGAAACTCCCTCATGACGCGGTTGTAAGCCATCCGTTTCCCGTCGGGCGCGTAGCTGCAAAAGCCCCCCTCCGGCAGGGGAATCACCTCGGAGAGACCTCCCTCCTTGCCCACCGTATAAAGCCTGCCCGAGAAGCCGTCTCCTTTCCGGTTCCGGTATACCACGCGCTCGCCGTCAGGCGTCCACGCCATCACGATATTGTTAGGCCCCATGCGATCGCCCAAGTCGTCGCGCTTGTTCGTGGCGGTATAGGTGATCCGCAGCGGCTCCCCACCCGAGGCGGGGATGGTATAGACCTCCGTGTTCCCGTCGTACTGCCCGGTGAAGGCGATGGTACGCCCGTCCGGGGAGAAGCGGGGGAACATCTCATAGCCCACGTCGGAGGTCAGCCTGCGGGCCTCGCCCCCCGCGATCGGCACCTTATACAGATCTCCGGCATAGGAGAACACGATCTCCTCTCCATTCGTGGCGGGAAAGCGCAGCAACCGCGCCTCGTCCGCCGCCATCAAGCCCGCGGGAATAGCTACCGCGGCCAGTAAGGATGATACCCATCTTTTCTTCATAAACTTTTCTTTTTACGATACATTTTCCTTTTTAATGTTCCAAATGTACGACTTTTCGGGAAAAACGCGCTTTTTCCGTCCGGATTTGTCCAGATTTGCCGATCTGGAAGTTTTCCCTTATCTTCGCGGAGAAACGCTAAAAAGATGGTCATGAGCTTTCAAGAACTACATCACGATTTAGGGAAATGCCCGCCGGTATCGGAGAGCATCGCTTGCGTGCATGTGCATTGGTTCAGCGGCTTCATCTAAATTCCTCCTCCGGCTTCACCGATAAGCCGGATCCTCCTATCGCGAGAGAGACCATTACCTGATTCATAACGACATCACGGATGAGAAGGGAAGCGCCCACCGACGGGTATCCTCCCCGCGGACTGTCGCACGCCGGCCAGCGCCGGTAGCGGGCAAGCGCGCGGGATACGACGCAACCGGCGGCAACCCCTCCCCGGGATTTAACCATTCACCTATATGCTTATTATCTTGTCCCTGTTGGCCGTGGGGCTATTGATCGGCCATTTCTGCCAGCGCGTCAGCCTGTTCAAGGGGCTGGAGCGCTCCATCTCCTACACCATCTTCGCCATGCTGTTCATCTTCGGGATCAGCATCGGGGCGAACCCTACCGTAGTGGACAATATCGGGCAATATGGCGCCCAGGCGGCGGTGCTCGCCGTATGTGGCGTGGCGGGGAGCTTGGCGGCCTCGCTGATCGCCCACAAACTGTTTAACCGGAAAGGAGGCGGAGATGCGGAATAACCTGATCGTGGTCTGCTGCTTCCTCGCGGGGATCGCTTGCGGGAAATTGGCGGGTAGCGAGCTTTCGGCGGCTTGCGCCTCGCTGCCTACCTTCCTGCTCTACGGATTGATCCTTCAGGTGGGGATCAACCTTGGGGCGAACGCCGACTTAGGCAGGATGCTGCGGGGGCTACGCCCCGTCAGCCTGCTGCTGCCGCTGTTCACTATCGGGGGAACCTTGCTCTTCTCGGCGGCGGCGAGCCTGTTGCTCTCCTCGTGGAATGCCTACGACTGCATGGCGGTGGGGAGCGGGTTCGCCTATTACTCGCTCTCGTCGCTGCTGATCACGCAGCTGAAGGAGGCTACCGTAGGGGTAGAGATCGCCACCCGGTTGGGAGCGATCGCGCTCTTGGCCAATATCATCCGCGAGATGCTTGCCTTGGTGGGCGCTCCGCTCTACGCATCGCTGTTCGGGAAGTACGCCCCGGTATCGGTGGCGGGGATCAACTCGATGGATGTCTGCCTGCCGGTAATCAGCCGGTATTCGGGAAAGGGCTTGGTACCGGTGGCCATCGTCCACGGGATCGTGCTGGAGATCAGCGTCCCCCTCCTCATCGCCTTCTTCTGCGGGTGAGGGAGGGGGGAACCGCTCATTCCTCAAAATATTTAGAAAGGCCAAATAAAGGGATATTCTCCATCCAGTCCTGGTTCTGATACCCTCGCATGGAGATACGAAGCCCCTTCAGGTGATACTGTGGATGACGCTTGATGTATTCCGACATAGATTTGGCCCTTACGTTCTCTTCCGCTTTTACCTCGACCGGAATGACCCGATCCCCTGCTTGGATCACGAAGTCTATTTCTGCCGGGGTAGAGTCGCTGCTCCAATAATAGGGCTCGATCCCCTTAGCTATCAACTGCTGGAGCACGAACTGCTCCGTAAAAGCGCCCTTAAACTCTTGAAAGGCATTCTCGCCCACCAACACTTGGCTGGCAGAAGCTCCTGCCATGCATCCCAGCAAACCCGCATCAAGCAGGAATAACTTGAAAGCACCCAAGTCCTCATAGAATTTAAGAGGCTGGCGTAATTCTTTCACACGGCATACCTTATGCACGATCCCCGCATCGATCAACCATTGGATGGCTAATTCATATTCAGCCGCCCTTGCCCCCTTTTTCAAGGTATTATAGATAAATTTCTTATTCTCTTTCGCCAACTGGGAGGGAAGGGATCGAAGCACTTGCCCGATGCGCATGCTCTCCATTGGGGAGGTATGCTTCGAGATGTCGTTCCGGTAAGCTTCAAGTATATCGCTCTGCCTCATCCTCACTTCCCGCAAATCGTGGTTTTCCACATAATGCTCCACCACCTCAGGCATACCACCTACGTAATAATATTGGCGAAGAAGATCCACATATTTATCACGAAAGACATGAAGAAGCTCCCAATCTCCTTTATGGAAGAGCTCACATAAGGCATCCTCTCCTGCCGCCATTAAAAATTCCTCAAAATCCATCGGGTACATATGAAGCAAATTTACCTTACCCACCGGGAAAGATTCACCCTGCCCCAAGGTAATACCTAATAACGATCCGGCCGCGATCACATGATACTCCGGAGCATTTTCCTGAAAGTACTTCAAGCTGTGCAACCCTCGGCTCACCTCTTGCAGCTCATCCAATATAACCAATGTCTTGCCTGCCTCGATCTTCACTCCGGTTATGGCCTGAAGCGCCAGTAATATCCTCGGGATCGAGTAATCCGCGGCAAACAAATCCTTGGCCAGAGGCTCCACGTCGCAATTAATATATGCCACGCTCTCAAACTCAAGCTCACCGAAATGCCTCATGATCCAAGTCTTACCCACCTGACGTGCCCCAAGCAATATCAAGGGTTTTCGGGAAGGAGCATCTTTCCACTGCCTCAATTTATCAATAATCTTCCGTTCCATAATGAATTATCTCTGCTGTGAAACAAGGTAATACGCACAAAAGTACATTTTTTCGAGGATAAAAAAGAGGAATCATACATTTTTTCGAGGATTCAAATCGGGCAATGACCCATTTTTCCGGGGATATACCAATAAATCATCTCCATCTTTTGGCTAAAATCCCGGGAAGAAAAACAAAAAAGTCCCCGGCGGCGCTTACGCGACCTGCCGGGGACCTGTTTTCTGTATCCGCCTCGCTCCTCACGGAGTAGTGACGGACCCTTCTTTTAAACTTTAGTATTAATATTAACCGCCGCTCGCTCGTTCGCTCCTCACGAGGTACTTGGGGCAATGCCCCGCACGAACGGCTGAATGT
>CASFNG010000003.1 GCA_949296075.1 uncultured Parabacteroides sp. | reverse complement strand
TTACCGATTTTCCTTCTATGGTAATGATATTTCGTTTCATGATTCTTCTTTTTTAGATGTTGCATCCTTTGAACTCTTCTATGCTGCCAAGACGTGCGACAAGATTTTCCATATCCTGATTGAGCTTTTCTTTTGTAATCTTCGCATAGATTTGCGTCGTCTTGATGCTCTTGTGTCCGAGCATCGAACTTACCGTTTCAATAGGTACGCCGTTTGACAGGAATACCGTTGTCGCCGCCGTGTGGCGGCTCTGGTGCCATGTAAGGTGTTTCGTGATACCGCACCGTTTGGCTACGGCACGTATTCCATACAGGCAGGTCATGTAATGTGGGACAGGGAAAATCCTTCCGTCCTCACACAGTCCGCGGTATTTTTCTATGATTCTTCGGGGCAGGTCCAGCAGGCGGATATTCGATTCCACGCCCGTCTTCTGGCGGTTGATGTTTATCCACTCATGGTTGTCGAAGTATGTACGGATATTTTCCTCACGCAGATTGCGCATATCGGAGAATGACAACCCCGTGAACGCACAGAACAGATACAGGTCACGGTAAAGCTCCTGTTTGGCGTTTTTCAGTTTGCCGTCCATCAGCATACGGATTTCCTCTTTCGTGAGAAACCCTCTTGTCGTTTCCTCTTTCTTGATTTCATATTCACGGAACGGGTCGCGTGTCAGCCATTCATTGTTAATGGCAATGAACACCATTGTCCGTAACGGACACACATAAAGCCAGACCGTATTGGTACAGCAGTGCTTGTCCGTGCGGAGAAACATTTCAAAATCGGAGATAAATGCCGGAGTAAGTTCCTTCAGGGCAATATCCTTCACATGGTATCGGATATTCAGGAACTCTTGCAGGTGCTTGTAAACGACCAGATATTTTGAAAGCGTGGCTTTGGCTTTCATGCCGGCTTCCACCTGTTTTGCATAATCCTCGTTGTGCTGGCGGAACACCTGCATCAGTGTATGGCAGCGGTGTTCCAGTCCGAGAAAGGCATTCTTCACTTTTTCAGCCGTCACAAAATTGTCACGCTCCATGATTTCCTGATAGTGCCTGTTGATGCTCACACGCATCTTGTCAAGCAGGCGGTTTGTTTCAAGTGCGGCTGAACTTCTTCCCGTGACACGTCCGCCTTTCGTGTCCCACAATTTTGGATCGACCGAAAGTTTGCTGCTGAATTGCGTCTGCGTTCCGTCCACTGTGATACGTCCCATAACCGGTACTGTACCGTCTTTCTTCACTGCCTGTCTTTTCAGGTAGAAGATAACTGAAAATGTACTCTTCATCGTTCTAAAATTTTTTTGGTTTCAAATTTAGTTCGTGAAGAATCCTTCGTCGCTACGCAAATCATTGAGGAATACTGCAATTCTCGTTCATGCCGCATTTTCTTGCGTGAGTTGTTAGTAACTCACTGGAAGTTAGTGTTTTCTATATTCTTCCAACCTCATCATAACCTGTTTTGGGCATGGTCACGAATTGGTAACGTTGCGATGTCCTAACTTGGCTTTTTCATTGCTTTTTCTGTCTTTCATTTTTTCAAGCCATCTTCCTAAAACGCCTATCTGCCAATAACTTTGCTACATTTTTCTGTTTATCACTTTTTATTCGTACTTTTGTATTCATCAAATAAACTTTAAAAGGCATATCTTATGAACGCGAACGACGATGAGTTACTTTATGACGAGGATGATTCCGTGAGATTTATCCAGAATTATCTTCCCCAGGAATTGAAGGGTAAGTTCAGTGACGACGACATTAATTATATCGTGGACTTGATTTACGATTATTATGAGTCGAACGGGATGCTGGACGACGATAGCGACGAGGAGGTCGAGATCGATGAGGATGAGGTTGTCGAGTATGTGGTGAAGAATGCGATGAAAGATGGGGTCGGAAAGTTCGAGTCTGAGGAGATCACCTTTATCGTACAGGGTGAGCTCGCTTATTGCGATTCGATCAATATGTTTGATTGACCGGTTGGGTGTTACGAATTTGAATGGACAAAAAACGAAGAATGATGAGAAAATTTCGATTGGTAGCTGTCTTGGCTTTGTGCCTTGCGGTGGTATTTACGAGTTGTGGTACGTGGAATAATACGGCCAAGGGAACCGCGATCGGCGTGGGTGGCGGCGCTGCCGTTGGCGCTGGGGTAGGAGCTTTGGCTGGCAATACGGCGTTAGGCTCCGTGATCGGTGCCGCCGTGGGTGGAACGGCCGGAGCTTTGATCGGCAAGAAGATGGATAAACAGAAGAAAGAGCTGGAGGAGACCTTGCCTGAGGAGACAAAAATAGAGACCGTGAATGAAGGCGAGGCCTTGAAGATCACTTTCGATTCCGGGATCTTGTTCGCGACGAACTCCAGCACCTTGAGCGATGCTTGCAAGAGTGCCTTGCGAAACTTCGCTACCAGCTTGAAGGCGAACCCGGATACGAACTTGCGCATCGTGGGCTTTACCGATAACACCGGGAAGGTGGATTACAACCAGACCTTGTCGGAGAAACGGGCCAAGAGCGTTTACGACTATTTGATGCTACAAGGGATCAGTACAGACCGTATGTATTACGAGGGTAAGGGCGTGCACGATCCGGTCGCTTCCAATGATACGCCGGAGGGACGCTCGCTGAATCGTCGCGTGGAGATCATGATCCTCGCCAACGAGAAGATGATCCAGGAGGCTCAACAGGGCACGTTGCAATAAACGCATGGGGGCTTTTCCCTGGCGCTTGAGAAGATAGAGGAAGGTATGTCGCCCCCGGATGGGGTAAAGACATACCTTCCTTGTTTTTCGGAGGGTAAGGACTTGAGGAGGGTTTTCCCGCGTCTTATAGGATCTGCAATTTCAGTCCGAAGGATAGGCTAAGGTAATCTTTCGGCTTTAGGTACCGGTTACCGATCGCGTTGATGATGTACAGGTCGCAAGTGCTTAACTCGTAAAAGAAACTGATGGACTTGTGCCAGCTGCTGTTCGGGTCGAGCTTGAGGGTGATCCGCTCGCCGATATAGACATGATTGCGGACACGGGTGGAAAACCAGTAATAGCCCTTCGGGTATTTGTCCGGCTGGCGCCCCCAGAACTCGCGGTCGAACAGGAAATTGACGTAAAGTCCGCAAGCCAGCGGCTCGAAAGAAAATCTTTTTCCGATGTCAATACTCCACGGGAAGTAGTTCTGCTTCAGCGTAAATGTCACGTTTACCTTATCGTTGGCGTTCCGGGGGATGATCCCCAGTAAGATGTCGGTTTCCCAATGATTCCGGTAATAATTCCAGCCCGTTCCTGCGGAGAGCATCGCCATCGATCCCGCGAATTGTATCTTGGTGTAGCGGGGTACGATCTTCTGCCAGAAAGTCTCGTAACGTTGTACCCGTTTGGAGTATCTGTCGTCTTGCGCCGAGAGGGGGAGCGTGCAGGCACAAGCGAGAATGAGAAGGTTAGAAAGAGGCCACTTCATACGAATAATCTTCTGGGGTTATGGTGAATCGAAGATATTGCCGCTTGGCGATGTTGGGACAACCATAGTAGATGATGCCATCGTCGAACAGGTCGTTGGCCGATACGTTGTGGTTGTGTGCGTGCAAGCAGCACATCAACGAGGGAAAAGTCTTGATATAGAGATGGAAAATATCCTTTACGTTGTTGTCGAATTGCTCATTTCCCGGCGGGGCGTGCATGACGACAATCGTACGACGGTTCCGGGTGCTGTCCGCTATCTCTTGCTTGATGAAACCGAAATCGGGGACGGGATGGGAATAATCATATTCGATGGCGTTGGTGTTGAGGCATACGAACTTCACGTCGCTCGCGATGAACGAGAAATTGTCTGCCCCGAAAATCTCCTCGAAAACCTTGTCTCCATTGCCGATCACGTCATGATTCCCGATCAGTCCGACAAGGGGAAACTTCAGCCGTGACAGGATATTGTCGTTCCATTCGAACTCTTTTTTCAGCCCGAACTCCGTATAGTCTCCGCCATGTATGATGAAATCAATGCTATCTAACTGATTGACGTGCTCGACGAAGGCCTCGGTCTCGTCATAGCTTCGTTGGGTATCGCCGATAAAAAGGAAACGGATCGTGTCCTTTCCTGCGCAAGAGCTTTCGATGCGCCCGATGTTCTTCGGATTGATACCCCGAGATGTATCGCCATCCAGCCGCCCATCGTAAGGATGATAGTCGATCAAGTCGCAAGTGACACAGAGTAAGGGGAGAAAAAGAAGTAAGAGTTTTTTGAGAAACATGGGATCTTTTTGACTTTTTCTCGCGAAGATAGGACGCTATCAGTGGGGGAAATAGTCATTTCCGAGCCTATGCTGGTCTGGAATCGCTTTTATAAGGCGAAAACCTTCTTCATCTCCGTGAAATCGGACAGGATCACGTCGGCGGATTCATCCCCCCTGTACGCGCTCCATCCGACACTTTTCAGCCAGATGGTCTGGCAGCCCACCTGGGTGGCGGGGAGAATATCCTTGTCGTATGAGTCGCCTACCACGACAACCTGCTCGGCCGGGAGCCCCAATCGTTCCACGCCTATGCGGAAGATCGCCGGATCCGGCTTACGGACTCCCACGACCGCCGATTCCACGATCGCCCGGAATAGATGATCCAGTCCGAAGTCCTTGAGCACGGTCTCGATGTTCCCGTAAAAATTGGATACCAACACTAACGGGTAGCGGTCTGCCAACTGTCCTAATATCGGCAGGGCATTCCCGATCGCTTTCCGTGCGTAAGCGTAGCACCAGTCCGCTAACGCGCCTGTCGTCCCGGAGCGGACGGTTTCCAACGGCAGGTGCCCGTTATCCGTGAGCCATCGTATTTGCAACTCCATCTTGATTCGCAACATATCCAAGAAAGTATGCTCCGGCTTCACGATCGGGTTCTTCCCCAAGGTCCGTTCCCCATAGACGTAAGCCTCCCGGAATATCTCCTTGCTTACGGGAATGCCCAGATGATCGTAGGCCATCCAGATCACTTCCGCCCAATGCATACCATTACTGTCGATCGTCCCTCCGTAATCGAACAAGATTCCTTTTACTTTATCTAAGTCGAGCATAATCGAATAGGGGATAATGAAGATTATAATTGTTTGCTGAAAGTCTCGCAAATACGCTCATGCCGCAAGACCATGTAGAGCAACATCGCGTTCAGCACCGTCATCTCAAAAACGAAATAGAGCCAAGGCATATCCAAGAACAGGCTGATGAACAAGGCGATTACCCGCGTGTTGAACGACAGCATATTCGTGTATTTCATCAAGGGGAGGCTCTTGTCCCGGAAAGAGGTCCGGAACCACTCCGGGGCCTGTCCGTCGTATTTTTCCCGGATGATCCCCATCATACGCTGGAACTTGGGCGTCCAAGCCTCTTGACCTGCCGTATAGTTAATATAGAAAGTCTCGAATAATTTGTAGATGAAGTCTCGTCTCCAGTTCATCTTCTTGTAGTTCTCCCGTAGTTGAGGGGTATGTGACAACTCGCTTCCCGATTTTCCCTTGAGGAAAAGCAGGTGTATGTTCCGGTAATAGTCTGCCATCGCCGCTTGCTTGCTGTGGAAGAACCCGGTCGTGGCCGCCAATAGCCAGATCCATATACCCCATTCCGGAGTCAGTCGCAGGCAGATGGCCGCGTAAATGGAAATAAACCAGAGATCCCCGGCCGCACCGTCCAAGATACGGCCAAGCGCGCTCTTTTGCCCGGTCATCCTTGCCAGCTGCCCGTCGGCGCTATCGTATGAATTTGCCCAGACTAACAGCAACATCCCGATCACATTGACCAAAATATCCTGGAAATAGAAGCAGATGCCTGCCGCGATCCCGATAAAGATGCTGGCTATCGTGATGCTATTGGGCGATACCCCCAATTTGTGGAAGAACAAGGCCCATTGGTAACCAATGGGTCTGTAGAAATGAATATCAATGAATTCTTCAGTATCCAGAGATTTTAGCGTAGACTCCAGACTTGGAGTGGACTTCGTCTCGTTCATGATCGATTTTATTAATGCGGATTTAGATGTGTTTTTGTACAAGATCCCATATCCGGCGCGCGATATGGGGAGCGGCCTCTTCACGGCATGGCGCGAAGCTGGGCCAATCGTTGAAATCGATGATGCGGATCACCCCATCTTCCGAGACGATGCAATCCCCTCCGTATATATGGACGTTCAATACCTCGGCGGACTTGTCGCAAAGCTGCCGCAAGGCATTCTCGTCGAACGGGATCCCTTTCGCCGTCCCGTTGATGGCTTCCAGTCCGAACTTGCTGTGATGCATATTGGATGGATAGAACCAATAGAAGAAATCGGTGCCCGCGACACCATAGAACTTCACCAAGTCGCCCACCAAGTGCTCGTTGATCACCGCCGATGGTATGCCTCGTATGGCGTATTCCCTCAAGATACTTTTTGCCTCCTCGGGATTTCTCACGTAAGTCACGTCCTCCCGGTGGATAGCGTGGAAGTCGCCCCGCTTGATCCAGCAGTTATAGAAGCCCGCTTTGTCGAGAGCTTCTGTCGGATCCTCGTTTGTGCTAAGGATCAAGCTGGTCGGGTGGGAGATATGGTTCGAGAGCAAAAGGCGGGTCATCTTCTCGCGCGTGCAATTCTCGATCCCATATCCTGAGTTGACCACGAAGTAGCCTTTGTCCTCCAGCTCCTGGAGCTTGTGGATCGACTTCCAGTCTCTTACCATATTGAAGATCCCTTTCTCTTTCGGGGCATCATTCAGTAATAGATCCGACTCGATATATTCGTTGACCTCGCATCCTAATTTCCGCAAATGCTCGGCGGTGAGTGAGAAGATGGCGGCGTCGTTGCCTATATGGTTGGGTGAGAATTGATTCCCCCTACGGATACCTGCTAACGTTATTTTGTCCATTGTCCGATAATGTTCCTTATGACTTTAAAAAAGATTCTGCTTTCATTATATCCTCCGCGTGATCCACGTCGATGATCTTGCTGAAGGGATAGGCCTTCAGGCGCAGGCCCTCGGCGATAAGTTGCCGCTGGTAGTTGCGCATTCTCGACATCCCCTGGGCTATGGCGTGCTGGAGTACGCCTAAGGCCGGTCGCCGCAAGCAATAGATGCCTCCCGATATGTACCGGCAATCATCGTCGGCCTTGTCCAGGAAGTTCACGATACCCAGATCCGGGTTCGTCTTCACGTACAGCGGCTTCTCGTCGTCGATGAAATCGGTGACGGCCATCAGCCCGTCCAGCTCCTCCTCTTGGAGGAATCTCCGTACATAGCCGCCGAACTCCTCCTCCTTGAAGATCGTGTCGACTGTGGTCAGGCATATCTTGTCGCCATCCAAGTAATGGCTCAGCTCATAGAAACTGTGCATCGAGCTGGGGGTCGATTTTACCAGCAGGTAAAAGGGTATGGGAAGCCGTAATGCCTTCAGGTATTCCTGTACCTCGGTCATCTCCTCGTTGACGATGATGCTGATGGAGGTAGCGTCGTTCCTCAGGAACACGTCGATCAAGCGGTCGATCAGCGTGACACCGTTGAGGCGGACCAAGGGCTTAGGCCATTTTACTCCTTCTTGCGCCAGGCGAGAGCCCTCGCCTGCCGCGATTATCGCGTAATCCATATTTCAAATACTTTAAGCACACCGGATTGGGCAGGATTCCGCTGCCTCCGGTCGTTTAGCGTGAACTATTTATCTTTTTGCCCGTTTTCTTCACGGAGCCTTTTCGTTATTATTATTGGTTGTCGCCGGTTGTCGGGATGCGCGCCGCTTCCTGCGACGCTTTTCCAACGGGTGGCGGGTTACCTCTTTGCTGTTGTTCCGTTCCCATAAAGACTTCGTCCCTGAAAAATAATTCGCAAAGTTACGAGATTTCCCCCATATTTTTAAGTCAGATAGGTAATATAATTCGTCAAAAAATATATAATCCCCGGTTTCATTCCTGTTTCATGCCGATTTTTTGCTACGAAAAGTGGTAAAAAGTGAACATTTTAACTTGTTATTCCAAATAGATTTCTTTCCTTTGCGCCCGAACATAAGATAGTTTGTATAGTTCTTTTATCTTTTAGCAATTATTCATCAGCGATGATAATACTTTCTTTTAGAGATTGACTTCACCAACGCTTCTGTTTACAGTATTAATTTTATTATTTTCATTTTATGAATCTTTACATTGGAAACCTGAATTATCGGGTAAAAGAGCCGGAATTGAGACAGATTCTGGAGGAGTATGGTGTCGTGGACTCTGTCAGGATCATCGTGGATCGTGACACGAAGCGTTCCAAGGGCTTCGCGTTTGCCGAGATGCCGAGCGAGGATGAGGCGCGCAGAGCGATCGAGGAACTGAACCAAGCTGAGTACGAGGGACGTCAGATGATCGTGAGGGAAGCTCTTCCCCGCGCTTGATCGGACGGTGAGATAGCCCCGGATCGTCCTCAATCCCACATGGTGGGGGGAGAGGATGGTCCGGGGCTTTTTTTGTCCCTGTGGGGAGATACCCGATCTTTCCGGGGAAGGGGCGGGCGCAGGTTAGGGCGTGGATCCAAGGGGGGTGACGGGGAAATCCGGAAAACACTGCGAGGTTTCCTGAGAAACGTCGAGAGCCTTCGCGGAAAAGCTCCGTATGTTTTTGGGGGAAGGCGACTGTGTCGCTCAGAAGTCTATGCCTCTATCTGTCTTTGTCCCCAAGAACCGGGGATAGGATGCGCCTCCGTCATGAAAAATTGGGCGAGCTACCTTTGCGTGGCACTCGGCTTTCACTATCTTTGTGCCCCTGTAAGCGAGAGAGAGATGAATAGAGAAAATGATTTAGGCAGGACGCTCGCGCTGCTGCTGCTTACGCTGCCGATATGCGCGCTGCTTTATTTCCTGCCGGATACCTTGTTCGGATATAAGGTCAAGAAGGTGGACCTGCTTTCCGATTTCAAGGTGAGAGAGGATAAGATCCTGCTGGATTCCTTACGCCACCAGCTGGAGCGAATGGACACGGTGCGGGTCGATTCCGTCGCGTTGCGGGACTCGTTGGCGCGTGTCACCGGGATCGACTCGGCGGCATTGGCGCTGCGCGACTCCTTATATCAGGCGGCTTATGCCGTGGCCGGGGCGGATTCCTCGGGAGCCCGTATCGAGGATTATTCCTTGGGACATATCGGGTTGAAGCGGTTCTTCGCCGCGTTGAGGAACCGGGATAAGCTGGGCCGGCCGGTACGTATCGCCTTCTTGGGCGATTCCTTTATCGAGGGAGACATCGTGGTGGCGGATTTTCGTTCCGAGATGCAAAAGGCCTTCGGGGGAAGAGGGATCGGCTTTGTCCCTGTCACCTCCGTAGCGGCGCAATATCGTCCCACGGTGGAGCAGCGTTCGGAGGGATGGATTACCTGGTCTATGCTAACTGACCATACGCATGGCTACACCTTGCCCGGAATGATGTTCGAGGCAGAGAAAGAGAAGGCCTCCCTCCATGTGAAGACTACCCATCGTTATCCGGAGATCCAGGAGTTCTCTTCCTTGAAACTGATCTATGAACGCAATGAGGCGACCGAGATGCGATTGGTTTGTGACGCCTCCTTGGATACGATACAGACGCGGCTCCCGGCTACGGATGCCGTGACCCAATACGTGCGCGACGGGCATTTCTCCGAGGCTGATTTCGAGTTCTCGAATACCAAGGGATTCCGGCTGCTCGGGGTCGCGATGGAAGATCGGGACGGGGTCGTGGTGGATAATTTCTCCCTTCGGGGTAACTCCGGTTTGATCCTGGGACGTTTGGACAGCGCCCGTTGTCGTGCGCTCGACGAGATACGCCCTTATGACTTGATCGTGCTGCAATATGGCTTGAACGTGGTGAGCGATAGCGTACTGAATTATAACTGGTATCGCGATCGTATGGTCAAGGCTATCGCCCATCTGCGTAACTGCTTCCCGGAAGCGGACGTGCTGATGTTAGGCGTGTCCGACCGGAGCCGGCAGGAGATGGGCAAGTTCGAGACGATGCCGGCCGTCTATGCCCTGCTACATGCGCAACGCCTGACCGCTAAGCAGGCGGGTATTCCCTTCTGGAACGTGTTCGGGGCTATGGGAGGCGCTAACAGCATGGTACGTTTCGTTGAATCGAACTGGGCGAGCAAGGACTACACCCATTTAGGGTTCAAGGGAGGACGAGTGGTAGCCGAGGCATTGTTCGAGGCTTTGTTATCAGAAAAGGAATTTTACGATGAGGCGGAGAGGATGGCTGATTAGTTGGATTGCCTGGGGAATGGCTTGCTTGGCCTTTTTCCGCCCGGATCGTGCGGGAGGGGTAGGCGAGGCTATGCCCGGTGATAGCCTGTCGGTCACTGATACGGTGGCGTTGCCCCCCTTGTCGTATGCTATGCTCGTTGGGAAAGATACATTGGCCTTGCCGGATTCTGTTGAGGCGTGGCAGGCGTTTTTCCGGGAATTAGATTCCCTACGTGCGGGAAAGGATACGGTGATCTCGGTCGTGCAGTTGGGAGATTCTCATATCCAGGCGGGGCATCTGAGCGGACAGGTCATGCGATTGTTCCACCACGCCTTCGGGAACGCCGGTCGAGGATGGATCGCTCCTTTTAAGCTGAGTAAGACAAACGAGCCCGACGATTACTTTATCAATTCGGTAGTAAGGGATTGGACTGCGGGGCGATGCATACAGCGTGTCCCGAAGACTCCGATCGGTATCGGTGGAATCGGGATCAAATCAGCCTCTCCATCCATCAACCTCGACGTGATCATCACACCCAAGAATGGCGCGGGTTACGCGTTTAATGAGCTGATCCTCTACCGAGGTAGCCGGTCGATGCCGATGTTGCCCGCCGGGAGCCGGAAGAAATCCGTGCAGGTCTCCTTGGCGGATACCACCTGTTTCCCGGGAGTCGTGGCGGACACTTTCCGTATCGCTGCCCTGACCGATACGCTTTTATTGCAAAGTACCCGCCGGAAGGAGGGGACAGATGAGCTGCTCCCGGGCTCCTCGTTCACGAACCTGTATTACGGGTTGGTGCTTACGAACGGGCGACCGGGTGTTTTGTACCATTCCATTGGGGTGAACGGGGCGATGTACGTGAATTATACTGACGAGGACTATGTACGTCAGTTGGCCTTGTTACGCCCCTCCTTGCTGATTATCTCCTTGGGTACAAATGAGACTTTCGGCAGGCGTTTCAGTGAAAAGGAATTCTCCGGGCAGATCGCCGCCTTCCTTTCCTTGGTGAAAAAGGAGATGCCTCGCACGGCTATCCTGCTGACCACCCCACCCGAATGTTACAAACGGGTATGGGTCAATAAAAAAAGAACATACGTACGCAACGAAAACACCGAGCGTGCCGCTCGTGCCATCCGGAAGGTCGCGGCGCAAGAGGGCGTGGCCTGCTGGGACCTGTTCACCGTTACCGGAGGAAAACGGTCGTGCCGCAAGTGGCAGAACGCCCGTTTACTGAACCGCGACCGCGTTCATTTCCGGAAAGAGGGATACCAAGAGCAGGGGACGATGCTGTTCCGGGCGTTAATGAATACCTATAATCATCGATAAGTAGCTTTATGACAGATATGATATTGCAAGATTGGCTGGCTACCCACTCGTTCACGTGGGAAAAGCTGAAGGAGATACTCCTGTATCATCCCGACGCTCCGATGCTGTTCAGCAGTGGGTTGTTTTTCTTCCTGTTCATCGGTTTCCTGATGATCTATATCGCATTGCGTAAACATACGCTCGCCCGGATCATCTACGTAACCTTGTTCTCTCTCTATTTTTACTATAAGAGCAGCGGAGTGTGGTTTGGCTTGTTAGTGTTCACCGCCACCTCCGATTTCCTGATCGCGCGAGGAATTGAGCGGACGCAAGCGCCTTTGCACCGGAAGCTGCTGGTCACCTTGAGCCTTTGCGTCAACTTAGGGATGCTCTGTTACTTCAAGTACTTCAATTTCTTGGGGGAGACCTTCGCCGCGATCGCAGGCGGGGAATGGACCCGGTTAGATATTTTCCTGCCGGTCGGTATCTCTTTTTTCACGTTCCAGAGCATCAGCTATGTGATCGACGTGTATAGAGGGCGGATCCGTTCGCTCGGGCGTTGGATAGACTACCTTTTCTATGTCTCCTTCTTCCCGCAATTGGTGGCGGGGCCGATCGTGAGGGCGCGCGATTTCATCCCGCAGATCTACCGGAACCCGGTCGTCAGCAGGGCGGAGTTTGGCGAAGGATTGTTCCTGATCCTTTGCGGATTGTTCAAGAAGATGGTGATCTCTGATTATATCAGCCTGAACTTCGTGGATCGTATATTCGACGCCCCTTTGCTATATACCGGGTTGGAGAACCTGATCGGTGTCTATGGATATGCCTTGCAGATCTACTGTGATTTCTCAGGCTATTCCGACATGGCGATCGGCATAGCCTTGCTGTTAGGATTCCGTTTCAATATAAACTTTGACTCGCCTTACCAATCGGCCACGATCACCGAGTTCTGGCGCAGATGGCATATCTCCCTTTCTTCCTGGCTGAAGGATTACCTGTATATCTCTTTGGGAGGAAACCGGAAAGGGAAGATCCGCACTTACATAAACCTGATGATCACGATGCTGCTGGGCGGCTTATGGCACGGGGCTTCCGTGAGTTTTATCCTATGGGGTGCCTTGCATGGCGCCGCGCTGGCGGTACATAAGTTCGTGATGGGGCGCTTCTCCAGCTTCAAGCCTATGGGAGGAGAGATGAAGCCGTGGCGACGTGTAGCGGGGATCGTGCTCACCTTCCATCTGGTTTGCCTCGGCTGGATCCTGTTCCGGGCTCCGTCGATGGCTACGGTCGGCGAGATGTTAGGGCAGATCCTCACGAATTTCCATCCGGAGGTGTTTCCCCAATTCGTGGAAGGATACAGGGGCGTGTTCGTATTGATGCTGATCGGGTATGTGCTCCACTTCATGCCTAAGTCGGTGGATGGCGCGTTGCGGGGCGTGGTTACCCGCTCTCCTTTGGTAGTCCAGGCGTTGTTGCTGGCGATCGCCATCTTCACGGTCATCCAGTTCAAGAGCGCTGGGGTGCAACCCTTTATCTATTTCCAATTTTAGGGCAGGAAGGAGGGAAGAAAACTTCCCCGGCTTTTCGGGAAAACGATTCGGACAAAACAAAAAAAGCCGGTCACCTTTTTGGGGAAGGGACCGGCTTTTGTCGTGAGATCGCCTATTTCTTGTCTATCTCTTTCAGCAGCTCATCCACGGCAGCCCTCAATTGAGTGTCCTCGCCCGTGACAACCGTCTCCGGCGAGTTGGCCACTTTTACGTCAGGCTCCAGCTGCGTATTCTCTAAGTAACTGCCATCCGGCAGGCGGTAACCCGTGATCGGCGTACCGAAGATCAGCGTGGGATCCTGCAAGGTCTCCCAGGATACGGTCGTCATCGTGCCCGGTACAGGCATACCGACCAAGCGTCCGATGTGCTGGTGCTTATATACCCAAGGCGTACCGTGCGCGTTGCTGTAATTCGCCTCGCATTGCAACATGATAGAGGGCTTGTTCCAGCGACGGCTCGGCATATCGCACGCCTCCCGTCCGCGGGTTACCTGCGTAAGGTATTTCTCGCCGCTGAACAGGATCTCCACATCCTCGTGCAGTCGTCCGCCACCATTGAAACGGGTATCGATCACGATTCCCTCCCGGTCGTTGTATTTACCTAGTATGTCCGAGTATATGGAGCGGAAGCTCGGGTCGGCCATCGACTGGATATGCACGTAACCTAACCGGCCGTTCGACCATTTATCCACGTCGGCGGCACGTTGCTTCACCCAACGGGTGTAAAGCAGGTCGCTCAAATCCCCGCTACTGATCGGCACGACCACCTCTTCCCAGCGGGCCTTCGTCTGAGGATCATAGAGCGATACCAAGGTCTTTTTGCGTGCCTTGTCGTTCAGCAGGTCAGCGCAGTTCGTGCTCTCCGTGATCTCCTTCCCGTCGATCTTCTCGATGATGTGTCCGGCTTTCACCTTCGACCGTGCGTGATCGAACGGCCCTTTCTCGATCACCTCGGCGATCAGCAATCCTTTTCCCGTATGCTTCCAGTCGAAAAGCAAACCGAGATTCGCTGTCGTGTTGCCATGCGCCTGTGGGCGGAAGCGTCCACCGGTATGCGATACGTTCAGTTCTCCTAAATATTCGCTCAGCAGTTCCGCGAAATCATAGTTGTTGTTGATATGCGGCAGGAATTTCCGGTAAGCGGATGTCAGCGATTCCCAGTCCACGCCGTGCATCTTCACCTCATAGAACCGCTTTTTCTCGGTCAGATATACATGATTGAACATATACTCCCGCTCAGCGGCCAAGTCCATTTTCAGGTTAGCCTGGAACTTGATCGGCGTGAGCTTCTCGGACTTCGTGTCCATCTTTTGCATGGAGCTGCGCCCAAGCAGGAAGAGGTTCTTTCCCTCCTTGTCCAACTCCATGTTAGCCCTTGCCGAGTTCATCTTGTGGAGCAGCTTCGTCTCCTTCTTGCGCAAGTCGATCTTCCAGAGATCATATTTGTTCTCAAAGGCGGACAGATAGTACAGGGTCTCCCCATCCTTCGTGATGATGGCTCCCGCCATATCCGAGGAGTTCGGCGTGAGGCGTACGATGCGGTCTTCGATGCCCTTCAACTCCACGTTGATCTCCTTGGCCGGCTTGTCTTTCTTAGCCTCATCTTTTCCTTTCTTATCCTTGTCATTGCCTTTGTCGGCGCTCTTCTCTTCCTGCTCTTTCTCCAATTCCTTCAGAAGCTCGTAGTCCTCTTTGCTCAAGCGATACTTGTCGTATGCGTCTTGGTTGAGGAACACTAACATAGCGTCGTCTAACGATCCCCAAGAGGCATGGGCACGCATACCGTAGCGCTCGGTGACGAACAGGATAGCGTTACCGTCCATTACCCATCGGGGAGAGCCACTGGTGTAACCGCTATTGGTGAGGTTGGTGATCTCTCCACCTGCGGAGCTGACCAAACCTATGTCGGCATACGGGTCATGCTTGTTGCCGATGAACGAGAGCGTAAACCATTTCCCGTCGGGCGACCACTCATAATCGAACCCACCGGCGGTGCTGTACCAGGTAGAGCCATCGGTTACTTGGCGGACTTTCTTCGTATCTAAGTTGACTACCATCAGCTTCTTCCGATCCTCGATGAAGGCCAGTTCCTTGCCATCCGGCGAGAATTGGGGATAACTACGCTCGATGGTTGCCGAAGGCAGGAGCACTTCCTCCTTTATCAGCGTGGCATTCGGGAAATTGGCCTCTTCCTCGCGCTCTATCTTCGCCAAGTAAAGCTGCCAATGCCCGTCGCGTTCGCTGGCATAGGCGAGCGTCCGGTTATCCGGGGAGAATGAAAGCCCCGTCTCCGCGGCGGGTGTATGCGTGATCTGCTTGGTCGTACCGTAATCCGCTGAGGTGACGAATACCTCGCCGCGGACGATAAACGCGACTTGCTTCCCATCGGGGGAGACTGTTCCTCCGTTGGCTCCACCGCTGAACCTCAAGTCGGCTATCTGTTCCTGGTTATCGCGGACCAGATTGATCTGTACCTTCTTTGGGGAGCTTCCCGGACGTTGGGTATAGATCTCGCCATCATACGTATAGCAAAGCGTGTTGTCGCTGCCGATGGAGAGGAAACGAACGGGGTGCGTCTTGAACTGGCTTACCGCCTTGGCGGCCTTCGGGTCGCTGATCGGGAAGGCATAGACATTAAAGGAACCTCCGTTACGCTCGCTCAGGAAATAGACCGTTTGCCCATCCGGGGCGAATACCGGGTTGCGATCCTCGCCCGCCCGGTCGGTCAGGTTGGTATGTTTGCCGGTTTTCGTGTCGTACATCCAGATGTCGCGGGTGATGGACGAGGTATGGTGCTTCCGCCACTCATCCTCGAAACCTTTCACATCCTGGTAAAGGAAGGTCTTTCCCGACTTGTCGAAGCAGACCATCTCGGCGGGTGTCCCTAATACCTGCTCGGTGCGTCCGCCGCTGACGGATACCTTGTAAAGCTCCTTCATGGCAGAGGTGGGGAAGAGGGCGCTGGCCGCGGGATCCTGGATATTCGCGGTGAACAGGACATACTTGCCATCCGGCGTGAAGGCTGTCGGGATCTCGGGAGATGAATGGCTCGTGAGCTCGCGTGCGGTTCCCCCTTCCGCCGGCATGATAAAGAGGTCGAGGTTCCCGTTACGATCGCTCGCGAAGGCGATCTGTTTCCCGTCCGGCGACCAGATCGGCGTACACTCGTAAGAGGCTTGCGTGGTCAGCTGGATGGCATTCCCTCCGTTGACAGGGACTTTATATATGTCCCCCTTGTAGCAAAACGCGATCTCCGTCCCGTCCGGCGAGATTTGCGCGTCGCGCAGCCATAGCGGGGTCTCCGCGAAGCTGGTAGCCGCGAAGCCCAAGGCGATGCAGGTTAAAAGTCTTTTCATGTTTTTTATTTTTAGGAATTATGCGAAGATACGATTTCTCCGTTTTTTGCTCTTCACTTTTTTTGAAAAAATAGCCCGGCTTTTGAAAAATACCGGGCGAAGGTTTTCGGAAAACATCGGCAAGAGAGGATTACTCTTGCAGGAATACCCAATTATCGCTGTCCGACATGGATTCCTTGTACCTGAATCCTTCCCACGAGAACCCCTTGAGCGATTCCGGGTCGGATAACCGGTTTTTCACGAGGAAGCGGCTCATCTCGCCCCGGCACATCTTGGCGTAAATGACGATCGTCTCCGCCTTGCCGTTCTTCCAAACCTTGAATTCCGGCGTGATTACCCTGACGGATCGCTCCACCTCTTTCCACTGAAAGGCAGGTTGGATGTCTAAGCTGGCCACGTTCAGCAGGATCCCGTCGTCTTGCCGTACGTCATCGATCAAGGTGCCCGTCTGCCGGTCTTTCCAGAAAGCGTATATGTTGCCTTCGCTAATCTCGGGGAGTTTCACGTCGAACTCCATCCGGTAGGGCTTTATCGCGTCCAGCGGGCGAAGCAGCCCGTAGCATCCGGATACGAAACGCAGGTGATCCTGGGCGAAATGGAAATCCTCGTCCGTGAAATCGGCCGGGCGGATGTGCTTGAACACGACACCGGTATAGGCGAGCAGGGCCGGGAGGGGAGGCTCGTCCGTGGCGTGAAACGCTTGGAACTTCCGGAAGCATTCGAGCGCCAACTTGGGGCTTAGCTTGAGGACACGCCGCAGCTCGTCGGGCGTGAGGCCTGCCATTCGCAAGGCTATCTCGTTCGCCTCCGCCTGGAAGCGGGGCGTGGTGGCGCGGGGCGCCTTCTTTGGGGACTGTCCCGTCATGGTCTTGGCGGGAGATAGGATCGCTATCATATTCGTTGGATTAAAAGGTGAAAAAAAGCGCCTCTCGGCCGGACCGTAAAGGCGCGTGGATGGTCGAAAATTGTTTTAGCTGTTTGACGAGATCTGCTCCATCAATAAGGTGATATTGCTCATGAATAGCTTGACGGAGATCGCCAATAGGATAATACCGAAGAACTTGCGTATCAGATAAATCCCGCCTTTCCCGAGCAGGTTCTCGATCTTGTGGGTCATGCGTACCACGATATATACCCAAATCATGTTGAGTATAAGCGCTATGATGATGTTGACGCTGGCATATTCAGCCCGGAGAGACAACAGGGTGGTGAACGATCCGGCTCCGGCCAGCAGCGGGAACACGAGCGGGACCAAGGTGGCCTCCTTGATCGGCCCTTGGTTCTTGAAGATCTCGATGTCGAGGATCATCTCTAAGGAGAGGAGGAAGATGACGAAGGCTCCCGCCACGGCGAACGACTCGATGTCTACGTGGAAGAGCCTCAGGATGATGTCGCCTGCGTAAAAGAAGCCTAACAGCAGACAAAACGAGATCAAGGTCGCCTTCATGGCGTTAACGTCTTTCCCTTTTTCCTTCAGGCTGATGATGATAGGGATGGAGCCGATGATGTCGATCACGGCGAACAAGACGATGAAGGCGCTAATCATTTGCTGGAAATTGAAATCTGAAAACATACCGATTACTCCTATGGTTTTTGAATTTTGTCTCAAAAGTAGCTATTTTCCCCGAATCGGTCATGGTGGAGGATATGGATGCGTATAACTATTTTTAGCGAGATGAAATTTCATCTTATCCGGATTTTGCCTATATTAGGGCGATAATCATTAAAACGAAAGGCTATGGGTATGAAGAAAAATTTTGTGTTGGATACGAATGTCATTCTGCATGACTATAAATGTATCGAGAACTTTCAGGAAAATGATATCTATCTGCCGATCGTGGTCCTGGAGGAGCTGGACAAGTTCAAGAAGGGTAATGAGCAGATCAATTACAACGCCCGCGAGTTCGTGCGGGAGCTGGACCAGTTGACCAGCAACGATCTTTTCTTGAAAGGGGCGTCGCTCGGCCCGGGCAAGGGGACGCTTTATATCGTGACCGGCGACAAGTATCAGGATAAGATCGCGCTTTCTTTCCCGGAGAAGACTCCGGATCATAGGATCCTCTCGTGTACGCTGACAATCGCCGAGAAACATCCGAAGACCAAGACGACCTTGGTCAGCAAGGACGTGAATCTCCGCATGAAGGCCCGTTCGCTCGGGATTCCCGTGGAGGATTACATCACCGACAAGGTGGTCAACGTGGATATTTTCGAGCGTGCCCAGGAGACGTATGAGGGCATCGATCCCGATTTGATAGACAAGATTTATGCCTCCCCGGAGGGGGTGGACGCGGATGCGTTCGATTTCAAGTCGAAATTGGCCCCGAATGAGTGCTTCATCTTGAAAAGTGTCCGTAATAGCGTGTTGACCCGTTTCAATCCCTTTACCGACAAGTTCAAGAGGGTGGGCAAGGAATCCAATTTTGGCATACAGCCTCGCAACGCGGAGCAGAGCTTCGCTTTCGAGGTGCTGAACGACCCGGATATAAAGCTGGTCGGGCTGACGGGAAAGGCTGGCACGGGGAAGACCTTGCTGGCGCTGGCTTCCGCCTTGAAGCAGTCGGGGCATTACAAGCAGATCTTGTTGGCGCGCCCGATCGTAGCCTTGGCGAACAAGGATCTTGGTTTCCTTCCCGGAGATGAGAAACAGAAGGTGGCGCCCTATATGCAGCCGTTGTTCGATAACCTGAACGTGATCAAGGCGCAGTTCTCGCCGGGGAGCCCGGACGTCCGCAAGATCGATGATATGCAGAAGAACAACCAATTGGTGATCGAGGCGCTGGCGTTCATCCGGGGACGTAGCCTGTCGGAGACCTATTGCATCATCGATGAAGCGCAAAACCTGACTCCTCACGAGATCAAGACGATCATCACTCGTGCGGGAGAGGGGACGAAAATGGTGTTTACAGGGGATATTCAGCAGATAGACTCTCCTTATCTCGACGCGCAAAGCAATGGATTGGCATACATGATCGATAAGATGAAGGGGCAGGATCTGTTCGCGCATGTCAATTTGGTGAAGGGCGAGAGAAGCCAGTTGTCGGAGTTGGCTTCCGATCTCTTGTGATCTGCGGATAAGACACAAAAAAAGAGGTCAGGTGAGAGCTTGTCTGCCAGCTCACCTGACCTCTTTTATGTTGAAAGGATTGGATATTTTCGCGGGATATTTACGATTGACGTGTTTTTCTTTCCTCCTGTTAGAATGATAATCGCATGGTGCATCGCACGCCTTTGGTCTGGATTCCGGGATGATCCCGGTAATTCAGTCGCCAAACATAATCCAGACGTAAGAATTTCAGTATGTTCTCAACTCCGGCGCTTACCTCCATATAGGGAGCTTTCCCCATCGTGTAGGATCCTTCAGGGAAAAGGAATAAGCCATCACCGTTCTTCGCCGGGTTATTCTTGTCCGTCAAATGCCCCCATAATCCCCGGAAGCAGAATACCTCCCTGGCCTTTAGCTTCTTGATAAGCGGTATGCGATTGAGAAGATTTCCGTTTAAATAGTAGGTGATGTCCCAGGACGCGTATTCATCGTTGATGAACTCCATCGCGTTCATGTTCGTGTAGGCCTCCGGTTGTATCGTATAAGAGAGGTTGGCATTGGGCAGGATCAGTAACGGGTAGGGGACTTTCGTCCATACTTTTCCCGCTTTTGCGATAATATCCACATAACCGAATGCCGAGAACCAGAAGCGTTTCTGAACACCTATGTCCGTACGTTGATAGTCGTATGAGGAACCTAATAAGCCTTTCTTTGCCATTACATGGCTGAAGTTGAAGATCAAGGCGTCGTAGGTTATAGGAATGCGGTTGTTTCGTGTTTGGTAGAATTTCTCGTTCCTGCCGTAACGGAACTTCAATTCCAGCTCGGTCATGTCGTAATGCCCAAGCCGAGTGAGGCTTCCATCCGCATTGATCCGGTCAAAAACGGAATAAGCCGTCCCGTATTCACGGCGATTCCGTAAAATCGCGTTATACGAGATTCCGTTGTAATATTCATGGGTATAGGTCAGTTCCGCTTTCCGTAAATAGGTGGCTCTTGTATCCTTTTGGCGCCTAATCGTCAAAAGAACGTTATCTTTGCTGGTATACATATACTGTTGTCCCAGTTTGTTGATGTCGTACATGTATTCAAATCGGAGAGAGTGCATAGGAAATTCCTTACGAAACTCCTTACGATCGTTGAACGAATACTCAATGAGAGCGTCGTATTTCATTTTCCTGTCTTTGGTTCCATAGGCGGCGTAACCATCCAGGAACCAGTTCTTGTTGAAGGCCGGAGTCGTGGTTCCGCCCACCCGGAAACGAGCCCCTTCGATAGAGTTGCCACTGATGGTCGTGTTCATCGGGCCGAACTCGAACTTATTCTTCTCGGGTTCTTTGCTTGTGGAAACATATCCCGAGACAAGTATTGTCACTACCTTCTCGGTTACGTAGAACACCGGAATAGAACGCAGCTTGGCCATTAACTTTTGTACCGAATTTGGATTCTTTCGGACTGCCTCAGGCGGACGATTGTTCATCCAGAACTCCTCCGTTTGCTTGTATGCGCCGGCCAAGGCTATGACTGGCGCACTGTTTTGGAAGATCTTGCTTTGTTCTGTGTCCGGCTCCTCGAACGAATGATTGCTATAAATATTCAAACGTCGGGCATACATACCTTTCGCCTTTTCGCTCAACTTGAAATTGACATTGATGTCGTCTTTCGTGATTAAGCGGGTATTATCCGGCAGACGCTTGAACTGTTGTTCGATAGTCATGTGAGACACGAAGTTGAGATTGATGTCTTTCGGCACGTTCAGGATAGCCTTTTGGACGAAAAAGGTGGAATCCAGCGTCACATAGAGATGACCGGTGAACCCGAATGACTCCGAGTTGAACGGAGCGAATCCTAAATCTACGCATTTTTGTCCGTTAACATCTAAGGTATCCAGCAAATAATATTTATAGAAATTAGGCCCGAAAGAGGAGAGAGGGCTCACGAACCGCTGTAAGAACAAAGGTATGTTGTTCTGGAAAATATCTACCTCCTTAAATACCTCATTCAAGAATTGCTGGATTCCCTCGCGAGAGAAGATCTCGTCGATACCGGACGACTTGCTTCCCCTGATAAGCCGTTTCTCAGCCTTTGGATCTTTCCTGAAATAGACTGTCTCCAACCGTTCCTTCTCCGATACGGGGAGGATGGTTGTTCCAATATCCAATGTGTCAATGAACTCTTCCAAGAAGTCGAACTTGCCCGTTTTCCCGTCTTTACGAACCTTAGGTTTGTAATCATTCATGGCGAATACCATCTTGTTATATTGGTCGTATCGATAGAAATCCCGGTTATGCGGATCGTTACTTTCCCGTAAGGCGATGACCTTCTTCATGAAAATCACGGCCGGGTTATCCTTCTTGCGATATTTCTCTCTTTTCGGTTTAACGACTACCTCGTTCAGTTTTATTCCACTCGGTACCAACCGGATGTCCAGATTATAGCTTTTCCCTTTCGAGATCTGGATCTCTTTCGTGTCATATCCGATATAGGATACGCTCAGGATCTTTCCCGGGGTAGAAGTTGAGATAGAGAAATTACCGTCCTCATCGGAGGCGGTTCCTATGGTTGTCCCCTTGAAGATAAGTGATACGTATGGTAAGGTCTCCCCCGTGATCGAGTCACTCACGATCCCTTTTATCCTTGTATTCTGGGCATCCACTGCCCATAGGCACAACAAAGATAGCAATAAACCGATAAACTTCCCTCTCCTCATGCTAAAATCCGACTCTCTAATAGATGAACCTTGTCAAACCCGATCGCAAAAATACGTCATTTTCATACTCTTGAAGTGTCCTGAAATGTATGGATATTGGGTCAATCCGAATCAGATGCCTTCCGCCAGTTCCTTACAAGACCGTTCGTGCGCCCGGCGCATATATTGGCAGAGCAGTCCCATGACCACGATCTCGAAGAAGAAATAGAACCACGGCAGATCGGCTAAACAAGAGATATACAATACGATCGCCCGGGTATTGAACGTAAGGATATTAGTCCATTTCATCAGCGGTAGCGAACGTGCCCTAAACTGATCCCTGAATGCCTGCGGGATATGCTCCGTAGAGCCATACTTCGCCCGTAATCCTGCCATCATACGTTGGAAGTTAGGTGTCTGGGCCTCCTGCTTTCGGGTATAGCCTACGTAGGTCTTCAGGAAGGCTTTCCAAAGGAAATTCCCCTCCCAGGGCGTATTGTCATAGATCTGTTTCTGCTGGGCAGAGTTGTCTAATTCGCTTCCCGCTTCCCCTTTCAGGAAAAAAAGGTGGATTTGCCTGTAATAATCAGCCAATCCGCATTGCCTGCTATGGCAACCAAAGCCGGAATAGAGCACGACAGCGAAGAATATCCCCGTCAGGATCAGCGTATTTTGTGGATTATCCGCGATCCCTAACACCCGGAATTCCAAGTCGTGATGCTGATAAAGGCGGTAAACCAGCCCCAAATAGATCGGGATAAACCAAACTTCGCTGGCGGCGCCGTCCAATATACGTCCTAACCGGGTCTTTTTCCCTGTCATCCGAGCCAATTGCCCGTCAGCGCTATCATAAAAATTGGCCCACGCCAGCAGTAAGATGGCGATCAGGTTATACCCTAATCCAACCCATCCTTCCGTGCGGTAAGAACCGTGAGCGAAGAAGAAAGCGGAACTCGCCCCGATAATCATGGATAAGATCGTCACCGTGTTGGGGTGAATATCTAAGCGTTTGAAAAATAGCGCCCATTGATACCCGATCGGGCGTGTCCATACCCGATCGAGCCATTCCTCCGTATCGTTAGATTTGTAAGTGGATTTTATCTCCTCTTTCATAAGTCAAACACAGATTTGATTCAGATTTCCATTATTTCCTTTCATCTCGCGAAATGCTCTCTCCCAAATATTTCTCCTGCCAATCTCGATAATAATCAGGTTTGTCGAGCATCAAATCCCCCTGCGGATCGATAAATAATTGCACCGTGCTCCCCGAGGCGCACAATACATGATCGCTTTCCCGATAAATCTCATAGCTGTAATCGAGCCGGGCTCCCGGTTTATAATCGTAATACGTATGGATCTCGGCCATGTCGTTGATCTCAAGCGGCGCGAAATACTTGATATGTATATCATAAATCGGCGCGTAAATGCCACACGCCTGCATATCCGCATACCCGATACCGGGGAAATGCCTGCCGAATGACTCGCGCCCATCCTCGAAATAGGTTACGTATGAGCCATGCCATGCCCG
Source organism: uncultured Parabacteroides sp. (assembly GCA_949296075.1). GTDB lineage: Bacteria > Bacteroidota > Bacteroidia > Bacteroidales > Tannerellaceae > Parabacteroides. The sequence continues at coordinate 322,666 of CASFNG010000003.1, read as the reverse complement.
TCTCATCGAGTCGATCTCGCTAAACTTGACCCGTATATGGCATATATCTTTCAACTCTTTCATCTTTATTCAATTTTTAATCATCTCCCATACACGCTTTTTCCCAAGCACTTCCGCGCACGTGTGGAAAGCGGTCATGGTAACGCCGTGCAAACCGTGGAGCATCAGGCTTTGTCCGGTGAGTAGCAGATTCGGGATTGGGGTACGTGTCGATAGTAAAGTGGTCAATGGTTGCTCGCAGTTCTTCCTTGCCCCGTAAGCGCTTCCCTCCGGTGTAGCGGTATAATCGCGATAGGTGAGCGGCGTGCTCGTGTAATAGGTGGAGATACTATCGCGCAGTCCGGGAATAACCCGTTCGGCGAGCAGGATGCATGATGTCGCCCATCTTCTTTTCATAGCCTCATATTCCTCGCCTCGCCGTCCGACCCGTGTATGCTCCCACCGTAAACACCGGCTCCACGGCATAGGGGTCAGCAGATCGATTTGCCGGGTGTACTCGCTTCCATCCTCCGGGACCCGGCAGCTTATCAATAGGCCGCCTGCATCTTCCGTATGATCTTGATAGAACGACCATACATCCGTGTCCGTGTAAACGTATTGGTTCCAGTTGAAATAGCGTAGCACCCCCGGACGGAGACAAAGTGAGACCGTGAACATCCCGAACGTATTCTCCAAACGGGCGATCCGGTCGCGATAGACCTTTTTGATCCGATCACTTTGTTTGACCAAGCCACAGGTCAAGACCGGATGAATATCACTGATGAAAAACTTTCCCTCGTACGATTCCCCGTTCGAGCATATCGCCCGTGTCAGTGTCCCGCCCTGTTCCACCAGCTCGATTACTTCCGCCTTCCGGATAATTTCTCCCCCTTGTTCCCGGATTCCCCGCTCCAGCGTCTCCGCGATCAAGGCGCCATCCCCTTTCAAGCGCCAGCTACTCTCGATAAAACCGCTGTTCCCATGCAGGAAGGTAAATAGAGGTAACGATTCTTTTCGTAACTCCATTTTCAGGGAGGTTCCCGAGATTACGTTCACTAATAACGGATCCTGGAACAGTTCCGTCAAATATTGATAAGCGTTGATCTCGATCGAATCAAGAAAAGAGGCAGAGGCATCATCATTTTGTGGGTTCAAGGCCTCGAATTGCCGCTCGCCTGCCTCTTTCAACAAAGTGGCGAACTTTGTTAACGCGCAGCGTCGGCCCGGAAATTCAGCGGCCAAGGTATCCACGAACGCCTCGAATCCTTGGGCGAACGCGAAAGAACGATCCCCGATCGTGATCCGGTCGAAATAAGGATCCAATCGCTGCCAGGGAAGTTCCATCAATCCCAATCGTTTAAAGGCCGGATATAAGGATTGCCCTTCGCCTAAGCCTCCCACGTAATGGAAACCGGTGTCGAGCGACAGTCCGTCGCGCGGATAGCTTTGAAGGCAGCCCCCGATCCGGTTCCCTCGCTCTAAAACGAGCACGGACATCCCTTCCTGGGCGAGCAAGCGTGCGCACTCCAATCCTCCCAATCCACTGCCAATGATGATTACATCGTATCTCATTTTCCCTAATACCTAAACCATTTCGAGGGTCATCTCACCCTTGAACTCCATATAGGTCTTGTTTATATCGGATAAGCTGGCTGTCACGATGAATCCCTGTCCCGTAGGCAAGGCATTCATCCGTAGCTCTAATTGCGGACAGCTCGCCGGGGTAGCGACCGCCGTGAGGCGGCATTGCTTGATTTGGCTGATGAACAATCTTTTACCCGTCAAGAGCATGGCGCATTCCTTGATTGTCTCGATGTTACATACACCGGGACATACCGGATCCCCCGGGAAATGCCCCCGGTAAACCTCGCAATCAGGCAGGACCGCTATGTGAAAGATGGTATCTTGGCCATCCGTCTTTCGGTCGGTTATTTGATAATACTTATTCTCAAGCAACATGATTTTTTTATAATGATTCCTGATCCGGCTTGATGAAGATCTTCATTTGGGTGTTCGCCACGATCTCTCCACCAGACCTTGTCTCACCCGTTAAGATGGTCACGCCATCCAACTCAGCGCCTAAAGTGATCGTGGTGCGTAACTCATCACCAATCGAAGGACGTTTATGGCAACGGAATTTCCGTACCTCCCCAATATAGCCAACGGGTGGGGCAGAGGCTCCCGCCGCGATCGCCTTGTAGCCCGCGAAGGCGGAAGCCGACTGGGCGATATGCTCGATCAATCCCACTTCCGCCATTTGTTTGTCTTCCTCTAAGAAGAAATTATCTTCCCGGATCAACAGGCTGGTCTCTGCCACGTCACCGTTCACGCCGATCAGTTGATCTACCAGCAAGATCGGTTCCCGTTGAGGGATCAGCCGTTTAATCGCCTCGTGATCCATCACGCCTCAAGATGTGACTCGATATAGTCGTACAGATCCGTGAAAGTCTGGATCGCCCGCAGGTCGGCTACCGGGATCTTGATCTTGTACGTACATTGGATGATAGCCACTAAGTCTACTAAGCTCAGGCTGTCGAGCGAGAGCGTCTCCTTGACGTTCGCCTCCGGGGTGAACAATGCTTGATCCACCTCAAACTCATCCGCTAAAATAGAGTTTACCTGTTTTACAATATCTTCACGTGTCATGTCGATTCCTTTGTTTTTATGGTTGTTACTAAAATTATAAGTTCTTTACGATAAGCGTGGAGTTCGTGCCGCCGAAACCGAAGGAGTTAGAGAGGAACATATCAAAATGCGCCTCCCGTGTCTCCGGTACGATCTGGATCTTCGCGCTCTCCTCATCCGGATTCTCGAAATTGATGTTGCCGGCGATAAAATCATGCTTCATCATCAAGATAGAATAGATAAGCTCGCTGGCTCCGGCCATCCACATCTCATGCCCCGTCTGGCTCTTGGTCGAGGTGACCGGTACCTTGTGATCCCCGAAGATTTGGGCGATGGCGGCCGCTTCCCGGCTATCGCCGATCTTGGTCGATGTGGCGTGCGCGTTGATGTAACCGATTTGGTCGATAGAGATACCTCCATTTTTCAGGCAAAGTTCCAACGAGCGGGCCGGTCCCTCCACGTTGGGCGTGGAGATGTGATCCCCATTCCCGGAGAATCCCCAGCTGACGATCTCGGCGAGGATGGGAGCGCCTCGTTTTACGGCGTGCTCATAGCTTTCGAGCACGAGGGTAGCGGCGCCCCCTCCCGGTACCAACCCGTCGCGGTCGCGGTCGAACGGGCGGCTTGCCTTGGCAGGCTCATCCTCGCGGACGGAGAATGATTGAATCCCGTCGAACGACGCTACGCTATACATATTCGCCTCTTGCGCTCCCCCACAGATGACGCAATCCTGCAATCCGTCGCGGATGAGCAAATACCCGAGTCCTACAGAGTGAGATCCCGAGGCACAGGCGGCAGAGGCGGTAAGATTGATGCCGCGAAGCTTGAATAGGCAGGCGAGGTTCATCGTCACGGTCGAGTTCATCGACTGGAAGATCGATCCGCTGCCACAGGCCGCTGTCTCCTTGAATTCCCGAAACTTGTCGAGTGCGTTCATGGTCGCCTCAGCCACCGAGTCGTTCCCGTAGATGATACCGACCTCGTGCTCGCTAAGGAAATCCGGATCCATGTGGGCATTCTCCAAAGCCGCCCGGGTGGCCATATAGGCATATTGAGCCTCTTCAGGCATGAACTGCCGTTGGTTACGCGGGATAAATGGCTTTAAGTCGGGCTGCTCTATATGGGCGCATAGCGCGGAACGGAATCCCGCCTCCTTGCGCTCCGGGCTGAAGACGATGCCGCTTTTGCCCGTGTAGAGCGAGTCGCGTACCTCCTCTAAGGTTTTCCCGAGGCACGACCATATACCCATGCCTGTTATCACAACTTTCCTTTCCATATTCTATATCTGTTATATTTTCTTTTTATAGCATCTTCTTCTCTTCGTCAGTTTAGGGTTCAGCGGTTTCCACTGGCTCAACTCCTTGACGTTCGTCTCTAACTGCGGCCCTGTCTCAGCCCATCTGAAATGCAGTTTGTTATAGATGGGGATCAAGTCGTTAAAAAACAGGGCGTTCACGCCCATCCCCTGATAATCCGGCCTGACGGCTATGAGCAAAAGCTCGGCTTTCTCCTCCTTATCCCATTTCAAGGCCCGTATCAGGTGATACCAGCCAAAGGGGAAAAGCTCGCCTTTTGTCTTTTGAAGCGCCCCCGACAAGCTCTTCATCGTGATGGCCACTCCGACCAACTCCCCTTGCTCGTTCTCCACGACAGGGATCATCTGTTTGTCGATCAACGGGAAATAACGCTTCACGAACATATCGATCTGCTTTTCTGACAGCTCCGTATAGCCGAACAGCGGCGCATAGGCCTGATTTAGTAGCTCGAATACTTTCTTCCCATATCCGCGCAATAGGATGTCGCTGTTGGTCAGTTTCCTTACGTGCAGCCCGAACATCTCTTTCGACAGGTTGGCTACCCGCGCGTACTTGGCTGGTGTCTCCTCCGGTATCTCGATACTGATTTGTACCCAATCCACCTCCTTCTGATAGCCTAAGGCCTCTAAGTGCTTCGGATAATAAGGGTAGTTGTAGATCGTGATCATCGAGCCAACCTGGTCGAAATCCTCTACGAGCATACCCTCCTTGTCGAAATCAAAGATTCCCATAGGCCCTTGTATATATTCCATTCCACGCTCTTTCCCCCATTCTTCCACGGTATGGAGCAGGGCGGAAGAGACCTCCGGATCGTCGATGAAATCGATGAACCCGAACCGGACGTTCCGTTGTTTCCATTTCTCGTTGGCACGTCGGTTGATGATACCCGCTATCCGGCCGACGGCTTTTCCGCTGTCATCATACGCGATGAAGGGTTGTATGTCGGAAAACTCTAAGCCCGCGTTTTTCTTGGGATCGAATGTCTCGCGAATATCCATGTCTAAGTCGGGGACGTAAAATGGACATCCCTCGTACAAGTCGTTCGTGAACTGGACGAAGTCGTCCATCTCACGCTTCGTTTCCACTCTTTTTACATGAATAGTACCCATAACGCGGACAAAAATAGGGAAAATCCCTTTCCTCAAATCAAGGGATTCGTAAATGGGGTAATATGGAATAATGTTGGGGAATTAAGGGATATATTTCCCCGATAGCGAACCGCTGATATAACGGGTTCTCGCCTTAATCCGGAGGTGGCGATGAAATGGGAAAAACATCTCGATGAATCCGGAAAAACTTAGGCGTTATAGGGAGAAAACATGACGAAAGATCCCGGATCCTTGAGATGGATCCGGAATGTATTATATTACTTCGGTTTAGGTTCGTGCGACCTGCGTTAATTTTGGGGGGAGCGGTTCTCCAAGAGAGGGGCGATACCTCGAAGATCGGCGCCGGATACGTTCTGGAACACGCTCAGCCCAAATTCGGGGATTACGGCCAATACATGGTCGAATATATCGGCTTGTATCGCCTCATAGTTCGTCCACTCCTTGTCCGACGAGAAGCAATAAAGCTCGATAGGAATGCCGGTCGGGGTGGGTTGGAGGTGGCGTACCATGCAGGTCAGCTCCTTGTTTACGGCAGGAAGGTTGCGAAGGTATCGTTCGAGATAGGCCCGGAATACGCCAATATTGGTTTGCCTGCGCCCGTTCACCCATACGGTGCTGTCGATGTGATGCTCCTCGTTGTAGAGACTTAATTCGCGTTCTTTCCCATCGATGTAGTCCGTAAGGAGGGCGATCTTACGGAATCTCTCTAACATCTCGGGAGTGCAGAAGCGGACGCTGTTCATGTCGATATTGATAGAGCGCTTGATGCGTCGTCCGGGCGATTCGCTCATGCCGCGCCAATTCTGGAAAGCGTCGGTCACTAACGCGTAGGGCGGTATGGTCGTGATGGTATTGTCGAAATTGCGTACCTTGACCGCATTCAAGGTCACCTCGATGACGTTTCCGTCCGCCCCGTATTTATTCATCGTGATCCAGTCGCCAGGACGAAGCATATCGTTGGCGGATAGCTGGATCCCCGCCACAAATCCCAAGATCGTATCCTTGAACACCAACATGAGTATCGCGGCCGATGCGCCTAATCCGGCGAAGAGGGATACCGGGGATTTATTGATTAATACACTGATGATAAGTATTATTCCCACAAAGACGATGGCAACCTGCAAGATCTGTATGAATCCCTTTAGCGGTTTGTTCTTGAAAGTGTCCTTTTGGCTGTATATCTCGTGGATGAGATTCAGCGACGCGTTGATAAACCGCAAGGATACCGCGATGATATAGATCTGGCAAAGCTTTTGGAGGATAATCAATATCTCGGGAGCCTCTGCCTCCGGGAAGGCGAGAGGCAGGAGCACATAGATCAATATGGCCGGGATGATGTGCATCATCTTATGGATGATCTTCCGTTCCACGATCAGGTCGTCCAATTGGTTGCGGGTCCTCTTCGCCAATCGCTTGAAGGTACCGAGGAAAATATAGCGGCAGGCATAATCGATCCCGACGGTCAGGAGGATGATGCCTAACAGGATTACGGTATTGTCGAGATAACTCGATTGCTCACTGATCCAACCGAGCCGTAAAAGCGTGTCATATACCCATGTCTGTATCTGGTTCATGCGGAAGTTTTGTTTAAAGGATTTCGATGTTTTATGGGCGAAGGTACGAAAAATTCCCCGAGATTCCATCCCGGCGGGGCTTTCTCCCGTCCGGACAGGCGCTATATTCGGGTCGCTGAGACCTGCCCGGATAGGAGGGGAGGCGTTTGGGAATGGGCCAGGCTGAGTATTAAAAAGAGGGATGATTTTTAAGATTGTTTCCCGGGTTCGGTGGGGGATTTCGATGGAAAGGAGTATATTTGCCGGATCATGTAATATAGTTAGGAATTCATGAGAACTCTGTTGGAAACCTCGGATTTTCTGCGGGTACGAACATATAAATTGAGTAATGACTTGACGGTCTGGTTGAATGAGGATCACAGCCAACCCAAGATCTTTGGGGCCGTAGTCGTGAAAGCCGGAGCTAAAGATTCCCCGAATACAGGCATAGCGCATTATTTTGAGCACATGATGTTTAAGGGAACGGACAAGATCGGGACGATCGATTATGCGGCAGAGAAGGTCTTATTGGACCGTATCGCCGAGAAATATGATGCCTTGGCGGAGACGACAGATCCGAAAATGAGGGCGCATTTGCAGCAGATCATCAACGATTTGAGCGTGCGCGCCGCCGAGTATGTGATACCGAATGAGTTCGACCGGCTGATCTCCCGCTTCGGGGGGACGAAGCTGAACGCCGGCACATCCTATGATTATACGCTTTATTTCAATACCTTTTCTCCGCAGTATATCGCCCAATGGGCAGAGATCAACAGCGAGAGACTGATGAATCCAGTGTTCCGCCTGTTCCAGAGTGAGCTGGAGACGGTCTATGAGGAAAAAAATATGTATGGTGACGCGATGGCTAACGCGGCGATCGAGAAGGTTACGGAGCGTTATTTTTATCCGCATCCATACGCTTACCCGATCATTGGTAGCGCGGAGAACCTGAAAAATCCGCGCCTGTCGGAGATGCGCCGTTTTTTCGAGAAGTATTACGTGGCTTCAAACATGGGGCTTATACTGAGCGGAGATTTCCGGTTGGAGGAGGTGTTGCCGATCCTTGAATCTACCTTTTCCCGTCTCCGGAAGGGAGAGGTGCCTCGGAGGGAGACCGTCACGTTACCGCCTTTCGAGGGGCGTGAGAAGGTGACGGTACGTGTCCCGATGCCTTTCGTGAAGATTATGGCGTTGGGCTTCAGGGGAGTGCCGGCCAATCATCCCGATCAGGCGGCGCTTAACGTGGCGGTAGCGCTGCTGAATAACTCTAATGGGACCGGTTATTTGGATAAGCTGACGGTCGAGCATAAGGTCATGGGCGCGATGGCGATCAATCAGGGGATGAACGAGGCCGGGATATTGGGGCTGCTGATCTTTCCGAAGTTCTTTTTCCAGACTTACGCGGCGGCTGAGAGCTTAGTGTGGAAACAGATCAACCGGATCAAGGAAGGCGATTTCAGCGAGGAGATGTTCCAGAGCTTGAAGTTGGAGCAGAAAAGGGAATATGCCTCTAAATTGGAGGACATCAATGCCCGGGCGGAGGTGATGATGCGTATTTTCTCGCAGGGGAAAAGCTGGGAGGAGTACATAGATGAGGTGGCTCGCGTGGATGAGCTGACAAGGGAGCAGGTGATCGAGGTGGCGAGACGCTATTTCACGGATAATTATATGTATGTGACGAAAAAGACGGGCCGCTATCCGAAAACGATCTTGCCGAAGCCGGATTACGCGCCGATCATCCCGAAGAACGCGGATGCCTCTTCCGCCTATGTGGAGCGTTTGGACCGGATTCCCGTACAGGAGCTGAAACCGCATTTGCTGGACTTTGAAAAAGATGTGGAGATCGTTCATTTACGCCAAGGGGTTGACTTATATCGGACAATTAATCGGGTGAATGATATATTTTCGCTTACTTTGTCGTACGGTGTGGGCGAACTGACGTTTCGCGATGCCGGGAAACTGGCGGCTTACCTGCCGTTTGTGGCGACGGACTCGATGTCGTTCGAGATGTTCCGGGGTAAGTTGCAGGCGTTAGGAAGTACGCTTACTTTCGATTGCACGGACTCGGAGTTCTTAGTGGTGGTGAATGGCTTCGATGACCATTTCGTTGAGACAATGACGTTGGTCGGTGATTTCTTGCGCCACGTAAAACCGGATGACAAGAAGATGCGCCAAATCGTGGATGAGGCGAAGGTGATGGAGAAATCCCTGTTTAATTCGAGCGAGAGCGTGGCGGATATGCTGCTGGAAAAGGTGCGTTTTGGAGATCAGTCCCGCTACTTGACGAAATTGTCGTTCGCTGAACTCAAGAAATTGAAGGGGAAGGATTTGCTGGATACCTTTGCCAAGATACGGACCTATGCTTGTGATTTGCATTATTGTGGAACGTTAGACACGGAACAGGTGGTTCGTGTGACACGGAATTGCCTGCCTTTGGAGGAGGTCAAGCTCCCATTTTCCTTGGCTTATATCCGTCCATTGGTGAGATATGAGAATCCTTTGGTGTTTTTTATGGATATGGAGGATGTGGCGCAAGGTATCGTTTACGCTTATATGCGTGTGGATCCGTTGGAAAGTCGGGATGAGCGCCATGTGGCACGTCTGTTTAACGCTTATTTCGGAGGGGATATGTCATCGTTGATGTTCCAGGAGATACGGGAGTTCCGCTCTTATGCTTATCAAGTGAGCGCCCGCATGAAATATCCTCCCATGAATCAATCGGGTAAGCCCGTTAGCTTCGTGATGCGCCTGGCGACTCAAATGGATAAGATGATCGATGCCATGACTGTGCTTGACCGGTTGGTACGTGATATGCCTCGCCGCCCCGAACGTGTGGAGGCGGTGAAACAGACTATTCGTAACTGGGTAAATAATGAGTATCCCACGGCACGCTCTTTGTCCTTGCGAATAGCGAGCTATCAACATGAAGGGTACGCCGACGATCCGAACAGGGCTTTCCTGGAAGGGATTGAGCGAACCTCGATGGATGAGATCGCACGTTTCTATCAAGGGCGTATTCAGGAGGGGACAATCGCTTATGGAATTGTCGGTAACTCGAGGAAGATAGACATGGATGCCTTGGCAAGATTTGGCCAAGTGATCCGGGTAGCGAGAAAAGATATTTATAGATAATAGATGTATAGCAAGGAGGAATTAAAGAGGCTCAAATTGGAATTTTGGGAAAGTTTCGCCGCTTTTTGCGAGGTGCAGCCCTATTTGCGTAAACGTAGGAAGACGTGGGTCTTGTATGATACGAAGGTCAAAGGCGTGGAGCTGAAGTTCGACGCGAATCGTCAGGGGGCTTACGTGATCCTGGAGGTGAATCACCGCGACGAGGACGCCCGCTTGGAAATGTATGAGCGACTGACTTGGTATAAAGAGGCTCTGGAGCGGGATTTCCCGGATGGTTTGACTTGGGATGTTTGCTATGAACGGGAAAACGGGCGTCAGGTAGCCCGTATTTATGTGGCGAAAGAAGGTTTGGACTTGCATCGTAGGGAAGATTGGGGAGAATTCTTTACCTTTATGGCGAGCCAGATGTTCTTATTGGAACGGAACTTTCTGGGTATCGCTGAATATTTAAGGGAATGAGCAGGAAAATGAATCTGAAAGGAATGATTGGGACTTGTGCGTTGGCAGGCCTTCTGGCTTGTGGCGGATCAGGTAGGCCCGAGGATCCTAAGTGGATGGAATCGGGTGTGAGCGTGGAGTTGGCTGAGCTTCGTAAGGCACATTTCTCGGATGTACATTATAGCTTGTTTTTTAACATTCCAGAGGTGAGGGAGGACCCGGTCGTTGGGAATTTGGATTTATCGCTACGCCTGGACAAACCTTTGCCGCTTATCTTGGATTTCCGGGGAGATCCGGAGCAAGTGAGGGCGGTTTCCGTGAATGGGAAGGATACGCCTTATGAGTTGCGGGAAGAACATATCCGGATCGATCCGAAATGGATACGGGAAGGCGAGAACCAAATCTCTATATCTTTCACGTCTGCCGATCAATCCTTGAACCGGAGAGAGGAGTTTCTCTATACCTTGTTGGTCCCTGACCGGGCTCGGACGGTATTTCCTTGCTTCGATCAGCCTGATATGAAATCGGTTTTTTCCCTGACCTTGGAGATCCCTTCCGGATGGCAGGCGGTGGCGAATGGGAAGATCTCGCGGACTGATAGCTCGGATGTCGCGGGCCGGAAGCGTATTGTCTTCAAGGATACGGAGCCGTTGAGCACCTATCTGTTCTCTTTCGTGGCGGGTGAGCTGAAACGTGAGAGCTATTCCCGGAATGGTCGGGAAATAGCTATCTACCATCGGGAGACGGATCCTAAAAAGGTGGCTCAATGCCCTGACATCGTCGCTGAGGTGTTCGATGCCTTGGCTTGGCAGGAAGATTTCACTGGCATCCCTTATCCGTTTGCCAAGTACGATTTGATCATCTTGCCCGGTTTTCAATATGGAGGTATGGAGCATACGGGAGCAACCTTATATGCGGATCGGCGAATGTTCCTGAACGATCATCCCACGCTGAATGAGCGTTTGGGTAGGAGTGCCTTGATCGCTCACGAGACCTCGCATATGTGGTTCGGCGATTATGTGACGATGAAATGGTTTGATGACGTTTGGACGAAAGAGGTATTCGCGAATTATTTCGCTTCCCGTATCGTGGAACCTTTGTTCTCGGGGGTGAATCATCGCTTGAACTTCATACGGGATTATATTCCGGCCGCATACGCAGAGGATCGGACTGCCGGGGCGAACCCGATCAAGCAGGAGTTGGACAATTTGCGTAACGCCGGTTTGGTATATGGAAATATCGTTTATGACAAATCGCCCGTCGTGATGGAGATGTTGGTACGAATGTTGGGCGAGGAGGCCTTCTGCGATGGAATCCGTGAGTATGTGAGAACATTCGCTTATGGGAACGCGACTTGGGACGACTTAATCGGGATTCTGGACCGATATACCGACGCTGACCTGAAAGCATGGAGTGATGTGTGGGTAAACCAAGAGGGGATGCCGGAAATCATGGCCGAGATGGAGGGTGATGAATTAGTTGTCTCGCAACGGGATCCTTTAGGCCGCGGCTTATGTTGGCCACAAACGCTCACTTACCGGGTGGTGAATGGTGAACGTATGGAAGATATAGTGGTGACTTTGGGCGAAGGAATGAGGCAGACCAAGGTAAGATTACCGTTCGACCCGGCCGGAGATTGCGTCCTGCTGCCGAATATAGATGGAAGAGGCTACGGCTTCTTTAAGTTGAATGAGAAGGAGGCTTCGGCTGTTTGGTCGGTGCTCCGGGCGTCAGACGACGCTGTGTTGAGAGGTTCCTTGCTGATTACCTTATACGAGAACCTGCGCCGTAAGGTCTTGTCTCCTGAACGTTTTCGTGACGAGATGCTGACTTACTTGCCCGCAGAACGTGATGCCTTGCTGTTCTCGATGGCATTAGGGTATATGGGCGATTGCCAACGTCTGTTCCCGCTTGATCCTCTTCCTCTGGAACGGGCCTTGTGGCAAATCGTGACGACCGACGCTGATCCTCAATACCGTTTATTGGCTTTCAGGCTTTATCGCTCAATCGCCATTTCGGACGAGGCGACATCCCGTCTGCTCGCCTTATGGAAGGAGCGGAAAGCTCCCAAGAATTGCGCCTTGGGTGAGACGGACTACGTAAATTTAGCTTATTCTTTGGCGATACGCTTGCCTGAGCGGGCGGACGAGATCCTCGCTACCCAACTGGCTCGTATCGAGAATCCGGATCGCAAGCGTGAGTTCGAGTTCATCGCCCCTTCGGTATCTCCCCGGAAAGCGGAACGAGATAGCGTTTTCGCCTCGTTGCTGATTGCGGAGAACCGGCGGATAGAGCCTTGGGCATCCGCGGCGTTGGCGAACTTGAACCACCCCTTACGTGAGAAGGAGTCGGTCGCTTATATCCGGCCTGCGCTGGAAGCGCTCCCGGAGGTACAGCGCACGGGCGATATTTTCTTCCCGACAGCGTGGGTGCGTGCCCTGTTGACCGGCCATACTTCTAAAGAGGCAGGAAAGGAGGTCGAGGCCTTTTTCGCCGACCATCCGGATTTCCCGAAGATGCTATCCAATAAGATCCGACAGCAAGCGGATCATTTGAGATAATATTTTGTTACAAATCTTGTATTTTTGAATTATTATCGTAATTTTGTGGCGTGAATAGAAAATAAAATGAAAACAATCGTTGCATTACATCACCATCATCATCACGGCGGACAGTAGTTCGGTGGGCTGATGGGTGTGTATGTGCGCATGATAAAGGAGGAAGGCTTGCCGAAAGATCGGTGAGCCTTTTTTTTGTTGTTGGTTACAATTTAAAAAAAACTTGGAGATATGTTGAGAATCGCGGTACAATCAAAAGGCCGTCTGTACGACGAGACCATGACGCTGCTTGAGGAGGCAGGCATTAAGTTGAACAAGGGGAAACGGATCTTGCTGCTGTCGGCGAAAGATTTCCCGGTAGAGGTGTTGTTCCTTCGCGACGATGATATTCCTCAATCCGTGGCGAACGGTGTGGCTGACGTGGGCATCGTCGGCGAGAATGAGTACGTGGAGAAAGGGGAAGAGGCTGATTTGGTGAAGCGGTTAGGCTTCAGTAAATGCCGTCTCTCACTGGCGATCCCGAAAGAGGAGACGTATGAAGGGGTGACCTGGTTTGAGGGAAAAACGATCGCTACCTCTTATCCTGTGATCTTGAGGTCGTTCCTGGAGCGGAATGGCGTGAAGGCGGATATACACGAGATCAGTGGTTCCGTGGAGATCGCCCCGGGCATCGGGCTGGCCGACGCCATTTTCGACATCGTGAGCTCGGGAAGTACGCTGGTAAGCAATCAGCTGAAGGAGGTAGAGGTGGTGCTCCCTTGCGAGGCGTTATTGATAGCCAATAAGGATCTCCCGGCCGAGAAGCGGGAGATCTTGGAGGAGCTTTTGTTCCGCTTTGAGGCGATCCAGCTGGCGGAGGGGAAGAAATATGTGCTGCTGAACGCCCCGAAGGAGAAATTGGACGAGATCATCGAGGTGTTGCCGGGAATGAAGAGCCCGACCGTCACGCCACTGGCCAACGGGGAGTGGGTATCCGTGCAGTCCGTGATCGCGGAGAAGCATTTTTGGGAGATTATAGGTAAGTTGAAATCCTTGGGAGCGGAAGGTATCTTGGTGCTCCCGATCGAGAAAATGATTATTTAAGGAGGGCAGAATCATGGAAATTATCAAATATCCCGGGCGCGAGGAATGGAACTCGCTGGCTAAGCGCCCCGCGTTGGATGTGACCGCCTTGTTCGATACGGTACGTACGGTGTTAGACGAGGTGCGCGAGCGTGGCGACGAGGCCGTGAAGATGTATGAGGAGAAATTCGACAAGGTAACGCTGAGCTCTTTGCGCGTCTCCGACGAGGAATGGGAAGAGGCGGAGCGGCTGGTCGATGAGGAGCTTCGGCAAGCTATCCGTCAGGCGAAGGAGAACATCTGGAAATTCCATGCCTCGCAACGTTTTGAGGGGAAAAAGGTTGAGACCGCACCGGGAGTCACCTGCTGGCAGAAGGCGGTGGCGATCGAGAAAGTCGGGCTGTATATCCCGGGAGGGACGGCTCCCTTGTTCTCTACGGTGCTGATGTTGGCCGTACCCGCACGGATCGCCGGATGTGGGGAGATCGTGCTTTGTACGCCACCTACCCGGGAGGGGAAGGTTCATCCCTCCATCTTATATGCCGCTAAGGTGGCCGGGGTCAGCCAGATCTTCAAGATCGGGGGGATCCAGGCGATCGCGGCGATGGCCTACGGCACGGAGTCCGTACCGAAGGTCTATAAGATCTTTGGCCCCGGGAATCAATATGTGACGGCGGCCAAGCGGTTGGTCAGCCTAAGAGAGGTAGCGATCGATATGCCCGCCGGTCCATCGGAGGTGGAGGTTATAGCGGATGCATCCGCCAACCCGGATTTTATCGCCGCCGATTTTCTCTCGCAGGCGGAGCATGGCGCGGACAGCCAGGCGATGCTCGTGACGGACTCGGGGGAGATCGTGGAGCCGGTAGCCCGGGCTATCCGGGAGCAGCTGGATCGCTTGCCCCGGAAGGAGATCACGGAGAAAGCCTTGTCGCATAGCCGTATCGTCGTATTGAGGGATAAGGAGGAGGTGATCGACTTCACGAACCTGTACGCCCCGGAGCATTTGATTATCCAGACAAGCGACTATGCCTCGATCGCCGGGCGGATCCTGAATGCCGGAAGCGTATTCTTAGGTTGTTATACGCCGGAGAGCGCCGGAGATTACGCCTCCGGAACGAACCATACCTTGCCCACCAACGGCTATGCGAAGGCGTATAGCGGGGTGAACTTGGATAGCTTCATTAAGAAGATCACTTTCCAGGAGATCACGGCCGAGGGAATCCGCGGGTTGGGTAATACGATTCAGGTCATGGCCTCGAACGAGCGGTTGGAGGCTCATAAGAACGCGGTAACGATTAGATTGGCAACGATATGAAAGAGTTGAGAGATTTAGTACGGGAGAATGTCTGGAAATTGAAACCTTATTCATCCGCCCGGGATGAGTTTCATGGTGCGGCGTCGGTTTTTCTGGACGCTAACGAGAATCCGTGGAATCCTCCTTATAACAGGTATCCAGATCCTTTGCAGTGGAAGCTGAAGGAGCGTATCGCCGAGTTGAAAGGGGTGGAGAAAGAGTCTATTTTCTTGGGGAATGGCAGCGACGAGGCGATCGATTTGGTGATCCGCGCGTTTTGCGAGCCTGCCTTGGATGGTATCGTGACGATCACACCTTCTTATGGGATGTACGAGGTGGCTGCCGAGGTCAATAACGTGGAATGCCGAAAGGTACCCTTGGATGATTGCTTCGGTTTGGATGCGGACGCTGTCTTGAAGGTGGCTGACGAGTGGACGAAGGTCATCTTCTTGTGCTCTCCTAATAATCCGAGCGGGAATAGCCTGGATCGGGGGGCGATCTACAAGATCTTGAAAAATTACGAGGGGATCGTGGTCGTGGATGAGGCCTATATCGATTTCTCCGCGTATCCTTCGTTCTTGCGCGAGTTGGCTGGATTCCCGAACTTGATCGTTCTCCAGACCCTATCGAAGGCTTGGGGCGCGGCCGGTATCCGTTTGGGAATGGCTTTCGCTTCCCCGGAGATCATCGCTTTGCTGAACAAGATCAAATATCCTTATAACATTAATCAACTTACGCAGGAGAAGGCTTTGGAGCTATTAAGCGACGAGGCGGTGAAGAATAAGCAAGTGCGTGAGATCTTGGCGGAGCGTGACCGGTTGGAGAAAATATTGGCGGAGCCTCCGTTCTCTTATCAAGTGTATCCTTCAGACGCTAACTTCCTGTTGGTGAATGTTGGTAACGCGGATGCGGTTTACGACGGGCTCGTGCGGAAAGGGGTTGTCGTGCGGAATCGAAACAACGTGACGAAATGCCACGGTTGCCTCCGGATCACGGTCGGCACGCCGGCGGAAGATAACGCATTGTTGGATGCCTTAAAGGGTTTGAGGGTATGAGAGCGGCGAAAAGAGCTTTGTTTATCGATCGGGACGGTACCTTGGTGAAGGAGCCTCCCGTGGATTATCAGTTAGATAGCTTGGAGAAATTGGAGTTCGTACCGAAGGTGATGCGAAACTTGGCCTTTATCCGGGAACGCTTGGACTTCGAGCTCGTGATGGTATCCAACCAAGATGGCTTAGGCACGGCCTCTTTCCCGGAGGAGACTTTCTGGCCGCCGCATAACTTGATGTTGAAAACCTTGGCGGGTGAGGGTGTCGTGTTTGATGATATACGGATCGATCCCTCTTTCCCGGAGGAGAACTCGCCTAACCGTAAGCCTCGTACGGGGATGTTGACGGCTTATATGGATGGATCTTACGATTTGGAAAACAGTTTCGTGATCGGCGATCGGCTAACGGATATGGAACTGGCCCGGAATTTGGGAGCTAAGGGTATCTGGTTGAGGACGGCAGGAGCGGAGGCGGATCAAGAACTTCGGTCGTATCCTGTGGCGTTGTCGCCCGTTCTCGTGACGGATGATTGGGACAAGATCGCCGAGTTCTTGTTCGCTGGTGAGCGCAGGGCTTCGGTAAGGCGCGTCACGAAAGAGACGGATATTTATGTGGAATGGAACTTGGATGGACGGGGAAAGACCGAGATCTCGACCGGGCTTGGGTTCTTCGATCATATGCTTGAGCAGATAGGTAAGCACTCGGGCACGGATCTGACTGTGAGGGTGAAGGGTGATCTTGAGGTCGATGAGCATCATACGATAGAGGATACCGCGCTGGCCTTGGGTGAGGCGATCCGGAAAGCCTTAGGGGATAAACGGGGGATAGAGCGATATGGCTATTGCTTGCCGATGGACGATTGCCTATGCCAAGTGGCGCTCGATTTCGGGGGGCGGCCGTGGCTGGTCTGGGACGCGGAGTTCCGCCGCGAGAAGGTTGGTGATATGCCGACGGAGATGTTCCTGCATTTCTTTAAGAGCTTGAGCGATGCCGCGCTCATGAATCTTAATATCCGGGCGGAAGGTACCAACGAGCATCATAAGATCGAGGGAATCTTCAAGGCGCTGGCCCGGGCGATCAAGATGGCCATCCGGAGGGATATTTACCGGTTTGAGCTGCCCAGCACCAAAGGAACCCTGTAAATAGAACAGACATAAGGTAGAATTATAGATAGCATATCCGGAGGAGAGGAGAGCGGGGTCGATCTCTTTTCTTCCGGATATGCGTCTTTATGGCGTCTGATTGGGACGCTTTGGCGCACAGAATCCTTTCTTTGTGTAAATTTATTGACAAAATGTCATATATTCTTTTTGGTATCTGTTTTGTAGGGATTAAGGTGTGATTGAAAAAGAAGATATAGAAAGGAGTTAAATATATGAATTTAAACAATTTTACAATTAAAGCGCAGGAGGCCGTACAACAGGCGGTACAGTTGGTGGTGAAGAATAACCAGCAGGCTATCGAACCGACCCATCTGTTGAAGGCTGTCATTATGACGGGTGAGAGCGTTACGAATTTCATCTTCCATAAATTGGGGGTGAACGCTCAGAATCTGTCGTTGGCATTGGATCGTCAGATCGAGTCGTATCCGAAGGTCTCGGGTGGTGAGCCTTACCTTTCGGGCGAATCGAATACGGTCTTGCAGAAGGCGATCGACTACTCTTCTAAGATGGGTGACCAGTATGTTTCGTTAGAGCCGATCATCTTGGCGCTGTTCACGGAGAAGAGTACCGCTTCGCAGATGCTGAAAGACGCGGGCGTGACCGAGAAAGAGCTTCGTCTGGCGATCGAGGAGTTGCGAAAAGGCAACAAGGTGACCAGCCAGTCGGCGGAGGATACTTACGATGCCTTGAGTAAATATGCGATCAACTTGAATGAACGTGCCCGGAGCGGTAAGTTGGATCCCGTGATCGGTCGTGATGAGGAGATCCGGCGGGTGCTGCAAATCCTGAGTCGGCGAACGAAGAACAACCCGATCTTGATCGGTGAGCCGGGTGTCGGTAAGACGGCTATCGCCGAGGGCTTGGCACATCGTATCGTACGGGGGGATGTTCCGGAGAATCTGAAGTCGAAACAGATCTTTTCCTTGGATATGGGTGCCTTGATCGCCGGAGCGAAATACAAGGGTGAGTTCGAGGAACGTCTGAAAGCGGTGGTTAATGAGGTGACAAAGTCGGAGGGCGAGATCATCCTCTTTATCGATGAGATCCATACCTTGGTGGGAGCCGGTAAGGGAGAGGGCGCGATGGATGCGGCGAATATCCTGAAGCCGGCCTTGGCCCGTGGGGAGTTACGCTCGATCGGTGCCACGACCTTGGACGAGTATCAGAAGTATTTCGAGAAGGATAAGGCGTTGGAGCGCCGGTTCCAGACCGTCATGGTGGACGAGCCTAACGAACTGGACACGATCTCTATCCTTCGAGGACTGAAAGAGAAGTACGAGAACCATCATAAGGTGCGTATCAAGGATGATGCGATCATCGCCGCCGTACAGTTATCCTCGCGTTACATCACGGATCGTTTCTTGCCGGATAAGGCGATCGACCTGATGGATGAGGCTGCCGCCCGGTTGCGTTTGCAGATCGACTCCGTCCCTGAGTCGTTGGATGAGGTATCTCGTCGGATCAAGCAGCTGGAAATCGAGCGAGAGGCGATCAAGCGTGAGAACGACCAGACCAAGTTGGAGCAGTTGAACAAGGAGATCGCAGACTTGAAAGAGGAGGAGACCAAGCAAAAGGCTCAATGGCAGAGCGAGAAGGAGCTTATAAATAAGATCCAGCAGAACAAGATCGACATCGAGAACCTGAAGTTTGAGGCGGATAAGGCCGAGCGTGAAGGAGATTATGGCAAGGTCGCTGAGATCCGTTACGGTAAAATCAAGCAGAAGGAAGAGGAGATCAAGGATGTGCAGGCGAAGTTGAAGACGATGCAGGGTTCTGCCGCTATGATCAAGGAGGAGGTTGATAGCGATGATATAGCGGATGTGGTATCTCGCTGGACGGGCATACCGGTAAGCAAGATGATGCAGAGCGAGAAAGAGAAGTTGCTTCGCTTGGAGTCTGAGCTGCATACACGGGTGATCGGGCAGGAGGAGGCCATCAACGCGATCGCGGATGCCGTGCGTCGTAGCCGTGCCGGGCTGCAAGATCCGAAACGACCGATCGGTTCGTTCATCTTCTTGGGTACGACCGGTGTGGGTAAAACGGAGTTGGCGAAGGCATTGGCCGAGTATCTGTTCGACGACGAGAACATGATGACCCGTATCGACATGAGCGAGTATCAGGAAAAGTTCAGCGCGACCCGTTTGATCGGTGCGCCTCCGGGATACGTAGGTTACGATGAGGGCGGACAGTTGACAGAGGCGATTCGCCGGAAGCCTTACTCGGTTGTCTTGTTCGATGAGATCGAGAAGGCACATCCTGACGTGTTCAACATCCTGCTGCAAGTGCTGGATGATGGGCGACTTACGGATAACAAGGGACGAGTGGTTAATTTCAAGAACACGATCATTATCATGACCAGTAACTTGGGTTCGTCGTTGATTAGGGAGAATTTCGAGAAGATGACGCCTGCCACGCACGACCAGGTGGTCGATCAGACGAAGAACCAGGTGCTGGAATTGTTGAAAAAGACGATCCGACCGGAATTCTTGAACCGTATCGATGACATTATCATGTTCACCCCGTTAAACGAGGAGGAGATTCGTCAGATTGTTTCCTTGCAGCTGAACGGCGTGAAGAAGATGCTGGCGGCTAACGGAGTTGCCTTGGATTTCACGAATGAGGCGGTAAACCTCATCGCGGATAAGGGGTACGATCCGCAGTTTGGCGCCCGTCCTGTGAAACGGGTTATCCAGAAGTACGTCTTGAATGAGCTTTCTAAGGAGCTGTTGGCCGGTAAGGTGGATCGGGAACGCCCGATCGTGATCGACCGGAGCGGCGAAGGGCTCGTGTTCAAGAACTGATGAACTGAAGAAACCGTGGTGGATAGCCGCAGTTTTCCCAATAAAGATAAAGCGCATGAAAGGAGATGAGAGTCTCTTTCCACGCGCTTTTTTTATAGGGACTTGAGGAGAGATCCCGGATTCGCTCGCCATGTTTTCGGGAAACGTTGTCCGGCCTCTCTTAAAAAGTCGGGCAAGGCTTTATTCCTCCACGACCTCGAACTCCTCCTTACCTACGCCACAAACCGGGCATACCCAATCATCGGGTATATCCTCGAACGCTGTTCCCGGGGCGATCCCGCTCTCTGGATCCCCAACTTCTGGGTCATATACCCAATCGCATACCGTGCAAATGTACTTCTTCATACCTTTTTTCTTTAAAATGTTTGTAATCGTTTCGCCGGATCGTCCGGGAGAAGCCCCCGGATACGACTCTTTTTCTATTAAAACAAGATTTGAAGGCGTTGGTTCATTCCGGCTTCCAGTTTTATCGCTGTTTTTCTCCGTCAGGCGTATGGAGTGCCAAGAGGAGGCCGGGAAGAAAGGCATGGGCTACTTTTCCGGGTGAGGTCGTTCCGGGGATCGGAAATATTTCCTATCTTGCGGAATAAAATAAGGAATATATGGTTTTATATAAGCGAATTTCATTGCCCGCGTTCGTCGAGAGCTTAGAGCGGACGGCCGGGACAAGCTCCTCTTTTACGTTGTCGGCTATCGAGTTAATGCACGAGGTACCACGTGAGGAGGTGGATTATGGGCTCTCCTTATTGCGCGAGTCCATCGGTTTGTATGAGGAGAGCGAAGGAATACCCGCCGAACGTGGTAAGCGGGCGATCCCCTTCTTCAGGGAGGGAAGCCGAATGCTGGTCGGCCCGGAGATGGGGATGTACGTGATTCCCTTGCATGAGCGTCTGGAGGCGGCGGAGGCAGGGTGCGATAAGGAGCCCCATCTGGTGCTTGAGCTGGACTACCGATTGTTGGGTGAGCATTGCTTGCTTGAGAATTATGCGCTCTCGCCTTGCAAGTACGACAAGGAATCGGTGATCCGTCATTTCATGGAGCTGCTGAAAACGGAGTACGACACCTTCTTCTTTGATGAGGAGCATACGGGGTTCAAGCCCGGGTCGCGCTTTTTCTCGATGCTGTGCGAGGCCGCCTTGGAGGTAAAGCCGGCTTCTTCGGATACGGATAAGGAATGGCGGCTCGCCGTGTGGAAATCTCCGGAGGAGGTGAGCTACCGCTACGAGCGGGGCACGCTGCTGCCTTACGCCCCGCTGGAGTTCCCTCTGGAATGCTTGCGGCATATCCACCTATGTGACAGGGAGAGACATCCCCTGCTATTCGGGGCGTTGATCGGCCTCTTGAAGAGCAAGGGACTTCCCGCTGAGCAACTACTAAACCTTACATAAAGAAGATGAAAACATTATCGAACAAGGAACTGACGATCCGCATCGCCGAGCATGGGGCGGAATTGAGCGGTATCGTGGCGAACTCTACGGGGAAGGAATACCTTTGGCAAGCCGACCCCGCGTATTGGAAACGGCATTCCCCGGTACTTTTCCCGATCGTGGGAAGTGTCTGGGAGGCGGAATACCGGCATGAGGGCGTGACCTATCCTCTCTCGCAGCATGGTTTCGCCCGGGATATGGATTTTACGCTGGTAAAGGAGTCGGATAACGAGGTGCGTTTTCTCCTTCGGGACACGCCCGATACCTTGAAGGTCTATCCGTTCCCATTCAACTTAGAGATCGGTTACCGCTTGGAGGGAAACCGGATCGAGGTGCTTTGGCGTGTGCGGAATACGGGGGATAAGCGGATGTATTTCCAGATCGGCGCCCATCCCGCGTTCTATTATCCGAATTATGCGCAAGATTCTCCCAAGCGAGGCTATTTCGCCTTCGATAAGCCGGATGGATTGATCTATCGGGTATTGGCGGAGAAAGGGTGCGTGAGCGATGAGACCCGTCCGGTCCCGTTAGACGAGGAGGGAATGCTACCCTTGGATATCCATACTTTCGACATCGATACGTTTATCTTGGAGAATGGCCAGGTGAAACGGGTGGATCTGTTGGATATGGATCGCCGCCCGTATCTCTCCTTGAGCTTCACGGCCCCGTTGGTCGGCCTTTGGTCGCCCCCGAGGAAAGACGCTCCTTTTGTCTGCATCGAGCCGTGGTACGGGCGTTGCGACCGGATCGGATATAAGGGAGAATACAAGGATCGGGATTGGGTGAACCGATTGGAGCCTGGCGAGTCGTTCGACGCCTCTTATACGATCGAGATCGCCCTGCCTTAGGGAGGTATGGAAAGACGGATAGGCTGTATCATAACAAATTGATACAGCCTATCTTTGTCTGCTTATCTTTTCCGTTTGTCGGGATTAAAGGTGGGCGATCTTGTTTAATTGTTCCATCTTGCCGAACAGGATCAATATGTCGTCGGCCTCTATGGTTTGCTCGTCGGTGACGGGATTGATCACGTTGTTGGTGATTTGCGTGAGCCCGATCAGGTTCTTCTTCTCATACGGCCGCTCGATGGCGACCAGTCGGATCCCGAAATTCCCCTCTAAATTGATATTCTGCACCGTTTGCCCTACCAGCGCCCTTGGGGTCTTGATCTTGTAGAGGTGATCCGTATCAGTCACCTTGTACCATTGTTGCAGGCGGTCGCCCAATGCGGTGCGCGAGGTATATAGGGTCGAGAAATCCTTCTCGGGGGTAATCATCTCGTCGATCCCGATGGCGCGGAGTACCGCCTCATGGATGGGAGAGATCGCCCGTACGATAATCTTGTTCACGTCGAGGTTCTTCAGCAGCGCTACCGTCTGGACGGAGATCCCGAAGTCTTTTCCGAAAGTCACGATGATGGAATCCATCTCTCCCAATGGCAGGCTCGTGAGTGCGTCTTTGTCCGTGGAGTCCATCGTGATGGCGCCGGCTATGTCGTTCTTCACTAAGTTCACCTTGCGCGTGTCCTTATCTATCCCGATCACCTCGTTCCCAAGACGGCTCAAGTCCCGGGCGATCGCGCTTCCCAAGCTACCTAATCCGATTACCAAGTGTTTCATGTCAGTTCCTTATTATTACATCAATATATTTTCTTGCGGATATGTGTAATCCTTCCGTGTGTATTCCTTGCAGAAGCTGATGAGGAACGTCAATACGCCTATCCTTCCGATCAGCATCGTGCAGATGATGATGATTTTTCCCGCCACGGATAGCTCCGGCGTGTAGTTCACGCTCAGCCCGACCGTGCTTAATGCCGAGACGACCTCGAACAGCAGGGAGAATAGCGGGGCGTCTTTTCCCTCCGTGCAGGAGAGGAGCAGGGTGGCGATCGCTACCCAGGCGAAATACAATACGATCGTTGCGAATGCCCTTCGGATCGTGGCGGGAGCGATCTCGCGCCGCCGGATCTCTACCTTCTCCTTCTCCCGTGCCACGTTGAGGGTGGTGGCCAAGGCGACGAAGGTAGTCGTTACTTTCAATCCGCCTCCCGTTGACATGGGCGCGGCTCCAATAGCCATCAGGATCAAGGTCAGGACCAATGTGGAAGGGGCCAGCAGCTGCATGTTGGTGACGTTGAATCCGGCGGTACGGGGCGTGACCGCCCCCAAGAAGGCCTCGGCCAGTTTCCCGCCAAACGGGAGCCCTTCCAAGGTGTTGTCGTATTCAAGGATGAGATAGGAGATTGTCCCCACGCATAGCAGGATGAGGGTGGATATTACCACGATATATGTATTCACCTGGATGATGTGAGGGACGTGTACATAATGTTTCTGTATGCCTAAGAGCATCTTGACCCCATTCACGATCAGGTGTTGCAGGAGCTTGAGGTAATTGAACAGGATAGGGAATCCTAACCCTCCGAATATGATGAGCATGGCGATCCAGAAATGGAGCATATACTTATCGGCTACGAGAGGGTCGCACATATTCCCGCTCAGCGTGGAGATCCCGGCGTTGCAGAAGGCTGATATGGAGTGGAAGATGGCGTAAAACAGCTCTTGTCTCGTCCCGCCCGGCAGCTCTCCCCGTACGCTCATGTAAATGCAGTAGGCGCCGATCGCCTCTATAAGCAAGGTCACGCAAAGAATATTGAGGATTACCCGGAATAGCTTCCCGGTCTTGTCCTCGTTAAGCCAATCCTTCAGCATCATCTTGCTGTTGAAGGAGGATTTCCCCATAAAGGAGAGCGCGAAGAAAGAGGTGAATGTCATGACTCCGATACCTCCGATCTGTATCAGGAGCAGGATGATGATGTGCCCGATATGGGTGAAGCTGGTGGCTACATCGACAGTGGTCAATCCGGTCACGCAAACGGAGGTGGTGGATATGAATAACGCGTCGATGAAAGCGATGGGTTGGGTAGTGGCGTTAGGGAGTGATAATAAGCCGGCGCCTACCAAGATCACGAACACGAAACTGAGCAGGAATAACAACGCGGGCTTGATCTTCGCCTGCATCAATCCGAACGCTTGCCGCGAAAGGTGGATGATACTCAATCCCAATAAGAGCGAATAGACGCATATCGGATGGGAGAGAAAGGTGAGATAGGGCAGGGATTGGGCGATGGTCTCCTTGAAAAACATCTTGCTGGATAGCACGGCGAACAGCAGGAAGTATATGCAGATGTCGATATAGAGCATCTTCTCTTGGATGATCTCTTGCGACTTCACGATGTAACGGAGCGTGATCCCCGTGAAGAACGTGAGCAAGAGGAACGGATAGATGTCGCGTATCGTATGGATGGAGTCGGTCGTCTGGACGAAACCGAATTGATAGATCAGCACGAACAGGGAGGTGAGGGAGGCCAGCAAGATGATGATTTCCGCCACGGGGTTTAAGATCACCTTGAGTTTGCTCCATTGGATCAGCCATGAGAAATAGATATTCTTCAGATTCATGTAGCCTATGTTTTTAAACATGCTGACAAATGTAGAAAATAAAATGAATGTGCAGCGTTTGTTGACCATGATTTGCTGTCCGGATGCTTGGGGGCTGTGTGATATGTTGTGCGGCATATTGTATGAGGTATGATAAGAAAAAGTCAGAGAAATAATGACTTAGCGTGGATGTGAAAAAGAAAGCGCATTTGTTTTGTTGAATAAAATATCTATATTTGCATAGATCTAATGAGTGAATATCATGGATGCACAAGACGAGCATAAAGAGATGCTTTCCCCTTACGTTTCCGTAGATTGTGTCCTCTTGAGTATAGACGATGATAAGCTTACCGTGTTGCTGACTGGACGAAAGGATGAAAAGGGCGAGTTGATCGGCTATAAATTGCCGGGTAGCCTGATCTATGAGAATGAGGATCTGAATGACGCCGCGACCCGGGTTTTGAGTGATTCTACGGGGTTGCGACGTGTCTCCTTGAAGCAATTCCGTTGTTTTGGATCTCCCTCACGTACCTCGAACCAGCTTGACGTGCGTTGGCTGGAGGCTACCTCGAAGGTCAAGATCGGACGGCTGATCACGGTCGCGTATCTCGCTTTGTGCAAGAAAAAACGTAAGGCTCCGGCGCGGACAGATGTCGGGCCGATCTGCTGGTGCCCGATCGATCAACTGCCCCGGTTGCCGTTCGACCATAAGGAGATTATCGAGGCGGCCGTGAGCGAGATCCGCCTTTGGGTGGAAAAGGAGCCGGCCATCGTCTTCGACTATCTTCCGCCTAAGTTCACGGCTTTGCAGCTGCGGCGTGCTTATGAGGTGATCTATAACCGGGAGATGGATGTGCGGAATTTTCATAAGAAGATGAGCTCGTTGGCGTATGTTGTCCCTACGGAGGATCGGCAAGATGGCGTGGCTCACCGTGCCGCGCGCTATTTCCGTTTCGATAAGGTAAAGTATAATCAACAGCGTTCAAGGTTTAATAAAATATAAAGACAGGGATTATGTGTCTGTTAGGTTGTGATATTGGAAGTTCTTCCATAAAGGTCTCTATCGTAGATGAGGAGACTGGTTTGACGATTGGCTCGGATTTTTACCCGAAAGAGGAGGCTCCGATCAAGGCGTTGCGCCCCGGTTGGGCTGAACAGGATCCGGAGGATTGGTGGGCGTATACGAAAGCCGCCTTGAAAGGTGCTATGGCTGCCGCTAACGTGAAAGGCGACGCTATCAAGGCGATTGGTATCTCTTACCAGATGCATGGCTTGGTATTGGTGGACAAGAAGCAAGAGGTGCTTCGTCCTTCGATTATCTGGTGCGACAGTCGCGCTGTCTCGTATGGCGAGCGTGCCTTCAAGAATATAGGGGAGGAGCGTTGCCTGTCGCGTTTGTTGAATTCTCCCGGGAACTTCACGGCCTCCAAGTTGGCTTGGGTCAAGGAGTATGAGCCTGGTGTCTATGATAGAATCTACAAGATCATGCTACCGGGCGATTTTATAGCGATGCGTTTGACAGGAGACATCGTGACTACCGTTTCAGGCTTGTCGGAAGGAATCTTTTGGGATTTCAAGGATAATAAGTTATCGGACGACTTGATGGCGTATTATGGTTTCAGCAAAGATCTGATCGCGGACATTCGTCCTACGTTTGGCTTGCAAGGGGAGGTGACGGCCTCTGTCGCCGCTGAGTTAGGCTTGAAAAAGGGAACTCCGGTTACTTACCGGGCTGGCGACCAGCCAAACAACGCCTTGTCGCTGAATGTGCTGAATCCTGGCGAGATCGCCGCTACCGGAGGTACGTCAGGAGTGGTATATGGCGTGAATGGGAGGGTGAATTATGATACGCTTTCCCGGGTGAATACCTTCGCCCATGTCAATCATTCTGTCGAGCGGACCCGTTTGGGCGTGCTGTTGTGCATCAATGGTGTGGGGATCTTGAACTCATGGATCAAACGGAACGTGGCCCCGGAGGGAATAACTTACGGAGAATTGAATGATTTGGCGGCTACGGTCCCGATCGGTTGCGACGGATTATCGATCCTTCCGTTCGGGAATGGAGCGGAACGTATGTTGCAGAATCGCCAGGTGGATTGTTCCGTTCACGGGCTCAACTTCAACATCCACGGAAAGGCTCACATGGCACGTGCGGCGCAGGAGGGAATTGTCTTCGCTTTCAAGTACGGCATGGACATCATGAACGATATGGGAATAGATATTCGGGTGATACGTGCCGGTAACGCGAATATGTTCTTGAGCCCTATTTTCCGGGACGCCCTGGCGGGAGTGACGGGTGCTGTGATCGAACTTTACGACACAAATGGAGCGGTAGGCGCGGCTAAAGGTGCGGGTATTGGCGCTGGCATCTACAAGAGTGCGGAAGAGGCTTTCGCTTCCTTGCAGAAAATCAAGGTGGTTGAGCCGGACGGCTTCAAGGCGAATGCCTATTGTGGGGCGTTTGATGTCTGGAAGGAGCGTTTGGAATCGGTACTTAATAAATAGTAAGCTTTCCGGCCGTGCTGAGGCGAGGTGCGGTTGTTGGTATAAAATATTCATTCTTAAATATAATGTTATTATGAGTTACTTTAAAGGAGAAAAAGAGTTTTTCCCGGGAATTGGCCAAATTCAGTTCGAGGGACGTGAGTCTAAAAACCCGTTCGCTTTCCATTATTATGACGAGAATAAAGTCGTTATGGGTAAGACTTTGAAGGAACATTTGCGCTTTGCGATGGCTTATTGGCATACATTGTGCGCTGAAGGATCCGACCAGTTCGGAGGCGGGACGAAAACTTTCCCTTGGAATGATAGTACCGATCCGATCTCTCGGGCGAAATATAAGATGGATGCCGCTTTTGAGTTCATGACAAAGTGCAATATCCCCTATTACTGTTTCCACGATGTGGATGTGGTAGATGAAGGTCCAACGTTGGCAGAGTTCGAGAGACGTTTGCATATTATGGTTGAGCATGCGAAAGAGCACCAGGAGGCTACGGGAAAGAAACTGTTGTGGTCCACGGCCAATGTTTTCGGACATAAACGTTATATGAACGGCGCTGCCACGAATCCTTACTTCCCGACGGTAGCTTGCGCCGCAACGCAGATCAAGAACGCAATCGACGCTTGTATCGCTTTAGGCGGGGAGAATTACGTTTTTTGGGGTGGTCGCGAGGGATATATGAGCTTGCTGAACACGAATATGAAGCGAGAGAAGGATCATCTTGCCATGATGTTGACTATGGCTCGCGATTATGGGCGCAAGAACGGCTTCAAGGGGACGTTCCTCGTAGAGCCTAAACCTATGGAACCGACCAAACATCAGTATGATGTGGACGCTGAGACCGTGATCGGTTTCTTGCGTCATTACGGCTTGGACAAGGATTTCGCCTTGAATATCGAGGTGAACCACGCTACCTTGGCCGGGCACACCTTCGACCATGAGTTGCAAGCCGCCGCGGATGCCGGGATGCTATGCAGTATCGACGCCAATCGTGGGGATTACCAAAATGGATGGGACACCGACCAATTCCCGATGGATATATATGAATTGGCTCAAGCTTGGCTGGTTATCTTAGAAAATGGCGGACTAACGACTGGAGGTACGAACTTTGATGCCAAGACTCGCCGGAACTCAACCGATTTAGACGATATTTTCATCGCTCATATCGGAGGTATGGACGCTTTCGCCCGTGGTTTGATGATAGCGGCCGACATCCTTGAGAACTCGGATTACCGGAAGATGCGTGCGGAACGTTATGCAAGTTTCGATGCCGGGGAGGGAAAAGCCTTCGAGGACGGCAAACTTACCTTGGAAGATCTGCGAGCTATCGCCTTGCGTGACGGTGAGCCGAAGCAAATCAGCGGTAAGCAGGAACTGTACGAGATGATCGTCAATCAATACATTTAATAAATAGCCCAGACCGTTGGTGGCGTAAAGGGGGATTAGTCCCCTGAATCAGCTGCCAACGGTCTTTTTTTTGTCGTTGTTAGCTGAAGAAATCATGAAAAACAGTCATAATACTTACATTTTCTCGCTTACCTTGGTCGCTACGCTCGGAGGCCTGCTCTTTGGATACGATACGGCGGTGATCTCCGGAGCGGTAGAATCATTACGCAAATTCTTTATCGAGCCTCGGGCGCTCCCTTTGGATCAGGCGAACGCCTTGGAGGGCTTTGTGGTGAGCAGCGCGTTGATCGGCTGTATCTTGGGGGCTTCGTTTGCCGGGTGGCTTAGCCAGCGATATGGGCGGAAACCAACTTTACTATGGGCAGCCGTCCTTTTCTTGCTTTCCGCGATCGGCTCAGCCTGGCCTGAGATGTTTTTCGGGATGCCTGAGAGCGGTGACCATACCTTTATGTATGCCTTTGTGATTTACCGGATTGTAGGTGGCGTAGGGGTGGGGCTTGCCTCGATGGTATCGCCTATGTATATCGCGGAGGTCGCTCCGGCGGATCGGCGGGGGAACTTGGTGGCGTGGAACCAATTCGCCATTATTTTCGGGATGTTGGTCGTCTATTTCGTGAATTACACGATCGCCTTGCAAGGCGACGCCGCCTGGTTGCACTCGGTAGGTTGGCGTTGGATGTTCGCGTCTGAGATCATCCCTGCCCTGTTGTTCCTCGTGCTCCTGTTCTTCGTGCCCGAGACCCCTCGTTATTTGGTGATGTGCGGGCAGGAGAAGAGGGCGTTGGGTGTGTTGGATCACCTGATGGGTCCCGCGGAAGCCCAGCGCGAACTGATGGACATCCGCGAGAGTTTCAAGCAGCAGGCTCCATCCCTGAAGCCCTATTTCCGGTTTATGCTGACTTGGGCGATCCTCTTCTTGGCGGCTTACGGACTGCTGTTCATATTGGGAAGCACGAGTGCGTTGGAGATCGCTTTGCTGTTGAGTTTCTGCATTGCGCTCCTGTTCCCGATCCGTTCGTTTGGAGCCTTGATTATCCTGGTGGGCGTATTTCTGTCCGCCTTCCAGCAATTCGTGGGGATCAACGTGGTCTTGTACTATGCCCCGGAGATCTTCAAGACGATGGGTGCCGCGACCGACGCCGCCCTGTTGCAGCAGATCGTGGTGGGAGCGGTGAACCTCTCGTTTACCGTGCTGGCCATTTTCACGGTCGATAAGTTTGGCCGCCGTCCTTTGATGATGATTGGCGCGCTGATTATGGCAGCCTCCATGCTGATCTTGGGGACCACCTTCTATCTGCGCTCTGTCGGGATAGGGTCGTTGATCTGTATGTTGGTCTATACGGCGGGATTCGCCATGTCGTGGGGCCCGGTATGCTGGGTGCTGCTGGCTGAGATTTTCCCGAACTCGATCCGGTCGATGGTGATGAGTATCGCGGTCGCCGCGCAATGGATCGCTAATTTCTTGGTGTCTTGGACATTCCCTATGCTCGACAAGAACCAATACCTGACCGATACCTTCAATCACGGTATGGCCTATTGGATCTATGGTTTGATGGGAATCCTGGCCGCTTTGTTCATCTGGCGCTTTGTCCCGGAGACAAAAGGCAAGACCTTGGAGGAGATGGAGAACTTCTGGAAACGATAGATCCCTGATCGAGGATATTCGCTATCCGGGCGAGAAGAGGAGAACACGCTCTTCCTTGCCCGGATTTTTTTGTGCTTACGGGAAAAAACATCCCACCTTTTTCTTTTCTCATGAGCAGGTTTTCCGGGTAAGTTGGCGTTGAAATAAAAGGCCGGTAAGTATTCTCAAAAAAATCCCGTTTTTTTGATATAAGATTTCGGTTAATCCCTTATATTTGCGGCAGATAGATAAGAAATGCCTCTGCTTGGTGCATATGCTAAATCGAACGTTCTTCCGGGGAGAGGCCGTTCTTCGTTTTGTTAATACTTAAATGCCTTATGAAACCATCTTTGACTACAAGTCGTTTCTCGACTTTTTTCTTGGCAATTAGCTATTTAGCTTTTGTTTTTTTATGTGAGGATGAGATGGAGCGTCCGCATAGATCCGGTCGGATCAAGTTTATCCCGGATCTTTGGCCAGCCACCTCTCCTTTGAGTAAAGGTGATGCCCCGTGTGAGGAGACCACGCCCGCCAACACTGTCGCCGAGCTGCGCGCGGATGGCTTGGGTACGCTTTATCTCCATACCTTGTATGGGGATCGTATCGTCTCTCGCTTCCGGAGAGGCTGGAACAGGATAGCTTGCCGCTGACCAAGGCTGCCCGGGTCAGCGAGATGTACGACAACTTCAGTGTGTCGGCCTGCAAATATACGGGCTCTTGGGATGGGCTTCAATCGCCCGATTTCATGTACGACGTGACGATGAGCCGATCAGGTACACCCTCGCGTGATTACTACTGGCCGGGAGCGGCATATAAATTGCGCTTCTTCGCCTATGCCCCGAAGGAGACGGCTTATGTTCTCTCCGCCCAAGCGGAGGGAATCCCGACGCTTCATTGCGCGATACCTCAGGAGGTGGAGAAGCAAAAAGACCTCTTGGTGGCAGCTTCCGATGAGATAGCGGGCGACGCTGACGCGGCGGTGAGGTTACGTTTCCGCCATGCCTTAACCGCGGTGAGGTTCGTCTGCGGGGAAGATGTACAGGTAGGTACGGTCAAGAGCGTCACCCTGAGGAATGTCTATTCCAAGGCAAGTTACGATTTGAACTTGGAGCGCTGGAGCGGTTGGGGCACGAAGGTCTCCTTCTCGCAGACCTTGAACAAGACGGTTGGAGCGGGCCAGCCGATCACGGAGGAGGCGCAGACTTTCATGATGCTTCCGCAGACGCTTCCGGACAACGCGGAGATCGAGGTGATCTTCAACGACGGCACGAAGGATCATACCTTGAACGCCCCGATCGGGAAGGCGGAATGGCCGAAAGGCAAGACGGTGACCTACCGGATCTCTACCTCTTCCATCAATTGGGAATACTTCTTGGAAGTCACGTCGCCGGAAGAGTTTACGTATGAGGGTGGAACCAAATCGTATCGTGTGACCAGCTACCGGAAAAACAGCGGGGGAACGATCGAACCGGTGGCATGGGAGGCCCGGTTCTCCGAGGACGGCACGACATGGAGCGATGAGATGCCCGTATGGCTGACGGAGTTTACCGCTTCCGGCGCGGGCGGAAATACCGCTACTACCTATAAGGCCACTATTGCCCGGCAAGTCGGGATCACCGCCAACCGGCATAACGACGCGCTCAAGGCGATGGCCCCGATCGGATCTATGGACGCTCCTTACAATCTTGCGAATAGCAGCGGCGCGGCAACGGTGGAGAATACGGCTAACTGCTATGTGGTAGGCGCTCCGGGCGTGTATAGCTTCCCGTTGGTCTATGGCAATGCCATCAAGAATGGGGAAGCCAATAGAGCGGCTTATACCTCTACCGTTTCTGGACGCGATATTCTAAATCCATTTATTAACCATTTGGGGAATGGAATTACGGATCCCTATATCGTGAACAACTCGTGTGTACCGGCCAAGGCTGAGTTGGTTTGGCAGGATGCTCCCTCTTTGGTGACCGATATTCGGTATAATCCGGGGGTTGATGGAGGGAATATCTCTTTCGTGGTCGATCAAAATACGATCCAACAGGGGAATGCCGTGATCGCTGTCAAGGATGCGGCAGGAACGGTGTTATGGAGTTGGCATATTTGGGTGACGGACGAGGACATCAATAATACGATTGAGGTAATTAATCACCAAAATGTACGGTACAAGTTCATGGCCGTGAATTTAGGTTGGTGCGATGGGGAGATTACCGATTATGCCGGACGGAGTTGCGATGTCCGGTTTATCGCTGGGGGGCAAACTTCGGAGATACGTCTTAAGCAATTGCCCCGCTCAGAAATGGCGGGAGGCAGTCATCCTTATTACCAATGGGGTAGGAAAGATCCTTTGCTCCCCTCTAATGGCGCTACTAAGACGAATAAGACTTGGTATGGGGCGAATGGCGCGCCATCTACCGCCAACCCTAAGACGGAATCATTCCCTTGGGGTGCGGGCTGCATCAAGAATTACATCATTAAGCCCGATGTGATGCAAGGATTGGAATATGGGGATAATACTTTCTTGAATCTTTGGAGTGCCAACAATAACTTGAAAACCGCGAACGATAATCTTGTGGTCAAGACGATCTATGATCCTTGTCCTGTTGGCTTCAAGGTGCCGGCGAGCAATGCTTTTACCGGATTTACGGTCTCGGGCGGTAAGGAAAGTAGCCGGGTCAATGGAGATTTGGATAATCTAAGAAAAGGCTATCTCTTTTACGGTGAGCCCAATAAAACCGGTCCGAAGATCTTTTTCCCTGCATCAGGACGACGTAACTGGTCGGGTTTCCTGGACGGAGTCAGTAAAAGCGGATATTACTGGGTCGCTATTCCGTATGGAGGAGTCAGTAATATATACGCCTTGACGGTAGATCTCTCTTTCGTATGGCCGCTTGACTATTGGTTCCGAGCCCGAGGCTTAGGAGTTCGTCCTGTCCGGGAGGAGTAGGCGAAGAGCCTGCTCCTGTCGGCAAAAGTTGCTTCTTTCGAGCGGATTCACTATATTTGCTCATAGAAACAACTAAAAGGAAAAGCGATGATAGATAACGAGAAATACCTGTATATAGCGATCCGTGCCGCCGTGGATGCGGGCAAGTCGATCATGGACATTTACACCGATCCCGATTCGGATTTCGAGATCGAGCGGAAAGCCGACAACTCCCCGCTCACCAAGGCCGATAAGGCCGCCAACCGGTTGATCACGAGCGCCCTCTCCGTAACCCCTTTTCCGATCTTGAGCGAGGAGGGGAAAGAGATCGCTTTCGCGGAACGCTCCAAGTGGGAGACCCTTTGGATTGTGGATCCCTTGGACGGCACAAAGGAGTTCATCAAGCGCAACGGCGAGTTTACCGTGAACATCGCCTTGGTGGAGAAGGGGGGTCCCGTCTTGGGAGTGATATACGTACCTGTCCGGAAAGAGCTCTACTTCGCCGCCTCGTCGGTAGGGGCCTATAAACTCGTGGGGATCGACAGTGACAGCCAGCCCTCGATGGACGAGATGCGGCAAAAGGCGATCCGGCTGCCCATGTCGCTGGCTCATCAAGGCACGGTAGTCGTGGCATCGCGGTCGCACCAGTCGGAGGAGACAATCGCCTTTATCGACAACCTGCGTAAGCAAGGTAAGCCCGTCACGCTGATGAGCAGTGGGAGCAGCCTGAAGATCTGCTTAGTGGCGGAAGGATCGGCGGATATTTATCCCCGTTTCGCCCCGACAATGGAGTGGGACACCGCCGCCGGCCATGCGATCGCGAGAGCCGCCGGGTGCGATATTTATCAGGTCGACCAGAAAACTCCCTTGCGTTACAACAAGGAAGACCTCCATAACCCGTGGTTTATCGTGAGGTGATCCCGCGGGGGATCTTCGTACGATGCGAATCGGAAGGAGCAAGGTGTTAGGTGAATACGCGTTTTTTCCGTATCTTTACCGCCCCTAAAAACACAGATAGGTAAAAATGGTAAAAGATAAGCAGGCTTTGGAAGGCGGGCGCATCTCCGTGTTAGGCGCCCGCGTTCATAATCTGAAGAATATAGACGTTGAGATCCCGAGGAATAAGCTGACCGTGATTACCGGCATGAGCGGTAGCGGTAAGTCGTCCTTGGCCTTCGATACGATTTTTGCCGAGGGACAACGGCGTTACGTAGAGACTTTCTCCGCGTATGCCCGGAATTTCTTGGGAAATATGGAACGCCCGGACGTAGATAAGATCACAGGCCTTAGCCCGGTGATCTCCATTGAGCAAAAAACGACCAACAAGAACCCTCGTTCCACCGTAGGGACCACGACGGAGATCTACGATTTTTTCCGCCTGCTCTACGCCCGTGCGGGCGAGGCTTACTCCTACTTGAGCGGGGAGAAGATGGTGAAATATACCGAGGAGCAGATCTTGCGCCTCATCCTCGACGAGTATAAGGGTAAGAAGACCTATCTGCTGGCTCCCTTGGTGCGTAACCGGAAAGGACATTACAAGGAACTTTTTGAGCAGATCCGTAAAAAAGGCTACCTGAACGTGCGGGTGGATGGCGAACTGAAGGAGATATTTCACGGCATGAAGTTGGATCGCTATAAGATGCACAGTATCGAGGTCGTGATCGACAAGATGATCGTCTCCGAGAGTGACGAGCGGCGGTTGAAAGAGAGCCTGAAGGTCGCGATGAAGCAGGGCGATGGCTTGGTGTTGCTGCTCGACGCGGAGACTGGTGAGGTGCGCCATTACAGTCGCCGCCTCATGGATCCTGCCACCGGGCTCTCATATAGCGAGCCTGCCCCGCACAACTTCTCCTTTAACTCCCCACAGGGCGCTTGCCCTAAATGTAAGGGATTGGGGCAGGTGAACCTGCTGGATATGGACAAGATCGTACCCGATCCCTCGCTAAGTATCTATAATGGGGGAATCGTGGCGTTAGGAAAATATAAGAACTCTTTGATATTCTGGCAGATCGAGGCGTTGTGTCAGAAACATGGCGTGACGATCAAGACCCCGATCCGTGACATCCCGGAGGAGGCGATGGACGAGATCATGAACGGCACCGAGGAGCGTTTGCTGATCAAGAACGAATCCATCGGTACCTCAAATTACTTTCTCTCGTATGAGGGAGTCGCGAAATATATCCTGATGCAGCAAGAGAGCGAGGCCTCCGCCTCCGCCCAGAAGTGGGCAGGCCAGTTTATTAAGATGGCCATCTGCCCGGAGTGTAACGGGCAGCGGTTGGGAAAAGAGGCGCTGAGCTACCGGATCGCGGGCAAGAACATCGCTGAGCTTTCCGTGATGGATATTTCCGAGTTGTACGAGTGGCTGGAGGGTATCGAGGAGAAGCTCGATCCCAAGCAACTCCGGATCGCCACGGAGATCCTGAAGGAGATCCGCTCGCGTCTGCGCTTCCTGTTGGATGTAGGATTGGATTATCTCTCCTTGAACCGGGCGTCCGCCACCCTCTCGGGAGGCGAGAGCCAGCGTATCCGTCTGGCTACGCAGATCGGAAGTCAGTTGGTAAATGTACTGTATATCCTGGACGAGCCGAGTATCGGGTTGCACCAGCGTGATAACATTAGGCTAATCAACTCGTTGAAGCAGTTGCGTGACACGGGTAATTCCGTGATCGTGGTGGAGCACGATAAGGATATGATGCTGAACGCTGATTATGTGGTGGATATGGGACCTAAGGCCGGTCGTTTAGGAGGAGAGGTGGTGTTCGCCGGGACCCCGGACGAGATGTTGCGGGTGGATACGCTTACCTCCTCTTACCTGAATGGGAAGACGGAGATCGCCATCCCCGGGGAAAGGCGGAAAGGCAACGGGAAATTCATCACGATCAAGGGGGCCTGTGGTAATAACCTGAAACGGGTGGATGTGTCGTTTCCCTTGGGGACCTTTATTTGCGTGACAGGTGTTTCGGGGAGTGGTAAATCTACCTTGATAAACCGGACGCTCCAGCCCATCTTGAGTCAGCATTTTTACCGCTCGTTAGAGGATCCTTTGCCCTACGACAGCATCGAGGGAATCGAGCATATCGACAAGATCGTCAACGTGGATCAGTCGCCTATCGGACGGTCGCCCCGGAGTAATCCCGCTACGTATACGGGTGTCTTCTCCGACATCCGCAATCTCTTCGTGGAGCTACCCGAGTCGAAGGTGAGGGGGTATAAGCCGGGACGCTTCTCGTTCAACGTGTCGGGTGGCCGATGCGAGACCTGCAAGGGGAATGGCTACAAGACGATCGAGATGAATTTCCTCCCGGATGTACTGGTGCCCTGCGAGGATTGCCACGGGAAGCGATACAACCGGGAGACCTTGGAGGTTCGTTTCCGAGGGAAGTCGATCGCCGACATTTTGGATAT
Source organism: uncultured Parabacteroides sp. (assembly GCA_949296075.1). GTDB lineage: Bacteria > Bacteroidota > Bacteroidia > Bacteroidales > Tannerellaceae > Parabacteroides. Next base: position 285,867 of record CASFNG010000003.1, on the reverse strand, counting down.
GACCATCAATATGGCGGTGGAGTTCTTTGAGAATATCCCCTCTATCTTGTCGAAAATAAAGGTGCTCCAGGATGTCGGGTTAGGTTACATCAAGTTGGGGCAGCCTTCCACCACGCTTTCCGGCGGGGAGAGCCAGCGTGTCAAGTTGGCCACGGAGCTGGCGAAGCGGGATACGGGAAAAACCTTGTACGTGCTCGACGAGCCGACCACGGGGCTGCACTTTGAGGATATACGGGTGCTGCTTGGTGTGTTGAATAAATTGGTGGATAAAGGGAATACGATTATCGTGATCGAGCATAACCTGGATGTAATCAAGAGTGCCGATTACCTGATTGATATGGGACCGGAGGGCGGACGCCGCGGCGGTAATATCCTGTTTGCGGGTACCCCCGAGGCGCTCGCCGATAGCGGAGTGGGCTTTACCGCTCCCTTTTTGAAAGAAGAATTGAAACAAACGAAGAGAAAAGGATAATGAAGAACCCAATACAGATGATTAAGCAGTGCGTGGAGAAGGAGGAGCCTTACTTCGTGTTACGCGGACAGGACGTTTGCGCATTGGCTGCTATCGAGGCTTATTATGCCGAGGTGAAGAACAAGGTGAAAAATCCCTATTTCGTGGAGGAGATCGAAGAGATCATGAAAGACTTCCGGGCTTACCGGGAAGAGGTCGCTAAAACGAAAATCCCGGATTAAATCATGGTGGAAGACAGTTACAGGACGATAAAGGAATTATCAGAGGGGTATTATAGCGAGAAGCGAAGCCGCTTCATCTCGTATGCTATTCCGGTACGCACGGTGGAGGAGGTGAAGGAGCGGGTGGACGCATACCGCAAACGTTATTATGATGCTCGCCACGTCTGTTGGGCCTATATGTTGGGTGCGGACCGGAAAACGTTTCGTGCCAACGATGACGGTGAGCCATCCTCTACCGCCGGCAAGCCCATCTTAGGGCAGATCAACTCACGGGAACTGACGGATGTCTTGGTGATCGTGATCCGTTACTTTGGTGGGATAGAGTTAGGCACCAGCGGCTTGATCGTGGCGTACCGTACTGCCACTGCTGAGGCGCTTGACGCGGCGGAGATCGAGGAGCGCACGGTAGACGAGGATATTACGGTGATCTTTGAGTATCCTTATCTGAACGGGATCATGCGTATCGTGAAGGAAGACGGGCCGACGATTGTCTCCCAGCGATTCGATATGGATTGCGAGATGACATTACGTATCCGGAAAGGAGAGGCGGAACGGTTGAGAAACAGGCTGCTGAAGGTCGAGTCGGCCTATCTGAAAGCATAGGCCATTTGCTATTCCCGCAAGGAGGTTAGAATCCCTCTCTGTTAAATTTTCGTATTAATAGTAGGGTTTAATTTAATTTAAAATAGTATCTTTGTCGACAAGGTAGAAAAACAGGTCCCGGATTTAGCGCTTGAATCCAAGCAAGGAAAAGCTGAAGCCGTTAATCCTCAGAAAACACGTATATAGTTATGGAACGTACGATTCACGTTATCCTTCAACCATTGCGTCGCTTCGCCATCCAGAAGCCGAACGCCAGTCTTTTATTGTTTGCCGCGACCGTGCTCGCCATGATCCTGGCCAATTCTCCCTTAGCGGATCGGTATCATCTGTTGCTGGATTTCCCGATTGACCTGAAAGCTGGGCAGTTCAATTTTTTCTCCCATCATGGGGAACCGATGTCCATGTTGGCATTCGTGAACGATGCCTTGATGGCGGTCTTTTTCTTCATGATTGGGCTGGAGATCAAGCAGGAGGTTTTGGTTGGCGAGCTAAGCTCTGTCCGTAAAGCCTTACTGCCCATTGTCGCCGCTTGTGGAGGTATGATCGTGCCGGTATTATGCTATATGCTGGTCTGCCATACCCATCCGGAGGTGAGTGGTGCGGCGATCCCTATGGCTACCGACATCGCGTTCGCTTTGGCCGTATTGGGCTTGTTGGGTAAACGGGTGCCGCTAAGCATGCGTATTTTCCTGACGGCATTAGCGGTTGTGGATGACATTGGCGGAATTATTATTATCGCTCTTTTTTACAGCGGGCATATTGATTTCCATCCTTTATTGATGTCGTTAGGAATCTTGGCCCTGTTATATGTAGGGGGGAAGTTCCGTATCCATCGCTTGTGGTTCTTTTATATTGGAGGATTTATCGTATGGCTGCTCTTTTTGGAGTCAGGGATCCATCCCACGATCGCCGGGGTATTGGTGGCCTTTACGGTTCCGGCACGTCCGGTTGTCAAGTTAGACAATTTTACGGCGGATATGAGCGAGTATTTGGAGATGTTGGATTATGCGGAGGTAAAGCAATCGAGCAAAGCGGAAGTACTTACCTCCAAGCAGGTGCAGGTGTTGAATAATATCCATACCTTGGCGAATCGGACGATTAGTCCGTTGCAAGCCATCACGGATAAGCTGCATCCATTGGTCAATTACCTGATATTGCCTTTGTTTGCGTTTGTGAATGCGGGAGTTACTTTCGGCGATATTTCTCCGTCGGTGTTGCCGCATTTGCCATTGGCAGTCTTCTTAGGTTTGTTTATTGGAAAGACATTAGGTATATTTGCCTTCTCTTACCTTTTCGCCTCTACGCCTCTGGCGGCTATGCCCAGAGGAATGAGCAAACGGAACCTGTTGGGAGTGTCCATGTTGGGTGGAATTGGGTTTACGGTAGCTTTGTTTATCGCCAATCTCTCTTTCGACGCAACTTCCCCTGCGGGAGCGGATCTCTTGAATCAGGCGAAATTAGGTGTGTTCTTCGGATCGTTTATATCCGGACTTTGCGGGTATATGGTTTTGCGGTTCGTGTTGCCTAAGTCAAAGGAAGGAGAACCCAATTGAGTTATTTGACATAAAATTGAATCTTTTTTTGATTCCCCTCGTCATCGATCAAGGTGAGGATATGCTTTCCCGATGCGACTTGGCAGCTTATTTGGTGGGTTTCATAAGTTTCCCCTAAATAAATTTCATCTAAGTGCCAATAAAGGATGGCATCGCGGCGTGCGTGGGCTGCCTTGAATATGAACCTTTCTGACTTCCCGGAGAAGCCTTTGGGCAGATAGAGGATCGCTTTGTGCTCAGGATAGATCAAATCAATCTGTTGGTTAAGGTCTTGTCCGCAGCCGGGCTTTATCGGGGGAAGAGGAGTGTAGTCGATATGGTAATTCCGATAGTAGTATTCTTGCGCAGGAGGTAGTACAAACCAGGAACGGCTGATCATCTTGTCTATCGACTCACAGGAACTATTTACCCGGAATTGTCCGTCTGCTGATAAATGTATGAGTTTATGATAGGGACATACATCTGTGTTGTTTCCTGGTAAAGGCATATATAAGGTGTCGACCTGCTCGCAATAAGGAGAGGCTTTATACCCGCTTTGGCGACATATGGGCAAAGGCATTAGCTCATCCCACGGCTGGTCGAACCATTCACTATTCGGCAATAAGGAGAAGATTTCGAAAAGAACGGGAGCGGCATACCCTACGCCTGTCAGTCCGGGACGCCCCTCTCCGGATGCGTTGCCGGCCCATACTCCTACGACATAGCGAGGAGTGACACCAATGGCCCAGGCATCCCGTCCGCCATAGCTCGTTCCTGTTTTCCAAGCGATTCGTTTCATGGATTCAAACTGTTGCCAGTCAGCTTCTTCTTCCGGTCGGTTAACCGCTGACATTGCCTCAAGTGTATACCAGATCGCGGCACACGACAAGAGAGGTGTATCAGATAGTCGGTTGTCCGTGAGGTGTAGTATGGGAGATTCTTCCTTGGCAGGGTATGGAGTCAACGGATGGATGTCGTTGGGATTGTATCGCCCGTTGTACCGATGGTAGTGTTTCAGCACTCGGGATATGGAGGCATACATTCCGGAGAGATCCCATAACGTACCTTCGGCTCCACCTAAGATCAAGGACGCTCCATAGTGCTCCTCTGAAAAATGTAAGGTAGTCATCCCTAATGATTTTAGCAAAGTCATCAAACGCCCTGTATTATATTGTGAAAGCATGCGCACGAGCGGAACGTTCAAGGAGCGTTCGATCGCTATATGAGCCGGGACAGCCCCGCGGAACGCCTTGTCGTAATTTTGAGGAGAGAAGCCATTTATGTTTAGTGGTACGTCTGGTACAAGCATAGATGGCAGCAGTAAACCGTTGTGAAGCATCCCCGCATACAAGAAAGGTTTCAAGATACTGCCTGTACTACGGGGAGCGGTGATCAGATCCACTTGGTTGCCTTGGCGTGGATCCGAGGAATAGGTCTCATTCCCTACGTAAGCCAATACCTCCCCACTCTCCACGTCCGCTACGATAGCGGCTAAGTTATAGATATGATTTGAGCGGTAAACTTGGGCATATCGGTTTACGATAGCCTGTATTTGCCGTTGGAAAGAGTGATGGATGGAGGTCTGTATCCGTTCTCCCAGCCGTTCCATGCCTAATCGTTCCAGTAAATGAGGTGCGTCATTCGGGAGGGGAAGAGGAGCTTCCGGAAGCGGTTCTAAACATGCGAGTTCATAATCTGTTGTGTCGATGGCACCGTTGGCGAGAAGGGTAGCCAAGAGCTTATCCCGTTTCTCTTGGAGCCTTTTCCTGTTGCGGCCGGGATGGATGAGGGCCGGTGAGTTTGGAAGTACGGCTAATGTGGCAGATTCCGCCCACGAAAGCTCGGATGCTGCCCGTCCGAAATAGCGCCAAGCGGCGGTTTCTACCCCGACGACGTTCCCTCCGAAGGGGGCGTGTGAGGCATATAAGTTCAACAATTCATGTTTGCTATAAATACTTTCCAGAAAAAATGCCCAGCAGATCTCGATCAATTTTTCCCGGATCGTCCGTTCCTGGTTTCCTCGGGCGATACGGGCGAGCTGCATAGTCAATGTACTTCCCCCACTTACGATCTTCCCCGACCGTGCATTTTTCCAGATCGCCCGGAGAAAGGCGACAGGATCGACCCCCGGATGATAAAAGAAACGTTTATCCTCATAGGTAAGCAGGCAAGTCTCGAATTTCTCGGGTATGGCATTCCCCGCGGGAAAACGCCATTGCCCGTCCGGGGCGATACGTGCGCCAAGCAAATCCCCTTCCGCGGAATATAATAAGGTAGAGCAAGGACTGCTGAACAACGGACGTGGTACGCGAAAAAACAGGAAGAGCCACGAGGCGGACAAGCCAATGAAAAGGCTAAGGAGAACCGTGGATATTTTACGATCGATCTTCATGCTGACTTGGCGACCTGGTTGCTTATAGCAGCGAAGATACGGCTTTTTTCGTGAGCGATCGCTATATGAGCTCGATATATGCCTGCCTTGAGTTTCCAACCGGGTACCAGTTCTCAAATAACTGACCGGAATTTCGGATTATCGCTGTATTATCCATACATTTGCGTAAGAACATGGTTAAATATTGTCGCGTATGATACGATTGGTCAACTTGACGCTTGTTTTATCTCTATGGATATTTTTGGCAAGTTGCGGGAAGTCTGCTCCCAAGGATCAGGATTTGCCACCTTATAATCCCTATATAGAAGCGTTTACCACGGGAAATATCTCTCGTTACTCATCTGTTTATTTGGTGCTTAACCAAGATGTCCCATCCGGGCGGCAGGATGCGGGCCGATTAAAGGATCGGATACGTATCCAGCCCAAGGTAGCGGGGCAGTGGCATTTTCAGGATGCCCGGACATTAGTCTTTAAACCCGGGAAGAACTTTGAGCGCAATACTTCTTATAAGGTGACGGCGGATCTCTCCGGCTGGTTCGAGGGTGAGGAAGAGGATCAGAAGTTTTCCTTCGGTTTCTCTACTTTGCCATTAGATATAAGAGGGTATCTCGCGTCGTTCGACCTGAACGCGAAAAATGAGAACGGGTATGATTTGACTTTTGCCCTTTTCACGCCCGACAAGGAATCTCCGGAGACTGTAGAGGCTTTGACGAGTTTTTCCGAAAACCCCGGGAAGATAATCTGGAAACATGGGGCGGATGGTAAAAAACATGAGGTCACTTTGTCGGCTCTTCCCGCCGGGGCGGAAGGAGAGCGTACGCTCTCGCTCTCGGTCCAGCGGAATAAATGGGGCGTAGAAGAGCGGGTATTAGCGCGGGCTCGTATACCCGGCCAGCATGATTTCTCGGTGTATGACGTATCATACGTGTCTGATCCGGAGCGTTATGTGGAGATTACTTTCACGAAGGCGCTGGATCCCGGGCAGGACTTGAGGGGATTGGCTTTCATTGAGGGCAACTCTTCCGAGACTTTTCATGTGGAAGGGAACAAATTGCGTTTGTACCCGGATGAGGCGTCTCTACGAAAAGAGACTATGCAGGTTCATCTGACTCAAGGAATCCGTTCGAGAGAGGGCTTGGCCTTGGGGAAAGCGGTCATACGCCAAGTGGAGGCCGGTGAGCTAAAACCGGATGTCCGCTTCATCGGGAAGGGAGTGATTATACCAGGCTCCGACCAGTTGTCCGTTCCCTTCCAATCGGTTTATTTGCGAGGGGTCACGGTGAGCGTGATCAAGATACTGGAGCAGAATATAGGGCAGTTCCTCCAAACGAACCAATTAGACGAGAATATGGACTTGATGCGAGTAGGGCGTTTGGTAGCCCGCCAGACTATCTTCTTGGATGAGGAAGGAGTGGATCTGTCGAGATGGAATACTTTCGCGATCGACTTGAGGAGATTGATCGAGCCGGAGCCGGGCGCGATCTATCGGCTGGAGCTCTCGTTTGACCGTCAGTTGTCGGCTTATCCATGCGGGACTGATTCCGTGGAGGTGATCCCGAAAGAGCGCATCTTGGCGATGGACGAGGCTCGTTTCAAGGAGGAGGCAGCCCGTTTCGATGAAGGCGGATATTATTATTACCGGCAGTACGACTGGTCTGATTATAATTGGCAGAAGCGTGATGACCCTTGCTCGGAAAGTTATTATTATAACAAGGTAGTGGGGAAGAACGTGATGGCTACCCATATCGGGCTTATCGCTTTCATGGGGCAGGATAACAGGATGACCGTATTGGCTCATGACCTGCTGGATACGAGGCCGGAAAAGGGCGTTACCGTGAATGCGTACAACTATCAGCGCCAACTCTTGACCTCCGCGACGACGGATGAGGAGGGCCGGGCGGCGTTAGATCTTTCTTCGGGTAAGGCTTTCTACCTGATCGCCTCGCGGGGGAAGCAGCGGTCATATCTCCGGGTGGATAATGGTTCCGCCCTTTCGCTGAGCACGTTTGACGTGTCGGGGGAGGTTGTCCAAAGGGGGATCAAGGGGTTCATCTATGGTGAACGAGGTGTGTGGCGCCCGGGCGATACCTTACATATCGGCTTCATGCTGAATGATAAACTGAAGCAACTGCCGAAAGATCATCCGGTCGTGATGGAATTGTATAACCCGTTAGGACAGTTGTATGCCCGGCAGACGCAGACGCGGGGGAAGATGGGGCTTTATGCGTTCGATTTCCCCACGGATCCGGATTCGCCGACTGGTGCATGGAATATCAAGGCTCATGTTGGTGGGGTATCATTCTCGAAGCGGATACGTATCGAGTCGATCAAGCCGAATCGCCTGAAGATCGACTTGACGATGCCACGTCAGATCTTGTCGCGGGGAGAACCGATCGACGCCCGTCTGCACGTGGAATGGTTGCAGGGAGCTTTGGCCCGTAATATGAAATATGACATACAGGGGACATTTATCTCTACGCCAACCTCATTCAAGGGATACGAAAGTTTCTGTTTCGAGGATCCGTCTCGGCAGTTCCGTACGGAAGAGAGCAAATTGCTATCAGGAACCACGGACGGGGAGGGGAACGCCCGGATACAAGCTCGCCTTGAGTTGGGAGGCACCGCTCCGGGGATGTTGTTGGCTAACCTCGTGACCAAGGTTTATGAGGAGTCGGGAAATTTCAGTATAGATGCCGATAGGGTCATCTATTCACCCTATCGCCGGTATGTCGGGATCCGTCCTCCCCAAAAAGAGGGAGAACGACTGGACACCGGACGTAGCTACACTTATGAGGTGGCCTCCGTGGATTATTTAGGGCAAGGCGTGGCGGATACGGAGCTGGAAGTCAAGGTTTATAAGGTGGCTTGGCATTGGTGGTGGGATTCGAACGAGAATGGGCTCGCGAATTACATCTCGGATTCGTATAATAAACCGATAAAAAGGTTTACCTTGCGTACTGATAACAAGGGGAAAGGCTCGTTCCGGCTGGAATTCCCGGATAAGGAATGGGGAACCTATTTCATCTCCGTGAAGGACAAGGATGGAGGCCATTCTACCGGATTGATGAGCTATTTCGATTGGCCTTCGATGGAAGGCAGGCGCGATGCGAATGGCAGTGAATCGGCTACTCAGCTTCGTTTCAAGATAGACAAGGAGAGTTACGCTCCTGGTGAGCGGATGATAGTCACTTTCCCTTCCTCTAAAGGTAGCCGTGCGATTATCAGTGTAGAGAATGGTACACGGGTCCTTTCCTTGGAGGAGCATTCCTGCGAGGAAAGGCAGACGACCGTGAGATTGGAGGTGACGGAAGAGATGCGTCCGAACGCCTATGTACGTGTTATCTTGTTGCAGCCACATGGCGTTACGGGGAATGATTTGCCGATCCGGCTCTATGGGGTAGTTCCGTTTACGGTGAATTCCCCGGAAAGTCATCTCTCTCCAGTGATACAGGTACCGCGGGAGATCAAGCCGGAGCACCCTTATACTTTGTCTGTTTCCGAGAAGAACGGGAAAGAGATGGCTTATACGTTGGCGATCGTGGATGAGGGCTTGCTGGATCTGACCCGTTTTGCTACTCCGGATCCTTGGAGCGTGTTCAACGCTCGTGAGGCTTTAGGCGTGAATACTTGGGATCTGTATAATTTGGTGGTGGGCGCTTACGGTGGACGTATCGAGCAGTTATTCAGCATTGGTGGGGATGATGCCTTGGATAAAGGCCCTAAGGCGATCGCTAACCGCTTCAAGCCGGTTGTCCGTTTTGAGGGACCTTTTGTCTTGAAAAGAGGCGAAACAGCCCGTCATACTTATCAGATGCCTAATTATACGGGGCGTGTGCGGGTGATGGTGGTAGCCGGTGACGGAGAGGCTTATGGATGCGCGGATAAAAGCGTATTGGTACGTAAGCCGGTCATGCTGCTGGGGACATTACCCCGGGTAATTGGCGTAGGCGAAGAGATGGAGGTTCCGGCTACGGTTTTCGCGACAGAGGATGGAGTCGGCTCCGTGAAAGTATCGGTAGCTTGCGGCTTGAATATGGAAGTTGTCGGAGAATCCTCAAAGACACTGTATTTTGAGCGTAAAGGCGATCAGCAAACCTCTTTCCGTATCCGGGTAAAAGGGCATCCGGGTGTCGGCAAAGTGACAATCACCGCCATCGGGAAGGGAGATCGTTCGGTCTATGATACGGAACTGGAGATCCGTACGACTGCCCGTCCGCAAATGAAAGTGACACCAATTACCATAGAGCCGGGGAAATCGTGGGAAGGCTCTATATCCTTACCCGGAGCTTCCGGCACGAACCGGCTGACTTTGGAGGCTTCACGTACGACGCCTCTGAATCTTTCCGCACGTTTATCCTATTTATCCGCTTATCCTCATGGTTGCTTGGAGCAATGCGTATCAAAAGGATTCCCGCTATTATCTTTATCCTCATTCGCTAATTTGGAATCTGATGAGTCGGAAACCGCGGAAGTCGGCGTGAAAGAGGTGATCCATCGGTTGCGTTCATACCAGACGGTGGAGGGATCTTTCGCTTATTGGCCGGGGAGCTCTGATACGCAAGGCTGGGCTACGGCCTATGCGACACACTTCCTGCTGAAAGCGGGAGAGAAGGGCTATTTAGTCCCCGAGGCTATGCGGCAGAGCGCCTTGAGTTATTTGCGTCGTGCCGCCCGGAATTGGAAACCGGTAGCCTCTTATTCCAAGAGATCGGAGGAACAGACGCAAGCCTACCGGTTATATGTGCTGGCGTTGGCTCGTACCTCAGAGATCGGAGCGATGAACCGGCTGAAGGAAGTAGGCGATTTGGCTCCCATAAGCCGTTGGCTGCTGGCTTCCGCCTATGCGTTGGCCGGTAGGGTTGAGGTCGCCAAGGAACTGATACGCCAGACTTCCGAGGTGACATCCGGATATACGGAGTATGATATGACGTTTGGCAGCGATCTCCGGGATAAGGCGATCCAGTTACTGGTGCGCTGTCTGTTGGATGAAGGAGGAGAGGCCTATCCTTTGGCTGAGGAAATATCCGCACGCCTTGCCTCAGACGAATGGCTGAGTACCCAGTCTGTCGCTTTCGCCTTGGTCGCCTTCTCTGATTACATTACGAAGTACGGATCGGGAGGCTCTATGGATTTCTCGTACGCATGCGGAAACCAGGCGGGGCAGGTGCGTACCGATAAGCAGATTTGGGCGGAGACTTTGTCGGTCAACGCTGAGAAGGAGATGAGGCTGCGGTTGAGGAATTCAGGAACGTCAACGCTATTCGCACGGGTAATAGGCGAGGGTACTCCCATCCAAGGTGAGGAACAAGCCTATTCGAATGGAATATCCTTGGCGGTTCGTTACACGGATATGAATGGGCGTCCGATCGATGTTACCCGTTTGGAGCAGGGCACGAACTTCTCAGCGGTGGTAACCGTGCGGAATCCCTCTTCTCGCGGATATACCAACTTGGTATTGTCCGAGATTTTCCCGGCAGGTTGGGAAATCTTGAATACCCGCTTCTTGGAAAATACAGTGAAAGACAGCTTAGTGGCCGGCGTGAATTATCAGGATAGGCGGGATGACCGGGTATATAGCTACATGGATAGGCTACCGGCTGGGCGAGAGATTACGGTAAAGATCGATCTTTGCGCCGTCTACAAGGGACGTTTCTACCAACCGCCGATCAACTGTGAGGCCATGTACGACCAACGCATACGGGCGAATACGGAAGGGCGTAAGGTTACGGTGCTATGACGCATTTATATCGTGGAGATATTTAATGCAAAAGGCGGGGCGGATTCAAAAAAACGCCTCGCCTTTTTGCGTATGTGCCCCGTCAATCTTGGGTCTCTATGTAAACGACGTGTGTTTGCAGGTACTCTTCCAATCCATGCTTGCCGTCCGCTCCACCGATACCCGACTTGCGCCAGCCGGCATGGAAGCCTTGCATCGCCTCGAAGTTCTCCCGGTTGATATAGGTCTCGCCAAACTTTAACGCCCGCATCATCTTGAACGCTAAATTCAGGTTCTGGGTATAGATAGACGATGTCAGTCCGTATTCGCAATCGTTCGCCCAAGCGATGGCCTCATCCAGATCCGTGTATTCAACGATGGGCAAGACGGGGCCGAACGTCTCTTCCTGTATAATATCCATCTTCTGTGTCGCCTCGTCTAATACGGTAGGTTCGAAGAAATACCCCCGGTTACCGATACGATGGCCTCCGCACAGTAACTTGGCACCTTGCGAGATCGCCTTCTCTACCTTCGCCTCGATGCTCTTCAGCGCCTTCTCCTCGATCAGCGGACCCATGTCTAAATCAGCCACCTCGCAGGGGTTGCCCACTTTCACCTGGCGCATCCCGGCGATCAGCCTCTCCATGAAACGATCCTTCACCTTCTTGTCTACATAAACCCGTTCAGCACAGTTGCAAACTTGTCCCGTATTGATTACCCGTGAGGCTATGATCGACTTCACGGCCAGATCAAGGTCTGCGTCCGCCAATACGATCGCGGGCGCTTTTCCGCCTAATTCCAACGAAACTTTCGTGATGTTGGGCGCGGCGGCAGCCATCGTCTGTTGCCCCGCGGCTACGCTTCCCGTCAGGCTGACCATACCCACTTTCGGATTTGCCGCGAGCTCTTGCCCGACAACCGAGCCGCGTCCGTTCACCAAGTTGAATACACCAGCGGGTAGCCCTACCTCTTCCACGATTTGCGCGAATACGTATGCGTTCTCAGGCGTCAATTGGCTGGGTTTGATCACGATCGTATTTCCTGTCACCAAGGCTGGAGCCATCTTGCGGGCGATCAGGAAGAACGGGAAGTTCCACGGTAAGATACCCGTTGTCACCCCGATCGGTTTCTTAAATAAGAATATGCTCTCCTTCGGGCGGTCGCTTTGGATGATCTCACCCTCGTAGCGGCGTGCCCACCCTGCCATGTAATCCATATAATCCGCGGTGAAAAGAACCTCTACGTTGGCGAGGCCTTGCGTCTTTCCCCCTTCTCGCACGATAATGTCCGTCAGCTCTTTTTCCCGTTTACGGATCCCTTCCGCGATCCTTGTCAGGTATCTCCCGCGTTCCACGGCAGGGGTTTTCTCCCAGGCGGCCTGTGCCTTCTCCGCCGCGTCGATAGCCCGGCGGGTATCCTCCACGCTTCCGTCAGGCATCAGGCAGTTTACCTCTTCCGTGGAGGGATTCAACACTTTGATCCATTCTCCGGAGAAGTCGTCCTCGAACTTCCCGTTGATAAACATCCTTAAATTTTTCATGGTAAATCACGCTAAATGTTTGTAATGCGCTGAAGATACGTATTATCCGTTGTCATTTAGGTATGAATTTTGACAATAGATCTTTCAGAATTGATAGCCAGATCCAGAATAAAGAGGCGATTCGTACGTAAAATGAGGGATTCGCTGATTTTTTCCTAATTTCGCGTTCCAAACAATGTCGCTTGTGGAAGACTTTTTGAATCAATTGAACGAGAGCCAGCGAGAGGCGGTGGTCTATAATGATGGCCCCTCCCTCGTGGTGGCGGGAGCGGGATCCGGTAAGACAAGGGTGCTCACTTACAAGATCGCCTATTTGTTGCGTATGGGGCTTCCCCCGTATAGTATATTGGCGTTGACCTTCACGAACAAGGCTGCCCGCGAGATGAAGGAACGTATCGCCGCCATCACGGGTGAGCAGACCGCACGCCGTCTGTGGATGGGTACGTTTCACTCTATCTTTTCCCGGATCCTCCGGCACGAGGCGGAGCACATCGGGTATCCGTCCCAGTTCACGATCTATGATGCCGCCGATTCCAAGAATCTCTTGAAGTCGATCATCAAGGAGATGCAGCTCGATGATAAGGTCTATCGGGTCGGGATGATACAAAACCGGATCTCGAACGCCAAGAACGCCTTGATTACCTATACCGCTTACGAACAGAACAAGGAGCTTATAGAGAATGATATGAACGCGAGGATCCCTTTGGTCCGGGAGATCTACAAGCGCTACCAGAACCGTTGTCTGCAAGCAGGGGCGATGGATTTTGATGATTTGTTGCTGCAAACCAACATCCTGTTCCGGGATCATCCGGAAGTGTTGGAGAAGTACCGCTCGTTTTTCCAATATGTCTTGGTGGATGAGTACCAGGACACGAACTTCGCCCAGCACCTGATCGTGCAGCGCCTTTGCGAGAAGCACGGCCATATCTGCGTGGTAGGCGACGATGCGCAGAGCATCTACTCTTTCCGGGGGGCGAATATTGACAACATACTTCAGTTCAAGAATCTGTATGCCGGATGCCGGATCTTCAAGTTAGAGCGGAATTACCGTTCTACCCAGAATATCGTGAACGCCGCGAATAGCTTGATCGACAAGAATTCCAGACAGATACCCAAAACGGTTTACTCAGAGAAGGAGGCCGGCAGCAAGGTCAGTGTAGCTGCCTTGTATTCCGACTACGAGGAGGGCTATGCCGTGGCCGCCAAGATCAGCGAGATGCGAGGGATACGGGGAAAATATACTTATTCGGACTTCGCTGTCCTGTATCGTACCAACGCCCAATCCCGTATTTTGGAAGAGGCCTTGCGTAAACGAGGGATTCCCTATAAGATCTATGGAGGATTGTCGTTCTATCAGCGTAAGGAGATAAAGGACGTGATCTCTTATTTCCGGCTTATCATCAATCCGCATGACGAGGAGGCGCTGAAACGGGTCATTAACTATCCGACCCGGGGTATAGGTGATACTACGGTCGGCAAATTGGTGAACGCCGCTACCCAGCATGGCGTGAGCCTATGGACTGTGCTTTGTACGCCTCTTGATTACGCCTTGCCTGTGAATAGCGGAACAGCGAATAAGCTACGTGGATTCAGGGAGCTGATCGATAGCTTCATGGAAGAGGCGGAACGGCTGTCGGCAGAGGAACTTGCCACGTTGGTGGTGAAGAAGGCCGGTATCGTGGCAGATCTTTTCCAAGACCGTTCCGTGGAGGGGGTGAGCAAACAAGAGAATTTGCAAGAGTTATTGAAGGGGATCGCTGAGTTTTGCGAGATCCGCAAAGAGGAGGGGATGGAGTTGCCGCGAATGGCCGACTTCCTTGCGGAGGTATCTTTATTGACCGATCAGGATAACGATAAGGACGAACGTGCTGACAAGGTGACCTTGATGACCATCCATGCGGCTAAAGGATTGGAGTTTACTAATGTATTTGTGGTGGGCTTGGAAGAGGACCTGTTTCCCTCCGCGATGTCGAAAGATAATCCGCGGGCGGTGGAGGAGGAGCGTCGCTTGTTTTATGTGGCGATCACACGGGCGGAGCAGAATTGTATGTTGAGCTATGCCAAGAGCCGTTACCGTAATGGAAAGACTGATATGTGTACGCCCAGCCGTTTCCTGAAAGATATAGATGTCAAGTATTTGGAACTTCCAGCCTTGTCCGCTTCCGGCTCTTCCGATCTGTTTGCCTCGGCCCGGGAGCGGTATCAGCGGCAACCTGCATTCACGTCCCCATTGCGGCAGAGGCAAGAGGAGGAGTCTTTCGTATCGCCTGTGAAGCAGGCGGCGGAGGCCCGGCGGGATCTGTCGAGATTGAAGGGTGCCCGCGAGCTGTCGGCTTCAGCTATCCCTTCGCCAGACCTGTCAGGGCTGCGGATTGGGGCACGCGTACGTCATGAGCGTTTCGGAGAGGGAGAGATACGTTCGATAGAGGGAGAGGGTAGTAACCAGAAGGCGACTGTAGTTTTCGACCATTTCGGGCAGAAACAACTGCTGCTGAAATTCGCTCGCCTGACAGTTCTGGAATAAGTCTGATTCCCCCTTTTGGAAGTATTGTTCTCAAAGAGGCCGCTCCTTAACGATTCGCATTCGGCTTCTCTGCTTTTTGATACGTCAGGCAAAGGAACATGGATTAAAAATCCTACCTTTGTCGTCAATTAAGTAGAACTGAGACTATGGAAAATCACGGGGAAATTATACTTTACCAGCCTGATGACGAGGTGAAGTTAGAAGTCCGTTTGGAAGAAGAGACGGTGTGGCTTAATAGACAGCAATTGTCAGAATTGTTTGGCCGTGACATAAAGACGATCGGCAAGCATGTGAACAATGCCTTGAAGGAAGAATTGGCTGGTATGGCAACTGTCGCAAAATTTGCGACAGTTCAAAAAGAAGGGGATCGCATCGTCACCAGGCAAGTGGAATACTATAATTTAGATATGATCTTGTCGGTTGGTTATCGGGTAAAATCAAACAGAGGTATTGAGTTCAGGCGTTGGGCGAACACCGTGCTGAGGGAATATTTGCTGAAAGGCTATTCCGTCAATACCCGGTTGACTGATTTGGAACGTACCGTGGCGGAGCATTCCCGGAAGATAGACTTCTTTGTCCGTACCTCGTTGCCTCCGGTAGAGGGCGTTTTTTATGACGGTCAGTTATTCGATGCCTACAAGTTCGCCACGGACTTGATCCGCTCAGCCAAGGTATCTCTTCTGTTGATAGACAATTACGTTGATGAATCCGTGTTGCTTATGCTCAGCAAACGGAATGCCGGCGTGAAGGCGGATATTTACACACAGGCGATTAACCGTCAGTTTCGGTTGGACTTAGAGCGTCACAACAGCCAATATCCGTCAATAGAGGTACATGTTTATAAGAAAAGCCATGACAGGTTCCTGATAATAGACAGTACGATAGTGTATCATATCGGGGCCTCGCTGAAGGATTTAGGCAAGAAGATGTTCGCTTTCTCCCGTTTGGATCTCCCCGCCGCGATTATCACCGGGCTACTGTGAAAGAGAGAATTCATTGCTTTTGTTTTGCTGTGAATTGGGTTGGAGATTCTATGTTTATGAATGTGACGAGCGGTATAAAAGTTCGTTTTCCGAAAGAAGCGGAGATGTTGTCAATCAAATTCATGTGATTTGCTCTGCTTGTTACTTTTTTGTGTTATCTTTGCAAGATATTCATGGATAAATAAGTAGAAAACTGGATGGTAGATATTAATAAGATCCCTTCCCCTTGCTATGTGCTGGAGGAAAAATTATTGCGAGACAACCTATCCTTGATTAAGAGCGTAAAAGAACGTGCGGGGGTAAATATCATATTGGCTTTTAAAGCATTCGCCTTATGGAAAGCCTTCCCGATTGTTCGTGAGTACATTCCCTATTCTACGGCCAGCTCCAGGTTTGAGGCACGCTTGGCCTTCGAGGAAATGGGCAGTTTGGCGCATACCTATTCTCCTGCTTATACAGAGGCGGATTTCCCCGAGATCTTGCGGTTTAGTAGCCATGTGACGTTCAACTCGCTTTCACAATTCGAGCGTTTTTATCCGATGGCGCAAGCGGATGGCGGCCGGGTGTCGTGCGGTTTGCGGATCAATCCTGAATATTCGGATGTGGAGACCGATCTTTATAATCCTTGCGCACCGGGATCGAGGATGGGTGTGACGGCGGATTTGTTAGATGATACCTTGCCCGCTGGAATAGAAGGACTGCATTTCCACACTCTGTGTGAATCCACGTCTTATGATTTAGAGAAGACCTTGGCGGAGGTGGAACGGCGTTTCGGACGTTTCTTGCCGAAAATAAAATGGCTGAATATGGGAGGGGGGCATTTGATGACCCGGAAAGGATACGATGTTGAGCATTTGATCTCCCTGTTGAAGGGATTCAAGGCTAAATATCCCCATTTGGAATTGATCATGGAGCCGGGAAGCGCGTTCGCTTGGCAAACAGGATTCTTGTTGACTACGGTGGTGGATATTGTGGAGAACCGGGGAATCAAGACGGCTATCGTGGATGCCTCGTTCACCTGCCATATGCCGGATTGTCTGGAGATGCCTTATAAGCCGGTTATCCGGAACGCTACGGATGCCATGCCGGGCAAGCCTACTTACCGGATTGGAGGGAATAGCTGCTTGAGCGGTGATTACATAGGGGATTGGTCGTTTGATGAGCCTTTGAAAATCGGGGATAAATTGATATTTGAGGACATGATACATTATACGATCGTGAAAACAACCATGTTCAATGGCATTCCGCATCCCTCCATCGCGCTATGGAATAAGGATGATCAGTTAGTGATGTTCCGGGAGTTCGGATACGAGGACTATAAGAACAGGATGGATTAAAAATAGAAACAAAATAGAGATATGGGTATTTTCAGCTTTTTCAGTAAGGAGAAAAAAGAGACCTTGGATAAAGGCTTGTCCAAGACGAAAGAAAGTGTCTTTTCCAAGATTACTAAAGCGATTGCCGGTAAAAGCAAGGTGGATGACGACGTTTTGGACGATCTGGAAGAGGTGTTGATTACCTCCGATGTGGGAGTGAATACTACCTTGAAGATTATTGAGCGTGTGGAAAAACGAGTGGCCCGCGATAAATATGTCACGACTCAGGAATTGACAGCCCTCTTGCGAGATGAGATCGCCAGTCTGCTGACGGAAAATAATACGGAGGATGCTGAAGGGTTTACCTTGCCGGAGGGAAAGAAGCCTTACGTGATCATGGTGGTTGGCGTGAATGGGGTAGGCAAGACAACTACCATTGGAAAGTTGGCTTATCAATTCAAGAAGGCTGGAAAGAAGGTCTATTTAGGTGCCGCTGATACGTTTAGGGCTGCGGCGGTAGAGCAGTTGGTGATCTGGAGCGAGCGGGTAGGTGTGCCTGTCGTAAAGCAGAATATGGGTGCGGATCCGGCTTCTGTGGCCTTCGATACGTTGAGCTCAGCCAAGGCTAACGACGCTGATGTGGTGATTATTGATACGGCCGGACGCTTGCATAATAAGATCAATCTGATGAACGAGCTTACCAAGATCAAGAATGTCATGAAGAAGGTGGTGCCTGACGCTCCGCACGAGATCCTGCTGGTATTGGATGGCTCGACCGGGCAGAACGCTTTTGAGCAGGCGAAGCAGTTTACCGCGGCTACAGAGGTGAATGCCTTGGCGGTCACTAAATTGGATGGAACAGCCAAGGGAGGTGTCGTGATCGGTATTTCGGATCAGTTCCGTATCCCGGTCAAGTACATCGGGCTGGGAGAAGGCATAGAGGATCTGCAAGTCTTCCGTAAACGGGAATTTGTCAATTCATTATTTGGAGAATGAAAAAAAATAAGGTAGATATTATTACGCTGGGTTGTTCAAAGAACCTGGTGGACTCAGAGCAACTTATGCGCCAATTCGTAGCGAATGGCTATACGGTAGAGCATGATCCTCATAAGATTAATGGTGAGATCGTGGTGGTGAACACCTGTGGCTTTATCGGTGATGCCCAAGAGGAATCGATTAATATGATTCTTGAGTTGGGTGAGCAGAAACGGAAAGGCCGGATCGGAAAGCTGTTTGTGATGGGGTGCCTCTCGGAGCGTTTCTTAAATGATTTGGAGAAAGAGATTCCGGAGGTGGATCACTTTTATGGGAAATTTAATTGGAAAGCCTTGATTTCCGATCTTGGCAAGTCATATTACAGAGAGCTGGCCACGGATCGGGTACTTACAACCCCGAAACATTATGCGTACGTGAAGATCGGGGAAGGGTGTGATCGTACCTGCTCTTATTGTTCGATACCTTTGATCACCGGGCCTTATCGATCAAGACCAATCGAGGAGATCGTGGAAGAGGTTAAAGGGCTGGCAGGACAGGGCGTAAAGGAGTTCCAGCTAATCGCACAGGACCTGACCTTTTATGGGCTCGACTTATATAAACAAATGCGCCTGCCTGAGTTGGTGGAGCGGTTATCCGATATATCCGGGGTGAGTTGGATACGCCTGCATTATGCTTATCCCTCGCATTTCCCGTTCGACCTGCTCCCGGTGATGCGTGAGCGGGAGAATGTCTGTAAGTACATGGATATTGCTCTCCAGCATATCAGTGACCCGATGCTGAAAATGATGCGTCGTAATATTACGAAAGCTGAGACGTATGATCTGTTAAAGCATATGCGAGAGGAAGTTCCGGGGATTCATTTACGTACAACTTTAATGGTAGGGCACCCTGGAGAGACGGAGGCGGATTTCGAGGAATTGATTCAATTCGTGAAAGATACTCGTTTTGAACGGATGGGGGCTTTCGCATACAGCCATGAGACTGGTACGTATGCTTATAACCATTATGAGGATGAGGTTCCGCAGGAGGTAAAGCAGGAGCGTCTTGACTACCTGATGCGTGTGCAAGAAGGGATTTCCGCGGAGATTAACGCAAAGAAAGTAGGCCAGACCTTGAGAGTAATCATTGATCGGGAAGAGGAGGAGTACTATGTCGGACGTACACAATTCGACTCACCGGAAGTGGATCCTGAGATGTTGGTCTCGAAAGAGAGGGCATTAGAGGTCGGAGCGTTTTACGATGTGAAGGTGGTGGATGCCCAAGCTTTCGATTTATATGGGAAAGTGTTGATCTGACGCAAAATAGATCGTTGGATTATTTGCCTTTCCGCATAAAAATGATTAATATAGCAGCTCGAACTGATATGGACGTGGATATGCGAAATAAGGAACTGATAGCGGAATTGGCGAAGCGCACGGGGTGGGCTTCGAAGGAGGTCTCCGGTCTGTTGCTTGAGTTCACGTCTCTCATAGGCTCGCGCTTGATGGATAACGACACGGTGTATTTGCAAGGGTTAGGGCAGTTTGAGGTAAGAAAAAAGGCGGAACGTATCTCCGTTAATCCGGCGAATGGGAAGCGTTATCTGGTTCCCCCTAAATTAGTTCCGGTATTCAAGCCGGGTACGACTTTGAAGAATCGTTTGAAAACGTTGGAAGGAAATGAATAACCGGCTGAATATACAAGATTTGGCCGGTTTGTTGTCTCAACGTATCGGTAGAGACCGTGAGGAGGTAGAGGTTTTCCTGCGGCATTTTGTTGCCTTGGTCTCTGAAGGGGTATATCGAGATAAGATCGTAAAAGTTAAGGGACTGGGGACCTTCAAGATTATTCCTGTGGAACAGCGGGAGAGCGTGCATGTAAATACGGGCGAACGGATCTTGATTCCGGCTCATTATAAATTCTCTTTCCTTCCAGACAAGGATCTGCGAGAGCAGGTTAATAAGCCATTTTCCATATTTGAAACGACGGAGTTGGCCGAGAATGTCGATTTCTCGGATATGGAAGAATCCATAGATGAAAAGGGGGCTGAAGATGAGTCGGAAGAAGAGGTGTTGCTTGATCCCGTGGTAGAGAAGGCGGAGTCTTCTGAGCTGCCGATGGAAAGAGCTTTGGCGGGGGAAGCTATTTTACCCAAACCTCAGTTACCCGGATGTAGTTCTCCGGAAACAAGGTCGATAGAAGAGCCTGTTATGTCAAGTTTGGATGCGACTGGCGCTATTTCTCAAGATATGCGACCTGATCCTATCGAAACCACATCTGCTGGAGGGGAACGAAAGTGTTATTCCTTAGGTAAAAAGGCGGGCTCTGTTGTCACCCTTATAGTCCTTGTGCTTTTGGTAATCGCGGCATTTTGCTATGTGGGGCGGAATAATTGGAAGAGTCCGGTTCATGAAGAGAGGAATTTGGGTGAGACGGATACGGCTTTGGTGACTTCCTCGGCGGTCCTTCCTGATTCTGTGGCTCGAACGGCTTGCCAAGACTCATCCTCCATGTCACAAAAAGAGCCTGATCCCCGTCCATTAGGGCATATACGGATCAAGCCCGGCGATCGACTTACGGTTATCGCTTTGGATGCATATGGGCATAAGCTGTTTTGGGTATATATCTATCTGCACAACAAGAGCGTGATAGAGGATCCCAATAATATCCCGATTGGTACTGAACTGGAGATCCCCGCCCCTGAATTATATGGCATAGACGCGAAAAGCAAAGATTCGAGAGAGAAGGCGGCACTCCTCCAGACAGAGATCCTTTCCACTGATTGATAAGTATCCCCTTTTAGAGTAAAAAAGGACACTGTAAGGGAATGTTGGTTTAGTATTATTTAACTGCAAAAGTGAAGAATACGAATTTAACATTTCTAATTTTGTGCATCCTAAAAATAACGATATAGGGTATTGAGTCGTGAATTCGAAACTGAATAAAAACAATAGATAAGAAATCGTATGAGTCAGACAGTGGATATTCGTGAATTGAACGAGCGAATTGAAAGTAAAAGTTCCTTCGTGAACATGATTACAATGGGCATGGACAAGGTGATTGTCGGACAGAAGCATCTGGTGGAATCCTTATTGATCGGTTTGCTCTCGGATGGACACATCTTGCTGGAAGGTGTGCCGGGATTGGCGAAGACTCTTGCGATCAAGACTTTGTCGTCCTTGATCGATGCCAAATATAGCCGGATCCAATTCACTCCGGATTTGCTGCCTGCTGATGTCATCGGTACCATGATCTATAGCCAGAAAAGCGAAGAATTCCAAGTGAAGCAAGGACCGGTATTCGCCAACTTCGTATTGGCGGATGAGATCAACCGCGCTCCGGCCAAGGTACAGAGTGCCTTGTTGGAGGCGATGCAGGAGCGTCAGGTGACAATTAGCGAGCATACCTATCAATTGCCTAAACCTTTCTTGGTGATGGCTACCCAGAACCCGATTGAGCAAGAAGGAACCTACCCGTTGCCTGAGGCTCAGGTGGATCGTTTTATGCTGAAGGTAATCATTAACTACCCGAAGAAAGAAGAGGAGAAGTTGATTATACGGCAGAATATATCAGGCGACCGTCAGGAGATCAAGCCGATCTTGACGAAAGAAGAGATCCTTGATGCCCGTAACGTGGTGCGTGAGGTCTATTTGGATGAGAAAATCGAGCGTTATATCGTGGATATTGTTTTCGCTACTCGTTTCCCGGCTGAGGCAGGTTTGCCTAACTTAGCCAACATGATCTCTTTCGGGGCTTCCCCACGTGCGTCGATCAATCTGGCGTTGGCTGCCCGCGCGTATGCTTTTATCAAGCGTAGAGGTTACGTGATCCCGGAGGACATCCGTGCGGTATGCCATGACGTTATGCGCCATCGTATAGGCTTAAGTTACGAGGCGGAAGCTAATAACCTGACATCCGAGGAGGTCATCAGCGAGATCCTGAATAAGGTGGAGGTTCCATGACAAGGCGCCTCCTCCGGCGTTTAACCAAGAACGAATGAGATGGAGACAAGTGAATTATTAAAGAAAGTTCGCCGTATCGAGATAAAAACTCGAGGGCTTTCTCGCAATATCTTCGCCGGGCAGTATCATTCCGCGTTCAAGGGGCGTGGTATGGCGTTCAGTGAGGTGAGGGAATACCAATATGGGGATGATATCCGGGACATTGACTGGAATGTCACCGCCCGCTATGTGCGCCCTTACGTGAAGGTTTTCGAGGAGGAGCGAGAGCTGACGGTGATGCTCCTGATCGATGTGTCGGGAAGCCGTGACTTCGGCTCCGTGAACATGATGAAAAAGGAGGTGATCACGGAGATCGCGGCTACGCTGGCTTTCTCGGCGATCCAGAACAATGATAAGATCGGCGTGGTGTTCTTCTCGGATAAGATTGAGAAGTTCATACCGCCACAGAAAGGCAAGAAGCATATCTTGTATATCATCCGTGAATTGATCGATTTCCATCCGGAGGAGACAAGGACAAATATCAGCCAGGTATTGAAGTACCTGACGAATGCGATCAAGAAGCGGTGTACGGCATTCTTGATCTCCGATTTTATTGATAAGGAGGGATTCAAGGATGCGCTTACCGTGGCGAACCGTAAGCACGACATGGTGGCTATCCAAGTGTATGATCGCCGAGAGACAGAGTTGCCTTCGGTCGGGCTTATGAAAATAAAGGACGCTGAGACTGGGCATGAGAGATGGATAGACAGCTCTTCCGCTCGGGTGCGTATGGCATATAAAGAGTGGTGGGAGAAGAGACAGGCCACGATGAACGATACGTTTAAGAAATGTCATGTGGATTCGGTCTCTATCCGGACCGAGGATGATTATGTGAAGGCTCTGATCGCCCTTTTTGACAAAAGAAATTGAAATCATAGATGAAACTGATAAGGAAAAGTATCCTGTTTTTGATCTCGGTCGTCTCGCTTATGGGAGCAGGAGCCTCATATGCGCAAGGGCCATTGATTGATGTGGCTATCGACTCGGCGGCTATCTTGATCGGGGAGCAGACCACGTTGCATCTGACAGTGACAACGGATAAGGATCGTCCCGTGCAGATCGTGATCCCGAACGATACCTTGATGGCAGGGGTGGAGGTGCTGAATCTGTCGAAGCCTGATTCGTCTGAGATAGAGAACGACAAACTCGTCATCAAGCAAGATGTACTGATCACTTCGTTTGATTCGGCGCTTTATCTTTTACCCCCCTTAAAGGTGATAGATGGGGTAGATACCGTATATTCGGATCAGGTGGCCTTGAAGGTTACCTCTATTCCCGTGAATGCGGATAAGCCGGAAGAGTTCTTTGATATTAAGTCGGTCTGGAAGCCTCCTTTCGTGTGGGCGGACTATTACCCGATTATCTATGGGATCTTGTTGGCATTGCTCTTGGTCTGCGTGATCGCTTATATCGTGAAACGGATCAGGGCGAGAAAATCCTTGATACCTTTCAAGAAGCCGGAGCCTAAGCTTCCTCCGCATGAGCAGGCAATCAAGGAATTGGACGAGATCAAGCAACAAAAGTTGTGGCAACAAGGACGTAGCAAAGAGTATTATACCTTGATTACGGAGACCTTGCGTAAATATATCGTGGAGCGTTTTGGCATTAACGCTATGGAGATGACCTCGGGGGAGATCCTTGATTTGATCAAAAAGAATACGGAAGCGCAAAGCGTATATGATAATCTGAGGCAAATCTTGCGATTGGCGGATTTCGTGAAGTTCGCCAAGATGAACCCGCTCCCGGACGAGAATGACTTAAGCTTGATGAACGCATATTTATTTGTGAATCAGACGAAGGTAGAGGAACTGGAAACTCCGGAAGGAAATGAGGATGCGGATGGCGCTAAGAATTCGGAGAAGGAGCTCCGCTCTGCCCGGGAAATCCCATCAGCAGGCCAGGCCCATGATGACGAATTGAGTCGTTATCAACCGAAGTCGACGAATGATTCTACAATGTTAAAAGATTAAGAGATTGAGAAATGGTATTTGCGAATCCTAATTATTTATACTTATTGCTTCTGCTTATCCCGATGATCGGGTGGTATATATATAAGCTAAGCAAAAGCCAGGCGAGTTTGCGGGTTTCATCTTCGGAAGCCTTTGATTCGCCAGCGTCAAGGTCGTGGATTGTCTATTTGCGCCATCTGCCCTTTGTCTTGCGGATATTGGCTATCGCATTGCTTATCATCGTGTTGGCTCGTCCGCAATCTACGAACAGTTGGTCTAACTCTTCTACGGAAGGTATAGATATTATGTTAGCTATGGATATATCCGGCAGTATGTTGGCTCAAGATTTGAAACCTGACAGGCTGGAGGCCGCTAAAGATGTCGCGGCGTCATTTATTAATGGACGGCCGAATGACAATATAGGATTGGTCGTTTTCTCCGCGGAAAGCTTTACGCAATGCCCTTTGACTACGGATCATGCCGTATTGCTGAACCTTTTTAAGGATATTCAGAGCGGGATGATACAGGATGGTACGGCGATAGGCCTCGGATTGGCCAATGCCGTGAGCCGAATCAAGGATAGCCAGGCCAAATCGAAGGTGATCATCTTGCTTACGGATGGTTCGAATAACGCGGGGGAGATCGCTCCCGTGACGGCAGCCGAGATAGCGAAAACATTTGGTATCCGGGTCTATACGATTGGGGTTGGCACGAAAGGGATGGCACCCTACCCATTCCAGACGGCTTTTGGTGTGCAGTACCAGAATATCCCTGTGGAGATCGATGAGGCTACCCTGAGACAAATCGCCTCTACTACGGGTGGACAATATTTCCGGGCTACGGATAATGCCAGCTTGAAAGAGATCTACTCTGAGATCGATCAGATGGAAAAGACCAAGATTAGTGTCCGGGAGTATAGCAAGAAGCAAGAAGAATATAAGAATTGGGCTTTATTGGTATTCGGCCTTTTGCTGGGAGAAATCCTATTGAGAAATACGTTGTTGAGGAATATTCCATAAAAGAAAGAGATAAAGGATTATGTTTCGATTTGCGCATCCAGATTTTTTATACTTACTATTTCTTGTTCCTGTCTTATTGGTTTTTTTCGTGTATGCCAGGATCGTGAAGAGTAAGGCGATCAAGAGATATGGTAACCCATTGTTGTTGGCGGAATTGATGCCGGATGTATCTACAAAGAGGCAACATCTGAAGTTCTGGCTGTTGTTAGCCGCCATTACGATGGTGATCTTCGTGATAGCGGGGCCTCAATTCGGATCGAAGTTAGAGACCGTAAAGCGCCAGGGTGTGGAGATCATGGTCTGTCTGGATGTCTCCAACTCGATGCTGGCCGAGGATATGTCTCCAAACCGTTTGGAGAAAGCCAAGCAGATGCTATCTCGGTTGACGGACGGTTTCACGAACGATAAGGTCGGGTTGATTGTCTTCGCCGGCGATGCCTTTACCCAGTTACCGATCACCTCCGACTACATATCGGCCAAGATGTTTCTCTCGTCTATCAATCCCTCGATGATCTCAACTCAAGGTACGGCGATTGGAGCGGCTATCAACTTGGCGGCGCGATCGTTCACGCCAGACGAGAACACGGAAAAGGCCATTGTCCTGATCACGGACGGAGAGAATCATGAGGATGACGCGATCGGGGCGGCCAAAGCGGTCTCTGATAAAGGGATTCATGTGAATATCGTAGGTATGGGCGACCCGAAGGGATCCCCGATACCGATTGAAGGTAGCAATAACTATCTGAAAGATAAGGACGGCAATGTGGTCATTACGAAACTTAACGAGCAGATGGCCCAGGAGATAGCGGCTGCCGGGAACGGTCTGTATGTGCGGGCCGACAATACGAACTCCGCCTTGAAAGCCCTCCAGAAAGAGATCGAGAAGATGAACAAGAGCGAGCTTGATAGCAAGGTCTATTCCGAATACGACGAGCAATTCCAGGTATTCGCGTGGATCGCTTTATTCCTGCTGATCGCGGATTTCTTTACCTTGGACCGGAAGAATCGTATATTTAGGAAAGTGAAACTTTTCTCTTAAATTCGAAAAAATGATGCGAGCACATAAATGGATGATAGTGGTGTCGGCTTGGTTTTTGGGAACCGGGCTCACCTTTGCGCAAAAAGCGGAGCGTAAAAACGTACGTGAAGGGAACAAGCTTTATGAAAGCGAGAAGTATACCGAGGCGGAAATCGCTTATAGAAAAAGTTTGGAGGTGAATCCTCGTTCCACGGAGGGTACCTATAACCTCGGAAATTCCCTTTATAAGCAGGGTAAGTTTGCCGAGGCGGCCGAGCAATATCAGATCATCGCCGGGCAAGGCGAGAAGATGGTTTCTACCCCTGAGGGGAAAGCTCGTCTCTCGGGTGTCTATCATAATATGGGAAATGTCTTCATGAACGCCAAGGATTATGGTAAGGCGATCGAGATGTATAAGCAGTCTCTTCGCCTGAACCCGAAAGACGATGAGACCCGTTATAACTTGGCCTTGGCTCAAAAGCAATTATCCGATCAGCAAAATCAGGATCAAAGTCAGGATCAACAGAACGAGGATAAGCAGGAGAACAAGGATCAGAACGAGAACCAACAGCAACAGCAGCAGCAACAAGATGACCAGAAGCAGGATAAGACCCAAGAGCAGCAGCAACCCAATGAGCAGATGAGCAAGGATAACGCTCAACAGATGCTGGATGCCTTCCTGCAAGATGAGAAAGATACGCAAGAGAAAGTGAAGAAGGCCCAAATGAGGCAGCAACAAAGTCGTAAGACGGAGAAAGAATGGTAATTTATGAATAGGAGAGATAATATGATAGATGCGATGAGAAGACTGATTTTCGTATTCGTCTTGATATGGACGGCAGGGGCGACGATCTGGGCCGCGGATGTGATGTTCAAGGCCTCCGCTCCACCGGCGGTAGTCATGGGCGAGCAATTCCGCCTTACATTTACCGTCAATGCCGAGGGAAAGGAGTTAAGGGTGCAGGAAATGCCGGACTTTGACGTGCTCATGGGGCCGTCCCAGTCCACTTCTTATAGCAGTAGCTGGGTCAACGGGAAAAGTTCCAGCGAGACAACCGTGACCTTTACCTATATCTTGATGCCGAAGAAAGAGGGCACGTTTAACATACCCCCAGCCACGATCAAGGTGAACGGGGCTAATTATACATCCAATGCCTTGTCGATAAAGGTACTTCCCGCGGATAAGGCAGGGAAAAAAGAGGCGGAGACCGCTACGGCGAGCGGGTCGATCTCCAACGATCGCCTATTTGTCCGTATGGATGTCTCAAAGCGAAGCGTATTCGAGCAGGAGGGCTTCTTGGTGACTTTCAAGGTTTATTCCTTGGAGAACTTCTCGATTACGGGACTTAAGTATCCGGAATTTGAGGGATTCTTGTTACAAGAGGTTGATTTGCCGCAAGAGAAACAACTTACCTTGGAGAATTATAACGGGCGTAATTACCAATCGGCCGTGATGCGTCAGGTGATTCTCTATCCGCAACGCTCGGGAAAGATCACGATCGGGAGCGGTAAATACGATGCCGTGGTGCGTGTCCGTATGCGTCAGCCCGGCGGAGGCAGTATCTTCGACAGCTTCTTCGATTCTTACCGCGACGTGAGTAAGGTGTTGACTACCGCCCCTGTCACGATCGATGTTAAGGCGTTGCCTTCGGGTAAGCCGGCCTCCTTCTCGGGGGCTGTCGGATCTTTCTCCATGACATCGGAGATCAGCGCGGATCATGTCAAGGCTGATGAGGCGGTGACGATCAAGGTCAAGATTTCCGGCAACGGGAACGTGAAATTGGTGAAGAACCCGGAAGTCGCTTTCCCGAACGATTTTGACGTGTATGATCCGAAAGTGGAGACTGACACCAAGACGACTGCCGCGGGAGTGAGCGGCTCCAAGACGATCGAGTACATGGCCATTCCCCGTTATGCGGGAGATTTTGAGATCCCCGCTATCGCCTTCTCCTATTTTGATATTAAGGCGGGAGCCTATAAGACACTTACCGCTGGGCCGTATAAGCTGCACGTGGAACCGGGAAAGGACGGTGGCTCGTCGGCTCCTGTGGTATCTAATTTTAGCAACAAGGAGAGTGTTAAGTATTTAGGTCAGGATATTCGCTACCTGAAGACGAAGGGCTTCTCTTTCGTGGGTAGCGGCAAGGATCTGTTCTTTGGCTCATTCCTGTATTATATGTGCTATATCGTCCCGGTTATCCTCTTTATCGTGTTCTTCTTTGTGTACCGGAAACAGGTGAAAGAGAACGCGGACATCGCGAGAGTCCGTACGAGAAAGGCGAATAAGATGGCGGCTCGCCGCTTGAAGAACGCCGGTAAACTGATGCGGGAGAATAAGAAGGAGGAGTTCTACGAGGAGGTATTACGTGCGTTGTGGGGATACTTGAGTGATAAGTTGAGCATTCCTCAGTCGGACCTGACAAAGGACAACGTGGAGATGGAGCTCTCTAAATACGGTGTTGACGAGACTTTGACGCGTGAGTTCATGGATATACTGAATACTTGTGAGTTTGCCCGTTACGCACCCTCGCAAGCCTCAGACGCTATGGACAAGCTGTATGAGCAAACCGCGGACGCGATCGGCAAGATGGAAAACACGATTAAAAAGTAAATGGCATGGAAATAAATAAGGTTATGCGAAAGATATTGTTCTTCTTGGGATGTTTCTGCCTGTTGGCGGGATTCATTCAAGCGCAAGACTCCGCCTTGAAAGAGGCGGAAGCCGCTTACTCGAAAGAGGATTACGCGAAAGCGATCGAGTTATACGAAGGGATCTTGCGCGACGAGGGGGAATCCGCGGCCGTATATTACAACTTGGGTAACGCCTATTACAAGGCGGGCAAGATCGCTCCCGCTATCTTGAACTACGAGCGGAGCCTTTTGTTGAACCCGGGTGACGGCGACGCCCGCTTTAATCTCCAGATGGCTCGTCAGAAGACCGTGGACAAGATCGAGCCTGTCGGGGAGTTCTTCCTGGTGAAATGGTTCAATCAGGTAGAGGACTTGGCCTCCGCTGACGCTTGGGGGCAATGGGGGATCCTGTTTTTCTTGGTCTTCATCCTCTGCTTGGTCTTGTTTTTCTTCGCTCGCTGGATCCGTTTGAAAAAGATAGGATTCTATGTGGGGCTGCTCTCCCTCGTCTTGGTCGTTTTCTCCAATATTTTCGCGAGCCGCCAGAAGGCGGATATGCTGAACCGTACGCGGGCTATCGTGTTTGTCCCTACCGTTACGCTTAAAAGCTCGCCCGACGCGAGCGGAACGGATCTGTTCGTGCTTCATGAGGGGACGGGCGTGACGGTGAAAAGCACCCTCGGCGAGTGGAGCGAGATCATAGTAGAAGATGGCCATGTGGGATGGATGCTTAGCAAGGACCTCGAAACGATTTAAGGATGCTGGAGCGATTCTTGGTGTGGGAGCGTGACGCTTTCTTCCTGCTTAACGGCAGCGATTCCGCTTTTCTGGATCACTTTATGTGGCTGTATTCCGGGAAGGTGGTCTGGCTGCCGTTGGCCGTTTTTATCATAGCCGTGCTCTGTTACCGGAAGAGCTGGAGGATTTGGCTGCCGATCTTCTTGGCGATCGCGCTCACGATCACGCTTTGCGACCAGTTCGCCTCGCATCTCTGCAAGCCGCTATTCACCCGGTTCCGTCCGACGCATCATCCCGATTTCATGGATCAGGTGAAGGTCGTCTTTGATTATCGGGGCGGGTTGTACGGGTTCATCTCCAGCCACGCCGCCAACGCCTTTGGTTTCGCCACCTTGATGTCTCTTATCCTGCGCGACAAGCTGCTCGGCTGGACGCTTTTCTTCTGGGCGACGCTGACCGCCTACTCCCGCGTTTACTTAGGCGTGCATTTCATCTCCGACATTATCCCCGGGGCTCTATCCGGCTGCCTGTTCGGGTATTTGGTATACCTTCTCTATCTTCGCGCCACACGGGCTTTCTTCCCGCTCCCTGCCGGGGATACCGTGCCGGCGCTCTACTCACGCCGGCGGACGCGTCTGATCGCCTGTTCCATTTGGTTGACCATCCTTTTATTAATCCTTTTGGAAGATTTTTTGATTTCTTGCCTACATTGATCGAGAAAGTATGCCGTAAAGCATAATCCCTTCTCGGCCATTTTGCGGGTGAATTATTTGTTTTCCTCAAGCCAAATCGCTAAGTTAGGGGCATCATAATCAACAAGGGTATTAACCTTCAAATTAAGTATTCATGACAAAGACAATCACATTCAACGAACTCAGGAAATTGAAAGACTCCTTGCCTGACGGAAGTATCCAACGCATCGCGGATGAGCTGGGATTGAGGGTCGAGACCGTCCGTAATTATTTCGGTGGACATAACTACAAGGACGGAAGGAGTTGCGGATTCCATATAGAACCGGGCCCGGACGGCGGATTGGTCGTCTTAGACGATACGACGATTTTTGAGCGTGCCTTGCAAATCTTGGCCGAGAGCCAGGAGGGTGAGGCACCGAAAGCGTGACGAGGCGAACATATCTTGATAGAAAATCCCAGGGCCGACACGGGCGCTTTGGGATTTTTTTATTCTGAAAACCATGATTCTCGATTGTTTAACTTAAAAATGTATGGATATGGAAGACAAATTGATAACGTTAGCGATCCACACGTTTGAGAAAGCCCAGATCTTAAAGACGATCCTTGAGACCGAGGGCATCGAGGTTTATATCCACAACGTGAACCAGATACAGCCCGTCGTATCGGCGGGGGTACGTGTGCGTATCAAGGAGAGCGATTTGCCGCATGCTTTACGCATCATTGAGGACAACAAATGGTTCGAGGAACCGGTGGAGGAAGAGGTGGTGGACACCACGAAGAAGATCCTGATCCCCGTCGACTTCTCTGACTATTCCTTGAAGGCTTGTGAGCTGGGAATCAACTACGCTTCCGTGGTGGATGCCGAGGTGATGATCATGCATGCCTATTTCAGCCCTTATTTCCCCTCGGCTATCCCGATGGGAGATACCTTGGCCTATCATACGGACGAGGAGGGATCCGTCCAGCATATCTTGCAACGCGTCAAGGTCGATATGGGGAATATCTGCGATTACATCAACCAGAAGATGGAATCGGGAGAGCTCCCGAAGGTTAAGTACGACTTCGTATTGCGGGAGGGGCTCCCGGAGGAGGAGATCATCGCGTATAGCAAGGAATACCGCCCCACGTTGATCGTGATGGGCACGAGGGGAAAGAGCCAGAAGGACATCGACCTGATCGGGAGCGTGACGGGCGAGGTGATCGAGGTGAACAAGGCTCCCGTGCTGGCGATACCGGAGAACGTGCCGTTTACCGACCTTCGCGACGCGAGGAACATCGCTTTCGCCACCTCTTTCAACCAGCGTGACCTTGTCTCGTTCGATAAGTTCATGGAACTTGTCAAGGGGCTCGACTTGAACATCCACTTGTTCAACATATCGACCAGCAGGGATGAGTGGAACGAGATCCGCCTTACGGGAATCCATGAGTACCTGAAGCGGCAGTATCCCGAGGCGAAGATCAGCCATACGGTATTGGCGGATGGCGATTTGCTCTTGGCGATAGAGAAGTTCGTGAGGGAGGAGCAGATTGACGTGATCGCCTTGAGCTCGTACCGGCGCAATATCTTGGCGAGGATGTTCAACCCGTCGATCGCCCGTAAGATGCTATTCCATACGGATACCGCGCTGTTGGTGATAGATAGCCATAAGTAATGATTTTCGGTAAAGAGCCGTAGCTATAAGGTAGGGAGGAACGGATTCCGTTTTCTCCCTACTTTCGTTTCTTATAGGCCTGATTTCTCGCCCTATTTTGCTATGTTCGCGTGAAAAATCAGATAAAGATGGGGAAAGCGAGTACGTGGGGTGTCATTCTCTGCTCCTTTTTGTGGGGGAGCGGCCCTCTTGTCCCTGTGAGGGCGCAGGTGGAGGAGAAGATATATCACAGTGATTATCATATCGACACGGCTAAAGTGCGGGAACTGTCGGTGGAGCTTGACAATATCAGTTTCTTCAAGGATAACGAGTATACGGGAAAGTTCACCAAAGGCTACTCCCTGCCGGGGCTTTGGGTACAGCCGAAAGCGGTGTATTATCCCTTGCGGAATGTCAAGTTAGAGGCGGGGATCCATCTGCTCGTGTATCATGGGGCGAATAAATACCCGAGCATGGCCTATCAGGACATCGCTTACTGGAAAGGGAAACAGTATCAGAAAGGGGTGCATGTGCTTCCCTATTTCCGGGCTCAGATGGCGCTTTCGGAGCATGTGAACATCGTGCTCGGGAATATTTATGGGGCGGCGAACCACCGTCTGATAGAGCCGCTGTATAATCCGGAGCTGAACTTGACCTGTGATCCCGAGGCCGGTTTGCAAGTCTTGTTCGACTCCAAGGCGTTCGACCTGGACGTTTGGGTCAATTGGCAAAGTTTCATTTTCCGGAAGGACGTGCATCAGGAGGCCTTTACCGTAGGGCTTTCCTCTCGGGTGAAGTATAACGACCCGGCTTCCCGACTGCATTTTTATTCGCCGGTCCAGGCGTTGGCGCAGCATCGGGGCGGCGAGATCGACACGCTTTACCAGAACTCCGTGCAGACCTTGATGAACGGCGCTGTCGGTATCGGCGGGGTATGGAACATCAATCACCGTCTCTTTAAGAAAATGGAGGTGGAGCTGGATCTGGTGGGTTACTATCAGCAGGCGGGCAGTATCTGGCCTTTCGACAGTGGCTATGGCGTGTATGCCCGGACTTCCGTCGATATTTATGATTTTCGGGTGAAGACGGCCTATTGGCAGTGCGAGGATTTTATCTCCCTTTTCGGGAATCCTTTTTTCGGAGCGGCCTCGATGAGCGATAGGGGAGTTACCTTCCAGCGCCCGAAGCTGGTCTATTTAGGGCTGGAATATTCCCGTCAGTTAGGGAAAGGTTTCTCGATCGGCGTGGACGTGGATGTGTTCCATCATCTGTCCGGCGAGATGACAGACGGGGAGGGAGGCCTTGTCCCGATGGGAAGCGCCACGAGTTTCTCCGCCGGTGCCTATATGCGTGTCAATCCCTCCTTCTTGATCAAGAAGTTTTGATGGGAGAGAGGTGCTTGGGGATAGATAAGATATACAAAAGAGGGGTGCGCTTCAAATAGTGAAGCGCACCCCTTTTTCATGCCCTGCGGGGAGACTGTCATTCCCAAGCTGTGGAAGCGTGGCTCCCGCGGCTTGGGATTATCACTCCCAAGCCGCGGAATTGTGGATCCCAAGCCTCGGGATTTTTAGGACCTGTCGTGCTTTTGTCCTGCTATTGGATCGTCAGGTTGAGTTGCCTCAAGTCCTTATTTGCCGAAGAGCCGCCATACATGACTTGGTAATCGCCCGGACGGATCTCCCAGGTTTGCGTGTTATCGTTGAACGACCGGAAGGCGCTCGGATCCAATTGGATGCTCACCTCCTGTTCCTCCCCGGCCTTTACGTGGATACGCTTGAACGCCTTCAACGCCTTCAGCGGGCCTGCCGGATCGTTCGGGTTCTTGATATAGATCTGCGCTACCTCATCCCCGTCCATCTTGCCTGTATTGGCGAGGGTGAAGGAGAGCGTCACCGGCTCATCGGCTGAGATCTTGTCTTTCGACAGCTTCGCGTCCTTATAGGAGAAGGTCGTATAGCTCAACCCGTACCCGAAGGGATAAAGCGGGGTCTGCGTCATATAGCGATAGGTACGTCCCCTCATGCTGTAATCCTGGAAATCCGGCAGCTGATCCACCGACTTATAGAAGGTGACCGGGAGCCTGCCTGCCGGATTGTAATCCCCGAACAGGACATCCGCCACTGCCGTTCCTCCCTCTTGGCCTCCGTACCAGGCGTTCACGATCGCGTTCACGTGATCGTCCTCCCAGTTCAATGCCAACGCGCTACCTGTGCATACGACATAGACCACCGGTTTCCCCGTGGCTACCAATGCCTTAACCATATTCTTCTGTACCGCCGGTATCTCGATGTTCGTGCGGTCTCCCTTCCGGAATCCTTCCGCGTCGACAGGCATCTCCTCGCCCTCTAATCTCGGGGAAATACCACCTACGAAGACGATCACGTCAGCGTCTTTCACCTTGTTGGCCGTTCCTTGGAAATCCACCGGCGTGCGTACGCCGATCGAGAAGTTCAGGTCGGCGCTTCCTATGCGTTGCATATAGTCTATCCTGAGGGGATACTTCTCGCCCTTCTTGGCGTTCAGCACGTATGTCTTCTCCGCTCCATATTCGTTCTCCCATACCTCGGCCACCTTCTTCTCGCCAATGAACAGGCGGAAAGCGTCGTTGCCGGAAAGCTTCAGCTCGATCGGCCCGTCTATGGGGGAGGTGAACTCGCCCGTGAAGCGTGCCGTGAAGTTCGATAGGTTCACGTTCGGGGCGAATTGGGTGTTGCCTCCTGTCGTATAATGCAGCTCCTTGACCAATCCCGAGTAAACAGGAGTCCCTTCGAACTCGGTATTGTTGAAAAACTCGGCAGCGAATCCCTGTCCGGCGGGGGAGTTAATATGATTCCCCTGATCCATCATGACGAAGTCGGCGGTATGATTGCAACCCAGCTCGTAGATTACCTCAGCGTCGGGCACCTTGTTACGGATACCCTCTAAGATCGTGACGGTCTTGGAGGGGAAACCATTGTAGTTTGCCCACAGCATGGTAGAATCCGCCGCGTTTGGACCGACCACCGCGATCTTCTTTATCCCTTTAGACAAGGGCAACATATTATTCTCATTCTTCAAGAGGACGATACTCTTGCGAGCCATCTCCAAGGCTTTTGCCACGTGCTCGGGGCTCTCCACCACACTGTACGGTATTTTCGAGTAAGGCACGCGCTCATCGGGATCGAACATCCCTAACTCGAACCGCCCCTTCAGCAGCCGGCGTAGGGATACATCAATGTCTTTCTCCGCGATCTTTCCGTCGGCCAACGCCTTCTTTAGCGATCGGTAACTGCCACCGCACTCCAAGTCCGTACCACTCAACACGGCATCGGCCGAGGCGCTTTCCGCGTCAGGATGCGTCTCATGGCGAGGCGTGCGCTCGTCTCTTTGCCAGAAGTCGTCGATCGCGCCACAATCGGAGACGATAATTCCGTTGTATCCCCAACTGTTACGCAGGATGTCTACCAGTAATTTGTCGCTACTACAGCAAGGTTTCCCCTCGAAACGGTTGTAAGCGCACATCACCTCCTGTACGTCACCCTCGGTCACCAGCGCCTCGAAAGCCGGGAGGTAGGTCTCGTACAAATCGCGTGGGGTGACACTCACGTCGAACTCATGGCGATTCCATTCCGGCCCGCTATGTACGGCATAATGCTTGGCGCAGGCGTGCGTCTTATAATAGGTCGGATCATCTCCTTGCAAGCCACGGGTGACCGCCAGCCCCATGCGGGTTGTCAGGAAAGGGTCTTCCCCGTAAGTCTCCATGCCGCGCCCCCAGCGCGGATCCCGGAAGATATTGATGTTGGGCGTCCAGAACGTCAGCCCCTTGTAGCGGTCGTATTCCTTGTTCCGCTGGTAATGATGGTACTTGGCGCGTGCCTCGTCGCTGACCATCGTGAAGGTCTCTTGCACGGCATTGTCGTCGAAGGTAGCCGCCAAGGCGATCGCTTGCGGGAACACGGTGGCTTGTCCGGCGCGTGCCACGCCGTGGAGAGCCTCGTTCCACCAGTCGTACGTGGGGATCCCAAGCCGCTCGATGGCAGGTGTGACATTCATCATCTGCCCGATCTTCTCCTCGGGAGTCAATCGTGACAGCAGATCCTCCACACGTTCCTCCAAGGGGAGATCCGGGTTCCTGAACGGATAATCTTGTCGCTTTTCCGCGCAAGAGGTAGCGAGCGCGAGGGTGAGTGCCGCTACGGTCAGTTGTTTCATTTTCATATTATTAAAACTTAAATATTGTTTCATGTACATTATCTCTTATTGTAAGCTATTTGGAAATAGAATTTTAGGAGGAATAATGTGACTACAAATCTATGCTTTTAAAAACGTTTTTTCAAACATGGATGCTTAAAATTGCTTACATTTCAACTCGTTCCCCTAAAATCTTTATTTTTGCCTACATGGATTTAAACAGGAGAGGACAATGAAAAAGTATGTAATGGGTCTGTTGATCGGGATGATCGGGCTTACGGCTTGTGGGGATGATGACCAGCCTTTGA
This sequence comes from uncultured Parabacteroides sp., assembly GCA_949296075.1. Taxonomy (GTDB): domain Bacteria; phylum Bacteroidota; class Bacteroidia; order Bacteroidales; family Tannerellaceae; genus Parabacteroides. The sequence goes on along the minus strand of CASFNG010000003.1, from coordinate 249,430 downwards.
CCCCGGCGCTGAACAAGTTGACGAAGGTCTCTTGCTACAAAGATGGCAATGCGGCACCGCTTTTCGAAGCGGATATTCATTATACGAGCGACGGGAAGATTTCGAGTATCAATTATGATGGCGATCGTTGGCTGTTTATCTACGTGGATGACAAATTATCGGTGACTAAGGTCAGCTCCGATTCGCTCGTGGACGAGTACACCCTCAGCGGTGGCGTGATTACCGGGCATAAAGTCTCCCGGGAAAACCCGGGCGCGAGCAATGAGATCTATACCAGCGATACCTATACCTACCGCTACTCCGGTTCCGAATGGATACAGACCTCTTGGCAGACGAGGTGGCCCAGTGAGACCGGATCCGGTTACGAGGAGCGGGATTACCCGGAATACGAGCGCTACACCTGGGAGAATGGGAACGCGGTACTTTACGCGCAATCCTTGGATAATAGGGAGATGCGTTATGAGTACGGGATGGAGCTTGCCCCCGCTAATTTCCCTCTGCGGGTAATCGGGTCGTTCGCTCCCGTGGACTTCGATGCGGTAAGTCCGCTGAACCTCCTGCATGGAGCCTCCAACCGTAATCTGCCCATGCGGGCTTATACCTATTCGATCCTGGATCCGGGCGTTACGTTGTCGGAATACACCTATTCCTATACTACGGTGGGCGATTATGTCACGGCGATGACCATACACGAGAGCGGCGAGGGGCAGACGAGCCTGTATCGCTATACGTTCGAGTATAATTTCGAGGCGCGATGACGTTTTCCCGTCATTTGTTTTAATTAACAATCCCCGATGCAGCCTTTTTGCCTAAAATATCATTCATATATATGAAAATCGTGCTCAAGAATGGTAAGATACATGATCGGGTTTTCCCGAAAACAAGGGCATGATTTGACAAGATGATTGGAGTGAATTTTAAATTACAGAAAAGGATTGCTTTATGGGTAAACAGTTTTGCTTGAGAAACCTTGTCGCGGGAGCGATGATCGCTGCCTGCGCGTTGGGATTCCAGTCTTGTTTAGACGATGATGATGAGGTGTCGTGGGGGCGCGTTCTCCCGAACGCGTTGGTGACGGTCAAGCCGTTGGACGACGGTTCCTTCTATTTGCAGCTTGACGATAGCACCACGTTGCTGCCGGTCAATCTCACCTCTTCTCCGTTCGGGGAGAAGGAGGTACGTGCCTTGACCAATTTCGAGGAGACCGACGATCCCAGCGGCCTTTACGACAAGGCGGTCTCCATCAATTGGATAGACAGCCTCCTGACAAAGCCGATGGCGGCCGATCTCGGGGAGGCGGCTAATGATTCCATCTATGGTTCTGATCCGGTGGAGATCGTGAATGATTGGGTGACGATCGCCGAGGATGGCTATTTGACGCTTCGCTTCCGTACCGTTTGGGGAAACACGGGCCAGGCGCATTTTGTGAACCTGCTCTCTACCGGGAATCCGGAGGATCCGTATGAGGTGGAGTTCCGGCATAACGCCTATGGCGATGTATCCGGCCGTCTTTCGGATGGCTTGGTGGCGTTCCGTTTGGATAGCTTGCCCGACACGAACGGGCAGACGGTGAAACTGACCTTGAGATGGAAATCGTTCGAGGGAGATAAGTCAGCCCAGTTCAATTATTGCACGCGCAAGTCGACCGGGACGGGCGACGCGATCGCCTCGGAGCGAAGCGTATTGAACCTGAGATAAGAAGAAAAGAGGGTATCCCTCATTTAGTTTAAGCGTTCGAAAATAGGGAAGGGCTCCGGTTGGGGCCCTTTTTTCTTGAACGGGGGAAGGGCAAAAAGGGAAGGGCTGCCCGAACATCCCGTCCGGACAGCCCTTTTCCACCATGAACTTACATCAAAATCAGATCAATACCGTTTGCCAACCGTCTCCCAGTCGATGATGTTCCACAGCGCGTTCAAGTGATCCGCGCGCCGGTTCTGGTAATCGAGGTAGTAGGAATGCTCCCACACGTCGAATCCCATGATCGGGGTCAGGCCCTTCACGACCGGGTTGCTGCCGTTAGGCTCCTTGGTGATTGATAACTTTCCGTCCTTGTCTTTAGCCAGCCATACCCAGCCCGAGCCGAACAGCCCGGTGCCCGCTGCCACGAACTCCTTCTTGAAGTTCTCGAACGATCCCCACGTAGACTTGATGGCTTCCGCCAGTTTGCCCGTAGGCTCGCCCCCGCCGTTCGGGGAGAACTGGGTGAAATACAGGTTGTGGTTCAACACTTGTCCGGCATTGTTGAACAAGGCGCCCTCAGACTCGCGCACGATCCGTTCGAGCGGGGCGTTCTCAAGTTCCGTCCCCTCGATCAGCTTGTTGAGGGTATTCACGTAGTTCAGCAGGTGCTTTCCGTGATGGAACTCTATGGTTTGCTTGCTGATGACCGGCTCTAAGCCGTCAGTAGCGTACGGTAATTGGATTAACTCGAATTTCATGACTTCTTTCTCTTTATTTGTTGTTACTTGATTGGGTATGAGCATAAGTAATATGCTCATGCATAATGCGATCATGCTCTGCTATTTTTGATTGTTGTTACTATTTTTAAAACAGTGAGATGTGGCCGAATGTTCAATTCTTGCTGATCTTTTTTTCCTAAAATATGTTTGCGAGGTAGTTTTCGGGGGATAACCTTGCGTGCAATCTCGTGAAAGTTGCTAATTTTGCGCACGCTTATAGCTTTTATTAATTTAGTAAAACATATTTGTAGATGGTAAAGAAAGTCGGGAATTTAATTCCAAACACCTTTTTTATTACAAAAGGAAGTGGTGAATCGGATCTGGAGAAGCACGCGGGTTCGTACCACATGGCTCTTTATGACGCCGGTATCTCTGATTTTAACATCATGACCTATTCGTCGGTGATACCCGCGACGGCACATCTCGCGACTATGGATGAATTAGACCTTCCTCCATTCGGGTCGGAAATGAAGACGATCATGGCTGTATCTCATGGATACCAAGATGAGTTCGTGTCTGCTGGTGTGGTTTACGCTTGGATGTACAAGGACGAGAACTTCGATGAGAAGGTAGGCGGACTTGTCTGCGAGGTAAGCGGCCGTTACCGTATCGAGGAGCTGGAATCCCGCTTGATTCGCGTCATCAATGACCTTCATCAGAAGACTTACGGTATGTATTATTTGGGAGAGCTTAATTTCATCACGGAGGGGATTACCATCGAGAAGCGTTATGGCACGGCGCTTGCCGCGCTCTGTTTCGTGGATTTTCTCCAGCCTGAGATCGAGGAATGAACCAATCGGTTTACTGAATAAAAGGAACCGGCCCTTTTCGGGAGCCGGTTTTTTTGTTAATTTTGAAGAAACAAACCAGAATTAAAAACTGTTATCGGGATATGAAGAAGATCGTGAACCCGTGGAAGGGATTGGATGGCTATATGTGTTTCGGGTGTTCTCCCGATAACCCATCGGGCCTGCACATGGAATTTTTCGAGGATGGAGAGGATATAGTGGCGTTCTGGGAACCCGGTAAGTACTACCAGGGCTGGTTGCGTACGCTGCATGGCGGGATACAGGCCACGCTGATGGATGAGCTGGCGGGATGGGTGGTCTTGCGGAAATTGCAGACCTCGGGCGTTACCTCAAGGATGGAGGTCAAGTTCATGAAAAGTATCTCTACCGACGAGCCCCGCCTGATGATCCGAGGGCGGATGACGGATCGGAAACGGAACGCCATCTTTATAGAGACGGAGATTTACGATTCCGCGGGAACGCCATGTTCTCGCGCGAATTTAGTCTATTTCGTATCCCCGCAAGAGAGAGCGATGGAGGAGTTTGGCTTCAAGGGATGCAAGACGGAAGACGAATGTTGATGAATTAAAACAAGGTTTATATATGAAATATGTAGGAGCTCACGTGAGCGCGTCCGGGGGCGTGGAGAACGCGCCTGTCAACGCCCATGAGATCGGGGCGAAGGCTTTCGCCCTTTTTACGAGAAACCAGCGGCAGTGGAGGTCGCCCGCGCTGGGGCAAGGAAGTATCGACCTTTTCAAGGAGCGATGTGCCGCGTATGGTTATGAGGCGAAGCATATCTTGCCGCACGACAGTTATCTGATCAATTTGGGGAACCCTGATGAGGAGGGGCTTAGAAAATCGCGCGAGGCGTTTCTCGACGAGATGGAACGCTGTGCCCAGCTTGGCCTGACGATGCTGAATTTCCATCCGGGCAGCCATTTGGGGAAGATGCCGATTGACGCTTGCCTCGCATGTATAGCCGATTCGATCAACTGGACGCTGGAACGAACCAGCGGAGTATGCGCCGTGATCGAGAATACGGCTGGGCAAGGCTCGAACCTTGGATACACCTTCGAGCAGATCGCCGCCATTATCGACCGGGTAGATGACAAAAGCCGGGTAGGAGTCTGCTTGGATACCGCCCATACGATCGCGGCCGGGTACGAGATAAGGACACCGGAGGGATTCGCCGATACGATGCGGCGCTTCGACGAGGTGATCGGTTTGCCTTATTTGCGTGGGATGCACCTGAACGACTCGAAGAAGGACTTGGGCTCGCGGGTGGATAGGCACGATAGTTTAGGAAAGGGATTTTTAGGATGGGATACGTTCCGCCTTATCATGAATGATCCGCGATTTGATGATATACCCTTGATCTTGGAGACCCCGGACGAGGCGCTTTGGCCGGACGAGATACAGGCTTTGTATCAACTCATGTGATGAGTGGCCTCACCGTTCTTTTTTGTCTCACTTCTTAATCAATCAAGGGAATCATGTTTTATTTAATGCCCATCATTTTTGTCTTGGGGATTCTTGCCATCGCGTTGGAGGATAAGATCAAGATAAACAAGGCAGCCGTGGCGCTGTTCATGGCGATCGTCTTGTGGATCATCCTGATGTTCGACGCATACGCGATCTTTGTGGAGCGTTCCAGCGTGATCTTCCAGGATTTCTTGGCCCGTAATCCGGAGATGGCCGGGTTGCCGGCACATAAGCAGTTCGTCAATTTCATCACGGACCGCTCGATCGTCTATCATCTCGGGAATGTCTCCGAGACCTTATTTTTCGTGATGTGCTCCATGCTGATCGTGGACATCGTGGATAAGCATGGTGGTTTTAGGGCGATGACCCGCTATATACGTACCTCCAATAAGCGTCGTTTGTTATGGTACGTGAGTTTTTCGGCCTTTTTCTTCTCCGCTTTGTTGGATAATTTGGCCGCGGCTATTGTTATTATGGCGGTATTGCGTAAATTGGTGCCGGATAGGACAGACCGCTTGAAATATGCCTGCATGGTGATTATCGCCTCGAACGCGGGTGGATCCTGGTCTCCGATAGGAGACGTGACGACGATCCTGCTGTGGGTGGGAGGTAACCTCTCAGCCGCCCACCAGATCTCCCACCTGTTTATCCCGGCATTGGTGAACCTGTTGGTTCCGTTGACGATCGCCCATTTCTGGCTGTTCAAGAAAGGTGCCCGGCTCCGCGTCATGAGCGAGGAAGAACGGGATGATGAGTATGTGCCTGAGATCCCGAACCGCTCCCGGCGAGTGATCTTCGTGATCGGGGTACTCTCGCTGGCCTTGGTGCCGGTGTTCCAGATGCTCACCAATTTGCCGCCGTTCATGGGAGTGCTATCCGGACTGGTGGTCTTGTGGTTTTACACCGATCTCATGTATAGTAAGCTGCATATGCATGAGTCGCAGACACTGCGGATCTCCAAGTTGCTGCCTAACGTGGATTTGGCGACGATCTTTTTCTTCTTGGGTATCCTTATGTCGGTGGGGGCCTTGGAAACCTCCGGGCATTTGGGCTTGATGTCGTCCTTTTTGGATGAGCGTGTGCATCAGCCTTACTTGATCAGCTTCATGATCGGGATCTTGTCGTCGTGCGTGGACAACGTGGCCTTGGTAGCGGCGACGATCGGTATGTACCCGCTTCCGGAGCAAGTGGCTAACTTGTCCGCTTACGAGCAATTCTTCATGGCGGACGGAGGTTTTTGGACGTTTTTGGCCTATTGCGCCGTAACAGGGGGTAGCGTGCTTATCATCGGATCGGCCACGGGCGTGACGGTGATGGGGCTGGAAAAGATCGATTTTATGTATTATACGAAACGATTCTCGCTCTTGGCTTTGATCGGCTATTGCTGTGGAGCGGGTGTATATATGTTGTTATTTGCTTAAATATTGGATTGATATGAGAAAAAATTGGATCATGTTGACCGCTTGCGCCATCTTGTTGTCAGGGGTGGAGGCGATCGCTTGTACCGGGCTTTTAGTCGGGAAGAAGGCCTCGGTGGACGGTTCGGTCATGATTAGTTATGCGGCCGACTCGCACTCTCTTTATGGGGAGATGTATCATTGGCCGGCAGCCACATGGCCTAAAGGCGCCATGCTGGAGGTGAAGGAGTGGGATACCGGCAAGCCGCTTGGGAAGATCGCGCAAGTGGAGCGTACCTATTCGGTGATCGGGAACATGAATGAGCATCAGGTAGCCATTACGGAGAGCACCTTTGGCGGCCGTAGCGAATTGGTGGACACGACGGGCATCATGGATTATGGCAGTCTGATCTACATCGCCTTGCAACGTTCGAAATCCGCTCGTGAGGCGATTAAGGTGATGACTGACTTGGTGAAGGAGTATGGCTATTATAGTAGTGGGGAGACCTTCTCCATCGCGGACAAGAATGAGGCTTGGGTGATGGAGATGATCGGGAAGGGACCCGGTAATAAGGGTGCCGTTTGGGTAGCGATCCGTATCCCGGACGATTGTATATCGGCGCATGCGAATCAATCCCGTATCCAACAGATCCCGTTTGGGGATAAGGAAAATTGCATATATGCTCCGGATGTCGTATCTTTCGCTCGGGAAAAGGGCTATTTTAAAGGTGATGACGCCGATTTTAGTTTTGCCAAGGCTTATTGCCCATACGACTTTAGTGGTTTGCGGGGATGTGAGGCTCGTGTATGGTCGTTCTTCCGTAAATATGATAAGACGATGGATCGATACGAGGATTTTATCAAAGGAGATCCTTCCAAGGAGCCGATGCCTTTATATATCAAGCCTGATCGTAAACTTTCCGTGCAGGATGTACAGGCAGGTATGCGCGACCATTATGAAGGGACTGACTTAGACATGACCTGCGATGCTGGTGCCGGGGCGTATAAGGTACCTTACCGTTGGCGCCCGATGACCTTTGAGGTGGATGGTGAGACCTATACGAACGAGCGTGCGATCGCTACGCAGCAGACCGGTTTCGTGATCGTCCCCCAAATGAGGAATTGGCTGCCCGACGCGATTGGCGGTATCTTATGGTTCGGGGTGGACGATGCGGATATGGCGGTGTTTAATCCGGTGTATGCCTCCTCCACGGCTGTCCCTGAATGCTATCGGGTAGGAAATGGAGATTTGCTGAACTTCTCGTGGACATCCGCTTTCTGGATCCATAACTGGGTAGCTAACATGGCTTACCATAAATATAGCTTTATGATCCAGGACATCCGCAAAGTGCAGCAAGAGTTAGAGAATGGCTATCAGGAAATGCTCCCCGCGATCGATAAGGCTGCCCAAGAGCTGTATGCCAAGGATCCGGCGGAGGCTGTCAAGTTTTTGACTTGGTATAGCACGACTACCGCTGATGCCGCTACCGCTCGTTGGAAAAAACTGGGCGAATACCTGTTGGTGAAATACATCGACGGTAACGTGAAAAAGGAGGAAAACGGAGCGTTTAAGCGTAATCCGTACGGATTGCCCGCATCACCTGATTTCCCGGGTTACGATGAAGCGTATTACCGAAGCATCGTCAAGAGCGCAGGTGATCGCTTGAAAGTAAAATGAGTTCTTTCACATGTTGGACTAAAATAGAAAAGTGTATGAAAAAGTTAGTTATGATGCTGCTGTTAGCTGTCTTCAGCTTAGGGGCGTATGCCCAGACAGAGCAAGGAAGATCCGCGGTTGGTTTTACGATCGGTTACGGATTTGATTCGAAGAATGCTACCTTAGGTGTTGACTATCGGTATTGTATTACCGATGAGGTTCGGTTAAACCCCTCTGTCACTTATTTTGTGAAGAATGATGGTTTGAGTTCTTGTGCGTTGGATCTTAACGCACACTACGTGGTGAAATTGAGCGAGATGTTCGGCTTTTATCCTTTAGCCGGGTTGAGTCTCTCTTTCTGGAACTTTGATCTTGGCAGACACGTCTCCGATAACGCTACTCGTTTTGGTGCGAATATCGGTTTAGGTGGTGAGGTATATGCTACGGATAACCTCTCGGTTGGATTGGAAGTTAAGTACAATATCATCAAAGATCTCGATCAGGCGATGTTCGGCGTTCGTGTCGGGTATAGCTTCTGATCGCAGGATTTCATAAAAGAAGCGCCGGTTTCTTTGGCAGGTGTAATAGCCTCCAAGAAACCGGCGCTTTTTTATTTGTTTTCTTGGCCGGATGCGTTATGATTTACTCTTATAATAGTGGTAACGAGCCAGGATCTCTTTTACGTAGTTGAAGGTCTCCGATCCCCGCAGGTACCCATGTTTGCAGACCGGATCGTTATAATACTCCGGATCGCTTTTCAGACGGATATATTCCGCCACGTTGTTGTCCCATACGTTGGGATCTTTTCCATACTTCTTAGCTAAGCGTTGCGCGTCATAGACATGGCCGATTCCGGCGTTGTAGGCTGCCAAGGTGAATTTGATCTTCTCATCCGGATCTGTCACCTCTGAGAATCCTTGGCGAAACCTCCGCAAACAGTCCACGCCTGTATGAATCCCCGTGTCCGGATCCTTCAGCTCGTGCGGAGTGACCCCTAACGCTTTTGCGGTATTAGGCATTATCCCCATCAAACCTTCCGCCCCGGCCCATGAAACGGCTGACGGGTCGAAATGGGACTCTTGGTAAGCGATCGAAGCCAGTAGCTGCCAATCCCATCCGATGTTCCTTGCGTGTTTCTTGAATAATGGATCAAAAGGAGAGATGTGTCCGTCCTTTATTTCCGGTATGTCTGCCTCATAAGGACGTTTACTAAGCTCGAAATAGCGCTTCGTGATCGCTTTTAACGAATGTTTCCCTGGCTGGTTGGAGGCCCATTCGTCGATCGCTCGCGCTAACTCCGGGCTGCTTTCCCTGACTACCCACGAGGAACGTTGCGGAAAGCTGATCTGCAAATTCACGTTGATATTCCAGAAATAGGTCTTATTCAGCCGGGCTGTATTGTCGTCGCAGACCGTATAAGGGATTTTGCCTCGTGATACCATCTCGATCAGATCCTCTACGGCGATGGAATCGTCCGCCACGTCCTGTATACGGATCCCGCCTCCTAACTCCCTGTCTAAGTTATGTAACCGTTCAGAGAACTTGGTGTTTGGCTTTACATACACCTCCTTCCCGATTAACTGGGTGACGTCCGTGAGGATTGTATCGCCCTTATTCGCCCTTTGTACCAATACTTGGTTGGAGATCTCTTCCTTGCCGCAATAGATCAGCCCTTTCCGTAGCTGGTTATTGATTGGTACCGGGAAAGCCACTACGTCTGCTTCCCCGTCTTCCAGCATCTCGATCAGCCGAATGGTGTTCTCCGCTACCTTGATATGTAGTGCCAGTCCTTGGCTCTCGGCGAAATCTTGTATTAAATCATACTCATATCCCATCGGCTGCATCTTGTATTGAAAATACGAGGTTGAGCTATATAGGGTCACGGCCGTTATCTCTCCCTTGGCTCGCAACTGCGGGAGATCGGCGGCCGTATCCGTATCTTTCTCTTGCCGGTTGCCTCCGCATCCCAACAAAAGCCCTACAAGCAGCAGCGATAGGATATGAATCCGATTCATATAGGTCGTCTGTTAGCCTCTTTTAGCGAGCAAGACCACATTTTCCACATGATGCGTATGCGGGAACATATCGACCGGCTGTACCTTCTTGACCGCATATTTCTCATTCAGCGCCTGCAAGTCGCGGGCTTGCGTGGCCGGATTGCAGCTGACGTACACGATCCGCTCCGGCTCGGCGAACAGGATTGTCCGGATCACGTCGTCGTGCATACCTGCCCGTGGAGGGTCGGTGATGATTACATCCGGCTTGCCGTGCTCTTGGATGAAGTCTTGCGTCAATATATCTTTCATGTCGCCGGCGAAGAATAGCGTATTCCCGATCCCGTTCAAGGCGGAATTGACTTTCGCGTCCTCGATCGCCTCCGGCACATATTCGATGCCGATCACCTTACGTGCCCTGCCCGACACGAAATTGGCGATCGTCCCTGTTCCTGTATATAGGTCATAGACAAGCTCGTTGCCTGTCAGGTCCGCGAATTCCCTCGCCACCTTATATAAATTATAGGCCTGTTCACTATTTGTCTGGTAGAACGATTTGGGTCCCACCTTAAATCGAAGGCCTTCCATCTCCTCTATGATATGATCTTTCCCTTTGAATACATATACTTCTTGATCCGTGATGGTATCGTTGCACTTGCCATTGATCACGTACATCAAGGAGGTGATTTGCGGGAATCGCTCCGCGATATGTGTCAGCAGCGCCTCCCTGCGCTCCACATCCTCATGGAAAAATACCAATACGACCATCAGGTCGCCCGTGGAAGCCGTGCGGATCATCAACGTGCGCTCGAATCCCTCCTGGTTCCGGAGGTCAAAGAATGGATACCCCTCGTGCGTGAGGCAGTATTCCTTGACGCAGAGCCGGATCTGGTTCGATATATCCGCCTGCAACCAGCATTTCCGGATGTCGAGCACCTTGTCGAACATCCCCGGGATATGGAATCCCAACGCGTTCATGCACTCGAACGACTCGCCGGAGTTCACCTCCTCTTCCGTGAGCCATTTCTTGTTGGAAAAGGTGAATTCCAGCTTGTTCCGGTAGAAAGTGGTGTGTCCGGATCCCAAGATCGGTAATTTTTCCTCGATCTCCACCTTCCCGATGCGGGTCAGGTTATCATATACCTGTTTTTGCTTGTAGAATAGTTGCTCCTCGTAGGGGAGGTGCTGCCACTTGCACCCCCCGCAAACCCCGAAATGCTCACAGAACGGCTGTGTGCGCTTGGAGGCGTATTCATGGAAAAACACCGCCTTCCCTTCCGCGTAACTGTTTTTCTTTCGGGTTAGCTGTATATCGACCACGTCGCCCGGAGCGACAAACGGTACGAACACCACTAAGTCGTTCACTCTCGCGATCGCTTTCCCCTCGGCCGCCACGTCCGTTATGGTCACTTTCTCCAAGAGGGGTAACTGCTTCTTTTTCCTTGCCAATGTTATTTCGTTTTTAGATTTCCCGCGAAATTACGGACAATTCCGGTAAGCGCAAAGCGCTTTCGGGTGGTTATCCGCTGATAGAGCGGGAAAAAGAGCGCTTGTCGCCGCGTTTTCTTCCGGTAGTTTTTCGGGAAACAAGACCGGCAAAAGAAAAAATCCTCGGGAACAATCTTGGCAAAGGGGGCGATATGAATAGGGAATGACATGATCTCTCGCGGGGAAAGAGATGAAAAACGTAGCGTTAGCAAACTACCGCACGCAAAACTAAGCATTTATTCAATAAAAATAATGAAGAATGGTTGTAAAACATCTAAAAAACTTGATCGCATCTCGTGTTTGCAAGGTTGAAATAGCATATATTTGCGGTATTGCAAAGCCGAGTTGACAAACGAAGCGGGCGAAAAAGTAAAATAGATCTAAATTCAATACTATCGAATATGGAAAAGAAAAGAGTTTACACATTCGGGAATGGACAAGCCGAGGGAAAGGCAGACATGAGGAATCTGTTAGGCGGTAAAGGGGCCAACCTCGCTGAGATGAACTTGATTGGCGTGCCTGTTCCCCCGGGGTTTACGATCACGACGGAAGTCTGTTCGGAATACTATGAGTTAGGGAAGGATAGGGTAGTGGAATTGCTGAAAGAGGACGTGGAGAAGGCGATCGCGAATATCGAGACGCTGATGAACTCCAAGTTTGGCGATGTGACGAATCCTCTGTTGGTATCCGTACGTTCCGGGGCCCGGGCCTCCATGCCGGGAATGATGGATACGATCCTGAACCTCGGATTGAACGACGAGGTGGTGGAAGGCTTGGCGCGCAAGACGGCTAACCCACGTTTCGCTTGGGATTCGTATCGCCGGTTCGTCCAGATGTATGGCGATGTCGTATTGGGCATGAAGCCGACGAGCAAGGCGGATATAGACCCCTTCGAGGCGATTATCGAGGAGGTGAAGGAGGCGAAAGGCGTACGCCTGGATAATGAGCTCGACGTGGATGACCTGAAGACGCTCGTGACTCGCTTCAAGGCGGCGGTCAAGACCCAGACCGGGAAAGATTTCCCGACCAGCGCTTACGAGCAGTTGTGGGGAGCCATCTGCGCCGTGTTCAATAGCTGGATGAACGAGCGCGCCATCCTGTACCGTAAGATGGAAGGGATCCCCGATGAGTGGGGTACGGCCGTGAGCGTACAGGCGATGGTATTCGGCAACATGGGCGATACCTCCGCCACCGGTGTTTGCTTCTCGCGCGACGCGGCGAACGGCGAGAACCTCTTTAACGGCGAGTACCTGATCAACGCGCAAGGCGAGGACGTGGTGGCCGGTATCCGTACACCTCAGCAGATCACGAAGATCGGCTCCCGCCGGTGGGCGGAGCGCGCCGGGATCTCCGAGGAGGAGCGGGTGGCGAAATATCCCTCTATGGAAGAGGCTATGCCCGAGATATATAAGCAGTTAGATGCCATCCAGCATAAGTTGGAAGCGCACTATCGGGATATGCAAGATATGGAGTTCACCGTGCAGGAAGGCAAGCTATGGTTCTTGCAGACCCGTAACGGCAAGCGTACCGGAGCCGCTATGGTGAAGATCGCTATCGACCTGTTGCACCAAGGCATGATCGACGAGAAGACCGCCTTGAATCGCATCGAGCCGAATAAACTTGATGAGTTGTTGCACCCCGTGTTCGACAAGAAGGCCGAGAAACAGGCGAAGGTATGGGTGAAGGGCTTGCCCGCTTCCCCGGGAGCGGCTATGGGACAGATCGTGTTCTTCGCCGACGATGCCGCCAAATGGCATGCCGATGGCAAGCGGGTGGTCATGGTTCGTATCGAGACCTCGCCCGAGGATTTGGCGGGTATGGCGGTGGCCGAGGGTATCCTTACCGCCCGCGGAGGAATGACCTCTCACGCCGCTGTGGTGGCGCGCGGAATGGGTAAGTGTTGCGTCTCCGGCGCCGGTGCCTTGAATATCGACTATAAGAACAAGACCGTCGATGTGGATGGCATGACCTTGAAGGAGGGGGATTATATCTCCATCAACGGTACGACAGGAGAGGTCTATGTCGGTAAGGTAGAGACGAAGGCGGCCGAGTTATCCGGTGATTTCGCCGAGCTGATGGCCTTGGCCGATAAATATACGAAACTGCAAGTTCGCACGAATGCCGATACGCCTCACGATGCGGCGATAGCCCGTAGCTTCGGGGCGGTGGGCATCGGTCTGTGCCGCACGGAGCACATGTTCTTCGAAGGTGAGAAGATCAAGGCGATGCGAGAGATGATCCTGGCCGAGGATGCCGAGGGCCGTACGAAAGCGCTCGCGAAGATCCTGCCTTACCAGAAAGAGGACTTCAAGGGGATCTTCAAGGTGATGGCGGGATGCCCCGTGACTGTCCGGTTGCTTGATCCGCCTTTGCACGAGTTTGTCCCTCACGACCTGAAAGGGCAGGAGGAGATGGCGGAGGCTATGGGCGTATCCGTGAAAGACATCCAGAAGCGGGTGGAGTCGCTTTGCGAGCATAACCCGATGCTGGGGCACCGCGGTTGCCGTCTGGGTAATACCTATCCGGAGATCACGGAGATGCAGACCCGTGCGATCTTGGGAGCCGCGTTGGAACTGAAAGAGGAGGGCATTGACGTGAAGCCCGAGATCATGGTTCCGCTGACGGGTATCCTGTATGAGTTCAAGGAGCAGGAGCGGGTGATCCGCAACGCCGCCGAGGAGCTGTTCAAGGAGATGGGTGACCGGATCGACTTTAAGGTCGGCACGATGATCGAGGTTCCCCGGGCCGCCCTGACAGCTGACCGTATCGCCTCAAGCGCTGAGTTCTTCTCCTTCGGGACGAACGACCTGACGCAAATGACGTTCGGTTATTCCCGCGACGATATAGCCTCCTTCTTGCCGGTCTATTTAGAGAAGAAAATCTTGAAGGTCGATCCGTTCCAGGTATTGGATCAGAAGGGTGTAGGCCAGTTGATCCGTATGGCTACCAAGAAAGGTCGCGCGATCCGTCCGGATCTGAAGTGCGGTATCTGCGGCGAGCATGGAGGTGAGCCCTCATCCGTGAAATTCTGCCATCAGGTAGGCTTGGATTATGTGTCGTGCTCTCCGTTCCGTGTCCCCATCGCTCGTATCGCCGCGGCGCAGGCTGCGATAGAGGAATAAGGAGATAGGAATTATTACATGATAGATTAGGCCGTAAGCCCCGTTATATTAGGGGGCTACGGCCTAAGTCGTTTTTCGGGGGATCGTACCTGTATTCTTCTTCTGATGGGCTGGTTGGCGCTTTCTCTCTTGTCTCAAATTGATCCCCATGATTTGGGACTATCGGTTTCGTGGCTTGGAACTCTCGGTCTCATCCGTTGGGACTTGCGGTCCCAAGCCACGGAATTCAATCGAGGCCGAAGTCGTATCGCTCCTCGTAGCTGTCGAAACCCAGCGGGCAGTCGCTAAGGAAACAGCGGGCGAACGAGGGTGGAATCTGATCGAGTGTAGGTTGTAATTCTGTATTCATGGTCCTGTTTTTTTAGGCGTTTCCCGCGAAAGTACCTAAAAATGGCGGGATTGCCTATCCCATATCGGGAGGAAAGGAAATTGTATAAGGCGAATTTTTTGATATTGTTGTATTTTTTGTACCTATATATTATATATTTGCAATCGAGTGACTATAGTCTTGAAAGAATGATTGACGCCATAATAGATTGAGAAACATATAATTATCTTGTTTTTATACGCCAAAATATATTTTGATGGAAAGACATATTCGGAATGAACTACAATTAATTGATGATATATATAGAAATTATCGTGAAGGCTATTTGCGGTTCGCATATTCATATGTTCATGATAAAACAGTGGCGGAAGATCTTGTGTCAGAGAGTATAATGTATTTTTGGGAAAATAGGGATCGGTTAGAGCATATCCAGGATGCACGTTCTTATATTTTCATTGCGTTGAAACATAAATGTTTGGATTATCTGCAACGCTATAGAACATGGACAGATATATCAGACTCCTTATTAACTAATAAAGAATGGGAATTGAACATGAGAATTTCCTGTTTAGAGGCTTGCGATCCGTATGAGTTATTTAGTGCCGAGATTCAATCTCTTATTGATGAGACATTGGAGGGACTACCTGAAAAAAGCGTATTGATTTTCACGAAGAGCCGTTATGACAACAAAACTTATCAGGAAATCGCGAGAGATATGGGTATTTCGGTGAAGACCGTGGAATTTCACATGAATAAGGTCCTTACTGCCTTACGTAAGAGCCTAAGAGATTATCTGCCGCTCATCTTTGCATTTCTTTTATTCTGCAAAAATTGATTCTTGAATGTCTGCTTGATAGGTATTTGTGGGGGCATATCTCGCATTAGATATGCAAAAAATGAATCTTGGGTTAGGGTATTTCCTCGGATATTCGCCTTTATGTATGTAAGAAGGAGAATATGAGACGAGAATTGTTATATAAAATGTTTTCGGGGAACGCTTCCGATGAGGAAATATCTGAAATACGGGAGTGGGTTGATTCCTCTGATATAAACAAACGTAAGTTTTTTTCTGAGCGTAAGATTTATGATAGCGTGTCATTACGTTCACGGAATAGGATGGCATTCCAAATGCTACCGACCATTAGCAGACGGGTATTTTGGGTGTCGATGCTCTCATCCGTTGTCGCCACGGTCTGTTTATGCTTTTATCTCATACCTCTTATACAAAAGGAGGGAACCTCTGCCGTGTCTTATAATACGATCTCTGTACCTGCCGGTCAGAGAGCTCAAGTGTCATTGTCTGATGGAACCGTTATTTGGTTAAATTCTTTGTCTAAGCTGACTTACCCGACCTCTTTTGGAAACGGAGAGCGCAATGTAAAACTGAAAGGAGAGGCTTTTTTTGATGTAAGTGAAGCCCGGGATGACAGGAATAAATTTGTCGTTTCAGCGGGAAAATGTAAGATAAAAGTATTAGGCACGGTTTTTAATGTAGACGCCTATGATGATGAGACATTCTCCACGACTTTATTGAAAGGACGTATAGAGGTGAATGATACTTCCTTGTTGGAGAAACCAATAAGTATGATCCCTAACCAAATCGTCCATTTTGAGAACGGACGTTTATCCCTGCGTCCATGTGAGAAGGATTTCGAGTTCAAGGATTGGAGATCTGGGATAATTGACTTTAAAGAAATAGACTTTAAACGCCTGATGAGAAAATTAGAGAGAAATTATGGCGTGAGGATTATCGTTCGAAACACGAGGTTGGATAATTATGTATATAGTGGAAAGTTCAGGACATCCGATACAATTGAGGAAGTATTGAACGCTTTACAATCAGACGCACATTTCTCTTTTGAGGAAAAGGAAGGAGAAATCATTATCCAATAGTCTAAAAAGGAATGGTTAACTGACAAAATATCTAATACCTAATTTATATAAATCGATATTGTATGAGAAAAAAACAATTGCGGGTTTCTCGTATATTGAAATTAGCGTCTTTGCTATTCGTGTCGTGTGTGACATACACTCGTGCGGAGATCGTTAATTTCCAAAATGTGAGAATAACCTTAGACAAAAGCGACGTGAGGTGCGAGAAGATTTTGGATGAAATAGAACGTCAGACGAATCTACTGTTTATCTATGGCAAGGACGTTAATGTCAGTCATAAGGTCTCCGTAAAAGTGAAGGATTCCACTTTGCCTGAAGTCATATATGATTTGTTCGGGGATGAAGTCTCCTATAAGGTGGAAGGTTCATATGTGGTACTGTCGGCTTCCGGAGAAGTCTTAGAGCGAGAACAAATAAAAATCGTAAGTGGTATGGTCATTGATCAGTCGGGTGATCCCGTGATTGGCGCGAACGTACTGGAAAAGGGGACGACTCATGGGACGATTACCGATATAGATGGAAAATTTTCGCTGGAAGTGAAGTCGAACGCCATATTGCTCATTTCTTATATAGGTTATAAAGATCAAGAGGTACATGTGAACGGTAAAAGTACGTTTCAGGTAAAATTGGTCGAAGACTCACAAGCGCTGGATGAAGTTGTTGTAGTTGGTTATGGTGTCCAAAAAAGGGCCTCGGTGACAGGCTCTGTGGCTTCCCTCCAATCGAAAGATATAGCGACCGTAAAGACCCCGAGCGTAAGTAATGCTCTGGCTGGTAAACTTCCGGGATTACGCGCTGTACAGCGAAGTGGCGCTCCGGGTGACGATGACGCAAGCATCGATATCCGAGGCTTTGGTGATGCGTTGGTTATAGTGGATGGCGTGGAACGTGATTTTAAGCAAATTGACGCGAATGATATTGAGTCGATCAGTGTCCTGAAAGATGCTTCCGCTGCTGTTTATGGTTTCAAAGGGGCTAATGGCGTTATCTTGGTCACTACCAAAAAAGGAGAGATAGGAAAGCCAAAGATCAGTTATAATGGATATGTAGGAATCCAGAACATAACACGATATCCGGAGTTTTTTAATGGCTATGAGTATGCGATGCTATATAATGAGGCTCAACAAAATATCGGTGTGGCGGCTCCTTATTCCGCGGAAGATCTGGAACGTTTTAAACAGGGCATAGGGACGACCGATTGGTATAAGGAGGTGATCCGGAAAACTGCTCCAGCCACGTATCACAACCTGAGTGTATCGGGAGGCGCAGAAAAGGTGAAGTACTATTTTTCTCTCGGCTTTATGGATCAAGAAGGTATTTATAAGTCGGGGGCCTTCAATTATAAAAAATATAACGTTCGCTCTAATATCAGCGCTGAGATCGTGAAAGGATTTAGGGTAGACTTACAATTGAGTGGACGTTTAGATACTCGGATGAAGCCTTATGAGGCAGACCCGTTGAGCCGCAGTATTCAGATGGCCAAGCCTGTATTTCCCATTTATGCCAATGATAATCCGGAGTATTGGTCTAATCCGGGTGATAAAGGGAATCCGGTTCATTTATCTGATATAGATAATGTGGGCTATGATAGGAGAGACCGGCGTGAATTTAACGGCTCTGTTACGTTGAATTGGGAAATTCCGTGGTTAAAAGGGCTATCGGCGAAGGCTCTGTTGTCTTACGATTATAATAATAAATATAGCCGTAAGTGGTATAAGGAATATTATGAATACACTTATGATCCCGTTAATGATGTTTATAAGAAATCAGGTAGCCATGCGATCTCTGAATTGACGACGCAATCCGATAATTATTTCAAACCAAATGGTCAGGTATCCTTGAATTATAAAAACACATTTGGAAAACATGACTTGGGTGCTTTGGTATTGTGGGAGTTCTACAATGATCGGACGGATTGGGTACAAGCTTATCGCCAATTTACGATTGGTGCCATTGACCAAATCTCAGCTGGGGACAAGACTAATCTTAACAATGATGGTACGGCAAGGGTTGCCGCGCATTCCGGTTTAGTCGGGCGTTTTAATTATGCGTATGATAATAGATATTTGACAGAATTCAGTTTCCGTTATGATGGCTCTTATAAATTTGCGCCGGATAGGCGTTGGGGCTTTTTCCCGGCTTTCTCGTTAGGATGGAGAATTTCGGAAGAAGATTTCTTTAAAGAGGCTCTCCCCATGATCGATAATTTAAAGATGAGAGGTTCATACGGAAAAGTTGGCGATGAAGGTGACTTTGAGGCCTATCAATATCTGACAGGTTATACTTATCCTTCCAAAAACTATATCTTGGGATCGGGGGGGTGTGTCGAATGGCGCTATCGATAAAGGAATGCCTAATGCCAATTTGACTTGGTATGAATCGACTACCGTAAATGTCGGTTTCGAGACATCTATCCTGTCTGGCTTAATCTCTGGGGAGTTTGATTATTTTATTCGTAAGCGGGATGGTTTATTGGCTACTCGTGTCTTGACACTTCCTACGACATTCGGTCAGTCGTTACCGCAAGAGAATATAAATTCTGATAAGACACAAGGTTTCGAGATTGTGTTGGGACACCATAAGAAAGTTGGCGATTTCACATACGACGTAAAGGCAAACTTCTCTACTACTCGTAGCTATAACCGTCATGTTGAGCGTGCGGCTTCTGCTAATCTATATGATGATTGGAGAAATAACACAAACGATCGGTATAAAGATATCCAGTGGGGATATATTTGCCTCGGGCAGTTCCGAGATTATGAAGAGATCCTTAATTCCCCAATTCAAGATGGAAATGGAAATAAATCATTGTTACCTGGAGATTTGAAGTATCAGGATCTCAATCAAGATGGCATCATTGATTCTAAAGATCAACAACCTATAGGACATGGAAGTACCCCTCGAATGTATTATGGTTTGAATCTTTCGGGAGAATACAAAGGCTTTGATTTGACTTTGTTTTTCCAGGGAGCGGCTGGGCACGAACTATTTATGACAGGCGACTTTATGGCTCCTTTTATCCAGCAAGGGATAGGAAACGGCTGTACGATATGGTTGGATCGCTGGCATCGCGAGGATCCTTCGGACCCGAATAGCGAATGGATTCCCGGATATATGCCGGCTCTTCGTCCGACAGGCTACTCCGGAAATACGGTGAATAGTACTTGGACAAGGAAGAAATCCAATTATGTACGTTTGAAAACAGTTGAGTTGGGTTACTCCTTCCCTAAATCTTGGCTGCAAAGAGCAGGGATAGAAAATCTGAGAGTGTATGTGAATGCTTTCAATGTATTGACTTTCACCAGCAGGGATGGCATCATGAAATATCTGGATCCGGAAAATAACAATAACGCCTTCCGCTATTATCCGCAAATGAAAACATTTAATTTCGGAGTTAATCTAACATTCTAAAACTAAAAATGAACGACGATGAATATGACTATTCTAAACAAAATCGGATGTGGTTTATTATTATTGGGCGTGACTGCTTGTTCCGATTATCTTGAAAAAGAATCTTTCGATATAATCACTCCCGAGAAAGTGTGGAAAGACGCTAAATTGATTGATGCGGTTTTGGTCGGGATGTACTACTATGTGCAGATGGAAGATTTTGATTATTGGTATCGTGATGCTTGGCGCCTTCAGAATCCTTCGTCGATGTCGGATGAGGCGCAAGGATCATTCCAGAAAGATCCTCTCTTTGATAATGCGAATGCGACATATACTTATGAAGATGCGCTATTTGAACAGAAATTTTCTGATATTTATAAATATATCCGTAATTGCAATGATTTTATCATGCAGTTGGAGACGGCTACCGCTTTATCTGATAAAGAAAAACGAGAGTTGTTAGCAGAAACTCGTTTCTTGCGTGCCATGCATTATTTTACGTTGGTGAAGAGATATGGCGGAGTTCCCATCATTGATAGATCACAGGTTTATGATCCTGATCATTTGGATGACTTGATGGTCCCTCGTGATACGGAGAAAGCGGTGTATGATTTTATTGTTTCGGAATGTCAGGCTGCGGCGCAGGATCTTCCGGAGTCCAGGAATGCGGATGGGAAATATCGGGCCAATAAATATGTGGCTTTGTCTCTTTGTTCCCGTGCTGCTCTTTATGCCGGAGCTATCGCTCGTTATGGTAAAGTACAGCAAGAGGGATTGGTGGGTATTCCTGCATCTGAGGCGGATCGTTATTTCCAACTTTCGTACGAAGCCTCAGAAGCTATTATTCATTCAGGGAAATATGCGTTATACAATAAAAAACCGGATAATAAGGCTCAAAACTTCTGTGATATGTTCTTGAAGGGGAATGGTGACAACGGTGAATACATTTTCCAGAAGAGATATAGTGTTGCTGGAGGTAAAGCTCATAGCTGGGACAAACGTAATGCCCCGTTCTCCTATCGTGGAGGAGGTTGGGGATGTGGTATCGCTCCCACCTTAGAACTGGTAGAGGCCTATGAATATGTAGATGGTTCAGAAGGTACATTGAGGTTAGAAGATGAGAATGGGAATCAGTTACGTTTCGATGATCCTTATGAGGTCTTTGCTAATAAGGATCCACGCCTTTTCGCTTCGATCTATTTACCAGGATCTCCTTGCCAAGGATCTAAAGTGGAATGGAAGCGAGGTATCATTGTCTCAGATACCGAAAGATATCAAGCGACAAGCCAGCCTGATGGTGGTAATACGGTAGAAATCCAAGGCGTAACGTATAGCACAACCGGTAAAGATGGAGGTGCTGACGCCGGGGATGCCTCTAAGACTGGATTTTACCAGAAGAAATTTTTTGATGAGACATTGACCGATATGAATATGAATAAGTCGGAAACCTCGTGGCCCGTTTTTCGCTTGGGAGAGATTTATTTAAATTTAGCTGAAGCTGCTATGGAGTTGAATAAGGCTGCTGAGGCGTTGACTGCTGTTAACAAGATTCGTGAGCGTGCGGGAATCGCTTTGTTGTCAAGTATCGATATGGAAAAGATCCGTCACGAGCGTAGGGTGGAATTAGCTTTTGAGGGGCATCGTTTTTGGGACATGAAGCGTTGGCGAATTGCTCATCTCGATGTCGCTCAAGGGGGATTAAATGGATTTAGAGGAACTGCGTTGTATCCTTGGTTTGATATTCGGGATGGTAAATATGTGTTGGAAAGGGGAAGCAAATCGCCTAAGCAGTTACGTATTTTCTTGGAAAAGAACTATTATACGAAAATTAACCAGGATGACATGAAGTCGAACCCTAATCTCGTGCAGAACCCAGGCTATACCAATTAATTAGTAAATATGAAATTTTGGATATGAAAAAGATAGGTTTTATAATAATGATGGCAATTTGCTCTTTCTTGTTTACAAGTTGTTTGAGCGATTTAGATAATTACGATGCTCCCAATGGGGGCATCAAGGGACAAATCTTGGATGCGGAAACAAATGAGCCGGTCCCGTTGCCAGTTCAAGGCTCGACTGGCGTTATTATTAATATGTTTGAACAGAATACGAATGCTACCCAGTCTGTCGATTTTTATGCGAAGATGGATGGCTCTTACGAGAATACCAAATTGTTTAACAGTGATTATATGATTGTGGTAAATGGGCCTTTTGTATCTCCTTGTAAAGAGTTCGTGACCGTTAAAGGTCAGACGGTCTTGAATATGAAAGCTATTCCATATGCTCGAATAAATGCGTCAGCTAATGTGGTCGGTAAGAGAATCACGATAGCTTATGAAGTAATGCCGACGGATCCAAGTTTTAAGGTTTCCGAAGTCTATGGATATTGGAATTTCGCTCCGGGTGTAGATAACGGAAACGCGAATCAGGCGGGAAAACTGACCGTGAAAGAGTCCGCAGGCACGATTGTCTTTGACTTAGAAAACGCCAAGGCTTATCAGGATAATTCGCGCAAGATTCGAGGAAATGGAAATAAAATATATCTTCGCGTCGGGGCTAAGACAGAAGGGGTAATAAATTATAGCCCTATTATGGAGGTGACCATGAAATAAATAACCTTGACACGATTATCTGTCGTAAGCGGATGGTTGTGATCTTTATATTATTAATATGAAAAAACAAGTTTTATTGATTGGTTTGGCCATGTTGCCCTTTGTAGGGTATGGCCAGCGACAAAATGTGTTGCCGGACTGGGCCTTAGGTGGATTTGCCCGTCCGGAAAAAGCGAACCCGATTATTACGCCGGATCCATCTAACCAGTTTGATTGTCCTATGCGGGACGCAAAGGTCAAGTGGGAGGAGAGTGACGTGTTTAATCCGGCAGCGACCGTAAAAGATGGCAAGATCTATGTCCTTTATCGTGCGGAGGATAATTCGGCGACCGGGATCGGGAAGCGCACCTCCCGCATCGGGATCGCGGAATCGGCCGATGGTATCCGCATGAAGCGCGGAGATACGCCGGTGATGTATCCGGATCGGGACAATATGAAGGAGTATGAATGGCCCGGAGGGTGCGAGGATCCCCGCGTGAGCGTGACGGAGGACGGATTGTACGTGATGGCCTATACCGCTTGGAACCGGAAAGTGGCCCGTTTGTGTATCGCGACCTCGCGGGATCTGATCCACTGGAAGAAGCACGGCCCCGCCTTTGCCAAGGCTTATGATGGACGTTTTAAGGATCTGTTCTGTAAATCCGGCTCTATGGTAACGGCGGTTAAGGACGGAAAATTAGTCTTGACCCGGATAAACGGGAAATATTTTATGTATTGGGGGGAGCACGCGGTCTATGCGGCTACTTCCGATGATCTGACGAATTGGACACCGATATTGGATGAACGGGGCGAATTAGCGACCGTTATCAAGCCCCGTCCGGGTTTCTTCGACAGTGCCTTGACGGAATGCGGCCCTCCCGCTGTCTTGACTGATAAAGGGATAGTCCTGCTTTATAACGGGAAGAACCAGACCGATGACAGCAAACGGGACAAACGCTTCACGGGGGGAGCCTATTGTGCCGGACAAATCCTGACAGACCCGGAAAATCCGATGAAAGTGCTGCGTCGTTTGGATGTTCCGTTCTTCCGTCCGATGGCTTCTTTCGAAAAGAGCGGACAATACGTGGATGGTACGGTGTTTATCGAGGGCTTGGTATTCTTCAAGGGCAAATGGTTCCTTTATTATGGATGCGCGGATTCTCAAGTAAGCGTGGCTATTTATGATCCAGAGAAGAAATCTTTGGGCGATCAAATCCCGAACTAAAAAATGAATGACGATGAATAGATTTTTTATCGGAGTCTGTTTGTTTTTTGCCACTTGCCTTATGGCGGTGGCTCAGACTCCCAATTATTATCGGGATCCGAATAAGGTATATTTGGATTCAAGGGAGGTTCATGACGGAACGTCTGATTGGCAGATGTTTAAAGCCGCTGATGCGCAGGATCCGGCCGAGAGGATTTCCCTGCCCGGCTATGAGACCGATGGATGGATGCCGGCAATCGTTCCGGGTACGGTGTTGAACTCTTTGGTATATAACCAGGTCTATCCGGAGCCTTATTATGGCTTGAACAATAAACTGGACCGGAATATTATCCCGGATCTGGCCAAGGTCGGGAGAGACTTTTATACCTATTGGTTCCGGACAGAGTTTGAAGTACCCGAAAGCTTCCGGGATAAAAATGTCTGGCTTCAAGTGGATGGTATCAATTATCGAGCGGAGATCTGGGTAAACGGACATCTGCTGGGCAATATGTCCGGAATGTTTAAGCCGAGTTATATCAATATGACCGATTTCGCTCGTATAGGTCAGTCGAATGCTTTGGCTATCAAGGTGTATCCCGTGGATATGCCAGGAACTATCAAGCCGAAGCAATGGGGAGCCGCGGGCGAGTTCCACAATGGAGGCGATGGGAATATTGGTCTGAATACGACCATGCTGATGAGTGTCGGTTGGGATTTTACGTTCAACGATGGTATCCGCGACCGGAATACGGGTATCTGGAAAAGTATAAGTCTTTACGCGACAGGCAATGCGGTCCTTCGACATCCGTTTATCCGGTCGGAGCTTTCCAAACCGAATTATGACTTGGCGAAAGAAACCGTGAGCGTGGAGGTGACAAACCCGACCCAGCGGGGTGTTAAATGCACGATCACAGGCGAGATCGTCGGCGAGGGCATTTCCTTTAGCAAGGAGGTCGATTTATTCAGGGGTGAGACCCGTGAGGTCTGTTTCACGCCGGAAGACTTCCCCCAGTTGAGCATCAAACATCCAAGGCTGTGGTGGCCTCTTTTCAAGGGGAAACCGGAATTGTACGAGCTCAAGCTCGCCGTTACCGTGGATGGAGAGGTGTCTGATGAGGTAAAGACCCGTTTCGGTATCCGGGAAATCACCTCCGACCAAAATACCCCTGATAAATCCCGGCAATTCTATGTGAATGGAA
This sequence comes from uncultured Parabacteroides sp., assembly GCA_949296075.1. Lineage (GTDB taxonomy): Bacteria > Bacteroidota > Bacteroidia > Bacteroidales > Tannerellaceae > Parabacteroides. The sequence continues at coordinate 224,435 of CASFNG010000003.1, read as the reverse complement.
AGAAGCTGTTTATCCGGGGGACGAACTGGATCCCGGAGGCTATGCTACGTACATCCGATAAACGTACCTACGCGGAATTGCGATATACGAAGCAGTCAGGCATCAACTTAATCCGTATGTGGGGTGGGGGTATCGCCGAATCGGATTACTTCTTCCAGCTTTGCGACGAGATGGGGCTCCTTGTCTGGCAGGAATTCTGGATGACCGGCGATACGAAACATCCCAATGATAAGGATCTATACCTGAGTAATGTAGAAGCGGTGGTGAAACGTTTGCGCAACCATCCTTCGTTGGCTTATTATGTCTCCTCAAACGAGAGCACGGAGATGCCCGGCGCCAAGGAACTGATCTTGAGATTGGATGGTACGCGCGGGTATCAAATGCAGTCTGAATGTGATGGGGTACACGATGGTAGCCCTTACAAGCAGGTGAATCCTATGCAACATTATGAGAATACGGCATCCGAACGAGGTAGCCGTGTAGATGGATTCAATCCGGAATATGGCTCGCCTACCATCCCGACAGTAGAGACCCTTCGGGAAGTGATGGACGAGAAAGACCTTTGGCCGATCAATAAGGAGGTTTGGGATTACCATGATGGGGGAGGGTTCCACCTGATGTCGACCATGTACGCAGATCTGACCGACCACTATGGCCCCTCTTCCTCCATAGAGGAATTTGCCATGAAGGGACAGGCCGTGGGGGCGATGAACGCCAAATCCATTTGGGAAGTCTGGAATTATAATAAGTTTAGCTATGGAGACCGCTATGCGTCCGGACTTTTGTTTTGGTACCATAATTGTCCGGTCCGGCAGGTGTGCGCCCGTATGTGGGACTACTCGTTGGAACCGACAGCCTCTTTGTACCATACCCAGAATGCCTTGGAGCCGCTCCATGCGCAATTCGACTATTTGAAAAATACGGTATCGGTCTATAACGATTACTACCAGGCATTCAAGGATTACAAGGTCATCGCCGAGGTGTTTGATATAGACAGTAAGAAGGTATGGAGCAAAAGCCAGTCGATCGACATCCCGGAGGATGGAGTCGTGAATGACGTATTTGTCATCGATTTCCCGAGGAATATAACGCAAGTTCATTTCATTAAGTTGCGTTTGTTGGACACGAAGGGGAAAGAGGTTGCGAATACTTTCTATTGGCGCTCTAACGATAAGTATGAAGGACGCACGACCTTGACGGGGCCTGCCGCCTCGGGTTTCGAGGATTTGTCTAAATTGAGGCAGGTGCGGTTGAAGACACGCTATGAGGTATATCAAGAAGAAAACCGGCATTTCGTGAAGGCTGAGATCAAGAATACCTCTTCTACAATCGCTTTTTTCACCCAGTTGCAATTACTCGATCAGGACCGGAAGCCTGTGCGCCCGAGTTTTTATACGGATAACTTTTTCTCCCTTTTGCCGGGCGAAAGCAAGACGGTCATCATCGAGACCGCGATGGAAGATATGCCCGCTGAACCTATATTCGTCGTAAAGGGATGGAACGTGAGATCCAGTAGTTTCAAGTTGTAGCGGGAGGCGTAGCCTGCCATAGGTTTTGTCAGAGAGATGATTTATGTTGCCGGGTCGGTGGACGGGGATTCCCCCTTCCGCCGGCCCGGTTTGTTTTGAGCCCGTTGATTAACCTGCCGAGGAATCAGGAGAACCTACCCCATCTTTCCTCGAAAAGATGCCGGAGAATGGATAAAAAGTCTTATATTTGTTTTTGGAAAGGAAATGAGATAACTTTTTCTACGAATGGAAAGGTATTTGATTATAAAAACGAGAGATGAACTATTGCGCATCAAGATCGGCCAGATCCTTTATTTTGAGGCAGACAGGAATTACACGAAATTGCTGCTTTCGAACAATATCCAGTTTACCTTCGCCATCAATATCGGGAAAATAGAGGAGATATTGGAGAGGCAGGTCGAGGGATGCAACAAGATATTGATGCGGGTGGGGAAAAGCCACATCATCAATAAGAACCATATCTTGCAGATCAATTTGCCCAAGCAGCGCCTGCTCCTGCTCACGGAGGAAGGCAAGCCGAAAGAGCTGGTCATATCCAAGGATCCGCTGAAGGTGCTGAAAGACACGCTTGAGAAAGAGATGAGCACGGCCGCGCCTGAGGAGGAGAAGAAATAAGCCATGAGCATACGGATAGGAAAAGCGGACGATAACGATTACGTGGTGGACGATCCTCATGTCAGCCGCCACCATGCCCGTATAACGCGGGTGGAGGATGGTGGGCTGCTGCTGGAGGATTTAGGCTCGACCAACGGGACTTTCGTGAACGATGTCCAGATCATGCGGAAGTATGTGCTCCCCACGGATCGCATCCGCCTGGGCGACACTTGCTCCCTGCTTGTTTCCGAGGTGCTTAAATCCGACAATGATTATAGTGAGGAATTCGCCGCCTTGCGGGATGTATACGACGATTATGTTAAAGCGAAGGTTAAGATACAGTCATCTAATCAATTTAAGATAAGGATATTCCAGTCTCTTCCGTTCGCCCTTTTGGGTGTGGTGGGTGTCGTGGTCGGTTTCTTTGGGAAGGGCAACCCGGTACTGTTCGCCGCGAGCCTTATCGTGACGGTTTGCGCCCCCACGATCGGCATCTATTTAGGCGCTAAGCAATCCGCTAAGATCCCAAGGCAGCTGCAAGAGCTCGCCAATCGGTTCAAGATCGATTACGTGTGCCCGAAATGCGGTACCTTCTTGGGTGAGATCCCTTGGGAGTCCCTGAGGAACCGGAAACGTTGCCCGGTCTCGTCGTGCAAGGCCAAATGGGTGAGGGAATGAGGCGCGCATCGCTTTTCGTGCCCTAAACCCGCCTCTTTTGTACACGAAACCCAAATGTTTGATTATAAGCCAATACAACAGGTTTGTTAATCCATCGCTTTTCGTACTTTTGTTTCCGGAATAATGTAAATAGATAAAGGCTATGCAAGAAGAGGAATACACATTCGTGACGTTGGATGGCAATGACGGTATGCCCGCGGACGCCGTCGTCATAGACGTGGAAGAGGGAGGCGTTGATTTAGGCGACGCCGTGGTGATAGACGAGAGCGGTGTCGAGCCTGTCGATCACGCGGATTTCATCACCTTGGCCGACGATACGATCATGCTCTCCGATATGGATACGATGGATCTGTACGCTACGGATATGGATGGCGATGATATATCGTTTATCTTATGATCGCGGTCAAGTGCCCACATTGCCAGGTAGGATTAAAGGTGGACGAAAGGAAGATCCCTCTCGGCATCACCTCCTTCAAATGCCCGAAATGTAAGGGAAGCATACCTTTATCCCTCTTATCCTCAGCGGAATCCCCGGCAGAGGATTCGGAGACGGTTCTCGTGTCCCCGCCCAAGGACGGGATCGGCAGGCTGACCGTCCTTCCGGACGCCGACACGCCAGAGCAGACTTTCCCCCTCCATGAGGGGCGGATGGTCGTCGGGCGGAAGTCTGACTCATCGAAAGCGACACTGGCCATCGTCACAGCCGATCGGACGATGAGCCGCGAGCATATTTGCGTCGAGGTGAAAAAAGGCGCGAAAGGAGGCTATAAACATTACCTTATTGACAATAATAGCAAAAACCGTACGTTATATAATAACAGTTACTTAGAGACTGGCGAGATGGTCGTGCTCAAGGATAATGACGAGATCGTGATCGGGCGGACTGTCTTGCGCTTTAATGAATAAAAACTCACTGTTATTATGATTATAACGATCGGTAAACCATACGCGGTATCGGAAAGGGGAGGACGGCCGAACAACGAGGATTCCGTCTATCCGCTCCCAGAGGATCTGTCGGGTGCCTCCAGGCTGTTCATGGTATGCGACGGGGTTGGAGGAGCTGAGAAAGGAGAGGTGGCGAGCTCTCTCGCATGCGAGTCGATGGAGACCTATTTCTCTACCTTCTTGAAGGATAGGCTCACGCCTGATTTTGTCCAGAAAGCGATCCATTATGCGGAGGCGTGCTTCGATACGTATGTACGGGAACATCCGGAGGCAAAAGGTATGGCGACTACGCTGGCGCTCGCCTATATGGATTCCGATGGCATCACGTTCGCGCACGTGGGGGACAGCCGGATCTATTATTTGCGCCAAGGGGAGATATTGTACCGGTCGGAGGATCACTCGCTGGTCAACTTGTGGGTGAGCTTGGGAAAGATCACCCCGGAAGAGGCGGCAACGCATCCCCAGCGAAACGTGATCGTAAGGGCCATAGAGGGATCACATTCCTCCACGGAGGCCGATGTGAATCGCTGGACGGATGTGCGGGCGGGAGATTTCGTATTCCTCTGCACGGACGGTCTCTTGGAGCAGTGGAGCGATAAGGAGATCGCGGATCTTTTCAATCATGACCAGCCGGCGCAGATGATAAAGGACCGGCTGCTGGAGCGTTGCGACGGGGCGACAAAAGATAATTTCTCTTTCTATATCATACCGATCCAGAAAGCGCAGGAAAACACGGGCGTCAGACAAAATATTCTCTCTTTTCTTTATTCTTTTGCATAAATAGCGTAATTTTGGCAGATTGAATGGTTTTTTATCATGATCATGAATCTGCCGGATGGATATTTGCTTCAAAATGGGAAATATAAACTTACCCACGTCATTGGGCAAGGGGGGTTCGGCATAACCTATAAGGGGATCTGGAACACGGAGGTGAAGGGGCCGTTAGGTACCATAAAAACCGAGGTGCCGGTCTGCGTGAAAGAGTATTTCTTCAAGGATTACTGCTTTAGGGACGCTGATTCGCAGGCGGTGAGAGTTCATTCCGAGACGGGGAAGATTCTGTTCGACAAATTTAAGGAGAAGCTGATCAAGGAGGCGAAGATCTTGTCGGAGGTGCATCATCCCTACATCGTCAATGTGCTGGAGGTGTTCGAGGAGAACAACACCGCATATATCGCGATGGAGTACATCGCGGGATCATCCTTGAAATCGATCTTGGAGCGGGATGGCGTGCTGCCTGAATCGACGGTGCTGAGATATGTCCGCCAGATCGGTGAGGCGCTCCAGTTCGTGCACGAAAAGAATATCCTGCATTTAGACATTAAGCCCAGCAATATCCTGATCGATCAGCATGGGAACGCCCGGTTGATCGATTTCGGGGTTAGCAAGCGATACGATATGGAGCAGGAGGAGACCAGCACGACGATGCTGACCCTCTCCAAAGGATTCGCCTCGATCGAGCAATATGATAATGAGGGGATCCAGATGTTTTCCCCTCGACCGGACATTTACTCGCTGGGTGCCACGATGTACAATCTGCTTACCGGCAAGATACCTACCGAATCGATCTTGCGGGCGACGCGTCCTTTGCGGAATCCCCGGGAAATAAATCCGGAGATTCGGGAAGAGACGGAGTCCGTGATCCTGAAGGCTATGCAGATCATACCCGCGGACCGTTTCGCCACGGTGGGTGAGATGATGGCGGCCTTGGATTTCTCGATCGCGGATAAAGATCCGTGTCCCCTTGATACATCCTCGCCGACCTCTATTCCCGATGGGGATGAGGAGACCAAGATTCTTGATAGCCCCTCGGCAGGGAGAATGGGTGCGGTTGATGAGGATGCCACTATATTGAAAGAGCAGCCCGCAGGCGAGGATAAGCCGCTTCCGGAGAAGAGAAAGGCATCGGGAAAGGTACTTCCGATAGGCGTAGCCTTGTTGGTGATCGTAGGGTCTGCCGCGGCTATATGGATATATGATTATCGTCCTAAGGCGGATCTTGCCGGGCGAATGGAACCTGTATCGTCCGGGATCCAAGACTCTATGACCGTGGAAACGGGAGATAGCGTGGTGATGGATCCAGTTGTCTCCCCGGAGGAAACAATCAAGGGGAACGGCCTTGAGGCGGAATCGGAACCGGAGCCTAAGACGCTTGAGATGCCGCGGGGAAGCAATGAGGATGTGGTCGCTGAAAGGGCTAAGCCGACTGTTCGTGAGGAGAAAGTCGTGGTGGAGGAACAAGGAACCGTGCTTCCCGAGGATCGGCCGACAGAGGCGGAGGTGACCGAGAAATACAATCGTTTGATCGCCTCGGGTAAGAGTAAGATGACTCAGGCCGATTATGCCGGGGCAAGACGGGACTTCTCGGAAGCGAGGGATACGAGGTTGACAGAGGAGGTTGTCCGGCTGATGATCGATTGTGATGAGCGGGCCGAGGCAAAACGCATCGCTGATAAAATCGCGCAGTATGAGGAGAAAATGGCTTTTGGAAAATATAAGATCGTTAGAAAGAAGTCGAATAATCGGTATGGGGCGATCGACTCTGATGGAGAGGAGCGTATCCCTTGTAAGTATTTAAGTGTCGGCATCTCGGACAATGGGCGTGCTTTCGAGCGCGAGGATAATCTGTTTGATATTTATAATACGGACGGAGCGTTGATCGGAGAAGGTCGTACTTATTATTAATGCTAATTATGAACTTGTAAACACGTGTTTTTCTATTTGTATGAAGAGACTGTTGATATGGATGATATGCCTGATGTTCCCTTTGGGGATAGCCGCGCAACAGCGTATGGATTATAACCGGAAAGGGGATGAGGCCATGAAACGTCAGGATTATAGCGACGCCAAGATGTGGTATGAGGAGGGCGTGCCCCAGTGTGACCCGTATAGTATAGAGAAACTGACGGAAATATGGCTCTCAAACCCACGGATGCGCTCTTCCATGCGTAGCTTGATGGATAAGTGCCTGAACTGCCTGACGGTGAAAGCGACCGAGGATGACCTGGACGCGATCTCTAAGTTGATTGTTTACTATACGGAGGGGATCGGGACGCCAAAGAGCGATGAACTGGCTACCTACTGGAAAGAGTATAAGGAGGACTTGTTGAAGCCGGCTGAGCCGGAAATCGTGTATCGGGATTCATCGCTTATCAAGCCGAGGCCTCGGATGCGATTCTTCGTAGGATATGCTTATTCTATCGAGTCCCCATTTGGGATCACGGTTGGGGGAGTGGGCCAGCGCTTAGGATGGTATGTCCGCTTCAAGACGAATATGTCATTCATGAACTATACGGGCGAGTGTAACAACCGGGGGGAGATCCTTGATTTTCTGGAGCCGGAAGAGTCGTATGAGCTGAATGGCGCGGAATCTTCCAAGACGAGTAGTTTGGCGGGTACGGCAGGCTTGATCGTGAAATGTTGTCCTTGGCTGTATGCGTCCGTGGGTTTTGGATATGGGAAACGGACGCTTCTTCATGCCTTTACGACTCATTCGTATGAGGATTACGGCATCACGCGCGAGATCTGGTGCAAAAACTTGGATGCCTCGTACGAGGGCGTAGCGGCCGAGGCCGACGTGATGTTCAAGATCGCGAAATCCCTTTTTGTCAGTGTGGGATGTAATACGGTCAATTTTAAATATGTGGATTTGAACGCAGGGTTGGGCGTGTTTTTTTAAATGAGCAGTTTTATGAGACATATATATTGTTTTTTCTCTTTTTTATTCGCAACTTTGGCGATGACCGGATGTGTGGAAGACCCGGATATAGCGGGAGGCATCCGGAATGCGTTGAGCCCATCTGTCGAGACGGGCGAGATATTGCGCTCGACCGCCAGCTCCGTGACGGTATCGGGTGAGGTCACGAGGGAAAATGGTTCCCGGGTGACGGAGTCCGGCTTTTGTTGGAGCACGGATTCTTCTTGCCCTTGGGAGGAAGGAAATAAAAAGATTGTTTCAGAAGGGAAGTCTGCTTTTGAGGCCACGATCGAGAACTTGCTGAATGATACCGACTATTATATCCGTGCGTATGCGATCAATGAGGTGGATACGGCTTATGGAGACATCCTCTCGTTCCGGACGCAGGATGGACTGGGAAGTGTGCGTACGACTATTCCTGTGAATATAATGTCCACTTCGGCTCAATGTGGTGGGGTGATCACGGTGAAGGGAGAGGCTGACGTGGAGGAAAGAGGTGTCTTCTTGATGCTGAATCCGGAGCCTTCTCCTTCTGACTCTTTGATCCGGATCGATATGGAGGCCGACTCGTTTTATTGTGTCATCACGGATTTGCGTCCGGAGACTACATATTACGTGAGGGCGTATGCCCGGAATAAGTACGGAACGTATAACGGTGCTGCCGTGGAAACTTTCCGGACAACGAATGGTTTGCCTGTATTGGCTGATGACCGTTTCACGAAAATATCGACGGACTTCACTTTTGTGGAGTTCTCGTTGGAGGTGACAAGTGAGGGTGATTCCGCTGTTACGGCTTGTGGCTTTTGCTATGGAAAAGAGCCGTATCCTACGATCGAGACCGCGGATACGGTCGTTTGTGGGAATGGCATCGGGACTTTCTTTGGGAAGATCTACGGGCTGAATCAGCAAGAGGGATATTATGTCCGTGCGTATGCCACCAACGCCTTAGGTACGACGTATAGCGAGGGCGAGGGAGTTTGGACTGTTTTAGAGAGTGAATTGCCGACCTTAAGCACGACTTCCGTGAGTGATTTGAGGAATGGAACCGCCCAAGTAGGTGGTGAGATCCTCTCTGTCGGGGTCTCGGATGTGACTGAGGCTGGTGTATGTTGGGGAATAAACAAGAGCCCTACACTGGAGAATTGCGTAGGATCGGTGATCCTTTCTTCCGGTACGCCAGCGTCTTTTAGTGGTACGATCGAGAACTTGAAGGGAGGAACGACCTATTACCTACGAGCTTATGCACGTAATGGGAGTGGAGTGGCTTATGGTAATGAGATAACTTTCCAGACTCCTCCGATTTTTACTCTTCGTGCCGCTTTTGAGGGGGCTTATCGGATGCCGGGATCAGTTGCTTTTTGTGAGATGGATGGCCGTATAGGTTTCTTGTTAGGTGGAGACCAAGGCTCGGATTGCACGGATGAGTTCTGGAGATATATAGCATCAAGCAATGAATGGCGATCCTTGAAACCGCAGCCAGAGAAACTCTCCGGGCAGGCTTGTTTCTGTGTTGGGCTGGCTGTATGGGCTTTTGGCGGACAAGATCAGTCGGGGAATACCAGCGATAATATGTACACTTATTCTACTTACGAGAATTCATGGATGGTTGTGGCCGATAATGCGACATCTAAGCGTCCGAACGGCATGTATCGTGCGGCAAGTTGTGTGCTGGATGAGCAGGTTTATCTTGTCGGAGGAAGGAGGGATACCCTAATGCATGATGTATGGGTTTATACACCTGCGTCGAATGAATGGGCACGTAAGAGCGATTTGCCGATCGCGCAATATGGAGGAGTAGCGGCTGTCGTGAATAACAAGGTCTATGCGGGGTTAGGGATTGTCAACCGAGGTAACCCCTCTCCTGAGTATACGCGGAAATTGTGGTCGACGGATGCGGATGTGACTGCTTGGACTGAGGAAGTTAGCTTTCCTGGAAATGCTCTTCTGTGCGCTGTGGCGTACGAAAACTCGCTGTATGGGGTAGATGACAGCGGGTACATTTGGCGCTATGATACGAATACCCAGACATGGACACGTAAGTCGCGATTGGAACAGAAATACAGGAGTATCCATTGCATGTACTTGTTAGATGGACTTATCTACATCGGTTTGGGCACAGCCTCGGATTCATTAATCAGCTACGATCCCACTTGGGACAATTAACACACATGGATAGGAGAATCATCTTAGATAAGATACAGCGGAACGTGGACCGGCTTTCTGCCACGGATCTGCCGGAATACCGTTATATCCCGCTGCATCAGAAGCCATCACCCTCAGTGACTACTTTACGGGAGATCATGGGTTTGTTACGGACGGTTATTTTTCCCGGATTCTTTGGAACAGAACAAGAGGCTAAGCTTGGCTCTATTCAATATTACACAGGCGTTTATTTAGAAAAAATTTATGATCTGCTGCAAGAGCAGATCTATAATGGACTTTGTTTCGAGGCTGAATGTTGTGGTGAATCCAAGGATAAGGCCTCTGAGATTGCCATCGCGTTTATCGATCGGATCCCACATATTAAATACCTGCTGTCCACAGACGTGAAAGCGATCTTGGATGGTGATCCTGCGGCTAAGAGCCTTAGCGAGATCATCTTTTGTTATCCGGCGGTTTATGCCCTGTTGCATCAACGGGTCGCTCATGAGCTGTTTGGATTAGGCGTACCGGTGATTCCCCGTATTATCACGGAGATGGCGCATTCCCGGACGGGGATCGACATTCATCCGGGAGCCCGGATCGGGGAGTATTTTAGTATAGATCATGGTACGGGGATCGTTGTCGGGCAGACCGCCATCATAGGGAACCACGTCCGGCTTTATCAAGGAGTGACTTTGGGAGCCAAGAGCTTCACGCTCGACGAGGAGGGACTGCCGATCGACCTGCCTCGCCATCCTATTATTGAGGATAACGTGACGATTTATTCCAACGCGTCTATCTTGGGGCGGATCACCATAGGGAGAGGTTCCGTGATCGGTGGTAATATTTGGCTTACCCATAGCGTGCCTCCCAACTCAAAGATCTCGCAAACCCGGGCGGTTATGGATGGAGAATTGCCCAAGCGGGATGAGATGCGTGAATAGGGATTCCCTGCTATCCGCGGCATAGAAGAAAGGCTGCCGAGTATCCTTACCCGGCAGCCTTTCTTGTTTTCTCAAAAACGGCTGATAGACCCGCCACCACCGGAGCTTCCTCCTCCCCAGGATCCACCTCCGCCACCACCGAAGCCGCCGAAGCCACCGCCACCCATGATGATCGGTCCACCTCCGCCGCCACGATGTATCCGGTCGATCGTGCGTTGATGCTTTTCGGTATATCCGCAAGTCTTACAGCGATAAACATCCTCCGCCAATCCCTCCGAGAAATATGTCGCTTCGCGAATGACTTGCCTTCCCATATAGGAGAACGTTTTCTTCCCGCAGCGAGGGCAAGTCCTTGGGCGGTACTTCAGATAAGAGAGCCAGCTTGCCAAGCCGATCACGCCGATGGCTCCAAGCGCGAATAGCCACAGGGAGGGATCCCGAGAATAGACCGTGGGCCGGATGTTTCCTCCTGTCCCGGGGCGATTGTAATCGCTGGACAGCAGGTATTTGGTCACTGCCGCCACCCCTTTCACCATGCCTTCGCTATACTTCCCTTGCTTGAGGTCAGGGATCATGTAGCGTTGTTGCAAGCGGTAGCAGATCGCGTCCGGGAGGTACGCCTCGATACCGTATCCCGTCTCGAAAACGACCGAGCGCCGCGAAGGCTCCGTCACCAGCTGGATCAGCAGTCCGTCGTCCGTGCCTTTTTGTCCCAACCCCCAGTGTCCGAACAACTCCGTGGCGAACATCCGGGCGTCTTGATCACCGATGCTGTTCACGGCCACGACCGCCACCTCGATGCCGAGGCTATCCTCCACGAGATTCAGCAGCTGGTTGATATGTGCCACGTCATCCGCGGAGATGATCCCATCCGGATTACTCACGTGGTTCAAGCGATCGGAGAGGCGAACGTTTGGGATTGTCTCCACGGTGTAAGGTTCCGCGGAGAGGGCGAACGCACGGCAGATCAGCGATAGGACGATAAACAGGAGTGGGAGCACCCCCCTTCGTGCGTATACCGATTCCTTTCTCATTCCTCGCATCGATCGGCTCATTTAAAATTCCACCGTAGGCGCCTTCTCCGCTCCGGCATCGGCGCTGAAGTAGGCTTTTTGCTGGAATCCGAAGATCCCGGAAAGCAGATTATTGGGGAATGTACGGATATAGGTATTATACGCTTGCGCCACCTCGTTGAACCGCTTCCGCTCGACGGAGATCCGGTTCTCCGTACCCTCTAACTGGGCTTGCAGCTCTTGGAAATTTTGGTTCGCCTTCAAGTCTGGATAACGCTCCATCACGACCATCAGACGGGAGAGGGCGCTCCCTAATTCACCCTGCGCCGCCTGGAACCGGCGTAAGGATTCCTCGGTCAGATTCGACGGATCTATGGTTGTCTTCGTGGCCTCCGCACGAGCGTTGACCACACCTTCCAACGTCTCTTTCTCATGGCTGGCATAGCCTTTCACCGTGTTTACCAAGTTGGGTATCAAGTCCATCCGGCGTTGATATTGATTCTCCACCTGGCTCCAGGCGGTCTTGACCCCTTCGTCTTGGGTCACCATCTTGTTATACACCCCTTTCACCCAAAAGAATCCAATCGCCACGATCGCGATGATAATCCATAACGTCTTGTTCTTAAACATCTTTGCCTTCTATTTATTTAATAATTATACATGATGAGGCAAAGCTAACACAAATCCGCGTAAAAATATCCTAAAAACGCGTAGTTAGGATGATACGCCCGCCTCTTGTTTGTTTCTTGAGATGCTGAGGTTTTTGCGGTTTCTTCTTGATATTTCCTAAAAATCTTCGGCAGGGACGCAACAAATCCCCGCTTGTTTCGTTTATGTATGATGGGATTTTGTCCTTTATCGTATCATTATACCCTTAAGTAGCGCAGAAGAAGAGATGTCTTTTCGGCTTATCCATATGCTGGTTCTCATGTCCGCCTTTTTTGGGGGGATGGATCTGTACGCTCAAGAGGAGGGGCTGGCTTCCTATTATCACCACCGTTTTCATGGTAGGCTATCCGCGAGCGGGCGGGTACACGATAAGGAGGAGATGGTAGCTGCCCATCGTACCTATCCTTTTGGTACCTTCTTGCGCGTCACGAACTTAGAGAATATGAAGAGTGTCATCGTCTGCGTGACGGATCGGGGGCCGCGTTACCGGAAGCGTATCATCGATGTCTCCGAAAGCGCCGCCGAACAGCTTGATTTCATCAAGAAAGGGGTTACAAGGGTACGCATAGAGGTGGTCCCCGGGCCTTTGGATCTTAGATATTTAGATCTTATCTACCCGAGGATTCCCTATTTGGAGACCGACTATCTGCGCCCGGAGCCTCCCTACAGGATGCGGTTCGAGCGGTGAGAGGCGAGGGCCGGGGGAAAAATCCCGGAAGACTGTTTTTATGGATTTTGAGTATGGAAATGGATCATCAGACCGGATTGGTATTGGAAGGCGGGGGTATGCGCGCGATATTCACGGTAGGCGTATTGGATTGTTTCATGGATCATTCCATCTGGTTCCCCTATACGATCGGGGTTTCTGCCGGCGCCAGCAACGGGATCTCGTATGCCTCCCGTCAGCGCGGACGCTCCCGCTTCAGCAATATCGACCTGCTGAAGCGATACGATTATATCGGCTTCCGCCACTTCTTGAGGGGCAAAGGGTATATTGACTTGGATTTCTTGTTCTATGTCTATCCCGACCTCTATTATCCTTTTGATTACGATACTTATTTCCGCTCGACAGACCGTTTTGTGATGGTCACGAGCAATTGCCTGACGGGGAAGGCCGAGTATTTCGAGGAGAAGCGAGATCCCAAGCGCCTGCTCGCTATCTGCAAGGCCTCTTGCACGCTGCCTGTCATGTGCCCTGTCTCGTATGTGGATGGCGTGCCGATGGTGGATGGGGGAGTATGCGACGCGATCCCTGTCCGGCGGGCTATCCACGATGGTTTCCCGAGGAACGTGATCGTGCTTACCCGCAACAAAGGTTATCGGAAGCCGGACAAGGATTTTTATCTTCCCCTCTTTATCTATCGGAAATACCCCGCTATCCGCGAACAGTTGCGGACGAGGTACCGGCGTTATAACGAGACCTTGGATTATATCGACCAATTAGAGCGGGAGGGGAGCGCGCTCGTGATCCGGCCTGTCAACCCGATCAAGGTAGGACGCACCGGCAATGATGTCCGGGAGTTGGAGAAACTATACGAGGAGGGGTATGCTTGCGGGGAAAAAATGATCCCGCTCCTACGTCCGGCTGACTCGCCGGCGTAAAAGCGGGATCCGCTGTCTTTTTTATCTTATTTATTGCAGTGCAGATCCTTGCTGAGCTTCATCGCACAGAAATTAGGGCCGCACATCGTACAGTATTCCCCGTCTGTCACGGCGCTCTCCTTGTAGTATTGCAAGGCTCTTCCCGGATCCAGCGCGAGGTTGAACTGATCCTTCCAGCGGAAGTCGGCGCGCGCCTTGCTCAAGGCGTTGTCGCGTACCTGCGCTCCCGGATGCCCCTTCGCCAAATCGGCGGCGTGCGCCGCGATCTTATAGGCGACCACCCCGTTACGCACATCCTCCTTATTCGGCAAACCTAAATGCTCTTTCGGGGTAACGTAGCAGATCATCGCCGTGCCCTGCCAAGCGATTTGCGCGGCACCGATAGCGGAAGTGATGTGATCGTAGCCGGGAGCTATATCGGTGGTCAGCGGGCCTAATGTATAGAACGGCGCTCCATGACAGGCATATAGCTGCTCCTTCATGTTCTCGTGGATCTTGTTCAAGGGCACGTGTCCCGGCCCCTCGATAATCACCTGCACGAATTGCTCCCAAGCGATCTTCGTCAGTTCGCCCATCGTATGCAACTCGGCGAACTGAGCCGCGTCATTCGCGTCGTAAATGGAGCCGGGCCGGAGGCCATCGCCGATCGAGACCGCCACGTCGTATGTCTTCAAGATCTCGCAAATATCGGCGAAATGGGTATAAAGGAAGTTCTCTTCCCCATGAATATGCATCCATTTCGCCATGATCGAGCCTCCCCTGGAGACAATCCCGGTGAGGCGTGTCTCCGTCAGTTCCACGTATTTGCGCAGCAGTCCGGCATGGATCGTGAAATAGTCCACGCCTTGCTCCGCCTGCTCGATCAAGGTATCCCGATAGATCTCCCATGACAGATCCTCCACCTTCCCATTCACCTTCTCAAGTGCCTGATAAATAGGTACGGTTCCCATCGGGACCGGGCAGTTCCGGATGATCCATTCGCGGGTCTCGTGGATGTTCTCTCCGGTAGATAGGTCCATAAGCGTATCGCCTCCCCATTTACAGCTCCAGATAGCCTTCTCTATCTCCTCGTCGATGCCAGAGGAAAGCGCCGAGTTTCCTATGTTCGTGTTGATTTTCACCAAGAACTTCTTGCCGATGATCATCGGTTCCGCTTCCGGATGGTTGATATTGGCGGGGATAATCGCCCGTCCGGCCGCCACCTCTTTACGGACGAACTCCGGCGTGATATACGACTTTAGTCCTAAAGCCTCTATCTGTTGATTCTCCCGTATCGCCACATACTCCATTTCCGGGGTGATGATCCGTCGTTTGGCGTAATACATCTGGGTGATGTTCTTGCCCTCTTTCGCCCGGAGAGGCAGATGCCGCTGGGGAAAGCGCAAGGCGTCCAGTGAAGGATCAGCCAGACGTTCCCGTCCATAAGCCGATGAAAGCTCCGTGAGCTGTACCACATCCTTCCGTTTGCTGTACCATTCCTCCCGCAACCGGGGAAGCCCTTTCGTAATATCGATCGGTATTTTCGGGTCTGAATAGGGACCGCTGGTGTCGTAAACGATCACCGGATTGTTTTTCTTGAACACCCGTTCCCCGTTCTCATCCAAGGTAACCGTATCCAATAACCGGATTTTGCGCATTCCCACCTTGATGTTATTGTTTACCCCCGGTATATAGATCTTTTCCGAGGAGGGGTAAGATATACGCATGTTCTTCTTATTTGCCATATAAGTAAATTTAATATTTATTGATTTCCTCCAAGAACCGCCGGGTCGCTTCCGCCGGATCCGGCTCATTGACGATCGCCCCCGATACGGCCAATCCTGTTATTCCCGTTTCCATCAAGGCTCCTACATCCTCCAACGTGATGCCTCCTATCGCGAAGATAGGAATATCTATGCCGGAATCCTCGCAGCGGGCGATGATTTCCCGATACCCGTCCAACCCTAAGATCGGGCTTAAGTTCTTTTTCGTACCCGTGAAGCGGAAAGGCCCTAACCCAATATAAGAGGCTCCCCGGCTCACGGCTACTCGTATGTCCTCAAACGTATTTGCCGTAGCTCCGACATAGAATACCCTTCCCGGATCCAGATTCGCGTCCACCAATTTCCACGCCTGATCCACCGGCATATCCAATTTCCCTAAATGGCAGGCGTTGGCTCCCTGACGCAAGGCGATCTCCGGGTGATCGTCCACGCAGAGCACGACATCTCGTCCGTCTACCTGCTCGCATAGCCTGACGGCCTCCCGTACGTTATCATCGTCCAGACCCTCTTTCATCCGTAGCTGTACCCATGAACATCCCCCTTGGAGCGCCAATTGTATCTCCTCGGTTTCCGTATAACGGGCGGTACGGTGCGTAATGAGCATCAGGCGATTCCCTTTGTCGAACAGAGGGCGTGCGCCCGGGGTTCGCCGGGTGGTCGCCTCTTCTTTTCCCTTATCGAAATAAAGTTTCAGACCCATTGCTGTAGTTGTTTGTATTGGTTTATGATTTGATCGCCCATCGATTGGGAGGGACATTTCCCCCAGATCGCTCCGAGCACCGCTATTCCCCCAAAGGGGATTCCCTCTAATAGCGTGACGGTTCGTGCGCTGATCCCGCCTAAGGCGATTACTTTCTCGTCAATGATCCCCTCTGCCTCGCGTAACGTCTCCAGCGGGAATCCGTTTCCGTAGCCCTCTTTCGAGATACTTGGGAAGATCGGGCTTAGAAAGAGGTAATCGAGACTTGACTTGCGTGCCGCCACCTCCTCCAAGCTGTGGCACGAGCGACTGATGCGGCCGTGGAACCCGTCAGGGACGACTGGGTTTCTCCGGTTCAGGTGTACCCCTCCCAGCGATCGTTCCTCGGCGAGATCCAACCAATCATGCAGCGCGATCCGGGGGTAATAGTCCGACGGGATCTTGTCTAATAGCCTCTCTAACGCCTCACGTTCGCAATCGGGCTTGCGCAAGTGTAGCAGAGGGAGACCCTCATCGAGCAGGCGTTCGATGAGAAACGCCTCGTCCGGAAAGAATCCGGGTGTGGAGATCACGATCAACTTACGCATGATTTTATCAGATTTTACGCAAGGGAAGAGGGGCGAAGAAATGGTTGACAGGCCCGTGCCCTTTCCCCATCCGCACGTTCGCTCCTTGTGCGAGAGCCTTGTTCATATATTCTTTCGCCAATCGTACCGCCTCCGTCCGTGTCTTTCCTAACGCCATATAGGCGGCTATCGCCGATGACAGGGTACATCCGGTCCCGTGAGTGTTGCCTGTCCGGATAGAGGGAGAGGTAAATCCTTGAGGAGGCTCATTGCCCTGGAATAGCCAATCCGTCATCTCGTCTCCACCTATATGCCCCCCTTTCACCAGCACGGCCTGGGCCCCCGCTTCCATAAGGAGACCGGCGGCGAAAGAAATATCCGCCTCGCTCCCGATCCTATGCCCCGAAAGGAACTCTGTCTCCGGGATATTAGGCGTGACCAACGTGGCTATGGGAAACAGCTCCTCGATGACGCCTTGTATGGCTTCATCCTCGATCAGCTTGCTCCCGCTCGTGGAGATCATCACGGGGTCCAAGATAATAGGGATAGACGGAAGGGGAGCGAGCAGATCGGCTACGACCCGTACCACCTCCTTGTTGTGCAACATCCCGATCTTGATGGCATCGACGGTGAAATCATCGAGGATCGCGGTGATCTGCGCTTGTAATAATTCAGGGGTGACGGGTTGGATACCTCGTACGCCACAGGTGTTCTGGGCGGTGATCGCGGTGATCGCCGAGGTAGCGAAAACCCCCAGCGCGGAGAAAGTCTTGATGTCTGCCTGTATGCCGGCACCTCCGCCACTGTCGGAACCGGCGATCGTCAGCGCTACCGGATAGCGGTACGTCTCGTTCGTATTCATCTCGTTCGTTTTTCTTACGGCGGCATTACCCGCGTCAAGTATTGAGGGTATGATCTCAGCCCATTAGAAATCTAATAGTATGGCACCCCTTCGATGACGCAAATGTAATAAATTCCGGGATAAAAGGGAAGGGTTGCCCTCATATTCATAAAATATGTTTAAGGGCATGAGTAAACCTTCCCGATGTTTTCCGGGAAAGACACCCAGGTTTTCTTCAATCCTTGATGGATGTTTTCGAGGTCGCTGCCGGAGGAGGCAAGGTTGAGGCTCAGAAAGCCTCGGTCATGTTCATATAGACCCCCATGCCTGTCTCCCCGGGCCCCTTCCCGATGTCCAGCCGGAAATTCTTGCCCGGCTGCATCTGGATACGTAAGCCTACGCCATAGTTGAACTTCCATTTGCTCCAGTCGACGATAGGGGCGTTGCCGATCGTACCGGTACCGACCCAACCGACGAACCCGCATTTCGCCCAGAAATTGCCGCTCCTGTATTTCTCCTCGCTGCCGAACATATGGCGATATTCCAAGATCCCGTAGGCCATCGTCTTGTCGCGGTATTTCCCCCAGTAATAACCCCGCAGGTCGTAGGGCGATCCGAAGGAGGGTAGTTCCGTGAACGGCACGTCGCCCACGCCGATCTGAGTCTTGGCTACCCAAGCGAGCGTGCTGCGCGGGCGGAACACCTGCCTGAATTGGCGATACTCCAGCTCGAACACCTCGTAATTATAGTCGCCGCCCAAGTATTTCCCGTAGAACTTGGCGATCGCGCTCAGCAGCATCCCGGAGGTCGGGGTGGCCACGTCGTCGCGGGTATCGTATTGGAACAATCCGCCGACACCTATATTGAGGTAATTCCGCTTGAACAGGTTGAAATAGGGATCCTGTTCCATGACAGGATTTATGTCGCCCGACCGGCTGAAGTTGATGTCGAACAGCGGTCCGGTGTAGAGATGCGGCCTGATCTCCCATACGAACCGGGGATAGAGCTGGAAGGCACTCTTATGGAATTTCGTGGTGGAATCGCTTCGCTCTACTTGCTCGATAGCCTCATATCCCTTCCCGAAATAGTGCGAGGGCTCGTTGCGATAGCTGTAATTGATATAGATGCGGAACCGGTTCTCGTTGAAGAATAAGGTACCCGCTCCCGCGAAAACGAACGTTCCGTTCAGGGTGATGTTGAACCCGGCAGGGATGAAGGATCGTTGGGTGACCGTATCGTCCTTATGGATCCGGAAACTGGCCAATACCGCTCCCCCTACGCCGAACGATGCCTCGGG
Source organism: uncultured Parabacteroides sp. (assembly GCA_949296075.1). Lineage (GTDB taxonomy): Bacteria > Bacteroidota > Bacteroidia > Bacteroidales > Tannerellaceae > Parabacteroides. Next base: position 205,455 of record CASFNG010000003.1, on the reverse strand, counting down.
TGTGTAGGAGGGGCCTCCCAGCACGGACCACCATATTCTTTTGTTGGCACGGATAGAGTCCTTGCGCAATTTCTTGTAATAACGCTTCATCTGCTTCTCCGTCATGGGCTTGCCATCTATCATCAAGGAGCTGGACGGAATCGTATCCTCGTGGGAGGCTTGCGCCATCGCGAGAGAGGATACCAATAGGAAACCGATGATATAGATGAAAAAAGACTTGGTCATCATGCTTTTGATTTTCGATACGCGAAAATACGAAAACTCTCTTTTTGTTTAATTTGTAGACTTTGAAAATCAACCTTCTTGCTTCTTTAGAACGAAACGGGTCAAGGCGGTGAACACTTTCCCGTATCGCTCTAACTTGATCTGTCCGACACCCCGGATGTCGCTGAACTGGTCGAGGGTGACCGGCTTCTTCTCGACCATATCCTCCAAGGAGTCGTCCGAGAAAATGATGTAGGCCGGTATATGCTCCCGATCCGCGATCTGCTTGCGTAGCTGCCGTAAGGCATCCAGCAAGGTCTCGTCCACCGAGTCTGAGCGAATGGGGCGGATCGGTCGGGCTTTCACCCGTTTTTCCGGGGATTTGGAAGTACGTGTTTCCTCTTCCGGCTCTTTGTAGAACACCAATTGAGCCCGCTGTTCCCCATACAGGATTTTCTTCCCGGACGGGGTGATCTTCAATGTTTGCCCGTTCGCGTAATCAATCTCGATATAGCCTAACTGGATCATTTGGTACAGGTATTCTTTCCATTGTTTGTAAGGAAGATCCCTGCCTGCCCCATACGTCTTGATCCGGTTGTAACCCTTCTCGATGAGCTCGGCACGGCTTGAGCCGCGCAAGATGTCGATCAGCATCGGCAGCCCGACCCGCTCGCCGGTACGGGCGATAGCGCTCAAGGCTTTCTGGATCAAGATACTCCCATCGAAACGCTTGGGAGGATTCTTGCAGACGTCGCAGTTGCCGCAGTCGTGGTCGGACTCCTCTCCAAAATAGCTGAGCAAGACACGTCGGCGGCAGATCTCCGACTCGCAATAACGCCTCATCCAGTTCAATTTCTCTATGTTGATCTCGTTCTGGTTACTCTCTTCGGCGAAGCGACGGAGTACGATCAGGTCGCTCAGGGAATAGAACAAAAGCGTGTCGCTTTTCATCCCGTCCCTTCCGGCTCGTCCTATCTCTTGATAATAGTTCTCGATGCTCCCCGGCATACTGTAATGGATCACCCAGCGAACATTGCTTTTATCAATACCCATGCCGAATGCCACGGTAGCGCATACCACGTCGACCCGGTCGTTGATGAAATCCTCTTGCGCCTTCTCCCGGAGGATGGGAGGAAGCCCCGCGTGATAGGCGATCGCCTTGATCCCGTAACTACCTAAGTCCTCCGCCAGCTCGGTCGTGTCGTTGCGGCGCATACAGTAGATGATCCCGCTTTGCCCCGTATGCTTACGGATGAAATGGATGATGGCGGCGATCTTCTCCTTCTTGGTGAGCCCGCGGCGTACGGTAAGCGACAGGTTTGGGCGGTCGAATGAGGAGATGAATACCCCTGGTTCCCGAAGTTTTAATTGTTCGATAATATCCTTGCGGGTTATCTTGTCGGCCGTAGCCGTGAGAGCGACGATAGGGACTTTGGGGAAGCGTTCCTTCAAGATGGACAACTGGGTATATTCCGGTCGGAAGTCATGCCCCCAATGCGAGATGCAATGCGCCTCATCGATGGCGATCAGGGAGATGTCGAGACGGGGAAGGAACCAATCCGCTTCCGTCTTGATCCGCTCTGGGGAGATGTAGAGTAGCTTGATCTTCCCTTGCACGCAGAGCTGTTTCACCTGTTGTTGCTCCTCCTCCGGCATCATGCTGTTCAATGCGGCGGCAGGGATCCCGTTGGCGATCAGGCTCTCTACTTGATCTTTCATCAAGGCGATCAAGGGCGATACGACTAAGGCGGTACCCGGCGAGTAGATGGCGGGCAGTTGGTAGCAAATTGATTTCCCTCCTCCGGTAGGCATCAGCACTAACGTATCCTCTTTCTGTAAGACCCGTTGTATGATCTCAGCCTGTAAGGGGCGGAAAGAGGTATATCCAAAGAATTTCTTCAGCAAGAGTAATAATTCCTTCATCATCTTTTCGGGCATAGTGAACGCGAAGATAGCCTAAAATCGGGTTTGTCGGCATAAATCATGCTCGAAGTGATGGACATCTTCATTCTTTATATAGCTTACTATTAAATAAATAATAAAAAAATATATGTACATTGACAGGAAAATGAGGAAAGCAGGAAATAATTGCGTATTTTTGTATGGATTCGTGTCGTGGAATGTACATGGCACGGTCTTTTGGAGTAGGAAATTTTTTGTTTCATTAAAAAACACACAAATTGAATATGGAAAACACGCGTCGTTCTTTCCTTAAGAAAGTCTCCGTAGCGGGATTAGGTGCCGCCGGCTTAGCGATGGCCGGAAACGCGGGCGCCACATCAACGATAACCACCTCCACCGCGGCCAAGGCGAAAAAGCCGGCTGGCAAGGATGATGGTAAATTGAGATTCGGCTTTATCGGGACAGGTTCCAGATGCCATGAGCATATTAATAATGTATTAGCGATACCGGGAAATAAGATCGTCGCTATCTGCGACATCCAGCAAGGGCCGATCGATCGCACGTTGAAGCATATCGCCCAGTTTAACGTACCCGCCCCGAAAGTATATAAGGGAGGGGAGCGTGAGTTTGAGAAGATGCTTAACAATGAGGAGTTTGATTGCGTAATTATCGCGAGCCCGTGGGAGTGGCACGTGCCGATGTCGGTGGCTGCCATGAAAGCTGGCGTACCGTATGTGGGCGTGGAGGTATCCGCGGCAAACACCTTGGAGGAATGCTGGGACTTGGTGAATGTGTCGGAAGCGACCGGGAGCCACCTGAATATCATGGAGAATGTATGTTATCGCCGGGATTGCATGGCGGCATTGAATATGGTGCGTCAAGGATTGTTTGGCGAGCTGCTTCATGCTACTTGCGGTTATGAGCATGATTTGCGCGACGTGAAATTCAACGATGGTGAGCATTATACCTACCAGCCGGGCAGCGGTGATCTGCGTATGGGGCCCACCGCCTTTGCGGAGGCACAGTGGCGTACGAACCATTCCGTGCATCGGAATGGGGATGTTTACCCGACGCACGGAATCGGTCCGGTGGCTCATTGCCTGGATATAAACAGGGGAAATCGTTTCTTGTCATTGTCGGCGATGGCTACCCAGTCGCGCGGCTTGCACAAATTCATCGTGGATAACGGCGGAGAGAATCATCCGTTGGCTAAAGTACGGTTTAACTTGGGGGATATTGTAACCTCTATGATTAAATGCGCGAACGGGCAGACCGTGATCGTGACGCACGATACGAATTCTCCACGGCCTTATTCGTTGGGCTTCCGTATCCAAGGTACCGAAGGGTTATGGATGAATGATGGCGATCATGTGTATGTACAGGGTAAGTCGAAACCGCACCGTTGGGACGATTCTGAGGAGTGGTTCAAGCAGTACGACCATAAGCTGTGGGCTAAGCATGCTGCTGAGGCAGCCGAGGCTGGTCATGGCGGTATGGACTACGTGATGATGTATGACCTGATCGATGCGATCCGCAATAAGAAACCGGCTCCGATGGATTGCTATGACGCCGCGGCGTGGAGCGCAATCTCAGCCTTGTCGGAAATGTCGATCGCACGGGGCGGGGCCTTGGTGGACTTCCCGGATTTCACCCGTGGACAGTGGATTCATCGCCAGCAGGCGTTTGCTTTGTGATAATGTTATTTATAGAGAGAAAAGAAGGGGGCTTGAGGAGCGCTCTCCCTTTTCCTCTTTGTTTATGTGATAGATTTTAGACGTCTAAAAACATTCGTTAATCTATACTATCTAATATTTCTGATATACAATGAAAGAGAACAGAAGGGATTTCCTTAAGACACTGGGAGGAATCGCCGCGCTAACGATCGTGCCAAGGCACGTGTTAGGCAAAGGATTTATCGCCCCGAGTGATCAACTAACGAAAGGAATTATCGGTACAGGTGGCATGGGACGCGGGCATGTGGACTATGCGGGAACGCGCCTTGTCGCTGTATGCGACGTGGATAAGAACCATTTGGAATTAGGCAAGCAGTTAGTGAAAGATAAGATCGCCGCTTATCATGATTTCCGGGATTTGATCCTGGATCCAAACGTGGATATTGTCCATATCGCCACGCCTCCTCATTGGCATGGCATCATGTCGGTAGAGGCAGCGAAAGCGGGTAAGGATATTTGGTGCGAGAAGCCGATGACCCGTACGATAGGTGAAGGCAAGCGGGTGATGGAGGCCATGAAGCAATATGGGCGTATCTTCCGCTTGAATACATGGTTCCGTTTCAAGGATACGTTCTATGGCTTGGGAACGCCAGTGAAACCGTTGAAAAAATTAGTGCAGAGTGGTATGTTAGGGTGGCCTTTGAAGGTGACGATCAGCAAGCATACCGGTTTTGATTGGAAGTTCTACTGGGTCGGGAAAGAGTATCTGGAGCCGCAATCTGTCCCGGGGGAATTGGATTATGACTTTTGGTTGGGACCGGCTCCCTATAAGCCCTATAACGCGCACCGTGTGCACCAGACTTTCCGTGGTTACTGGGATTATGACGGCGGAGGCCTGGGTGATATGGGGCAACATTATATCGATCCGGTACAATATATCTTAGGGAAAGATGATACCAGCCCCATCAAGGTGGAGGTGGATGCCCCACAACAACATCCGGACGCCGTAGGTACATGGCGTTCTATCACATATACATATGAGGATGGCTGCCAGATCGTGCTTTGGGGTGGCGATTACGGGGATCCAAATACGCCTTATATCGCAGGTCCGAAGGGAAATGTATATAAGAATTTCGTGTGTGATATACCGGATTGGGAAAAGAAATTGTCTGATTATCCTGAACCGGAGCCTCAAGTCACCGACTTCCTTGAGAGCGTACGCACGCGTCAGCCTTTTGCCTTGAACGAGAGAAACGGTTTCCGCTCTTCTACGATCGTGAATATGGGGATCGTGGCGCTTCGGTTGAACCGGACGCTTCATTTCGATCCTGTTAAGTTGGAATTTATTAATGATGAAGCTGCGAACCGGTTGTTGGATCAACCGATGCGGGCTCCTTGGAATATTTAATGTCGCACGTATGAAAAAAGTATATATATCGATAGCCTATTTGCTGTTATGCGGAGGGCTCATGGCCCAAAGCCCGGCTAATCGTACGTCAAAGACGGTCGTCGCGGATGTGTTGGCGCAGATGCCCGCTGAGCAGCAAGCGGAGTATAATAAATTGATCGATGAACTAAGCTCGACGGGAGAAGAGGGCGTTTTGTCTTTGGTCAAGAAAATGAACGCTCCCGGCAAGGGGAGTAATGCCAACGTTGATTATGCCTTAAGCGGATTGACGCATTATGTGATGGCAAAAGGGGATGAGCAAGCACGTATCACCATAGCGAATGCTTATGTGAAGGCGTTGGATGAGGTAAGTGATGAGGAGACAAAGGCTTTTGTTATCCGACAAATCCAATTGATCGGTAAGGATGAATGCGTGGATGCCTTGGCGAATTATTTGAATGATGAGCGATTGAGTGGACCTGCCGCTCGTGCTTTAGCCGCGATTAGCACGGATAATGCGAGAGTCGTCTTGACGTCGTCCTTAAAGCGGCGCTCCGGAACGCCTAAGACACAGAAGAATATTATTCGTGCGATAGCGGATGCCCAGGTCTCGGAGGCGGAAATACCCCTGAAAGCCTTGTTGGGTTCAACCGATGAAAACCTGCAAAAGGAAGTTCTTTATGCGCTGAGTCGTGTTGGGTCTAAGGCATCTTTAGCAGATTTAGCCTCTGCCGCTGAAAAGGCAGGCTACCAAATGGAAAAGACTGGCGCTAATGAGGCATATATCGCCTTGATACATCGAGTGCTTGGGCAAGGAGATAATAAAGAGGCGGAGAAAGCGGCTAAAGGCCTGTTAAAGAAATCCGCTAAAGCAGGAGCGACGCAGACCCGGGAAGCTGCTCTTCAGATCCTTTTGTCAGCGAACCCGGAGAATGCCGTGAAAACACTCTTGTCCGCATTGAAAGACGAAGATAAGGATTATCGCAACGCCGCTTTGAATTTTGCCTCAGATTTCGCGAATCAGGAGGTGTATATCGAGGTGTTGAAGCGTATGATGAAGGCAGACCCTGAGGTCAAGGTGGATATACTGAACTGGATTGGTCGGGAAAGTAAGTCGCCAGCCAAGCACGACGTGATCAAGAATTTGGAGATACGCTTTGATCTGCCGGCACGACAAGTCCTGTTAGAGCAAGTCGCATCCGAGAATTTCGCGGTAAAGCAAGCGGCAGTTTGGGCTTTGACGAGGATAGGAGATACAAGCGTTATCCCTGCCTTGACGGATTTATTGAAGAGCGGCGATAAGCAAGTCGTCTTATTGGGGCAAGATGCGTTGATGGCTTTTCCGGGTGATATAGATAACGCGGTGGCGAAGGTAATTCCCTCCGCCTCGGATGCGGGAAAGATCGCCGGTTTGGAGCTGTTGGCGATACGTATGGCAGACGCTAATCTGAATACGGTGCTGGAGCAACTCAAGGCTAACTCGCCGGAGGTGAGAAAAGCGGCTTATTCTGCCTTGAAAGATGTCGTGGCGGAGAAAGATTTCACTTTGTTGTGCGGCATGTTGGAGACGGCTGATCCATCGGCGATCCAACCCCTACAAGACGCTATCATCGCGGCGATCTCAAAGCGATCCCCTGAGGTGCAAGCGCGTGACGTGGATCGTCGTATGATCCAGGCGGGAGACAATAAGAAATATCTTTATTATAGGGTTCTGTCCGCTACGGGAAATAAAGAGGCCCTGCTGACGATCGTACGGGGACTGAGCGATGCTTCCTCAATCAATAAGGAGGCGGCCTTCAACGCATTGTTGGATTGGCAGGGAATAGAGGCGGCCGATGAATTGTTCAAGCTTTGCGAATCCTCGATCGCTGACCCGATGTTTGACAAGGCGCTTAAACGTTATATCCAACTGGTATCCGATCCCTCATTCACGGGAGAGAACCGTTTGTTGCGTTTGCGGAAGGCGATGGAGATCGCGAAGACAAGCGAACAGCAGGTTCTTGTCTTGCGCCAGATCCAGCAATCCCAGACGTTCCTCGCTCTTATGTACGCTTCTGAGTTCCTGGACGCGAAAGACGCTTCCGTACGTTCGGCGGCTGTGTACGCGATCTGGGGCATAGCCCGTGAGCATCCTGAGTATACAGGAAAGAACGTGAAGGCGATCTTGGAACGTATCTTGCCGATGTTTGACGGGGAAGATGCCCGTTACGACCGTGACGCGCTCAAGCAGCATTTAGATAAGATGCCTGATGAAACCGGCTTTGTCTCGATCTTCAACGGAAAAGATCTGAGTGGCTGGAAAGGATTGGTGGAAAATCCGATCGTCAGGGCGAAGATGAAACCGGCACAATTGGCAAAGGCGCAAGAGAAGGCCGACGAGATCATGCGGCAAGGCTGGAGCGTGGAAGATGGTATGTTGGTGTTCAACGGGACGGGAAATAATCTCTGTACGGAGAAAACCTACGGCGATTTTGAGATGTATGTCGATTGGATGTTAGATCCGAAGGGGCCGGAGGCTGACGCCGGGATCTATTTGCGCGGTACACCTCAGGTGCAGATTTGGGATACCTCCCGGGTGGATGTCGGAGCGCAAGTCGGTTCCGGGGGATTGTATAACAACCAAGTCAACGAGAGTAAGCCATTAAAAGTGGCCGACAACAAGTTGGGCGAGTGGAATTCTTTCTATATCAAGATGGTTGGAGATCGTGTAACTGTTCTCTTGAACGGGGAGAAGGTCGTTGACAACGTGATCTTAGAGAATTATTGGGATCGAAAACTCCCGATTTTCCCGGAAGAGCAGATTGAGTTGCAGGCTCATGGAAGCAAGGTTTACTACCGGAATATTTACGTGAAAGAGCTGGAGAGGCAGAAGCCCTTCGAACTTTCCCCGGAAGAGAAGAAGGAAGGCTTCACGATCTTGTTCGATGGCACGAATATGCACGAGTGGACGGGCAATACCGTTGACTATATCTTGGAGGATGGCTGTATCTCTATGGAGCCGAGCCGGAGTTTTGGCGGGAATCTCTATACGAAAAAGGAATATGGGAATTTCATCTACCGTTTCGAGTTCCAGCTTACGCCGGGAGCCAATAACGGGGTGGGTATCCGCTGCCCGATGGAAGGTGATGCCGCCTACGAAGGGATGGAGATTCAGGTATTGGATTGTGAGCATCCGATCTATAGCGATATAACGCCGCTCCAGCATCATGGCTCCGTCTATGGGATCTTGCCTTCGGGTGAGGCGCACAAAAAGGCGATCAAGCCCGTTGGGGAATGGAATACGGAAGAGATCTTGGCTGATGGGGATCATATCCGTGTCACGGTCAACGGGGTAGTGATCGTGGATGGTAACATCCGCGACGCCGTGAAGAATGGCACTCCCGACGGGAAAGAGCATCCGGGCTTATTCAATAAGAAGGGACATATTGGATTCTTGGGGCATGGATCTCCTGTCAAGTTCCGTAATATTCGTATCAAGGAGCTGAAATAAAAGGGATCAGCCTGAGATAAGTATAAAAAAAGAGATAGCCTTGATTTATTTCAAGGCTATCTCTTTTTTTATATCCATTCGTTATTCTTTCTCTCCGAAGGCGAGGTCACCGGCATCTCCCAATCCGGGGACGATGTATGAGTGATCGTCAAGATCATCATCCAAGGCGGCGAGCCAGATCGTCGTCTTATCTTCCGGCATTCTCTTCCGCAAGTAGTCCAGCGCCTGCCTGCTTGATATGATCGAGGCGACGTGTACGTGGGAAGGCTCTCCCTTTGTCAGCAAAGCCTTGTAAGCTAATTCCATAGAACTTCCGGTAGCTAACATGGGATCAGAGATGACCAAGGTCTTGCCGTCTAATTTCGGCGAGGCGATATACTCAATGTGAATGTCGAAATTCAAGCGGTCCTTGTATTTGCGATAGGCGGATACGAAAGCGTTCTCCGCGTGATCCAGATAACGGAGGAATCCCTGGTGGAGCGGTAGCCCGGCGCGTAAGATCGTGCTGATCACGACCTGGTCGTCAGGGGTATTCATGGGCGCGATGCCCAGTGGGGATTGGATCTCTTTTGTACTGTAATGAAATTCTTTACTGATCTCGTAAGCCATGATCTCGCCGATACGCTCGATATTCCGGCGGAATCGTAGGCTGTCTGTCTGTATGTTCACGTCTCTAAGCTCAGAGACAAATTGATTCAAGATCGAGTTTGTCTCTCCAAGATTAACGATTCTCATGCGCCTTTTTTGAGTTCAAAAGTAATTCATTTCCGTGAGATTCTCCCCACTCATAGGTATTTTCCCGCGAATTCTTCCCGTCTTGGCTCATTCCAAATGAGCGTTCATCGACTCTAAGAGGAATTTCCCGGGCTTGAATTTCACAGTCGTGCGGGCAGGTATCATGACGGGTACACCGGTCTTGGGATTACGAGCCAGGCGTTGGGTCTGGGGTCTTGGCGTAAGTGTACCGAATCCTACGAGCACGATCTCCTCATTATCCGTCATGCGCTCGGTCACGATCTCGATATAGGCGTCTAATACTTTCTTCGCTTCTTGCTTTTGCATGTTCGTCTTTTCCGCTAACGCGTCAATTAATTCTGCTTTGTTCATAAATTTGTGTTTTTATTAGTTTGACATCATATTTGAAATCGTTTATTAAACAAGGCTTGCGGGAGTTTTGTTAATAAGTTCCCGCTAAAAAAAGTTAATGTTCGGGGAGTTTTTGGCTGTTCATGGACTCAGTCGATTTTTTTCTGGCTTATCCGGCTATGTGCCATCGAGACGCGAGGGGTTGTCCTATGCCTCTTGAATGGATGTATATAGTTGGTTCCCAAATGAAAAAGAGTGCGCCGAGAAGTTCTTTTGGCGCACTCCTGGTTTCATGTGGGCATCCTTTATTGGGATGTCATGAAGTCATAGTCTGAGAACAGCTCAAGGGTCTCGTCTTTCGCTACCTCTGCCGCGTCGTAGATCAAGGTGTATTTTTCCGCGTCCCTTGAGTTTTTGCCCATCATGAACTCCACTTTGTATTTCCCTGTGTTCACGTATATCTCGAACGACTTGCCGTAGGCCAAAGAACCCTTGGATATGGTCAGCGGCTCTTTTCCTCCTTCTTCGGTGACGGTTACCTTGGTCACGTATAATCCCTTGTTCCTGTTCGTTAGTTTCAGTTTACCCATCGGGATACGGCATGGCGGGGTGATGTCCACGATATTGCTATATGAGACAGTCTTCACGTTTTCCCGCAATTTGTACGTGTAGGCTTGGATCTTCCGTGGAAATGTCCAGCGAGAGTGGCAATAGCCGTATTCGAGTTCCACGGTCTGGAGCAAGGCAAATCTCACGTCATCACCTTGGAAGTCCTTGGTGGAAGGTACACGCCAGATGAACTCCTGTAGGTAAGTGCCGGTATTGACCGAAAGAGGCGGCGCCGGCAGGAGTGGGGAGAGGTCGAATTCATGTCCCACGCTCGGCAGGTTGTTCAGCGAGAACTCATAGTTGGCTATTTGGCTGGTGGAGGTGTTCCGTATATCCATGTCTTGGATATTGCGTATCGTTTGCTGGTTGTATTCGAAATCGAATAGCAGGGGATTTATAGAAAGGGTGTCGTTCCCGATCCGTATTTGCCCTCCTATGGTGAAGGAGAATCCCGATATATAGGTGGTGGAGCCGATCGTGGTGAGGGGCGTGGGGCTATGTCCTACCGGATATTCGCCTACTACCCCATAGTGTTTCGTGTCGCACAATTGGTACTTCAAACGTATCGCGCGCAAGTAATAGCCACATATTCCCGTGTAGATTTGCTCATCCCCGCCGCCATCGCTCATCTCCTTGTCGTACCGATATATCTTGTTGTCTTTATACATTCCCTCATTGACTACGGAGACCTCCGATTTCACCAAGTAGTAATCCCCATTACTGGTATTATCCTCAAAGGCGTAAAAGGGATAGATGGAGTGGCGTAACGTCACTTCTCCGGTGCCGGTCAACGGATATAGTCGCAGATCCTTATGGTACACCACGTCTTGGAGCCTTACCGTATCGTCGATGGCATAGGGAAACGTGACCGACGTCTCTTGGGGCGTGATCAGTTCGGTGATGTCATTCGAGCTGTTTTCGATGGGAGGCGGCTCGTCGATGAAATCCGTGCCCTCATCGACCTCCTCTTTCTCGCACGCGGGAAAGAGGAGGTTACACGTGATTAACAGAATGATATATACTTGGAATCGCTTCATTCGTGCCCTCATTTTTGTTCCTCAAAATCGAATTCCGAATTCATCTCATATTCCTCACCCCGCTGGATGTTGGCGGTCTCGATGCTGACGTACGTTTTTGTCGATAGCGCGTTGGGCCCCATCTTGAATCGTATGGTATATTCACCTATGGGGACATAGCGCAGGAAAACCTTCCCGGGCTCGATGCTCCCTTTACCCACGGTGCTGTATTCTACTTTACCGTTCTTCCCGATGATCTCGATATCGCTGATATATTCCTTCTCGTAGGAGTTGTTTATTTTGATGAGTCCGGTCGGGATACGGCTTGGAGGAATGATCGACGACGAGGATTCCGAGGTTCCCGTGGAAGTCGTTTGCGAGCCGAAGTCTAATTTGGACGAATATAGGTGGCAACTGCCGTAATTCAAGCTTATTTTACTATTGAGGTAAAATTGCTTGGTGGACCTGTCGGTTGTCTGGGGCACCCTCCATATCCAGCTCCCGAGTAGCGTGGCGTTGCTGACCGATACCAAGGGAGGAGTGGAGATATGGCCTGCTACCGGTCCGGGCAGATTGCGTACCGCGTATTTATATTTGCTGATATTCTTTGTACTCTGGTTCATGATGTTGACATCCGCTATCGTTCTTGTCTGGCTGTTAGAGATGGTCACCCCACCTTTCACGGTAAATGAGCCTTCTATGCCTTTAGAGCTTCCGCCTACCGCGACATCGGCTCCTATCGACCAGCTCAGCCCCGTGCTGTAGGTGGTGCTTCCGGAGGATGTGGTCAGGGGCACAGGCGAGTAACCTACCGGGAATTCACCCAGCGGAGTCTTTGACTTGGAGCTCTCGATGATGGAAGACTCCACGGTGAAGTCTTCCAGATAAAAACCGCAAAGGTGTGACTGGACAAGTCCATGCGAGACGATCCACATGTGATATTTATCTTTCATCTGGCACATGTTGGCACTCTCGGCCGTGTATTCGGCGGTCACGATATAATAATCGCCGCTGTTTTGCTGCCCTTGGAATACATATACGGGGTAAATGCTGTATTTGACGGTGAAAGTGCCATTTCCGTATACCTCATCCTTGTCGGACCATAAAGGCGTGGCTTCGGTTACCCTGAGGTGGTAGCTATACGTGTGTGTAATGGTCTGGGCCGCTATCAATTTGTCTATCGCGGTTTCCCCGGTTCCGGGCGTGGCTGAGACAGCCGGGACCAAGCTTTGGTTTATCCAGCTGACAAACCCGTTCAGATGCTCATTGGCCGTAATCTCATCGTGCATGTCATCCATGATATATTGATGCGATTGGCTGAATGCGTAAAGTTCCGTATCTTCCTGGTCCGTGGGCAATCTGAAAGGCCATCCCGTTTGCTCGAACCAGCTGTTCGTGGCTGGAATATCCGGCTGGGTAATGACGATGATCCCGTTATTCTCATAAACGGCCACGGCCTCTTCCGTGAAAGAGGTAATCGCGGAACCGGGTACGATGAGTACATCCGTCTCCTCGGTTACGTCGCTATTCTGGTTGGTGAAACGAATGTCGAACGCTTCTTCCAGCTCGGCCGGTATGGAACCCAAGATGGTGGTGGAATTGCTCACTGTCTCATCCGTGTCGATAGGGCCACGTGGAGGGTAGTTATATTCATCTTCGTCGATGTTTTCTATATCGTCGTCATCCGAGCAAGCGGAAAACAACAGCGGTAGGCAACATGTGAGTAGCCCATACACGAGTAAATGGATCCCATGACTCATAAATCTTGTGTTCTTCATAAGTAAGTTTTTTAGTTGAAGGAGTGGATACTGTTCCACAAAAAAAAATAAAAAAGAAGATATATGGAATGACCGATCTGTGGAAAGTCAACGCTTTTTGTGGGGAGAGCGCAACTTTGTGATTGAGGCATTTCTTGATTTGTCGTCAGAGCAATTCTTGTTGATAGAGCAATTCTTGCAAGCTGTATGTTTTTCCTCTTAAATGTGCGTTTTTCGCCAACGTGCGGGCGAGCATCCCTCTTTTTCCTTGAATATTTTCATGAAATAACTTTGGGACAGGAATCCGGCTGTCTCGGATATGCCCGCGATGGTCAGTTCCGGATGCTCAATCAGCATCTGTTTGGCATATTGGAGGCGTAATCCGGTAATCCACTCGCGGAACGAGATGTGATAGGTAGACTTGATGTAAGCCGACAGGTAGGTACGGTTGGTCTTGAGCGCCCCGGCCAGTTCCTCGATGCTCAGCCCGGGTTTTGTATAGCCGTTCATGTCGACCCATACGGTTAAGTCTTTTTCGATAACGGCATGGTAGGCGGGGATGTCATGTGGTTGCTCTTCCGTAGTGGTGCTTATCTCTTCCATACCTGCCGGAGTCTCTTTTTCCAGGATACTTTCTACCTGTTCATAGAAAAGGAGATAGTTCATGTAAGAGCAATAAAGGTAAATATAAAACGGGATGGAGGAAAGGATCCACAGAAATACATATTTATCAGGCAAGAATGTCAGTAACCCACAACTCACCCCGTAAATGACCGCCCACCAAGTGAAGATCGACATCCATTGGATATAGGCGGCGATGTGTTCGGAATGGGTATCATCGAACAGGCGGACTGCCCGATGGTAGGTCTTGATGAGCTTTCGGGACAGATAAATCCCGTAGGTGAGCAACCATAGGGCCATAAACAGCAATCCGATATATCGTGCCGTCCCTCTCAAGGCCAGAAGGATGAAGCCGGAAAGGACGGTAAACGATAGCCAATACAGGATGTGTCGCGAGAAGCGTTGTCGGGTCAGGTAAAAACGATCGAGCAGCGCGGTGAGAGCTGAGCTAAACAACCAATAGGACAAGAAATAGGTGGATAGGTTCATGAAGATCGCCGCGTGTGGATGGATAAAACGGATACCGAGAAACAGGTGAACCGAATAATTGGCGGATAGCAGGAGCAACGCCGCTCCCATGATGCGGCGAGAACGTATATAATTGCCGAAGATCGGTTTGTCCGGTGTTTTTGCCGTCAGAAAATAGATGGCAAAGAACAACATCAGCACCAAGGCGGTACCGAGCGCATATTCATATATCGTATTATCCATTCTTTCCCGGTTTTATCGTGATGATCGGGGAGGGGAAAACAAGACATCCTACAAATCGCTTGCTCGCTTGACTTGCAGGATGGTTAATGGTTTTCCCTCTCGACTGTCGCAAATTTATAATGTTTTTCCGTTCTATGGAGAGTCTTATCCATATATTTTAGGGCTTTGATTTGCAAAACCTCGGGTAAGATAACCCGTTTACCTTGCCGTCGCCTGGCTCGTGGCAGAACAAGTATCCACATCTGTGCGCGAGTCTCATTCATGGATATACCTGAAAAATTCCGGAATGGCGTGATTTGCCGAAGCGCTATTTATGACTACTTTTGCCAAAAATTGACCAAGAAATGAGAATTGAGCAGAATTATTCGTTAGAGAGACACAATACGTTTCATTTGCCGGTGAAGACGCGCTGGTTCATGGAATATGAGAATGAGGAAGAACTGTCGAAGATCTTGCGCGACGAGTATTTCCAGGAATGCCTCTCCCTCCATATAGGAAGCGGAAGTAACCTGTTGTTCATTAATGATTTCAACGGGATTATCCTGCATTCGAGGATCAAGGGGATGGAAGTATCCCGTGAAGACGATGATACCGTATGGCTTCGTGTCGGCGCAGCCGAGAGGTGGGACGACGTGGTAGCTCACGCTGTCTCGAACGGGTGGGGAGGGATAGAGAACCTCTCGTGGATACCCGGTGAGGCAGGAGCCGCCGCTATACAGAACATCGGGGCCTATGGGGTAGAGATAAAGGATGTGGTGGATAGCGTGGAGACTTATAACCAACTGACGTTCGAGCGGCGTGTGTTCTCCAATCCGGATTGCGATTATGGGTATCGTTACAGCTATTTCAAGAATGAGCATAACGATCCGCATATCGTTACTTACGTCACGTTGCGGCTATCCAAGAAGCCCTCTTTCTCGGTCGGCTACGGGAACTTGCGCGAGGAATTGGAGAAATATCCTGAATTGACGCTGTCCGCTGTCCGAGAGGCGGTAATCTCGATCCGTAAACGTAAGTTGCCCGATCCGGAGGTGCTCGGCAATGCGGGTAGCTATTTCATGAATCCTGTTATTCCGGCGGATGATTTCGCCAAGCTGCGGGAGCGTTATCCGGACGTGCCCTCTTATCCTGCCGCGAACGGGCGGGTGAAGGTTCCGGCCGGCTGGCTGATCGAGCGATGTGGCTTTAAGGGGAAGACGCATGGACAGGTAGGCGTTTACGAGAAACAGGCGTTGGTGCTGGTGAATCTGGGTGATGCGCGCGGTTATGAGATCGCCTTGTTCGCGGAGAGCATCCGAGAGGCGGTGAGGGATCGTTTCGGTATCGAGCTTATGCCCGAGGTTAAATACGTAGGATGATGAGAGTCATTTTCTTAGGGACGGGCACTTCCACCGGGAACCCGGAGATCGGTTGCCAATGCGAGGTGTGCACAAGCCCGGATCCCCGCGACTGGCGTCTGAGGGCGTCCGTATCGGTGGAGACAGAGGGTAAACGGATCTTGATCGATTGCGGGCCGGATTTCCGTTGGCAGATGATCCGGGAGAGGATCTACCACTTGGATGCCGTGTTGCTTACCCACGAGCATTACGATCATGTGGGGGGACTGGATGACCTACGCCCGTTTTGCCGGGAAAAGGCGGTGGATATTTATACGGAGGCGAACGTGGTGGAGGCGATCAAGACACGGATCCCTTATGTGTTTAAGGAGCACAAATATCCGGGGGTGCCCAACCTTAGCCTACATACGGTCGGGATGGAGCCGTTTGAGGCGGCGGGAGTGCGTGTCATCCCTATCCGGGTGATGCACGGTCGCCTGCCGATCATGGGCTTCCGGATCGGGGATATGGCCTATCTGACGGATCTCAAGGATCTTCCGGAGGAGGAATACGCCAAGTTGATGGGGCTGGAGGTGCTGATTATCGACGCGCTCCGTAAGGGGACACATCCTTCGCATGAGGGTTTGGAGGAGGCGTTGGAGAAGATCGCCCGTATCCGCCCCAAGGAGGCATACCTGACGCATATGAGCCACCGGGTTGGTTTGCAGGCTGTGGTGGAGAAGGAGTTGCCGCCTCACGTGCATTACGCGTACGATAGATTGGCGCTGGAATTTTAATAGGCCCGGATCAGGAAATAGGCCGCGGACTCGTCGTGACTGACTTGTACCGCGGTTTTTAGTTCCGGGAATAGCTGCCGCAACTTGTTTTCGATCGTATCGCTTAGGGAGAGATAAAGGCTGTCGATCCCCTCTTCGTAGGGTTGCTCATTATAGCAGCGCAGTTGTCCCTTGTCATAGAGCAGGTTCAGGGTGAGCCATTGGGCAGGCAATCTCCATACGGTGGAATCCGTTGTAGCTACATGGAGGTCGAGGGAGTCGCTACACGCGAATAGGTTGATACCTGCCCGTTTGCTTTTTGTAGGGAGAGTTGCCAGTTCCGGGATGACGGTGGCAGGTTTCTCTATTTGTCTTTTTATCGTTTTCAATAATAAATCCCGGTCGTACGAGGCCACGAACAGCCCTTCATGATAATAGCAGCCTAAGAATCGCGAGCCGGTGTCCGGATAGTAGCGTACGCTGACGGTACCTTCTTGCTGTTGACGCGGGGAGAAGGCGAAAGCCGAGTCCAGCCATTTGAAGGCCTGCCTCGCGGAATGGCTGTCCATCGGGGCATACAGGATGTCTCCCTTGGGGTAGTATCCGATCAGGAAGGTCGGCAAGTGTGGGTTCTGCCCGATCATGGAGAGAAAGATGGGAGAGGTGTATGCCTCGATCGCCTGCCTCATGGATCGTGCCGGGAGCATATACTCCTTGAACATGGGTGGATTGCTGATGGAGAGTATCGCCGTTGGCGTGGCGATGAGCGACAGATAGGGATCGATCGCCGCCACCCGCCGCTCGTCGGCCATATCCCTGTAAAAATATCGGACACAGACGATCATGGCAAGCGTCAGGAGAATGAACGTGGCAATATCCTTTTTCGCGAGATTCATGGGTGTTTCATGAAATAGTCGCACCACGGCTTTAATCCGCATACCTCACACTTCGGTTTCCGGGCGAGGCAGGTATATCGCCCATGCAGGATCAGCCAGTGGTGGGCGATCGGGATCAATTCTTTGGGAATATGCTTTACCAGCTCTTTTTCTGTCTCCAACGGGGTCTTGCTGTCCTTGGTCAGCCCGATGCGGTTAGAGACGCGGAACACGTGCGTGTCCACGGCCATCGTGGGCTGCCCGAACACGACGGAAGCGATCACGTTGGCCGTTTTCCGCCCCACGCCGGGGAGTTTCTGCAAGTCGTCGATGTTGGAGGGGACTATCCCGTTGAAATCTTTCATGAGCATTTGCGCCATGCCAACCAAGTGCTTGGACTTATTGTTCGGGTAGGATACGCTGTGGATGTACTCGAATACCGCCTCGGGCGTGCTCGCCGCCATCACTTCCGGTGTCGGGAAGGCCTCGAACAAGGCAGGGGTCACCATGTTTACCCGTTTGTCCGTGCATTGGGCGGAGAGGATCACCGCTACCAGCAGCTGGTAGGGATTATCGTAACGCAACTCTGTCTCGGCTACCGGGACGTTTTCCTTGAACCAATTTAATACGCCTTTATATCGTTCTTCTTTTCGCATGAGATTTTTCCCTGTTTTTCGGGTTCGAAAGGTATGACTTTTACCCCATATATACAATAGGGGCGTGAGATAGCCGCTTGCCTTTGGTTTTTCCACGGCAAGGAATCCGGGGACTTTCCCGGTGTTCCGGAAAAAACTTGAGGAGGTTTCGGGAGGGTTTATTTGAGGGTGGTCGCGAGGTTTTTCCCGAGCAGGATGCCCAATAGCGCCGCGATCAGCCCTAAGCCATTGCTGGCGATGATATTCAGGATCGCCATCTTGTATTCCCCCGAGCGCAGGAGAACCATCGTGTCAAGGGTGAACGAGGAGAAGGTGGTGAATCCTCCGAAGAATCCGGTGAAGAGGAACGCTCTCATAGGGGTGGAAAAATGAAAGGCTTCCGCCATACTCCAGCAGAAGCCAATGCAAAAGGAGCCGATCACGTTGACCGACAAGATACCAAAAGGGAAGGAGTGAAGCATCGATCGTTGCACCCACGTGGAAACCCCGAACCGTAGGGCCGATCCGATGGCTCCTCCTATTATTAAAAGGAAAACCTTTGTCATTTTTAACCTTGTGTGTTTCCCCGGGCCAGGTTAGGAGCCCGGGGAGATGGTAAATGATTTAGGTTTTCAATTTAATTGGCCGACTCGAATTGTCTCAGGAAACGGATGTCGTTCTCCGAGAACATTCGTAAGTCTTTTACTTGGTATTTCAGATTGGTGATGCGCTCGATCCCCATTCCTAACGCGTAGCCTGAGTAAACCTTGCTATCGATGCCGCAATTCTCAAGCACGTTCGGATCCACCATTCCGCAACCGAGGATCTCTACCCACCCGGTTCCTTTGCAGAACGGGCAGCCTTTGCCTCCACAGATGTTGCAGGAAATGTCCATCTCTGCGGATGGCTCGGTGAACGGGAAGTAAGAGGGGCGCAAACGTATTTTCGTGTCTGGGCTGAACATCTCCTTGGCGAAGAACAACAACGCCTGTTTCAGGTCGGCGAATGAGACATTCTTGTCCACGTACAGCGCCTCTACCTGATGGAAGAAGCAGTGCGCGCGGTAAGAGATCGCCTCGTTCCGATAGACACGTCCCGGACAGATGATACGGATCGGGGGCTGTTGTTTCTCCATGACCCTCGTCTGTACGGATGATGTATGCGTGCGCAGCAACACGTCGGGGTTGTGTTGGATGAAAAAGGTGTCTTGCATATCGCGAGCGGGGTGATCTTCCGCGAAATTCAAGGAGGAGAAGACATGCCAATCGTCCTCGATTTCCGGCCCTTCCGCGATGCTGAATCCAAGTCGCCCGAAGATGTCGCAGATTTCTTTCTTTACAAGTGATAGGGGATGACGTGTGCCAAGCTCGATAGGATAGGCGGTGCGGGTCAGGTCGATGTCCTCGTTTACGGTCTGTACGCTATCGAAACTTTCTTTTAGCTCGTTAATCTTGTTCTGGGTCGTCTCCTTCAATTCGTTCAAGTACTTGCCGATCTCTCGCTTTTGATCCGCTGCCACGTTACGGAAGTCGTTCATCAACGCAGAGATCTCTCCTTTCTTGCTGAGATACTTGATTCGTAAAGCTTCTAATTCCTCGGCATTTGCCGCTTTCATATTCTCCACTTCTTGAAGCAGAGCCTTAATCTTATCGAGCATTTCTAATCACACTTTATTTTTGTTTGCAAAAGTACGCCTTTCTTTCGAAATCGCAAGGGTTTTGTTTGTTTTTTTGGCCATGTGTAAGTAAAGGGGATAATCCATTTGTTTGATATATTGAACTATTTATTATCTTCGCAGCGAAATCAAACTTTACTTTATATTTAATGGAAATTGTCATAATTATAGGCCTTATCTTATTCAATGGAATACTATCAATGTCGGAAATAGCCTTGGTCTCCGCCCGGAAGACACGCTTGGAGACAGAGATAAAACGTGGAAACAAGTCGGCGGCTACCGCCTTGAAGCTGGCTAATGAGCCGGATAAATTCTTATCGACCATACAAATCGGGATTACGTTAATCGGCATCTTGACCGGTTTATATTCGGGAGAGGCGTTGGCGGCCAATTTCGCTGTCATCATCGCCCAGATACCCTCGCTCGCTCCTTATGCCTTAGGGATCGCGAAAACGACGATCGTCATAGTCGTCACTTACCTTACCTTGATCTTCGGTGAGCTGGTACCGAAGCGGATCGGCATGGGATACGCGGAGAAGGTATCGATGTTGGTGGCGAAGCCCATGAATTTCCTCTCGATCATTTCTTCGCCTTTTGTCGTACTTTTGTCAAAAAGTATGGCAATAACCGTGAAAATGCTCGGGGTGGACGCGCGAGAGGATAATAAGGTGACGGAGGAGGAGATCAAGGCGATCGTGAAGGAGGGTTTCGACGGTGGCGAGGTGCAAGAGGTGGAGCAAGACATCGTGGAGCGTGTCTTTAACTTAGGCGACCGCAACGTGGGATCTATCATGACGCATCGCAGTGATCTGGTTTGGCTGGATGTGACGGATAGCACGGAGAAGATCCGGGAAAAGGTGAAGGAGAACCTGTTCAATATTTATCCCGTGGCGTCGGAGAAATTCGATAATATCATAGGGGTCGTTTATCTGAAAGATTTGTTCGGCCGGATCGACCAGTCCGATTTCTCGATCAAGCAGGTGATTCGTCCCGCCCAGTTCCTCCCGGAGAACCAGAGCGTGTACAACGCGTTAGAGTCTTTTAAGCAGACGCACGTGAAATATGGGCTCGTGACCGACGAGTTCGGCGGTATCCAGGGGATCGTTACCTTGAAGGACATCATGGAAGGGCTGATCGGGCAGGTGCCTGAGGTGGGCGAGGAGCCGGAGATCTTGCAGCGCGAGGATGGCACTTGGTTAGTGGACGGGCAATACTCTTTCTATGATTTCTTGGAGTATTTCGATCTGGAGGATCTTTATGCGGAACACGATTATAATACGTTGAGCGGCTTGATCTTGGAGATCCTGGAAAGGGTCCCGAAAACGGGCGAGAAGTTGAGATGGCTTAATTTTGAGTTCGAGATCATGGATATGGATGGCGCCCGCATCGATAAGGTCTTGGTGACGAGATTAGCGGAGGAGGAGGGGTCAAAATAGGAAACCTAACGAGATGCTCATCACGTTCGTCCGCTTGTCGATCGTGATGTCGTAGTCAATCCCCGTGGAAGCGTCGCCCACTCTCGAGAAATCAGACTCTACTTGATTGAGCCCGAACTCATAGACGAAATCAAAGAATAAGCGTCCGATACTGACCCCGACGCCGGCGTCTATGTTGATGCCGAAGGGGGTGTTGTCGTTGATGTACTCGATTTGCGAAGCGGTCGATTCTACCGTGTAAGATACCTTATAGTTATATTTAAAGCGTGGCCCTACCGTGAAACTTAATCGGTAAGGGCCGCTTTTCACTAAATGGTACCCGACCAAGATGGGGAGATCCATCGAGTTGGTCCGCATCTTCAACAAATTGGAATTTCCTCCCGTTTCCGTCCCGGACAGGAGGTTGGAAGGGGTGGAAAAACGGAAATATCCCTCCTCACGATGCCAGGAAAAACTGGGTTGCAGGAAAAAACGTTCGATATTGACCCGACAGAATAGGGCGGCTAAGTAGCCTACCTGATACTCGATGTCGATGTTTTCCACTTGCTGCCCGTTGATCGACAGGCTGTTGATGACCGGAAACGAGGCGTTGAAGCCTACCTTCGCTCCAAAATTGAATGCCTTATCCTCTATATCCATGAGTTTTTGTGCCTTGGCCGATAGACCGAGGCAACACGCAAGCGCTATGATATAGATTCTCTTCATCTCATTTCCGCCTGATTATTTCTTCTTTTTGACAGACCATCCGAATTTCCCTATAAACTCTCCCAGCTCGTAATATTTCCCATGT
The DNA here is from genome assembly GCA_949296075.1 of uncultured Parabacteroides sp. Lineage (GTDB taxonomy): Bacteria > Bacteroidota > Bacteroidia > Bacteroidales > Tannerellaceae > Parabacteroides. Next base: position 183,496 of record CASFNG010000003.1, on the reverse strand, counting down.
GAGTAAGCGAGCAGGTTCGCCTTGTGCATGTCAAAAGCCCCGGTCTCCGGATCGAGGTATTTGTCGTCGGCGAGGATATTCACCACGTCGGCGATGAACATATCGTGGCTGCCAAGCGCCATGACTTCCCTCACCCGGCACTCGATGCATAGCGGGGATTCCTCGATCGTCGGGGCCTTTACGATCGACGCTTTCCCCGGTGTCAATCCCATCTCCTCAAACTTATGATGATCCCTGCCTGAGTTCACGCCACACCAGTCGGTCGCGTAGGCCAGTTCCCGGGTGGTCAAGTTGATGACGAACTCCATGTTCTTCTTCAATATCGGGTAGGAAAATCGTTCAGGCCGGACGGATATATAGCACATCGCCGGATTCGTGCAGATCGTTCCCACCCAGGCGACCGTTATGATGTTATATTCCGACGGCTCGTTCCCGCAACTGACCATGACGGCCGGCAGCGGGTAAATTAAAGTCCCAGGTTTCCAGTCGTGTTTCATATTCTTTTCTTGATAGACAGACGGTTGGATTGGGAGAGTCCCTTCTCCCGATCCAACCGTCCTGCCTTTTATTTCCTTATTTAATGATAATATCTTCCTTGTTGATCTTGCGCTCGCAATAATGGCATTTGATCGTTCCCTTCTCTTTGTCGATCACCTCGAAACGGGAGTGCATCGGCTCATTGTTCGTGATGCACTTAGGATTGTTACATTTCACGATCCCGATCAACTCATCGGGCAGGGTTACCGTCTTTTTCTCGACTACCTCGTAGTCCCGTATGATATTCAGTACCACGTTAGGGGCGATCAGAGCGATCCGGTTGATCTCATCTTCCTCAAAGAACTTATCGGCGATCTTGATCATTCCCTTACAGCCCATCTTGTTGCTGTGCAGGTTGTTTCCGATCGTGATCGTATTGTTCATGCTTTGCAAGCCCAACATGGAGGCCACCTTAAACAGTTGGCTGGGAGGAATATGGTCGATAGCGGTGCCGTTCTCCAAGGCGGCTACCTGTAACTCTTTTTTCTTTTCTGCTGACATGGTTGTTCGTTTTGTTTATTCGTCAATGGAAATACCTAAAACCTCACAAATGATCGCTTGGCGGGCGAAGAGGCCGTTGCGTGCCTGTTGGATATAATAGGCTTTCGGGTTGTCGTCCACGTCGTAAGCGATCTCGTTCACACGGGGGAGCGGATGCAGGATCCTCAGGTTCTCGCGGCTATTCCGCAGCATATCGTTATGCAGTATATACACGTTCTTGACCCGCTCGTACTCCTCCAAGTCGGTGAAACGCTCGCGCTGCACGCGGGTCATGTACAGGATGTCGGTCTGGTTGATGATCTCTTCCGTGAAATCGGTATGCTCCTCGTACTTGATGCCATGCTTGTCGCAGAAGTTCTTTTGCTCATCAGGCATACGCAATTCCTTAGGCGCCACGAAATGGAAGGTCGGGTTGAAGTGCGACATCCCCACGATCAAGGAATGAACCGTACGGCCGTATTTGAGGTCGCCTACCATCGTGATGGTCAGATCCTCCAGCTTCCCTTGGGTCTTGCGGATAGAATAGAGGTCCAGCATGGTCTGCGAGGGATGTTGGTTTGCCCCGTCACCGGCGTTGATGATAGGGATGTCGGTAACCTCGGAGGCATAGCGGGCCGCGCCTTCCAGATAATGCCTCATGATGATCAGATCCACGTAATTGCTTACCATAAGGATCGTATCCTTCAGCGTCTCGCCTTTCGAGGAACTGGTCGTGGAGGCGTCAGAAAATCCGATCACCCGTCCGCCGAGGCGGTTGACCGCCGTCTCGAAGCTCAGCCGCGTCCGTGTGGAAGGCTCAAAGAAGAGGGTTGCCGCCACTTTGCCTTCCAGCAACTTCCGGTTGGGGTTCGCCTCAAACTTTTTGGCGTTATCCAGAATCCGAAGAATGTCCTCTTTGGAACATTGATCGATCGAAACTAAACTTTTACTTTTCATAGGTCGTGTATATTCTGTCTTATGTACGCGAATGTATAAAAAAAGCGGGATCGAAAAGGATCCCGCTTTCTAATTTTATTGTAAGAAGTCGGTTAGGCTCTCCGGCAGGTAGAATGTGTTATTCTTATCTACGTAAACCACCACGGAGTTCAACCGGATCTCGTCTTGCCCCTTCTTCCCGGATTTCACGATATTCGAGAACGGGGTGATCGTCAGTTGCTTCTTCTTGTTTTTCTTGTTTTTCACGATCAGTGTCGGGAAGCTCTTGTCGTCGGCCGCGGGGACGATCTCGCAAGCGTAATCCTTGAACACCTCCGTATGCTTGGCGAAATGCTCGTCAGTGAGTTTCTCCAAGGAATCGTGCGTGAGCCCGAACAGGTTGCACAGATACTCGTTCAGCTCGATGTTCGTACGCATACCCATCGGCAGGGTGTTCTGCGGATGATAAGCGGCCAAGAACACCTCCTCACCCGTATGTCCGCCTGTCGTGAAGCCGAAGCAGGTGCGCGAGGTGATGATGTGCGCCATCAGGCCCGTCAGCGATCCGCTGTACAGCGACGAGTTATCGTCTTTCCGGCGCTCGCCGACAGGAATCGGGCTGTTCTTGTAATCCTCGCAATTGTTCAGCGCGTTCAGTTCCTCCGGGGTAAGCTCGAATCCGGCATACGTGCGGAACATCTCCTGTACCTCCGAGTTCGGGATGCTATTCACCTTGTTGGCCAATCCCTCCGCTGTCAGCTTATACAGGGAGAATTGATGGAACAGCTGATCCTTGCTGAGCGTATCATAGCCTTTGCAATCTCTCCGTCCGATGCTGATACCGCTATTGCCATGATCCGGTACGATGACAACGGCCGTCTCTCCATTCTCGCGGGCAAACTCCAGCGCCGCGCCACAAGCCCGGTCAAACGCGAGGAAGTCGGTAGCCATTCCCACGGGGTCGTTGGCGTGAGCCGCCCAATCCACCTTACTGCCTTCCACCATAAGGAAGAAGCCGTTCGGCTCCTTGGACAGCTTCTCGATCGCCTTGCGTGTCATCTCCTCGATAGAGGGTTGCTCATCCGGGTCGCGGTCGAGGTCATAAGCCATCTCCTTATCCCCATATAAAGCCCACATCTTGGAGCCCGTATCCGCGCGCATCCCTTTCAGGTCGTTCCTATATACGTTATAGCCGTTGCCAACCAAATAATCCTCCATCTCCTTCGTGAGCAAGGATACGCCGCCACCGATCACTACGTTCACGTCGTTGTGTACCATCTGGGGCGCTATCCACTCATATTTGCCGCGGTCGTAGCTATGCGCGGAGCAATCCGCCGGGGTAGCGTGCGGGAACTCGCAAGTGAACACTAAGCCGGTAGCCTTTCCTTGCAGCATCTTTCCCGCCTCCAATACGGTGGTAAGAGGCTGGAAGGCACGAGCCGGATCTGTCGGATAGATGTCATTTCCCTGGTCGCTCTCCGGATAGGTGGATACATAGCCCGTACGGCTTGGTTGCCCCGTCATGTAGCAAGAGGTGGTGGGGGCGGAGTCGCCGATCGGCGCGTTCGATGAGTGCGTGCGCACCGTCCCGCACAGATAGGGGTCGATGTTCAGCTTCGGCTTACTCGGATCCTGATACCATTGTAACCAGCGTGCCATCGAGATGGTGGCCAGCGATGTCCCGTCCGGGATCATGAGGATCACGTTCTTGACGGGTTTCACGTTCTCCTGCTCCACGGCACGGGCCGGCATGACGATAATCGCCAACAGCAGCAAAAAAACAAGTCCTTTTTTCATGTCTCTAAGATTTAATGTATTTATAAATAATGATATTACTTGTCTAACGGGATGATCTCCTCCTCGAAGACCGTCAGTTTCTCCACGCCCGTATCGGTCACCAAGAAGCTATTCTCTATGCCTACCGCCCCGACACCCGGGATCACGAATTTCGGCTCCAAGGCGAACACCATATTGGGCTCAAGCACCTCTTTAGAGCGTGGCGTGAGCACCGGCAGCTCATTGATCTGTATGCCGATCCCATGCCCTACGAATTTCGCCTGTTGCTTGGTCCCCATAAAGTTATCAGACAATCCTTCCCGCTCAGCTATCCGTGCGGCGATGTCATATAGCTCTGAGCAAGCGCTTCCCGGACGGGCGGCGTTCGCTATCTCTGCCTGGATCGCGAGCGCCACCTGATGCGCCCGATAAGCCTCGTCCGGAAGCCTACCCACGGAGAATACGCGGGTCATGTCGGTCATGTAAGCCGTATAGTTACCTGCCATATCCACCATGACGGCGGTACCGTCTTTCAGGACCGTCCCGTTGGCTCCTAATGGGCAGGAGGCATCCAGTCCCCCACCACCCAAGGCGAAGTCGAAGGGCGAGGGCTCTTCCGCGTTGGCTCCGGCGAGCAGGCTTCCCATATAAATATCCATGTTGGCCCCGAACGCCCGGAATAGCCCGATCGAGCCATTCTTACGCATACGCCGCTCAATCTCGATTTGGAGCTCTATATCGGTCATGCCGGGCCGGAAGCAAGCGGGAATCTCCCGGTACGTCGCTTCATGCTTACGGGCTGAGATGCGGAATCTCTTGATCTCCAATGGTGTTTTGACTTGACGAAGTTTTCGCGAGAACCTCGTGGCGTTTTCCGCTTTTTCCGGGCGGAAAATCGAGAAAAGCCGCATATATTCCGTATAGCTTAATTCGTCGGCCTCCAATAACAAGGAGCGGGGCATCCGTATATGGCGCTCCGCGAACCGTTCCGGCAGCTCCTCCGGCTTGCGGATATACACGACCCGTTCCCCGGAATAACCATTGGGGCGCTTGATAAAGAACCAAGGCTCATCCTCTATTGACAGGTAAAAATAGCCGTTATAAACCCGTCCGGTGGCATAATATAGATTCACGTCCACGGAAAGCAGGCAGGCCTCTATGCCCATTGCCCTCATTTCCGATCTCATCCGGTCCCATTTGATGTGTAAATCCTCCCTCAATTCTCCCTCGATCATCGTCTTGTTCGTTTTTTCCAGCGTCCAAAGGTAAGAAATAATTGAGAAGGGTTGGAGGGGGAAAACGAAAATTCGGGGAAAAGATACGTCAAGTTTTTTGGGAAACCCCGCGAAACGCAACCGGGTTGCAACTATATTTATCGTATCTTTGTTCTTCGTAAAAAAGAAGAAAGGTTATCTATGAAAGATTTGGAGACAGCCATACTGCCTGTGCTCGACATGAGCTGCGCGGTATGTGCCAATAATGTGGAGAATACGGTGAAGTCGCTTCCCGGAGTGGAGGAGGCTTCCGTGAATTTCGCCGCCAATACCTTGTCCGTCACCTACCATCCCTCGCGGATCACGCCGCAGGGGATGAAGGAGGCGGTGCAGGCGGCCGGTTATGATTTGGTGGTAGAGGCAGAGGATCCTACCGCCGTGCAAGAGGAGATGGAGCGTACCCGCTACGCCCGGTTGCGACGAAATACGATCGGGGCGTGGGCGCTTTCGATCCCGTTGGCGGTATTGGGGATGGTATTCATGCATGTGCCGGGCGTGAATTGGATCATGATGGCGCTGGCCTTGGGCATTATGCTCCTGTTTGGCCGGTCGTTTTACGTGAGTGGCGTCCGCCATGCCTTACGGGGGAGCGCCAATATGGATACGTTGGTGGCGTTGAGTACCTCGATCGCCTTCTTGTTCAGTTTATTCAACACGGTATATCCCCAATTCTGGTATGATAGGGGATTGGAGCCTCACGTCTATTACGAGGCTTCGGGCGTGATTATCGCGTTTGTCTTGCTGGGGAAATTATTGGAGGAGCGGGCCAAGAACAGTACCTCGTCCGCTATCCGTGGGTTGATGGGGCTGCAGCCTAAGACGGCCCGGCGGGTGATCGACGGGGTGGAAGAGGAGGTGGCTATCTCCCTCTTGCGTGTGGGCGACCGGGTCAGCGTCCGCCCCGGCGAGCAGATTCCCGTGGATGGGCTCGTGGAGCGAGGCGGTTCGTTCGTGGACGAGAGTATGCTGAGCGGAGAGCCTATCCCGGTGGAGAAAACGCCGGGAGACAAGGTGCTGGCCGGCACGATCAACCAGAAAGGGGCGTTCACGATGGAGGCTACGGGGGTGGGAAGTGCCACCGTCTTGTCGCAGATCGTCCGGATGGTGCAGGAGGCACAGGGCAGTAAGGCTCCCGTGCAACGTATCGTGGATAAGATCAGCCGGATATTCGTGCCGGTCGTGGTCGGTCTTTCGCTTCTTACCTTTATTGTCTGGATCTCGGTCGGGGGGAGTGATTACTTCTCGTTCGCCCTCTTGTCGGCGGTCTCGGTATTGGTGATCGCCTGCCCTTGTGCGTTGGGACTTGCCACGCCTACCGCCTTGATGGTGGGGATCGGGAAAGGGGCGGAACATCATATATTAATTAAGGATGCTTTCGCCTTGGAGAATCTTCGGGAGGTGGATACGGTTGTCTTGGACAAGACGGGGACCTTGACCGAGGGTGTTCCGGTCGTGACGGACGCGCTTTGGATGACAGAGCCGAGCGAGGAGCGGATGAGCATTCTCTATACCGCCGAGAAACGGTCGGAACATCCCTTGGCTTCCGCGATCCTTTCGTGGATGGAGGATCGGCACGTCACGGAAGAGATCGATGCGGATCAGTTTGAGAGCGTGACAGGACGGGGGATCCAGCTCCGTTATAAAGAGGATATGTATTGGGTCGGAAGCAAAGGATTCTTGGAATCGTTTGGGGCGGCAGTCCCGGCAGATAAGTCGCGGACGGTTGATACTTGGGAAGAGAGCGGAAAGAGCGTCGTCTATTACGGGGTAGGCCCGGAGGTATTGGCGGCGATCGCGATTGCGGATAGACTGAAGCCTACCTCCAAGGAGGCGGTAGCCGTCATGCAAGGTATGGGTATCGAGGTACATCTGCTTACCGGTGACGGGCGACGGACAGCCGAGACGGTGGCTCAGTCGCTGGGTATCCGCCATTATCGCTCGGAGGTATTGCCGGGTGATAAGGAATCCTATATCCGTGAGTTGCAATCTTCCGGGAAAAAGGTGGCGATGGTGGGCGACGGTATCAACGACTCGCAGGCCTTGGCTCGCGCGGATGTGAGCGTGGCGATGGGGAAGGGGACAGATATAGCGATGGATGTGGCGATGGTTACGCTGATTACCTCAGACTTGATGCTGCTCCCTGACGCGATCCGCCTCTCAAGGCGTACGGTTCACTCGATCCACCAGAACCTGTTTTGGGCATTTATCTATAACTTGATCGGGATCCCGCTGGCTGCCGGTGCCCTGTTCCCCGTGAATGGCCTGATGCTGAACCCGATGATGGCGAGTGCGGCGATGGCGTTCAGCTCCGTATCGGTGGTGTTGAATAGCCTGCGCTTGAAATGGACACGACTTTAATTTTTAAATATATATGATATGGCGACATTAAAATTCAAGACAAACGCTAAGTGTGGCGGATGTGTGGCGGCTATCGGTGCCAAGTTGAACAAGTTGGTGCAGGAGGATCAATGGTCGATCGACCTTAAGTCTCCGGACAAGACCTTGACCATAACGACCGACCTGCCGGCGGAGACGATTCTTTCCGCCGTCACGGAGGCCGGTTTTAAGGCAAGCGCTTTGTAAGGTTGGCGAACAAAAAACCCCTTCCTTCCTCTTATGCGAGGATAAGGATGGGGCTTTTCTTTATTATTCGTTCCGGATCGGATATTATAATCCGCTGAAGTTCACGTTCTTGAAGAGGAGCGAGGGAATACGCCAACTCGACGACATCCTCGGGTCATTGCCGACCTCTTCCAAGTCGCTCCACAACGTGAGCATATTTCCCGTGACATTCATCTCAGATACGGGCTGGGTAAGTTTGCCGTTCTCGATCAGGAATCCCTCGATACCATAGGAAAAGTCGCCGGTTGTACTGTTACAGTTTCCCCCGTTGAATCCGGTGACTAATATACCCTTCTGGAGGGACGCAATCAATCCGTTCACGTCTTTATCCCCTTGCTTCATGGTCAAGATGGAAGGAGAGCCTATGGTTTGCGCCACATTCAGCTTGTTCGCCGAATAGGTGTCGATGTAATAGGTCTTTAGTACGCCATCCTCGAACACGGGCAACCGTTTCGTGGCGATTCCTTCCCCGTCGAAATAGCGTGCGCCGGGAGTTTTCGCCAAATGCGGTTCGTCGATCAAGGTCATTTTCTCGCTGACAACCTTCTGGTCGAGCTTGTCCAACAAGAAAGAGATCTTCTGCTGGATGGAAGAGCCGTAGATGGCGCTGATGACAGGCGACAACATCCGTCCGGAATTCATGTTATCCAATACCATCGCGTACTTCCCGGAAGCCACCTTGCGCTGCCCTAATTTCCGGAGCGTACGTTCGAGAGCCTTGGTACCGATGCCTTCCTTTATCAGCTCCTTGTAATACAAGGACGACTCATACCAGTAGGATTCGGGGCGGGCTTCACCTTCTCCTCGTACACTGACGCTACCGGTCAGTCCGTAAGAAGAGCCGGATGTCTCCCCTTCGAAGCCATTGCTTGCCACGATGTATTTGAAGTCTTTCTCGTCGCTATAAGAGGCGTTCGCTGAGATGATGCGTTCGTCTTTCCCCATGATCTCCTCGCAGACGGCCATTGCCAGCGCCACTTTGTCGTCCGGCTGCACGCTGTCGAAGTCCGGATCAATCAGTTGAAGGTCGGCACCGCCCCCTTTATAGTATAGGGAGGCGTCCGGCAAGGTACGGGCCTTGTCCTCCGCCAGGAAACGGGTAGAGGCTATGCCGTCTTTAATGAACTTCTCCAATTCTTTCTTGTCGAGCCTGTTGGTCGAGTAGGAGCCGTAACGTCCGTCAACAAAGAGATGAATCACCATGCTGTTCTCCGATGCTTGCTGCAAACGGTCTATCTTCATGTCGCGGATCTCGAAAGAGCTGCTGGAACCGTTGTAGATCGTTACGCGCGATGCCTGGCAGCCATTTTTCAAGGCATATTCCATAGCCCATTGGGCCAACTTCTTGTTTTCGTTCGTAATCATAATCAATTTTCTCCTCCTACTGTAAGTTTGCTGACTAAGGCTGACGGCATTCCGCAGGTAACCGGGCAAGACTGTCCGTCTTTGCCGCACGTCCATGTGCCGTTGTCCATTTTGTAATTATTCCCGACCATCGTAATGTCCGCCAACGCTTTCGGACCGTTGCCGATAATATTGATGTCCTTGATCGGTTGCGTGAGCTTCCCGTTCTCGATCAGGTACCCGTCTTTCACGAAGAAAGTGAAATCTCCCGCTCCGATCTGCACCTGTCCGTTGGTGAAGTTGGCGGCGTAAATACCCTTCTTTACGGTAGAAATAATGTCCTCTTCCGTCACGTTGCCGGCCTCCATGTAGGTGGCACGCATACGAGGTATAGGCATTTGCCGGAAAGATTCGCGGCGACCGTTGCCGGTAGAGGCGATGCCGTAGTGTTTCGCGCTGATGCGATCGTGGAGATAGCTGGTCAAGATACCTTCCCGCACGATATATGTTTTCTGTCCGTCGATACCTTCGTCATCGATATTGACCGATCCCCGGTTGAAGGGGATCGTGCCATCGTCCACGACATTGATATGCTCATCGCAAACCTTCTTGTTCAGCTGATCGGAGAAGATAGAGGTATTCTTCCTGTTGAAGTCGGCCTCGAAAGCATGGCCGATCGCCTCGTGAAGCAAGATACCCGAACCTCCGGCGCCCATCACGACAGGCATTTCTCCTCCCTTGGGCTTGATCGCCTGGAACAGGATCGAGGTCTTGTCCACTGCCTCCTGGGCGATCTCCTCGATCAGCCCGTCGGTCAGGAATTCCGCCCCCATGCGGAAAGCCCGCGAGGCGTACGAGTTCTCGATCTTGCCGTTCTCCTCCATGACGCAGACGGCGCCAAGTGTCACCATCGGGCGGTAGTCGTAATACATTTGCCCTTCCGAGTTGCAGAAAAGGATATGAGAGGTCGTGTCGCCGAGGGAGGCCATCACCTTCGTCACCCGTTTATCCTTGGCGAAGATCTGGTCGTTCAGCTTTTGCAGGAACGGCATCTTGTCGTTGATGGCGATCTCGTCCCAAGGCGTTTGTACGCTGTAATAATTATTCGCGCTCGTTTTTTCCGTCAGGTTGATCGGATTCGTATTCGCGGAGCCCGAGGCGATCCGAGCGGCGGTACGCGCGGCTTTCAGCATCTCGTCCAAGGTGATGTTCTCCACGTAGGCATAGCCTGTCTGATCTCCGGCCAAGACCCGTACGCCCATCCCGAAGTCGATGTTGGAAGAGGCTCGGTTGACGGCCCCATCTTGCAGGCCTACATTGTTCCTGTACGAGTGCTCGAAGAAGAGGTCGGCGTAGTCGCCTCCCTTTTCCAGCGCCGCTGCCAATACCTTGCGCAGGTCTCCCTCGCTCACCTTGAAATAGTTCATGGCAAACGATACCCCTGCCGCCTTATCACTCTCCTTGCTCGCGCAACCTCCTAATAGGGAGGGGGTAGCTAATGATCCCAGCATAACAATACTTCCTGTCTTAAGGAATTCACGTCTGTTAATATTCATGTTGTCGTTGTTTAGCCCATTCCATTACATTCGCTGGAGGACGTTGGTTCAATAATTCATTCTTCATAAAATCCATGTAGGGAGCCACGTGCTTGAAGAACTTCAGGTATCCCTCACACAGATAGTTCAGTCCCGGTTCTCCTTCGGGTGTATGGAGGAACCGGTTCTTAGGGCATTCCCCGTGGCAGGCGAAAAGGAACTCGCATTCCTTGCACCGCGAGGGGAGCTTATCATACTTATCCCTGCCGAACTCCTGTTGGCGGGGGCTATACATCATCTCCGTCAAGGTATGGGTGCGGATATTGCCCAACTTATATTCCGGGAACACGAAATGGTCGCAGGCATAGACATCGCCGTTGAACTCCATCACGCCGGCATGACCGCAGTAGCGGGCCAGGGTACATACGCCCGGCTGCTCCCCGACCCAGTTCGCCAACGTGGAGTCGAACAGCTGGATATAGAATTTACCCACGTCCTCTTTCAGCCACTCGTCGAACAGGGCGCAGAGGAAATCCCCCCATTTCCCGCTGTCCACGGAGAAAGGTGCCAGCCGGATCGCCGCGTCCTGTTCCTGCGGGCTGGCGAGCCGTGTCCCTTCCTTATGCCATCCGATCCGCTCCACGATCGGGGCGAACTGGATATAATGGCAGTCAATATCCTTGAAAAATCGGTAGAACTCCAGCGGGTAGTCCACGTTGTAATCGTTCACGACCGCCATCGCGTTGTATTCCACCCCATGCTTTTTCAGCAGCTCGATCCCCTTCATCACCTTATAGAACGAGGGGATTCCCTGCCTGTTCCTCCGGTATTCATCATGGAACTCCTGCGGCCCGTCTATGGAGATGCCCACCAAGAAATTATTCTCCTTGAAGAAACGGCACCAGTCATCGGTCAGCAGCGTGCCATTCGTCTGGATACAATTGTCGATACGCCGTCCTCGCGCGTACTTCCGCTGCAATTCCAGCGCCTTTTTGTAGAAGCTTATCGGGCGCATGAGCGTCTCTCCGCCATGCCAGGTGAACAACACCTCCGGGAGGGTCTGGCATTCCATATATTCCCGGATGAACCGTTCCAAGATCTCGTCGGTCATGACCTGGCTCTTGGTGTCCGGATAAAACTTGCCTTTTTCCAAGTAATAGCAATATTCGCAGGCTAAGTTGCATACCGATCCTACGGGCTTCAGCATCACGTAAACCGGCTTGGAGAAGGGGGAAACGTAGGCGCTCATAGGATAATGTATGAAGGTTCGATATTTCTCATATCGCGAACTTACGTAAAAATATCGAGGAGATGAAGCAAGTGAAGGAGGAAATCTCGCGTTATTTCCGGTTATTCCGGAAATCTTGCAAGAATCCCTCGCAAAGCCAGTTCGCTAAAGCCTGCCGGTTATTGCTCAGGATCAGCCGACGCTGGTCGTACTGGTTCTGGATATTGCCCAACTCCACGAAAACGGAGGTCGGTACCGTGTGGCGGAGCACGTACAGGTTACGCCCCGCTACCGTGCCCGAGAAACCCCGTCCGGGCTGATGCCGGTCGTACTTGCGGGCGAAGGTCGATTTCATCGTCTTGGCCAGTCTCTTACTCTTGGCGTCTTGTTGCTTATGGTAGAAAAAGACGTCCGTCCGCTTATGCTTGCTCCGGCTGTCCACGTGGATGAATATGGCCCGTTTGTAGGAGCTTTTCTCATTGCGGCTGAGCGAGTTTATCTTCGCGCAGCGTTGTTCGAGCCGGCTTACCTGATTAAATGGGATCGGGCTTCCCATGCAGGTCTCCCGCTTGCTGTTGGGCAACACCTGCTGGTCGCGTATCCCGTCTTTCGCGTCCTGTATGATGATATGGACGGTAGCCCCCCGTTGCATGAGGTTACGGGCGAGCCGCAGCATGATGTCGTAGGCGTACTCGTCCTCGTGCAGCTCGTGCGAGCCCATTTTCCCTATCGCCCCCGGATCCGGTCCTCCATGCCCGCTGACCAAGTAGAAGCAAGCCCCTTTCAGCTCGGAGGAGACCGTCGGATAGCTTGCCTGCGCCTTCCCGAACAGCGGCTCGTAATTCTTCCTTTTGGGAGCCTCCGCCGCCTTCGGTGCCGCCTTGGGTGTAGGGGAAGCCTTCTTCGCCTGCGTGCCTCGCAGCGGGGGCAACGTATATTTCACCCCCTTGAGCAGGCTGTTGTTCTTGCCGAACCGTCCTTTGTTCAGGCGGATAAATTCTTTTTGGTAGGCTTGCCCGGAGCGGTTGAAGCGCTTCAGGAAGAGCGTGATGCCTTCCCCTTCCTTCGGATAGGCCCTCTCTTGCGCGGGCAGCGAGGTAGCCGTCGCGAGGAGCAGGGCGAGAACGAGAATAACACGGTGATGATATTTCACGATTATCGTCAGCTTTTTATGGATTCACGGCGTAAAAATAAAGAAAACATCGCAGTATGGAAAACGGCGCCCGCGAAAAAGCGTCTCATCCCATGAACGAATTGGCGGAAAGATGGTAATAGATCGCCTTCGTTAGCTGAATATCGTACGACGCGTCGTGAAGCCGTTCCGCGTCGATCGGGATGCCTAATGTCCGGGCCACGGTCTCTTGCTTGAAGTCTTTCATCTCATGCCGCTTGCGCATCAGGTGCTGGCTCGCCAATACCATCACGTCGATTGAGTTGATCCAGAACCATGAATAAAAATAGTTGTCGCCGTTCTGCACGAAGAAGGCCTTGAGGAAATAGTTGTCGAACGAGGCGTTATTGTATCCGACCAAGAAGAACTTGTCTTTTTTGTCGTAACGATCCACATACTTGGCAAGCATCGCGATGAATTGGGTATAGACCTCGTGCATCGGGGGATAGGAGAATATCTGTTCCCTGCTGACCCCGCATACGCGAAGCGCCTCCTCGTCGATCTCACATTTGGGATGTGGGCATACCTTGAAGTTGAATGATTCGCGGGATACCCCGTCGATCACGATCTCTCCGCTGATCTGATGGATCCCGTTCCGCCAATATTTGATGCCGGTTGTCTCTAAGTCGAAAAAAAGTAGTTTCATGAGGTCATTCACTGATTGTATGGTCGCGAAAGTACGTTTTTTTGCTTTTTTCGGTCAACTTTTCAACCCTTTTTCAGAAATATCCGGTTTCTTCGCGTAATGCTCATCTTAAAAAACAAGGCTTATGAAGATTTTGGTGGTGGAAGACGAACCCTCCTTGCGGGAATTGATCCAGCGCTCGTTGGAGAAGGAACGATATGTGGTGGAGGTGGCCGACTCCTTTTTGTCGGGGATGCGTAAATTGGAGGATTATACCTACGATTGCATCTTGCTGGATATTATGCTGCCCGATGGCGATGGGCTCTCCCTCTTGGAGAACATCAAGCGTATGGGGAAGAAAGAGTGCGTGATCATCATCTCCGCCAAGGACTCTTTGGAGGATAAGGTGGCGGGGCTCGACTTGGGTGCCGACGATTACTTGGCCAAGCCTTTCCATATCGCCGAGCTGAGCGCCCGGGTGAAGAGCGTGATCCGGCGGCACCATCATCAGGGGGCGGCCTGCGTGGAGATCGGGAACGTGCGGATCCATACCGATAAATATCAGGTGGAGGTAGAGGGAACACCGCTCGACCTGAACAAGAAGGAGTACGATATATTGCTCTATTTCGCCAACCGCCCCGGGCGTTTGGTGGACAAGGCGCTCTTGGCGGAATCGGTGTGGGGGGATCATATCGACCAGGTGGATAATTTCGATTTCGTCTACGCGCAGATCAAGAACCTCCGGAAAAAACTGAGTGCCGGGAGGGCTTCCGTGGAGATCAAGTCGGTCTATAAGTTTGGTTATAAGTTGGTCGTGGAATAATCCCCTTACCGGTATGAGACTGATCTATCGTTTGCTGATTCGTCTGTCGTTGGTGATGAGTGTCATCGTGGCGGCATGGGCTTTCCTGTTCTATTGGGCGATTGTCGATGAGACGAACGACGAGGTGGACGACGCCTTGGAGGATTACGCCGAGATGATTATGCTCCGTTCCTTGGCGGGCGAGGAGCTGCCTGATCCGGACGACGGGTTAGGCAACCGCTACCAGCTGTCGGAGGTGACGGCGGCGTTCGCGGAGCAGAAGGATGATGAGGAGATCTATTATACCGACGAGGAGGAGCATCTACGTTATCTCTCCATGATCTTCCGGGATCGGGACGACCGTTATTATGAGTTGCTTGTATCTACCCCTACCATCGATACGGAGGATTTGCAGGGGGCTGCCTTTTATTGGTGCCTGTTTCTTTATATCACCCTGTTGGTGTCGGGCGTGCTGATTACCCTGTGGGTATTCTATCGCAGCCTGCGCCCGCTGTATGTGCTCTTGGATTGGCTGGATTCGTATCGTATCGGCGCGGAGAATAAGCCGTTGCGGAATGATACCTCCGTGAGGGAATTCCGGAAGCTCAACGAGGCGGCACAGCGTTATGCCGAGCGGAGCGAGGCGATGTTCGAGCAGCAGAAGCGGTTTATCGGGAACGCATCGCACGAGATACAGACTCCTTTGGCGATCAGTTTGAACCGCCTGGAGAACTTGATGGAGGACGAGAGCTTGACGGAGGCTCAGTTGGGGGAGATCTACGAGACGCATAAGACGCTGGAGTATATCACGCGGCTGAACAAGGCCTTGCTGTTGCTCACGAAGATCGATAACCGGCAGTTCTTGGACTCGGTGGAGATCGAGCTGAACCCGCTGGTCGATCGCTACGTGGACGACTTCAAGATGGTTTATGCCTACCGGGACCTTTCGGTGGAGGTGGAGAAGTCGGGCGACGTACGGCTACGCATGAATGAGTCGCTTTCGGCATCGCTCTTCTCGAACCTTATCAAGAATGCCTTTATCCATACGCCGGAAAGGGGGAGGATACGGATCCGTTGCGCCCCGGGATCGTTCGTGATCCGGAACACGGCGGCGGGAGGGGCATTGGACCGGGAGCGGCTTTTCGAGCGTTTTTACCAGGTTCGCAAGAAAGAGGGCTCTACCGGGCTGGGCTTGGCGATCGTACGCTCTATCTGCGAGGCGCAGGGTTTCCGTATCGGGTACGACTTTTCAGAGGGCGAGCACATTTTTTCCGTAAAATTTGGCGCATAGTGGTTGATTTCAGGGATATTTCAATTTCGCTGCCGAATTTTGTCTCAGAATCAATCATGAATGTATAATTATTAAAAAAGTAAAGCTATGAAACGGATGTTAATGATTATGGTATGTGTTCTTTCCTTGGGTACGGCAGCTTGGGCGGATGATGATAAGCCGATACGCTTCAATGAGTTGCCGGCAGCAGCCCAAACCTTCATACAGACCCATTACTCGGGGGAGAAAGTGGCGCTGTCGAAGGTGGAGAGCGAGTTCCTCAACAAGGAGTATAGCGTGATTTTCGTGAATGGTGACAAGGTGGAGTTCGACAAGAACGGGAATTGGACAGATGTCAAGGCTACCCGGACCGGGGCTGTTCCCGCTGCCGTGATTCCGGCCCGGATACAAAGCTACCTGAGCGAGAACTTCCCGAATATCGCCGTGGTGAAGTTGGAGCAAGACCGGTATGGCTATGAGGTGAAGTTGGCGAATGGCCGTGAATTGGAGTTCAACAAACAGTTCCAGCTGACCGACTTGGATTAATCCGTTCGGCGTATGGTCAAAAATCAGAGGCATCCTTTTTCCGATGCCTCTGATTTTTTATGTGGATGGGGGAAACTAAAATCGTCATTTTTGGTGTTTTTTTCGCGAAAGGGTTTGCGCATTTTCGTGAATTGCCTATTTTTGCGGCGAAAGAATCTAAACAAAAAAACGAAGGATTGGGGCGCGTTTGTTCCGCCTACGGATGGAAACCAAACGCGCCACTTTCTGAAATTGTTTAACGCCTTATGAACCAACATCATGTCATTTCCTGCCGCGTTGTTGAAATCGCTTTGGCAGTCAGTTGTTTAGCTTGTGTTTTTTCGTGTGAGGATGAGACGGAGCGTTCGCTTCGCTCCGACCGGATCCGGTTTGAGCCGGATATGTGGCAAACCCCTTCTGCCTTGACGAAAGGCGAGGCGGAGGCTGAGCCGGATACGCCCGCCAATACCGTGGCGGAGCTGTCGGCTGAGGGCTTGGGCTCGCTCTATCTCCATACCTTATATATAGACAGTATCGCGTCGCCCGAGCCGGAGATGCCGGAACGGGACAGCCTGCCGCTGACGAAGGCGGCTCCGGTCCGCTCGATGTACGATAATTTCAGCGTATCGGCTTGTAAATACGCGGGCTCTTGGGACGGGCTTCAGTCGCCCGACTTCATGTACGACGTATCGGTGATCCAATCGGGTACGCCCTCGGGCGACTATTATTGGCCGGGTTCGTCTTATAAGCTGCGTTTCTTCGCCTACGCCCCGAAGGAGACGGCTTACCGCCTCTCGGCACAGGCGGAGGGGATCCCTACGCTGCACTAGGAGGTGGAGAAGCAAAAAGATCTCTTGGTGGCGGCTTCCGCTGAGATGGCGGGAGATCATAAAGCCGCGGTGAGATTGACTTTCCGCCACGCGCTCACGGCGGTGAGATTCGTCTGCGGGGATGACGTGCAGGCGGGTACGATCAAGCGCGTTACGCTGAGGAATGTCTATTCCAAGGGGGATTACGATTTGAACTTGGAACGCTGGAGCGGCTGGGGTACGAAGGCCTCCTTTTCACAGACCTTGGACAAGGCTGCCGTGGCGAACCAGCCGATCACCACGGAGGCGCAGACTTTCATGATGCTGCCGCAGACGCTTCCGGACGACGCGGAGATCGAGGTGGTGTTCAACGATGGCACGGCGGATCAGACGCTGAAGGCCCCGATCGGTGGGAGTGGCAAGGTCTGGCCGAAGGGCAAGACGGTGACTTACAAGATCTCCACCTCTTCCGTGGATTGGGAGTACTTCTTGGATGTGACGGCGCCGGAGGCGTTCACCTATGCGGGCGGAACAAATACGTATAGCGTGAAGAGTTACCGGAAAAGCAATACGGGGAAGATAGAGCCGGTGGCGTGGAAAGCCCAGTTCTCCGAGGATGGCACGACATGGAGCGATACCGCTCCCGATTGGTTGACGGAGTTCACCGCGTCCGGTGTGGGAGGGGATGCCGCCACGACCTATAAAGCTACGGTGAAAGCACAGGTGGGGATTACCAATAATCCGCATACCAAGATCTTGCGGGAGGAACGCCCTGTCAAAGGAACGGAGGCCAAGCCTTACAATCTCTCGAATAGTACCGGTGGGGATCCGGTGGAGAACACCGCCAACTGCTACGTGGTGGATGCCCCGGGTTGGTACTCCTTCCCGTTGGTTTATGGCAACGCCATCAAGAATGGGCAGACGAATGAGTCTGCCTATACCTCGACTGCCACAGGTGATCATATCTTGAATCCGTTCATCAATCATTTAGGAAATGGGATAACAGATCCTTATATAGATAGGAACGTGGGTTGTGATCCCGCTAAAGCGGAATTGGTTTGGCAAGATGCCCTGTTGTTGGTGACGGATATTCGCTATAATCCGGGTGCTGATGGAGGAAATATCTCTTTCAAGGTAGATAAAGAGAGGATACAACAAGGTAATGCCGTGATCGCTATCAAGGATAACAAAGGAAATGTGATGTGGAGCTGGCATATTTGGGTGACGGATGAGGATATAAACAAGAGTATAGAGGTTACCAATCATGATGGGTATAAGTATAGGTTTACAACCATAAATTTAGGTTGGTGTGAGGGGGATACTACAGATTATCCTGAACGTAGTTGCCAAGTACGGTTCAATTCCGTTGGTGCAGCCAAAGATAAAATGGTAAAACAGCTTGCCCAAACAATCCGGACTGGAGGAAATAATCCTAATTATCGTCATGGTAGAAAAGACCCAAGCTATCCTCCCGCTGGAATTGGTACACTCAATAAAGTTCGGTACACAATGGATGGATCTCCTTCAGAGGCTAATCCCCAAGTGGAACGATTTCCAAATGGTACGGCAAAAATCAAAAATCAGACACTCAAACCAGCCACATATGATAGTTCTAGTGGAGAATATTATAATTTGTGGGACACTAATTGGAGAGGGGGCGATTGGCCAAGGAAAGATCACCGTCTTGTGAAATCCGTATATGACCCATGTCCGGAAGGTACTCATATCCCTATATCTGTCGTTTTTAGTGGTTTTACACTAACTGGTGGTTTTGCTTTCTCATCATCCGAAGTAAATGGAGTTTGGAACGATATATGTAGAGGATGGAACTTTTATAGTGGACCTAATCGAACAGGGGAACAGATTTTCTTCCCCTGCCAAGTATTGCTGGCTGATGGTCGCTTCTTAATTCTCGGGGGAAGAGAAAGCGGTTCTTATCATGTCGCGGACGCATACGACAAATATTCTTCTTTGCATCATTTCTCCTTCTCTTCATCTGGGGTTACAATGGCTGCATCTGTATATTCATCTTGTATGTCCATCCGCCCCGTTCGGGAGAAGTAAGCGGGGAGAAGGCTTTTCGCGACAATCGGGAAGGAGGGAGGCGTAAATCGCTTCATTTTTATAGCCGGGAACGGATTATTATGTCTACCTTTGCCCCCGATTTAAAACAACAACAAAATTATGTCTGTCGCGAAAGTAGATGATAATAGAAAGGTGACGACCCGTCGCCTGATGGAGATGAAGCAAAGGGGAGAGAAGATCTCCATGCTGACCGCATACGATTATTCGATGGCGAAGCTGATCGATCAAGCCGGTATGGATGTGATCTTGGTAGGCGATTCAGCCTCCAACGTGATGGCCGGTAACGTAACGACCCTGCCGATCACGCTCGACCAGATGATCTATCATGGCAAATCGGTGGTGAAAGCCGTGCAACGGGCGTTGGTCGTGGTGGATCTGCCCTTTGGTACTTACCAAGGCAACTCCAAGGAGGCGCTGGCCTCAGCGATCCGCGTGATGAAAGAGACACACGCCGATTGCATCAAGCTGGAAGGAGGCTTGGAGGTGCGCGAGTCGATAGAGCGGATCCTCTGCGCCGGGATCCCAATAATGGGGCATTTAGGCCTGACACCGCAGTCCATCAATAAGTTTGGTACATATAGCGTACGGGCACGCGAGGAGGCGGAAGCGCAAAAACTGATCGAGGACGCCCACCTGTTGGAAGAGATCGGCTGCTTCTCGCTCGTGCTTGAGAAGATCCCCGCGGCGCTGGCCGCACGGGTGGCCTCCGAGCTGGCGATCCCGGTGATCGGCATCGGGGCCGGGGGAGGCGTGGATGGCCAAGTGCTCGTGATGCACGATATGTTAGGGATCAACCAAGGCTTCTCTCCGCGCTTCTTGCGTCGCTACGCGAACTTAGGCGACGAGATCACAGAGGCGGTGCAAGCCTATATCCGCGACGTGAAATCGCAGGATTTCCCCAACGAGAAAGAACAATATTGATCTGCCCGGCATTGTCCGGGAATAGGGATACCGATACCCGATCCTTACATAAATCCATTTTTGCGGATAGAGGCGGAGTATCGGTATCTTCTGTTTTTCAGGAGGTGGAACCACTTTATGCATCCGGAAGGCATAGCCGCCTCGTGACATAGGGAGAGAGCATCTTCCCTTTTTTTATCCATATTCAATAAAGGTTTTGTATCTTTGTTCATCTTAATATGCCAACGAGAGATAAGATGGAAGCTCATTTGCTGATCGGGGCAGCGTCGTCCGGGAGCGGAAAGACCACCCTTACTTTGGGATTGCTTCGAGCCTTGAAAAGACGCTCGCTGCGTGTACAGCCCTTTAAGTGCGGGCCTGATTACATCGATACCCACCATCACGAGACAGCCTCCGGGCGTACCTCTGTCAATTTGGATAGCTTCATGATGTCGGACGGCCATATCCGGGAGCTGTACAGACGCTATACGTCGGATGTGGATGTGGCCGTGACGGAAGGCGTGATGGGGCTTTTCGATGGCTACGACGCCATGCGGGGGAGTAGCGCCGAGATAGCCTCCTTGTTGCGTATCCCGGTCGTGCTGGTCGTGAACGCGAGAAGCACGGCCTATTCGGTAGCCCCTTTGCTTTATGGCTTCCGGAATTTCCGAAAAGAGCTGAATGTCGTTGGTGCGATCTTTAACTTTGTTTCATCTGATAACCACTATGCTTTCTTGAGACAAGCGTGTAAGGATGCGGGCGTGGAGGCTCTTGGCTATTTGCCAAAGCAGGCTGAGATAGAGATCCCGAGCCGTCATTTGGGGCTTTCCTTAGAGAAGGATGTCTGTATGGAGTCGTTCGCTGATCGGATCGCCGACTTGGTGGAGGCGCATATCGACGTGGACAGGCTATTGTCATTGGCTTCGGTAAAGGAGGAACAGCCGGAGATCCATGCGGAGGAGGGGAGAATCTCGGTGCCCGATCGACTACGTATCGCGGTGGCCCGGGATCCGGCCTTCAACTTCCTCTATGCGGAGAACCTGCGTCTCCTCTCCTCCTTAGGGAAGGTTGTCTATTTCAGTCCGTTGCGTGACAAGGAGTTGCCGGAGGCGGACTTCGTTTATCTTCCGGGAGGCTATCCGGAGTTCTATTTGCCGGAATTAAGCGCGAATGATACGCTGCGGAAGTCTATCCATAGCTTCGTGGAAGCGAGAGGGAGGATGCTCGCCGAATGCGGTGGGATGATGTATCTCTGTGAGTCGATCGTAGATACAGAAGGGAAACGCTACCCGATGGTAGGGCTGTTGCCCCAGTCCGCTACGATGGAGAGGATGCGGCTTCGCTTAGGGTATCGTACGCTTCATTATAAGGGACAGACATTGTTTGGGCATGAGTTCCACTACTCACGTATTGTTCCCCAAGACAGGCCGCTGCTTTCCGTGGCTGAATCGTTTACGGCGACAGGTCACCTTGTGGATACCCCCTTGTATAGATATAAGAACCTGTTGGCAGGTTATACCCATCTTTATTGGGGAGATCTATCCCGTAACGGTTGGTTTATAGACTTCCTGACCGGGAAATTATAGGTGGAAAGCCCGTTTGGGCCAATCTCATTCCTTGAACTGAGAAAGAAGAATCCGAGAAAAGCTAAATATTTTTTATGTTATGCAGCATGTATAGGCTAAATAATGTTAAGCTTCGCATACTTTTTGCTGAAAAGTTATGCCGAACAACATAAAGCCCTTATATTTGCACTGTGTTTTTCATGGTATTAGATTTAAGGTTAACAATGAGATTGGCTGTCCGTGACGGATAGCCTTTTCTTTTATATAGGAACTCTGTCCTGCCATTCCCTTCCTTTTTGTGAGTGGAGGTGTAAGATTCTTCCTCCATTCGTTACTTCATAAAAAGCAGTGATAGAGATGTATCACCGCTTTCTTTGTTGTAATTGATATTAACTTTCCACTCCAGATCCCAGCAAAGTTAGGTTATTAAAGTTCCCGGACGTGCAGGTCAATTCCATCATGGTGTTGGCTGCTCCTGATAGTCGGATGTTGAAACTAACCTCTTTGGGCGAATCATTATCATTAAATACGATACTCAAATTCCCTTTGTTTTTATTATATCCATATTTGAATGAACGAGCCTCAAAACTTCCTCCATTTCCGATTATCTGCAAGGAACCCGTTTTATCGGAAGAGAATGAGATAATATAGGTCGGCATACCCTCGACTGTCATCCACTGTCCGGCCAAGGTGTCGTCACCCCCAGAAGGAGAAAAATTCCCTACTCCATCTTTCTTATATAGTTGGAATTTCTCAGAACTACCAGACAGGCGGCTCATTTCCAACGCACTATCAGATAATTTTACCTCATATACTTGTGAAGAGCTATGTTCTTCGACAAATGTAAGGGTTAATCTCATTCCTTTCTTATCGAATGAATAGGTGAAAGGATCGGGACTTTCCGCTTTCCCTCCTACATATACGGTTCTAAAACCTGTACCATTCTCTTCAAAAGTAAACTCAAAGACCTCATAAGCTGAACCACTTTCTCGCCAGGTACCCACCAACGCTTGATTATCCTCGATGGCTGTCTGCTTATCATCCTCACTACACGAGGTGAAGAATATGATAGGCATAATGAAGATTAAAGATAATAGATATTTCATATATAGGAAAATTTAAAACTCATACCCCAATTTGATCGTAAATCCCTTGTCGCTTACCCAATTTTTGGGCTTGAAAGCGGTAAGGCCTATCCCGATATTGACGGCTTGCCTTGTTGTTGTCATGATCTTGACTCCCCAAGTTGGGCTACAATAGAACCCACCTTTTGCCGCAGGCACGTTAATCAATGCCTCGTATCCCATCTTGAGAGACATGAAAGGTGAAATGGTTCCTAAAAAGAAACTACCTCTTAAATCTGCGAATATTGGAATGGCTGCTCTACTTGCATCTGTCAAGTATTGGACGCCCGTTCCTGCTCCCAAAAAGAGATATGGGTTGAATTGGTATCCGATAGAAAAGGAGAATTCTGGAGCGGAGAAATCTCCCATGATATAGCCTAACTCCACAACCCCTCTCCATCCCAACAAATCATATTGGTTAGCGGAAGAAGTCTTGAGGCGATAGGAGTTCCTCTTTTCTTTCTCTACTCTCTCTACTTCGTTCATGGGGTAAACAAAAAGGCTTCCATCAGAGGTTTGCACCTTGATTTGATCCGGAAGCATTTCCACTACCTTCCCTTTTAACACACTCCCGTCTTTCAAATACACGATTTCAGACGTTTGGCTTTGCGCTTGTGCGGAGACAACGCCACAGAGTAACGTTACACAAACCAAAATTAAGAATCTCTTCATGATAATTAATTGTTTTGCTTTTCCTGTCCCCTCCGGAAAGATCCTTAAAAATAAAAAAGCGTGGGGACTATCGCTATTATCACATTTGAGGCTCTGGACTGCCCATCGAACGATAATATGCAATAGCCCCACGCATTATGCGTATATAATTCTCCCTTTGAGGGAGCCATATATAACAACATAGCGCGTAGGAGCATCTTGGCTATTATCCCGTTCGATGAAATTGTCCAGATTCCAAATGTAGGATAATATCTTACGCTTTTACGCTATTCTCAAATACGGGAGCAAAGGTAGCAATATCCCCGATATTTAAAACAACTTAAAAAAGATTTTATGTCTTCAAGAAAACCGAGCGCCTCAGAAGAAGATACCTCTGAGGCGCTCGGTTTTTTATTTACCATGTATGTATCGGGAGTAAATAGGTAAGTTTCACTGAAATAACCTGCCCGGAAGATTTTGGGAACGGATCTTCCTTACGGCTATTGAAAAGATCCCCTAAAGCATAATAGTATCTGCCTTCCAGCAAGAAAGAGCCTATCCCTGTACGTATCTCCATACCCGGGCCTCCACAGAGCCCCCACCCGAATTTCTTTTGCGCGGCCAATCCATGTTGCTCGTCCGGACGATTCGGGTTGGGGTTCTCCCCATTCAAGTTCGAATCCGTGCTCTCTCCGATCAAATAGCTGATCTTAGGACCTAAGTTCAGGAACACACGTACCCGTTTCTCCCCATAATAAATATGCGTCAGGAAAGGAAGCTCCATATAATTGAGTGTGCGGCTATAATGATATTGTGGTTGCTCCTCGAATTTCTCCTCCCAACCATTCTGTGTGAAGTTAAGTTCTGCCTGCAAGCCAAGGTGCTTTTCTGAGATCCAGCGTGCGGTAACACCTCCGCTGAAGCCCATTTTCATCTTGGTCGGGACCTTTGGCTGGAAACTCACGCTGGAGAAGTTTGTCCCAAAAGAGGCTCCAACGGCGATCTCCTGCCTGAAATCATTCTTCTGTGCTTGGCTAACCGACCAAGCCATCCATGCCAACAGCAGGGAGATCCCTGTTTTCCTCCACCAATCCTTCATCATCTTACCTCGTTACGGGTTACGGTAAAATCACTCTTATAATGCACGATGAATACGTTCGTGTTGATAAATCCGCCCCAGTTGTTCACCCGGTGGAAATCGAACCCCGTCTGGATACTCTTGTAGCGGATCTTATCCAAGTTATCCTCGAAATTGGATCCGTACTTCTGGATCGCTCCTAAGAAATACATACCGGTGTCGAATCCTAAGATACCGTATTTCGGGAAGGTATTAATCAGACTCTTGCTATACCAATGCTTATAGTTCGAGTAGAAACGATGAACCTCGGATGATAAATTATCCGCGTAAAAATTGCTATATATATAGGTATCCAAGGCATAGAAGTCCTCTAAGCAATCCCGCGTGTAGGTCTGCCATTCCGGATACCCGAACAGATTGATCATGTAGGGCTCTTTTTCTTCCTCTTTCAGCTCCGACAACATCCGGAGTGTCGCCTTGATCCGGTTCACGGCATCGAGTGAGGAAGAGGTGGGCAATACCATGTTACGCTTGTCATGCGTCATCACTTTCTCCATGTCGGCAGCGAATGTCTCGCCGTTGTAAGTCACCTCCTTGAAAGGAATATCACGTTGTTTCATCTCCGCCTTGAACGCCTTGATAAAATCCGTTTTCTCCTCCTTATCCTTCATGCTCACGAGAATGATGTTATGCTCCGAGAACAGGTCACAGCCCGCTTGAGCGGCCTTGGAATAGAGGTAAGAATGTGGCGTGTTGACCTGATAGACATTCGCGTTCGAGAGCACGTCATCATTCTTCGAGGTGAAGGGGATCACATACTTGATGCCATGCTTTTGGGCGAAATCCGCTACGATCCCGATCTGGTCGTTCTGCACGGCCCCGATAATCAGGTTCGATTCCGCCAGCGCATCCTCGTTCAAGATCTCTTTTATACGGCTCGTGCCTTGTCCCGTGTCGTAAACCGATAGCTCCACGGACGTACCTGTTTTCTTCAGGCTGTCCACCGCCAGCAGCAGGCCTTCGTAGTATTCCACGAAGCGTGCGCTCGCCGCTGACCGGGTAGGCTCGTTCGCCATGAAAGGCAAGAGCAGCGCCACCTGGATACGATTGACACGCTTAATATCTTTCGGGGCGGAGAGGAGGGCGTTGACCTCGTGCTCCTCCGGCTGGCTCAAGTTCTCGGTGATGACTTCCTCGCTGACCACCGGGATCTTGATCACCATACCCGCTTTCACGCCATTCTTCAATTGGGGATTCAATTTCAATAGATCAACGCTTGAGATATTGAACTTCCGGCATATCCGGTACATGGTCTCCTTGCGTTGTATGGTGTATTCCATCTCTTTCCGGACGGTCTCTACCCGTTCCTCAGCGGGCCGGGAGGCGATTGCCGTCTCCTTAGGGATCCGGATCGTCTTGCCGATCGTGAAGGTCGCGGTTGACAGCCCCGGATTGGCCTTTATGATCTCCGTGGCGGGTACCTCATACCGGATAGATAGCGAGTAGAGGGTTTCCCGGGGTTGGATCGTATGGAAGGTATAGCCTTCTTGCCCTGCGGATGCCGCCCCTTTCTGGGGGATCTTCAAGGTAGCGCCCGCCTTGATGCCATCCCGGCTTTCCGGGTTTAGCCGGTAAATATCGTCCACGCTCACGCCGTACATCGTGGCGATGGCATATACGGTCTGCCCCCGTTCGATCGTATGGTAGAAGATATTGTCGGCCTGCCCGCTCGTGAAGACCACTCGCTGCCCGCTTGCCTGGGGATAAGCCTGTCCGCTCGATAAGCAAAGGAATCCTGTCAACAGGTATATGGAAATCTTGTTCATTTGCGATCCTGGATATTTTGAGCACAAAGATAATGAATTTTGCGTATCACGGAAGAAAAAGACTTAAGGGTGAACATGGAGAAGATTGGCGAGGTTTCGGAAAAAGCCGTGTCAAGTATCTCCGGAAAGTCGGGGAAGAAACCGCTTGGGCATGAGGCGGACGTAATCAGTGAGCCGGAGGAGGCGGGAAAAAGAGCATGGCGGAAGTAGCGTATCTCCTTTTATTTCCTTACTTTTGGATCCGAAAGATGGATCTTATGCGAAAGTATATGTGGAGAAAAATCGTTTTCCTGCTTGGCTTATGCTGGGTCGCCGCGGGAGCGTACGCCCAATACGTGGTGACCGGCGGTAAGGGAACCCCGCTGAAGGCGGAGCAAAGTTCCGGGGACTCGGCGGAACGGATCGAGGTATATTTGGTGGATGGGATGGAGAATGTGTCGATCAGCTATACGTCGTCTTCTTCCTCCCCGCATCAATGGTACAGATACCGGAACAAGCGGCTCGACGCTGAGCCGGTGGCCTCGTCGCGAAACGGCGCCACCTCTACCATAAGTGGCGTGGAGGATGGATATGGATATTTCGTCGATGAGGGGGCGGTATCTCATTATGTATGGATCGTGGATTACAGCAAATACGCGTTGAACCTGTCGGGTCTGCGTGTCTCCGAGAAAAGCGACCCCTGTGGCGGGGTGCTGCTCGCGGGGACGGGGACGATCGAGCCTATCTATTATTATTGGCCGAATACGGGGACGAGGCGTGAGTTGCCGAGACAGTTTGACGTGGTATATAACACCTTGGAATATGACTCTGAGAGCAAGCGATATGTCTCCAAGCAAGAGACCGCAGTGATCGAGGGGGATCTGTTCGAGCACTCGATACCCGCCCCGCTTTGCGATACGGAGATTTGCGTGCACGGGGATTATTTCGCCCGTCATTTCGGCAAGGAACTCACGCTTTGCGTGGACGCTTATCAGGCGTCCGCCGTGGAGGTCCATATCGATACGCTCTTGGTGGAACAGGAGGCCCCGAACATGAACACGACCAAGAGCGGGTATTGCGCGCCGGCTATGGTGCAATTCACGGCGATAGCGAACACGCCGACCGCGGCGATGTTCAATTGGGAGATCTATCCGCAAGGCGAGGAGGAAAACACGATCGCCCGTTTCTCGGGAGAGGTCTTTGAGTATACATTCACCCAGGCCGGTAACTTCGTGGTACGGTTGGAAGTGACCGACCAAGCGGCGACCTGCCATGTGGAGGATCAGGTGGAGATCGAGATCTCGGAGTCGTATTTACAGATACCCAACGCTTTCTCGCCGGGAACGACGCCGGGAGTCAACGATGAGTTCCGGGTAGCGTATAAATCCTTGGTCAGCTTTAAGGCATGGATATTCAATCGTTGGGGGGTACAAATCTACCATTGGACAGATCCCGCCCAAGGATGGGATGGGAAGAAGGGTGGAAAGTATGTGCCGCCAGGTGTCTATTTCTACGTGATCGAGGCGGAAGGCTCCGATGGCATCCACTATAAGCGGAAAGGTGATATAAATATACTTAGACCGAAAACGATTCAAGAGGAAAATGAGATTATCCAAGAATAATGTTTTGTGCTTTTTAGGCGGAGGCGTTATCGGCCTGACCGCCTGTATATCCATAGGTTCGGAAGATGTAGGCAAGGTGATCGAGTCGAGGCCGGTGGTATCGTCGATGACGGTGTCCCCGGAGATTCCTGAGTCGGTGCCTTTTTGCGGGAAATTGATCGACCTGACCCGCTATAACCGGCGGGAGGCCTATGATCGGGAGTTGAGCAGTTTTACCTATTTTCACTCCACGACCATGTTGCTGATCAAGCGGGCGAACCGCTATTTCCCGGTGATCGAGCCGATCCTGAAAGCGAACGGGATACCTGACGACTTTAAGTATCTGGCGGTGATAGAGAGCCATTTGGATCCCCGTGTCACTTCACCCGCACGAGCGGTAGGGATGTGGCAACTGATGGAAGGGACAGCCCGTGATTACGGACTGACTATCACGCCTACGGTGGACGAACGTTGCCATGTGGAGAAGGCGACCGAGGCGGCTTGCCGGTATTTGAAGGCGGCTTATGCCAAGTATGGGAATTGGGTGTCCGTGGCGGCCTCGTATAATGCGGGGATGGGGCGCATAACAGGTGAGCTGGATAAGCAAGACGTAGACTCCTCGTTAGATCTTTGGTTAGTGGAAGAGACCTCCCGCTATGTGTATCGGATCATGGCGATCAAGCAGATCTTCGAGCATCCTTCCAAATATGGTTTCGTCCTTCGTTCACGCGATTTGTACAAGCGGATCGCTACCCGGGAGGTGACGGTCAATAAGGACATACCGAACTTAGCCGTTTTCGCGAAAGGGCAGGGGATCACGTATGCTGATTTGAAACGGTTCAACCCCTGGTTGCGGGATCGCAAGTTGGTTACGGGCGGGAAAAGCTATACGCTCGCCATCCCTCTGGAAAAAGAGATGTATTATAAGAAACCGAATACGGAGGTGCATGATCCGGCATGGGTCGTGTCGGATCGTTAAGTATCTCAAGAGCTCTTGCCATTACCGGCTTGATAGCGGATTTCGCCCTCTTCCGTGATGAGGGCGAGGGTCAGCTCCCCATGCGGGAAGAGGGGAGAGCAATGGGTAAGGCAAGCTCGCAAAAGCGCGGGGAAGAAGAGCGTTTGCTCCGTCTCGGATAATTTTCCCCATAATTCCCGGGCGAGCGTGATGCCCCGAATCGCCGTGATCGCCTCTTTCCCGCAACCGGCGGATTGGGCGAGATCAGCGAGAAAATCTTTATTCATGACGACCTTCTTGCTATGGGTATCCAAGAATCCTTCCGCCAACTTGACGGCTTTCCCGATCATGATCCCCAGGATGACATTCCGGAAACCCAAATCGTCGGCGATCTTAAGGGTTTCCCCGATGAAATTCCCGTAGTGGACAAATGATTGAGGTGGTAAAGAGGAATAGCGCCGCTTGAGGTGTCGTTCGCTTTTGGCGCCGGAATTAATCACTAATGTCTCGCAGCCAATCGCTTTCGCTACGTTGGCCTCTTTACGGATCGAGGCGATGAATGCCTCGGATGAGAACGGGCGGACGATGCCGGACGTGCCGATGATAGAGATTCCGCCGACGATCCCGAGCTTGGGGTTAAAGGTCCGTTTCGCCAATTCCTCTCCATTAGGTACTGAGATCGTGACGTTGGCTATGGTATCGGATGCAGGCAATAGGGGGAGTAGCTCTTGCCGGATCATTTTTCTGGGGGTCAGGTTGATGGCAGGTTCTCCTACCTCCAACCCTAAACCGGGAAGGGTAACGGTGCCTACTCCCTCGCCGGCCTTGAACAGGATCTGCTCTTCTGGCGTTTTCGCCTCCTGATCTCGTGAGAGCTGGATGGTGACCGTGACAGGGCAATGGTTCGTCACGTCCGGGTCATCGCCTGATTCCTTGATGACGACGCAAGTCGCCGCTTCTTCGTCCCATCGTGTCTCACTGACTGGAAGCGTGATCGGCTCTCCGGAAGGTAAGGTGATTTGACTTTCTTGCTGAATCTCTCCGGACAACAGGGCTTTTAGGGCTGCTTTGGCCGCTGCCGTGGCGCAAGTGCCGGTCGTGTATCCGCTCTTGAGCGGGAAGAAATCGGGCAATAACCGCTCGATTTGCTTACGCAGCCCCTCTTCTCCATAGATCCGATAGAACGTAGGCGATAAAGAGGGACGCTTAATCACGAAAACGGGGATACCGAATCGACGGGCGGCATCGACCTTTTCTTGGAAGAATCCCGAGAAACCACTCTCTTTTGTCAGGATAGCATCCGGATGAAGCTGGCTTAGGAGAAGCGATTCGTCACCCCCTTCCCGGAAAAAGGCTAAACGATCTTCCGGGAATCCTTGCCGTTTCGCTGATAACAAGGACTCGGATCGGTCTAATATACGAAACCAACAGGTATGCTTTTCCCAGAAAGGGCGTAATGGAGCCAGCGTGTTTACGCCGCTAAGCGCTAAAAGACGCTCGATCCCGGCACGTTCCATCCGCAAGATCGCGTCAGCGTAAGAGTCACACCAGATCAAGTCTTTGTCACGGGGAGGGTAGCGACGTTCGTATCGGATGACAGGGATTTGCAAACGCTCGGAGACCTCCGCTATCGTCTGATGCAATACCTGCGCGAAAGGGTGGGCGGCATCTATCAGTAACCGGATTCCAAGATCACGGCAACATGCTGCCATTTCCGCGATGTTCATGGCGCCGGATAGGCGGATCCCGTGTGCGCATTCTACGGATTGTGAGTCACTTTTCGTGGAATAATAGTAAGGAGCTCCAGCTTCATCGGCAACCCGGACCGCCGCGCGCCCTTCGGTTGTCCCCCCTAAAATCAGTATCATTTATTTTCGGAAAAGATGTTTGAATTCATCCGCGTACAGACGTGACAGTCCTTGGCGATTATCGATAGCATCCCCGACGACCAATAAGGTCGTTAGCGTAAGGTGATTCTCCTTTACCATCTTGGCAAGATCCTTTAATTGCCCCCGGTATATCCGTTCGTCTTTCCAGGTTAATTTATAACAAGCCGCTACGGGAGTGGTAGGAGCGTAATGTTGCAACAGCTCCTCTTGGACTTTATCTACTATATTCGCGCTCAAGAAGATACACATCGTGCTTTGGCTTTGGGCTAATTTGTGAAGTTGTTCTTTTTCCGGCATGGGGGTTCTCCCTTCTCCTCGCGTGAGGATGATGGTCTGTACCTTCTCGGGGATCGTGAACTGGGAGCGGAGTGCGGCTGCTGCCGCCTGGAAAGAGGATATTCCTGGGGTGATATGGTAATCCATACCATATTGATCGAAATAATTCATCTGCTCCTGGATCGCTCCATAAATGCAAGGATCTCCGGTATGTAGGCGGACGATAAACATCCCCCTGTCGTAGAATTCTTTCATCAAGGCAAACTGTTCTTCCAGATTCATATCAGCGGAGCTGCGAACTGTCGCGCCGCTCTTGGCACATAAGGTTAGTTCCTTGGGAACCAAGCTGCCTGCATATAAGATCAAGTCTGCTTTCTCCAGCATATACCGCCCGCGAATGGAGATCAATTCAGGATCTCCGGGTCCCGCTCCCACGATCTCGATATGACCTCCTCGGCAAGCGGATCGCTCCATCGCTACAGCAAACGTATATTCGTTCCCGGGGCCTAAGTTGGCTTTCTGCTTCTCGATCAGTAAAGGACCGCCTTGAGAGGCATAAATGGCCGCCGCCTCTGATACGCTGGGTGATTGAGTTACCTCCTTAACCTTGTCGGAAGGATTAGGAACGGAGATGGCTTCCAGTTTTTCCGCCGTATAGGTCTGGAACGGACATTCCATAACCCCGAATGCCAGCAGGTTCAATACGGGCTCACATTTCTTCAAGTCAATGGAATTCACGTCCCGTATAGCCTCCGGATATAAACGATTTTCACGCAATACCTTTTGGATATGCCCGTACATTACCTTGGCGTCGCCTTGCATATCTTTCCTGCAACCAACCCCTAAATGCAGCACTTTCGGGATATAGGTGATCGTATTGATCCGTGTATCGTAGCACCTTGGACTGACGATAATCAATAATTCATATTCCTCTTGCCGTATTTTCTCGAACGAATGGAAGATAGACACATGGGAAGGCGCTGTCCTTTCCAGAAAATCTGTCCCTTTATCGCGAATATCCAGCAACAAAGCCGTTGGGCGTTCATTGACAAAAGAGAAGATGGCGCCATTGCTATCCGAGGCGACCATCGTCCAATCGTATTTCTTTCCCAGCGTATCTAACGCCCAGAGATTCATATTGTCACTTTGTGTGGTAATAATCGCCTCGGCTCCCAATAGATTCGCCAATTCCTTGGAGAGATCGTTCGCTCCTCCTATATGGCCTGACAAAACAGGGATCACGTATTTCCCGGTACTGTCTATACAAACCACCGCCGGATCCGTGTGTTTATCTTTGGCGTACGGTGCGATGCTCCGGACACAGATTCCCATCGCCCCAATGAATACCACGTTTGGGGAAGTCCGGAAGACCTTCTCGGAGAAAGCCCCTAATGGCAGGGTCTGCGCCTCGGGGAAAAAAGCATGGATACGCTCAGCCACGATCCGTCCGTTCTCCGATATGGGTATAAGTGTTATCTGTCTCATTCTTTTTCTGCTTTAATCATTGTGATCTTATTGAAGCTGTCGATCGTTATCTCTGACCGGCAGGTGATTCGTAAACCTGATTGATTGGCCGCCTCCTCGAACATCATCCGGCTCTCTTCCGATACCGAATTAAAGACAACCACGCCGCCATCCCGCAATACGGAGCGCACACGAGCGATGATCTCCTTCAGTCGTCCGCCATGCCCTCCGATAAAAACGGCGTCGGGTGGATCTAATTCGGATAAATCGGCTGACAGGAAGTCCCCGATCCTGACAGTTATTCCGGGAGTCCCGAAGCGGCGGCAATTCTCTTCCATCAGCTCCTTTCCTTCCTGCCTGATCTCAAAACTTGTGATATGCAAATGAGGAAACTGTAATTTCGCCTCGATAGAGACAGAACCGGTACAGAAACCAATATCCCAGAATCGCTCCCTATCCCTTAAATCGAGCAGGCTAAGTGCCAATAGACGGATCGGCATTTTAGTAATCATCTTCTCCCGTCCGTTCAACAACGCGAACTCCGAGTCCAGGATGCCGAACTTCCGGATATGCCCTTCCCGCACTTTTTCAAGGATCAGGCAGTTGGGATGCTCGAATTGGCACATCGAAGCCTTCAGGACATCGAACTGCCGGATATTTTGCGCTTCCGGATTACCTAAGCGCTCACCCACAAATAGGGTGTAATTATCGTACCCATAATCATGCATCCTACGGGCGATAGCGGTTGGCGTATGTTCCCGATCCGTTAACACGCCGATCTTTGCCGAACCTTCTATCAGCGCCTTGTCAAACTCGTGCCAAGGGCGTCCGGTCAGGGATACGACCCGCATATCATGATAAGGCATCAACAAATTATGTGCCAGAATTTGCAGGGAATTGAATGTCGGGAATACCTGAATGAGCGCGTCGGGCAACCATTTGCGGATCGTCGTCGCGAATCCGAAAAACAGCGGGTCTCCGGAAGCGAATACCACGATACTCTCCTGTCCGTCGAACAAGCGATACCGGTCGAACACCTGCTTCAGCGGTACCTTGATGTCTATCCATTCCGACTTTTCGGGCAATAATGGGCGAACGATCTCATGATGCCGGATCCCTCCGGAGAATATACGGTGAGAAGATATGATCTCTAACACCTCGGGCGAGAATTCGTGACGGACATTATCCGTCAATCCTATGACATAAAACCGATTCATACGTCTCTACCCGGTTTAAGTTGCTCAGCGTCATTGAAACAAAGGATAGCGTTCACCAACGTCGCCGCCAGATTGCTTCCCCCTTTACGCCCTTCCACGATCAGTTTCGGGATATGGACGAACGGTTTTGCCATGTGCTTGGATTCCTGTACGTGCACGAATCCGACCGGAGCGGCAATGATTCCCGCCGGTCGCGCTTTTCCTTTCCGCACCAAATCACAAAGTTCCATCAAGGCGGTCGGAGCGTTCCCGAACACGAATAGGGCATCGGGATGCTCTTCCACGGCCAGACGGATACCTACTTGCGTACGTGTAATCCCTTTTTGAGAGGCGATCGTCTTGACCCGCTCGTCCGGCAGATAGCATTTCACCTCTACACCCAAGCGTTCCAATGCACCTTTGCGTATGCCGGCCGCCGCCATCGTAACATCCGTGACAATAGTCCGTATCTCTCCGTTACGGAAACGGTCGTATAAAGAAGAAACCGCCCCCGGATCCGAATAGAGCAGATTCTCCATCTCAAAATCTGCGGTCGTATGGATCGCGTGAAGAAGCGCCCATTTCTTATCTAACGGTATATCCGGGTGCCTCAATTCTTTCTCGATTGTACGGAAACTGCGGATCATGATATCCTGTCCGATTCCATGATCTGATGTTTCCTCTCTCATCTCCCCATAATAGCCCCGGGGGGTGATTATTTGGTCTCTATCCAGATATGTCTGGGAGTTCCCGATCAGTAATACCGTGAACATATCTATCTGCTCCGGATCGAGCGCCGCGAGTGTAGTGCGGGAGACCGTTTGCTCTTCCCGTCCCGCTTGGCGGACGTAACCGACTGGCGTATTCGGATCCCGCTCTTGCAGGAATAACTCCTTCAAGCGATACAATTGCCAATAACGCCCTTCGCTTCTCGGATTATAGACCGCCGTCACGAAATCGGCCCCGGCCGCCGCATGAATCCGTTTCTCGATCACGCTCCAAGGCGTCATCAGGTCAGAAAGCGAGATCACGCAGAAATCATGTCCGATGGGGGCACCCAATAGAGAAGCGGCCTTCTGGAACGCGCTGATCCCCGGCAAGGTCTCGATCTCTATCTCGCTTCCCGTCTTTTCCCGCATCTCATAGATCAGCGGAGTCATCCCATAGATCCCCGCGTCGCCCGAACTGATCACGCAGACGGTCTTTCCCTCGTCCGCATAAGTGAAAGCCTGTTCCGCGCGTGCCTGCTCGCGTTTCATTCCGGTATCGATACATTCCGTCCCTTCACGGAGCAGATGGGTTATAAAACGGAAATAGTAATTGTAGCCGATCACGACATCCGACCGCCGTATCGCGTCTGCTACCGCCGGCGTCATGTCCATCTCACTGCCGGGGCCAATCCCGGCGACAATGATTTTCCCTTTATTCATATATAATCTCGCTTTATTTCTCTTTAGTCCTTTTTCGCCGCATACTCTTTTTTCTTATCCAGTATATCGATCGGTTTATGGGCGATCGTGAAACGGATGTGCTCGATGAAGATACGCTGTATATCCGGGTTTTGCCCTAATCCCTCCATGAATACGTGAACTTGGTATCCCCGTTTCTCCAACTCCTCTTTCCATTCTCCGGCGATGTCGTTTTTCGCATGGTCTCCTGCCACGAACATGAAAGGCATCAGCAAGACTTTTCTCTCACCGCTCGCCCTCAACCGCCTCTCCATCGTATCAAACGTAGGATACCCTTCGATCGTTCCCACAAAATGGTTCATGAACCCTTTCTCCTCCAGCATATAGTCCAGCATGGCATATTGCGCGGTGGTAGGGGTATAGGTACCATGTCCGACCCATACCGTGGCGCCATCCTTCACACCGTTCCGGACGATAGCGTCGATCACCGCCTCGTAATCCTCAGGAGCGTAGAGTAGGGGATTACCAAGGCGTAGATCCTTGAAACGATCCTGCATCGCCCTCACTTCCCTGCGCAGCGCCTCCATCTCCACGCCTTCGATCAGGTTCGTCGGCTGGACCACGACGTGCGTGTAGCCCTCTTTCTCCAGCTGATCCAGCGCCCAGGCAGGATCTATCCGCTCCACGCCTTGTGCCTTTATGCGACGGATCACGATCCTTGAGGTCCATGCTTCCCGTACCTCAAGGTCTTTGAACTCCTTTCTCACCCGTTCGTTGAGCGCGTCGATTGTCCGGGCACGGGTGTCATCATGTGTCGTCCCGAAATAGACCATCAGCAAGGCAGCCTTGTCGCCCGACCGCATGGAGGCGAAGAGATCCGAGGCCACGAAATTTCCGCTATCGTGCGCCCGGCCAGACAATCCGACCGACAACAACACGAGGAGCAATACGATTCTTTTCAGTATCATGTAATGATCGTTTAAATTGGCGTATGCGATTTCCCTTGCGACTTATCGCCCGTTATTCCGGCCAAGGCGCTTTTACGGGATATTTCTTGTTCGCCGACTCTTCCTGACCCGGGAAAGATCGGTCCTCGTCGTGCTTGGCAGGTTTCCTGACTGGCTCGGAAAGCGACCTTCCCATCCGTTAGTAATGGACAGTGGCTTGGGGTTAATAACGCTTTCTCCGTAAACGAGCTTCACAGTAGCGGGCACTGTTCCGGATTCGCACCGGATTCCCTTTTATAAGGCAGTTGGATAACAACCTTATCACCTAAGCGTCGCGAATGTAAGGAATATATTAGAATAATGAAATAGATCGGGGAAAATCTCCTATAAGCGAAGGAGACCTTTTGCGGGATAGGCCTTGGTTTTCTCATGACAGGGGGAGATACTCTTCCGGGTCGGGCAGGCTCACTTCGCCCGACCCGGGAAATCCTATCAGCGGATCATCGCAGGTATTTCAGATAGAACGCCTCTATCTTGTCGAACGGGATCTTCCCGAAGTTATCGTACAGATCCGTATGGCTGGCTCCCGGAACGATCAGCAGCTCCTTGTTGTCGCCCTTCAGCCGTTTATAGGTATCCTCGCTGAAATAACGCGAATGCGCTTTCTCGCCATGTACCAGCAGCACGGCGCTACGGATCTCGTCGGCATACGACAAGATCGGCATGTTCAAGAGCGAGAGAGAAGAGGTCTTGTTCCATCCTCCGTTAGAGCCAAGCGAGCGCTTGTGATACCCTCTCGGGGTCTTGTAATAAGCGTTGTAGTCTTTCATGAACTGTGGGGCGTCGTCGGGTAAGGTGGCGGGGACACCTCCTGCCTGTGCGTAAGTTCCGTCGCGGTAATCTTCCGTGCGCTGGGCATTCAATGCCTGACGCATCGCATATCGCGAATCGGCGTTGTCAGCCTCGTCAAAGTATCCCTTGGCGGTCACCCGGCACATATCGTACATGGTAGACGCTACTGTCGCCTTGATACGTGTGTCGATCGCCGCGGCATTTACCGCCATGCCGCCCCAGCCGCAGATCCCCAAGATACCGATCCGCTCCGGATCCACGTCAGCCCGGGTAGAGAGATAGTCCACGGCCGCGCAAAAATCCTCTGTGTTGATGTCAGGCGAAGCCACATAGCGAGGCTGCCCGCCGCTCTCCCCCGTGAATGAGGGATCGAACGCGATGGTAAGGAATCCGCGCTCCGCGAGCTGTTGGGCATACAAGCCCGACACCTGCTCCTTCACGGCTCCGAAAGGGCCGCAAACCGCTATGGCAGGCAGCTTGCCTTCCGCTGTTTTGGGGATATACAGATCCGCCGCCAGCGTGATGCCATACCGGTTGTGGAACGTGATTTT
This sequence comes from uncultured Parabacteroides sp., assembly GCA_949296075.1. Taxonomy (GTDB): domain Bacteria; phylum Bacteroidota; class Bacteroidia; order Bacteroidales; family Tannerellaceae; genus Parabacteroides. Next base: position 146,211 of record CASFNG010000003.1, on the reverse strand, counting down.
ACTGTGATTCACTTTGTCGCTCTTAGGGAACACCTTGTCCCATCCCTGTGTCAAGTTTAATTTCTCTTCCTTGAATTTCATCTCTTGTCCTCCATTTTGGGCGAAAGATGCCGTGCCAATGGCCAGCAAACTTGCCGCTACGATTGTCCTTATGTTCATGGTTAATTGTTTATCGCGAAAATAGGGGCTATTATCTTGATTACTATTACCTTTATAGAGGATGAAACTACCTTGATTACGGATATTTATCTTGAAAGGTGGCGAAAAGATCGGCAACGGCATAAAAAACACGGTCATGATTTTCGGGAACCATGACCGTGCCTTTTCTAAAACCTCAAGAGGAATACCGCGGGATCAGAAATTGAATTTCTCCAACTTCATCGCTCCAAGCGCCTGCAATTTCGGGACTAATGTCACGAAATGCTCCGCCTTCTCGTGAGCCGACAGCGACTCAGCGTCTTTCCATGTCTCGCAAATCATCAACACATCCTCGCGAGTGGCGCTCTCGAATATGTCGTACGCTACACAACCTTTGTCTTTCAAGGATTTCTCCACCAATTCTTTTGCGATTTCCAAGGCGGCGGAACGATGCTCCGCGCTCACTTGGATGAAAACATTTAATCTAATCATGGTCGTCTTGTTTAAATAATCCAGTTTTGTTGTCAAAAATACGTGTACAAATATAGGAGAGATGTGGTTCATGCAAGCCCTCTATCCGCGTTTTTACGTTTTTTTTACGGTTCTTTCTGATGTAGGAGATCCGTGTTTTAGCCTCCGTTATTTATACAAAATCGTGTTAAATATGCGAAATAAGCCGTATATTTGTCGTTCAAAACGCAACCTAAATAACATGAAGGAATCCGTTCGCGTTCTTCGCTTCGTCATTGTCGGCTCATCCAATGCGTTGATCACGGCTTCGGTGATCTGGATATTGATGGATATCTTGCATTGCAATTATTTGTGGTCGAACATGGCGGGGTATGTGGCCGCCCTGATGAACAATTTTATCTGGAGCAAATATTGGGTGTTCTCCTCCCGGAATGGGAAATACTGGCGGGAGATACCATTGTTCCTGATCGCTTTTGGTTGTGCGTACGCTACCCAAGTCCTGTTTTTGCTGCTATTAGTGGAAGTTATCCACGTGGATGAATACCTCGGGCAATTCCTTGGATTATTCGTCTATGGAGCGGTCAACTTCCTGATGAACAAGAAGATCACCTTCCGTGACAAGTGAGTTCTATCCGGGATAAGCCGGAGCGGATCGCCACTCCCCATGAGGAGAGGCGATCCCGTCCCTCTCAAGATCTCGAATGCTCCGTGAACTGTTTTCCTATCCGGTACAGGTAGAAGGCCAAATGCGTGAAAGCGAAAAAGAAGGAGATGGACAGCAAGACTTTATTGGCATCCCATCCAACGGTCTGCTGATGCCATAATCCCGTGATCACGCAAAGGACAGACAGGGCGATCCCGATCATGTCTAACGCTGTTTGACCGGATCGATGTGTTTGCCCGTACTCCAAACGGCTGTGTTTGATACCGTAACAAACGTAAATGTCCAGTCCGATCAGCATCCATAGCACCAACCTGATCCAGGTATCCGCCGGCAAGAAAAGCATCATGACCAAACAGGTGATGATACCGGCGATGGGGACGAACGGCACGAATGGTGTCTTGAACGAGCGAGGGGCGTCAGGCATCGTCTTACGGATGATCAGGATTCCTGCGCAAACCAGCGTGAAAGCGAACAAGGTCCCTATACTGCACATCTCTCCTGCCACGCTTGCCGGGACGAACGCCGCCAAAGTGCCTACCAACAACATGAAAAGGAAGTTGCTGCGTGCGGGAGTCCGGAATTTCGGATGAATATGAGAGAAAAGAGGAGGGAGAAGCCCGTCGCGGCTCATGCTCAGGAATACCCGGCTTTGCCCTAATAAAGTCACCATGATCACGGAGCAATATCCCAACAGGATAGCGAGCACGATCGCCCGGTTCATCCAAGGATAGTCCGGATGAATGGCACCGGAGGCATCAACCTGCCCCATATTGTCGATAGCCACGGCCACCGGAGCGATCCCGTTCAAGCCCGAGAAAGCGGAATAATGGACCACTCCCGTCATGACATGAGCGAATAGCATGTAAAGGATGGTGCAAGTGACCAGCGACATCAGGATCCCGATCGGCATATCCCGTTTGGGATGCTTAGTCTCTTGGGCAGTCGTGCTCACCGCATCGAACCCAAGGAAAGCGAAGAACACGATCGCCGCGCCCCGTAAGATACCGGAAAACCCAAACTCTCCCAACGTTCCCGTATTCGCGGGGATGTATGGCACGTAATTCTCCATGTTAATATACTTCCACCCCAAGATCACGAATACCAATACCACCGAAACCTTCAGGAATACGATAATCCCGTTGAAAATGGAGCTGCCTTCCGTACCACGGATCAGCAAGATACTCATCAACACCACGATCAAGAAGGCTGGTATGTTCACGATCCCGCCATCCCACGGGCAGGCGGTCAGGGCGTGTGGCAGATGAACGCCAAATCCATCTAAGAAAACGACCAAATAGCGACTCCAGCTGATGCTGACGGTCGTCGCCGCCACACAATACTCCAGCACCAAATCCCAGCCGATGATCCAAGCGATCAGCTCACCCATCGTGGCATACGAGTAGGTGTAGGCGCTTCCTGCCACCGGTATCATGGAGGCGAATTCCGCATAGCACAATCCCGCGAAGCAACAACCTAACGCGGCGATGGCGAACGACAGGGTGATGGCGGGGCCTGTATAGCCGGAGGCGACCGTCCCGGTAATAGAGAATAGGCCAGCCCCGATGATGACCCCGACACCTAAGGCAACTAAACTTAATGGTCCCAAGGTACGTTTCAACGTTTTCTCCCCGGATTCGTTCGCCTCGGCCAGCAAATCAGCCAAGGGCTTTTTTACAAATAATCCCATTTGTCCAAATTAAGGTAAATAAATCGCTCGCGAAGGTACGAACTTCATCGGGCTTTTATGCCATTTTCTCTCAATTATGGATGGGAAGCCGTTCCCATATCCATCCGGGAAGCAATCGCCAAAAGAACACTAACAGGGCGTAACGCCAGTCAATCACCACTTTCCTTTTCCGTCGGTCGATTGCGTGGACGATCTTCCGGGCGATGTATTCGGGCGACATTAACAGCGGATATTCCCGGCCATCATCCAGCAGATCTGTCCGGACAAACCCCGGGCGTATGTCGGTAAAGGCGATCCGGCGCCCTTCCATCCGGGAGAGTTGTGCCAAGGCTTCTATATATAGATTCTGGAACCCTTTGGTCGCCGAATAGGAAGGAGCCGCCCCTAAACCTTTCGTCCCGGCTATCGAGCTGACAACCGCTATATGTCCGCCACCCGCTTGGGCGAAATAGTGATAAGCGGCCGTTACCATACGGGTAAAACCCTCCGCGTTGGTCTGCACGGTCTCTTGCTCGATTCGCGGGTCCAAAGGGCGATTCTGGTGACCAACCCCGGAACAGAGCAAGAAAACATCCATCCCGCCAAGCTCGGTGATCAGCTCGCGCAGCCTATCTGCCGCGTCGGGAGCCGTCACGTCGATCGCCTTGACCCGTATCCGCTCAGGGGCAAGTTGGCGGAAACGTTCTAACCTTTCAAACCTTCGGCCTGCTATTCCCAAGGCATCCCCACGTTTCCGGAAAACCTCCGCCACCTCTTTGCCGATTCCTGAGGTAGCTCCTACAATAATGATTCGTCGCTGTGTTGGTCTTGCCATGATAAAGACTTTATAACGCGAAACTACATAATAAAAGGGATCCTTGAAAACACCTTTAGAATCCGGATAAGTTTCATTATCTTTGGCGCAATAGTCGAGGATAAGATACGCCTCTGCCATGCGAAATCGGACAAGCACCCTTTTGCAAGGCTATCGGCTTTCACTATATTCGCTCATTCGATTTGTCAAACCGATTAAACCTAATTATTATGTCAGTAAAATCTTATATCGAATCCAATAAGGATCGTTTCTTAGAGGAGTTGTTCTCCTTGATACGTATCCCGTCTATCAGCGCCAAGCATGAGCATAAAGCGGATATGCTGGCTTGTGCCAAGCGGTGGACGGAGATCTTGGTCTCTTCCGGGGCCGACAGGGCGGAGGTGATTCCCACGAAGGGGAACCCAGTCGTATACGCGGAGAGGATTGTCTCGCCGGATAAGCCTACCGTTTTGGTGTATGCCCATTACGACGTGATGCCTGCCGAACCGTTGGAGCTGTGGAAAAGCGATCCTTTCGAGCCGGAGATCCGAGACGGGCGTATCTGGGCCCGGGGCGCGGATGATGACAAGGGGCAAGGCATGATCCAGGTGAAAGGCTTCGAGACCGCTATCAAGGAGGGGCTGCTGGATTGTAACGTGAAATTTATTTTCGAGGGCGAGGAGGAGATCGGCTCTCCCAGCTTGGAGGAGTTCTGCGAGACGCATAAGGAGCTGTTGAAGTCGGATGTGATCTTGGTATCCGACACGAGCATGGTTAGCGCTGAGACCCCGTCGCTGACGACCGGGTTGCGCGGGTTGGCCTATTGGGAGATCGAGGTGACCGGGCCGAACCGGGATCTGCATTCCGGTCATTTCGGTGGGGCAGTCGCTAACCCGATCAATGTGCTTTGCAAGCTGATGGCTGATATTACCGACGCGGACGGGCGGATCACGATCCCCGGATTTTATGAGGACGTGGAGGAGGTATCTCCCGCGGAGCGCGAGATGATCGCCCGGATACCTTTCGACGAGGAGAAATACAAGCGGGCGATCGGTGTGGACGCCCTGTTCGGGGAGAAAGGCTATGCCACGCTGGAACGGAATAGTTGCCGTCCCTCATTCGATATTTGCGGTATCTGGGGCGGATATACCGGCGAGGGCAGCAAGACGGTATTGCCATCGAAGGCCTACGCGAAGGTGTCCACCCGTTTGGTTCCTCACCAGGATTACGCGAAGATCTCCCGGTTATTCGAGGAGTATATCGCCCGGGTAACACCCCCTTACGTGAAGGTGAAGGTACGGCCTACGCATGGCGGGCAAGGTTATGTCTGCCCGATCGACTTGCCGGCTTATCAGGCGGCGGAAAAGGCGATGGGGATCGCGTTCGGGAAGAAGCCGCTTGCGGTTCGCCGGGGCGGGAGTATTCCTATTATCTCCACCTTCGAGCAGGTATTAGGGGTCAAGACCGTCTTGATGGGCTTCGGATTGGAGCAGAATGCCATTCATTCGCCTAACGAGAGCCATGAATTGGATATTTTCTTCAAGGGCATCGAGTCGGTGGCGGAATTCTATCGCTTCTACAAATAAGGAAAGCAAGACGATGAGTATCTTGATTCGAGGTGTAGGCTTAGAGGGACGGATAACGGATGTTTACATCGAGGGAAACAGGATCCGGCGGATCGGGGAGAGGCTTTCCCTTCCCGCCGATAAGGTGATCGATGGCCATCGCAAGATCATCATGCCCGGATTGATAAACGGGCATACGCACGCTGCCATGACCCTGTTCCGGGGATTTGGGGACGATATGCCCCTCAGGCCTTGGTTAGAACAAAAGATCTGGCCCAACGAGGCGAAGATGACACGGGAAGATGTGTATTGGGGTACGAAACTGGCCTGCTTGGAGATGATAAAGAGCGGCACGACCACTTTCTTGGATATGTATCATCATTTCCACGGGACAGCGGAAGCTACCGAGGAGATGGGACTGCGTGGCGTGATAGCGGGTGTCTGCTTCGACCATTTCTCGCCGGAGCAGGCGGAGCGGAGCAAGCGGCATAATGAACGGTTGATTCGGGAGGTAGCCTCTTATGGCGAGCGGATCCGATATGCCTTAGGCCCCCACGCCATTTATACGGTGTCCGGTGATTTATTACGCTGGTGCCATCAGTTCGCGGTAGAGCATGATGTGCCCATCCATCTCCATTTGGCGGAAACGCGAGGAGAGGTGGACGACTCAATCAAGCGCCTCGGATTATCACCCGTACGTTATTTATATCGATTAGGCGTCTTGTCTCCCCATTTGATCGTAGCGCACGGACTGTATATCGACGACGAAGAGATCCATATGTTGGCGGATCACGGCGTAAAGGTTGTCCATAACCCTGCGTCCAACATGAAACTCGCTTCGGGATACCGATTTAAGTTCAAGGAAATGCGAGAGGCAGGCGTTTCGGTAGGCTTGGGTACGGATGGTTGTTCCTCGTCCAATAATTTGGATATGGTCGAGGCGATGAAGTTAGCCTCCTTGATAGGTAAAGCCTGGCGTAGTGATCCGGAGGCCCTGACCGCCGACGAGATGCTTCGGGCGGCTACCGAGGTGGGAGCCTCGATTTTGGAACTGAAGACCGGTCGGATCCAAGAGGGGTATTTAGCGGATCTTTGCCTGATTGACACACATACGCCCGTATTTACCCCAAATTTCAATTGGGTGTCGAATCTGGTCTATGCCGCCAACGGGAGTTGTGTGGATACGGTGATCTGCGACGGGAAGATCCTGATGGAGAACCGACAGGTCCCGGGGGAAGATGAGATCATGGAACGGGCGGCGGAGATCGCCTATAATTTAGTGAAACGTTAATAATAAGCAGTTAAGATGGAGATCTTTCAGACAGGAGATTATCAGGAGGCAGCCTCGTATATAGCTGAACGGATCCAAGGATCCCCGAAAACCGGGGTTATCTTAGGAAGTGGGTTAGGGACGTTGGCAGATCAAATAGAAGACCCGGTCGTGATCCCTTACGCGGATATTCCCCATTTTGTCCGTTCTACCGCGACGGGGCATAAAGGAAACTTTGTTTGCGGCAGGTTAGGCGGTAAATGGATTTTGGCTATGCAGGGACGATTCCATTATTATGAGGGATATAGTATGCTGCAAGTGACCTTCCCCGTGCGGGTGATGCGCCTGTTGGGAGTGGAGAACCTGCTCGTCTCGAATGCCGCCGGAGGAATCAATACAACCTTCAAGGTAGGAGACCTGATGATCATCCGGGATCATATCAACATGATGCCTAACCCTTTAATCGGCCCGAATAATGAAGATTTCGGTACTCGTTTCCCGGATATGACCAGAGCCTACGACCGGGATCTTATCCGCTATGCGGAGGAGATCGCCCAAAAACGATCGATCCCCTTGAAAAAAGGGGTGTATGTGGGCTTGACCGGCCCTTCCTTTGAGACGCCTTCCGAATATGCGTTCTATGGAAAAGTAGGGGGAGACGCGATCGGGATGAGTACGGTGCCTGAGGTGATCGTGGCCCGTCATGCGAGAATGCGGGTGTTTGGGATGTCGGTCATCACGAATGAGGGGTATCACTTCGCGGATGATTTCGTGAATGATGGGGCAGACGTGATCACCGCGGCGAATAAAGCCGCGACGATTATGACACAGGTATTTACCGATCTGATCCAAAAAATATAAGAAAAAAAGTGCCGCAAAGGTTTGGTGGTTTCGATGAAATCGCTACCTTTGCACTCGCAATCGGGAAATAACGGTTGCGCTTGCGGAAGTAGCTCAGTTGGTAGAGCATAACCTTGCCAAGGTTAGGGTCGCGGGTTCGAGTCCCGTCTTCCGCTCGTTTCTTTCTCTTATTGATTGCCCAGGTGGCGGAATTGGTAGACGCGCTCGTTTCAGGTGCGAGTGGTTTTGCGATCGTGCAGGTTCGAGTCCTGTTCTGGGCACCTCTCCTAAATCTCAAATGCGCAGGTGGTGGAATTGGTAGACACGCTACTTTGAGGGGGTAGTGCCGGTTACGGCGTGTGAGTTCAAGTCTCATCCTGCGTACTTCCCGGATAGGGGTATTCCTTAATTGTAACCTCCCGGATCCATATCTATATACTGCTTGATTTTCTTAGTCCATAGCATATATTTTGAGATATATTTTTCCCTTTTTCAACTTATTTGGTATTTTTGCAAAGTGAAAAACGATGGTGTCAAGGGCAAATAGATGTTTTGCCTTTGGATTGAACTATCCTTGTTTTTCAATTCGTGCTTGGGTCTCTTGCTCGCGAGGCAAATCGGCACGTAACAGAGAACTTTGGTACCACGGTATGAAAAAGATGTATCCTTAAAAAAGACGTTTCCCCGTCTTTTCGTGCCGTGGATGGCTGGATCTAATAAGAGAAAGTCCATAAGGGGAACGATGGATAAAGTGTAAAGACATGAAATATGCGCTTGTAACAGGTGGATCGCGCGGATTGGGAAGGGCGGTCTGCTTGAAATTGGCCCAGATGGGAGTGCCGGTAATCATCAATTATCAATCAAATATGGCTGCCGCCAACGAGGTGAAAGAGTTGGTGGAGGCAGCAGGCGTATCAGCGGAGCTGCTCCCTTTTAACGTAAGTGCCAAGGAAGAGGTGGATGCGGCTCTCGATCAATGGGAAGCCACACATCCGGAAGATTATATCGCATACTTGGTAAATAATGCGGGTATCCGTAAAGATGGGATGATGTTCATGATGCCGGAACAGGATTGGCATAATGTCCTTGATGTCACGCTGAATGGATTTTTTTACGTGACCCAGCGTTTGTTACCCAAGATGATGATGCGTAAGCACGGGGGAAGGATCGTGAACATGGCATCCTTATCCGGCTTGAAAGGAATGCCCGGCCAGACGAATTATAGCGCGGCGAAAGCGGCGCTTATCGGGGCGACAAAGGCATTGGCGCAAGAGACCGCCGCACGCAGCGTGACGGTTAACGCGGTGGCCCCGGGCTTTATCGAAACCGACATGACCCAAGATTTGCCACAAAAGGAGTTGAGCGAGATGATACCCATGAGACGCTTCGGGAAACCGGAGGAGGTGGCCTCTTTGGTTGGCTTCCTGTTGTCTGATGAGGCAAGCTATATCACGGGGGAGGTGATCTCGATCAATGGAGGGTTATATACCTAATCGACGATAAGATGGAAAGAAGAGTGGTTATAACAGGCATGGGTATTTGGTCGTGCTTGGGAACCGATATTGAGAGCGTGAAAGAGGCTCTTTATAATGGAAAATCGGGGATCGGTCTGGATACGGAACGGATTGGATACGGTTACCGCTCCGGACTTTGTGGCATGGTGGAAAAGCCTGTGATTACCAAGAAAGACTTGGATCGGCATACCCGTGCCGGAATGTCGGAAGAGGCGGAATACGCATATATGGCAAGCCGGCAAGCTCTCGATATGGCTCAGGTGGACAAGGAATATCTGTCACGAAATGAGGTGGGTTGCATATTTGGCAATGACTCATCAGCGAAGCCGGTGGTTGAGTCGTCCAAGATCATGGACGAGAAACATGATACGCAAATGTTGGGCTATGGGCTGGTGTTCCAGTCGATGAACTCAACCGTAAATATGAACTTATGTACGATATTCGGTCTCCGAGGTGTTAATTTCACGATTAGCGCGGCATGTGCCAGCGGTAGTCATTCGATCGGGATCGGATATATGCTCATTAAGCAGGGGTTGCAGGATATGATCTTGTGTGGTGGCGCCCAAGAGACCAATTACTATTCGATGGCCTCGTTTGATGCGCTTCGGGCATTCTCGGTTCGTATGGATGAGCCTACTAAGGCCAGTCGTCCGTTTGATAAAGATAGGGATGGATTGATCCCGAGCGGCGGGGCGGCGGCTCTTATGCTGGAGGAATATGAGCACGCGAAGGCGAGAGGGGCTAATATATTGGGGGAAGTGGTAGGCTATGGTTTCTCCAGTAATGGAGGAGGCATCTCCCAGCCAAGTGATGAAGGTTGCTTTATCGCGATGACCCGTGCGTTGAATGATGCAGGAATGACACCGGATGACATTGATTACGTGAATGCGCACGCCACATCTACTCCGCAAGGAGATTGGTATGAGGCAAAGGCCTTGGCCCGATTGTTTGAAGGGAAGCATGCCTTGATTAGTTCCACAAAATCAATGACCGGGCACGAGTGTTGGATGGCGGGAGCCAGTGAGATTGTCTATTCCCTAATCATGATGCGTCACAATTTTGTCGCCCCGAACATCAATTTAGAGCATCCGGATGAATATGCGGATCGATTGAATATCACGCCAAAGACGGTAGATACGACCGTAAATACGGTCTTAAGTAACAGTTTCGGTTTTGGTGGGACAAATAGCGCTTTAATTATTAAATCCATTCAGTAAAAACACAGGGTCATGAAAAGAGTATTATTTTCATTCGCATTATTATTCATGGCTTGTGTTGCCATGAATGCGGCTAATCCGGTCAAATTAAAAAGTGGGGATAAATCCTTATTTGGCGAAGAGGTGACCATTCATGTGGTTATAGACGATCATAAGACGGTTATTGACCGTCGTGACCAGACCGCGGATGTATATTATGGGGCGAAAGGTGAGGCTGAGTATGAGAAATTCGTGGACGATCTGGACCGTGCGCACAAGAGCTTCATCACATTTTTCAATGAGAAAAAGGGAGCGAATGTGAAAGCGACCGTGACAGAATCGGCTGACAATGCGGAATATACCATGAATGTGGATGTCGCGTTGATGAATGTCGGTAATGCCGGTGGAATGGTCTGGGGCATGAGCCGCAAGGCTGGAGGTGCCTTGATTAATGGAACGATCCAAGTCGTCGATAATGCTTCTGGTGAAACCGTATGTGAGTTCGAATTTGAGCGAGTAAAAGGACTGATGGCTCCGGTGTTCAGGGCCCGGGCAATCAGCGTATATCGATATTTAGCCGACGGACTTCTTAAAACGCTTGAATGATGGAACTTTCCCCCTCTTTACAGAATGCTTATACAAAGGAGCGGCTGTCGGCTCACGAAGCGCAACTAAGAGCGCAATTTATCGCTTGGGGACCCGCTATATTCCAGGCGACTCGCCTGATGTTGAAATATGGAATCTTGGAATTGCTGCGAGAGCATGAGGAGGGGTTGAAGAGGAATGAGATCCAAGAGAAAACTGGCTTGAGTGATTATGCCGTTAAATGTCTTTTGGAAGCTTCCTTGTCAATTGGCACTGTTCTTGTGGATACAGAAACTGATCGTTATAAGTTGGCTAAGACGGGCTGGTTCTTGCTGATCGATCCTGCCACAAGGATCGACATGGACTTCAATCATGACGTAAATTATGAGGGATGGTTTCGTTTAGAGGAGTCATTCCTTAACGGGAAACCGGAAGGGCTCAAGCATTTTGGTACATGGCCGACTGTATATGAGGGGCTATCTTCGTTGCCAGAACAGGTGCAAAAGTCCTGGTTCGCATTCGACCATTTTTATAGTGATCACTCGTTTGAGCAGGCTTTGCGTATTGTTTTTGATACGAGAAAACCAAGATTACTGTTTGACATAGGCGGGAATACCGGTAAATGGGCGTTACTTTGCGTGAATTATGACAAGGATGTGCGAGTGAGGATACTTGATTTGCCCCAGCAGATTGAGATGATGACGCGACAAGTAGAAGATAAGGCTGGAGCGGAGCGAATCGATGGTTATGGAATTAACTTGCTGGATGAGCGGCAACGTTTCCCCTCGGATCAGAAAGTGGACGCGATTTGGATGAGCCAATTTCTTGATTGCTTTAGTATGCGGGAAATAGTCAGTATCTTGCGCCGGGCATCCGAGGTCATGGATAAGGATACCCGGCTTTACATCATGGAGACATTATGGGATCGCCAGAAGTATGAGCCTGCCGCTATGGCGCTTACGATGACATCGTTATACTTCGCTGCTATAGCTAACGGAAATAGCAAGATGTATAATACAGAGGATATGCGGGAGTGTATCGAGACGGCCGGGCTTACGATCGAATCTATCCATGATGGATTAGGGCACGGCCACAGCATTTTGATTTGCAAACTTAAATAGAATGAGATATGACAAGACAAGAGATTGAGGAAAAAGTACGTAACTTTTTGATCGAGGATTTGGAGATCGAGGAGGAAAAGATTACGCCAGATGCCAAGTTGAAGGACGATATGGGGATTGATTCGCTCGACTTCGTTGACATCGTGGTGATCGTTGACAAGAACTTTGGATTCAAGATCAAGCCCGAGGAGATGCAGGATGTGGATACATTCAGCAAATTCTGTGACTATATCGAGAGCAAGGTCAAGTGATATAGGAGAGTCTTGATACCGGATCTGGAACATGATAATTGGAAAGGGACGACAGGCGGTACACCTTGGATGCAGCGGGCGCTGATTCGTTGGTTCCGCCATACCTCTTTATATGTACCTTATTGGTGCATGGGGTGGATGATCCCCTTCTATATGTTGTTCGGGCATAAAGGATATTTAGCCAGTTATCGCTTTTACCGTAAGCGGCTTGGGATGCCTCCCTTGAAAGCCTTCGGATATGTGTATTTGAACCATTTTCGCTTTGGGCAGATAATCATTGACCGTTTTGCCATGTATGCCGGACATGCGTTCCGGATCGAGGTGGATGGACAGGAGTTGTTTGATGAGCTTGAAGAGGGGAAGTCGGGCTTTGTTCAGTTAAGCTCGCACGTAGGCAATTATGAGTTGGCAGGTTATTCCCTGAGACCTGAGCATAAGGATTTCTATGCGCTGGTGTTCTCGGGGGAAACGGAGGTCGTAATGGCATCTCGTATGCGGATGTTCTCCGGCCATAAAGTCCACATGATCCCTGTGGCGTCAGATATGTCGCATATATTTGCGCTTAATAAAGCTTTACGGGATGGGGATATAGTCAGTATGCCTGGCGATCGTATCTTTGGCTCCCCAAAATGTATCCCCTGTATGTTTATGGGGGAAAAAGCGAATTTCCCGCTTGGTCCATTCGTTATGGCGGTACAACGGGAGATTCCTCTTCTGGCGGTTTTCGTCATGAAGACAGGAACGAGGTCTTATAAGATATATGTCCGACGATTACGAGGGGAAGATCCCAAAACTTTCGCTCAGAGTTTCGCTTCGGAATTAGAGTGTATAATCAAGCAATATCCTACGCAATGGTTCAATTTTTACGATTTCTGGATGTAAGCCCGTTGGAGATCTTACCCCAACGTCCCCCGTTTATTTTGATAGACGGGTTGACACACTATGACGAGGGCACGACAAGCACGAGACTGACAATTCGTTCGAAGAACTTGTTCGTGGCGGGCCAGAGGATGTTAGCTACCGGGTTGATCGAGAATATCGCCCAAACCTGTGCGGCACGGCTTGGTTATTTCAATCTTATTAGTGGATTGCCCGTAAAAATCGGCTATATTGGGGCGATAAGTGGCTTACATATAGCACGAACCCCTAAAGTGGGAGAGATTCTGGACACAACGATCCACGTCAAAGAGGAGGTTTTTGGCATGACCTTAGTGGAAGCTGAGATATGGATTGGAGAGGAGAGAATCGTGACCGCGGAAATGAAAATAGCGATACAATGACTGAACTGACAGAGACCATAGCGTTTGACATACGATTCAGCGAGGTGGATTCGATGAATGTCGTTTGGCATGGATCTTATCCCTTGTACTTTGAGGATGCCCGTGAGGCATTCGGTAAGAAGTATGACTTGGGTTACATGAAGATTTTCGAAAATGGCTATTTCGCTCCGTTAGTTGAGCTGAATTTCCAGTATAAGAGACCGTTAGTCTATGGGATGCGACCCCGCATCACGATCAAGTATCGGCCGACCGATGCGGCAAAAATCATATTTGATTATGAGATCCATGATACAGCAGACGATAGCTTGATAGCGACTGGATATTCAGTTCAGGTATTCACGGACACGCAATATCGTTTGATGTGGTTCACTCCTCCGTTCTATGAGGAATGGAAGAAACAATGGCTTACAGAATGATCGCGAAACTATCAGACTATATAGTATCCCCTTTGGCATTAGGCACTCACGAGAATTATGAGTGCGTGAAAGCAGGCAAGACCATGCTTCGTGAATATGAGGGCAAATGGGGGATACCTGGATCATTCGTCGCTTCCATGATGGATGAGATGGTACTGTTGAAAGCCTGTGAGCGCGAACGCATACCTGTCGCTTCCTATACGAAGTTTGAGCGAATGGTTATTCTGTCCGTTATTGGGGCCTTGCGCAGTGCAAGTATTGACCCAAGAAGCAGCGAAGTCTTATTCATTATTGCCTCGACCAAGGGAAACATTGAGTTGCTGGACGAGAGACAGGGAAATGTCTATCCCCCGGAGCGGGTGCTATTGACAGAATCTGCCCGGCAAATCACAAAATGGTTTCATAATCCCAACGAGCCTCTGGTGGTTTGTAACGCTTGTATCTCCGGTTTAAGCGCTCAGATAGAGGCCTGCCGGATCCTCGCTGCAAATCTCTATCGATATGTGATCGTTGTGGGCGCTGATGTATTATCTCCTTTTATAATTAGTGGGTTCCAGTCTTTTAAAGCGGTCTCTCCCGGATTATGCCGTCCTTTCGATGAAGATAGGATAGGTTTGAACTTAGGGGAAGCCGCCGCCTGCGTCATTTATGGCGAAGTAGCGAACAATCCATTGGCGCAAGGGACTTGGGTAGCCACGAATGGCGCTATCAGGAATGATGCTTACCATATCTCCAGTCCATCGAAAACAGCGGATGGAGCCTATCGGGCCTTGAGATCCACCTTAGAAGTTCAGGACATCTCGAATATCGCCTTTATAAATGTGCATGGGACCGCCACCTTATTTAATGACGAGATGGAATCCGTAGCGATTGGCCGTATGGGAATGGAGCATATTCCCGCCAATGGACTGAAAGGCTACTTCGGGCATACGTTAGGGGCTTCGGGCGTGCTTGAGACATTGATCTCAATGGAGGCCGTAGAAGATCATACTGTTCTTGCCACGAAGGGATTCGAGCATATCGGCGTCAGCCGCAATATCAATTTATCAGACACTCATCGAGAGACCAAAGGATCCTCATTCCTGAAAATGATGTCAGGCTTCGGAGGGTGCAACGCCGCTATGCTATTCCGAAGATACGAAAATATTCCTATTGAATGGCGATTTGCCGTTCCTTATTCTTACAATGCAACTCATACGATACATCTGACGGAGCGTGAAACCTCTGTCGATGGCATGGAAATACGGACGGAAGCGTCTGGAATGCCTTTGCTAAAGTATCTATATCAAACCCATATACGAGATTACCCAAAGTTCTACAAGATGGATCCGCTGTGCAAAGTGGGATTTATAGCTTCCGAGCTTCTATTGGAGGCGGAATCAAGAGCGGAGGGTGTGGAGCGGTTCGTGGAACGTGAGGATCGTGCCGTGATTTTTGTGGGGAATAGTGGATCCTTATGCGCGGATAGGCGTTATCAAGATACTATCCAACATACGGATGACTATTATCCAAGCCCTTCAGCGTTCATTTACACTCTCCCGAATATATTGACCGGAGAGGTGGCTATACGGAATCATTATCATGGAGAGACCTCTTTCTTCATGCGCGATTCAGGGAGCGACGTAAGGACCTTGATGGAACGAGCCTTGCGTTCTCCGGGAACACGAAGCGTGATAGGGGGATGGATCGAGATACAAGACGAGAACCGCTTTGAGGCGACATTATATATCATCAAATAAAAGCTAAAAAACAGATGGAAGAACTCATTTCAGATCTTAAGGAGCAGATAATAAAGACATTGAATCTTGAGGATATTACGGGAGAGGACATTGATAATGATGCCCCTCTTTTCGGCGACGGTTTAGGGCTGGATTCGATCGACGCCTTGGAGTTGATCGTATTGCTTGAGAAACGTTATGGCATCAAGCTAAGCGATCCCGCGGAAGGTAAGGCGATCTTCAAGTCCATAAATACGATGGCGGAATATATCGCCGCCTATCGTACGAAATGATATTCCGGAAAAACGACGGTTGGATGCGAGACGAGGTTTACATAACAGGCGCAGGGATCATCTCCGCTATCGGTAACGATCGGGATGAGGTGCTGCGATCGCTATTGGAAGGGAGATCCGGGATCGCCGGGATCCGCCTCTTGCGATCCGGGCATCATGAGCTGCCTTGTGGCGAGGTAAAGCTATCTAACGAAGCGTTACGCCGACGACTATGTATCCCGGACGAGAAACAATGTAATCGTACGACACTTTTGGGGATAGAGGCGATCCGGCAAGTCTTGGAACAGGCGAATATCGACGCTACGGACGCGGTATTAATATCCGGGACGACCGTAGGTGGTATGGATGATACGGAGCGGCATTTCCTTGATATGCAAAGGAAGGATGATTTCCTTCCTTTGTTGGACACGCATAATCCGGATTCCACGACTGAGCGCATGGCCGAATATTTCGGGATTCCCAAGCGAAATGCGATCACGATCTCCACGGCTTGCTCCTCGGCGGCTAACGCCTTCATCACGGGAGCCAATATGATCAAGGCAGGGGAGGCGGAGGTCGTGATAGCGGGAGGGAGCGAGGCGCTCAGCCTTTTCCACCTGAATGGTTTCAATTCACTGATGATCCTTGACAATCGGCGTTGCCGCCCGTTCGACGAGACCCGTAAGGGCCTTAACTTAGGGGAAGGTGCCGCCTTCATGGTCTTGGAAAGCGCATCCTCCGTGGAGCGGCGGGGAGGAAAGCCGCTGGCCCTTCTGTCAGGGTATGGCAATACCTGCGACGCTTTCCACCAGACAGCCTCCTCGGAGAATGGGGAGGGGGCATATCTTGCCATGATGGAGGCGCTTTCAATGGCGGGATTACAGCCCGGGGATATTGATTACGTGAACGCGCATGGGACGGGGACGCCAAACAACGACCTTAGCGAGAGCAATGCCTTGAGGAGGGTATTCCCGGGGCATCTGCCTCCCGTGTCAAGCACGAAGTCCTTTACCGGGCACGCCACTTCCGCCTCTGGTGGCATCGAGATGGTGATTTGCCTATTAGCTTTGTCTAATCAATTTATCCCGGCTAATCTGGGCTGGGAAACGCAGATTCCCGGAGGCATCACACCTTCATTGGGGCAGACAGGGATCAAGATGAATCACGTGATGTGTAACAGCTTCGGATTTGGAGGCAACGACTCTTCCCTGATCCTCTCGAATATCGGATGCCGAAAAGAGATGCATTCTCAAGGAATCCCGGCCGGGCCGGTGTCGTATAAGGTTCGGTCCACGTTCCGGTCTACGCCGGAGAATCCGATGGATAACCTGAAGGAGTTCATATCGCCTATGGAATCACGCCGTCTGTGTAAACTCCTGAAAACGGCGATGATGACTTCCCTCTCCGCCTTGCGGGAGGCGGGGATTGAAATCCCTGACGCTATTTTGGTAGGAACTTCCTATGGAATGTTGGAAAACAGCGAGAAGATTCTCCAGAAACTTTGCGAGGAGGGGGAACAGGGTGTGAGCCCTACGCTTTTCATGCAAAGTACGCATAATACGATCGCCGGGGCTTTGGCCATACATACCCGCTCTCACGGCTATAATGTGACCTATACGGGACCCGAGGAGCGGGAGGTTCTGGATCTTTGCTTGCGAGACGCCTTACGGTTGATGCGTCAAGGTAAGATCAAGAACGCGCTTATCGGGTATCATAATGAGGTGACTCCTGTCTTACAGGATATGGTTTTTCGCTTGCGGGGGGTAAGGATCCCGGTTGGGATCACCTCGGTGGCGATGGTAATCGAGAAACAATAAGGATATGTGGAAACTTTTACCTTTTTCCTTGGTACAGTGTGTACTGCTTTCGTCGGGACAAGTCTTGCTGAAGTTCGCCTTGCAGAAGATGCTTCCGTTTGGCTGGACACGCGAATTCTGGATGTCATTATTTGGGAATTGGCAGTTTGCCGCCTGCGGGCTATGCTATGGGGCGGCCTCTCTATTGTGGATGTATATCCTCAAGAACTTCCCCTTTAGCATGGCCTATCCGATGATCAGCCTGAGTTATGTCATATCCATGTTTGCCGCTATCTTGTTTTTTCACGAGACGGTACCGGTTTACCGCTGGGTGGGCTGCATATTGATTGTTTGTGGTTGTATGTTGATATTGAAATAATTCGGAGGGAAATATATGAATAAGAGATATTTTTGTGTGATAGGGCTTTCGTTGGCCGTCATGTCGGCATCGGCTCAAAAGCTGGTGAGCGAGGCAGAAAGCGAAAGTATGGTACAACAGGTCTGTCTGGCTGCCGAGAAGATGCGTTCCTTGGAATGCGACTTCAAGCAAGTCAAGCAGCTCTCTCTCCTCAAGAGCTCGATGGTCTCCGAGGGGAAGATGTATTATAAGGACGGGAGATTCCTGCGCTGGGAATACACCTCTCCCTATTCTTATATTTTTATCTTGAATGAGGGTAAGGTGCTCTTGAAATCGTCGGACAAGACTGATGTGGTGGATGTGAGATCGAGCAAGATGTTCCAGCAAATCGCCCGTATCATGATGAATAGCGTCACGGGAAAATGCCTGGAAGACTCGGAGGATTTCAAGGTGACCATGTACTTGGAGGAGAATCAATGGATGGCTCAGCTCGTTCCCCGGCAGAAGGAGCTGGCGCAGTTGTTCAGTTTCGTCCGGCTCTATATCTACCCTTCCATACAGATGGTGAAACGGGTGGAGTTGGTTGAGAAAAGTGGCGATATAACCCGGATCGATATGAAGAATATACAGCGGAACAAAACGATAGATGATGCGGTATTCTCGGTTAAATAGGGCCATGCGCAGGTTTATCTGTGCGCTGTCTCTCTTTCTGTTATGGGAGGCCGGGGCAATCCAAGCTCAAGAGCTACGTCAATATAGCATCCGGATCTCTTTTCCTAAGGGAGGAAGTATATCCGGCTTATGCATCATGCGCATGGAAGGTGATGGAGGGGTGATGAGCGTTGTCAATGAGTTTGGGATCAAGGCCTTCGATGCGATATATACCAAGAAGAGGGATAAGGTCAAGCTGCGGAACGTGATCGCTCCTTTGGACAGATGGTATATCCGGAAAGGGATAGCGAAGGATATGTCCTTGCTGTTCAATCCGGAAAGGAAAAGCGTAAGGAACCGAGTTCTCGTAAGAGAAGCTGATAGCTCGATCACGCTGACAAACAGACGATTCAAGATAACTTATCATTTACGACCGATAGAAAATGTTACTGAATGAGTTTTTTTATATAACACGAGAGCTTCATCCGGATGATCTTTCGGCGGAGATTCGGCTCAACCCGGAGCACGAGATCTACAAGGCTCACTTTCCGGGGAGCCCCATTACCCCGGGTGTTTGCCAGATCCAGATGGTGACCGAGCTTCTTGCCCGCTACCTTGACGCGGAAGTTTGCCTCACGGACATCAAGAACGTGAAATATATGGCCGTGATCTCCCCGGAAACGGTGAAGGAACTGACCGTGAGATTCACGAGACTGGTCCAAGAAGAGGATACTTGCCGGGTACTTATCGTGTTAGAGCAGGGGGATACCCTATTTTCCAAGATGTCGATGACTTATCATGTGGTGCGTAATCGTTCCGACATACAATAATGGCCGTACCATCCGCAAGGTAGTCTTGGATATACGACGCTATACCCGCGACGTTATCGTGGTGAACGATGGGTGCACCGACGATACGGACGCTCAATTGGCTGGCACGGGTGTCACGATCGTCCATCATGACAGGAATCAGGGAAAAGGATATGCGCTACGTACCGGCTTCGAGTATGCCCGTAAAGCCGGCTTCGAATATGCCATTACCTTGGATGCGGACGGGCAACATTTCGCGAGTGATATTCCTGCCTTCCTCAAGGCACATGAGTTATCCCCTGATAGCTTGATTATCGGCAGCCGGAATTTGACGGAAAGAAACATGCCTGCCCAAAATACGTTCGCCAACAAATTCTCTAATTTCTGGTTCAAATTGCAAACCGGTATCACTTTGCCGGATACCCAAACGGGCTTTCGCCTGTATCCTCTCCGTAAGATGGGTAAACTAAGGTGGATTACCTCCCGATACGAGGCTGAATTAGAGATGTTGGTCTATGCGGCATGGAAAGGTATCCGGATCATCCCGATCCCTGTACGGGTATATTATCCGCCAAGTGATGAGCGTGTGAGCCATTTTCGCCCTATTTATGATTTCGCACGGATCAGTCTGCTGAATACGGTGCTTTGCTTTTTGGCGGTCGTTTATGGATTCCCAGCTAAATTCGCGAGGGTTATAAACAAACGTTTAGTTAGAAAAACAGTCAGTCCGTCGGTTTATGAGTAAACTGTTCTTGAAAATATTCGATTTCTTCTCTTCCCATAAGAGAGCACTCCGTATGATCGTTGGGGTGATTATCGTGTTATGTGGCGCATTGGCTACTTTGCGATTGGATTATGACGAGGATATTTCCGCGTTCATGCCCCTCGACGAGCAGACTTCCAAATATACGGAGGTGTTCAATAACATGGGTGGACAAAACCGTATCGCGGTTATCTTTAAGGGAAGCGAAGACAATCTGCCGGCAATCGAGGAGGCGATGGACGCGTTTGGGGAGGTTGTCGCCAAACGTGATACCGGGCATATTATCCAAAACCTTCAAATACAGGTGGACGAGGCCGCGATGATGGAGATGCTCAGAGAGATCTGGCGAGATTATCCATTCCTCCTTACCGAGGCGGATTACCAACGCTTGGACTCTTTGGTGGCTTCCCCCGACTTCCTGTCGGCCCAGATGGACCGGAACCGGCAGATGCTCATGCTCCCGACCGGAAGTTTCATGGCGCAAAGCCTGCCTTACGATCCTTTGCTCCTTAGTTCCGGTATTACCGGGCGGCTGAGAGAGCTGAACGTGGACGACACTTATAAGACGATCGACGGCTATCTTTTTAAGGATAGCGTGGGGATCGCGCTACTCGAATCCCCGTTCGGGATAAGCGAGTCATACAATAACCAAAAATTACAGCGGCTGCTGGATGATTGCATGGAGGAGGTGCGCTCTTCCTGCCCATCCTTGGAGATTTCCGCGATCGGGGCTCCCTTGATCGCCGTGACCAACGCCCAGCAGATCAAGTCGGACAGCCAGCTCGCCGTGGCACTTGCCGTGGTTCTTATCCTATTGATCCTGTTTTACTCATTCCGGCGGATTGGAGATCTGGCCTGGATCGGGATTTCCGTCTTGGTCGGTTGGCTGTTCGCCTTGGGGGTAATCGCTTTGCTGAGAGATAGCATCTCGTTGATCGTGATAGGCATTGGATCCGTTATTATCGGTATCGCCGTCAATTACCCCTTGCATTTCATCGACCATCTTAAGCATGAGACGAATATGCGCGAGGCGCTTAAGGAGATGATCCCCCCTTTGCTCGTGGGCAACATCACTACCGTCAGCGCCTTCTTATGCTTAGTGCTGCTCGATGCCCAGGCGATGCGGGATTTAGGGCTGTTTGGCTCCCTTACCCTCATCGGAACCATATTGTTCGTGCTCATCTGCCTCCCGATTTTCTTGAAGCCACGTCCGTCGTCTACCACCATCGAGAAAGGTTTTAGCTTCGGTTCCTTACGGCTTCCGGAGGGCAAGCGGGCAAGCCGTGCCCTGTTCGCGCTGATAGTCGGCCTGACCGTGTTATTTGGGTATTTCAGCACCGGTACCTCCTTCGACTCGGATATGCAGCATATCAACTATATGTTGCCGGAGCAGCGTGATGATTTACGATTCTTGTCGTCGAGTATGCAAAGCAAGGGCGACAGTATCTCCGTCCTTTACGCCGTGGCGGAAGGCAAGACTCTTGACGAGGCGTTGCGCAACAACGAGGTCTTGGCCGGGAAGATAGCCCCGACAAAGGGCGTACGCAAGCTGGTTGGCATCGCGGGGCTGATACCGTCCGATAGCCTGCGTGAGCGTCGAGCGGCAAGATGGGACGCTTTCTGGCACGATCACCCGGGAATCATCCGTGAGTTCGACAAGACGGTCGAACGTGCGGGCTTTTCCGCAGAATCCTTTCGGCCTTTTAAGGAAATGGCGACCAACCTTTCCCAAAAAGATGGCGTATCCCCGGAAAGCACTCTTTTCCATAAATTGATAGGGAAGCGATTTATCATGCAGGCTTCCGATGGTTATAAGATCGTGAATTTCGTCCATGTGGATAAGTCCGGGGCGGCAACGATCGAGAAACGCATCGATGCAGCCTTGCCGGAAGGCTGTTTCGTATTCTCCCAGGCCGATGTCAGCAACCATCTGGCGGAGGTCTTGTCTGATTCGTTCGATTATATCGGCTTCGTGTGCGGCTTTGTCGTGTTCCTGTTCCTTTGGCTATCGTTCGGGAGTATCGAGCTAAGTCTCTTATCTTTCCTCCCCTTGGCCGTCAGCTGGATATGGATCTTGGGGATCATGCAGTTGCTGGGGATCCAGTTCAACATCGTCAATATTATCTTGGCCACGTTTATTTTCGGACAAGGGGACGATTATACGATCTTCATCACCGAAGGACTTATGTATGAATATACGACAGGCAAACAGCGCCTGGCCCATTACAAGAACAGCGTGGCATTGTCCGCGATCATCATGTTCATCGGTATAGGCACCTTGATATTCAGCAAGCATCCCGCTATGCGCTCGTTGGCGGAGGTGGCTATTATCGGGATGATCACCGTGGTCATCATGTCTTACTATTTGCCGCCTTTGGTATTCCGCTGGCTGACGGAAAAAGGCGGGAAGAGGAGGGAATATCCCATTACCCTGCGCCGCTTGGCCGCTTCCCTGTTCTCCATCTCGTTTTTCCTGTGTGGTATGTTCGGATTATTGATACCTTACACGATCTTAATCCATAGACCGTTGCAAAAGATCTGGAATGGGGAGCGGTTCTACCACCGTCTGCTGTGTCGGATCGCCCATTTCGTGATCCGGAACGTGCCGGGGGTGAGGTTCAAGGAGATCAACACGGTGGGAGAGACCTTCGAGAAACCGGCAGTTATCGTCTGCAATCATCAGTCGCATCTCGATCTTATGGCGGTCATGCAGCTCTCTCCCAAGATTATCGTGCTGACAAACGACTGGGTATGGAACAATCCTTATTACGGGGTGGTCATCCATACGGCGGAATTCCGGCCGGTCTCCAGCGGATATGACCAGAATTATCCCTATCTGAGAGATCTTGTGCGAAGAGGGTACAGTGTCTTGGTATTTCCGGAAGGGACTCGTACCCCGGACGGGAGCATCGGGCGGTTCCATAAAGGGGCGTTTACCTTGGCGAAAGCCTTGGAGATCGACATCTTGCCTATATGCATCCACGGCTTGTACGACGTGTTGCCCAAACACGATTTCATGCTTCGGCAGGGCCGTGCCACCTTACAGGTACACGAGCGCGTCCCTGTTGACCATATCAAGGAGCTTTCAGATCGCGAGCTGATGAGCCAGACGCATAAATGGTACAAGAATATCTATGCGGATATGCGCCGTCAGTTGGAGACAGAGGAGTATATGGCTCCCTACAACGCTTATAAGAATAAATACAAGGTGAACGTAGAATGAAAAAGGTCGTCATAATAGGAAGTGGGCTTGGAGGTTTATCCACCGGGGTTGTCCTCGCCAAGAACGGCTACGACGTGACTATCCTGGAACAAGGGACGCAAATAGGCGGATGCCTGCAATGTTTCTATCGTCGCGGCATGAAGTTCGAGACAGGTATGCACTTCATCGGTAGCGCTGACGAAGGGCAGATTCTCAATAAGATGCTCCGTTACCTTGAGATTGACGACAAGTTATCCCTATATAGGCTGGATACATGGCGATACAACGTGGTCTCCCTCCAAGGGCAACAGTTCAATTTCGCAAATGGGAAGGAGCCGTTTATCGAACAGATGGCCTCCTATTTCCCCGATCAGAAAGACAATCTCAGGAAATACCGAGACATTATCAGCTGTGTCTCGGCAGCTTCCTCACTGCATACGCTGAAATATGGGGAGACCGACAACGCCATCAATACCAAGTATCAGTTACGATCCATCAACGAGGTAATCGAACAGGTCATTACGGATCCCTTGTTACGGGATGTGCTGGTGGGGGATCTTCCGCTATATGCCGCCGAGAGAGACAAGACCCCGTTCTCCGTCCATGCGTTTATCATGGACTTTTATAACCAAAGCGCTTTTCGTTTCATAGGAGGTAGCGACAGGGTAGCCACGGCCTTGGCCGACGTGATCTCCCGATATGGGGGAGAGGTACGTACCCGGAGCAAGGTCACGAGAATCATTTGCGACGATACGCACGCTACGGGTGTGGAGATTAATGGGGAAGAATACCTCCAAGCGGATTATGTCATATCGTCCGCCCATCCGATGCGGACGATGGAGATGCTGAGCGATACGCACTTGATCCGTCCGGCATTCAGGAAAAGGATCAATGGTATACCCCAAACGATCGGTAGCTTCTCGGTCTATCTGCATTTCAAGGAGAATACGGTGCCTTACATGAACTATAATTTCTTTGGTTATACCGTTGATTCGCCTTGGCATTGCCAATGTTATGACGAGCGTTCGTGGCCGCATGGCTATCTGTATATGCACGTAGCGAACGAACCTTCGCAGGTATTCGCCAATACCGGGGTGATTCTCACCTATATGCGGATAGAAGAACTTGAACCTTGGCTGGATACGGCAATCGGGCGGCGGGGCGCCTCCTATAACGCTTTCGTCCAAGAACGGGCTTTGCGCCTGATCGATATATTGGATGAGCAATTCCCCGGGATCAAGGACAATATCGCCCATTTTTATACCTCGACTCCTTTGTCGTACCGGGATTATACCGGAACAGAAGGCGGCTCTATCTACGGGGTCGCCAAAGACGTCTCGTTGGGTAGCGCGGGGAGGGTTCCGCATAAGACGCGGATCCCGAACGTATTCATGACCGGGCAAAATATCAACTCGCATGGGATGCTAGGCGTGATCGTCGGAACGATGGTGACTTGCGGCGAGCTTTTGACTTCGAAATATATGTACGAACAAATACTGGAGGCCAACAAATGAGTGATAGCGGGAAAAATATTGTCATGATCGGTGGAGGGCTGGGCGGACTGATGACCGGCGCTTTCCTCGCCAAGGAGGGATATAAGGTGACCGTATTGGAGAAAAACCGGATAGCGGGGGGAGGATTGCAATGTTTCCGGCGGAAAGGTGCCATATTCGAGACGGGGATGCATATCCTCGGAGGCTTCATGCCGGGGAACAACCTGCACAAGATTTGCGTTTATTTGGGAATAATGGACAAGCTCCGTATCCGGCATACCGATGCTGACTGCATCGATTCCATCACGTTCGGCAAGGAGGGCGAGACCTATTCCTTGCCTCGGGGGAAAGAGGCTTTCGAGCGTTATCTCGCCGGGCGTTTCCCCGACCAGACGGATGGGCTTCACCGGTATATGGACGCTTTATGGGCGTTGAGCGAGGAGGTGGATCTGTTTTACCTGCGAGTGGATAAGGGAAGTATGCTGCGCGAGCATTCCGAGGAGTTCCTCATGCCAGCCGACGAGTTTATCGCCCGATATATCACGAGCCCGGATCTGGCGGAGTTATTGGCCTACATGAATCCGATGTATGGCGGCGTGGCTGGACATACTCCCGCTTTCGTGCATGCGCTGATCAACGTGCTCTATATAAATGGTTCCAGTATGTTCATCGATGGCAGCCAGCAGATGGCTGACGCATTGGAGGAGATCATCGTCTCGGCAGGAGGGGCGATCCACACGGGAGACGCCGTGGAACGCGTGACGGTGGAGGATCATCTGGTACGCTCGGTCACCACAAGAAACGGAAAAACGTATAGCGGTGATCTGTACATATCGGACATCCATCCGTGCGCATTGCTTGAACTCGTGCCTGAGAAGGCCTTCCTGAAGTCCTACCGCGCTCGTTTGCGGGAGATTCCCAATTCTTATTCCTCTTTCTCGGTATATATCAAGTTTAAGGAAAACGCTCGTCAACCTTTCGCGAATCATCCCTGTTATTTTCAGGAAAAGCACGGGGACGTTTGGCGGCTGGCTGAGTACGAGGAAGAGACGTTCCCCCGCGGGTTCATGTTTCTTACCCCTCCGGCCGAGCGGCAGAGGAGATGGGCGGATCGCATGACAGTGAACTGCCCGATGCCTTTTAGCGCAGTGGCTCGTTGGGCTGACACTACTTACGGGCATCGGACGGCTGAATACGAGGACTGGAAGGAGAGGACCTTACGGCGTGTCTTGGACAAATTGGAGATCGTACGCCCCGGCATCCGGGATGAC
This sequence comes from uncultured Parabacteroides sp., assembly GCA_949296075.1. GTDB lineage: Bacteria > Bacteroidota > Bacteroidia > Bacteroidales > Tannerellaceae > Parabacteroides. The sequence goes on along the minus strand of CASFNG010000003.1, from coordinate 120,087 downwards.
ATCGAGTTTTGCTTCGCCTCGTCGCCCCTCACGATCCGGGATTTCTACGGGACGAAGGAGGGAGCCTTGTATGGATATAACCGTGATTGCAAGAACATGGCCTTATCCCAGCTCCCGATCGCGACCAAGGTCCGTAATTTGCTCCTGACAGGGCAGAATATTAACTTACACGGCATTTGCGGCGTTCCGCTCACGGCAATAGAGACAGCCGAATGCATCGTGGGTAATGGAAATATAGTCCGTAAAATCAACGAGGTTTATGATAGCAGAAGATAAATTTGACGACATCCGGCCTTATCGGGACGAGGAGATTCCTGCCGCCATGCGACGTATCACCGACAGCGCCTCTTTCCCTTTATTGGCTTCTTATGTCTTCCCGGAGATGGATTTGGCTACCGTAAGGAATAAGATCAACTCCATACGCACGATATATGAGTTCCAGTCAAGCGTCATGTTCTACATGAACGTCCAGGTAATCAAGCGGACCATGACCGGATTTACGTATAGCGGACTGGATCGCTTGTCGCCCGACCGTAAATACCTCTTCATCGGGAATCACCGGGACATCGTGCTCGATCCCAGCCTGATGCAGTATGTATTGTTCAAGGAGGGACACGATACGAGCGAGATCACCTTTGGGGCGAATCTCATGCAAAGCCAACTGATTATCGACATCGGCAAATCGAACAAGATGTTCAAGGTGGAGCGTCCGGGCAACGACATGAGGCGATTCTATCAAGTGTCAGCCCATTTGAGCGAATACATACGTCGTACTCTCCGAGACAAGCGTCAATCGGTATGGATCGCCCAGCGAAACGGACGGACCAAGGACGGTATCGACCAGACCGACCAAGGGGTTGTCAAGATGCTGGGGATGAGTCGTAAGGACGATAAGATCCGATCGATAGACGAGCTTCATGTCGTACCGGTTTCCATCAGCTATGAATGGGAACCGTGCGACCTGCTGAAAGCCTTAGAGCTGTACGAGAAGCACCAGACAGGGCGCTATATCAAGAAACCCGGGGAAGATGTCAACAGCATCCTCACGGGCTTTACGCAGCCTAAGGGGAAGGTGCATTTAGAGTTCTGCGAACCCTTGAAGCGATCTGAGCTCGCGGCTTTCGATTCCTATACGTTGGGTGATTTCAACCGTGCGGTGGCGAGGCTGATAGACCAGCGTATCCATGACGCTTACCGTCTGGCTCCCAACAATTACATCGCCCATGATATGCGATATGGGAAGAGCGAGTTCGTCGATCTCTATACGGAAGAGCAGAAAGAGGCCTTTAGGGAGCATCTGTCAGGACTGAGGTTTTATGAGGATAGCTGCGACTTGGACACGCTGTCTGACATCCTGATTAGCATTTATTCGAACCCGATTGATTGCATGAGGAGATGAAACGGCCGAATCCCTACATAGACTTGCCACTGACCTTTGAACGAATAGCGGCCATGACGCTATCCGCCACCGTCTATATCGCTCAATTGGTATATGGAAGCCTACGGGGATTCTTCTGGTTTACCTTAGGGAAAAAGACAGACGAGAAGAGAAAGCGTTTCCATGAAACCATGTGGAGATACTTCAACTTTGACGTTAAATACCATCCTTGGCTATATGCCGACATACGTAACCCTTATGGCGAGACATTCGAGCGGGGCTCTATCCTGATCTGCAACCATCAATCGCTGTTAGATACCTTGTGCCTGTTGATCCTGTCGCCCAAGATACTTATCGTCACTCACGACAAGGTATGGAACAATCCGTTTGTGGCGGCAGTCTTGCGCTACGCAGATTTTTTTTCCGTCTCCGACACGGGATGGGAGGGCCGGGTCGATTATTGCAAGTCGTTCATCGACAAAGGCTATTCCATCGTCATATTCCCGGAAGGAAGGCGATCTCCCGAAGGAAATATCCAACGTTTCCATAAAGGAGCCTTCTATTTGGCAGAGAGGTTGCAGGCGGATATATTACCCGTGTTCATTCATGGCGCGGCACACGTGCAACCCGTCGGATGCGCATGGGCGAACCGCGGCGGTTTCCACATAGAGATCCAAAAAAGGATCTCCCCAACCGACACCTCTTTTGGCGTAGGTTATGTAGAGCGTTGCAAGCGATTGCACACATATTACGAACGTCATTTCGAGGAGATCCGTTATGAGGTGGAAACCCCGGATTATTTTCGCCATTTGGTCGTGGAACTCTACGCCTCGATCGGACTGAGGAAAGAGGCGGTCGGGGTGCTTGACGGAAAAATCGGGGATCAATGGCACATCCAAGGATTGATTGATGCCCTTGTCCATCCGGAAAAAGAGATCCGGTTGCCCCAGTCCTCTCCCTTACGAAGATTATACGACAAATACAGTCATTTACCTGAAAATATCTTATTCGTATGAAAGAAGAAATAAAATCATTGCTTGAGGAGGCATTGCCCTTGGTGGATTTCGATTCCGCCTTTCTGTTCTCGGAGCTGGACTCATTGGGTATCACGACGATCCTGATGATCCTGTCTGAGAGGTATCACATCTCGCTCGATCATTCGGACATGACCCCCAAAAACCTGAGGAGCTTGGATAATCTGGTGCGATTAGTCGAGATGAAATTAGCGGAAAAAGACACGGATGATGCGGACGCTGGAGGACTATCTTGAACGGAATGCCCGGTTATATCCGGACAAGGTCGCGATCATTCAAGGGGAGGAGAAGGTTTCCTACTCGACGCTTTGGAATTGGGTGAGCGCCCGGGCGGAAATGTTGCTAAGGCAAGGGCTCAGACCGGGTAAGGCAATGGTGATACGGGCTTCGCAAACCATAGATTACTTGGTGACCTATTTCGCGATCCATAGAGCGAAAGGAGTAGCGGTTCCCCTTGAGAACAGTATCCCGGAGGAGCGTTTCCGGGAGATAGGGGAGTCTCTCTCAAACGCGGCTATCCCCGTCGGGACAGCCGACATCCTTTTCACGACCGGGACGACCGGCAAAAGCAAAGGCGTGATGATCGGCCATGAGGCTATCCTCGCCAACGCGGAGAACCTGATCGACGCGCAGGGGTTTACCTCCTCGCTTACTTTTATCATTTGTGGTCCTTTGAACCATATCGGCAGCTTGTCTAAGGTATATCCGGTTGTGCTGACGGGAGGAACGCTCCGGATCTTAGAGGGACTGAAGGACATGAATGCCTTTTTCTCTGCCTTGGAGCAACCCGGAGGAAGGTTCGCTACCTTCCTTGTCCCGGCAAGCATCCGGATGATCTTGGCTTTGGATGGAGAAAAGCTCCGGAAATATGCTGGCGTGATCGACTTCATAGAGACCGGCGCCGCCCCGATCTCGCAGATGGATATGGAACGGCTTTGCGAGCTCTTGCCGAAGACACGGCTCTACAACACCTACGCGTCTACGGAGACAGGGATCGTATGCACGCATGACTTCAACGCCGGTTATTGTGTATCGGGATGCCTTGGCAAGCCGATGCGTCATTCGCGGGTACGCATTACCGATGAAGGGACGGTCGCTTGCTCAGGATCGACCGTGATGACGGGTTATATCGGGGAACCCGAGGCGACCGCGTCCATCTTGCGCGGCGGGGTCGTGTTCACGCATGACTACGGGAGGATAGACGAGGAGGGAAGGCTCCACTTGGTAGGCCGGGTGGACGACGTGATCAATGTCGGTGGATTCAAGGTCGCCCCGTCTGAGATAGAGGAGGTGGCCATGACCATGCCCGAGGTGGTCGATTGTGTCTGCGTATCCGCCTCGCATCCGATCATGGGATCCGTCTTGAAGTTGCTGGTCGTCCCCACCGAAGGAACGACGCTCGACAAGAGGCGTATGGCCCGACACATCCGCTCCCGCTTGGAAACCTATAAGGTTCCCCTGATCTACGAGGAGGTGGAACGTATATGCCGCACTTATAATGGCAAGATTGACCGGAAAGCCTACCGATAAACCCTGCTGTTGTTTCTATGATTTCTTCCCGGACATTTTGGCATATCAAGCCGAGTTTTCATGAATAGTTGGCGGAGTTTTCTTATTCAAGGACATAAAAAAACGGGATCTTCTTTGAGGATCCCGTTTTTTATACGTAGGGCGACTTATTCCGCCTCTTGTTTCTTCCGCACGGAGGTCACGATTTTCTGCTCTGCCTTATCGAAATCAACCACGATCGTGTCTCCTTCGCCTACGGATGCCCGGATAATCATCTCGGCCATCTCATCTTCCAGATATTTCTGGATAGCTCGCTTCAACGGGCGGGCGCCGAATTGAATATCGTATCCCTTCGTCGCGACGAAATCTTTCGCCTCGTCGGTGATCGAGAGCTCGTAACCCAAATTGGACACACGTTGGTAAAGCCCCTTCAGCTCAATATCGATGATCTTATGGATAGCGGTCTTGTCCAATTGGTCGAACATGATAATATCATCCACCCGGTTCAGGAACTCAGGGGCGAACGCCTTGTTCAACGCTTTCTGGATCACGCTTCGCGAGAAATCCTTATCCGGCTCACCCTCCAACCTCGTGTTGAAGCCCACACCACGCCCGAAATCCTTTAGCTGGCGGGTACCGATATTCGAGGTCATGATCAAGATCGTGTTCTTGAAGTCGATACGCCGGCCCAAGCTATCGGTCAGGCGACCTTCGTCGAGCACCTGCAAAAGCAGGTTGAATACGTCCGGATGCGCCTTCTCGATCTCATCCAGCAAGACCACGGAATAAGGCTTACGACGCACCTTCTCCGTCAGTTGTCCGCCCTCCTCGTAACCAACGTATCCGGGAGGCGCCCCGATCAACCGGGAGACGGCGAATTTCTCCAGATATTCGCTCATGTCGATACGTACCAACGCGTCGGGAGAATCGAAAAGATATTCCGCCAACTTCTTGGCGAGATGCGTCTTTCCGACTCCGGTAGGCCCTAAGAACATGAACGTACCGATCGGTTTGTTGGGATCCTTCAGGCCGACCCGGTTACGCTGGATCGCCTTCACGATCTTCTGTACCGCGTCATCCTGCCCGACAACCTTACTCTTCAGCACATCCGCCATCTCGAGCAGCTTGAGGTTCTCCGCTTTCGCTATGCGTTGTACGGGAACCCCCGACATCATGGCGACCACCTCGGCTACCTTATCCTCGTCCACGGTCTCCCGATGTTCTTGCAGTTCTTGTTCCCATTTGGCCTTCGCCGCCTCCAGTTGCAACAAGTATTGCCGCTCCTTGTCGCGGAAACTTGCCGCCAGCTCGAAGTTCTGCGACTTCACGGCCGCCAGCTTCTCGTTCTTTGTTTCCTCTATCTTCCCTTCCAGTTCCTCTATACTCTTGGGAACGATGATATTCGATATATGCACACGCGATCCCGCCTCGTCCAAGGCATCTATCGCCTTGTCGGGGAAATTGCGGTCGCTGATGTATCGCTCGGTCAGTTTTACGCACGCTTTCAAGGCATCTTCCGTATAGATCACGTTATGATGCTCCTCATAGCGGGGCTTGATGTTCCGCAGGATCTGCAAGGTCTCCTCCGCGGTTGTCGGATCGACGATCACTTTCTGGAAACGACGTTCCAAAGCGCCGTCTTTCTCGATGTTCTTCCTGTACTCGTCCAGGGTGGTAGCTCCAATACATTGGATCTCCCCGCGAGCCAGGGCGGGCTTTAACATATTCGCCGCGTCCATCGATCCCGATGCCGAACCGGCCCCCACGATGGTATGGATCTCATCGATAAACAGGATGATATTCGGGTTCTTCGAGAGTTCGTTCAAGATCGCCTTGATACGCTCCTCGAACTGCCCGCGATATTTCGTCCCTGCCACGATCGAGGCCATGTCGAGGCTGATCACCCGCTTGTCGAACAAGATACGGGATACCTTACGCTGGATGATACGCAAGGCCAAGCCCTCCACGATGGCGGATTTGCCGACGCCCGGCTCTCCTATCAATACCGGGTTGTTTTTCTTGCGTCGGCTCAAGATTTGGGCCAGCCGCTCGATCTCTTTTTCCCGTCCCACGATCGGATCCAGCCGGTTTTCCGCGGCGGCCCGGGTCATGTCGGTACCGAAATTGTCCAGGACAGGCGTGTCATTCGGCGATTTCGGTTGCGAGGCTCCCGCTCCGGAAGAGGGGCGAGAGGAGGATTCCTTACGAGAGGAGAATCCATCGTCGTCGTCCTCATCATCGTCCGTGTAGCCATCGCTGACCTCCTCTACCTCTTCCTCTTTTTCCAGTCCGGTCCCGCTGACCAGGATGTTATAGGCCGCACGATAGGTGACACCCGCATCGCGCAGCACTTTCGCCGCCACGTTGGACTCCTCCTTCAGCAAGGCTAACAAGAGATGCTCCGTATCCGTCTCGTCTTTCTTGAACAGCCTGGATTCCAACATGCTCATGCGCAGGACGCGCTCGGTCGTCTTGCTGACCGCTATCTCGTGAAGGTGTGAGTCGTCCGCCTCGAATGTGTTCTTTATTTCTGCTTCAATCTCGCGTTTGATATCGTTCGGATCGGTATTCAGCTCGCGTAATATGCGTATCGCCTCGCCCTCGCCTTCCCGGATGATGCCCAGCATCAGGTGCTCCGGACCGACATAACTGTTTTGGAGGCGTACCGCTTCCTCACGGCTATACTCAATCACGTCTATCAATCTTTTCGAATAATTCTTCATACGATAACTATATATGGTAGTAATTGCGCAAAGTTATACAATTCGTTCCTATACCTTATCAAAATTCATGCCATAGTTTTTTAATAAGTATCAAAAAGCCCCGGGAACTAAAATTTCAATCCGTTTTCTTTCGTGGTAAGCGGAAAAACCGTACCTTAGTGCACCTTTTCGCAAAAGAGGTGTAGAGTGTAATTAATATAAAACTAAATGGTTGATCAAGACAGAATTATTAAGATTAACATAGAAGAGGAAATGAAATCGGCCTACATTGATTATTCAATGTCGGTGATCGTTTCACGTGCTCTTCCGGATGTAAGGGATGGCTTCAAGCCGGTTCATCGTCGTATCCTGTTCGGGATGAACGACATGGGGAATACATCCGACAAACCTTATAAGAAATCTGCGAGAATTGTTGGTGAAGTTTTAGGTAAATATCATCCTCATGGCGACTCTTCCGTGTATTTCGCCATGGTTCGTATGGCACAGACATGGTCGATGCGCTACCCGTTGGTCGACGGGCAAGGTAACTTTGGCTCCGTGGATGGGGATAGCCCGGCCGCCATGCGTTATACAGAGGCAAGGTTAAGTAAGCTCGCGGAAGAGATGCTGCGAGACATTGACAAGGACACGGTTGATTTCCAGCTGAATTTCGATGATACGCTGAAGGAGCCGACCGTATTGCCGACCCGTATCCCGAACCTTTTGGTGAATGGGGGATCCGGTATCGCTGTCGGTATGGCGACCAATATGCCGACCCATAACCTGAGCGAGGTGCTCGATGGCTGTATCGCCTATATCGACGCCCGTGGAAATATCGAGATCGAGGAGCTGATGCAATATATCAAGGCCCCTGACTTTCCTACCGGAGCTACCATTTATGGGTATGCCGGCGTCAAGGACGCTTTCGAGACGGGTAGGGGACGTATCATTCTTCGCGGCAAGGCCGAGATCGAGACGGAGAGCAATCACGAGAAGATCATCATCACGGAGATCCCTTACGCTGTCAACAAGGCGGAATTGATCAAGTCGATCGCCGATCTGGTCAACGAGAAACGGATCGACGGCATCTCCAACGTGAACGACGAGTCCGACCGCCAGGGAATGCGTATCGTCGTGGACGTGAAACGTGATGCCAATTCCAGTGTGGTGCTTAATAAATTGTATAAGCTCACCGCGTTGCAATCCTCGTTCAGCGTCAATAATATCGCGCTGGTGAATGGTCGACCGCAACTGCTGAACCTGAAGGATCTGATCAAGGCGTTCGTGGATCACCGCCATGAGGTGGTTATCCGTCGCACGAGATATGACCTGAAGAAAGCGGAGGAGAGGGCACATATATTGGAAGGCTTGATTATCGCCTCCGACAATATAGACGAGGTAGTCGCGATCATCCGGGCGTCGAAGAGCCCGCAAGAGGCCATCGAGCGCTTGATGGAGCGGTTCTCTTTATCAGATGTACAGGCGCGTGCGATCGTAGAGATGCGCTTGCGCCAGCTGACCGGCTTAGAGCAAGATAAGCTACGTGCGGAATACGAGGAGATAGAGAAGCTGATCGCTTATCTGAAAGAGATCTTGGAAAACGAGGATCTTTGTATGAAAGTGATCAAGGACGAGCTATTGGAAATCAAGGAGAAATACGGGGATGAGCGCAAAACGGATATCGTATACGCTTCCGAGGAGCTGAACCCGGAGGATTTCTACGCCGATGATGAGATGATTATCACCGTATCTCACTTAGGATACATCAAGCGGACACCGCTTAGCGAGTTCCGGGCTCAAGGTAGAGGTGGGGTAGGAGCGAAAGGTTCCGAGACCCGCGACGAGGATTTCGTTGAGTACATCTATCCGGCTTCCATGCATGCTACCTTATTATTCTTTACGGCAAAAGGTAAATGCTATTGGCTGAAAGTGTTCGAGATCCCTGAAGGAGCCAAGAACGCGAAAGGAAGGGCGATCCAGAACCTGCTGAACATCGAGCCGGACGACAAGATACAAGCCTTCATCCGTGTCAAGAAATTGACAACCGATATGGACTTTATCAATTCGCATTACTTGTTGTTCTGCACCAAGAAGGGCGTGATCAAGAAAACCTTGCTGGAGGCTTATTCCCGTCCTCGCCAGAATGGTGTGAACGCGATCACGCTTCGGGAAGATGACGGCCTGATCCAGGTCTGCATGACGAATGGAAATAATGAGGTCATCATCGCGAACCGGAACGGACGCGCCATCCGCTTCCATGAGAGTGCGGTTCGAGAGATGGGACGTACGGCATCTGGCGTGAAAGGTATGACGTTGGATGACGACGGCATGGACGAGGTTGTCGGCATGATCTGCATCAAGGACAAAGAACAGGAGACGGTTTTGGTCGTTTCTGAGCAAGGATATGGGAAACGTTCGCTCATAGACGATTATCGTATCACAAACCGTGGTGGAAAGGGCGTGAAGACCATCAATATCACCGAGAAAACCGGAAAGTTAGTCGCCATCAAGAACGTGACGAACGAGAATGATCTGATGATTATCAACAAATCAGGTATAGCGATCCGTATGAAGGTAGCCGACCTGAACATCATCGGACGTGCGACACAAGGTGTCCGTCTGATTAACCTGGAAAAGCGGAATGACGAGATAGCCTCTGTATGTAAGGTCTTGTCGGAGAGCGAGGAACAGATCGCCGAGCAAAAAGCGGAGCGAGACGCAAGAGAGAACGCAAGAAACGAGGAGCTGCATAGTACCGATCAAGATAGTCTAAAAACCGATATGGACGACTCAAGTTCTTTAGGGGACGAGGAGTCTAACGAGTCAAATAACTGAGAATTTTAAACAAATAGAAATCTTTAATTTCAAAATTACAATCGCAATGAAACGAGTATTATTAACAATGGCACTATGTGTCGCAGCATCTGCCTCCTTCGCTCAAAAGAAAGCCGTGAGTGAGGCACAGAGCATCGCTAAAGGATCGAACGCGGACTTCGCTGAAGCCCGTACGCTCATCAAGGGAGCATTGGAAAATCCGGAGACAAAGGACGACGCGAAAACCTGGTACGTCGCCGGCTTTATCGAGGATCAGCAGTTCAGCACCGAGAGAACGAAGCAGGTATTAGGCCAACAGCCCAACGAGCCTGTCATGTATGAGGCGCTGGGAAGTATCCTTCCTTATTTCGAGAAAGCCTATGAGTTGGATCAACGTCCGAACGCAAAGGGAAAGGTTAAGCCCAAATATACGAAAGACATAAAGAGTATCCTGGGCGCGAACCACGTATATTACATCAATGGAGGCGCTTATTATTTCGATCAAAAGGATTATAAGAAGGCCTACGATTTCTTCGAGCAATACCTGAAAATATCCGATATGCCGATGTTCGAGGGAGAGCAGGTAGCGGAGAGAGACTCGAACTTCATGACGGTTCAGTTCTACGCCGCTGTGGCTGCTACTCAATTGAACGATCATGAGGTAGCTGTCAAGGCACTGGAGCGCGCCAAGAACACGGATTACCGCGCGAACGATATTTACCAATATCTGTGCTACGAGTACGAGCAGGCTAAAGACACCGTGAATTTGGAGAAGACCTTGGAAGAGGGTATGCAGAAGTTCCCGGATGAGCCGTATTACCTGTTGAGCCTGATCAACAATTACATCTACTCGAACCGGAACGAGAAAGCCATCGAGTACCTGAATACCGCTATCTCCAAGGACGCTAATAACGCGCAGCTTTACGACGTGATGGGCCGTGTTTACGAGACAGGGCTGAAGGATTACGCGAAAGCCGAGGAGTATTACAAGAAAGCCTTGGAGTTGAACCCGGAGTATATCGAGTCCATCTCGAACTTGGGTCGCGTTTATTTCAACCAAGGTGTCAACAAGCAAGGCGAGGCCAACATGATCAACGACGCTAAGCAGTATCAAGAGGAGCTTGGCAAGGCCAAGGAATTCTTCAAGCAAGCTATGCCGTACTTCGAGAAGGCACATCAAATGAAGCCGGACGAGAGAGAGTACATGATCGCCTTGAGAGGTATCTATTATAACCTGAACATGGGCGACAAGTTCGACGCTATCGAGGCCGAGTTGAACAAGTAAGGATCCCTTTATCTTAAAAAATAGGTTTTGCCCGGGAATAGGAGTTGGAGAACTCTTGTTCCCGGGCTTTTTTTATGGCCGCCGTGAAGGCATATCGAGAATTCCCCATTTTATTATTAAACATAATGGTAATTATAGAAATTCACCGGAAAGAAAAAAGAAGGCTATGCGTAGCTTCACGAAATCCCTTGGAGATCTTCCGGGAAACAGTGCCATCTATCCAGAAAATCATGGAAAAGTTTTTTTGACACGGCGACACGCTATTTTTCGGGGTCAAACCGTAAAGCGATTCGCGTATCGCATTAATTTGCTATATTTGGGAATTAATTCAAGTCGCAGACAACCAAAAAAACATTTTTCTTATGTTCAGTAAACAAACGTACATGGCCCGCCGGGCTAAATTGAAACAAACCATCGGCTCCGGTTTGCTGTTGTTCCTCGGGAACGACGAGAGTGGAATGAATTACGCCGACAACACATATCCTTTCCGGCAAGACTCCACCTTCCTCTATTTCTTCGGTTTACCATACGCCGGCCTATCCGCCGTGATCGATATTGACAACGACCGGGAGATCATCTTCGGCGATGAGCTGACGATCGACGCCATCGTATGGATGGGCACGCAACCCACCTTGAGGGAGAAGAGCGAAGCGGCCGGGATACAGGAGGTACGCCCGTTCAAGGAGATAGAGACCTACCTGAAGAACGCCCAGGCGAAGGGGCAAAAGATCCATTACCTACCCACCTATCGCCCTGAGCATCAACTGAAACTACTGCAATGGTTAGGTATCCATCCGGGTGCCGAGACCCCATCCGTCCCCTTTATCATGGGCGTGGTGAACCAGCGCAATTACAAGAGCGACGAGGAGATCGCGGAGATCGAGAAAGCTTGTATCGTGACGGCTGATATGCACCTGACGGCGATGCGCACCGTACGCCCGGGAATACGGGAGTCTGACGTGGCGGCAGCCGTAGCGGAAGTGGCTTACGCGCATAATTACGGGCTCTCCTTCCCCATCATCGCGACGATCAACGGCCAGACCTTGCACAACCACGACCATAGCAACTTGATCAAGAGCGGCGATATGTTGCTGCTCGACGCTGGAGCGGAGACCGAGATGGGATACGCGGGCGATATGTCGTCGACCATCCCGGCCGACCCGACCTTCACCACCCGGCAGAAAGAGATCTATGACATCCAGGTAGCCGCCCACGAGGCAGCCGTGGCCGCTTTGCGCCCGGGCATCCCCTTCGTGAAGGTATATGAGCAGGCCTGCACCGTCATCATGGACGGGCTGAAGCAACTTGGGTTCGTGAAGGGAGATCCTGCGGAGGCGGTACAAGCCGGGGCCCATGCCATGTTCATGCCCTGCGGGTTAGGCCACATGATGGGGCTCGACGTGCACGACATGGAGAATCTCGGGGAGACGTACGTAGGCTACGACGGGAAGCCCAAGAGCACCCAGTTCGGGCGCAAGTCGTTACGGTTAGGCCGCGAATTGGAGCCGGGCTTCGTGCTGACCATCGAGCCGGGCGTCTATTTCATCCCCGAGCTGATGGATCTCTGGAGAAGCCAGAATAAGTTCACGGAATTCATCAACTATGAGAAATTGTTCACTTATAAGGATTTCAGCGGCATACGGAACGAGGAAGACTATCTGATCACCGAGAACGGCGCGCGCCTGTTAGGAAAAAAGATCCCGCTTCATACCGAGGAGGTAGAGGCAGTCAGATAAACCGCTCGCCCGAAGGAATACGGAAGGACAAAAAGAGAGCTGCTTCGCTTTTCAGCGAGGCAGCTCTCTTTGCTTGTAATTACGGATTAATTCCTTTCCATGATTTCCGTCAGTCTCTCAGGTGTGACATCCGCCGCAATAATCACTCCCTTGTCATCGATCAGGAAGCTCTTGAAGCCCTTCTCTAAGCCATACTTCTCGTACAAGGCGGACTTCTTGCCTGCCCGCTCTTGGTACTGCGTGGAGCGATCCAGCTTGTCGATCTTCACCGTCTCGGAGAAAATGGATTCTTTCTCGTCGAGTGAGATTGAGCGAAACGCGATCTTGCCGGGGGCAAATTTACTGATCTCATTCGCTAACCGGACGTTACGGGCCCGCGATTCCGCATCGTAAGCCGCCCAGAAATTGAGCAGGGTGTAACGTCCTGACGGGTTGTGGAATCCGGCATTCCCGCCGTTTTCCAGAAACTCTATTCTCGGGGCTAAGTCACCGGGATTCGCACCCTCGATGAGTCTCGCCTTTTTCGAGCCGGCCGACATCTCAAGCAACGCGACCGACGCGATGAGAACATAAGCGCTTACTTTCATAATTTCCATTTTACGTTCAACTTAATCGAGGATCCTCCATGCCTCATGGAAGAGGCCCCGACTCCTGATTTTCAGGATATAGGCGAATGCATTCCTTTCGCTAAAGGGATGAGATCCACCTTTTTCGATACCGCGAATATAAAATGAAACCTTTCTTTTCGCCAAAAGAAATAACACTTTTCGGATCAAAAACAAGTTTTTTTATATGTTTTATAGCCTGTTTTTGATAAAAATCAACTATTTTAAAACATAAATCAGCCGATTATCCTGCCAATCATGGGGACAATAAACAACACGCCCCCTGGAAACATCAGTCCCAGAGGGCGTATCTTCGTTATCTTATCCTCTTTGAGGATCATCACTGTCAGGGGGCGGGATGGGAACGCCCTCTTTTATAAACTCGTCATATACCACCTTCGGATGGTCTTGCGGAGAGGTAAGCTGATATTCCGCCACGAAATTGTCTCGCCTGAACTTCTTCAGTTTCAGGTTCTCCACGCTATAATTCCGCAACTTTTCCTTCTTTTCGCCAAACAATGAGCTATCCAGCACCTCCGAGTCCAGGATATTCTCCTTAGGCGTGATCGTGGGCAGCAGATTTTGCTCCAGCAAGCCGCGGTACGCGCCTATATACTCGCACCATACGGACTCCCCTTGCTGGTAAATCCGGTAGGTGTAGTTAGACCAAGCCGTCGTCACATGGATCTCATGCTCCCAGATGTCGATAGAAGCCTCCGAGTCGAAGTAAGGATCCTTGATCGTCACGCGCCGTAACCCGTGATTCTCGTCTTTCACTAAAGTAAGCCACTTGTCCGAATGAAGGATCTCGGCGATAATGTCGGACAACTTCTCTTTAATCTCAAATTGGATTCTCATTTCTTTTGCCTGCCAGTCAGGACTTTTTAAGGTCGCCAGGTTCTGTTAGACATTTCTTTACTAAAGGATATAACAAATATAGGGAAAAATTGGCGACAAGGGCCTTGTTTTACATATTTCTTATGTACTTTTGCCGGTAGAATGACAACTATGACGCGGAAAGACGAGATCATACTCATTAATATCAACGGGGCGGACCAACCCGGTGTCACAGCGACCTTAACCGAGATCCTGGCGAAGAACAACGCCGTGATCCTCGACATCGGACAGGCCGACATCCATAATCACCTATCGTTAGGCATTTTGTTCCAAAGCACGGAGGGAAATTCCGGAGACATCCTCAAGGAGCTTCTCTTCAAGAGCTACGAGCTTGACGTGAATATCCGGTTCACGCCCATCACGGAGCAGGAATATAGCAAATGGGTCAGCATGCAAGGCAAGAACCGGTATATCATCACTATACTCGGACGCAAGCTCACGGCCAAGCAGATCGCCGGAGTATCTCGTATCGTGGCGGGTCAAGGCATGAATATCGACGACATCAAGCGGCTTACCGGACGTATCCCGCTCGACGAGAACGCCCGGACCCCGAAAGCCAGCGTGGAGTTCTCCGTGCGTGGCACGCCGCGCGACAAGGAGGCGATGCAGGCGGAATTCATGAAGCTCTCCAACGAGCTGGAGATGGACATATCGTTCCAGGAAGATAGTATGTATCGCCGGATGCGTCGGCTGATCTGCTTTGATATGGACTCGACCCTGATCGAGACAGAGGTCATCGACGAGCTGGCGATACGTGCCGGAGTGGGCGACCAAGTGAAGGCGATCACGGAAGCGGCCATGCGCGGGGAGATCGATTTCCGCGAAAGCTTCCGCCAGCGTTGCTCCTTGCTGAAAGGGCTCGATGTATCGGTGATGCAAGAGATAGCGCGCGACCTTCCGATAACCGAAGGCGTGGATCGGCTGATGCGTGTATTGAAAAAGGTGGGATTCAAGATCGCCATCCTCTCCGGAGGATTCACCTATTTCGGGAATTACCTGAAGCAGAAGTATAATATCGACTACGTATATGCCAACGAGCTTGAGATCGAGAACGGAAAACTGACAGGCAATTACGTGGGCGACATTGTGGACGGCAAGCGAAAGGCGGAACTCTTGCGCCTGATAGCGCAGGTAGAGAACGTTGATATTCGCCAGACCGTGGCTGTTGGCGACGGGGCCAACGACTTGCCGATGATCAGCATCGCGGGATTAGGTATCGCCTTCCATGCGAAACCGAAGGTGAAAGCCACCGCGAAGCAGTCGATCTCGACCACCGGATTGGACGGGATCTTATATTTCCTTGGCTACAAGGACTCATACCTGAATGAACAAATGGAATAGTATATAACGGATAAACAGATAACAACTATGATCAGACACATGGTAATGTTTAAGCTGAAGGAGTTTCCCTCGGCTGCGGAAAAGCAGAAGAAGATGCAGGAAATCAAGGAGCGACTGGAGGCCTTGATCGAAAAGATCGAGGTGTTGAAGATGATACGGGTAGACTTCAACTGCAATCCGGACGAGAGTTGGGACATCCTGCTCACGACCGAGCTCGCTACCCTTGAGGACGTGAGCACGTATGCCAATCATCCGGAGCACGTGGCGGTGGCAAAAGGGATCATTGGTCCGGTAAAAGTAGATAGAGCTTGTGTGGATTATGAAGTCTTTTGATATAGAAGAGCGAGTAAACTTAGCGGTAGAGAATTTCGAGTCGGGCTACAATTGCGCGCAATCCGTATTTCTTGCCTACGCTGATGTGTTTGAGTTGGACATAGAGTTGGCCAAGCAAATGTCTGTCTCTTTTGGAGGAGGAGTCGGTCGTATGCGAGAGATCTGCGGGACCGTGAGCGCTATGGCCATGCTGGCAGGCTTCAAGTATCCGGTCATCGACCCTCATGACCAAGAGGCACGTGCCCGTAATTATGGGATGGTGCAAAAAATGGCGAATCTTTTCAAGGAAAAGCATGGGACAATCATCTGCCGTAACCTGCTTCCTCCGGAAGAAAGTTCTACCACTCCGGCTCCCTCGGCACGGACACCGCAGTATTACGCGAAGCGGCCTTGCGGCAAATATGTGGCGGAAGCGGCAAGGATCGCCGGCAAGATGCTCAAGGGCGAGTTAGAATAGATGGTCACTCATGCGAACATCTGTATTTTAGAGACGTAACCCAGTTCCCGCAGGGCGGAAAACAGGCCATTATATAAGGAGATCGATTTCACGTTCACCTTGTAAGTGATAACGGAGAGATTCGCCTCATAATCATGTTCATAAGAGACACTGACGATGAATATTTTCTTCTCTTCCAAGATCTTTTGGATGCGATTGACATCCGGTGCGGAAGTGGAGCAATTGATCGTCAGTATCTTATTGACGCCATTGAGAAACATCCGCCGCTCCAGCAGATCCAACGAGGCCAGCACGAATAGCGTAAGCCCAGTCGCTATCAAGGCGGTACGGAGCATCCCGGCTCCCGTCGCAAGTCCAACGACAGCCATCATCCAGATGCAGGCGGCCGTCGTGAGCCCATGTATGCTGCCTTGGCTCCGTATGATGGCTCCCGCTCCTAAGAAACCGATACCTGTCAAGACTTGCGCCGCTATACGGCCGGGGTCCCCATTTAAGAAATTCGGGTAAGTCTGCGGAATCCATATCGAGATCAGCATCGCCGCGGTAGAGCCCATGCAGATAAGGGTAAAAGTGCGCATTCCGGCGTCTTGCCTGCGAAGTTGTCTCTCCACTCCAACCACGGCTCCAAGCAATAGGCTGACAAACAAGCGAAAAACCGCGGTCGATACCGTGATCTCCGTGCTATCCAAAATCTCCTTCAAATACTCGATCATCGTACATCCTCCTCTTTTTCATTCATACAGGATAAATACAAAAATAGGGAAAATCCTAGAATACACGCATCCCGTTTGCGTAAGTCATTCCCTACTTTCCCTAAAATGTAGGGCAAAATCCCGAAAAAAGTCGGGCATGATGCCTGTTATCGTATTTTTACTATCTTTGAGACTTTGGGATGGGACTTCAACCCCATCCCGATAAAAAATCATAGGTAACTAAAAAAATAGGACAAATGAAGATCATAACGTATAATACGAACGGACTGAGAGCCGCTATTGGTAAAGGGCTGCCTGAGTGGATAGAGCGAGAGAAACCGGATGTGCTTTGCATCCAGGAGACGAAATTGCAACCGGAACAGTTTCCTGCCGAGATCTTCGAGGCATTAGGCTACAGATCATATCTCTATTCCGCCAAGAAGAAAGGTTATAGCGGCGTGGCGATCCTGAGCCGTGAGGAGCCGGATCATGTGGAATATGGCATGGGAATGCCCCAATATGATGATGAGGGACGTTTTATCCGCGCGGATTTCGGGGACTTGTCGGTGGTCAGTGTCTATCACCCGTCAGGCACGAGCGGAGATGAGCGCCAAGACTTCAAGATGGTTTGGCTGGAAGATTTCCAGGATTATGTGGTGAAGCTGCGGGAGACAAGGCCGAATCTTATCCTGTGCGGAGATTATAATATCTGCCATGAGCCTATCGACATCCACGATCCTATAAGAAACGCCAAGAATAGTGGATTCCTTCCCGAGGAGAGGGAATGGATGACACGTTTCCTTGCGGCCGGTTTCACGGATACGTTCCGGTTCATGAATCCGGACAGGCAAGAATATACCTGGTGGAGCTATCGTTTTAACGCGAGGGCGAAAAACAAAGGCTGGCGCATTGATTATTGCATGGTAACGGATAACCTGCGGCCAAGAATAAAGTCGGCATATATATTGAATGATGCCGTCCATTCTGACCATTGTCCGGCCGTCTTGGAGATAGATAAATAAATATCATCTCCTTTCATTTCGGGCATAGATGAAGTACCCTATTATATATAGGAAAAAACGGGAAAAACACGCTGATCCCGGAAATAAGGAGACATAAAAAAGACGAGGCATATTCCTGCTTTTTCTCAGGAAATGCCTCGTCTTTTTTCTTCTATTTCTTATAGGAATAAAAGCGATATAAAATCTTTTATTTATCCAATATCCAACGCTCCGATCAACTCTTTTACGGATTTAAACCCATGACGGTCGCAATACGCATTCAATCCGTCAATAACCTTGATCGACACGGTCGGATCCACGAAGTTATAAGTCCCGATCTGGATAGCGGTAGCGCCCGCCAACATGAACTCGACGGCGTCCTTCCAGCTCGATATTCCTCCAAGTCCGATGATCGGAATCTTCACCGCATGATAAGTTTGCCATACCATACGCAGTGCGACAGGCTTCACGCAAGGGCCGGAAAGTCCTCCTGTTATTGTAGATAATATCGGTTTACGCTTCTCCACGTCAATCGCCATCCCGAGCATGGTATTAATCAGGGAAACGGAATCCGCGCCTTCCGCCTCGACCGCTCTCGCTATCTCGGTAATGTCCATCACATTGGGTGAAAGTTTTACAATAAGGGTCTTCGGGTAAACCCTACGAACAGCCCGCACGACCTCGGCCGCTCCTTGACAAGACACCCCGAAAGCCATCCCTCCTTGCTTCACGTTCGGGCACGAAATGTTCAACTCGATAGCGGGAATCTTATCCAACTCGGCGATCTTCTCCGCGCACTCCACGTAGGTCTCTACCGAAGATCCGCTGACGTTGACGATCATATGTGTATCTATATCCTTTATTTCCGGATAAATGTGCTCCGCGAAATAGAGGGCGCCCTTGTTTTGCAGCCCAACCGCGTTCAACATTCCAGAAGGAGTCTCCGCCATTCTCGGGTAATTGTTTCCTTCACGGGGCTGGATCGTGGTACCTTTCACGAAAATTCCACCTAAACGGCTGATGTCCATCAGATCCGCATACTCAATGCCATATCCAAACGTCCCGGAAGCTGTCATTACCGGGTTCTTTAAGGGCAAATTTCCTATATTTACTTTTAATTCAGCCATGACAAATTCTCTATATTAAACACTGGACCCTCCGTACATACACATACATGATGACCTTCCTTGTTCTTCTCTACGCAACAAAGGCAGGCACCGATCCCGCAAGCCATCGTATTTTCGAGGGATACCTCGCAGGATATACCTTTTGATCCCGCATATTTGGCTACCGCCATCATCATAGGCTTGGGACCACAAGTGTAGATTTGCTCAAAACGAGTATTCTCCAAGATAGAATGGTTGGTCACATATCCTTTCTCTCCCAAGGATCCATCTTCCGTCGTGACATAAACCTGTCCATATTTCCGGAACTCATCCAATTGCAACACATCTTCCCTTGAGCGAGCGCCCAACAGGAAAACAGGCTCAAAACCAGCTTCTTTCAGGCAAGCGCCTAAATATAACATCGGAGCGGTACCGACCCCTCCTCCGATCAAAAGCAGTTTTTTATCCATCCCTTTAGAAGGGATCGTGAATCCATTGCCCAGCGGCAAGATGATATTCACGAGATCTCCCGGGCGGAATTCCGCCATTTTCCGGGTTCCGTCACCAACCAACTGAATCAGTAGCCACAACTCATTCTTGGCTTGATCCACGAAATTGATAGAGATTGGGCGCCGCAAGAAGGTTGTGGGGGAATTTTCGACACGCACCTCCACGAACTGTCCGGGAAGCATCTCCGGGAGATCATCCGCCGAGGTTAACTTTAGCAGACAATAATTCTTATGAAGGCGAGAGTTTTCGGTGACCTTCATGTCTAAGATGTACTTCTTCATATATCAATGCTCAAATGTTGAGCAAAGATAGGTGAATATAAGCATATAATAAAAACTGGACTTTTCTTTTTACTCTTTTTTCCCTTTCTCAAGAATAAACGTATCAAACGTGTTATCGGTGTAAAATACCATGATTTTGCTGATAGTCTTAGCAGGCTTATCTACAGATGTAAATTGCTCGATAACAGGAGATTTAACCTTGTTTACCGCCATGTTAACCCCAAAATCCTCGCGATTTTCCGGAACGGTCTGTACTTGTACCTGATTTTCGCCTGTTTTCAGGGGGATTGGAGGCTCTCCACCGACATTCGCCCTCACCATCTCGCCTTTGCCCGTGAGCAACCAATCTGAATCGACATACGTGAATCGCTCCAGGATCTTCTGCACCACATCTAAGCTCGGCTTGTTCCTGCCAGACATGATATGCGACATCGCCGAACGTTGTATACCTATCGTGTCTGCAAATTTAGAAGAGGCAAGATCCTCGTGCCCCATAATCTCTATAATGCGTTCCTTGATTCCAAATTCCATAGCGTTTTTTCCAATAACAATGAGGAAATCATGACATTCTGACTGGATATGCGGCATTGTACCCATCCCGCATATCCAATACAAATATAAACATAAAATCCTCTTTTGTCAATTTATTATTATAAAAATAAACAGATACAAATGTAACTCAGCAATTTATTTATGTAATCACTAAAGTTTTCCATGATGCAAACCATCGTTTATTCTCATAATACTGTTACTTTAATAAATATTTATATGAGCCTGACTTATATACATATACATTCATAAAAAAGAGGTGATTTGAGGATAAATTTCACTCTTGTACACACTATAGCCCGATTATTCTGATGTAAGCCATCAAAAAAGCCTAATTAATCGACTGGCTTTTCCAACCTTATAACAAGGCTTAACGAATGCGACCAATGACGTGCTTGAATGGTTGTTCACATTGATAATTTGAGTTTAGAAATATATTAGATACATTTGTTAAGTATACAAATCTATTTTGTAGGTAGGGCGATATTCATCTAAATAGGAGAAGTACATTTGTGTAACTCCCCTATCCCGTTACATACGTAAATCATCGGAGTTGGCCTCTATGCAAACACTGTCAATTTGTCTGTTATTTGAGATACATCAGCAAAGCTCCATCTGGAATATCTGCCCCATTGGGGCTGAACCATGATTTCCTCGCGAATTTTGCGCACCCTGCCACAGATGTGATCCATTTTTTAATTCTCAGAAGCTGAAAATGTATTTAAAACACTGAAAAATAAACAGAAAAGGGATATTTTCCTGTTCCCTTTTTGATGGGAAACAGATTGGTGGAAGATATTTGATTTGCCTAATGGAAAAGAAAAATGGTTTAATGTAAAATTTTGTAAAGGAGTTCTTTCAATAAGTCTGCGTCACTCGCCGATGTATTTTCTACCCCCTTTGACTTGGCATCAGTCGTCCGGATATCACTTATCAAGTTGAAAACTTTCATCGCTGAGTAGTTCCGCATTCCCAAGAGATAGTCCTTCACTTGATAGGTTCCTCTCAAGCCAAGCTCTGTCATCAGGCCCGACTCGGAGCGGTCTTTCGCATAATAACAAATCAGCAGGTTTGAGAAATAGTTAAATAATACAGGAAGGGTCATCTGTATCGGGTTGCTTTTAGGATTTTTCCCGAAGTATTGGGCGATACGGTTAGCCTTCAGCACATCTTTAACGGCAAGCGCTTTTATGAGCTCAAAGTTATTGTATTCTTTACTGATCCCTATATTTTGCTCGACAAGCTCCGCCGTGACGCGTTTTGAGCCCTTCTCAGCCATTATTATCCGCAGCTTGTCCATGTCCTTGCTGAGACGGTTTAAATCGTTTCCAAGGAAGTCTGAGAGCATTTGAGCGGCCTTTGGATCGATCCCTAATGAATAACGCCCCAGAAAGGAGGTGATAAATCCCGGCATTTTATAGTCTGGGATCTTTTTCGACTCGAATAAGACACCGTTTTTCTCGGTCGCCGCGGCCAAGGCGCGACGGCGATCCAGCGTCTTATACTTGTAGGCTATCACCAATATTGTTGACGCTAATGGATGCTTTACGTAGTTACTTAGGACTTCTATATCCCGCACTAATTGCGCCTCCTTGACAACCACCAACTGGTACTCTGACATCATGGGGAATCGCCGGGCGGCATTGATGATAGAGATCGCGTCCGTATCCGCCCCATATAGGATTATCTGATTGAAATCTTTCTCTGATTCTTGCAAGACAGTGCCCAAGAATAGCTCTGTCAGTTGGTCGATGAAAAAGGGTTCTTCCCCCATTAATACATAAACAGGCTGGAATTTGCGAGCTGTTATATCGCGATAAATTTCCTCGAATGAGAGTTCTTTTTTAGGCATAAATGCAGGAATTTTCGACAAAGTTACCAACTAAAACGGATATGGCGAATCGTTTTCTTACCTTCCACGATCTGTTGTAGAGCCTCGATCCCCAACAGCACGTGTTCTCCCACGAATCGCTGGGTGACCTGCCGGTCGCTCTCCTCCGTTTTCACGCCATCCTCTTCCATCGGCTTGTCGGAGATCATGAGCAGGGCTCCCGTCGGGATCTGGTTGGCGAAGCCTGCCGTAAACAGGGTCGCCGTCTCCATATCAACCCCTGTTGCGTGGGTGGCACGCAGATATTCCTTAAAGGTCGGGTCGTATTCCCAGACCCGGCGGTTCGTGGTGTATACCGTCCCTGTCCAGTAATCCCTCCCGTGGTCGCGGATAGCCGAGGATATGGCCCGAAGCATGGAGAACGCCGGTAGCGACGGCACTTCCGGTGGCAGATACTCATCAGAGGTTCCCTCGCCCCGGATAGCGGCGATCGGCAGGAGATAATCCCCCAGTGAGTTCGCCTTTTTCAAGCCTCCGCACTTACCAAGGAAAAGGACCGCCTTAGGCATGATAGCGGACAGCAGATCCATGATCGTGGCCGCGTTGGCGCTTCCCATCCCGAAATTAATAATCGTGATGTCTCCCGCCGCGGCATTCGGCATGGAACTTTTCAGGCCAAGGATAGGTACCTTGAAATGTTCGGCGAATAATTCGACATATTTCGTGAAATTCGTAAGCAATATATACTTGGTGAAATCCTCAAGCCGCCGTTCCGTGTAACGTGGCAACCAATTCTCAACGATTTCTTGCTTTGTTCTCATAAATAGTTACCTTTGGGCATATAATTTTTAGCAAATATAGACAATGCTCCCGTTAAATCTGCCAAAATATGCCGCCAAAGTCATAAGGAGAGAGGGCAAACCTTTCATTTGGGATCCTATACGGAAGAAGTTCGTGGCGCTCACCCCTGAGGAATGGGTGCGCCAGCATTTCGTGAATTATCTCATGACGGGCAAAGGCTATCCCGCCGGATTACTTGCCAACGAGGTTACGGTAAAACTGAACGGCACCTCTAAACGTTGTGATACGGTTGTCTACGATCGCTACCTGTCTCCCTTGGCGATCGTGGAATATAAGGCACCTCACATAGAGATAACCCACAACGTATTTGACCAGATCGTACGCTACAACATGGCCTTGCACGTGAGATACTTGATTGTCAGCAACGGGTTACGCCATTTTTGCTGTAAGGTCAATTATGAGGAGCGCACTTACGATTTCCTTGAGGATATACCTCCTTACCAGATGTTGTGACGATCTCTTGCCCTATCCGCTAATTCCCTTATCCTTCCATGCCTCTCGCACGAAACGGACAGGGACAACTCAGCCCAACCGGACGGCAACAGGGATCCTCAAGAGCTTGTTGAGTGGGGATAAAGACCTCGCAAATTGAATATCAAGCACTTTCCCGGGGAATAGGAAGCATGGGATCCCGCCTTTATCCATGCTTTCCTCGCGTTCTGCATGAAGCGATTCTTCCCCTAATAAGCCGGAGAAAAAATGGAAAATGAAGAGGAAAATGCTTGAAATACCTCTTCGTAGATAAATATATGGAATGAATTTGAGCCGCATTTCTCTGTATTAGATGGTTATATGCCTGCAAACATAGCATTTTTTTTGAGAAACGCGAATATTTTAACGTTTTTTATTTCAAAAACAGGTAATATCCCTCCTCTACACCCTTTAGATCAAGCATAGGGACTAAAAAACTTTTCTCGGCGTACAAGGACACGGAGTCATTTTCCTCTGTTGCGTCTGGCAAGATGCTCGACGTGGCTTGGTTCATGGCAGGTAATTTAGCCTCGTCTTCTTTATCGAACCATAAAGAATAACCTAACAAAACAGCGAAGAAAGATAAAATCAAAGGCTTCATGTCTGACTCAATTTTAAAGTGTTTATCTGTTAGATGTATTTATAACGGGAAACGCTGCATAATATTTCAAAAGAATTAAAATTTAATCTCTTTTACGAGGAAAAAAACAGATAGAAGGGAGGCCATCAAGATCATCGGCTCTATCTTGAGGCATCCCTCCCGTATTTTCCTTAAAGAATCAAGAAAGATTATTTATATGCTTAATTATCAAATGGATCATAGCGCCGGTTTACGGGCGGACACCCGTATTTCCCGCTCGGGTTTGATCCGATCGTAATCTACTACCTGATGTGTCTTGGCCCATTCAAAATACAGGGCTGAAAGACGATCCACGATAGCAGGGTATTGAGAGGCGAGATCCTGTGTCTCTCCCCGATCCTTTTCCATATCATACAGCTCCCACCGCAAATCCGGATAGGATGAGACTAATTTCCATTTACCCGAGCGGACAGCCCGATTTCCGGCACGTTCCCAGAACAAGGGCTCCTCACGGGCGACAACAGCCGCCTTCCCCTCAAGTACCGGCCAAAGCGATACGCCCGGGAGGGGCTGTATATCATGCCCTTGATAACTTTCTGGATAAGAGGCCTCCGCTATTTCATACAATGTCGGCGCTATGTCGATGATATGTCCGGTACCTTGTACCAACTGCCCCTTCGGGATACGGCTGGGATACCAAGCGATAAAGGAGGTACAGCAACCGCCCTCATGCAGATCGTCCTTGTACTGGCGGAGCGGCGTCACCGAAAGATAGGCCCAGGGTTGCTCCTGATATTCCCATGAGCCGGCGGATCCGATCGGTCCCCCGACGCGCGGGCGTTTCCGGAATATCGATGTATATCGACCCTCGGCACCGTTGTCAGAGAGGAAGAGGATCAAGGTATTATCATATTCGCCCGTTTCTTTCAGTTTGTCGATCAGCCTCCCCACGCTTTGATCCACCCGGTCTATCATGGCGGCGTAGACTTCCATCTTCCTCTGCCATAGCTGTTTTTGCTCATAGGTCAGGTTTTCCCAAAGCGGCACGTCCTTGTCGCGTTCCGCCACAGTCTGCCCGGGAGGTAAGATCCCCATCTCCTTTTGCCGAGCCAGTCTCTCCTCGTGTAAAACGTCCCAACCTTTCGCGAAACGTCCGCGATATTTCTCGATAACCTCCTCGGGGGCTTGGAGCGGCCAATGCGGGGCGTTGAAAGCCAAATAAAGGAAGAAAGGAGACTCCTTTTTCCGCTGGTCGATAAACTCTAAGGCGTTATCGGTAATGGCATCGGTGAGGTAGCGCCCCGGCTCCAAGGTCGTGCGGTGGTTGTCCTTGACGAGCCGCACGGCATCGCCATACCCCGATTGGTTCCCGGAGGCATACTCACCGGCGTCGTAATAATTGCTCGCCCCATCAATGAAGCCATAGGAGCGATCGAAGCCCCGCTGGGCAGGCCAGCAGATGCTGTCGTTGCCCACGTGCCATTTCCCGCTGATAAAGGTGTTATACCCCGACTCGCGCAATACCTCCCCGAATGTCATCGACTCCCGGTTCAGGAAGCCTTGATAACCGGGAAGTCCCAGATTCACGTTGAAATAACCGATGCCCGCACAGTGCGAGTATTGCCCCGTGATAAGGGAAGCCCTTGTCGGGGCACTGATCGAGTTGTTGTAGAACTCGCGGAAGCGTATGCCCTCGCGCGCCAGCTTGTCTAAATTAGGAGTCTCTATCTCAGAGCCGTAGATGCCTAAGTCGGAATATCCCATGTCATCCACCAAGATAAGGATGATGTTCGAACGTGCCCCATCCCCGGCATACGCTAACGCGGGAACAGCAGCCGCGGCGTTACAGAGAAGAATGGATAAAGACTTGATTTTGTTTCGCATACAGGAAAAAGATTTAGGTTTAAAACAAAAGAGGCGCCTTGTCGTAGGCGCCTCTCTAAAAAATGGCGGAATGGTATGATTAACCGCCGAAATTATCGTAGTGTAACATCTCCATCGGGACGCCTAAGCTGTCAAGCATACCTTCGACTGCTTTCGACATCGGTCCGGGACCACACATATAGTACTCAATATCCTCCGGAGCCTCGTGATCCTTCAGGTACGTGTTGTAAATCACCTGATGAACGAAGCCGGCCGTATATTTCACGCCTGCCGCGTCGGCAGCGGGATCCGGGCGGTCGAGCGCCAGATGGAACGTGAAGTTCGGGAATTCCTTCTCCAATTGCAGGAAGTCTTGCAGGTAGAATACCTCGTTCAACGCACGGGCGCCATAGAAGTACGACATCTTGCGATCCGTCGTATGCAGCGTCTTCGTCATGTGCATGATCTGGGCACGCAGCGGAGCCATACCGGCACCACCACCGATCCACATCATCTCGCGCTTAGAGTCGAAGATCGGGTGGAAATCACCGTAAGGACCGCTCATCGTCACCTTATCACCCGGTTTCAGCGTGAAGATATACGAGGAGGCGATACCCGGCATCACGTCCATGAAGCCTACCTGGGGTTTCGGCTTGAACGGCGGCGTGGCGATACGCACGGTCAGCATGAAACGATCTCCCTCGGCAGGATAGTTGGCCATTGAATAGGCACGGATCGTAGGCTCGTCGTTCTTACATTTCAACCCGAACAGGCCGAATTTCTCCCATGCCGGCAGATAAGTGTCGCCGATCAGGCTCTTATCGATGTCCTTGTCATAATCCATAGAGAACTTGGGGATCTTGATCTGAGCGTACGAGCCCGGGATGAAGTCCATATGCTCGCCCTTAGGCAGCTGCACGATAAACTCCTTGATGAAGGTAGCCACGTTCTTGTTGGAGATGACCTCGCACTCCCATTCCTTTACGCCCAGCACCTCTTCCGGCACTTTCACCTGCATATCCTCTTTCACCTTCGTTTGGCAAGCCAGACGCCAGTGATCTTTCTGTTGCTTGCGAGAGAAGAATACCTTCTCGGTGGGCAGGATCTCACCGCCACCCTCCATCACTTGCGCACGGCATTGGCCACATTTACCGCCACCGCCACAAGCCGACGACAGGAAAACGCCTCCACTCTGCAAGGCGCCCAGCAACGTGCCTCCCATCGGAGTCTCAATCTCTCTCTCTCCGTTCACCGTCAGTTTCACGTTGCCTGACGGAACCAATTTTGCTTTGGCGTACAACAACGCACCAACCAGTATCATCGTAACGACAAGGAATACAACGGCACTGGCGATGATCGTAAGTCCGCCCGACATTAATAAAGTCATATTTCTGCTAATCTTTTAATGCGTTAATACTTAAATCTTCAAACCAGAGAAGCACATGAAGGCCATACCCATCAGACCCGTGATGATGAACGTGATACCCAGACCCTTCAAAGGCTTAGGAACGTCCGAGTAAGCCAGCTTCTCGCGAATAGCCGCCATTCCGACGATCGCCAACATCCAGCCGAGACCGGAGCCAAGACCATAGACCGTAGCCACTCCCACGTTGGAGAAGTCCTTCTGCTGCATGAACAAGGAACCTCCCAGGATGGCGCAGTTAACGGCGATCAAGGGCAAGAAGATACCCAAAGAGGCATACAACGACGGGGCGAATTTCTCCACGACCATCTCAACCAACTGCGTGAACGAGGCGATGATGGCGATAAACAGGATGAATGCCAAGAAACTCAGGTTCACGTCCGCGAATTGCGGCCCCAACCAAGAGAGAGCCCCCTCCTTCAATACATAATTCTCAAGCATATAGTTGATGGGCAGCGTGCAAACCAAGATGAATGTCACCGCAAGACCCAGACCCATCGCCGTCTTTACGTTCTTTGAAACAGCCAGGAAAGAGCACATACCTAAATAGTATGCGAAAATCATGTTGTCAACAAAGATAGAGCGGACAAACGTACTTAATAATTCTTCCATTCTTTTTTACTTTTTAATGGTTAATTAGTTTTCCTGGAGTTCCTTGTTGCGAGAACGATGAACCCAAATAATCACCGCGATAACGAACAACGCCATCGGAGGCAAGATCACCAAGCCGTTGTTTACATAGCCAAAATCGTAGAAGGCTTGCGGGATGATCTGGATACCGAACAAGGTCCCGGATCCAAACAACTCGCGGAAGAAACCGACGATCACCAAGATGATCGCGTAACCAAGCCCGTTTCCGATACCGTCGAGGAACGATTCCCACGGGCCGTTACCTAACGCGAAGGCCTCCAAGCGACCCATCAGGATACAGTTCGTGATAATCAAGCCCACGAACACCGACAGTTGCTTGTTGACATCGTACGCGAACGCCTTCAAGACCTCGCTGGCGATTGTAACCAAGGCTGCCACGACCACCAACTGCACGATAATACGGATACGGTTAGGGATCGTATTACGCAGCAATGAAATGATCACGTTGGCGAAAGCGACAACGGCTGTCACGGAAATACCCATAACCAAGGCCGGCTCCAGCTTGGATGTGACACCCAACGCGGAACAGATACCCAGCATCTGGATAATAACCGGGTTGTTGACGTTCAGCGGGCCAACCAATATCTCTTTATTTTTCTTAGATAATAATCCCATTTTCTTACTGATTTGAAGTTAAAAATTTCTCATAACTCTTCAAGCTGTCAAAAATCATGGAGCTAACACCTTGACTGGTTATCGTACCTCCGGAGATACCATCCACGTAATCCTGGCCATCAACCGATTTACCGGGCTTCACGATCGCGATAGACTTGAACGTGCCGTCCTTGAAAATCTGTTTCCCCGCAAATTGCTGACTGAAAACCGGCTTAGAGATTTCCGCACCCAGACCCGGGGTCTCACCCTGATGGCTGAAGTCCGCTCCAAACACCGTATTCTTGTCATCATTCACGGACAGATAACCCCAAAGCGGTCCCCACAGACCGGCACCATGCAGAGCCATGATATATTTGGTCTGGCCATCCACGGTTGCCACGAAGACGGGGAATCCGTCCTTCTCGCCGGCAAACGCCTCGGCTGCGTCACCGATCTTCTCGCCATTCTCGTTCAGCAAGTAGGCATCCTTAATCAACTCATTATATTTAGCCTCGGCCTCATTCGCCGGTACGTTCACGTTGATGGAACGGAGTATCTGCTGACGTTTGTCGTTGTCCTCATTCTGTTTCTGGAAAGGTTTCAGCGACTGAGAAGTAAACGCCAAGGCGACCGCAACCAGAAGAACCATGACAGCGGCGTAAACGACCGTATAGGTATTGCTGTTCCGGTCGATTCCTTTCTTGGCGGAACCCTCCTCCTTTATTTCCTCGAACTCCGATGCCGGAGCTTGGCATACCGGGCAATTCGCCGGCGCTTTATCACCTTCGTGGACATAGCCACATACTTTGCACTTAAATTTCTTTGTAGCCATATTCCTTTTATTTATTCAGTTTAACACGGTTCAAACGACGATTGATATTCGCCTCCACCACATAATAGTCGATCAGCGGGGCAAACACGTTCATCAACAGGATCGCCAGCATCATACCCTCGGGATAACCGGGGTTCAGCACTCGGATGATGATGGCCATCGCGCCGACCAATAAACCGTAAATATACTTACCTTTTTCCGTACGGGCGGAAGTTACCGGATCGGTCGCCATGAACACGGCTCCAAAGGCGAACCCTCCTAAAGCCAAGTGCATGTACCAAGGCATTTGGGCTGTCGCCGTATCCGGGCCAACTAAGTTGAATACGAGAGCCATAAAGGCACCACCCACGAATACGGAGAGCATCGTTTTCCAGCTCGCTATGTTCGTTACCAGCAAAATCACCGCACCAATCAGGATAGCGATCACGCTTGTCTCACCGATCGAGCCGGGGATAAATCCGGTCACCATATCACAGAAGCTCCACGGGTACTCGGGAGTCGTGGTCGTAGCCACCTTTGCGATTCCAAGCGGCGTAGCGGCCGAGAAGCCATCCACCACCTGTCCGCCACCGATACCGAACGTATCAGCCGTGCGTACCCATACCTGGTCACCGGACATCGCTGTCGGGTAAGCGAAGAACAAGAACGCGCGCGTAACCAACGCCACGTTGAACACGTTGTATCCGGTTCCACCGAATACCTCTTTCGCGAAGATCACGGCGAACGCGGTAGCCACGGCGATCATCCACAGCGGAGTGTCCACGGGGACGATCATCGGGATCAAGATACCGGAAACCAAGAAACCTTCCTGGATCTCCTCTCCTTTCCATTGGGCCACGGCGAACTCGATACCCAGACCTACCACATAAGCGACCACGATCTTGGGCAATACGGCCAAGAAGCCGAAAATGAACGTCATCCAGAATCCCGGATCCGCGCCAACGGCCAGATTATGCTGGTAACCGACATTGTACATACCAAAAAGCAAAGCCGGCAACAAAGCCAATACGACCACGATCATCGTACGCTTTGAGTCGATACTGTCATGAATGTGAACGCCCGTCTTTGACGTGGAATTCGGGACGAACAAGAAGGTCTCGAACCCATCAAACACCGAACGGAACATCGCCAGCTTTCCACCTTTCTCGAAGTTAGGCTTAATCTTGTCGAGATAATTCCTTAACGCTTTCAATGTATTATAATTTTATATGTTATTAATTCATTTCCTTATACAGCAGGTTCAGGCCATCACGGACGATACGCTGCAACTCGATCTTCGAGGTATCCACGAACTCGCACAAGGCGAAATCCTCGGGTGCCACCTCATAGATACCTAAGTTCTCCATCTTGTCAATATCAAAGGCGATGATTGCTTTCAGCAGGTATTCGGGCATAATGTCCATCGGGAACACCTTGTCGTACTCGTTCGACATGATCATGGCGCGCTTGCCTCCCTTGATACGGGCATCGATCACGTACTCCTTGCCCTTGCCGATCAGCCAAGTCAGGTAAGAGTGGCTGACGCTATATTTTCCGAAGCCGGGTACGCCCCAACCAAGGAACTCATGTACGTCGTCGCCTTCGGGGATCACCGTCACCTGGCAATCGTAAGCGCCTAAGTAGCTATCCATGCCGACCTTGGTGCCGGTCAGCACGTTGCCGCTGATCATGCGGATATGCCCGTTGTCGAGCACTTTCCCGCCTAAGATGCTCTCGATCGTGCAGCCCGAGATCGCCTTCACGTAGCCTCGCTCCGTAGCCTCGGAACCGGTAACGGCCACCAGGCGGGTGAAGTCCGCTATACCTTTATTAAAAAGACGGCCCATCAAGATGACGTCAGAGGCGCTCACGGTCCAGACCACCTCACCCTTGTTCACGGGCTTGATGTGGTTGATCTGCACGCCCACGTTCCCCGCGGGATGCGGTCCCTCGAACTCTACTACCTCTACGCCGCTCACTTTCACGGCCGACCCTCTCTTCACGCCTACATAGACCTTTCCTTCCGTCAATTTGGACAACGCATCGAGACCTGCCTGCAAATCAGCCTCCTGACCCTTCACCAAGAAATCGAAGTCGGGAGCCAAGGGAGCCGAGTTAAACGCCGTCACGAAAATATCGCGCGGGGTATCCGACGGGGAAGCCACGATGTCGTACGGGCGCTGCTTGATGAACGGCCACATGCCGGCATTCAGCAATTCTGCCTTCACCTCCTCCGCTTTCAGGGAAGAGACGCTTTTCTTCCCGAAATCCTCGTACTCGATCTGGGCATCCGGGGTCACCACGATGCTCAACACCTTACGCTTCTCGCCGCGGTTGACGGCCAAGACCTCACCGCTCACCGGCGAGACGAACTTGATCTCAGGGCGGTTCTTGTCGATCATCAACGCGGAACCAGCTTTGACCTTATCCCCCGGACGCACGACCACCTTCGGTACGATGCCGTCAAAATAGTCCGGAACGATCGCGTAAGTCGCGCTCTTTCCGCCATTTAGCATCACTTCCGGAGCCTTGCCCTTCAGATTAATGTCTAAACCCTTTTTAATCGTAATCACATTTGCCATGATATAACTAAATTGTTTATACGTAATTTTCCTGCAAAAGTAAATAAATTTTTATGCTTTAGAACAGATAAACGTAAATAATTAGAGAAATAATTCCATAATTTCGCGTTATCATAAAAAGCCTGAGGAAAATGAAAGTTTATAGCCTTTTCATCGGCGCTCTATTTACGTGGCTCATGCCGCTCAGCGCCCAAAAAACATATTTTACGAACATCAGCGACAAGCAGATAAAGACGCTCCAGGTGCGGGTGGCAGGCGAAGCGCTTTCCCATCCCTTCATCGGGTTGGATAGCGAGAGCCGGATCGAGATCAATTTCGATGCCTTGAACCCGGGTTTCGGCCGATACGCCTACAACCTGATCCATTGCAACGCCGACTGGACCCAATCCGACCTTTCCCCGATCGAATACATGGATGGTTTCCAGGGAAGTACGATCGAGGATTTCGCTAACGCGATGAGTACCACGGTGCAGTATACCAACTACCGGCTGCTTTTCCCAAACGAGGATATGCGGCCTAAGGTATCGGGTAATTATGCCTTGGAGGTCTATAATGAGGATGATCCCTCCCACATCGTGTTCACCGCCTGCTTCTCCGTATTCGAACAGAAGGTGGGCGTGGCGGCCACGGTGAGCGGGAACACGGACATCGACACGAACAGCTCGCATCAGCAGGTCAGCTTCGCGATCAACCACAAGAACTTCCCTATCCCGTACCCGCAATCCGACTTGCGGATCTGGGTATATCAGAACAACCGCCGGGACAATGCCGTCTCCAATATCCAGCCCATGAGCATCTTGAGAGACGAGATCATCTACTCGAACAACCGCGACTTGATCTTCGACGCCGGCAATGAGTATCGCCGTATGGAGTTCTTGAGCGATAAGTACAATGGGATGCGGGTGGAGAACATCTCCTTCCATAATCCTTATTACCACGTGGAGCTCATGGCCGACCGGTCGCGCGCGCCACTCTCCTACCAATATGACCAGGATCAAGACGGCCGTTTCTACATCAACTGCGGCAATTGCGACGATCCGGACACGGAGGCGGATTACCACATCGTACACTTCACGCTCGACGCGGACTGGATTCCCGGCGGGAACGTCTACCTAAGCGGTGATTTATTCAACAATGTGCTGGATGAGAGAAGCCGTATGGGATATAACCCGGAAGCCAACCGATACGAGAAATCGATCTTGCTGAAGCAAGGTCACTACAATTACCAATATCTCTTTGTCCCGGACGGGCAGACGCGGGGCGAGACGACCCCGATCGAGGGGAATTTCTTCCAGACGGAGAACGAGTATAGTATCTTTGTGTTCTATCGTCCGATGGGAGCCCGGTACGATCGGCTGATCGGCCTCGCCTGCGTCAAGAACACGATGCCGGTATTGTGAGAAAAGGATCCGCAGATTTTTATAAAACGAACGCCAGCTTTCCGGAGAAACTCCCGGAAGCATCTAAAAAAAGTTGAGCATGAGAAAATCCGTGATAGCGACCTGTTTGCTGATAGGAGGATTGTTGTCGGTCGTCCAGGCCGTTCCGGATAAGCCTTTGTTACTGGGGGAGCGACTTTTCCCTTGCGGGGGATGGGCGCAAGTATTGATAGGGATGTTGTATGGAGGGCTGCTTTGCCATAAGATGCTTGACCGGAAAGAACGGCCCAAGTGGAGAAAGCGGGCGTGGCTGCTGTTCTCTATCGTCTTCTTCGGGCAGTTTCTCGTGGGGCTTCTCGCCGATCCCCGGTTCTTGATGACGGGAAAGTTACACTTGCCGATCCCCGCGATCATGCTGGCCGGCCCTATTTACCGCTTCGAGGGACTGTTCATGCCGATCCTGTTCATCAGCACATTACTGTTATCCGGCCCGGCTTGGTGCAGTCAATTGTGCTATTTCGGGGCGTTCGACGCTTGGTCAGCCCGGGGCAAGATGGAGAAAGGGCGATTCCCCTACCATAAGCGGATGCGGTATAGCGCCTTTTTCTTGGTCGTGGCGACGGCGATCCTGCTACGTGTATTCGGGGTGGACGGGCAGACAGCCACGGCATTCGGGATCGCGTTCGGGGTAATCGGGATCCTTGTCATGATCCTTTTCTCCAAACGCCTGGGCAAGATGATCCATTGCAGTAGCTTTTGCCCCATCGGGACGCTGGTCTCATTCCTGAAACGCCTCTCCCCCTTCCGCGTAAGGCTCACGAATAATTGCTGTCATTGCATGGCTTGCGTGAAAGCCTGCCCATACGACGCATTGAACAAGGAGGATGTGGAACGGGGAAAGATAGGTTATACGTGTACCTATTGCGGGGATTGCCTGTCCGCTTGCAAGCATGGGGCATTGGAGTATCATTTTCCGGGATTATCGCCCGTGCGGTCCGAGCGGTTGTGGATTGTGGTCACGGTCGTGTTGCACACCTGTTTCCTGATGATCGCGCGTATCTGAGGCATAGGCTTTCCGACCCATGAGATAGGTTGCCACCGTGTTCCGGTCGTCGCCCAAGGTTTGCAACCCGAACAGCTTATGCTCAATGTCCCATTTTCCCCGTGCCCTCAAATAATCGCGCCTTAATCGCTGGACGGGAGTCGCCGCGGCATCCACGACGATGAAGTCAGCGTCCCTCCCGGGCATGAGGCTCCCGATCCGATCCGCCAAGGATAAGGCGTACGCCGCTCCTAACGTGCATTTATAAAGCGCCTCGAAAGCCGTCTGCGAGTACCCGAGTAATTGTTGCACCTTGTACGACTCTCCCATCGTCCTCCACATTGAGAAAGAGGTTCCTGCCCCAACGTCAGTCGCCAAGGTCGTGCGAAGTCCGTACGAGTTAGCCTTACGCATATCAAACAGTCCGCTACCGAGGAAAAGGTTCGAGGTCGGGCAATGGGCGATGATAGCCCCACTCTCACCCAAACGCTTGTAAGCCCTTTCTGTCAAATGGACGCAGTGGCCGAAAATAGTCCGGTCAGTTAATAATCCGGCTTGCTCATACACCTCCAAATAATCCACGCTATCGGGGAAAAGAGAACGCACGGACTCGATCTCACCTTGGTTCTCGGAGAGATGTGTTTGTATGTATGTCGTAGGATATTCTTGGTGCAACCGTCCGGCTCGCTCTAATTGTTCCGGTGTGCTGGTGATCGCGAAACGCGGCGTGATCACGTAATGATTCCGCCCTTTGCCGTGCCATTCCTCGATCAAGGCCCGGCTATCGGCCTCACCTTCTAATGAGGAGTCTCGCAAACCCTCCGGAGCGTTCCGATCCATCAACACCTTCCCGGTCAGCATACACATTCCATATTCCGATGCGACCGTGAACAAAGCATCCACGGATACGGGGTGAACCGTGGCATAGGCAGCGCAGGAAGTTGTCCCGTTACGAAGCAATTCGGTCACGAAAGAGCGGGCGATACTTAAAGCGTATTCCGCGGAAGAGAAACTTTCCTCGGCAGGAAAGGTATATTCGTCTAACCAATCCAACAATTGCTTGCCATACATCCCGATAATCTCGGACTGGGGATAATGTAAATGGGTATCGATTAATCCCGGAAGGATCAATTTCCCGGAATAATCGGTCACGGGGATGTCTGGATAACGGGCGTGAATATCCTCAAAAGGGCCGGTCTCCACCACTTTTCCGTTCATTACAAATAATCCTCCATCCAAATGATGTTGGTAAAACGCCTCTGATTTAGCCAATGGGGAGTCGATGAAAAAGAACAGTTCTCCCCGATAGATATTTCCCTCCATACCAAGAATGCTTTATTGGATCGGCTCTACGTGCAGGGCAATATGGGTAGCCTCTCCAAACTTATCACGCAGTTTCCGCTCGATCTCCCGGGTTATGTTATGAGCTTGCGTCACGGAGATTTGTCCGTCAACCCGGATATGCGCCTCAATAGCGATATTATTCCCGATTCTGCGGGTACGTAAATTATGCGGGTTCCTCACTTCCGGAGATTCGCTGATAATGTCCAAGATCTCTTTCTCCATCTCTTTGGGTAGCGATTTCTCCAAGAGCTCGTTGACAGCCGGGACAACCAACCGCAAGGCCACCTTCACGATAAATAAACTGACGATAACCGCCGCCAAAGGATCCAGCACCCTCCAGTTTTCTCCCAATAGGATCGCCCCTCCGATACCAATCGCCGTCCCGATGGACGACAACGCATCCGACCTATGATGCCATGCGTTCGCGACAACAACAGCGCTATTTTCCTTTCGACCGACCCAAACGGTCATTTGGTACAGGACCTCCTTGACAACGATAGACAGGAGCGCGGCTATTAAAGCGATCGTCTTGGGGCTGTCTAAAGGGATAGACAAGAAAAAGAACCCATAAATCTTGTTAGCTCCTTCCCAAAAAAGAACAAACCCCACCCCAACCAAGACCAATCCGATCAAGGAGGTAGCCAAGGTCTCATACTTACCATGCCCGTATTCATGGCTATCATCCTTCGGCTTGGAGGAGATATTCACGAACAACAGCACCACGATGTCCGTCATGAAATCCGACAACGAGTGTATCGCATCCGCGATCATGGCGCTACTCTGCCCCACGATTCCCGCGATCAACTTAAATACCAACAATACAAAATTAGCGAATGATCCCCAAAGGGTCACTCGCATAATTCTTTTTTTCCGGGCATCAGGCGTATGTTCCATATATCTTTCGTTCACTTAGCAGGACTTAGCAGTCATAATATCCAGTACCAACCGATCCGTGTTCTCCATCCCCTTCGAGCCTATGGAGGTCAGGTTAGAGATCGACCGATCCACATCTTCGTCGATAATGCCTTCCACCGAGGTGACCACCTTATCCTCCATCGCCATCAAGGCTGAAAGCATGGCTGTCGATACGCCACTGGCGACCTTCATGGCGCAACTGGGCTTGGCTCCGTCACAGATCATTCCGGTAATGTTTCCGATCATGTTCTTGATCGCGTACGAGATCTGTGTCTTGTTGCCCCCCATTAAATAAGTGATACCGCAGCTCGCCCCGGTCGCGGCGACGACACATCCGCAGAGGGCGGAAAGACGCCCCAGGCTCTGTTTGATATAAATCACCATCAGGTGGCTCAACATAAGCGCACGGATCAACTGTTCCTCCGAACATTTGATGTCTTCCGCGAAAGAAAGCACGGGCAAGGTCGCTGCGATGCCTTGATTTCCACTTCCGGAATTGCTCATCACCGGGATCATGGCCCCATCCATACGTGCGTCACAAGCGGCGGAAGTCATAGCTAACATATGGGTATATGTGGAGGTACCCAGGAACTTCCGCCCCAATTCCCCCGAGATCGTCTTACTGACGGTATGTCCATAATTAGCTTTCGCGGAAGCAAGTGCCGCCTGTTTATTC
Organism: uncultured Parabacteroides sp.; assembly: GCA_949296075.1. Lineage (GTDB taxonomy): Bacteria > Bacteroidota > Bacteroidia > Bacteroidales > Tannerellaceae > Parabacteroides. The sequence continues at coordinate 82,834 of CASFNG010000003.1, read as the reverse complement.
AATTCAGCGGTTCTCAGGATAAACCGGATCTCATCCAACGGCATTCCCGTAGCGAAATCATACACTAACGAGAAAGACAAACGCAGATCCGTATCCTCACGGCTCTCCTCGCTCGACGACTCTTTCGAGCGCAGATCCTCCAACACCTTCCCGTTCCTTTCCACATAGACGATCCGGGTATGCTCATGACAGATGATCACGCGCGAGCTATCTGTCCCGGCGGAACAGATCACCTCTATATACAATTTATCTACATTCTCTTTCAGGTGAATCCCGATGCACCTCTTGTCCACCATCTCCTTCGCCTCGACAAGTCCGTCAGGTGTCATGTCCTTCAACACCTCCAGCTCATAAGCCGATTTCCCGATGATGGAACCCAAGGCGATCGCAATCGGCAAACCGACCATCCCGGTGCCCGGGATCCCTACGCCCATCGCGTTCTTCAATATATTCGCGCTCAAGAATACCTCCACCTTTTCCGGCCTATGCCCCAATGTCTCAGCGGCTTTTGCCGAAGCCAACGCCACGGCGATAGGCTCCGTGCATCCAATAGCCGGGATTACCTCCCGATGGATCAAATCAAGTATTTGCTCTTTCAGTATGGCTTCCATGATAATAGCTGTTTTTTGTGTGCAAACATATTAAAATTTGTCCATACCCGAGATATATTCGGGCTTTTTTGTGCATTTATCATCCAGCCGCCAAAGGAATAGTCATCCCGTCCTTGTCTCCTCAAAGAGCGATCCCGTCATGAATCCCTCACAAAACCGAGCAAAAAACATTAATTCACGCACCAAAAAGATGAATCTGAAGCTTTTTACGTATGTTTGCCGACCGAAAGAAAATAAACTAAATGCAAAATACAATCTCATCCCCCTTGACAGATTTGCTCCGGCAGCAGGCCCTGCTCCGTGAGGAATATGAATACGAGAAAGAGATGTACCGGCAGCAATCCGAGCGGGCGGGCTTGCGTAAACGTGTGGATCAAGGCATTTGCTGGTATCCGATCCATGTAGGCAGGAGTTATTATAACTCCTTGAACCAACTGGTGGTCGAGATAGAGCGAACGGGCGACAAGGAGATCGAGCATAACTTTGAATACGGCCGCCCGGTCTGCTTTTTCACGATCGACATACGGGGCAAGTTCACGTACCTGAACTTCTCCTCCACCATCAGTTATGTGCAGGAAGACCGGATGGTGGCTGTCTTGCCCTCCCCGGCGGCCTTGTTGGACCTGCAAGGGAAAAGCGAGCCGATCGGGGTACAGCTTTATTTTGACGAGACCAGCTACAAGACCATGTTCGCCGCGCTCGACGAGGTGACGAGGGCAAAGAATAACCAACTCGCCCTCTTGCGTGACACGCTCTTAGGATCGATCAAGCCCCAACAACGGACGCTATACCCCATCCGTTTCCCCTGGTTGAACCAATCCCAGGAAGAGGCGGTAAACAAGGTGCTCGCCGCCAAGCAGGTATCCATCGTGCATGGCCCGCCTGGAACGGGGAAAACGACCACGCTCGTCGAGGCCATTTACGAGACCTTGCATCGAGAGAACCAAGTCTTGGTATGCGCGCAAAGCAATACGGCGGTGGACTGGATCTCCGAGAAACTGGTAGACCGGGGAATCCGGGTACTCCGGGTGGGGAACCCGACCCGGGTGAACGACAAGATGCTATCGTTTACCTATGAGCGACGTTTCGAGGCTCATCCGGACTACACCGAGCTATGGAGCATCCGCAAGGCAATCCGGGAGATTCACGCCTCGATGGGAAAGAAAAGCCGGAGCGAACGCGACACCATACGTAACCGCCTGTCGCGCCTGCGGTTCCGGGCTACCGAGTTAGAGATCAAGATCGACACCGAGCTATTTGACGAGGCGCGCGTCGTGGCTTGCACGTTAGTCGGATCAGCCGGGCGGGTCATGACGAACCGCCACTTCACCTCCCTCTTTATCGACGAGGCCGCCCAAGCGTTGGAGGCAGCGTGCTGGATCGCCATCTCCAAGGCGGATCGGGTGATCTTGGCGGGGGATCACCACCAGCTTCCCCCTACCATCAAATGCGTAGAGGCGGAACGAGGCGGATTGGGTCGTACCTTGATGCAGAAGATCGCCCAAAACAAGCCGGAGACGGTTTCGCTCTTGAAGGTACAATACCGGATGCATGAGGACATCATGCGCTTCTCTTCCCGCTGGTTCTATCACGACGCGATCGAGTCTGCCCCCGAGGTGGGACAACGGGGCATCCTGCGCTTAGACACCCCAATCGTATGGTTCGATACCTCGGCTTGCGACTTCAAGGAGGATTTGCGCGAGGAGACCATGAGCCGGGTCAATCCCCGGGAAGCGGAGCTGTTGGTAGAGCGGCTATGCGCCTATATACAGGAAATCTCCCGGGAAAGGGTGATCGACGAGCGGATCGACTTCGGGCTGATCTCTCCCTACAAGGCACAGGTACGGTACATACGCCGACTTATCAAGCAGTCGGATTTCCTAAAGCCCCTGCGCAAGCAGATCACGGTACATACGGTGGATGGCTTCCAAGGGCAGGAACGCGACGTGATCATGATCAGCTTGGTACGGGCTAACGAGGAGGGGAAAATCGGTTTCTTAAGCGACCTCAGGCGCATGAACGTCGCCATGACGCGCGCCCGGATGAAACTGATGATCTTGGGCGAAGCCTCCACCCTCACCCGGCATTCCTTCTACAAGGCGCTCTATACGTACATATCCGAGAAAGGGAAAGTGATAGAGATCCCGGCGAAACCCGAGGATGTATCGTGAGGATGTTCGTCAAGTTTTTCCGGAAACTTCCCCTGATTTTTCAAGAATGATGGGAGAAAAAGGGGGACGAGAGCCCCCTTTTTCGTATATTTGTGTCTATAATTCATAAAACACGACGCCATGAAGTACAAATTATTGGTCTTAGACGTAGATGGGACGTTGCTTAACGACAAGAAGGAGATAACTCCCCACACCCATTCCGCCTTGCTGAAGGCTCAGCAGATGGGAGTTCATGTAGTATTGGCATCCGGACGGCCGACCAACGGCGTGCAACCGTTGGCGGAGGCTCTTGAGTTGAATCATTACGGTGGTTTCATATTGTCTTATAATGGCGGCCAGATCATCAACGCCCAGACAGGCGAGCTGATGTTCGAGAAGCGGATCGACCCTGCCATGATCCCCTATCTCGACCGGAAGGCGCGAGAGAACGGCTTCACGATTTTCACCTATCATAAGGATTTCATCTTGACGAACAACTCGGATAACCCGCACGTCAAGGAGGAGGCCGAGCTGAACAAGATGAGGATCATCGGCGTGGACAATTTCCCGGAAGCGGTGGATTTCTCGCCTTGCAAATGTATCCTCACCAGCGATGACGAGGAGGAGCTGGTCGGCTTGGAAAATCATTGGAAAAAACGCTTGAACGGCGTATTGGAGGCATTCCGGTCCGAGGATTATTTCCTGGAGGTGGCCCCCCATTTCATCAACAAGGGAAATACGCTGGCGGTATTGATGGAGATGCTGCACATCACGACCGAGGAGGTGATCGCCATCGGCGATGGCGTGGCGGATGTATCCATGATCCAATTGGCCGGCTTAGGTATAGCGATGGGGAACGCACGCGACTCCGTGAAGGCTTGCGCCGATTTCACGACCATGACCAACGATATGGACGGAGTGGCCATCGCGGTGGAGAAAGCGATCCTCGCGGCGATCAAACCGACCGAGATCCCGTTGGATCAGCTGAACGCCCGAGCGAAACACGCCCTGATGGGCAACTTAGGCATCCAATATACTTACGCTTCCGAGAACCGGGTGGAGGCTACCATGCCGGTAGACGAGCGCACCCGGCAGCCATTCGGTATCCTGCATGGCGGAGCGACATTGGCGCTGGCTGAGACCGTGGCGGGATTGGGCTCGATGATCCTCGCCAAGCCCGACGAGATCGTGGTGGGTATGCAGGTGAGCGGCAGCCATGTGTCCTCGGCGCATGAAGGGGATACGGTACGCGCGGTAGGCACGATCATCCATAAGGGACGCTCATCGCACGTATGGAACGTGGATGTATTCACCTCTACCGACAAACTGGTCTCCTCGGTGCGGGTAATCAATAGCATACTAAAGAAGAAATGACTCCAGAAAATTTGCACGAGCTTATAGATGCGTTTATCGAGGAAGACCGGAACTTCGCCATCTGGCGGATCCCGGGAGAGGACAGGCTCCACTTCCGGATGCAGCGTTCCGGTTCTCCTCGTTTACTTTATAAAATAGAAGAGCTGAATCAACGGAGCGGTTTCGTGATCGCTCCGTTTCAAATAACGGACAAACGCCCGATTGTCGTGATCGAGCCGGATCGCTTCGAGCTGCCCGAGGGTATCCAGGTGGCAAGCTCCCACCCGAAAGAAGGATCTCCTCAAGCTGAAGAGGCCGGGATAATTCCAGAGGAAGAGGAACGGAGACTGTACGAAGCCCATTTCGAGCGGTTTATCCAGCCCTTACTGAAAGGGAGCTTGGATAAATTGGTCTTGTCGCGGCCTAAAACGATCCGAAAAGACCCCGCGTTCTCTCCCGGGAAGGCATTCGTCGCGGCGGAAGCACGTTATATCCGTTCGTATGTGTATCTTTGCCATACCCGAGAGACGGGGACATGGATGGGTGGCACGCCGGAAATCCTTCTCGCGGGCGAGCATGGCTCTTGGCACACGGTGGCCTTGGCCGGGACACAATCGCTGCGGAACGGGGAGTTGCCCCGCCAATGGGATCACAAGAATTGGCGGGAACAACAGTTAGTGGCGGCTTATATCCGTCGCCAATTGGCTACACGGGGCATCCTCCCGGAAGAGAAAGGTCCCTATTCCGCCCGGGCAGGTGAGGTATCCCACCTGAAAAGCGATTTCTATTTCCCGCTTCCGGACACCGACAAGTTGGGGGATATTTTACAGCTTTTACACCCGACACCGGCGGTTTGCGGCTTGCCGAAGGAGGAGGCGTATCGCTTCATCCTTGAGCACGAGGGATACGACAGGGGTTATTACTCCGGATTTATCGGCTGGTTGGATCCAAACGGGCGAACAGACCTGTACGTCAACCTGCGCTGCATGAACATCCATCCGGGCACATTTACCCTGTATGCCGGTGGCGGATTATTAGCGGCCTCCCGGTTGGAAGAGGAATGGCAGGAAACGGAGTACAAATTAGATACGATGCGGCGACTGCTTCGGCATGAGGATCATGTATGAGCGTATCGCCTATCGGTTTATTTCATGACAATTCATACGTCTATTTTATGTATAGCGATAAGAAAAACATCCTTCAATTGGTCGCTCTCTTGATAGAGCATGGGGTTAGTAACGTCGTGCTATGCCCGGGGAGCCGTAACGCCCCGATTGTCCATACGCTGGCGAATCACTCGTTTTTCCAATGCCATTCGGTGACCGACGAGCGAAGTGCGGGCTTTTTCGCGTTGGGTTTAGCGTTACATGGGGGGAAACCCGCGGCGATATGCTGTACCTCGGGCTCTGCTCTACTCAATATTTATCCAGCCGTGGCGGAGGCTTTTTACCAGCAAGTCCCGCTCGTGGTGATCTCAGCGGACCGACCGGCGGCATGGATAGGTCAGATGGACGGGCAGACCTTGCCGCAACCGGGCGTATTTGGCTCGTTGGTGAAAAAGTCAGTCGCGCTTCCGGAAATCCATACGGAGCAGGACGAGTGGTTCTGTAACCGGTTGATCAATGAGGCGCTCCTCGAATTGCACCATCATGGGAAAGGGCCGGTACATATCAACGTCCCTCTATCGGAACCCCTCTTCCAGTTTACGACACCTGAACTGCCCAAAGTGCGGGTTATTACCCGTTATCAAGGGCTAAACGTGTATGACCGGAAATATGACGACTTGATTGAACGGCTTAATAAATACAGCAAACGGATGATGATCGCCGGACAGATGAGCCTGATCTACCTGTTCGAGAAAAAAATCTGCAAGCTGCTGTATAAGCATTTCACTTGGCTGAGCGAACATATCGGTAACAGGATCGTACCGGGACTTCCAATCAAGAATTTCGACACGATCCTGTATATGGCTTCCGAGGAGGAGAAAGAAAAGCTGGCTCCTGAGATCGTGATCACCTATGGCGGTCATGTCGTATCCAAACGCTTGAAAACGTTCCTGCGGACACACCCGCCTAAAGAGCATTGGCACGTCACGCCGAGCGGTGAGGTTGCGGACCTGTTTGGTTGCCTGACAACGGTGATCGAGATGGATCCGTTCGAGTTCTTGGAGAAGATAGCGTACCTGTTAGAGAATAAGCCCGTGGAGTATCCCAAGGCATGGGAATATAAATCCCGGAACGTGCCGGAGCCGGAGTTTCCTTATTCCGAGATGGCGGCTATCGGCGCGTTGATCCACTCCCTTCCGGCGGAGGCTGCCCTTCACTTGGGGAACAGTTCTACCGTACGTTACGCACAATTATATACCTTACCGGAGACAGTGGAGGTGTGTTGCAATCGGGGAACAAGCGGAATCGAAGGTTCGTTGTCCACGGCCCTCGGATATGCCTGCTCCTCCCAGAAGATGAATTTCATCGTCATGGGCGACTTGAGCTTTTTTTATGACATGAATGCGCTCTGGAACGGGCATATCCGGAATAACATACGCATATTGCTTCTCAACAACGGTGGAGGAGAGATCTTCCAAGCTCTGCCGGGATTCAAGATGAGCGAGCGTACCCATCGTTACGTGACGGCGACTCATCAAACTTCGGCCGAGGGGTGGGCGAAAGAGCGAGGCTTCGTTTATCTGTCTGTCCGCGACGAGAAGGAGCTAACGTCAGCGATGCAGGTGTTCACACAGACGGACCGTGAGAACGAACATCCAATGTTGATGGAGGTTTTCACCGATAAAACGGAGGATGTACGCCTACTCAAGGCCTATTACCACGACTTAAAATCCAAGAACAACGAACATAATTCATAATCATCATGCAGAGAGAATGGACTACCATCAAGGAATACGAGGATATTCTGTTTGATTTCTATAACGGTATCGCCCGTATCACGATCAACCGCGAGCGGTACAGGAACGCTTTCACCCCTACCACGACCACGGAGATGAGCGACGCTTTGTATATATGCCGGGAACGTCCGGATATTAATGTAGTGGTGCTTACGGGCGCCGGCAAGATCGCTTTCTGCTCCGGGGGCGATATGCACGTGAAAGGACGGGGCGGTTATGTGGGTAAGGACGGCGTGCCTCGCCTGAACGTGCTGGATGTGCAAAAACAGATCCGCTCGCTTCCCAAGCCGGTGATCGCCGCGGTAAACGGTTTCGCGATCGGGGGCGGACACGTGTTGCACGTGGTTTGTGACCTTACTATCGCGTCGGAGAACGCGATCTTCGGGCAGACCGGCCCGCGGGTGGGCAGTTTCGACGCAGGGTTCGGCTCTTCTTACTTAGCCCGTATCGTCGGACAGAAAAAAGCGCGAGAGATCTGGTTCTTATGCCGTAAATATAATGCGCAGGAGGCGCTGGATATGGGATTGGTCAACAAGGTTGTCCCCTTGGATCGTTTGGAGGATGAATACGTCCAATGGGCAGAGGAGATGATGCTGCTGAGCCCGTTAGCGCTCCGCATGATCAAGGCTGGCTTGAACGCCGAGCTGGACGGGCAAGCGGGTATACAGGAATTGGCGGGCGACGCTACGATGCTGTATTACATGACGGACGAGGCTCAGGAAGGTGGCAAGGCGTTCTTGGAGAAACGTCGGCCGCGCTTCGAGGATTATCCTAAATTCCCGTAAAAGAGGATGGGCGACTTTTATTCCATACAGATCATCCCCCGGCTCTTGCATTTCAAACAACCCGCAGGGACTTCCCGTGGTGTTTATACAACCCGGCGACTTTGGTATGTTGTCGTGCGAACGACGGATAATCCGGAGGTATGGGGTGTAGGGGAATGTGCCCCTCTCCCCGCGCTCAGTTGCGACGATCTTCCGGATTATGAATCGATCTTGCGAAAGGCCTGTTCCGATTTATCGGCAAAAAGCGTGTTGGATAAAGAGGGCTTACGCCCCTATCCTTCCATCTTGTTCGGTTTGGAGACCGCTCTCAGGCAGGTAGGGACGGGAAGTTGGAGGCTGTGGGATACAGCATTCGCCCGAGGAGAGGCAGGGATCCCCATCAACGGACTTATATGGATGGGCGATTACCGGGAAATGCTGGACCAAATAGAGGTGAAGATGCGTACGGGTTTCCGTTGTGTCAAACTGAAAATCGGGGCGATTCATTTTGAGGAAGAATTGGCGCTATTGAGGCATATCCGCCATCATTTCTCCGCGAACGAGATCGAGCTGCGGGTCGACGCGAACGGTGCCTTCTCCCCTTCCGAGGCGTTAGAGCGCTTGTCCCGGCTGGCGGAACTGGATCTCCATTCCATCGAGCAGCCTATCCGGGCCGGGCAGTGGGAAGAGATGGCGCGCATAGTGGCCGAATCTCCCCTACCGGTCGCTCTCGATGAGGAGTTGATCGGCTGTAATCAGCCGGAAGAGAAACGAAAGCTGATCGAGACGATTCATCCACATTATTTAATATTGAAGCCGTCCTTGCATGGCGGTATGCAAGGGTGCCTGGAATGGATGCGCCTGTCTGAGCAGATCTTAGGCGGCACAAAAGAGCATCCCAAATGGTGGATTACCTCCGCGCTCGAATCCAATATCGGATTGAACGCTATCGCCCAATGGTGCGCCACGTTCGGGAATCCGCTTCCCCAAGGACTGGGGACCGGGATGTTGTTCACGGACAACGTGGAAATGCCCTTGGAGATCCGGAAAGATTGCCTTTGGATACGGAAGGATCGTCCATTCCCCGAGAAAACACAGATCATGCCATGAATGCGACCTACCGTATAAACCGTGAGGAACAGCGCCTGACCGTGGAGGGGATCACCTACTCTCCCCAAGAGCTTGACCGGCTTTTGGAAAAAGCGAGACGATGTTCCTCGGAATTCTTGGAGGAGTTATATCATTTCCTGCGGGATTGGTTTAGCGAATCGGAAACGCTTATCGTACATACCTCCGGCTCAACGGGAAAACCCAAGGAACTAACCGTACAAAAATCAAGGATGACGCAAAGCGCACGCCTCACCTGTGAGTTCTTGCGTCTGCGTGAAGGCGATAAAGCGCTCCTATGTATGCCCCTAAAGTACATCGCGGGGAAGATGGTTGTCGTACGGGCATTGGTCGGCGGACTGGATCTGACGCTTCGCGTTCCCTCAGGGCATCCCTTCGCAGATTGGGATGGGCCTGCACCTCATTTCGCGGCCATGATCCCGTTGCAGGTCTATAATAGCTTGCGAATCCCGGAGGAACGAAAGATATTGGCACAGACAAGGATATTGATTATCGGGGGAGGCGCCATAGACCCTTCGTTGGAGGAAGAGATCCGCTCGCTTCCCAATACCGTTTACTCGACGTACGGGATGACAGAGACGCTTTCCCACATAGCCCTTCGTCGGCTGAACGGTCCGGAAGCCTCTCCCTATTACCATCCGTTCAACTCCGTGAAGCTATCCTTGTCTCCCGAGGGTACCTTGATTATCGATGCCCCCTTGGTTTGCGAGGAGCGATTGGTTACGAATGATATAGCCCGTATCTTACCGGATGGCAGCTTCGTTATCATCGGAAGGAAAGATAACATCATCAACAGCGGAGGAATAAAAATCCAGATCGAGGAGATGGAGAAGGCATTACTACCTTATCTCTCATCCCCGTTCGCGGTGACCTCCGTTCCCGATCCCCGATTAGGTGAGGCTGTTGTCTTATTGGTACAGGGAGAACCAAGGCAGGAACTTCCGGCGAAGTCGACCGAACATCTTCCTAAATACGGACGCCCCAAAAAGATCATCGAGGTGGATAAGATTCCCCAGACCGGTAGCGGCAAGATTGATCGGGCGGAATGTAAGCGATTAGCGAGACAAATTTTATTAAAACACGAATAGAAATGAGAAAACAACTGACAATCATGGCTCTTTCATCCTTGGCCCTATCGTTCGCCTGGGGGCAGGAAGATCCGTATGCGGGGTACGATTGCGTCACTTTATTAGACAGTACCTCCGTAACGGTGCAGCCAACCGGCTCGGGAGCCTTCACCATTCACAAGAAGTTCAAGGTTCTGTCGCCTAAGGGTGGCGTAGCCAACCGGGTAATCAAGTACGATTACGACCCGTTGACGGCCTTCGCGGAGTTTCGTTATGCCACGATTCATCGGGCAAATGGCGATGTGCTTAATTTAGACGTGACCGAGGCTCGCGATTACGTCGCTCCCGCCCGTGCCATTTATTGGGGAGCCCGACAGATCATGCTGGAGATCGGACGGCTGCAACCGGGCGACATCGTGGAATACGAGATCGCGAAGAAAGGCTTCACCTATGCCTTGCTATCCGGTGACGAGGGCGACGAGCGTTTCATCCCTCCCATGCGAGGGCAATTTTATGACATCGTTCCCTTCTGGGTATCCGAGCCGACCGTTCGTAAGGTGTACCAAGTGTCCATGCCAATGGAGAAGGAATTGCAATTCCAGTTCTACCAAGGAGCCTGTTCCTCATCGGTTCGTTACGTAGATGGGCGAAAGGTTTATACCTTCGCGTCAGACAATATCCAACCCTTCAAGAGGGAGCCGAACATGGTTGACCTGTTTGACGCCGCTCCCAAGCTCATGATGTCAAGCACACCTTCATGGAAAGAGAAATCTCTTTGGTTCAATAAGGTAAACGAAGACTATGGCAGTTTCGACGCGATCCCGGAAGCTCAGGAAAAGGTGGACGAACTCATCAAAGGGAAGCAGGGCGAGATGGAAAAGATAGCGGTCTTGACACATTGGGTAGCCGACAATATCCGCTATTCTGGCCTTACGATGGGCAAAGGGGAAGGATTCACGCTCCATAACCTGAAAATGAACTATACCGACCGTTGTGGCGTTTGCAAGGATATAGCCGGCACCTTGATCGCTTTCCTGCGTATGGCCGGGTTTGAGGCCTATCCGGCGATGACAATGGCGGGCAGTCGTGTGGAGAGCATCCCGGCCGATCATTTTAACCATTGCGTAGCGGTAGTAAAACTTTCCAACGGAACTTATATGCCGCTGGATCCTACTTGGGTACCGTTCTGCAGGGAACTTTGGAGCAGCGCAGAGCAACAGCAGAATTATCTCCCGGGCGTACCCGAAGGATCTGATCTTTGCGTCACTCCTGTATCCGCTCCGGAAAACCACTACGTACGTATTTGGGCCAATAACCGCTTAGATGAGAGGGGAACGCTGAAAGGAAGATTTACCATTACGGCAGAAGGGCAGTCAGACAGCAGCATCCGCCGGATATTTACTACCGGATGGCAATCTGATTGGAGGAATACGCTGGAAAAACAGTTGCTGAACGTCTCCCCCAACGCCAAGTTGATCCGTGTGGACTATGGTCATGATCCCAAGGATTATCAGGCAGCTCCCATCCGGATCACCTTCGATTATGAGATTCCCGATTATGCGGTTATCGCCGAAGACCGGATGATCCTCAAGCCGCTTGTGATGAACAATCTCTACAACCAAGTCAAGAGTTTCATGCAGATCGACACCGATCTGGAGAATCGGGAATATGGATTCAAGGACAGATGCTCGCGGTTGGTGGAGCAGGAAGAGACAATCCGCCTGCCCAAGGGCTATACGTTGGTGAATGCTCCCAAGAATGACGCCAAACAAAGCGGGGCCGCCGATTTCGAAGGCTCCCTCTCACAAGAAAATGGGGGAAATATCGTGCTGCGCCAAAAGCTATCCTTGAAAAAGCGGGTCTATGAAGCCTCTGACTGGGCTGGTTTCCGGGCGGCGGTGAATGCCTTTAAGAGTTATGGTGATTACTTGATTATCAAAAAATAACGACAATTATGACAATGATGAAAACTATTCATAAACTTTTTCTCCTCCTCTGTCTTATCGGGATAGCGACTTATGCGTCCGCCTCTCCTGAAGCGGAGTATAAGAAGGTATCGAAAACATGGATCTTACATGACGATGGCAGCCAGGAATACCGGCACTATATGGAATTGACCCTGTTTACCCACACGGCGATGAACAGTACCTACGGGGAAAGTTTCATCGTTTACGACCCGACGTTCCAAAGTTTGAAGATTAACGCCTCATATACCAAGCAAAAAGACGGTACGATCATCCGGACACCTGACAACGCGTTCGTGGAGGTACTGCCTCGTTTCGCGGCGAATGCCCCGGCCTATAATCAACTCAAGGAGATGGTTGTCGTACATACCGGATTGGAGTTGGGCGCTACGATCTATCTGGATTATTCCATCCTGACGAAGGCAGGATATTCTCCCGCCTTGGATATATGCGAGCGCTTGCAGGAAAGCTCTCCGGTCAAGGAGTGTGAGGTAACGATCTCCGTGCCGGAGAACACGCCTCTTACTTGGGAATTGGCGGGATCCAACACCGCGGCCACGGAGACTTCTCATGACGGCATGAAGGACGTGAGCTGGAAGTTGCGTAACCTGCCGGCCGCCTCCCGGGAACCTTTCCTACCCCAAAACCTGGATGGAGTGCCCCGGATTCTCGCGTCCACGTATCCCTCCAACGCGATCGCCTTGCTGGAACTCGGGAAACGGTTCGGGGCTTCATTGGATTACGAGAGCAAGACTTTCGGTCCCTATCTCACCGAGAAAGCCTCTGACGCGGAAGAAAAACTGAAGATCCTGCACGACTACGTGGTCAACCAGATGGGATATGTCAATATACCCCTAAGATATACCGGCTTCGCGATCCGGGATGTGGATTTGGCCTTACGTTCCGCTTACGGGACATTGGCGGAAAAGACCTATCTGCTGAATGTATTGCTGAACGCGGCCGGTATCCAATCGGAGGTGGTAGCCGTATTCCCCGGGAATGTCAACCCGGACGCTTGCGGACTGAATGCGGTCAAGACATTCGCCGTCAAGGCAACAATTGGCGGCAAGGAGCGGTATCTCTCCGCCACGAGCCTCGTCCCCTCCTCCATTACCGCCCGCGGTGAGCTGGATAAGGTGATCTCCTTGAAGGGGATAGCCGTCCATGTGGCATCCGAGCCCTTGGTTATTAAGGAAGAAAAGGAGATAAACCTTTCCAAGGAGCAAGCAAAGGATGGCTATGTTGTCTGTACTCTCCCCGCGCTATCGAAAGGAATTGACAGTTGGGGGATGGGAAGCTTAAATAGCCAACGTGAGGGAGTTTTCGAGATTCCTTCGCCAATTTCCGAGGAGATCATCTACAAGGTTTATCCGAAAGATGGGATGGTTTTGAAGACCGCTCTTGGCGATGAGACCATCGAGAAGCCTTTCGGGAAGGTAAGCCGTACGATCCGTCAGGCAGAAGGTGGGATCGAGGTCGTACGTCGTATCGAGCTAAACAAACAGCAGTTTACCCCGAATGAATATAAGGAGGCGCGTTCCTTGATACAAGAATGGACGAACCCCAACAACCGGGTTCTTCTCTTCGCGTTATAAGCATAAAAAGATCCCTCTTGATTCTCCTGCTTCGTAAAGCGGAATCAAGAGGGATCTCTCTTTTTATCTATATGACGGATGAAAGCCCCATAAAGGCCTTCATCCATGCGATAAATCTTTTTTATACCAAGAACGTGCCGACCAAGGCCAAGATAGCGTAGAACTCCGGAAGAGCGGCGTAGATCATCGTGTTGGTCTGCACGTCATGCCCTTGAGCCATACCCAAGATACCGTTCGCGCAAAGCTGCCCTTGACGGATAGCGGAGATCAAGAATACCAAACCTACACTCACGCCCATGCCAAACTTCAACAAGGAATTCTCAGGCGTGATCTCCCCCGCGGTCATAAAGGCCACGAAACCATACAAACCTTGCGAAGCCGGAAGAGCCGACAAGATCATGTAACCAGCGGACTTGGAAGGATCTTTTTTCAAAGCCCCCTCAGCGGCGTTCGCCGCTATCGTCGTCCCATAGCAACTACCAATGCCAGCGAGGGCAAGCATCAGTCCTAAACCCAAATAACCTAATAATAAAGTTACGTCCATAATGATTGAAATTTTAGATTGTTATTTTATTGAATTATTTTATTTGTCATCCTCCTCCTTCGTGACCGCGGAGAAAGGCGTATAAGGAACACCCCTGCCATCATAACCTGAGTTCTTGAAATACTCGACGAATGTCAGACGGATGGAGTGTACATAGCCACTCAAGCAGGAAAGGGCGATATTCAAGCCATGTCCCGCCACGAAGATAATCCCGAAACAGATCCATCCCGGTATTCCCCAAAGCAGGCCATCCATGCTATCGCGCAGTTGCATACCTAAGGTATTGAACACGCCTCCCAGCATACCTCCGGCCAATCCCAAAGCATACAGACGGAGGTAGGAAAGCAAGTCGCCCATCAGTCCGGTAGCCATGTTGTAGGTATCCCAAAGACCTGCTCCCACATTCAAGAACACGTTCCGACGTATGTTATTCAGCAGGTAGATACCGATAGCGGATACCCCGGCGATCGCGAGAAACGCGATCTTGGCCGTCTCAAACGGAAGGAGTTGCAAGTAATTCAAGGTACCGATCGTCACGGAACCTCCCACGAACAGCAACCATCCCCAAGCGGAAAGTGATTGGGTGAAGCCATAACGGGCCGTCGAGCAGATAGCCTTCACGAACATGGCGAAGCAAATATGAACCATACCGATAATCAAAGCGGCGATCATGGTCTTGTCGAAAGCGGTATCCCCGAACTTTCCGGTGATCATGCACTGCTTCAACCATTCCGGAAGATCCAGCTTGACCAATTCCACGCCAAAGAATGTCCCTACCAGCGCCCCAACGATCGTGGTAGCAGCCCCAAGGGTAATCAAAAGGTTCAGGATCCCACGCATCGACTTACCAGCCTTGCTTCTCAGGTAGAACCCAAGAGCGATCAAGAACAAGCCATAACCGGCGTCGCCCACGCAATAACCGAAGAACAACGCATAGAAAGGCGCGAGCAATGGAGTCGGATCGAACTCCCCATAATCGGGTAATCCGTACATACGCGTCAGCATCTCGAAGAAACCGGTGACCTTATTATTCCGCAATTTAATCGGAGCGTTATCCTCTTTCTCGGCCGGACGGAGCTCATAATAAACACCGTTCGCCTCCAACAGGGAGCGTACTTGCTCCTCATTCTCAGCGGGGATCCATCCGTTCAACAAGATAACGGCTCCTTCTGCCATCCGCTCGCCGCCCAATTTTACCTTCAGCAGGTCAATCTTTCCCCGTAAGTCGCGCATAGCGTCTCTCACGACCGGAAGATGTGAGACGTTGAATGCCGCCAGCCTTTTCTTGTTATCCTCGATCTCCTCAAGCAATCTCGAACGATTGGCTAAGCATTCCGACAAGCTATGAGGAGGCAATCGCAGTTCCTCGGCCTCAATCTCCACGGGATCGGGCGATACCGTGATAAAGTAGCAGGTACCCGAGACCTTCGCTATCACGGTCGCGTAATATCGCTCCCCCCATTCCTCGTCGAAAGCTTTCTCCTGGCAGGTAAAGAAGCGCACTTTCCAGTCATTCTCCTCTATCTTACCCAATTTTTCCCAGCTGAACTCTCCCCAGATCTCCAACTGGGCAATTTCTCGATCCACAGCCTGGAGCCGTTGATTGAGCGCTTGCTCTTGATTCAAGAGGTCTTCGTGCCCCGCGGAGGTCTGCTCAATGGAATCCGCTGAGGCCTCGCTACACGATCCCTCCTCGCCTCCATTCACGACAGAGGTGGACGACATCTCTTTCAGCAGCGCCTGGTAATCCTTATACCGGCTCAATAACGCATGGAGTCTCTCGTCCATCTCTCCTCCTTGACGGATCTCCACATGCACGACGCCCAGTTCCCGGAGCTTTTCCAGGAAGGACTCATATTCCTTATGGTAAATAAGGCAAGAGAGTTTATCCATCTTCGCGATCATACGTCAGCCTCCTCTGTCTCTTTTATCTTACGTTTTTCCTGATTCGCTCTCATGATCTTCTGTGACGATTTAGAGAGGCTCTCCTCATCTTCCATGAATCGTTTCACTTTCCGGATCGCGTCCTTGTATCCCGGGATCTGCACCTTCTCAAACAGGTTCACCTTTTGAGTGGTCTTCTTCCGGGAATGCTCCAATAACTCCAGCTTCATGCCCGAGAACTCCGCCTCTATACCCGTACGAGCCAATTTTTTCAGCAATTCTATGCCATCCGCATACCAAGCGGGGGCGTTGAACAGGCTATAATGCCCTATCTCGAAACGGATCTCGTCCAAGACAGGCACCACGACTCCAGCGATCTTTTTCGTGGAGAGCGTGACGTCTTTCACGGAGATCAGCTCCGGATTGAACTCATTCCACAGAGCCACCATATAGGCATAGCCTTGGATCTCTTGTTCCAGCTGAAGTTCCAATCTCGTCACCTCATCTTTTGTCCGTTTCACCTCGATACGCAATGCGCTCTCCTTGCTCTTGATCGTAGGCAGCGAGCGTTCACGCATCTTCAGTTGTTTCTCCAATTGCTGAAGAGAGGTCTTGTTATATTGAAACTTTATCGCCATAATTGTTTATCTTTTAGCGTCATGGAAAATTTAGCGGATCAAGCGTCCGCCTCTTTTTCCCAGTATTTATCGACTAACGTCTGCTTGATATTCACCTCCTCCGGACTGAAATAGCGGGCGAACAGCCCCCATGCCACATCCAGCATCTCCGTGGTGTCCAAATTGACGTCGATCGCCAATAATTTTGATGAGTAATCTTTCGCGAAAGCCAGCGCACGATTATCATAATCCGTCAGGTCGAATCCATTTTCCAACTTGGTCTTCGCGTTAGCCGCATCAGCGTACAAACGAACGGCGGCGTTCATGACTTGCGGATGATCCTCTCGAGTCTTCTTTCCGGTGACCAATTGTTTCAAGCGAGACAAGCTACGGAACGGATCCACGATGACCTTGCCCACGTCACTGTCTCGGCGCAGATAGAGCTGACCCTCCGTGATATATCCCGTATTATCAGGCACGGCATGGGTGATGTCCCCTCCCGACAGGGTCGTCACGGCGATGATCGTGATGGAACCTCCCGCGGGGAATTGAACCGCTTTCTCATAAATTTTCGCCAAGTCCGAATATAATGAGCCGGGCATGGAGTCTTTTGACGGAATCTGGTCCATACGGTTCGAGACGATCGCCAACGCATCTGCGTAGTTGGTCATGTCCGTAAGCAACACCAAGACCTTCTCGTTCTTTTCCACGGCGAAATACTCGGCGGCGCACAGAGCCATATCCGGGATCAGGATACGTTCCACGGACGGATCCTCGGTCGTATTGATGAAACTGACGATACGATCCAGCGCCCCCGCGTTACTAAACGTATTCTTGAAGAAGAGATAGTCATCATTCGTCATACCCATACCACCCAAGATGATCTTGTCTGACTGCGCACGCAAGGCCACCATAGCCATAACTTGGTTGAAAGGTTGATCCGGATCGGCGAAGAATGGAATTTTCTGGCCTGTCACCAACGTGTTGTTCAAGTCGATACCCGCTATACCCGTAGCGATCAACTCCGAGGGCTGCTTACGCCTTACCGGGTTCACCGAGGGGCCTCCGATCTCGACTTCCTTACCTTCCGGGACAGGGCCACCGTCGATCGGCTCTCCATAGGCATTGAAGAAACGCCCGGCGAGCTGGTCTCCTACTTTCAAGGACGGCGCTTTCCCCATGAACACCACCTCGGCGTTCGTACGGATGCCTTCCGTCCCGGAGAACACCTGCAATGTCACCTCATCGCCGATGATCTTTACTACCTGAGCCAGCTTCCCGTCTACGGACGCAAGCTCATCATACCCTACACCTGTCGCCTTGAGCGAACAGGTCGCTTTCGTGATCTGGGTAATTTTCGTATATATTTTCTGAAATGCTTTTGTCGCCATAACTCTTTTATTTTACGATTCTATCCTTCAACAGCTCATCCAAATCCGCGTTAAACTTCTTAAACTGCTCACTCTCGTACTCCGAATAGTTCATCTGCTTGAAGATATTGATCATCTTCTTGAAGTAATCCATCACTTCAAGGAAGCTATCGAACTTAAACTCAGACCGGCACACGTTTACGACACGGTCCAGCATGAACTCTTGGCGAGACAAAGGAGTCACCGCGTCGATCGCGTCGAAGGCATCTTGCTGCAAGATCACGAAATCGATCAGCTCCGACTTCCAGAACGTAACATGATACTCTACCGGAACCCCATCATCACCCAAGATATTGATCTGCTCCGAGATCTCTTTTCCACGCAACATACGGGTCTTGATCTCGTTAACCTTATCGATCCAGTCCGGGGCGATATGCTCCGCGATGTACTCCTGAAACTCCGGGTACTCTAAATATTTCGAATAGCTGTCGATCGGGTTCACGGCAGGATAACGCTTACGATCCGCACGCTCTTGCTCCAAGGCATAGAAACAGCGAGCCACCTTCTTCGTGTTCTCCGTCACCGGCTCCTTCAAGTTTCCACCGGCTGGAGACACGGTTCCGATAAAGGTAACAGATCCCGTCGCTCCATTGTTCAAATGAACAAACCCTGCCCGGGCATAGAAGTTGGCCACTATCGCCGAGAGGTCCATCGGGAACGCGTCAGGTCCCGGGAGCTCCTCCAAACGGTTCGACATCTCACGCAAGGCTTGTGCCCAACGGGAGGTAGAGTCCGCCATCAACAGCACTTTCAGTCCCATGCTCCGGTAATATTCGGCGATCGTCATGGCCGTATATACGGATGCCTCACGAGCCGCCACCGGCATATTCGAGGTGTTCGCGATAATGATCGTCCGTTCCATCAGCTTACGTCCCGTATGGGGATCCACCAACTCAGGGAACTCGGTAAAGATCTCCACCACCTCGTTCGCACGCTCACCGCAAGCCGCGATAATCACGATGTCAGCCTCCGCCTGCTTGGAGATGGCATGTTGCAGCACGGTCTTTCCCGTACCGAACGGGCCAGGGATAAATCCCGTACCGCCCTCCACGATCGGGTTGACCGTATCGATCGTACGCACGCCGGTCTCCAATAATTTATAGGGGCGCGGTTTCTCCTTATAGCAAGTGATCGCTTTCTTTACCGGCCATTTCTGCACCATCGTGACGCTTCGCTCAGCCCCGTTCTCATCCACGAGGACAGCCATCGTGTCGTTGATCGTATATTGCCCTGCCTCGGCTACCGACTTGACGGTATAGATACCCTCGAAAACGAAGGGAACCATGATCTTATGAGGCTGGAGATTCTCTTCCACCTCCCCTAACCAATCGCCGGCGCGCACTTGGTCGCCCGCCTTGGCCAATGGCTTGAAGTCCCACTTCCGCTCGTTATCCAGCGCGAAAGTGTAGTCGCCACGCTTCAGGAATACGCCTTCCATCTTGTCCAGATCATTCTGTAACCCATCATAATTGCGCGACAGCATACCCGGCCCCAGCGTCACCTCCAGCATATGTCCCTGGAATTCCGCCTCGTCTCCGACGCGCATACCGCGCGTGCTCTCGAAGACCTGCACAAAAGCGTTCTTGCCTATTACCTTGATTACCTCCGACATCAGCTTGACGCCTCCGACCGAGATGTAACAGATCTCATTCTGAGAAACCGGACCATCCACCTCTACGGTTACCAGATTGGATACGATTCCTTTTACAATTCCTTTCGTAGCCATAACTATTTTATATTGTTTCTTTTAAATTCAGCCAATACATTCTCGCTCCCTTTCTTCATGGCGCCTACCAGCTCGCGGAAGGTTTTCTCCCCGGCGGCCTTGTCGAGCGTCACCCATCGCTCGATCATCTCTATCTTCAGCAGGTAGGCGAATACGCTCTCGATGTCGAATGTCTTGAAGAAGGTGTTCTCGTCGAGCCATTTCCACTTAAGCAAGTCGATTTTCTCCTCCCGGGCGATCAGATCCGTCTCCTCGGCTATACGTTGCAACTCGGGAAGATATTCCACGGAATCATTATCCAATCCGAAATCGCGGGCGTTCGACTGGCGGACACGCTCCGCCACCTCATTGTCTCCCACGATATATCCGGATTTGTCGAGGTCGTACTTTCGGCAGGTAATGGCGGTAAGGAGGTTGTTCACGTTCAGGTTGAGCTCAAACCAATCCGCCACGAACTTGTTGCCGCACCTCATGGCATACGCGTAATACAACGCCGCCAAGCGGTCTTCCCACAATATACATTCTCTCTCGGGTTTGCTGTCCTTCCCTTCCTCGGCCAAATACGCTCTCAAGAACTCCGTGAAATAAGGAGGGATCCGGTCATTGGCGGGTATCTTCTCCTCCTCTCTCAGCGCCTTTAGGATGGCGTGTATCTCGTCATAGGTGATTCTTCCCCGAGGATCAGGCACTGCGTCCGGATCCCTCATGAACGAGAGCAAATTCCGGTTGTCATATCTCAGGTAGAAGAGATCGACCAATTTCCGGTCCTTGGCAGACAACATAGCCTCTATCTCCGACCGGAAAGACTCGACCGAGTAGGTCAGCTTACTATCATCCAGCGCCAGACCTGGAAGCCCGGAGACCAAATAGTAATACTTCCCCATAATCAGAACAGCATTTCTACCAATCGCGGACGCAAGAATTCCTTGAAGAACTCGATGAACTCCTCTTCCCCGAATGATACCTTATACGAGCCATCAGCCGGGATTACGGCGAAAGAGGCCTTCCTCCCGTTCACTTTCTCGATCTTGATACCTTTATCCAACAGGTTCTTGGCGTTCGCCTCGAAATAGGCTCCCAGCCCCTCGGCATCCTCCGCCTGGATGGTCAGGAACTCGTTGGCGGGCCAACTCTTCACCAGCTCAAGGATCACTTTCCGCATATACTCCGGATCCGTCAAGGCGGCTTTCACGTTAGAGCCGACGATCTCCCCGTTAATCAGGTTGGTGACCTCGCTCTTCAAGGCCTCCACGGATTGGGTGGCGAAAAGTCTCAACTCGGCTTCCGTGTTTTTTTTCAACTCGGCCGCCTGTTT
Organism: uncultured Parabacteroides sp.; assembly: GCA_949296075.1. Classification (GTDB taxonomy): domain Bacteria; phylum Bacteroidota; class Bacteroidia; order Bacteroidales; family Tannerellaceae; genus Parabacteroides. The sequence goes on along the minus strand of CASFNG010000003.1, from coordinate 61,784 downwards.
CTCCGCGGCGGCGATGATACGCTTGGCCTCCGCTTCCGCGTCTCTCAAGATCGTATCCTTCTGGGTGTTGGCGGCGGCCACTATTCGTCTCGCCTCCTCGTTGCCCTTCTCTACGCCTTCCTTGTAGATCTTATCCGTCAGTTCCTGAATTTTTGTGTCCATTTCCTTATATATTTGATTTGTGTTCTTCAATAGTAAACGCCTACAAAGATATTGTTTTTCGCGAATTAACCTTAAAATAAAGGTAAATTTTAATCAAAATGAAATCCATGACAGCGGAAACATCTATTCACATTCGCCGTATTGCGATTCCGGCTATCCTTTTGTATTTTTGGGCGCGAAATAAGAAATTCAACATGTTCGAGATTAGAAAAGCGACAATCGACGATCGTTTCCTGATAAACGATCTCGCCTCCCGTACCTGGAGTGACACGTACGGGAAGATCCTCACGAAGGAGCAAATAGAGTATATGTTCGAGATGATGTACGCTCCCGGGAATATCATCAAGCAGATGACCGAGCTTCATCACCAGTATTTCATCATATCTGAGGGGGGAATCCCGAAAGGGTACCTTTCCATCGAGAAGACGGGCGACAACACGTACAACTTCCAGAAGATATACTCTCTTCCCGAGGCGCACGGTTCCGGCATAGGCCGGTTCATCATTGAGCAGGGCATCGAGTACCTTAAAAAAATACATCCGGGAAGTTTTACGGTAGAGTTGTTCGTGAATCGGCAAAACCCTGCCGTAGGTTTTTATAAACATATGGGACTGAAAGAGGTGGGTACCCGCGACTATCCGATCGGGAACGGTTACTTCATGAACGATTACATCATGGCCATCGAGGTGGAGAACCCATAAAAAAGGCGCGGATCCCGCGCCCTTCCTTATTTCCATCCTTTACCCTCGATGCTCTTCAGGCCATATACCTTACCCGTTCCGCCACAACGCCGGCATCTCCCTTTGTCGCAACTGGTACATATATAAGAGCCTCCATACGGATTATCCACGATTTTATCGCCCCCGCAGGTGGGGCATACGCCCGTCCCATGACAGATGTGGCAGGTGATATTGCCGTAGCGGTCGCTATTGCTCGGCGATCCGCTTGAGGAACCTCTCGTACCGCTTCCGCTCCCGCTCCCATTGTCGTTTCCATTTCCCATATCACCGGTAAAGATCTGTCCGTTGGCGCCAATACCAACCACCTGGCCGTTCATCTTGGTGTAGCGCGTACCATACGAGTCACTTCCCGACACGGAGCCATCCTTCCCGATGACCATCGTACTATACACGCCTCCCCTGCCTTGGCAGGCCCGGCATTTACCCACATTACCCATGCACATCGTGCAAGGGTAGTAAACGCCATAGAGGAAACGTCCTCCAGCTCCGCCACAACCTATGCAGGTCCCAGATCCACAACACACCGAGCAAACCATAAACTGGTTCGACGTGATCGATCCATCCTCATTACGTATATACTCAGAGTATCCACCTCCGGGCAGGTCGGCCCGGCTCACGTTGCTCGCTTTCTTACTTTGCTGGTTGGCATAGTGGTTATGGTTCGCCCCAGAGTTGGAACCGTTTGTGCCGACAAAAGAGAGATACACCCTTCCATCCAAGAACTCGTCATCGTGATAGAGCCTCGCTTTAACATAGTAGGTATGTTTCCCGGATTTCATATGTACCTCGTCATTGGGCATAAAGATCTTGAAGTCGCTATAATGAGAATGTTCATAGATTGGTGTCAGTTCTTCAGAGGTGGCAACATTTCCTCCCGTGTCCCTATACTTCCCGTTCATATCTTTAACAGGAGTTCCTTTAGGCGACTCGACATAAACAGCGAGATTACATTTCTTATTCAGCAACCCATGCGTGGTGAAGTCGAAATGCAGCATCATCCCTTTCACCCCATTCTGTACGACACCGTGCTCGATCCATTGTTTGTGGAATTCTACGCTTTGCGATCCGGCAGGAAACGGAAGCGCCGACAAAAGCGTACCAAATAAAACGACCAGTATTTGTTTCATAAGAGTTGAGATATTGAAATTCATTGGCTATAGATCTTTCGCAAATAAAAATAAATTTTAAGGGAAAAGCAAGGATTCCAGAAAAAACATCCTCATGTTTCACATCTTTATCCAAAAAAAACTTGAGAATGACCGCTATAACAGCTCCTACCCTGAGGTATGGATGAAGAATTCTCGAAAAAAATAAGGGACAGTGATGAACTTTCCTCAGGGCATTTTGTTATATGAATAAAATTAGATTGGTCACCATTTTAGGTTTGGTAGTATTTGTTTTTTCATATAAGTAGAGTTTGTTATTTGTTAGATCCGCATATAGCTGTGAAGTTAGATGCGGATTTTTTTATTTCGCCAAGATAAATGATAATATATTATGGGAAAAAGCATGAGGCGACCTGCGCCTTTCCCATCCTTTACCATAGGGATATTTTACAAAAGCAGGTCGAGAAGCTCTTCGATCGTCCGGCCCGTGGAGGAAACGCCGGAAGGTTTATGCACGACGAAGCCCGGTGTCGAGAGCGTCCCGCACTCCACCCAAGTATCCGACTCCACCTCCCGGTTCGCCAAGACACCATTCCGCTGAAGCGCCTTGCGCGCCATCGCGTATCTCTGTCCATGCCCTACCAAACGAATTTGCCGGGAATAGAGATTATCTACCCGGAACAGCCCGGTCTCCTTGTCAAACAAGATCCCCTCGCGGGCGAAAAAACGGCTGAGGTGCCCCTCTAAGGCCAAATCCTCGGGCACACCTACGGAAATACCGTTCGTCTTGTCCATCAACCAAATCTTATCCGCTATTTGAAGCGCCAGCTCCAAGTCGTGAGTCGACATGAAGATTGTCTTACCCGTCTCTCGGGTAAGCTTATGAAGCAGCCGCATGATCTCCACCTTGCTGGGAAAGTCGAGGAAAGCGGTCGGCTCATCCAAGAAAATGATCGGTGTCTCCTGAGACAAAGCCTTAGCTATCATTACTTTTTGACGTTCACCATCCGATAAGGTATGCACCATCCTATCCGACAAATCCGTGATATGAACCAGCTCGATAGAGGTATCCACGATCCGTTCGTCCTCCCGGCTCAATGTACCCCAGAAGCCGGTATATGGGCTACGTCCCATCCCCACCAGCTCACGTACCCGCATATTCCGTAATTCGCACTTATCCGTCAGCACAACCCCGATGCGGGTACTGAGTTCCTTGTCGGAGTACGAGCCGATCTCTCTTCCCAACAGCCAGATTTCCCCTCCTAACTTGGGTTGGAAAGCCGACAAAGTACGCAACAAGGTCGATTTACCCACTCCGTTCGTCCCCAATAAACACGTCAGCTCTCCCCCGGAGATCGTCGCATTTATACCCTCGGCGATCCGTTTCGTATCGCCTTTCGTAAGATAACCGATGGCAAGAGCGCGTAATTGGATGGTCGCCTTTTTCATATTATTCGCTTAACTCGTTCTTTCGTTTTCTAAATAAGATAGAAGCTACCACGGGAGCCCCGACCAAGGCGGTCACCGAATTGACAGGCAACGCCCCCTCGAAACCCGGCATACGAGCGATCAAGTTGCAAATCAGGGCCAAAGTCGCACCAACGAGCAACACTCCGGGCATCAATACCCGATGATCCGAGGTCTGGAAAATCGAACGGCATAGATGAGGCACCGCCAGTCCGAGGAATACGATCGGCCCGCAATAGGCCGTCACGATAGCGGTAAGTATACCCGCTGAGGTAATAACCAACAAACGTGCCCGCTTGACATTCAATCCTAAGTTGCGGGCGTAACTATCTCCCAGCAGCATCAGATTCATCGTCTTCACAAGCAAGAAAGAAAGTGGGAGCAAGAGGCTCATGATCGACACGAACAAGGTCATCTGATTACCCGAAACCCGTGAAAAGCTGCCCAACCCCCAAATGACATACGCACGAATATCCTCTTCTACGCTAAAGAATTTCAAGACTCCTATCACGGCATTGGCCACATACCCGATCATCACGCCGATAATCAGTAACGTGACGTTTCCCTTCACTTTTTGGGAAACATATACGATCAGGGACATCACGGCAAGCGCTCCCACGATAGCCGCCACCGACAAAGCCATTTCCCCCATAAAACCCAGTTTGCTAAGCGCCACCCCTCCGAGACTGCCACTGAGCAAGACCACAAAAGCCACTCCTAAACTTGCCCCGGAACTGATTCCTAAGACGGATGGCCCGGCCAAGGGGTTCCTGAAAACGGTCTGCATCTGCAAGCCACTGATCGACAATCCAGCCCCGGCAACCAAAGCCGTTATCGCTTGCGGGAAACGGGATTTCCATACGATATTCTGCCAAGTGACAGGCTCTTCCCCTAAATTCCACAGGATATTCCAAACCGATGAATAAGGTATAGATACCGATCCCAGCAAAAGATTCAGGAAGATCAAGGCCATAATCGAGACCAAGATCAGTAACATCCATAAAAGGGTTGAATGTCTCATCCGGCTTCCTACCTATTTTAACAATGTATAATAGACCGGCTCGTGGTCCGGAAGCAACTCAGGATGGAAAATATGCAGCAGATCAGCAAGAACAACTTCCGGCTCAGTTGGCATACTCTCGTAAAACGGCGTGTCTCTCATATTGCAATAAATCACCCCTCTCTTCTTGAAAGCCCGGAAATCCGCGTAGCGGGGATCCTGCTCCTTTAAGGCCTCATAGCTGAATGCCCCCGGATAGCTATTCACGATACGCCAGAAATCAGCCTCGTCAGCCCGGTTATAAACCGTCTCAAAATCCAAGGTGACACCACCCGACCGCTGGTCATCTTTCAAGAAATAATCAGCGCCAGCATCCTTAAACAGCTGAGCCAGAAAACTCCTTCCTCCGACAGCGTACCAATTGCCTCCTCGTAGCTCCCCGCTAAACACGACCGGCCGTCTCTTGGCAGAATCTGTTGTCAGCAACGATCTCAACTCATCATATCGTTTCTCGATCGTGGCGAAACGTTCATTTCCAACCTCTTCCATACCCAATAACAGGGCGACAAACTTGATCCACTCGGCTTGTCCTAAAGGCGTTGTCTCTTTATATCCCAAATGGGGGATCAACGGGATCCCTACATCTCTCAAGCTCTCATATCCTCCCCGCTTAAAAGGTGAGACAAGGATCAAGTCCGGATTCATGCTCATGACAACCTCATTGTCAAAATTCCCCTCAATCCCTATCCTCATGGTCTTTCCCTCCTCCAATCGGCGGTTCATCTCCTTATTAAACAGATGGCGTGTACTGGTGATACCTACGACCTTATCCAACGCTCCCAATTTAATGAAATTGGATAGTTGCAAGGAGGTCATGCAAATGACACTGCGCACGGGCAGTTCTATTACGGTATACCCCTTCGGAATCCCGGTCGGTCTCGTCCCTCTCTTCACCAAAGCATAATGGAAAGAGGCGCTCTCCTCATTCTGCGGATCCCGAATATCCACCAATATATATTGATCCTTATATGCCAATTCAAAACCTTGCGCATACCGGGGGATTACCTCCTGTTCGTACGTGGACCGGGTAGGATCCACGTTCTCTGCATCATCGGTATGCCCTTTCTCCTTCACCCCCGTGACATTACACGAGCCTAAGCACATCGCGAGGAGCAGGCATCCTCCTACTAACACGTTATTCATGATACATCTTCTGTATTGATGACTATAAAACCGTTTCGTTCTCACCCTCTCCACGGAGCGGAAACTTAATAGCGAACCGGCAGGTCTTCTGACTCACTTCCATTCAAGACGCCTTCCCGGTCAAGAAAAAAAGACCAGTGGCCCAGGTATTTATCCGAATGTTAAGAAGTTCACAGCAGCGTGGTCTGTCCGGGATTTACACCCGGTTCCCTTTTAATCCACCGCCCAGAAAAGGGATCGGCAGAGCCTGTTCTTGCGCGAAAATAGAAAGAATATTTGTACGCATCCACTTTTTTGAAGACTTTTGCGATCCAAATCAAAAAAACAAGAAAACATGAGCAACCCCATCCATTTTGTCTCCTTAGGACCGGGTGATCCGGAGCTGATTACGCTGAAAGGGCTCCGTACGCTGCGGCAAGCCGACCTCATTTATTGTCCGGCCACACTGACCAAGCAAGGACATACGTCTCGCGCGATGGAAATACTGAAAGATCTCGATCTGGACGAATCCCGCATCTCACCCTTTGCCCTCCCGATGAGCAAGCAGCGCTCTGAGGCCTTGCAGGTTTACGACAAGCTATTCAACGATGCCATACGGGCATATCAAGCCGGATTACAGGTCGCGATCGTGGCAGAGGGAGATGCCGGTTTTTATTCTTCTATCCAATATATATACGACCGGCTGACCGAAGCAAAGATCCCCGTCCGGCGTATTGCCGGGGTACCCGCGTTCATCGCGGCGGGGGCACTGGCCGGTATCCATATAGCCAAACAGGAAGAGGAAGTACGGGTAATCCCGGGGACAGCTTCGTCAGCGAGCCTTTCAGCGGCGATCGAGCGAAAACAGGTATGCGTCATCATGAAATTGTCCGCTTGTGGAGAGGCGGTTAAGGAATGTGTCCGGAAATATCGGGATCAGGCGCGCTTCCTCTATTTCGAGCATATAGGTACCGACAAAGAGCTCCACACCTCCGTCCCCGAAGAGTGGTTGGATAAAAAAATCCCGTACTTTTCCCTTTTGATCGTTCAACCTTATTGAGTATCATTTTGTTATTAAAACGATGCGAATTAACTTTGTTCAATCAACAAAAAAACTTACACCATGCAAATGAAATCTGACATAGAGATCGCGAGAGAGACCAAATTACGGAAAATCAAGGAAATCGCGACAGAGCTGGGAATTCCCCGGGAGGAAGTGCAAAATTATGGCAAATACATCGCTAAGATCCCGCTGCATCTGATCGATCAGCAGCGTATGAACCAGCATAACCTTATCTTGGTTACCGCCATTACGCCCACCAAGGCCGGAATAGGAAAGACAACCGTTTCCATCGGGTTGGCATTAGGATTGAACAAGATCGGGAAGAAGGCTGTCGTCGCCTTGAGAGAGCCCTCGTTAGGTCCCTGCTTTGGCATGAAAGGTGGTGCCGCCGGTGGCGGATACGCGCAAGTGCTCCCGATGGAGAACATCAACCTTCACTTCACGGGCGACTTCCATGCGGTAACCTCCGCCCACAACATGATCACCGCCTTGTTAGACAATTATATCTACCAGACCCGCCATACGTGCAACGGATTGAAAGAGATCAAGTGGAAACGGGTACTCGATGTCAATGATCGCAGCCTACGCAACATTATCTCCGGTTTGGGGGGATCCGCCAACGGTGTACCTACCGAGACCGGATTCGACATAACCCCCGCTTCCGAGATCATGGCCATCTTATGTCTGGCGACGGATATAGAGGACCTGAAGCGTCGTGTCGGGAATATCCTGTTAGGCTACACTTACGAGGACCAGCCTTTCACGGTAAACGACTTGGGGATCGCTGGGGCCATCACCGTATTGCTGAAAGATGCTTTGCTGCCTAACTTAGTACAGACCACGGAAAATACGCCGGCGTTCGTGCATGGTGGACCGTTCGCCAATATCGCGCATGGATGTAACTCCGTATTAGCCACCAAAATGGCCTTGACATATGGGGATTACGCGATCACGGAGGCCGGATTCGGCGCCGATTTAGGAGCGGAAAAGTTCTTCAATATCAAATGCCGGAAGGCGGGTTTATCCCCCAAGCTGACCGTGATCGTGGCTACGGCGCAGAGCCTGAAACTGCACGGCGGCGTACCGGAAAGCCAGATCAAGGAGCCTAATATCGAGGGATTGAAACAGGGTTTCGAGAACTTGGATAAACATATCGACAACTTGCGGAGCTTTGGCCAGCAGGTGATCGTGACATTCAACCGTTTCGCCTCCGATACGGACGAGGAGATCGCGTTGGTGGCCGAGCATTGCAAGGAAAAGGGCGTAGGGTTCGCCATGAACAACGTATTCGCCCAGGGGGGCGAAGGAGGCGCGGAACTCGCTCGCTTGGTGGTTGATACCATCGAGAAGAATCCTTCAGAGCCCTTGCGCTATACATACGATTTAGAGGATCCGATCCGGGAGAAGGTACGGAAAGTGGCGACGCGGATTTACGGAGCCTCTTCCATCGTTTATACGACCTTAGCCGAGAAGAAGTTGCGCCAGATCGAAAGTTTGGGAATCTCGCACTACCCGATCTGTATCGCCAAGACGCAATATTCCTTCTCCTCGGATCCGAAAGCGTACGGAGTGGCCAAGGATTTCGAACTGAAGGTACGTGACGTGATCATTAATAACGGGGCGGAGATGATTGTCGTGGTGATGGGCGAGATCATGCGTATGCCAGGACTTCCCAAGGAACCGCAAGCCCGCAAGATCGACATCGTGAACGGTGAGATCGAAGGGTTGAGCTAAATCATAACAGGCTTAACGATAAAAAAAGGGAACGCTTTACCAGCGCTCCCTTTTTTATACCATCCAGCGGGAAACTTATCAATAAGCCTTCGCGAACAGGACGCGGCAAGCGGAGGGTTTCCCGGTGACCATACATTTGCCCGGGGTCTTATCTCCATCCAACGGGATGCAACGGATCGTGGCCTTCGTCTCGTTCTTGACGCGCTCCTCCGTCTCCGGCGTACCATCCCAGTGCGCCATGATGAAGTAACCCTGCTCGATCTTCTCCTTGAACTCCTCATACGTATCCACGTTGATGATATGAGCCGCGCGATGATCGTAAGCCTTCTTGTAAATATTCGACTGGATCTCCTCCAAGAGGTTCTTCACATATTCCTCTATGCCCTCGCAGGCTACCGTCTCTTTCTCCAAGGTATCGCGGCGCATCACCTCGATCGTGCCGTTCTCCAAGTCGCGGCCTCCCATCGCCAAGCGCACGGGGATTCCCTTCAGCTCATACTCGGCGAACTTCCAACCCGGCTTCTTGTTGTCCGCGTCATCGTATTTCACGGAGATGCCCAACGCCTTCAGCCGAGCCACGATACCGGCCACCTTCTCGCTGATTTGCGCCAATTGCTCCGCACTCCGGTAGATCGGTACGATCACCACCTGTATCGGAGCCAAGTGAGGCGGCAATACCAATCCGTTATCATCCGAGTGAGACATGATCAAGGCACCGATCAAACGGGTCGATACCCCCCATGAGGTAGCCCAAGCGTAATCGCTCTTCCCGTTCTTGTCGATGAAGGTTACATCGAAAGCCTTACCGAAGTTCTGCCCCAAGAAGTGGGAAGTACCGGCTTGCAGCGCCTTCCCGTCTTGCATCATCGCCTCGATCGTGTAGGTATCCAACGCCCCGGCGAAACGCTCGCTCTCCGACTTCACGCCCTTGATCACAGGCATCGCCATATAATTCTCGGCGAAGTTGGCATACACCTCCTGCATCTTCTTGGCCTCGATCTCAGCCTCCTCGCGGGTAGCGTGAGCGGTATGGCCCTCCTGCCACAAGAACTCCGCCGTACGAAGGAACAGGCGGGTACGCATCTCCCAACGCATCACGTTGGCCCATTGGTTACACAGGATAGGCAGGTCGCGATACGACTGGATCCAGTTACGGTAGGTATTCCAGATGATCGTCTCCGAGGTGGGGCGGATAATCAGCTCCTCCTCCAACTTCGCCTCGGGATCTACCACCACTCCCGTACCATCATGATTGGTTTTCAGGCGATAATGCGTCACCACGGCGCATTCTTTAGCGAAGCCTTCCACATGCTCCGCCTCCTTGCTCAAGAAAGACTTCGGGATCAACAGCGGGAAATAGGCGTTCACGTGACCTGTTTCCTTGAACATATCGTCCAAGATGCGTTGCATCTTCTCCCAAATAGCGTATCCGTAAGGCTTGATCACCATACAGCCGCGCACGGCGGAATTCTCCGCCAAGTCTGCCTTGATAACCAGATCCTGGTACCACTGCGAATAATTTACACTCCTCGGTGTAAGTTCTTTCAGCTCTTTTGCCATCTCGTTATATCTCTTAATTATACTGTTTCTTTCATATCGGGCGAATGCCGAGGGGCAAAGGTACGAAATAATCATATATCTCCATTAAGAAACCCCGCCAAGAAAATTCATACGCTCGCTGAAGTTTTCCCGAAAACCCGCCCTCGCTTTTCCCATTTCTCGGCCAACCCGCCACGAATCACCGATAGGCGGGGACAGCAGCTCCCCTCAGGCCTTATTTCTCAAAATCCGATAAAAATCCAAGTATATCCCGGATTTTATCGTTAGCTTTGTGACTTTAAACCGTTAACATAAAAAAGTAGTAGCATGAAAAAGCAATTAGTGACCGGACTGTTCGCTGTCTTGGCATTTACGGCGGCGGCCCAGTCCAACGAATGGCAAGATCCCGAGGTGAACGCCATCAACCGTGCTCCGATGCACGCGAACTTCTTCGCTTACGAGACAGCGGAGATGGCGGATAAGGCCGTAAAGGAGCAATCCGCCAACTTCATGACCTTGAACGGATCGTGGAAGTTCTTTTGGGTAAAGGACGCGGATGCCCGACCTATCGATTTCTGGAAAGTGGGTTACAACGATAAGGGATGGGACGATATGCCCGTACCCGGCGTATGGGAGCTGAACGGGTTTGGAGATCCGCTCTACGTGAATATCGGCTATGCCTGGCGGGAGCAATACAAGAATAACCCGCCCTACGCCCCGATCGTAAATAATCATGTAGGCTCCTATCGAAAGGAAATCGCCGTGCCCGCCGACTGGAAAGGGAAAGAGATCTACGCACATTTCGGATCAGTCACCTCCAACATCTATTTGTGGGTGAACGGGAAGTTCGTGGGATATAGCGAGGATAGCAAATTGGAGGCGGAGTTTAACCTGACTCCCTACCTCAAGCCCGGACAAAAGAACCTGATCGCTTTCCAGGTATTCCGCTGGTGCGACGGTACCTACTTGGAAGATCAGGATTTCTTCCGTTATAGCGGTGTCGGACGGGATTGCTACCTGTATGCCCGCGACCAGAGAAACCATATCGCCGACATCCGCGTGACCCCGGATCTGGATGTCCAATACCGGGACGGATCCTTGGCGGTAAACCTGACCATGAAGGGTAGCGGCACCGTGGACTTAGAACTGCTTGACGCGCAAAACAAGGCGGTGGCCACCCAATCCTTGAAGGCTTCCGGGAAAGTCAGCGCGGAGATGAAAATCGAAGCTCCCCACAAATGGACGGCGGAGACCCCCTACCTCTATACGTTGCGCGCCACGTTGAAGAGCGGCGATAAGGTCGTGGAGGTCATTCCCGTGAAGGTGGGCTTCCGGAAGATCGAGTTGAAGAACTCCCAGATCCTTGTCAATGGGCAACCGGTGCTCTTCAAAGGCGCCAACAGGCATGAGATGGATCCGGACGGCGGCTATGTCGTTTCCAAGGAACGCATGATACAGGACATCCAGATCATGAAGAAGTTCAACATCAACGCCGTACGTACCTGCCACTATCCGGATGATAATTTCTGGTACGACCTTTGCGACAAATATGGGATTTACGTCGTGGCCGAGGCGAACATCGAGTCGCACGGAATGGGATACGACGAACAGACGCTCGCCAAGAACCCCTCTTACAAGAAAGCGCACATGGAGCGTAACCAGCGTAACGTGCAGCGTAACTTCAACCACCCGAGCATCATCTTCTGGTCGTTGGGGAACGAGGCCGGATATGGCCCGAACTTCGAGGCGGCTTACGACTGGGTCAAGAATGAGGATCCCAGCCGTGCCGTACAATACGAGCAAGCCGGAAAGGATGGGAAGACAGACATTTTCTGCCCGATGTACCGCAGCTACGACGACTGCGCCAAGTATTGCGAGAACGACGCCTATACGAAACCGCTGATCCAATGTGAATACGCTCACGCTATGGGTAATTCGGAAGGCGGCTTCAAGGAGTATATGGATTTGGTTCGCAAGTATCCGAAATACCAGGGTGGCTTTATCTGGGATTTCGTGGATCAATCCGTACGCTGGACGGGGAAAAATGGCGAGATGATCTATGGCTATGGCGGAGACTTCAACAAGTTTGACGCGAGCGACTTTAACTTCTGCGACAATGGATTAATCAGCCCGGATCGGGTACCTAACCCGCATATGTACGAGGTGGGCTATTATTATCAGGACATCTGGACTACCGCTGGGGATCTTGGCAAAGGCGAGATCAAGGTGCGTAATGAGTATTTCTTCCGCGACCTCTCGGCTTATTACCTCGAATGGGAGGTGTTGAAAGGTGGTAAGGTTATCCGTAGCGGATTGGTGAACGACCTGAAGGTGGAGCCGCAACAAACAGCCTCTATCCTATTGGATCTCGGGGCGACTTGCCAATGCACGGAGTGGCTGCTCAATGTATCCTATAAGTTGAAGAACCGGGAGGGATTGCTACCCGCTGGATATACCGTGGCGAAGGATCAGCTTACCTTGGTGCCTTACAAGGTTCCCTCGATGGATCTGAAGAACGTGGAGATAAGCAATGTAGAGGTACAGACCCCGGAGGTACAGGATAACGATACACACTACTTGATCGTGGAAGGGGACAATTCCCGGATGGAGTTCAGCCGCGAGACCGGGTTCTTGGTTAAATATGAGGTGAACGGACAAAATATGCTGAAGGAAGGAGAGTCGCTGACCCCGAACTTCTGGAGAGCCCCGACGGACAACGATTTCGGAGCGAACCTGCAACTTAAATATGCCGTATGGAAGAGGCCGGAGATGAAGCTGAAATCGCTCAACCAACGAGTGGAGAACAAGCAGGTGATCGTGGAGGCTACCTATGATATGCCGACCGTATCGGCGAAATTAGACCTTACCTACGTGATTAATAACGCGGGAGCGATCAAGGTGACACAGAAGATGACGGCAGACAAGAACGCGAAGGTTTCCAATATGTTCCGCTTCGGTATGCAGATGCCGATGCCTAAATCGTTTGAGCATATCGAATATTATGGCCGCGGACCGGTGGAGAATTATATTGACCGTAAAGGGAACGCCCAATTGGCCGTTTACCGCCAGACCGTGGATGAGCAATTCTATCCGTATATCCGCCCGCAAGAGAACGGTACCAAGTCGGATATTCGCTGGTGGCGGATGCTTGACGCGGCTGGAGACGGTATCGAGGTGATCGCGGCGGATCCATTCTCCGCATCCGCGCTGCATTATACGATCCACTCCCTCGACGATGGCAAGCGCAAGGATCAACGCCATTCCCAGGAGGTTAAGGAGGCGGATCTGACCAACTTCTGCCTCGACAAGGTACAGATGGGCCTTGGTTGCGAGGATAGCTGGGGAAGGATCGCACGCCCGGAATACCAGGTTCCTTACGGGGATTATGAGTTTACCTTCATCATGACCCCGGTACGGCACGGTTTCGAGGTCGAATAAGTTTCACCCCTTGACAAAGGGATAAAAAAGCCCGGCGTACTTTTTGACAGAAATACGCCGGGCTTTTCTGTTTTCTTACCGTACATTTTCCCAGATCACCCGCAAAACGAGTTTTTCCATGATCTTATACCCCTCCAAGGTAGGGTGAACCCCATCCTTCGAAAGGTTGGAAGGAAGCCCGTTACGCTCATCTTTCATCGCGGAATGGTAGTCCACGTAAGGAATCCCGTTCTTGTCCGCGTACTCCTTTATCATCTTATTGAGGCGTATCACCTTATCAGCCGGTTCCAACCCCGGTCTCCACGGGAAATCATAGGCGGGCAATACGGAGCAAAAGATCGTCTTTATGCCGTTCACTTTCGCCAGCTCAGCCATCGACACCAAGTTGCCGAACACGTTCTCCAAGGCGATCACGCCATTGTTGTGAGCGATGTCGTTAATCCCGGCGAGGATCACCACCGCCTTCGGCTTCAAGTTGATAACATCCTGCCGGAAACGGACAAGCATCTCAGAGGTAGTCTGCCCGCTGATCCCGCGATCCACGAAATTATGCTGGATAAAGAAGGTGGAATCGGCCGGCCACCAGCCATCGGTAATGGAGTTTCCCATAAACACCACGTTCGCGGGGATCTCCACTCGTTTATTCGCCTCGGCGTAACGCCCGAACTGTGCCCAATCACCCTTCTCGGTCTGGGCGAACAAGGTGGTGGCGGCGCAAATACAGCTTGCCACCAGTAAGAATCGTTTCCTGTTTTTCATACGATATATTTAATTTAGCAACTATTGGCTTGATAAGCCAAACAAATGTAAGCAAAATTGTCCGTTCCCAGACTTCTCGAAAGGAAATATCTTATATTCGCGTAAACGGAAACAAATACCAATTCGCTTATGTTGAAAAAGATATTATCCAATACGATCGTACGGCTACTGCTCGCCGTGGCGATCGGTCTCTCGGCCGGTCTTGTCATCAGCGAGCCTCTCTTGAAAATCGTCTTAATCGTCAAGCAGATCACGGGGCAAATCATCTTTTTCCTGGTTCCGCTAATCATCCTGGGATTTGTGGCTCCCTCGATCGCCCATCTGAAGAACAACGCCTCCAAAGTACTGCTTTTCGCGTTTGGGCTGGCCTATATCTCCTCGATCGGGGCAGCCTCATTTGGGGCCATCGTGGGGTATGAATTAATCCCTTACCTGCGGATAGAGACCGCTACCGAAGGCTTACGGGAGATCCCCGAGATGTTGTTCAAGTTGGAGATTCCCCCGGTGATGAGCGTCATGTCCGCCTTGGTGCTGGCGGTGATGTTGGGACTTTCCACCGCCTGGATCCGCTCCTCGGAGATGGAACGACTGTTAGACGCCTTCCAGCAGATGATACTCAAGTTGGTGGAGCGAGTTCTCATGCCCGTCCTCCCCTTCTTCATCGCCGCCAATTTCTGCGCGCTCAGCTACGAGGGAGCGATCACGAAACAACTGCCGGTTTTCCTCTCCGTCCTCTTGATCGTGATCGCCTGCCATTATATTTGGCTGGCTCTGCTTTATGGGATCGCGTCGGTCTACGCACGGAAAAACAGTTGGGAGGTCTTGCGCCATTACGGGCCAGCCTACCTGACGGCTTTAGGCACGATGTCGTCTGCCGCCACGTTGGGTACGGCGCTTACCTGTGCGAAGAAAAGCAAGATCTTGCGTGAGGAGGTGATCGACATCACGATTCCCCTGTTCGCGAATATCCATCTTTGCGGCTCCATCCTGACGGAGGTGTTTTTCGTGCTCACCGTCTCTCAAATACTCTACGGGGGGATGCCCGACCTGACTACCATGTCTGTCTTCATCTTGTTGCTCGGATTCTTTGCGATCGGAGCTCCCGGCGTACCGGGAGGTACGGTATTGGCCTCTTTAGGGTTGATTATCTCCGTACTGGGTTTCGACGAGGCCGGTACGGCCTTGCTGCTCACGATATTCGCTTTGCAAGATAGCTTTGGGACGGCTTGTAACGTGACAGGCGACGGGGCACTCACCTTGATAACCGACACGTTCGAGAGCGGACAAACGAAAAGCGGGACGGAAGAGTCAAAAATATCTTAAATAGGGAGAAAGATACGAAAAAGGATGAACCATCGCGAGGTTTCCTTTTTTATATCTCAAATTATCAATCATAAATAGAATAGGAAGATGAAAAAAATAGCGAAGCAACTGACCGATTTGGTCGGCAATACCCCCTTGATGGAATTCAGCAGGTTTAACGCGAGCCACGACTTACGGGCCCGGGTAATCGGTAAGCTGGAATATTTTAACCCCGCGGGAAGCGTGAAAGATCGGGTGGCCTTGGCTATGATCGAACAGGCGGAGGCGGATGGATCATTGAAGCCCGGTGCCACGATCATCGAGCCTACCAGCGGAAATACAGGGATCGGATTGGCGTTTGTCTCCTCGGTGAAAGGTTACAAACTGATTCTTACCATGCCTGATACCATGAGCGCTGAGCGGCGAAACTTGCTGAAGGCACTGGGTGCCCAGCTTGTCCTCACCCCGGGAGCGGAAGGCATGAAGGGGGCGATCAGGAAAGCCGAGGAGCTGCGCGACGCAACACCGGGGGCGGTTATTCTACAGCAATTCGAGAACCCCGCTAATCCGGCTATGCATACACGGACAACCGCCGAGGAGATCTGGCGCGACACGGACGGGAAAATCGACATATTCGTGGCTGGAGTAGGTACCGGAGGCACGGTAAGTGGTGTAGGAGCCGGATTAAAAGCTCATGACCCGTCCATACAAATCGTGGCCGTAGAACCAGCGGAATCTCCCGTACTTGGCGGAGGGAAACCCGGTCCTCATAAGATCCAAGGCATAGGGGCTGGTTTTGTCCCTAAGATATTCAACCCAAAAGTCGTGGATAAGGTCATGTCCGTACCGAGCGACGAGGCGATCCGGACCAGCCGGGAATTGGCGAAACATGAGGGATTATTGGTGGGCATCTCATCCGGTGCAGCCGTATATGCCGCGGTCGAGTTAGCAAGGCAGCCTGAAAACGAAGGCAAAACGATAGTCGCCTTACTCCCCGACACCGGCGAACGTTATCTCTCGACCGCCTTGTATGCTTTCGAGGAATATCCACTCTAATTGCCCCCGTCACAAAGTATTACTACAAAGTGAGACAAAGGGATTTATCATAACAGCGAACAATAAGCAAAGACAAACAAAAAAGAGGATGTGCTATCTTGATGGTTATAGCACATCCTCTCTCTTTTTCCAGAGGGGATACCTCTATTATGATTAACGCAGGCGATTCAGAGAGCGAACCAATGCCTCGTCTGCTCCAATATTCCGAATAGCGAGATAGTCTAATATCAGGCTGACCAGCGGAAACGAAAGCGCTATCTTAACACTAACGCTCATGCCATCCATACCTTCTTTCAAAGAATAAATCAAATAGGCAAAAAAAGCGTAGAAACCAACCATCAACAAGGCATTGAAAATACAAAGCCGGATTTGCAATATGCGCTTTTTATACAAAAAGATGGTAACAAAGGCTACCAAAGCGATAATCGCCGTTAGGACAAACAATCCCCACGATGGATATAACAACTCCGCATCTGCCGGAGCCATCGTGCTGACCCCTGATGCATCGAATGAGAAAAGTGCGTCACCCTGTTGCAATACCGCCAACGGCAAGAACAGCATGGCTACCGTAAGCACGACTATAAGCAACAAATAAATCGTCTGTATTCTTTGTAACATGGTAATTAATCTTGTGATTTAAATGGAAAGGCCGACTCATAAGATGGTCAGCCTTTCTCTTATCCGAAAAATATTTTCTTAGAGATTGTTCTTCTCTTTGGCGGGATTCTTATAATAAACCTTGCCTTCCTCGAACTCTTGAGCCGCGATTAACGTGGGCTTTGGAAGTTTCTCATAATAACGTGAGATCTCGATCTGCTCGCGATTCTCAAAGACTTCCTCCAAATTGTCATTGTAAGAGGCGAATTCTTGAAGTTTCTTCTCCAAGTCTTGCTTCATCTCCACACTAATTTGGTTTGCCCGCTTAGCGATAATAGCGACAGTCTCATACACGTTACCCGTCTCTTCACATAGCTTCATCATGTCGCGGGTTACCGTATTGGTAGGAGCGTTTGATTTTCTGTAATCCATTTTTCGTTTTATTGATTAAATTCGCTTTTTAATATGCATCAGTAATGCGTTTGTTGGCATACTCAAAGAACTTCGTTACGTCCTTTACGTATTTACCTTCGGGATACTCATTCATATAGTTATAATACTCATCGACCACCTCCCGATAACGTCCTTGCAATTTTTCCTCAACAGAGACGAGAGCCAACTCATATTTCGCCCGTATAGTCAGGAACATGAACTCCTCCCTATACTTGGTATATGGATAATTTTTCAACGCATTTTGCGCTGTGATCACGCAAGATTGGTAATTGTTACCCATATAGGTCCCCAAATTAAAATACAGACGAGTTGCCATCAACTCCTTATATGCCAACTTCTCCTGCAAATCAAACAGAATCTCTTGGGCTTCTCCGGCCCGCTCGCTTTGGGGATAATACTCCAAATAAAGCTGAAGCTGCTCGATAGCCTTATAGGTTTGCGACTGGTCCAGCCGGGGATCCGGTGAATCCAGATACAAACCATAACCGGAATAGAACCGGGACAACTCCGTAAACTCCCCTTTCGGGTAGGTCGTATAATAGGTCTCGAAGTATTGTGAGGCTGTTTGATAATCTTTTTGTCCGTAATAGCTTTGCGCTAACAGATATAAAGATTCCTCCGCATAAGCCGTTCCCTTAAAGATTGTAACCAATTCATCCAGCAAGGTAGCGGACTTCGAGTATTGCTTTGCGTTGAAGTACTTCTTCGCATAGGAATACTTCAGTTCATAGTCCGTGCTCTTCAGTATCTTGTTATACTCCCCACAGGAAGATAACAGTATGGTCATCATCAACAATAAAAATACAATCTTTTTCATCCACATACTTTTAGCGTGCAAAAATAACGTTTTTAAGCGAATAAAAGAAGCACCAAACGTTAATATTTACAACTTATACAGATCGCTCGCCGCGATCAGCTCCAGCTTATTCGCCTTCAGCACTTCCGCGCATTTCTCAATGTTATCCGGACGGATAATCACGTTCGCGGCCTCCCCTTGTGAGAACGCATACATATACTCGACGAAGATACCCGCCTCGGTGATGATATCCATCGCCTTCGCCAACGCCCCGGGCTGGTTCGGGCAATGCAAGCAAACCACGTCCGTCACGCTAACGGCATACAGTTTCTCGCGCAATACGGCGATCGCCTTCTCGGTATCGGAGACAATCAACCGCAGGATGCCGAAATCAGAGTTCTCAGACACGGTAAAAGCGGACATATTGACTCCCGCCTCTCCCAAGATCTTGGCGACTTCCGTAAAACGTCCTTTCTTATTCTCCAAGAAGATAGACAATTGCTTTATTAACATCGTATTCTCTTTTAAAGGTTAAACCAACTTACGTTTATCGATCACGTGTTTCGCTTTTCCCATGCTACGCTCGATGCTGCGCGGCTCCACGATCTTGATGTCCGGCTGAAGTCCGATCACGCTTTGCATACGGTTGGTGATCTTCTTCTTCAAGGCGATCATCTTGTTCATCTCGTCCGAGTAATACTCCTGACGCACCTCCACTTGTATCTGGAACGTATCCGTATTGTTCACACGATCCACGACGATCAGGTAATGCGCCTCGAACTCCGGCAACTCCAAAATTACGGATTCTACCTGAGACGGGAAAACATTCACGCCGCGAATAATCAGCATATCGTCGCTACGGCCCAAGATACGTCCCATACGCACCGCCGTACGTCCACAGGCACATTTCTCGTAATTCAGCGAGGTAAGGTCGCGCGTACGATAACGCAGCATGGGCATACCCTCCTTCGTGAGCGTGGTGAACACAAGCTCACCTACCTCGCCGGGGGGTAGCGGCTTCAGTGTCTTCGGATCCACGATCTCGGGGAAGAAATGGTCCTCCCAAAGGTGGGTACCGTTCTGGCATTCACACTCCCCACCCACACCGGGGCCACAGATCTCCGTCAAGCCATAAATATCATAAGCCTTGATATGCAGCTTCGACTCTAATTCCTTCCGCATATTCTCCGTCCACGGCTCGGCGCCAAACGCCCCGACACGCAGTTGGAACTCCTCAAGCGGGATCCCAGACTGGTGGATCGTCTCAGCTAAATAGAGGGCATACGAGGGAGTACAAGCCAATCCCTTAGCCCCGAAGTCGTGCATCAGCTGGATCTGTTTCTGGGTGTTTCCGCTACTCATGGGAATCACCGTACCCCCGATGTTCTCCACGCCGCAATGGGCGCCCAGTCCTCCAGTAAACATCCCATAGCCATACGACACCTGCACCGAGTCGTTCTTGGTCAACCCATAGGCGGTAAGGCAACGGGCAACGACCTCCGCCCAGATTCCTAAGTCCTTCCGGGTGTACCCCACCACGATCGGCTTGCCGGTCGTCCCCGACGAGGCGTGCAGACGCACGATCTCGGACATGGGCACCGCCATCAAGCCAAAAGGATAATTGTCCCGCAAATCCTGTTTTACCGTGAACGGTAGTTTCGTTATATCCTCTATTGATTGTATATCCTCGGGCACGAGTCCCATCTCCTGCATCTTCTTCCGGTAAAAAGGAGAATTATGATACGCGTGCTCCACCACTCTTTTCAATCGGAGGCTCTGCAATTTATGCATCTCCTCACGATCCATACATTCAATCGTCTCGTTCCAAATCATGGTATCTTTAAGTTAGCTTTCTAAAAAAAGTAGAGTTGTTATTTTCCGACTCTTGTTATTTCAATTCCTTGATCTTGATATTCCGGAACGCTACCTCATTGCCATGATCCTGCAAGAGGATATGTCCCTTCGGAGCCTCACCGAACGCGCCGCTCTCGTTATAGGATGGATCCGCGTATTTGCTTTGCTTCACCCAATCGCGGAACTCCGGGCTGCAACGCTCATACTCCAGCACCTTCACGCCATTGAGCCAGTGCTCCACATGATTGTTCGGGAATACCTTCACCACCGCCGTGTTCCACTCTCCGATACCATTGAAATGTACGTTCTCGCTCTTCTTCAGGTCGTACAGGCTGGCCAGCGTACGGCTGCCCGGGAAGGTGGTATAAAGTTTCGCGTCGGGATGGCGCTCATCATCAAGGATCTGGAACTCCAAACCGTAAGCGGAGCCTTTCTGCTTCTCCTGCTCAGTCACGAAATATTTGATGCCGCTGTTCGCTCCCTCGGTGATCTTGAAATCCACGCTAAGCTCGAAAGCCGAGTATTCCTTGTCCGATACAATATCCCCTCCGTTCGTCGATTCGCCTCCGTCAGACGCCAGCACGATCAACTCGCCATCTTTCACGATCCAGCCATGATCGGGGAAAGCGTCCTTGTGCGCCCCGCGCCAGCCGTTCGTGGTCTGCCCGTCAAAAAGCAGCGTCCATCCGTCAGCCTTCTCTTGCTCTGTCAGTTGATTGACCGCGGGAGCGGCAGCCTCTACCACGGTTGTTGTCTCAGCGTTCTCTGCTTGTTGTGTGTTCTTCCCACCGCAAGCGCATAAAAGGAACGCGCTCATCGCGGTGCAAGTAAGTAGTGTCTTCATGTTTTTATTATTATTAAATGTAAGTAATCCGTTACGTTTTATGACACATTTGATGTGTCAGCCCCACAAAGATAAACCTTTCTTCCATTTTAGCCATAAGATAAGAGGGCGATTTTAAGGAAAATCGCCCTCCTATGTTTCTCGTAGCTCATAAGCGGCCTATTGCTTTTCTCGAACAGGGCGGATCATGCATCCCGATTCTGCGGATTCAAAGCCAAAAGGAGCTACAAAACCAGAAGGACCATTGTCAAAGATTGTCAAACAAGCTCCAACTGCATTATTATATCTATTCGGGATCGCTAACCAAAAATATGCATGATTATAAGAACTAATAGGATATAACTCACTACTCCAATGAGAGCGAGCCCCCAAATAAGGGAAGAATATCCGGGTATCATCCTTACCAGTATAGAAATCCCACCCCTCCATATAGTTTCTACCATGATAAACCCTGACCGATGTTCGAATACCATTAATTTGAGAAATATCCCTGGGATAGAATCTTGCGTCACCTCCTGTTTTAGTAAATCCGGTATAGGCATTAGCTGCCGGAAGAGAGAATCCCACCGGACAAGGATCGTAAATCGTTTTAATAACCGGATCATCATTAGCGGTTGCCTTATTATTATTGGCACTCCACAGATTCAAGAAAGGAATCAAAGCTATTCCCTTCATCACATCAGGCTTAAGAATACTATTTTTTATACACTCTATCCCTCCGGAAAAGGATTCTCTCTTTGGGCTCGAAGAAGAAGGGATACCATCCTTGTTATACCAAGTCTTATTATGCCTATAACCATCGGCTGGGAGAAACGGATCCTTCCTCCCCCATTGATAAAATGGATGATTAAAAGAGACTGTCTCATCAAAAGCATATTGAATAATAGTCGCATCAACTTTCTGTTTATCCATAACAAAGCGGACTCTACAATCACGTCTATCATAATTAATCCTATTACCGTCGCACCATCCTAAGAGTACCGGCATAAAATCGTATTTCACATTTTGATGGTTCGTCACCTCAATCGTCTTCTCAATATCCTCATCCGTCACCCAGATATGCCAGCTCCAGAGGACGGTATCGCCTGCGTCTTTAATCGCGATTACGGCATTTCCCTGACAAATGCTCCCCTTATCCACTTCAAAATGGATTCTCCCGTCGGTAGGATCATACTTGATATGGGTCACCAATTCCGGTTCATCCTGCCAAACTAACTCCGCCTTAACTGGTACACAGCCCGAGTTATTCTCGATATAAGGATCTGTGATACCATTCCCTAAATGATTAATGAACGGACTCAAGATATTACTTCCCGAAGCCGTCGAGGTATAGGCAGGCTCATTGGTTTGCCCATTCTTAATGGCGTTACCATAAACCAACGGGAAGGAATACCAGCCCGGGGCGTCCACCACGTAGCAGTTGGCGGTATTCTCCACCGTCGAGGCACCGGTCTTGTTAGACAAATTATAGGGAGCCGCCTCTGTCCCTTTGACCGGGCGTTGCTCCCGCAAGATCTTGGTCCGCGGGTTATCGGTAATCCCTATCTGCGCTTTTGCCGTAGCCTTATAGGTCGTAGCGGTATCTCCGCCCATGCCGGAAGCCGTAAACTCCGTCAGCCAATCAGGTCGCTGGTCGCTCCAAGTCGTGCCATCCTCAGAGAATTGCGCCTTCCACGCCACCGGCTCGATCCTGCCCGTATTACTCTTCCGGTAGCTCACCACGCTATACGTATTCGTCCCACCCGCATAAGAGAACGTCCCGGGATCAGTCACCTTAAACACATACTCCCAACTGATAGAGGCAGACGAGATCTTATAGGTCACCGTTTTGCCTTTCGGCCACGCTTTGCCGCTTCCACCTATCGCGGCTTTCAGCGTATGATCCGTCGTGCCGTCGTTGAACAACACCTCGATCTCCGCATCGTCCGGAAGCGTCTGCGGCAGCATCATAAAGGTCTGCGCCTCCGTGGTGACCGGCTTGCCGCCCACGGTCGCCTTGTTCAAGGTCTGCGAGAAAGAAGTCTTCGCTTCCCAGCCGCTCCAGCGCCCCAAGTTCAAATCGTAGTCCCCGCGGGAATAGACATTCTTCAGCGTAATCCGCTTGATTGTCCCCGCCTGCACGTCATCGCCGCAGACAAACCTCACGGCAGTAAGCGCATGGTGAAAACGCAGGCTCACCGCCGTATTCGCATTGCCCGCTATCTCCTCCGAAGCCGCCACCAAGAGGTCTTTTTGCTTCTCCACCTCCTGAGGCACCGTGCAGTGCAGCGTAGGAATCCCCTCCGCCTGTGCCGAGAGGCGGTAAGCCGTCTCCTTCGGGGCGTAGGCGAAGAAACGCAGCTTATAAGACGAACCCGGCCAATAATAGTCGCCCGAGGGCGTACCCGATTGGCTCACCGATACATCGTACATGAAGTCGGGCGACTGAAGCCCGTCCCACGAGCCTGCGTATTTACAAGCCGATACGCTGAAATTATCGTACATCGCACGGACCGGAGCGGCCTTCGTCAACGGCAGGCTGTCCGGTTCCGGCATCTCCGATCCGGGCAAAGCGATACTGTCATTATATAATGTATGGAGATAGAGGCTGCCCGGACCATCCATTTGTAGCTCCGTCACGGTATTGTCGGGCGTATCCGGTTCTGCCGCGGCATCGCCCTTGGTCAAGGCCGAAGAGGTTTGCCACATATCCGGCTCGAACCGGATCCGGTCGGAACGAAGCAGACGCTCCGTCTCATCCTCACACGAAAAAACACAGGCTAAACAACTGATCGCCAAAGCGATTCCCACTATCACGGGGGGGGAGGTAAAACGCTGATTCATAATGCGTTAAATATCCATCAGATCGTTTACGAATCCATCCGCCCAAACAGACACGAAGATACGCAGCGATCCTTCGATTTTTGTTTAGATTTTCATATCGCGAAAATAGGCAATTCGCGAAAACGCGCAAGGGCATTTGAAAAAAACAATTCCGCCCCACCCAAAAAACTCACCCGGTCAGATAGCCTTTCGGCTGCGATTCTATATGTAGCTTTCCGTATTTCAATTTATGCTTATTCCACTTCCGTACGGTCCGCGTCATCTCTCTTTTTCACCCGCTTTACCGTATGCTTGATTTTGCCTACCAGAAAATTGATCTCCAAACTCGATTCCGTCTCCGATGTCTCCAAATCAGGCATGACAACGCTGGAAAGCATCTCTCCAAAGTGCCGCATCTTCAATTGCTGCTGCTCTCGGTCCGTTTCCCCATGCAAAGCACGAAGCTCCTGTTTGAGCTGGCGCACCGTGGCAAAAGCCTCTATGATGGCAATAGTGGCTTGTGTGGCCTGTGGGCTTTTTAAGATGGTGGCAAGCATATACAGCCCCTTTTCGGTAAAGGCTTTAGGCAGCACACGAGACTTGGACGACACATTTGCGGTCAAAAATTTTGACCGCAAATTAACAAATTCTTGATTATCAACCTCAAATACATACCCATTAGGAAACTTTTCCGGATTGTTACGCACGGCTTGATTAATTTCTTTTGTTTTCACACCATAGAGTTCGGCTACATCAGCATCCAGCATCACTTGACAATCTCTAACCAGAATGATTTTTTGCCGTACCTGTTCGAATAGAGTAACCGCGCCTTGAAGCATATCAGACTCATCCTTGTGGGAGGCTTTGGCTTGTCGTAAATTCGTTTTGACCATAATTATAGTTTGGTTAACATTAGTCTTTCATGTTTTATGACCTATCAAATGTATAGTTTGACAGGTGTACAAAGATAGGGTGTTTTATCGGGTAATCCATAGCTTATCCAGGAAAAGTCCCGTTCCCTCCCCCAACTTTTAGCGAAAGCCTCCTCAAATCTTGGCAAAAACAGGGGGATGGTTTATCAAAACGCCGGAAAACTTACGGGGAAGCGCCTCAAAGGTTGGTTTGAATCCTTTTACGATGTAATTTCGCGGGCGTAAACAGATAAACCGAACTTTCATGCAGCAACCGAAGATCGCGCTGTTCGACCTCGACGGCGTATTATTAAACACGGAACCTATTTACGACCTGTTCTGGAACGAGGCCTCCAAGCGTTATGGCTTGGGCATCGACAATTTCGCGAGGCTTATCAAAGGCACGACCCTCCCCTACATCATGAAAAAATATTTCTCAGGCTATTCCGAGGAGTTTCGCCAGCAGGTGATCCGGGAGTCTAACGCCTACGAGGAGACGATGCCCTTCCCGCCTATGCCGGGCTCGCTCGAATTCCTGCGGATGCTCAAGGAACATGGCGTACGGACCGGGTTGGTGACCAGCTCTACCGCCTCCAAGATGGAACGGGTGTTCAGCCAGTTGCCCATCGAGAAGCAGTTTGATACCATCGTGACCGCCGACCGGATCACCCGGGGAAAACCGGATCCGATGTGTTATTTATTGGCGGCGAAAGACTTAAACGTGGATCCCGCCGATTGTCTCGTATTCGAGGACTCTTTCAATGGCATACAGGCGGGCACCGATGCCGGTATGCGGGTGATCGGGCTAAGCACGAGCAACCCGGCGGAATCCCTGCGGGACAAGGTATATGAGGTGATCCCCGATCTTCAAGGGAAGACCTTCGAGGATTATTTGAGATGGTCGGTTTGAGCGTGATGAAAGACGCGAGAAATAAATAAATTTAACTACATTTGTCGCGTTAATGCATCAAAAATGACATACGAAGAAACGCTACACTATCTATATACCAGCATCCCGGTCTTCCAGCATAGCGGCGCATCCGCCTATAAGCCAGGCTTAGGCACGAGCATCGCCTTGGACGATCACTTAGGGAATCCGCATAGGGCGTACAAGATCGTCCACGTGGGCGGGACGAACGGGAAAGGATCTGTCAGCCATCTGCTGGCTGCCATCCTTCAACGATCCGGGTATAAGGTAGGTCTTTACACCTCTCCCCATCTGATAGATTTCAGGGAACGGATCCGGGTGAACGGAGAAATGATCCCCCGGTCGTACGTTATCAATTTTGTTGAGCGGTATCGCTCTGTATTCGAGCCGCTTCACCCCTCTTTCTTCGAGCTTACCTCCAGCATGGCGTTTGCCTATTTCCACGACCAGAAGGTGGATTTCGCCGTAATCGAGGTCGGTTTGGGCGGACGGTTGGACAGTACGAACATCGTCACGCCGGTGCTGAGTGTCGTCACGAACATCAGTTTGGATCACACGCAGTTCTTAGGCGATACGGTCGAGAAGATTGCCGCGGAAAAGGCGGGTATCTTCAAGCCGGGTGTCCCGGCGTTATTAGGCGAGGCTGAGAAGGAAAGCGTCTATGAGGTGTTCCGGAAACGGGCGGACGAGGTGAACGCTCCCTTCTTCTATGCCCCGCGTATGGGAATGCTAAAGGAGGAGAACGTCTTGACCAACGAGGGAAAATGGCTGTTCCATACGGCCGAATATGGCGAGATCACCGGGGAATTGGGTGGCGAGGTGCAGGAGCGCAATGCCCGGACCGTGCTGTCTGCCGTCCATCTGTTGCGGGATCATGCCGGAGTACGCGTCTTGCCCGAGGCTGTCCGCGAGGGTTTCGCCCAAGTAACGGAACTGACCGGGCTGATGGGACGTTGGCAGAAGCTCGCCTCCAAACCGGATGTGATCTGCGATACGGGACATAACGTGGGAGGTTGGGAACACATCTCACGCCATCTGCGGATGGCCCGCGAACGTTACGGGCAGATTTACATGATCGTCGGCATGGTGAACGACAAAGATATAGACGGAGTACTGGCTCTTATGCCAAAGGATGCCTCCTACCTTTTCACCCAGGCTTCGGTACAACGGGCGATGCCGGCAAACGACTTCGCCGCTCACGCACAAGCCAAGGGGCTATCGGGTATCTGCTGCCCCACGGTATGTGAGGCGATCAAGAAGGCACTTAGCCTCGCTCACGATAACGACCTGATTTTCATTGGAGGAAGTACTTTTATCGTGGCAGACGCACTGCCTATGTTCATCGACAATAATTCGCATAATCCTATAAAACAAATATCATGACTACAAAAATTCAACAGAAACTAAGCGACTCAAAAGTCGCACGCTGGAGTGTACTCGCTTTGGCGGCCTTCACGATGCTTTGCGGATACTTCCTGACGGACGTGATGGCTCCGCTGAAACCGATGCTGGAAGAGCAACTCCTCTGGAATAGTACCGAATACGGCTTCTTTACCAGCGCATACGGCTGGTTCAACGTATTCTTGTTTATGCTGATTATCGGCGGAATTATCCTCGACAAGATGGGAGTTCGCTTCACGGGCGTAGCCTCTTGTATCCTGATGATTATCGGCTGCTCGATCAAATATTACGCGATTTCTGACTTTTTCTCGATCGAAGGCGAGATCTTCGGCTGGAAAGCCCAGGTAATGGTGGCTGCTCTTGGTTATGCCCTCTTCGGCGTTGGCGTGGAGACAGCCGGCATCACGGTTTCCAAGATCATCGTCCGGTGGTTCAAGGGCAAGGAAATGGCTTTAGCTATGGGATTAGAGATGGCAACCGCCCGTTTAGGGACGGCATTGGCGCTGTCGGTCACGGTACCTGCGGCCAAGTTTTTCGGCAGCATCTCCGCCCCGATCTTGCTTTGCCTCTGTATGCTTTGTATCGGATTGATCGCCTTCTTGGTATTCTGCGTGATGGATCGCAAATTAGATGCCTCGATGGAGACACAGGAACAGGAGGAGGCAGAGGAGCCTTTCCGGGTAAAGGACATCATGCTGATCGTAACAAACAAGGGCTTCTGGCTGATCGCCCTGCTTTGCGTGCTGTTCTATTCGGCGGTATTCCCCTTCTTGAAGTATGCCACGGACCTGATGGTCAACAAGTACAACGTGGATCCGAGCCTTGCCGGTAACATCCCCGCGATCTTGCCGTTCGGGACAATCTTGCTGACGCCCTTCTTCGGCAACCTGTACGACCGGAAAGGTAAGGGGGCTACGATCATGATCTACGGAGCGTTCATGCTGATTGGCGTGCATCTCTTGTTCACGCTGCCGATCCTGAACCAATGGTGGTTCGCCACGATCATCATGATCGTCTTGGGAATCGCCTTCTCCTTGGTGCCCTCCGCCATGTGGCCCTCAGTCCCCAAGATCATTCCGGAAAAACAGTTGGGTACCGCCTACGCCTTGATCTTCTGGGTTCAGAACATCGGGTTAAGTATGGTTCCCCTGTTGATCGGATGGATCTTGGATACCTATTGCAAGATCGATAACGGAGCTGGCAAGCCCTCTTACGACTACACGATACCGATGGCGACATTTACTTGCTTAGGTGTGCTCGCCCTCTTCATCGCTCTTATGCTGAAGCGCGAGGATCGTATCAAGGGATACGGATTGGAGTTGCCTAACATCAAGAAAGACGCAGAAGAGGAGGCGGAGATCATCGCGAAAGAGACGATCGCTGAACCCTGATTATCAACGACTCATTTAATAAGGAGAGAGAACGTATGATCTGTTTCCCGAACGCGAAGATCAATTTGGGCTTGAACATCGTGGGCAAGCGCCCGGACGGATACCATAATATCGAGACGGTCTTTTACCCGATTCCCGTGAAAGATGCCTTGGAGATCGTGGGCTCAGACCGTCCCCGATTCGAGCAAACCGGTATCCCGGTGGACGCTCCGGAGGAAAAGAACTTGGTCATCAAGGCACTGAACGCCCTAAAGATGCGATATGAGATTCCTCCTTTGGAGATACACTTGCTGAAGGCGATCCCTTTTGGCGCCGGATTAGGAGGAGGTTCCGCGGATGCGGCTTTCATGCTAAGGCTGCTCAACGATTTCTGCGGCTTGGGTATCCCGATGGATGAGTTAGCGTCCATCGCCTCGACGATCGGGGCGGATTGCCCTTTCTTCATCCATAATACGCCGGTGTTCGCCACCGGTACCGGCAATCTATTCGAGCCGGTGGAGCTCTCCTTGAAAGGCTATTATCTCTGCTTGGTGAAGCCTGACGTGGCCGTATCCACCGCCGAGGCCTATTCATTGGTAACACCTGCCCATCCGGAGGTATCCTTGAAAGAGATTGTCCGATACCCTCTTTCCCAATGGAAGGAGCTTATGAAAAACGATTTCGAGCCAAGCGTATTCCCCCGGTTCCCGATTATCCGGGAGATCAAGGAGACCTTGTACAGGGAGGGGGCGGTTTATGCCTCCATGTCCGGCTCCGGCTCCTCGGTATTCGGTCTGTTTGAGCAACCACCCGGACTGAAAGAGAAAGCGATCTTCCGGGATTGCTTCGTTTGGGAAGGAGATCTTTAAGAAAAGAAAAGGGTACGTCTGGATTTTAGGCGTACCCTTTTTCATGTCTTGTCGAGAGAACCGAGATTCCCGGACCTTGGTAGTCCGAGTTTCATGCCTTGGTATTCTCCCTCCCAAGCCGTGGAAACGTGACTTCCAACTGCTGGGACTGGCACTTATAGCTCAATCTCTACCTCCCCGAAGTCGATCAACGCGTTGAACATCCGGATCTTTTGACACTTACCCAGCTCATCCACCGGAATATCCGCGGCACGTATCACGCCTCGCTCTAACAAGGCGGCCCGCATCGTACCCGGCAATAAGGGACGGGCCGGGGTGATCCACTCCTTACCATCCCATAAGGCGACATTACAGATGGAGGTATCGGTCAGCAACCCCTCTCGCACGATCAGGATCTCATCCCGATCTCCCCTTTGAGAGAAAAGCTCGTTCAACCGACTTCGATCCACCTTCTTGTACGAATAGTCGATCTTATCATCCGTCACCAAGGTAAAAGAACCTACCGGGCGAAGGTGATAAGGACTATACTCCACACCCAAGATCCTATCCGCATACACCACCCGGCACTTCGTACGCGACAGATAGGGCGCGGGCTGGATATAGCTCGCTAAGTCCAGCCGCTCCTTGGAAGCGAACCAAGCCGCACGCGTCCGGTTCAGCCGGGCGTTATGATAAAAAAGATTACTTATCCGCCCATTCTCTATGCGGATTGTCTCCACAAAGGTGATCCCGTGATTCCTATCAATAAACCGGCACATATACTTTCTGTCTCATCTCTTCATACTCCGCGTTCAAATCACTCCGGGAAGTAATCCCACCTCCACTCTTAAACAGGTACGAGCCGGGGGATTCCTGTTCTATGAAACGGATCATGACGGCGCTATCCAACCTTTTGCCGTCGAAATATCCCATCACGCCCGTATAGAAACCGCGCTCGTATCGCTCCGCTTCCGCGATAATCTCCACGGTCTTCTTTTTAGGGGCTCCCGTGATGGAGCCAGCCGGTAGCAGCGAAAAAAGGATCGTCCCTACCCGATCCTCCCAACCCTCCGGCAAACGTCCCCGGATCTCGGAGCTTACTTGCAGCAAGCATCCCCTATGGGTCCGGATCTCATCTATATAACGATAGCGAGGCACGCATACCTCCTCCGCGACCATGCTCAAGTCGTTCCGGATCAGATCAACGATCGTGGCGTGCTCGGCAGCCTCCTTCGGATCATGCAGGAT
Organism: uncultured Parabacteroides sp.; assembly: GCA_949296075.1. Classification (GTDB taxonomy): domain Bacteria; phylum Bacteroidota; class Bacteroidia; order Bacteroidales; family Tannerellaceae; genus Parabacteroides. The sequence goes on along the minus strand of CASFNG010000003.1, from coordinate 31,184 downwards.
ACGGTTGCGGGCATTGGCCACAGAAGCGTCTATCGTCCCCTTCATGGGATAAGAGGATATATGCCCATCCCCTATACGCACGAAGATCTCCGGCGAGAAAACCACGAAGCGGTCTCGCATCCAAAGTCGGTACATAGCCTTGGAACGGTAGAAAACATCCTCTAAAGTGAGGCTCGTCCTTACCGGAGTAGCGCAGGTAAGATTCACCAAATACGAGTTGCCCGCATGGATATGCCTCTCCACGGTCTGGAAAGAATCCGCATATTCCCGGAACGAAGGATAGGCAGGAAGCCATTCTATATAACCCAACGTTCCGGAAGAGGCGCTCCGTTCATCTTCTCCGTCTTGAAGATTCGTAAAGCCGTTTAAGTCGAACAGTAATTCGCGAGGAGAGATCCGTTCCGGCGTTTCCACATAAATATGCTCCTGCTTGTAGTCTATCATAAAGAGGAAAGGCCGCCCCGCTCTTCCCAATTCATTCATGCGACGGACGGCCTCTTCCCGTTGAATCTCAATCATTATCGCAGAAAACGTTCTGTCAGTCCTCCAAAAGCGTCGATACGCCGGTCACGGAAGAACGGCCACCAGCGACGCACATTTTCACACCGCACCTTGTCGATCTCCACGACACGTACCGTTTCCTCATTATCCGGCAACACGGTCAGCAACTCCCCTTGCGGGCCAGCGACAAAGCTATTGCCCCAAAATTGGATACCCCGGGTCTGTCCGGATGGATCCGGTTCATGCCCGGTACGGTTCACGGTGATAACCGGCAACCCATTAGCCACCGCATGACCCCGTTGTACGGTCATCCAAGCATCCAACTGACGTTTTTTCTCCGCTTCCGTGTCACTGCTCTCCCAGCCTATCGCCGTCGGATAGATCAAGACCTCAGCGCCTCGCATCGCCATCAGGCGGGCTGCCTCGGGATACCATTGATCCCAACAGACCAGAACGCCCAACCATCCTACGGATGTCTCGATCGGCTCAAAACCTAAGTCTCCCGGCGTGAAATAGAATTTCTCGTAATAGGCGGGATCATCCGGGATATGCATCTTCCGATACTTCCCAGCGATTGATCCGTCCCTCTCCAAGACAACCGCCGTATTGTGATACAATCCGGGAGCGCGACGCTCGAAAAGGGAGAGAACCAAGACAATCCCCAACTCCTTCGCCAAGGCCCCGAACGTATCGGTGGAGGGGCCCGGGATCGGTTCCGCCTGGTCAAACAGGGAAGGATCCTCGGTCTGGCAGAAATAGAGGCCGTTGTGCAGCTCTTGCAAGACGACCAATTCAGCCCCTTCCGCGGCGGCTTTCCGTATATTACCTTTCAGTTTCTCCACATTAGCCGCCCGGTCGGCGGTATTGCTTTGCTGTATTAAACCTACCTTCATCGTTACTTTCCTCATTTAATATAACCTTCGGGATATTGCATCGTTACGCAATGCAGGGAACCATGCTGCTTGATAAGCGGCAGACAGTTGATCCCCACGATCTCACGTCCGGGAAACGCCTCTTGCAGAACCGCCTTGGCGACCGCGTCTTTCGGTGAATTATAAAAAGGCACCAATACCGCATCGTTCATAATCAAGAAGTTCGCATAGGTGGCAGGCAGGCGTTCTCCCTCCCATTCCACCTTATCCGCCATTGGCAGGGGGAACAAGCGATAGGGCTTGCCGTCCGCTTGGGTAAACGACCGGATCTCCTCTTCCATCGCCCGTAACTCCTCGTAATGCTCGTCCGCCTCGTCCTCGCAAACGACATAGGCGATAGCGTCCTCCGCGCAGAAACGGGCAAGCGTATCCACATGACTATCCGTGTCATCCCCTGCCAAATAGCCGTTAGAGATCCACAAGATACGCTCCAAGCCAAACACGTCTTTCAGATAACGCTCCAGCTCCTCCTGCCGCAGGTACTCGTTGCGGTTGACGGAAGCCAGGCACTCCACCGTGGTCATCAGCGTACCTTTCCCGTCCGACTCGATACTGCCACCCTCCAACACGAAGGGTTGCATATTCACCGGAACGACCTCTTCCGAGAAAGTACCCATCCGGGCCAGATTACGCGTGATCAGGTTGTCCTTATCGGCGGCGAACTTCATCCCCCATCCGTTGAAGACAAAATCGTACAACATGGGCACCTCGTCGTCGAACACGGAGATCCCTCCATGATCCCTCGCCCACGTATCGTTTGTCTCCATCTCCCGGAAAATGATCCGCCCGTAGTCCACCTCGCCTAATTGTTTCCGTACGGCCGCCTCGTCCGGGCAGACAATCAGCAACTTCTCCCGCTTGATCACCTCCTTGGCGATCGCCACGAAGCAAGGGATCACCTCGTCCAAGATAGGCGCCCAGTCTGTTCCTTCATGCGGCCACGTAAGTTGTATGGCGCTTTGCGGATGCCATTCGGCGGGGAAGATCACCTGCCGCCCCATCTCCTTATCCTTCTCCAGCATAAGCATTCATTCCTTTTACGATTCGAGGCGTAAAGATAAGACAAAAAAGCGAGACAATAGGGATATGCCAAGGAATGTACCTTATCCCAACGCACGGCGGAAGAGCCGGAAGAGCGGGCGCACGAGAAAAGGGCAGGCATCTCCCCGGAAAATCAGCGTCATCCTTTTCTAAAAGCGAGGGCACCCTTTCCGGGAATCAACGCCATCTTTTCTCAAGTCTTCTTAAACTGCCGGAACTGGTTCACGAGCACGAACGCCGTAACGATCGCCGCCACCAAATCGGCTATCGGGATGCTGACCCAAACTCCTAACGCACCAAAGAGCGGAGGCAGGAAGATCAGGCAAGGAACAAGGAAGAGCATCTGCCGCGTCAAGGAGAGGAATATCGCCTTCTTTGACATCCCGATCGACAAGAAGAAGTTGGTCGCCACCATCTGGAACCCGACAACCGGGAATACGGCGAAGACGATCCTCAAGCCATATACTGCCGTATCGATCAGTTCCACGTCGCTCGTGAACATACGGACGATCCACGACGGAGCAAACTGGCACATCAAGAACCCTAACGTAGCTACACCCACCGCCAAACGCATGGTCAGGCGTGTCACGCCCGTCACCCGCTCATAGAGGCGAGCCCCGAAGTTATACCCCGCGATCGGCTGCATTCCCTGGTTGAATCCCATGATGATCATCACGAACAGGAAGGCTACCCGGTTCACGATACCATAAGCGCCGATCGCGAAGTCGCCCCCATGCTCCTTTAGCCCGCGGTTAATCAGGATCACGATCAGGCAAGAACAAAGATTCATCAGGAAAGGAGACATACCGATCGCCAAGATCTCTTTCACGAGCCCCGAGCGCAGTCGATAAATCCCTCTTTGAAAATGAAGCAGTTGAGCGGGCTTGGAGAAATGGATCAACTGCCCGGTGAGCGAGATCACCTGCGAGATCACGGTCGCCCATGCCGAACCTTGGATTCCCCACTTGAACACAAAGATGAAAAGCGGATTCAGCGCGCAGTTAATCACCACGGAGGCTAACGTGGCGTACATCGCCATTTTTGGGAAACCGGAGGAACGCAACACGGAATTCAGTCCTAAATACATATGCGTAACCACGTTGCCATAAAGAATGATCCGCATATAATCGCGGGCATACGGGATCGTCTGCTCGCTCGCTCCGAAGAAATAAAGCACTGGATCCAAGAAAACCAAGAAGACGAAGGTGAATAGCACGCCCAACAGGACGTTGAGTATCAAAACATTCCCGAGCACCTTGTTCGCGCCTTCATAATCTTTTTGCCCGAACTTCACGGCTACCAGCGTAGAGGCTCCCACCCCGACCAACGAACCAAACGCCGCCGCGAGGTTCATCAACGGGAAGGTGATCGCCAAGCCTGAGATAGCCAAGGCGCCTACCCCATGACCGATAAACACGCTATCAACAATATTATATAAGGAAGAAGCCGTCATGGCTATAATCGCGGGTACCGCATATTGGATAAGTAGCTTGCCTAAAGGCTCGGTACCTAAAATTAAGGGAGAATTTTTCTGTGTCATGGCGCGAAGGTACGGATATTTCGACTTAATTTGTAACTACGTTTTCAAAAAACAAAGGACAAGATGGCAGAAGAATTGTTAATTAGAGGTAATGATAAACAAGAACTATACGAGAATCTGCTCCCTCAGGTGGCCTCTTTGGTAGCGGGAGAGAGCGATCTCGTGGCTAATATGGCAAACATGGCCGCGGCACTCAAGCAGACCTTCGGGTTCTTTTGGGTCGGTTTTTACCGGGTGGTTGGCGATCAGTTGGTACTGGCCCCGTTTCAAGGCCCTATCGCCTGTAGCCGTATCCGCTACGGGAAAGGGGTATGCGGGACAGCCTGGAAAGAGGCCCGCACGGTGATCGTCCCGGATGTGGATGCCTTTCCGGGGCATATCGCTTGCAGTTCCGCCTCGCGGTCGGAGATCGTGGTGCCCATCATGCGGGAGAAACAGGTGATCGCCGTCTTGGATATTGACAGCGATCAGCTCAATAGTTTCGACGATACAGACCAGATCTATTTAGAGCGGCTCGTAGCCTTGCTTTAGGATGCTCGCGGGAAACAGGATCATTTCCCGCAAATATCCTTAAAAGCGCAATAGGGGCAGGCTTTCCCGGATGGGGTTTGGGTGAACGATACCGACGGATCGAAGATCTCGTCCAGACATTGCCGTAGTCCCTCCTCGAAAGCGTCCGAGTAGAGGGAGAAATCGCGCACCATATCGGCACTTCCACGCCCCTCCTTGCGATAAACCGAGGGATCGAACGTGTCCGAGAAAAGCGAACGGACGTAGTAAATCCCCGGTCGTAGCGATCCATTACCATGCCCTCCGAACCGCTCATACATCCAACAGTACAAGAATACCTGCATTACAGCCTTTGGGCGATCTTTTCCGCTGCCATCAAACAGGGTATCTATGCCGGAGAAGATCGTCGTTCCACTACCACTCTTGTAATCAATGATCCGGACGGTATCTTCCACCTTGTCCAACCGGTCGATAAAGCCCTTCAAACGCACCTCGGAACTATCTGAAAGACGGATCAATCCGTGGATCAGTCGCTCAGATTCCAAGTAAGTAAAGGGCGCCAACTTGCCGTCACGCTCCAAGATCTTCTCCACATATCCCCGAATGATCTCACCGATCAGGAGATTCTGCCCCGATAACGGGCGAACGGTCTCCGTCTTGAAGAACTCACTGGCGAACGCACGTGCGATCGTATCGGTCAACTGCCTCTTATCCTGCCGGATCATCTTCAACAGATCCGCCGTTATCTCCCTGCCACGGTAAGGTTGGTACAACTCCTCCATCACTTTATGCAGGATACTTCCGAACACGTCGCTCTCCACCGTCTCGCTTACCGTCGTCTCTTCCTGAATCCTCTCCACGGAAGAGAAATAGAATTTCAAGGGACAATCCAAATACGTATTGATAGCGCTGGCGGAGATCGCCCGATCCCCTCCTTTCCGGAAAGCATCCAATCGGCGCATCACGTCCGCTCTTTTGGGAACAGTCAGTAAAGGCGACTGGGCGGAAGAGACGTTATACACGACTAACCTCTCACGCATGGGTACCTCATAATGATACCGTAGCTGATAAATGAAGCGACTCATCTCCCCCGTCTGCAAGCCATTGCTACGAGTGTCGTACAAAAGGCTTACATGGCTTGCCCGCTGGATCAGGCGATAGAAATGATACGCCCATATACTGTCCTGATGCTCATAGGTAGGCAAGCCAAATCCACGCCTCAAGTTGTAAGGAATAAAGGAGTTGGCCACCTTACGCTTTGGGAAGATACCCTCGTTCATCGACAAGATAATCAAGCGATCAAAGTCCAAGGCGCGAGTTTCCAGCACACCCATGATCTGGACCCCGGAAAGGGGTTCCCCGTGGAATGGGATCGTAACCGTATCAGCGATCCGTTTCAACAAGCGGAAGAAGGTATCTATCCGCATCTCCACCCGAGCCTCCCGCATGACTTCCCGCATCCGGTTCACGGTAGCGAAGTAATGGAAAATGAATTCCTGCTCGACATCCGACAGACGTAGCGGGCGAGCCGGATCATCCTCTGCCTCGTCCTTATCCATGCGTTCTCCAAACCTGCCATTCAACTCCTCCAATATCCGGATCAGATAGCCCGAGAATTCCTCCACTCCTGTCACCGGAAGAAACAAGGTCTCCAACAAAGGCGTTTCCATCAGCTCCTCTCTCGTCACGTATATCCGGTTATGCTCCGTGATCCGCCTCACCAACGGGGCGATCCGTTCCGGAGCACTTGACATGATATACCGATGGTTCAAGACAGAGAGCACGTCCCGGAAGTAAAACATGGGCTTCCCCTCCTGATAACGTATGTTCTGTTGCAGCGCCAATACAGCCTCTACCAAGGCGGCCACGGGGGTGCCAGCCAAGGGGTAGCCCATCGTCACATTTACCCGCGAGACAGACTCCGGGATCGCGTTCAAGACGGGGATTAACAGCTGCTCGTCGGGCAGGATAACCGCCGTACGGAGCGCCTTCTCATCGTCTAAGCTCTCTTGCTTGCCCCACTCATCCAACAACGCGTAAACCTGTTTCGCTTGCCCGATACCCGAAGGGATACCGATTACCTCGATCTCGGCAGGAACAGGCTCCTCGGGCGGCAACTCCATCGAGGAGGGGAAATTTTCCAGATTACGGGCGACGAAATAAGAGGCTTTGTTCTCCGGATCGCGCACTCGCTCGGAAACATAATCCCAATAGAAGTCCGCTATCCCCAAATTCCGCAAATGGATAAGGAAACGCTCCTCGGCGACCGACAAGGCATTCAGCCCCACGAACACGATCCGCGCGTAGGGTAAAGCCATCTCCTCCCCTCGTTCCAATCGCTCCACGACATCCCTGAAGATCAAGCCCTCGTATCCTTTACCCTCCTCCGAGAGCTCCTGCCGGAACGCATCGTACAAATCATACAATATCTGCCAGAGGGCGAGGAAATGGCGTTGATTGGGCGTATCGCCACGCGGATGGAAACTCGACCAGAACGCCCGGATCGCCGCGATCTGCTCCTCACTCAGGAAATCGAAGCCCTCCTCCAACTCCTTCAAGTCGGTCACGTTATGGAACAACATCCGGGCATCGACCATATATTTATCTATATCGTCGAAATCATTCAGCAGCATATCGCCCCAATAAAGGAACTCGTCGAATGTCTCCTCCGAGCCGCTCTGACGCACATAAATGGCATATAGCGAGAAGAGCATCCGGATCCGGTCGGCAGGTTGCTTTCCGCTCAAACGGACAAACAGGTCGTTGATCGTCAGGATCGTCGGGGAGAAAAGCGGCACGTCCGCGATCTCCGACAAGTATTTCTGGAAGAAAAGCCCCGTACGCCGGTTAGGGAAAACGAAAGCCAGCCGGTTGATCTCCGCCCCGTAACGCTCATAAAACAGGGCCGCCACACGATACAGGAAAGGTCTCATCGGAAGCAGTTCTCTATCTCATCCAGCTCATCCGCCCCGAACGACAGACGATCCAGCGCCTTCAGGTTGTCCTCCAATTGCTCTACCGAGCTCGCCCCAACCAATACGCTGGTCACCCGCTTATCCCTCAGCAGCCAAGCCAAGGCCATCTCCGCCAAGGTCTGCCCGCGACGGGCGGCGATCCGGTTCAGCGCACGAGCCTTCTCCACCACCTCGGGCGTCACCTGCGAGCGTCGCAGATGGCCGGACTCTTTCGCCGCGCGCGAGTTCTCCGGTATCCCATGCAGGTATTTATCCGTGAGCAAGCCTTGCGCCAAGGGCGAGAAGGCGATCATGCCTACCCCCTCGTCCGCCAATAAAGGCAGCAAATCCGGCTCCGTCCAACGATCGAGCATCGAGTAGCGCGCCTGATGGATCAGGCAAGGTACCCTCAGCTCCTTCAAGACCTCCAACGCGGCACGGGTCTGGGCGGCGTCGTAATTCGAGATCCCGACGTAGAGCGCCTTCCCTTGGCGCACGATGTCGGCCAGCGCGCCCATCGTCTCCTCGATAGGTGTCTCCGGATCAGGGCGATGCGAGTAGAAAATATCCACATAATCCAGCCCCATCCGCTTCAGGCTTTGATCCAAACTGGCCATCAGGTATTTCCGGCTGCCCCAATTCCCGTAAGGGCCGGGCCACATATCATAGCCCGCCTTTGTCGAGATAATCAGCTCGTCCCGGTAAGCGCCCAGCCCTTTCTTCAAGATCCTCCCAAAATTCTCCTCAGCCGATCCATAGACCGGACCGTAGTTATTGGCCAAATCGAAGTGGGTGATTCCCCGGTCGAAGGCCGTGTGGGCGATACGGATAAAATCGTTGAACACGTCCACGCTGCCAAAGTTATGCCATAAACCTAATGATATGGCAGGCAGCAAAATGCCACTCCGCCCGCATCTCCGATAGATCATGCCGTCGTAACGGCGCTCATCAGCCTTGTAATATTCCATCTTTTTTACTCTTTTTGGGTTAGGGAACCAGGAATCTTCCCTCCCGGCACACAAAGGATCCCACCTTTCCGTCCGGACATAAAAATAGCGAGATCATTCCTTCCTGTTGGAATGACCTCGCTAAGGTATGCTTTTTAGGGAACAACGTAAAGGTTTTCCGGAAACTTACGCGAAGATTTTCCGGGGACCTCTCCATCTTTTCCCAAAAAGATGGGGAAGCGACGTCCCTATTATCGGATATTCGGGTTCAGTTTGCTCCACTCGGCGATCGGGGGCAGTACGCCCATCGAGATCACCTCGTCGCGCAAGGCGCAAAGATGCTCATAGCTCTTCTCCAAGGCGCTTTCCTCTTCCGGCGTGCCCTTCACCGCCTTCAAGGAAACTCCCTCTTTCGTTATCGCGGTTTCCCAAGCCATCATGATATGATCGAACTTGCCGTTCGACACATAAGCCCCTGCCGGCCAACGGAAAGGCGCACCACCCATAGCGGCGGCGATCATCTCGATCGACACGTACGACGGGCTCTGGAAAGAGGAACGTCCGCGCAAGGCGATGATATTCGCGCCACCCTTCGTCACTTTCGTCTGGATCTCCGTCCATTGCTCCTTCGTCAAGGCATCGGAACCGATCATGTCCACCAACGGCTTCCCGGCCACCTTAGCGGTAGAGGCGAACACCGCCATCTGCTCGCCGTGCCCGCCATAGGTACGGCAGTTCTCCACTTGATCCATCGAGATGCCGAAATGCTTGGCGAGCTCACTGCGCAGGCGGGTAGAGTCGAGCGCCGCGAGCGTGGTAACCTGCGAAGGTTTCAATCCGGAATAGAGCAACGTGATCAATCCCGTGATGTCTGCCGGGTTGAAAATGACCACGATATGCTTAACGTCCGGGCAATAGGCCTTCACGTTCTTGCCGAACTCCTCGGCGATCGCGGCGTTCCCCTTCAGCAAATCCTCACGGGTCATGCCCGCCTTACGGGCGGCTCCTCCGGAATTGACGATATATTTCGCGCCGGTCAAGGCCTCCTTAATATCAGATGTAAAGGTGATGTTGACTCCCTCGAACCCGCAATGGAACAGCTCCTCGGCCACTCCTTCCAAGCCCGGGGCATACGGATCGTACAAGCAAATCTGGGAGGTCAGCCCCATCATGATGGCCGTTTGCGCCATATTCGAACCGATCATACCTGCCGCGCCGACAATCGCCAGCTTCTCGTCTGTCAGTGTTTTCATAAAAACTCCTTTTTTAATGGTTGATTATTCTATACGCGGGCAAAGGTACAGGATAAAAAACGATTATGCCAATCATGAAGCGGAATCTTCCATAAGATGAAGTTATGAAACGGTGACCATGTTTTTTCGGATATTATCTTATACCTTCGCGTCATGGAAACATTCAAGGTGGAAAATTGGCTGCCCACGACGAAGAAAGAGGTGGAGGCACGGGGATGGGATTACTTAGACGTGATTCTTTTCTCGGGCGACGCCTACGTGGATCATCCCTCCTTCGGGATCGCGGTCATCGGACGTGTGCTGGAAGCGGAAGGGCTGCGGGTGGCGATCGTGCCCCAGCCCGATTGGCGGGGTGATTATCGGGACTTCAAGAAACTGGGGATACCGCGGCTTTTCTTCGGTGTATCGGCAGGGGCTATGGACTCGATGATAAACCATTATACGGCCAACAAGCGGCTGCGCAGCGACGATGCCTATACGCCGGACAGCCGCCCGGGTATGCGCCCGAACTACCCGACTATCGTTTACACGAGTATCCTCAAGGAGCTGTACCCGGATGTGCCCGTCGTATTGGGGGGCATAGAGGCCTCGTTACGGCGCCTTTCCCATTATGACTATTGGCAAGACAAGCTATTGCCCGGGATATTGGCGGACAGCCCGGCGGACCTGCTGATTTATGGCATGGGCGAGAAGCCGATCCGGGAGCTGGTAAGGCGATTGCGGGCGGGCGAGCCTTTCCGGCAGATCAAGGATATTCGCCAGACCGTTTACATGGCGGATCAAGTCGAGCCGAAGGAGGGCGACATCGTCTTGTTCCCGCATGAGGAATGTTTAAGAGACAAATTGAAACAGGCGAAGAATTTCCGCCATATCGAGGAGGAATCCAATAAATACGATGCCGCCCGTATCGTGCAAAAGGTCGGCGGGCGGAGTATCGTGGTGAACCCGCCTTTCCCGCCCATGACGGAGGCAGAGATAGATGCCTCCTACGATTTGCCCTATACCCGCCTGCCTCATCCGAAATATAGGGGAAAGGTGATACCGGCGTTCGAGATGATTAAATTCTCCGTCAATATCCATCGGGGATGCTTTGGGGGATGCGCGTTCTGCACCATCTCCGCCCATCAGGGAAAATTCATCGCGTCAAGAAGCAAGGAATCGATACTCCGGGAGGTGAAGAAGATTACGGAGATGCCTGATTTCAAGGGATATTTAAGCGATTTAGGAGGCCCTTCAGCCAATATGTACCGCATGAGGGGGAAGGATGAGCGCATCTGCGCAAAATGCAAGAAGCCGTCGTGTATCTCTCCCTCGATCTGCAAGAACCTGAATGCCGACCATACACCCTTGTTAGAGATCTATCAGGCGGTAGATCGGCTGCCGGGGATCAAGAAGTCGTTCATCGGGAGCGGCGTACGCTACGACCTGCTGCTGCATCGTTACGATGAGGAAGCGCTTAACCAATCGGCTCAACGCTATACGGAAGAGCTGATCGCCCGTCATGTATCCGGGCGATTGAAGGTAGCTCCGGAGCATACCCAAGACGAGGTGCTCAAGCAGATGCGCAAACCATCTTTCAACCAGTTCGAGCGGTTTAAGCAGATATTCGACCGGGTCAATCAGCGATACGGACTTCGCCAGCAACTTATCCCCTATTTCATCTCCAGCCATCCGGGTTGCACGGAGGCGGATATGGCGGAATTGGCGGTGATCACGAAAAGCCTTCATTTCCAGCTGGAGCAAGTGCAAGACTTCACGCCTACCCCGATGACCTTGGCTACGGAAATCTACTATACCGGTTACCATCCTTATACGCTGGAGAAAGTCTATACCGCCCGTTCGAAAGAACAAAAATTGGCGCAACGGCAATTCTTCTTCTGGTACAAGCCTGAATCGCGCAAGCAGATCACGCTCGCCTTACGCAAGATGAACCGCCAGGACTTGATCGACAAATTATTCGGCTATTCCCGAGAACCCCAGAATACCCGAGGCTACAAAAAGAAAGGCATGAGGTAAGTCACAAAAAAAGCGCGACCTTGAGCAATTCTCAAGATCGCGCTTTTCTATATCTCCCGATGAGGTTATCCCTTAACAGCGATCACCTCTACCTCAACTAAGCCATTCTTCGGCAAAGTCTTCACAGCCACGGCCGAACGAGCCGGGAAATCTCCCTCAAACTGAGTGGCATATACCTCATTCATGGCGGCGAAATCCCCCATATCGGCCAAAAAGACCGTCGTTTTCACCACGTCGTTAATCGAGAACCCTGCCTCCGAAAGGATGGCTTTTACATTCTTGAACGCCTGAGCCGTCTGCTCCTTAACGGATCCCTCCACGAAACTCCCGGTGGCGGGATCAAGGCCTAACTGCCCAGAGGCGAACAACATATTCCCAACTTGCACGGCCTGGCTATACGGACCGATAGCGGCAGGCGCATTTTTTGTAGCGATAACTTTCTTCATATCTCTCTTTTGATTTATAAAAAACTCGTATTATTCATTCATTCGCTGACGGATCACCTCGTAAATCATGACCGAGGCAGCCACGGAGACATTCAAGGATCCAATTGTCCCGAACTGTGGGATTTTCACCATTTCATCGCAAATACGCAGATTCTCTGAGGAGACACCGGAATCTTCCGCACCCATGACAATCGCTACCGGACCATCGTATGGCGATGCCGTATAATTCAAGGTCGCCTTCTCCGTGGCGGCAACCACCTTAACCCCACTTTGACGCAGGAAACGAATCGCCTGGTTAATGCTTTTTTCCTTGCAGACCGGAAGAATATGAAGCGCCCCAGCGGAAGTCTTGATAGCGTCAGCATTCACGGTAACGCTTCCTTTCTCCGGGATCACGATCGCATCCACCCCAGCACACTCGCAAGTCCGGGCGATCGCCCCGAAATTGCGGACATCGGTCACGCCGTCCAACAAGACAATAAACGGAGATTTCCCCTGCTCATACACAAAAGGGATTATATCTTCCAGCCTCTGATATGTGATAGCCGACATGAAAGCGATCACGCCTTGGTGGTTCTTGCGGGTCAGACGATCCAAGCGTTCCATCGGGACACGCTGCACCGGTATACGCCTATCCTTAAGCAACGCGAATAATTCTTTTGCGAGATCACCTTGTAAATCTCTCTTCACTAATATTTTATCTACGTCTTTATCAGCCTGCACAGCCTCTATTACAGACCGGATGCCGAATATCATCTCATTTTCTTTCATACTCTATATAAAGCTCATGGATTTTATATCAAAAACATATTAGGATTAATCATTATTTCCCAACAAGTCCTTGGCATTCGCCAAAGAAGCGTCTGTCAAGGTAGCCCCACTCAACATACGGGCGATCTCATAGATACGTTCCTCTCCCCGCAGCAACTTGATTCGAGTATGCGTATGATCTCCCACGTCCTCCTTGTAAACGAAATAATGGGCTTGTCCTTTTGATGCGATTTGAGGTAAATGGGTAATCGTTAACACTTGCATTTTCGTTCCCAAGTCCCGCATAATATCCCCCATTTTATCGGCTATATCTCCCGAGACCCCCGTATCCACCTCGTCAAATATAATCGTTGGCAGAGCCGTGAAGCCTGCGATCATAGCCTTAATGCAAAGCATCAATCGGGAAATCTCACCACCGGAAGCCGTTTGGGAGACAGGCTGCAATTCCGCGTTCTTGTTAGCCGAGAACATAAATCGAATATCATCCATTCCATCGATTGTAGGCTCCTCCCGATGAATGACATCTACCCGGAAACGAATATTTGGCATACCTAACGGCAGGACCATCTCCGTCAACTGCCCGGCCATAGTCACCGACGCTATTCCTCGTTGGGCACTAAGCGCTGAAGCCTGTTGAATCACCTCATTGTAAGCTGCTTCCAATTGACCTTCCAATACACCAATTTGCTCGTCGAAAGACTCAATCTCATGTAACTGGCTTTGGTATTTATCCCGAATAGCGATCAATTCGTTCACGGAAGAGACCCGATGCTTTTGTTGAAGTGTATAAAGAATATCCAACCGTTCATTGACCCAATTCAAACGATTTGGATTAAATTCCACGTCCTCTTGCAAAGCCTCCATCTCAGAGGACATATCGTTTAAATCAATATATGAAGAACGAATCCGCTCCTCAAGCTCTTTCGCTTTTGGGTAATACCGCTCCAACGCGCCTAAAGCAGATACCGCCTCCTTCAACATTTGGAGAGCACCCTGCTCCTCGCCGTTCAATAAGAGATTCGCTTTATACAACGCCCCTTTTATATCTTCAGCATGCGAAAGGGTTTCTTGTTCCTGCTCCAAGGCTTCTTGCTCCCCAGATCGCAACTGAGCCTCCTCTAATTGCTCCAACTGGAAACGCAAGTAATCCTCCTCCTGCCGACTTTGGGAAGCCTTTTCTTTCAGCTCATTCAGCTCCTTCTTCAAAGCCAGATACTGATTGAATGCCTTCCTATATAAAATGAGCAAGATCTCGTTCTCGGCCATCACATCGATCACTTTCAGTTGAAAACGGCTATCACCCAGCAATAAGTTTTGATGCTGGGAATGAATGTCGATCAAGCGACTACCCAACTCTCGCAATATAGCCAAGGAGACGGGAGAATCATTAACAAAAGCCCTCGACTTCCCCGAGGCATACAACTCACGACGCAAGATACAACTATCCGCATCGTAATCAAGATCATTTTCCAGAAAAAACGAGTCCAGTTGATATTTAGATATATCAAATATAGCCTCAATGACACATTTCTCCGAACCTTTCTTTATACTCTTCCCATCTGCTCGTTGCCCTAACACTAACGACAGAGCCCCCAGAATAATCGATTTGCCCGCTCCCGTCTCTCCTGTTATCACCGAGAACCCTTGGTCGAAACGAATATCCAAGCTGTCTATCAAGACAAAATTCTGTATAAATAAAGATTTTAACATAATCTCCTACCTTACTGTCTTTTGAAGTTCTTCCAAACGATTCGACTGGGCTGGATAAATATCAAACAGCATCTTATACCCCTCTTGCCTCTCTTGGGAGGTCGCCTTTGAGTAAATCGCGATAATCTCATCCAGCTTAGCGTCAGAAAACATCTGTAAAAGCACAGAAGTCGGACGGGCGCTTTTTACATCCTTCAATCCAGACAGGGACTCTATAATCGTGGTACGTCCACGATCCGGGTTAGCAGCCATTTCATCGAGTCCTTTCCGATGGTAAGTATACCACATCTCCCTGAAAGCGTCCGAGGCATTGTCTTGCAAGGCTGTCACTACGGCATGGCGATTTTGATTGCTTTCAAATGCTTTCCATCCACTCCATGACATCTCGGACTGGGCCATATTGACAATCTGCTGAGCCTGCTGTATATAGGTAGATCCCCCTTTAGGAGCGAAACTGTCAAAATCCAATCCCAAGATAACATAAATATAAAAAACAACCGTCGCCGTGAGATTACTCGTCAACGTATTTGAGTTATAATCCAACGGTTCTCCTTCCGTATATTCAAAGTCCAGTTGCTGATCCCTGAAATTCAACAAAGTAGTCGTATAACTGGAATTATATACCGGACGACGAGCCTGGATCTGTATCTCACTCTTGAAATTGGTCTCATCCAGCTCGTTGACAATTATTGTCATAGAACAGTCAATCTTCTCATTGACCGCGAAAGTGGCATCCGTCCATTTCCTGTTATTCACGAACTCTGTCAAAGAATTCTGCAAGGTCATGAAGATCTGCTTATTCGCGGTAGCGATCTTATCCCCATTTACAGTAATACGGGCATTCAACTCTTGCGCCTTTCCACACAAGGGAATGGCACAAAACACAAACAGACAAAACCAATTTCTTATGCTCATCATCTTATTAGGGTTGCCAATTTCTCTATAATGTCAACAGCCACCTCTTTCTTATCCTTCAAAGGGAAGTCCATCCGATCGCCAGACTTGTCGAGTATTGACACCTTATTGGTATCACACCTAAATCCGGCGCCAGAGTCTCTCAATGAGTTTAACACGATAAAATCGAGCTTTTTCCGCCGTAACTTATCTATCGCATGAGTGGTCTCGTCGTTTGTTTCCAACGCAAACCCCACTAAGACCTGCCCTTCTCGCTTAACCTGCCCTAAAGAGGCCGCTATATCCTTATTCGAGACCAAATGGAGATCCATGTCTGTCTCCTTTTCTCGCTTAATCTTATTAGGCTCCACCCTCTCCGGACGATAATCTGCCACTGCCGCACACAAGATAGCCGCATCACAATCCGGGAAAGCTGTCATCGCCTCATGATACATCTCTTCCGCAGACTCCACATCCACTCGCTTAATCCCGGGATGACGGATCTCTAAAGCGACAGGACCGGCGATCAACACCACGTCCGCCCCTTTCTCGGCACAGGCTTCAGCTATGGCAAAACCCATTTTACCGGAAGAATAGTTCCCGATGAAACGAACCGGATCTATCTTCTCATAAGTCGGCCCAGCCGTTATCAATATCTTTTTTTTTTCGAGAACCTTTGGCTCCGAGAAGAAATCCTCCAAGACAGCGACGATCTTATCCGGTTCTTCCATTCTTCCCTTACCGACCAGATGACTGGCCAATTCACCTTCCGCCGGTTCAATGATCCGATTTCCATACGAACGCAACTTTTCCAAGTTATGTTGCGTTGACGGATGGGCGAACATATCCAAATCCATCGCCGGAGCGACAAATACAGGTGCCTTACAGGACAGATAGGTAGTGATCAGCATATTATCAGCGATCCCATTCGCCATTTTCCCTATAGTCGAGGCCGTTGCCGGAGCGATCAGCATCGCATCCGCCCAAAGCCCCAGATCCACATGACTGTTCCATGTACCATCCCGATTCGAGAAAAAATCACTGATCACGGGATGACAGCTCAAGGTGGACAAGGTCAACGGAGTAATAAACTCTTTACCCGCCGGCGTAATCACCACCTGGACCTCAGCCCCTTTCTTCACCAATGCCCGGATAATATAAGCGGCCTTATATGCCGCTATGCTACCCGTAATGCCCAATATAATATGTTTACCTTTCAGCATCTGTCATTCCAACATCTTCATCCATGCAATCTGGACAAAGGTCTAAATAAAAAACGGATATACCAAACGAACTACAACCTCAACAAAAGAATCTCTTTGGCCACCCTTGAATCGATATTACCATGCTCTCCTAATTTCCAGCCCATACGATCGATCGGCTCTACCAAGGTATCTAAATCTGACTCATGGATACCATAGTCTGAAAGGCGGGTCTTCAGCCCCATATCATGAAAGAACTCCTCTGTAGCCTCAATCGATTTTCTCGCCTTTTCATCGAGAGAATCACCCGTCACCCCGAATACGACTTCTCCCATCCGAGCCATCTTGACAGCCTTTTCCTTAAACATATAAGTCATCACACCCGGCAGGATCACCGCCAAAGTCTGCGCATGATCCAACCCAAACCGCGCCGTAAGGGCATATCCCATGCGATGAGACGACCAGTCTTGAGGCACTCCCTGTCCGATCCAGCAGTTCAAGGCATTAGTGGCCGCCCACATCAAATTAGCTCGTATATCGTAATCATTCGGATCACGTAATACCTTACGTCCTTCCTCCACGATTGCCTTCATCAATCCCTCAGCGAAATAATCCTGCACTTTGGCGTTGACCGGGTAAGTCAGATACTGCTCCACCACATGGATAAACGAATCTACCACGCCATTAGCGACCTGCCTTTGCGGTAACGAATAGGTCACTTGAGGATCCAAGACCGCGAATTTCGGAAAAACCAGAGGAGACATGAAATTCAGTTTCTCATGTACAGATTCCCGGGAGATTACCGCACGCTCATTCATCTCCGAGCCTGTGGCGGCCAACGTCAATACGACTCCCAAAGGTAAAGCCTTCTTGATCGCGCTTCCCTTCGACAAAATATCCCAAGGATCTCCCTCGAAGAAAGTGGCACAGGCGATAAATTTCGTCGCGTCGATCACCGAGCCTCCACCCACGGCCAACAGGAAATCTATTTTCTCGCTCCGTGTCAACTCCACCGCTTTCATGCAAGTCTCATATCTCGGATTAGGCTCGATGCCGCCAAACTCATATACATGGAACCCTTTCAAGGCCTCCTTCACCTGCTCGTATATACCATTTTTCTTGATGCTACCGCCACCATATACCATCAGCACCTTGCTGTCCGACGGCACCAAGGCTGACAACCGTGCGATCATTCCTTTGCCAAAGACGACACGTACAGGATTACAAAACTCAAAATTATTCATGGCCTATTTCGAATTAAAATCTCTCAAACGGATCTCGGTGAGCATTTTCTTCGTATTCAAGGGGAAATCCCCGTTCATGATCCAAGCGTAATAACTGGGATCTGACTTCAAGACCTCCGTGACTAGACGCCCCTTGTACTTCCCGAAATTAATGACCTCCTCACCCTTATCATTATATATCATGCGCCCGGCGAAATCCACGTTATTCGAATAACTCGAGAACCGGGAAAGATAAGCCACGTCGTTCTTCAATTCCGGATAACGATCCAACTGCGCCTTGAGCACCTCGTAAGTGGCCAGCGTATCCGCCTCTGCCGTATGGGCATTCTCCAGCGTCTTATTACAATAAAATTTATATGCGGCAGAAAGCGTACGTTGCTCCATCTTATGGAAGATCGTCTGCACGTCGATGAATTTTCGCCGATTCAAGTCAATATCCACACCCGCACGAAGGAACTCCTCCGCAAGCATCGGTATATCAAAGCGATTCGAGTTATATCCCGCCAAATCGCATCCCTCGATCTGGGTGGCCAAAGCCTTGGCGATCTCCTTGAATGTCGGACAGTCTTTCACGTCCTCATCCGTAATACCATGAATGGCGGTCGACTCTGGAGGGATAGGCATTCCCGGATTAACCCGGCGAGTCTTCACCTCCTCCTTCCCGTTCGGGAAAACCTTTACGTAAGAGATCTCTACGATACGATCCTTTACGATATTTATTCCCGTGGTCTCCAAATCAAAGAATACCAAGGGATTCTTCAAGTTCAATTGCATTTGCAAAAAATTAATCATTCAACATCATCGGCATCAGCAGCATCAACAGATCCTCATCCTCATCATTCTCCGACGGGATGATTAATCCGGCCCGGGAAGGATCCGCCAATTCCAGGATCACCTCCTCCGAACTGATGTTACCCAATATCTCGATCAGGTAAGTCGCCTTAAAGCCGATCACTAATTCCGTACCATCAAATTGGCAAACGATACGCTCTTCCGCGGAGGTGGAAAAATCAATATCTTGGGCGGATACCGTAAGTAAATTATCCTTCAAATGAAGTTTCACCAAGCTGCTGGCAGGATTGGAGAACACGGAGACGCGCTTCAAGGCGTTCAGGAATGAGATTCGGTCGATCGTCACCTTGAAAGGATTCTCCTGCGGGATCACGCTATTATAGTTGGGGAACCGTCCCTCTATCAAGCGGCAAACCATCTCGAAATTCGAGCAAGAGACATACGCGTTGTTGTCATCAAACTTGATCGAGACCATCTCTGTCTCCTTCACCAACAAGTTTCTCAATAAGTTCGCCGGTTTCTTAGGCAAGATAAACGATGCCCGCTCAGGGGATTTCACCGCCAGATTGCGTAAGCGAACCAACTTATGGCCATCCGAGGCGACAAACGTAAGATCATCTGTATGAATATCAAAGAATATACCATTCATGACAGGACGAAGCTCATCATCGGCCGTGGCGAACAAGGAGCGACCGATGCCATTCAGCAGCGTCTGTGCCTCCAAAGAGATCGAGATAGCGTGATCGCTCAAAGGCTTCTGTCTCGGATACGTATCCCCCTTCTGGCCGATGAAGTTATATTTCCCATTCTGGAAATGAATGAAAATCTCCAGATTCTCATCATTAATATCGAATGTAAGAGGCTGCTCGGGAAGTTCCTTGAGCGGGTCAAGCAGGATCTTGGCCGAAACCGCGAAAAGCCCGGCGCCCTGCGCATTCATCACGTTCACGGAAGTTACCAGACGGGTCTCCGCGTCACTCGCCGTAACGGTCAGCGTATCCCCATTCAGGTCGAAAAGGAAACAATCCAGGATGGGCAAAGAGTTTTTAGACGCGATCACTTTGCTTATAGACTGCAATCGCGATAGAAGCGCGGTACTGGATACATCGAATCTCATAGCTTTAATTTTTATCTTGTTATAATCAATAGCGAAATTAATCAAACAAAGTTAGGTAAAATCCATGATATACACGAATAAAATCGACAGATTAGCGAGACGAGCCATCCCTTAAACAATCATAAAAAAACCCCTTTTCCACACGAGAAAAGGGGTCTCTTTATATTATTATGTATAGATTACTTCGCAAAGTAGTCCTTTACAGCCTCATTCGGAATCATCTCTTCCTGGAAGATGTATGCGCCAGTTTTCGGAGACTTAACCATTTTGATCACTTTGGAATAAGTACGACCGTCACCTTTCTTAAATGTTGCAACTGCTTTTTTTGCCATTGTTTAATCTCCTCTTACTTTATTTCTTTGTGTAACGTCATCTTCTTCAAGATCGGGTTGTATTTCATCAACTCCAATCGCTGCGTTGTATTCTTCCGGTTCTTCGTGGTGATATAGCGAGACATTCCCGGCATCCCACTTGCCTTGTGCTCCGTGCACTCCAGAATAACTTGTACTCTATTACCTTTTGCTTTCTTTGCCATTTTATATATCCTCCACGATTATGCGTTTAAATATCCTTTTTCAGCGGCCATCCGGATAGCTGTGTCCAAGCCCAACTTATTGATTGTCCGTAAGCCAGCGGCGGAAATTTTCAAGCTGATCCAGCAGTCCTGCTCTACCCAGTAAAACTTCTTCGTAAACAGGTTGACATTGAACTTACGTTTCGTTCTTCTCTTTGAGTGAGAAACGTTGTTTCCAACCATTGCTCTCTTTCCAGTAATTTGACAAATCTTAGACATTTCTAATCTGTTCTTTTAAATTATACGAAATTTAAGTCAACTCCTGCTATGTGTCTTCCCTTTCTGAACTAGCATCACGAACAAAAACGAAGATTCTAATAGAGTCTCTATCATTATCGGGCGCAAAGGTAAAAACTATTTTATTCATCTACAAGAAAATCTCCCCCTTTTTCTCGTGCCTTTCCGCTCAAGTTCTTACCGTATGAGGTTGACCCGATGTCAATTCATGGACAA
Organism: uncultured Parabacteroides sp.; assembly: GCA_949296075.1. Taxonomy (GTDB): domain Bacteria; phylum Bacteroidota; class Bacteroidia; order Bacteroidales; family Tannerellaceae; genus Parabacteroides. The sequence continues at coordinate 10,287 of CASFNG010000003.1, read as the reverse complement.
AGAGCCGTATCCTGTTCGCCACATTCACGTCGCTTACCCCACTGTCGAAATCCAAGGAAAGCAGCCGCAGCCCAGGGCACAATCGTTTGACCCTTCTCTCAACGCCTCTCGCCACGATCTGGTTAGCTATACACCCGAAGGGTTGCAGGCTCACCACGTGATTCACTCCTTGACGAACCAACGATATAATCTCGCCCGGCAGCAGCCATCCCTCACCGAATTGGGCGCTGAGGGAAATAGCCTTAGCTGCCTCTTCCGCTTCCGAGGCAATATCCTCGAAAGGCGTGAAGTAGCGGAAGCCTCGCCCGATCCGGTTCACCTTCCGGATCTTCCGGTAAGTCAATTCGTAAAGCCACGATACAAGTTTACCCGGCATCCATGATTGTACCAAATGCTCATTCCTCTTTACTTGATAGTTCACGAAACTTTGCAAAAAGAAACTCGATAATAATGGAGAAACTACCTCAATCCCTTGCGAAACCAACCAAGCGGATAAATCCTTTTGGGCGAAAGGATTGAACTTTAGGTAGATCTCTCCGACAATTCCAACACGTGGAACCTCCTTTTCCTGCACGATGCGGTCAAAATCCGAGGCCGCCCGTTCCAGCAAATCCAGCAACTCCTTGGAGGAATTATGGATAATAGCGGTTTGGGCTGCCGTCAAATAATGATCTCTCAATTGGGCTGAAGCTCCCGGTATCCGCTCTCGCACGACTGAGGCATAGTAGAACTTGGCGATACAATCGCTGTATAACACGGCGTGCAAGACCATGTTTAAATGCTTTACCCATTGAATCCGGAAGCCCGGTTGCGGATTTCCCAAATCTCCGCCAAACGATAGGGAGACAACCGGCACATCCTTAAATCCGGCCTCCGTCAACGCTCGTTTAATTAAGGAGATGTAATTCGTGGCCCTGCACTGACCGCCGGTCTGGGTGATCGCCACGGCCGTTTCTCTCGGGTCATAACGATTCTCCATGAATGCCTTCACGATGTCCCCTACAACCAAGGTCGCCGGATAGCAAACCTCGTTATTCGCGTAACGTAATCCCCATTCGCAAGAGCTCGCGTCGCTCATGGGCAAGCATTCCAGCTCATAGCCCGCCAATCGCATCAAGGACGGGAGCAAGGGAGATATAAAAGGAGTAAAGAAAGGGGCGATGATCTTTCGCCTCCTGTCCGTCACCCTGTATACCGGAGTCGTGACAAAAGGAGCCATCTGCCCCGAATGATCCCGATCAAGGGAAAGCCTCAGGCTCTCGATCGCTGATCGCATACGCAAGCGGATCGACCCCATATTATTCACATCATCGATCTTCAACAAGGTCAGCGCCTTGCCTCCGCGTCGCAAAAGTTCCCTGACCTCATCTATCAAAAAAGCATCCGGACCACATCCGAAGGAGGTCATTTGCATAAACTGTACCCGACTGCCCTGCGCGGCTACCCATTTGGCGGCTTTTAGGATCCGGTTGGCATACGCCCATTGGGGGACGAAACAGGTATCAACCAAAGGTAGATCCATGCCTCGTACTATATCATCCGTAATGACATCCACGCCCATCCCGGCCAACAGGTCAGAAAGATCATGCTGGATCAGCGGATCTGTATGATAAGGGCGCCCGGCAAGCAATATGACGAGCCGTCCCCTCTTCCCGCTCTCCTCTAAGATATGCCGATCATAGGCCTCCATCTCCCGCTCAAACAGCGCCATCGCCTCCAAAGCCTTCGAGAAGGCCGCCTTGATCACGGTATCCGCAATGCCCAATCCACGCAAATAGTTCGTACATTGCTTCCGCAAAAACGCCTTGTCCTTAAAGGATATTACCGGCGAATCGACCGGTATCTCACCACCTTGTACCCCTTTGATCACTTCGGAATAGCCTGTCACGATCGGACAGTTATAGCTATTCTGCCCGCCATTTTGCCGCTCAAAGACCACAAACGGCATGAAGATCCGATCAACCTTCCGCTCTATCAGGTCTTGGATATGGCTATGCGCCAACTTCGCGGGGAAACAGATGTTATCCGACATCACCAAATTCGCCCGGCTCTCATAGGCACTAAAAGAAGAGGGAGCCGACAATCTCACCTTCACTCCACAAGCGCTAAACAAGGTATGCCAAAAAGGATATTCCTCGAACATATTCAAGCAGCGCGGGATACCGACCACCATCACCGGATCAGGTACAGGCAATTCGCGGTCGAAGAGCAACTGCCGCTTCCGGACATAAGCGTTGATCCCCGGCTGACGCTCCCCTCCTCCATTAGAGAACACGCGCTCACAGCGATTGCCTGAATAATAACGCCTGTTGCCTCCGAAAAGATAGGTGGTCACCAAGCAGTTGTTCTCACACCCGCGACAAGTGTTCCGGTGAACCGTATAAGAGGCGGCATCCAGCAGATCCTGCAAAGAGACCGTTTGCCCCGCCATACCTTGGGCGTGCAAGGCGCATCCGATAGCTCCCATCAGCTCCGGGCTATCGCTGCGGCAGACCTCTTTCCCGATCAATTTCTCGAACGCCCGGACGACTGAGTCGTTACGCATCGTACCACCCTGCACCACGATCCTATCGTCCAGCTCCTCCATATTCCTCAAGCGTAATACCTTATATAAACAGTTCTTCACGACCGAGTAAGAAAGTCCGGCGGCGATGTCGGGCAAGGCGGCTCCCTCGCGCAAAGCCTGCTTCACCTTCGAGTTCATGAATACCGTACAGCGGGTTCCTAAGTCGTACGGATGCCGTGAAAGGCAAGCTGCCTTCGAGAAATCTTGCACGCTATAATCCAGCGACTTGGCAAAAGTCTCGATAAACGACCCACATCCCGACGAACAGGCCTCATTGATCTCAATCCGGTTGACCACGCCCTCGGAAACAAAGATCGCCTTCATGTCCTGCCCTCCAATATCAAGGATGAAAGAGACATGATCCGTCAGATGGCAAGCCGCCTTGTAATGAGCGATCGTCTCGATCAGGCTACCGTCCAAGCGGAAAGCGGATTTGATCAGATCCTCCCCATATCCCGTCGAGCAGCTTCCCGTCACCCGGATCTCCGTCCCGTTCCGCTCGCACTCAGCTTGGAATGCCCGTAAACCCTTCTCCACCGTAGCGATCGGGTTGCCCTCATTGCCATGATAATAGGTATATAATAGTTCATTCCTCCGGTTCAGGACTACGATCTTCGTGGTAGTGGAGCCGGAATCGATCCCGATCGTCACCTCTTCTACTCCCGGCTTAAGTGGGGAACGCCTCATCTCGTAGCGGGAGATGCGCTTTTCCCAAGCACGATACTCCTCCTCGCTCCCGAAAATAGGCGCTAACCCTTGCCCAGCTGTCACTGGGGCAGCCAGCAGACGGGAATGGATGGTTTCTATTAGAGCCGAAAGGGTGGTCACAGAGGCCTCGCCTTCCTCCAAGGCGGCACCCCACGCCGGTATCAAATGGCTATCCGGAGGAGAAACGATCCCCTCATCGTCTAAACGCAAATAATCACGGAATGCCTTTCTCAAAGAGGGTAAAAAGGAGAGCGGCCCTCCACAGAACAGGACAGGAGCCGTTATCTCGCATCCATGCGCCAAGGTGACAACCACCTGTACCGCCACCGCATGAAAAATGGACGCGGCTATATCTTCCGGACTTACATTCTTGGCGATCAGGTTCTGGATGTCGGTCTTGCTGAACACGCCGCAGCGCGACGCAATGGGGTATATATGCTCTGCATGCATCGCCAAGGAGTCTAACTGATCGACGCTAACCCCTAACAATATGGCCATCTGATCGATAAAAGCGCCTGTTCCACCCGCGCAATTCCCGTTCATCCGCAAATCAGCGGATCCTCCGGCCTGAAAGAAAACGACCTTGGCATCCTCCCCTCCTATATCGATCATCGCGGACAAAGCAGGATATTCCCGACGGGTGTAATTGGTGGCCGCCACGACCTCTTGCACGAACGGCAACTCGCAACGCTCGGCGACACCCATACCTATGGATCCCGTCAGGTGAAAAATGATCTCCGAGTTTCCTATCTTTTCCTGAATCGCGGACAACAAAGCCCGCATTCTCTCCCCTATCCGTGCATGATGACGCTCATATCCCGTATAGACGACCCTACCTTCCGGCGAAAGCACGACCGCCTTGATGGTCGTGGAGCCAATATCCACCCCTATCCTATAAACCGATCTCATCTTCAAGCTCTAACCCTAATTAACACTATATAGATCTCGCGAATGTACATATAGCGTTGAGGAATCGCTTTTTAAAAGAGATATTAATTGTTAAAAAACTTATTCGCCCATAGGGGTAGAGAACTTGATATTCATCCTCTGCTTTTTACGAAAACATAGGGATGTTTTCTATGCTCCATCGCCAAGGTTTAGAAAATCCTCGGCAAAGTGCGGGACAACGCCCGGCTTGCTCTATCCCTATGGCATAAACGTTTCCTCTTCCTGCCTTTTTGACAGCCCAAATGTCTGATGGGGCATTTGGCATCGCTTTTGTAGAGGGAAAACGGGACGTGGAGCGAATCCGGCCCCATCGTAAAGGCAAACAAAGAAAAAATAATAAAGATATTTAGAGACTATGAGCAGTAAACAAGGTAACATTGGAGTGACATCGGAAAACATCTTTCCGATCATCAAGAAATTCTTGTATAGCGATCACGAGATATTCCTCCGTGAGTTGGTATCGAATGCCGTGGACGCGACACAGAAGTTGAAAACGCTCTCCTCGGTAGGTGAGTTCAAGGGCGAGTTGGGCGACCTGACCGTACGGGTGAAATTCGACGACCAGACGATCACCATCTCCGACCGGGGTATCGGCATGACGGCGGAAGAGATCGACAAATATATCAACCAGATCGCCTTCTCGGGCGCCGAGGAGTTCGTGGCGAAGTACAAGAACGACGCCGCCTCCATCATCGGCCATTTCGGACTGGGGTTCTATTCCTCGTTCATGGTGTCCAAGAAGGTGGAGATCGTGACCAAGTCGTACCAAGAGGGCGCCGTGGCCATGAAATGGAGTTGCGACGGCTCACCTGAATATACCTTGGAGGAGACGACCAAGGAGGATCGGGGTACCGATATTATCTTGTATATCGACGACGAGAACAAGGACTTCTTGAATAAAGACAAGATCAACGGGCTGCTGACGAAATACTGCCGTTTCTTGCCGATACCCATCGCTTTCGGGAAAAAGCAGGAGTGGAAAGACGGGAAGTACGTCGATACGGACGCGGACAATATCATCAACGACACGACCCCGGCCTGGGTACGGAAACCGGCGGAGATGACCGACGAGGATTACAAGAAATTCTACCGCGACCTGTACCCCATGAGCGAGGAGCCGCTGTTCTGGATCCACCTGAACGTGGATTATCCGTTCAACCTGACGGGTATCCTCTATTTCCCGCGCATCAAGAGTAATATAGACTTGCATCGCAACAAGATCCAGCTGTATTGCAATCAAGTGTTCGTCACGGATTCCGTAGAGGGGATCGTTCCTGAGTTCCTGACGCTGCTGCACGGCGTACTGGATTCGCCGGATATTCCGCTGAACGTATCCCGTTCCTACCTGCAAAGCGACCAGAACGTGAAGAAGATCTCCAACCATATCACGAAGAAGGTTGCCGACCGGTTAGAGGAGATTTTCAAGAACGACCGAGCGCAGTTCGAGGAGAAATGGGACAGTTTGAAACTGTTCATCCAATATGGTATGCTGACGGAAGAGAAATTCTACGACCGCGCCGTGAAGTTCGCCTTGCTTAAGGACGTGGAGGGAAAATATTTCACGCTTGAGGAGTACAAGAACCTGATCAAGGACAGCCAGACCGATAAGGACGGGTACTTAGTTTACCTCTACACGACCAACAAGGATGAGCAATACAGCTATATACAGGCCGCCAAGGACAAGGGCTACAGCGTACTGGAGATGAACGGGCAGTTAGACGTGCACGCCATCGGGCAGCTGGAACAGAAGTTCGAGAAGAGCCGCTTCGTTCGTGTGGATAGCGACACGATCGACAACCTGATCCGTAAGGAGGACGCAAACCAAGTAACCTTGACCGACGAGCAGCGGAATGCCTTGCAGGAGGTGTTCAAGAGCCAATTGCCAAAATTGGAGAAGGCTGAGTTCTATATTTCTTTCGAGGCGCTGGGCGAGAACGCCAACCCGGTATTGCTGACACAGGGTGAATATATGCGCCGTATGCGTGAGATGTCGGCCATGCAGCCGGGGATGTCGTTCTACGGCGAGATGCCCGAGAGCTACAACTTCGTGCTGAACACGGATCATGCGCTCGTGAAGAAAGTGCTCGCCGACGAGGAGAGCGCTTGCGGCGAGCGGTTGAAACCGATCCTCAGCGACATCAAGGGCTGGGAGGCCCGGCAGGCGGATCTGCGTGAGGCGCAAAGCAAGAAGAAAGAGGACGAGATCACCTCGGAGGAGAAGGAGGATATGACCAACACGAACCATAAGCTCGATGAGCTCCGCGGGCAACGAGACCAGATCTTGGCGGAATACGCGGGCACGAACAAGATGGTAAGCCAGTTGATCGACCTTGCCTTGCTAAGCAATGGTATGCTGAAGGGTGAGGCGCTGAGCCGGTTCATCAAGCGAAGCGTAGAGCTGATCGGATAAACCACCATTCACGAATAGAGCGAGAGGCCGTCTTTCCCATTAAAGGGACAAGGCGGCTTCTCTTTTATAAATCAAAGGGGCTACGACTTGGCGCCCTTTATTCGCCCCCGACATGACTATATGAAAAGAGGGAATCGCTATGTTTCTTTCGAAATAGTTCTTACATTTGGATGCATAAACACAGATTCGTGCCGCATATATGAGAAAAATAACCGTTATCATAGCCTTGCTCCTTATGCTCACCCCCATCATTTCCGCCCAACGGGTGGGAGTGGTACTCAGTGGAGGCGGAGCCAAGGGAGCGGCTCACATCGGGGTTATCAAGGCCTTGGAAGAAAACAACATCCCTATCGACTATATCGCCGGGACCTCCATCGGAGCGATCATAGGAAGCCTGTACGCGATGGGATACACACCCGACGAGATGCTTCAGTTGATCCTTTCCAAGGATTTCGGGTATTGGCAAACCGGGACGGTAGAAGAGGAATATACCTATTATTTCAAGGAGCCCTACCCGACTCCTGAATTCGCGCATTTCTCGATCGACATGTCCGATTCCTTGCAGATCAAGGCGAGTTTCCTGCCCCAAAGCATAATCAATCCGATCCAGATGAACCAGGCCTTTATGGCGCTGTACGCACAGGCGACAGCGAAGGCAGGATGGAATTTCGACAACCTATTTGTCCCTTTCCGCTGCGTAGCCTCCGATATATACACCAAGAAAGCCGTCGTGTTCAAGAACGGTGATCTTGGCGAAGCGGTCCGGGCCTCGATGACCTTCCCGTTCGTGTTCCAGCCGATCTGGAAGGATAGCATACCCCTGTTTGATGGAGGCATCTACGACAACTTCCCGGTAGGGCCGATGCAGGAGGCGTTCGAACCGGACTTCATCTTCGGTTCTGTCGTATCGGGGGGAAACACGAAGCCCTCTAAAAATCCGTATAGCCAAATCGAGGCGATGATCATGCAAAAGACGGATTACGACGTCTCTGAGGAGGATGGCATGACGATCAAATTCAGTTTCCCGACGGTATCCCTGCTCGATTTCCAACAGGGAGCCGAGCTTATGGAGATCGGGTATAAGCGAACCTTATCGCTGATCGATTCCATCAAGCAAAAGGTCAAGCGGGAAGTTCCCCTTAGCGAGGTATCTGAAAGGCGAAAAAAATACAAGGAAAGCCTTCCTCCCTTGGTATTCAAGAACATCTATATCACGGGCGTATCCGAGGCACAGCAGAAATATATCGAGGCGCAGTTGCATCGAGACATCAACAACGAGTTCTCGATGGAGGAGTTCAAGAAAGCCTATTTCAAGATCCTTAACTATTCAAAGATCAGAGAGATACTGCCTCATGCGGTCTATAACCGGAAAGAGAAGAAATTCGATCTCTATTTAGACGTGAAGATGAATGAGGAGATCAAGGTAGGTTTCGGGGGAAACGTATCATCGCATCAGGCGAATCAGCTCTATATCGGGTTAGGCTATCAGTATTTAGGCCGATTCGCCGCCGACGTGAACGCGAATTTCCATGTAGGGAACTCGTTCAGCGGTGTCATGCTGGACGGAAGGATGTACCTGCCGACAAGGATCCCTACTTACCTGAGCTGGCAAGGGGTCTTCTCCGATAAACGATACTCAGAAAGCCAATCGCTTTTTTACGAGGATGTGGTACCGGCCATGATCAAGCAGAAAGAATTATATATGAAGCTGAAATTGGGATTCCCCTTCTTGAACAATGCGAAGGCAGAGATCGGGTTCGCCTACGGACGGCTGAACGATCACTATCTGCAAAGCACCGGGATCTCTTTCGCCAACGCCATATTCGACCGTAGCTGGTACGATCTGTTCAGCGGCTCGTTAAGTATCGAGCAAAATTCGCTTAACACGAAGCAATACCCGATCACCGGGAAAAGAAATTTCCTGACCGCTCAGTACGTCACCGGCACGGAGAGCTACACCCCCTCTCCGATCTCAGCGACCACGGCATCACCTATCGAACGTAAAGTACATAGCTGGCTGCAACTGAAAGGGCGCTGGAACCAGTATCAAGTGTTGAACGATCGTTTCAACATGGGCTACTTGGCGGAAATCGTCCTCTCCAGCAAGAATCTGATGGGGAATTATACCGCCAGCGTATTACAAGCACCGGCATTTACACCAACACCGCATAGCGCGATCGTCTTCAACGAGGCTTTCCGGGCGAATCAATACGTGGCGGCAGGTATATCGCCTATCCTAAAATTAGGGAAACTGCTCCACGTACGATTAGACATGTATGGGTTCGTCCCGCTCTATGAGATCCAGAAGATCGTCCCGGACAATAACCCTTACGTCGGGATTCCCCAATACGGGAAATTCATGCGTTCGTTCAAATATATGGGGGAAGCTTCCGTCGTGCTCCAACTGCCATTTCTATGCATCAGCCTGTATGCCAACGGATATAGTTATCCGAAAGATAATTTCAATTTCGGACTGAACATCGGATACTTGATCTTCAATCCCAAAATGTTGGATTAAGCCTGAAAAAAGGAGGAGAAATATTTGTTGGTTTAAAAGAAAAACGTACCTTTGCAGTCGCAATCGAGAAAGAATGGCTCGCTAGCTCAACTGAATAGAGCATCTGACTACGGATCAGAAGGTTATAGGTTTGAATCCTATGCGAGTCACCACTTCGAGAAGTGCGGAAAATGGTTTTGGCTCCTTAGCTCAACTGAATAGAGCATCTGACTACGGATCAGAAGGTTATAGGTTTGAATCCTATAGGAGTCACTAATTTTTCTATTATCACTTAAGAATGGCTCGCTAGCTCAACTGAATAGAGCATCTGACTACGGATCAGAAGGTTATAGGTTTGAATCCTATGCGAGTCACGAAAAGGAACTTACCTGACACAGACAGATGTCCGCAGGTAAGTTTTTTTATTTGTTTTCCTGCATAACACAACGATCTCATAACGACAAAATCCGTATATTTGGATCCATTTCTTACAGACATTAAAAACGAATCATGCAATGGAACCGGAAATCCAACTGAACGAACATAATAAGCAAGAATACCCACCCATGCATACAGCGGAACATATCCTTAACCAAACTATGGTAAGGATGTTCGGTTGTCCTCGCTCGAGAAATGCGCATATCGAACGGAAAAAAAGCAAATGTGACTATCTTTTGCCCGAGGAGCCAAGTGCGGAACTGATGGCGGAGGTGGAAAGAAGGGTAAATGAGGTGATCGATCAGCACCTACCCGTCACGATCGAATTCATGCCAAGGGAACAAGCGAGTGAAATCGTGGATCTGAGTAAGCTCCCATCCGACGCAAGTGATACTTTACGTATCGTCCGTATTGGGGATTATGACGCATGTGCCTGTATAGGAGCCCACGTATCCAACACCGCCGAGATCGGGCGTTTCAAGATGTTGAACTACGATTACACGGAAGGCAGGCTACGCTTGCGTTTCAAATTGGAGCAAAATTTAAAGCAAGCGTAAACGGTCGAATAAAATATTTTACGTAAATCTGTATAAGGAATATTCCTCTTTGAAATTAAGAGAGTTGGAAGGATTACCTCGTTTTGGGTAATGAGTTGGCAACCGTTCTAATTGCCGCAGTCTACATCGCTTTGCTTGTTTGGGTAACTCTTACGGCACAAAG
>CASFNG010000002.1 GCA_949296075.1 uncultured Parabacteroides sp. | reverse complement strand
GTCGGGGGTTCGAATCCCTCAACGCCCACTTTTTTTCAGACGATTCCCCACCGGGAATATTCCCGGGCGTTTAGCTCAGCTGGTTCAGAGCATCTGCCTTACAAGCAGAGGGTCGGGGGTTCGAATCCCTCAACGCCCACAAAAAAAGGCGGTCATCATGGATGATCGCCTTTTTCCTTATCCGGAAGCCCGTCACCGACGACGAGCCACGAAGCGGTCGAGCGCATACTTTCCCGGCCCCGCGATATACATCAGTACGAACACGATCAAATAGACGAACGCCAGCTCCTTGACAGCGAAGGGATCGTTCGCGTGAATCACGAAGAAAGCGACACACATCGTGAAGATCATCGGTATCAACGCCAGGCGATACAACGCCCCGAAGATGAATCCCAACGAGCAGATCACCTCCCCGAAGATCGCCAGCCCCAGCGACACCGAGCTGCCCACGCCCAGCGGATCCGGGAAAGAGCCGGACATATCGGTGAAACTCATCCACTTCTGCAACCCATGCGTCAGGAAAAGCCCCCCAAACAGCAGGCGAAGCCCCAATAACAACAAAGAGAAACCCGCGCTTTCCGGCTTGGCGGGGAAAAGGAATCGATAAATCATTGACATAACTAAAACCTATTAAATAAAACAATCTTCTATCGTGTCTATAACAATGAAGGCGGACAAAAGGTTGCGAGCCGAAACCCCGCGAGAAACCCAGCCCCGCCCCATCGATCCCGGGCACAAAAAAACCGTCACATCCGCGAGGCGAATGTGACGGCAATGGAACTGTCTCGAATGTGGTGTGACCCGGGTGGGACTCAAACCCACGACCTTCAGAACCGGAATCTGACGCTCTATTCAACTAAGCTACCGAGCCAAAGACTGCGCAAAAGTACGTATAATATCTTATTCAAGCAAATCTTGGTGAAGAATATTTTTAAGTATGATATTTTGAAATCAAATACGGCCTATTGATTCCATTTTGAATATACCTATTACGATATTATTGATATTTTGATATTAATCATTATCTTTGCCACATCCATTTAACAAGAAAAAGAAATCTATACGTATGAGCTATCTGATCAAACCCAAAGGGTATAAAGCCTTGCTCAACCTGTCCCAGACAGAGATGGGAATCAAGAAGATCAAGGACTTCTTCCAGCAAAACCTCTCCTCGGAATTGCGGTTGAGGCGTGTGACCGCCCCCCTGTTCGTCTTGAAAGGGATGGGTATCAACGACGACCTAAATGGCGTGGAAAGGCCTGTATCCTTCCCTATAAAGGACTTGAATGACGCGCAAGCTGAGATCGTCCATTCTCTTGCCAAGTGGAAACGGCTGACATTGGCCGACTACCAGATAGAGAAGGGATACGGGATCTATACCGACATGAACGCGATCCGGTCCGACGAGGAGCTTGGCAACTTGCACTCCTTGTACGTGGATCAATGGGACTGGGAACGTGTGATGGGCGAGGAGGAGCGCACCGTGGCTTTCCTCAAGGAGATCGTCCGGAGAATCTATGCGGCTATGGTACGTACCGAGTACTTGGTTTATGAGATGTTCCCCCAGATACGTCCGGTTCTCCCGCAGGAGATCCAGTTTATCCATGCCGAGGAGCTACTGCAAAGATACCCGACCCTGACTCCCAAGGAGCGTGAGGACGCTATAGCCAAGGAGTATGGTGCCGTATTCATCATCGGCATCGGTGGCAAGCTGGCCAATGGAGAGAAGCATGATGGTCGGGCTCCCGACTACGACGACTGGTCAACCATAGCGGAGAACGGGTTGGCCGGGCTGAACGGCGACTTATTGGTATGGAACGAGGTGCTGGGACACTCCCTCGAACTGTCGTCTATGGGAATACGCGTGAACAAGGAGGCGCTGCTCCGCCAGCTGGCTCTCTGCGATGCGGAAGGGCGGAAGGAGCTTTACTTCCACAAACGCCTGCTGAACGGCGAGCTGCCGCAAAGTATCGGCGGCGGAATCGGTCAGAGCCGGCTATGTATGTTTTACCTGCGCAAGGCGCACATCGGCGAGATACAGGCGAGTATCTGGCCGGAAGAGATGCGCAAGGAGGCGCGCGCGGCAGGGATGTTATTGATTTAACCTAACGACACTATCATGGACGTAAAGATAGAAGAGAGTTGGAAACGGAGATTGGCGGACGAGTTCGAGCAGGCGTATTTCAAGCAACTGACCGACTTCGTCAGGCAAGAATACCGGCTGGGGACGGTTTATCCCCCGGGACCATACATTTTCAACGCGTTCCAGCACTGCCCGTTCGAGAAGGTAAAGGTGGTTATCCTCGGACAGGATCCCTATCATGAGCCGGGACAGGCTCACGGGCTGTGCTTCTCCGTACAGGACGGGGTGCCTTTCCCGCCCTCGCTCGTGAACATCTTCAAGGAGATTCAGGATGACTTAGGCCGTCCTATACCGCCAACCGGCAATTTGCTCCGTTGGGCGGATCAAGGCGTGCTGCTGCTCAACGCCACGCTCACGGTACGGGCTCACCAAGCCGGATCGCACCAGAACCGAGGCTGGGAGACCTTTACCGACGCGGTTATCCATCGTCTGGCGGCGGAGCGGGATCATATTGTCTATATCCTGTGGGGATCGTACGCGCAACGGAAAGGGGCTTTTATCGACCCTACACGCAATTTGGTGCTTAAATCGGCGCATCCCTCCCCTCTCTCCGCCTATCGGGGATTTTTCGGGAACAAGCATTTCAGCAAAACAAACGATTATCTCATAGCGACCGGGCAGACTCCCATCGAATGGTAAGCCATTCGGTGGGAGCAAGCTCTCCCACTTTTCCTTCCTGAATCAGGTAAATCATCAATACCAGGTCTGTCCATCCCGGTAATTACTGCTCTTGTTATACTTCAAGTCCTTCAACAGTGAGGAGCTTACGGCTATATTAAAGGTATAAGACTTATAAGGTCCTACGGGAACGAAGCTCGCCGACATCTGCCAGCAATGCAGGTTCCGGGTAATGTTACAAGTCATGTACGAGATCTTATGCGCATCAAAATCGTACGTGGCATTGAAGTTGAAGCTCCAGTTCTTCGTAGGCTGTATATTTCCGTTGAAGCTCAACGAATGCGTCAAGGCGTAATCATACTCCCTCTTCTTGCGGTTGAAAGAGCCATACCGCAGGCTCAATCCATAATTGAACGAGAAGCTCCACGGGATCTTCGAGATCATATAGCCATCACCATCCACCTCTCCGGTCTCTTTCTTCTTCCCCAGCAGCCGGCCTCCTTGCCTGCCGGTTCCGTCCTCTCCCTCAGAAGCTAAGCCCTCGCCCTCCATATCCGGATCAGCGCCTGTCTGCTTTCCGGATTCTTTAGAGGAGTCATCCCCTCCACCGAACCACTTCTTGAAGGTCTCGTTGTTGAAGGTATAAGAGAAACTCGTGCTGGTACCCCGCAGACGTCCGATTCCCTTGCCGGCCTTCCAGCGAGGGATATTCACACGCTCCCCATACTCATTATAGGTATAGGTATCAAACGCCCCGCTCAGGTTCAAGGTATAATTCTTCGAGAGTTTCAAGCGGATACTGGCGCTCAGGTCGCTCCACTGGAACGAGTCCGCCGCCATATTATAGCTCATGCTCAACGCCAGGTTATCGATCAGGCTGATCTTCTTGAACCCGGTAGAGTCCTTATCGGAGCGTACCTTCATCTCTAAGTTATTCTTCAGGCTGAAGCTCACGTTACCCTGCTTGCCCCGGCTGGGCACCCCGTACATATTGTGGGCGAACGGTGAATAGACATACTCATGATCCCTGCCGTTCGCGTCTTGATAGACGAACGTCTCATAAAAGCCGAATCGCGACGAGGCGAAATCAGGTTGGGCGCTGATCGTGACCGACGGCTCCAACCGGTGGCGGATCATCTCGACCTTCTTCCCCAAGAAGGGAAGTGGCTTGAAGAATCCGTACAAGGTCGTGGATGCCGAGATGGAGGCGTTGAAATCATAGATCCGATAGAATCCGTAAGTCGTGTCGCGCGCCACCATCGACTGCCGCTGCTCGTCGTATTCCTGCTCGATCTTGCTGGTATACCAACGCTCCTGATAGCGGAACGACGGCGATATATTCAGGTATTTCAGCAACGAGAACGTGGCGCTCACGGGGATCGTGTGCTGCATACCGTTCCGCCAGTCGCGGATCAGGTTCGACTTGAACAGCAAGTTCTCCTTCGTCGTGATGCTATTGCTGAAGGTACCCGTATAGCTCATGGAGATTTTCTCGTACCAGCGCTCCTTCCCCACCGGATGTTTCCGCTTGAAAGGGAAGATACGGCTCATCGTGATCGTCATGTTCGGAAGGGTGACAGCGATCGAGGAGTCGCGGGTTGTCTGGTTGATACTCATCGTCCCGGAGATCGTGAACGGATTATTCGGGAAACGCTTGGTGATATTGATCGAGGAGCTCTTCGTGTTCTGGTTCACGTCGGCGTATCCGCTGGAGTTCGGGTACAAGCTGTTTTGGTTGTTCCGGTCGTACGAGGAGGTCGAGAAGTTCACGCTCGCCGAGAACGACATATAGGGATTCGCCTTTGCGTCCTGCGTGTGCGTCCACGTCACCTTGAAGTCTTTCGAGAGGCTGTAATCCGGCAGTCCCTTATCTCCCGTCTTGGTCACCAAGTACGAGGCATTGAAACTGCCCGAGAACTTATAGCGTTTCCGGTAGCTTGAGCGCGCCGACAGCCCCCACGAGCCTTTCGTGTAGATCTCGCCCAGCACCGCGAGATCCATGTAGTCGCTCAAGGCGAAATAATATCCTCCGTCGCGCAGGAAGAATCCCCTCGACGACTCATCGCCGAAGGTAGGCATGATGATACCCGACGAGTAGGTGCTGGAGAAAGGGAAGAAGCAAAACGGCAGGCCAAGCGGATACAGCGGCACGTCCTCCAAGACCAAATAGACAGGGCCGGTCACGATATTCTTCTTTGGCCGCACCTTCGCCTTCGTCATCTGGATATAGAAATGCGGATGCTCGTGCTCGTCGCAAGTCGTATATTTGCCATCCACCATATTCAGTATATCGCCCTCCATCTTCTTGGTCCGCCCGGAGGTCACGTATCCTTCCCCTTGCTGGGTGATCACGTCGGTGATATATCCCTTCTTGGTCTCGAAGTTATAGCGCATCGTCTTCGACTCATACTGCTGGTCCCCCTCCATGAAAAGCGGATAACCGAACTCCTGCCCGATGGAATCAAGTCCGAACTTGGCGAACACGACACTGCTGTCCATATTCATCTCGATGATCTCGGATTGCAGCTGGATATTCTGATATTTCACGTCGCCCTCCCCGTAAAGATAGGCCCAGTTGCCCGCGGTCATCACGATCGAGTCGGTCGCCTGGTAATTGACCGGGGCGTCGAGCCCTTTTTTTGTCGAGGCCGAATCCGCCGCCAGCGCCGTCGTGTCCGCGGCGAGCGAGAGAGAGTCCGTCAAGGCCAAGCTATCAGCCGGAAAGGGCGATAAAGCACCCTCCCGGGCCACGCTGTCAGGCACTACCACCTCTTGCGCGCTCAGGCCTGGTCCTCCCACGAGTATGACGAATAGAAGGATTAGAACTCTATATATCAAAAACATTATTTCGCTCGTTGCAGTATATTACAGCACGCGAATGTATAATAAATATATGAGCCCCGCCGCCTTTATTCCCCTAAAAAGAGTTTACACCACTCGTCAAACCGCTCAACCGTCTCATTTCCATACTTGGAGAGGCCCTGGCGGATCTTGTCAACCGGCTTCTCTTTCGTCAACTTGGTCTTGCTAAAGAACTTATCCGCGAAGCAGATCAGCTGCTCCTCCATCGACACGGGGCGCATATCCCGGTGAGGCACGGGCAGGTCGCGCTCCTCGATCATCCGCAGGGAGAGGCCGGTACCCGTATGCCGCTCGCAAACCAAGGCATGGCGGGGATACCCCTCCTTACGCATCAGGTCGGCGCCCAAGTAGCCATGACAGATATAATCCGCCTTTCCGTGGCAGTCTATCTCCGGCGCGTCGCACAGGAAGATCCCTATATCATGCAGCATCGCCGCCTCGGCGATAAAATCGAGGTCGAGCCTCATCTCGGGGTGCCTCCGCGCCAGCTCCAGTGCCTTATCCGCCACGCTCCGGCTATGGGTCACCAAGATCCGGAAGGCGTCCGAGTCCTCCGGGTAATATTTCTTGATCAAATCCAACGGTTCCATCTTCACACTTTTTCTCCTCGCGAAAATAGTGAAAATACAGCGCTAAAAGTCCACGGGGATTTTTTTATTTCTCCATCCTGTTTTCGGGAAAAGACGGGCAAGGAAAAACTATTTCATTCCACGGAAACATTTCGTACTTTCGCGGCAACAGCTTTTAAGAAAACGACACACGATGAAACAGATCTTGATGGGACTCCTCCTGCTCGCGGGGCTCTTGCCCGGGCTCGCCTCAGCCAGCGCCCCGCTCCGGCTCGGGGCAGAGCGCATGGAGGTAGTGACCCGGCTGCTGAAAGGCAAGCGGGTGGGGTTAGTGGTGAACCAGACCTCCATCTTGGAGGAGCGGCAAGTGCATCTGCTGGACACACTGCTCGCCACGGGGATCGACGTCCGCAAGGTATTCGCCCCCGAGCATGGCTTCCGGGGTACGGCTGACGCCGGCGCTGAGGTCAAGGACAGCAAAGACCTGAAAACGGGCGTCCCGATCATCTCCATCTACGGTAAAAACAAGAAGCCGAGCGCTGCCCAGATTGGCGACCTCGACGTGGTGGTATTCGACATCCAGGACGTGGGCGCCCGCTTCTATACCTACATCAGCACCATGCACTACGTGATGGAGGCCTGCGCCGAGAACGGCAAAGAGTTCATCGTGCTGGATCGCCCCAACCCGAATGATTTCGTCGACGGTCCTATCCGCCAGAAAGGATTTGAGTCGTTCGTGGGTGTGGATCCTATTCCTGTGCTGCACGGGCTGACCGTAGGCGAGCTGGCATGGATGATCAACGAGGAAGGCTGGTTGGCGAGCACGCCCGACACCTGCCGGCTGCATATCGTGAAGATGGAGAACTGGAAGCACGGCGACCCTTACTGGCTCCCGGTCAAGCCATCGCCCAACCTGCCGAACGACCAGGCTATCCGGCTCTATCCCTCGCTCTGCTTCTTCGAGGCTACCGACATCAGTGTCGGGCGAGGCACCTACTCTCCCTTCCAGATGCTGGGAGGGACGGATCCTCGTTATGGGTCGTTCACCTTCACGCCGGTCTCCCTGCCCGGATTCGACACCAATCCCCTGCACAAGGACAAGACTTGCTATGGGATCGACCTGCGGGAATACCCGTTCCAAGGCGGCCTGAGTCTCCGCTTCTTCCTCGATTTCTACCGGAAAGCGGGCAATGAGCAGGCCTTCTTCTTCACCCGCCCGCATTGGTTCGACCTGCTCGCGGGCACGAAGCAGCTACGTTTCCAGATCATACGGGGGCTGTCCGAAGAGGAGATCAAGGCAAGCTGGCAGCCGGAATTGGATCAATACAAGAAACTACGGAAAAAATATCTGTTATATCCCGACTACCCGAGCGGGAAGTGAATCACAAACTAAAACTAAATTAATGTAATGATGAATCAAGGAGTAGCGCGTACCCTTTGCACGCCTGTACGTTTCCGCCGTTTCGAGCGGAAAGGTTATGCCGTGTTCCGGAGTATGCACAAAGTCATTCACATCGGTGTCGTGGCAGCGAGCACATTGCTTTTCGCCCTGCCCGACACGACGCAAGCGCAAGCGCAAGTACGTAATCACGCAGGATCGGATCCGCGAGGGGAAGAGACCTCCGTGGAGCTGGGCGAGGTAGAGGTAACCGCCTCGCGCGTGCCGGTAGCGCTTAGCCAGGCGACCAAGATCGTGACCGTCATTCCTGCCCGCGAGATCGCCGAGGCGCCGGTCACCAGTATCCAAGATCTTTTGGAGTATGCCGCGGGGCTCGACGTCCGTCAACGGGGCGAGGGCGGTACCCAAGCCGACATCTCCATCCGCGGCGGCACATTCGACCAGATTGCCGTCCTGCTAAACGGGGTCAATCTCTCCAATCCCCAGACAGGGCATTACAGTTTCGACCTACCTGTCAACCTATCCGACATCGAGCGCATCGAGATCGTCTCCGGCCCCTCCTCCCGGATCTTCGGGGCAAGCGCTTTCGCGGGAGCGATCAACATTATCACCAAGACCGCCAAAGAGAACATCCTCTCTACCGATAATTACGCGGGTATGCACAAACTTTGGAAAGTGGAGGCTGCCATCGACCAGGCTTCCAAACGCTTCAGCCAGCGACTATCCGGAGGTTTCGCCTCATCAGGAGGCTATATCGAGAATACCGACTACAAGCAACTGAACCTTTTCTGGCAATCGGAGCTCAAACGGGAAGCGGCGGATTTCCAGTTCCAGGCAGGTTACAACGATAAGGGCTACGGAGCCAACAGTTTCTACTCGGCCGCCTACCCGAACCAATACGACAAGACACGGCGTTTCTTCCTCTCCGCCGGTGGGGAGACGCACGGAAAGATCCGGATCTCTCCCAAGGTGTATTGGACACGTCACTTCGACCGGTACGAACTATTCCGTAGCGACCCGGCTGATTGGTACACCGGACCGAACTATCACGAGACGGAAGTGTTCGGCGCCAACCTTAACGCCTCGACCGAATGGGCATTGGGAAAGACGAGCATGGGCATGGAGTTCCGCAACGAGGGGGTACGCAGCAACGTATTGGGCAAGCCGATGGATGAACCCCGGAAGGTACCTTTCTCCAAGGACGGCCAATACCTGAAGAGCGACAACCGCAGTAATATCAGTTATTTCCTGGAACATAACATCCTGACAAGCCGTTTCACGCTATCGGTGGGCGTATTGGCCAACTACAATTCCGCCTTGGGCGAGGGGATGCGCTTCTATCCGGGAATAGATGCCAGCTACCGCCTGTGGGATAACCTGCGCTTCTACGGGAGCTGGAACCGGGCATTGCGTATGCCGACCTTCACCGACCTTTATTATCAAGGGAAGACGAACAAGGGGAACCCGGACTTGAAACCGGAGGAGAGCGAGGCTTTCGAGATCGGGCTGAAATACGGCAACCATTTCCTGCGGGCGCACGTGGCGGGATTCTACCGGAAGGGGAAGAACATGATCGACTGGGTCAAGCAGCGTCCGGAAGATATTTGGGAGAGCCGGAACCTGACGAAGGTGGACAACTTGGGCATCGAGACAAACGTAAGCCTGTCGCCCCGTGAATTGGGGAACCCGGACTTCCCGATACGCAAGGTGGAGCTGGGCTACGCCTTCATCCATCAAGACAAGGATAGCGAGGGATATATCTCCAACTACGCGTTGGATTACCTGAAGCATAAGTTCACGGCGCAAGTAAGCCACTCGATCTGGAAAGGATTTTCCGCCACGTGGTACCTCCGCTGGCAGGACCGGGCGGGAAGCTATACCCGATACGAGCAGTTGAAGCCGGCCTATGAGGAGCCTTACGCCCCCTATTGCGTGATCGACATGAAGGTGAATTGGGCTTACCGCGACCTGAATATTTACGCGGAGGTAAACAACCTGCTCAACACCACCTATTACGACTTAGGGAACATCCCCCAGCCGGGAGCCTGGTTCAAGGCGGGATTCAGCTACCGCTTCCGCTATTAAGCACAAAAAGCCCCGGGAAGCCGCACTTTTGGCCTCTTCCCGGGGCTAACTCCATATAGATTATTGCTTCTTAATAACGATCAGTTTATTGTCGGAAGCGCCATAAAAAGCGATCTCCGTGATGGGACGGCTCACGCTCACCGTCTCGAAACGTACCACCTCTTCCAAGGCTTTCAGCAAGGCGCGCTCGCCCGCCATGTCGGGGCAAGCCATCCGTGTGGTGGCGATACGCAAGAAACGGATGATACGCGGGTGCTCCTCATTATATTCGATCGCCCCCATCAACCGGTTGCAGCCCGCTGAGCCGGAAAGCCCTTTCCGAAGTACGTCAAACTCCAGCTCCTGGCGGGTCACCGACGGATCAAGCCGCTCGCCGTTCAACTCCACCACGCCCCATTTCCCATACAGATCCGGTAACGAGGCGACGATCTCCTTTTTCGCCTTGCAGCCCGCGAACAGCCCAAGGCACACCAAAAGGGCGCAAAGATACAAGCACGCTCTTCCCATCATCTCCGTTCCAATATAAACAATACCGTATCATCCTCGCCCAGGAGCAGCATCTCTTTCTCGCTGTTCCCGGCCTTCACCTTGCGAACCTGGCTCATCGCCTGGAGCACGTTCTCCTCCAAATCCATATTGGGACAGGCCATCATGGTCGTGGCGCCCGGGGCGATCTTGATCGAGGCGATGTCCTTCGGATCCAAGGTTACGGAACTGTTGAACAGGTTGCAGCCCGTATTCCCATGCAACTTCAGCGCCTCCATGTCAAAGCTCATCAAGGGATGAGGCTCATCCCCGATCTTCTCGCCGCTTACCTCCACGACCTTCCATTCTCCATCCAAGGCGCGCGCGTCAGTCTTTGCCTCCGAGCAGGCGGACAACAACCCCGCGAACAGGGGCAGCAAGAACACATAACCTAACTTCTTTTTCATATCACTGGTCCTCTTTCTTAAAAATAACTCGTTTCATTTTCCAAGAGGTTAGACGCGCCACCGGGGCGGATCGCTTATTCCCTCCCCATCTTTTTAGAAAACATTAACGTGTTTTCCCGAAAAGTCCGTCAACTCGCCACAGACTTAACCAACGCCCGTCTCTTCCCCGGGGAGAGGCTTCGCACTTTCTATTATTTTTCGTAAGTTCGCGACAGAGTGACTTTTTTTGACAAATGACAAGAAATAGGGTTGGAATCGTACCGATAAGCCTCTTTTGGCTGATTTTATTGAACTGCCTCGCTTGCAAGCAACCCAAGCAGGCAACGGAAGACGCAGACATGGACACGCAATGGATCGACAGTTCCCAGCACGTCTACCAATACGGGATCTGTATCGACTCACTCGATATAGAGGAATATATGATAAAGAGCGGGGATAACCCGGCGGCGATCTTCGCCCGGTTAGGCTTCTCGGCGCGGAAAGCGGACAGCATCAGCAGGGGATCGGCTCATGTGCTGGATCCCACGAAGATACGGGCAGGCATGAATTTCTACACCTTCACCACGGTCGATACCTTGGAGCGGATAAAATATATCGCCTTCGCCAAGTCGCTTACCGACTACGCCGTGATCGACCTGAGCGGCGACACGGTACGGGCCTACGAATTCAGCAAGCCGATCACGCTCAAGCGGAAATACACGGAGGGAGTACTGAACTCCTCCTTATGGAACGTGATCAAGGCGAATGGAGGAGATCCCTTCCTGGCGATCAAGATCTCAGACGTATATGCCTGGCAGATCGACTTTTTCGACATCAAGGACGGGGATTCGTTCAAGGTGATCTACAACGAGGCCTATATCGACGACACCACCGCCTTGAGCATCGCCTCGATCGAGGGAGCGATCTTCACGCACCAAGGGAAAGAATACGTGGCGATCCCGTTCACGCAGGATAGCGTATTCGAATATTTCGATGAGGAGGGGAACAGCCTGCGCAAGGAATTCCTGAAGGCTCCGTTAGACTTCTTCCGGATCACTTCCCGCTTCACCAACGCACGGTTCCACCCGATACTGAAGCGGTATCGCGCGCACCACGGGGTAGACTACGCCGCCCCGGTAGGGACACCGGTACGTAGCATCGGCGACGGCACCGTCATCGCCAAAGGGTATCAGAGCGGCGGGGGAAACTTCCTGAAGGTAAAGCATAACTCGGTATACACGACTACCTATATGCACCTGAGCCGTTTCGCCAAGGGGATACAGGTGGGAAGCCATGTGCGGCAGGGGCAAGAGATCGCCTACGTAGGCTCCACGGGGCTTTCCACGGGACCTCACCTCGATTTCCGCGTCCACAAGAACGGGCAGCCGATCGATCCCTTGAAGATGGAGGCGCCTCCCTCGGAGCCGGTCAAGCCGGCATACCGTGACAGCTTCCTGCTGGTCAAGCGGCGTGTGCTGGCCGAGATCGACAGCCTGCACCGGGCTGAGGCGGCAAAGATGTCTCTCCCCGTACAACCTACGGATAGTATCAACCATTCAAACAATTAACGCATGAAATTCTTAGGAAACTTGATCTGGCTGCTCTGCGGGGGAATCATCACCAGCATTGAATACCTTGTGGCGAGCTTGCTGCTGATGGTTACGATCATCGGGATCCCATTCGGATTCCAGACGCTGAAATTGGGTATGCTGGCGCTATGGCCCTTCGGAAGCAAGGTGACGGACGCGGGCAACTCGGGCGGCTGCCTGTCGCTTATCATGAACGTGATCTGGATATTCGTCGGAGGCTTCTGGATCTGCGTGACGCACCTCTTGTTCGGGCTCTTGCTCTGCATCACGATCATCGGTATTCCCTTTGGGAGGCAGCACTTCAAGCTGGCGGCTCTCGCCCTATCGCCTTTCGGGAAAAGTATCCAATAAACCGGCTTTTATCCAAACAATAAGCCCCACGGCAGGCGTATCTCCTAATGTAAGGATACGGTCTGCCGCGGGGCTTCATGGTCTATCTCTCACAAATCAACCCGCTCCACCTCAATGGGGGTGTTCAGGAACAGCGAGGCGGTGTCCGAGAACTTCTCCGCCGACTCCGTGGTCAGGAAGCGACAACGCCCCTCTTTCGTCAATTTACGATCCATTTCCGGATGACGGCGCAAATAATCCCGCAAGCTGTCCGCCACATATTCCCCTTGCGAGAAGAGGGTGATGCCCGGAGGCAGGAAGCGGCGGATCTTATCGATCAGGAGCGGATAATGGGTACACCCGAGGATCAAGGTGTCGATCCGGGGGTCGGCGGACAGGATATGGTCAATATGCTTCCGCACGAAGTAATCCGCCCCGGGAGAGCTGAACTCGTTGTTCTCTACCAAGGGTACCCACATCGGACAGGCCTCTCCGGTGACCTGTATATGCGGGAACATCTTGTGTATCTCGATCGCATAGGAACCGGACGAGATCGTGCCGCTCGTCCCGAGTACACCTACGTGCTTCGTCCGGCTGATCGTATCGACCAGCTCCACGGTAGGGCGGATCACGCCCAATACCCGGCGATCGGGATCCCACCCCGGCAGATCCTTTTGCTGGATCGTACGGAGCGCCTTGGCGGAAGCCGTATTGCACGCCAGTATCACTAACTGGCACCCCTCCTCAAACAGCTTATGCACCGCCTGACGGGTGAACTGATACACGACATCAAACGAACGGGTCCCGTAAGGAGCCCGGGCGTTGTCGCCCAAATAGATGTAATCATAAGCGGGCATTAACTGATGGATCTTGTCAAAGATCGTCAGCCCACCGTAACCCGAGTCGAACAGCCCGATCGGTCCCGCGACATTTGGAAACATAATCTCTCGCTATTACCTTAATCAATCATAAAAGGGTGTTATCCTTTCGGACAACACCCTTCCTTTTTCTTTAGGATCTCCTCTTACGGCTATCCATCATAAGCCTAATTTCGTGCGAACCAACGGAGTGGCATCCACGGCGTCAGTACCGGTATACAGCAGAGCCGCCGGATCAATGATGTAAGTATATCCATTCTCGGCGCCTACTTTCTGGATCGCGTCTTGCAGCTTCTGCTGGATCGGCTGCAACAGCTCTTGCTGTTTCTTCTGTACGTCTTGTTGAGCTACCTGCACGAAGTTATTCATACGATCCTGAATATCGTTGATCTCTTGCATTCTTCTCAATTTGATGTTCTCCGTCAAAGAGTCCTGCTGTGCCACGAAATCAGAATATTTCTTATTATATTCCTCTTGCATCTGATTTAGTTCATTCTTGTATTTCTCGTTCAAGTCGGCCATTTGCTTCTCCATCGTCGAAACTTCCGGCATCGCCATAAACACCTCTTGAGTCTTCACGAACGCGATCTTCGCGTTCTGGGCAACAACTCCCAACGGGAGAACCATCAATAATAAAACAATAAGTTTTTTCATTTCTACAATTTATAATTATTTATTAGTAATCAAATCTTGCCACTCTGACGCATAAAGCGCACAAATGTAAGCATTTATTTCGAATATCCTAACTTAATCAAGACTTCATTGCTTATATCAATCTTAGGAGAGGCGAAAATGATACTCATCGCCGAGGCCCGGTCCCAGACAATCTGATACCCCTTGTCCTCCGAGATCTCCTTCACGGCATTATAGATCTCATCCTGGATCGGCTTCATCAGGGTCTGACGTTTCTTGTACAACTCTCCCTCCGGACCGAAATACTTCCGCTTCAGATCCTGCGCCTCCTGCTCCTTCTTCACGATCTCCTCCTCGCGCTGCGACTTCATCTCGGCGGAGAGGAACACCAAATCGCTCTGATACGTCTTATACATATTCTGAGCCTCCTGCTGGAGTGCCTCTACCTCATTTTGCCATTTCTTCGAGACTTGGCTCAACTGCTCGTTGGTCATCTCATACGCCGGAATATTTTTCAAGATATATTCCATGTCTATCAAAGCGAACTTCTGCGCCGTTCCCGTAAACGCGCAAAGCGTCATCAGGCAACATAACATGACAAACTTTTTCATACTCTCTTTAATTTATGGTTCTCTTTTAAGACCGTGAACACGACACAGGGTTTATTCGCGATCCTACAATATTCGTTAAACTCCCTTTCCTTGCGGAATCCTCCACATTCCCGGGAAAACGGATCAGAACTCCTGCCCGATAATGAAGTGAAGGTTACTGCCGCTACGTCCACCATCGCCTCCATAGTTTGGCGTATCGAAACCGTACGCCCAGTCGAGTCCCATCAGACCGATCATCGGCAGGAAGATACGCACGCCGACACCGGCGGAACGTTTCAACTTGAACGGATTGAAGTCCTTAAGGTCTGTCCAGGCGTTACCTGCCTCTACGAATACCAATCCATAGATCGTGGACGACGGCTCCAACAAGAACGGGTATCTCAACTCCATCGCCAAGCGGGAATAAGCGTATCCATACGAGTTATAGCCTCCATTACCGGCGATGCTACCATTCTCGTAACCTCTCAATCCGATCGTCTCCTGGGCATAGGTGCTGGTGTAACCGCTCATACCATCACCTCCCATATAGAACGTCTCAAACGGAGATCGGCGATGCCGGTCATACGATCCTAAGAAACCATACTCCACACGCGTCATCAACACCGGCGTACGCTTCACGGTCATCGGGGCCAGAGGCGAATAGATCTTCGCACGGAACTTCCACTTATGGTACTCGATAAAGCGATATTTCTCCGGATCACTATCACTCATCGTGCTAAAATCCCGATCGTCGAACAAGGAGTAAGGAGGCGTGAGCGCCACCGACAGCAAGAACTCAGATCCCCGACGGGTATATAACGGGTTGTCGATAGAGTTACGTTGCAACATCAACTCCAAGTTGATATTATGGCAATTACCATTCTGGATAATAAAATAGTTCCAGTCGTGCATCATATACAACTGATAGTTCAGCGTGGCCATGAACTGGAAATAATCGTCCGGCCAATCCAAACGTTTACCATAGCCGGCAGCCACACCCAACATCATGATATATTTCGTCGGGTCGTACGCATACTCGATAGCGTCAGAATAGTAATTGTTATAATAGCTATTACCATAATAACCGCCATAATAGCCTCCATAGTAGGGATACCCACTATACATATAAGGATTGTAATATCCCGTGTTCCGCCGGTAATAGTTGTTGCTGATATCGGTCTGCTTAGAGAAATACGCGCTGACCGACAAGGTATTCGGTCTCTTCCCCCCAAACCAAGGATCCATGAACGAGATACTATACGCCTGGTAATACCGTCCGTTTGTCTGCCCGCTCAGCGTCAGGGTCTGACCTTCTCCCTGCGGGATAATCCCCTTGTAAGTCTTGGGGTTCAGGAAGTTTTTCATGGAGAAGTTCGTAAACTTCAAGCTCAGCTTACCGATCACGCCCGTCTGTCCCCAACCGGCCGAGAACTCAACCTGGTCATTCGCCTTCGACACCAAGTTATACTCGATGTCCACCGTACCATTCTCCGGGTCAGGTATGGGGACGGGATTCATGTTCTCCGGGTCGAAATGCCCCATCTGCGCCAACTCACGCACGGAACGCATCAGGTCCTCCCGGCTAAAGAGCATACCCGGTTTCGTACGCAACTCACGACGCACGATGTCCTCATACAGGCGATCGTTACCGTTGATGATCACCCTGTTGATCGTTGCCTGCGGTCCCTCTTGAATACGGATCTCAAGCGCGATGGAATCGTTCGACACGTCCACCTCCACCGGATCGGCGCTAAAGAACAAATAACCATTATTGAAATACAGGTTCGAGACAGCATCGTCGTCCGTTGTCAGACGCTCTTCCAGCTTCTTCTGGTTATATACCTCACCGGGCTTCATGCTCAGGAGCGCCATCAGCTGGTCGGTCGGATACTTCGTGTTACCCACGAAGCGAATATCTTTGAGGAAATACTGCTGTCCCTCTTCCACCTTCAAGAAAATATCCACCTTCTTCTCGGTATAGTTGACGACACTATCCTCCAGCAGCACCGCATCTCTATATCCATGCTCATTATACTTCGAGATCAAGTTCTTCTTATCGTTCTCATACTCCTCGGTCGTGAACTTCTTCGTACTGAACATCTCCAAGATACTGCTCTTCCAGTCGTTGAAAAGGCTGAACTTCTCATTCGTCTTCTTCATCGCCTTCTTCAACTCCTGGGCTGTCAGCTTCTCGTTCCCCTCGAAATAGATCCGGTGAATCTTGGTCTTCTCATTCTTGTCGATATTGATATTAACGATCACCTCACCCTCGTTCTTCGGGTCATCCTTCTGCTCGATCTCCACCTTCACGTTCTTGAAGCCTTTGTTATCGAAGAAGCGCTCTATCACGGTTTTCGTACGGTCGATCACGTTAGGCGTCACCTGGAATCCTTTTTTCAAGCCCAGCTTCGCCTCCAAGTCTTCCCGCTCACCTTTCTTGATGCCGTTATAGTTTACCTGCGAGATACGCGGGCGTTGCTTTAGTTGGATCTCTATCCAGATCCGGTCGTCCACGACCTTAGTAGCCAAGATCTTCACATCGGAGAACAAGCCATGCTTCCAGAATCTCTTTACCGCGGAAGTGATCTCCTCGCCCGGCACGGTAATCTCATCGCCTACCGACAAACCGGAAAAGCCGATCAACACGAAATCATCATAATTCTTGATACCCGTAACCTTAATATCCGCTATCTTATACTTCTTCGGAGCCAACGAGTACGAAATTACCGGCACCTCCCCCGGTTCCTCAACTTTGGTAGTGTCTATTTCCTGGGCGAAAGCGCCAAACGCGAAGCCCAAGCAAATCAAAAACAGCACTATTCTTTTACACATATCAACAACTTGGTTTATAAGGTTAATTGTTCGCTTGTCTTACCAAACCGGCGTTCACGGCACTGATAATACAAGATGGCCTCATATA
Source organism: uncultured Parabacteroides sp. (assembly GCA_949296075.1). Taxonomy (GTDB): domain Bacteria; phylum Bacteroidota; class Bacteroidia; order Bacteroidales; family Tannerellaceae; genus Parabacteroides. The sequence goes on along the minus strand of CASFNG010000002.1, from coordinate 79,113 downwards.
GCTCTTCTTCCCTAAAATCTGGCCAATACACATCCGTAAAGAAGAACTCCGCGTACGACAACTGCCATAGCAAAAAGTTACTGATGCGTTTCTCCCCCCCGGTTCGGATCAGCAGATCCGGATCAGGGATTCCCTTGGTCGTCAGATGGTCCGATATCATCGTCTCGGATATATCATTGGGGATTATTTTCTTCTCCAGCACCTCCTGTGCCAGCTGCCGCATAGCCGCCGTGATCTCCCAGCGCGAGGAGTAACTGAGCGCCAGCACCAACGTGGTACCCGTATTCCCCGCCGTGGTCCGGATGCATTCTCGCAAGGTATCATAAGCATCCTCACGCAAGCGAGACAGATCGCCGATCGCGGTCAGCCTGACGTTCTTCTCCATCATGTCCGGTGTCTCCCGATGGATGGCGGAGACCAGCAAGCTCATCAAGGCCTGCACCTCCTCTTCCGGACGATTCCAGTTCTCCGTCGAGAAGGTATATAGCGTCAAGTACTCCAGCCCGAGCCGGGTGACGGCATCCATCACCCGACGCACCGAGACGACCCCTTCCTGATGCCCAAAGCTACGGTCTTTCCCCCGTGCCTTCGCCCAGCGTCCGTTTCCGTCCATAATGATCGCCACGTGCCGCGGCAAGCGTTTCTTGTCTATTTTCTCGATCAACGACATCTTATCTTACTAATATTCTATATTCTTCGCGTTGTTACAGGTACGGCACCTCGGTCCGAAGTCCCAGGTAACGGATAACAACAAAAAGGAATACCAGTCGCGGTTCTTCAACACGCTCCCTCCGATCCCATACGGGTCATCCAGCATATCCCGGCCCTCCAAGCCATCGCCCAGCAACTTCCGGAAGGAGAACTCACACCCGAGGTTAAGCCGGCTCTTCAACTTATACTTCAGCCCCACCCCCAACGGGATGTTCGGGCTGGCGAAAGTACCGCCCCCGCCGGGAGCCACGGTCAGGCCAATTCCAACCAGCACATAAGGCGAGAAACGCTTCGCCCCCGCATAGTCGAACTTATCGCTATACGGGAAGAAATTGAATTCCGCCTGTCCTCCCAGCTCCACGAAGCTGCGGCTGAAAGAGGTCTGGGCATTATTGGGGAACACGTTCTCCATGCCCTCGGTAGAGCCGGACACCTGCCCCCACATCAAGTTGGCCTTCAGTGCCCAACGGAAATTGATGTTATACCGGAACACGGCGCCCGCCGCCGGATTCATTCCCTTAAATATCGTATTCTTGTTGGCGTCGCCCATATAAAAGGCGCCACCAGCCATACCTCCTATCTCGTACTTGTATTCCTGCGCCCGAAGCGCCGGCACACAAGCGACCAGCAGGATAATCAAGAGGGATCGTTGGAAAAAAGTTGAAGTCATAAGCCCGTTGTTATAGTACCATACTTCTTTTTCTAACGCTAAAATCCCCACAAAATTATACAATCCCGCCGAACTTTCACTCCTTCGGCACCAAACGATAGATACGTCCGCGCCAAAGCTGGTTCAGGTCGTTCGCCCCGGATGAACTCCTTCCTCCGAAAAGGTTCACGCGATTCGCCTCGTCCACGTAGATCGAGCTAAAGCCTCTTCCAGCGAACTCGGGAGGCAATATCTCCATTGAATCCACCAAAGCCCACGTGACGCCATGATCGAACGAGCTGTACATATCTTTCTGTCCCTTGCCAGAGGAATCGATTCCCCCGATCAAGAAAAACCGGTTATCATAAATCGCCATCATCGCCCCTTCACGAGGAGTGAATGGGATATGAGCGGCCATCGTCGCCCAGGAGCGTCCGTCACGGGTAGACCAGACCCCATTCCGGAGCGTATTGTCCGCGGAACGGCCTCCCGCCACCTGCAAATACTCATGGTACATGGACGTATAACGAAGGCTCCCGAAGCCCGACACCGGGAAATCCGCCGGGATCTCCTCGCCAGCCGTCCAGGTCATCGCCCCGTCCAACGCATAGAAAAGAAGCGAGCCATCCCGTTCCGCTATCGTAGCCAACACCTCTTCCTGGCGAGAGCTCTCGCCCACTCTTCCCAAGATCGTCCGCACGCTTGGCGTGTCCGTCATCGCGACCCAGTTCATGCCATCAGCGGAACGATATAACGTACCGTCCGAGGATGCCACGTACAACGCCCCGCCGAACTCCGTCAGCTGAGAAAGCGACAGTCCGTCGGCAGGCAAGCCCGTCAACGGCAGCTGGCTCCAATCACCCGGCTCATCCACGGAGGCTTGATACAACTGGTAAGCACTCCCGGAATCCGCGGGCTTCACGTACATAAAATAACGCTCCGTCCCTTCATACGTATAGGGGATCACCCGCTGTTCTTTCACCGTCAGCCCGATCATGGGATCCGCGTACAGGCTCCACACCATCGAGTCAGGTATCACCTGATGCACGTTGATTTGCGCCGTATATACCTTTGTGGTCACGCCATCATAAGCATGCACCACGAAACGTACCGGAGCCGAGAAATCAATCGAGTCCGAGAAACTGCTCAAAGAGTAGGTAGAGTCCGCGTAGGCGCTCGGTGTCACCTCAATACCGCTGATCGCTACCGAGTTCGCCATCGTAATCGAACAGTACACCTTCTCCACCTCCGTGCCATACGGCAAGGAATCCATATTGAAAATACGTCCCGCCAGCTGATCGATCGTGAACTTAACGGTATCCAAGCCCTCTATGGAATCATGGCTCATCACGACAGATTGGATCTGGCAATTCTTGGCAATCTCCACTTCGCCTATATCGTTCGACCCTAAGCACGAGGAGAGCAACCACGCGAAGCATCCGGCTATAAATAATACGAATTTATTTTTCATTCAAAAAAAGTTTGTCGCATATAAAGGCACAAAAGTAGAAACATTTTTCGCTTTCGTTCCAATACTCGCTAATATTTATAATATTTTATATTGACTACATGAGGCTTGTGCGTTCATCCTCACGACAAAAGATCTCGATCAAATGGCCATCCACGCAGGTAGCCTTACATCGGCGTACACGGGGATCCCTCCGAACGGACAAAGCGGGGGCGGGCACGCCACCCGACAGGCATCGGGGAGCCGTCTCCACCCGGGCCTCATCCCACATCCCGGCCTCTATAAAGGCGTTAAGCAGGCAGGAGCCTCCCTCCACCAAGAGAGAATCTAATTTCAAGCCATTCAAGCGTTCAAGCAATTCCGGCACGACCGGCCGGCTGAAGTCCAAACGAAGATACTCCACGTTCTCCCGACCCTTCGCCTCCCGCTCCGTGCATACGATCGTACGGGAAGAGCCATCCAGCAGATGATAGGTATCCGGGATCCGCAACCGCCGATCCAGCACTACCCTCACCGGGGAGCGCCCTGCCCAATGACGTACGTTCAAGGAGGGATTATCCAACAAGGCGGTACGCGTGCCGACCAAGATCGCAGCCATCTCCGCCCGCGCCTGATGTACCCATCTCAAGGTAACGGGCGACGACAAACGCTCCGCGGGTACGGAGGCATCCGTCCGCTCGCGGTCGATAAACCCATCCGCGCTTTGCGCCCACTTCAGCACGACATACGGGCGACGCTTCGTCTGCGCCGTCATGAACGCCCGGTTCAAGGCATAAGCCTCCCGCTCCATCACGCCCGTGACGACCTCTATCCCCGCCTCCCGCAGCATCCGTATCCCCCTACCCGACACCTCGGGAAAAGGATCCAGGCAGCCGACCACCACCCGGGGGATCCCCTTCCGGATAATCAGCTCCGCGCAAGGCGGTGTCTTGCCATAATGGGAGCAAGGCTCCAAACTCACATACAGGGTGGAATCGCTTAACAAAGATTCATCTTTCACGGAGGCGATCGCGTTGACCTCGGCATGAGCCTCTCCGCACCTCCGGTGAAATCCCTCACCAATAATACGGCCCTTATGAACGATCACCGCGCCTACCATCGGGTTCGGGCTGGTATAGCCCCGCCCCCCTGCGGCAAGCTCGATGCAACGAGCCATGTACTTCTTCTCAACCTCTACCATAATCTTTGCGTATAAATGGTTTTTGCATTACATTTGCGCCAAAACAAGAAGTATGACTGAGACCATCGCTTACATACGCTCTTCACTCAAAGAGCTTTACCCCGCCGGGGAGTTGCAAGCGCTTGTCCGTTTAATCATGGAACGTGTCTGCGGTCTTTCAACCTATCAGCTTTTGTCTGGCAAAGATATAGAATTATCCGATACCGAGAAATCAAAAATCAAAGAGATCGTGAAGGGGCTTCGCCGTCACGAGCCCATCCAATACCTGCTCGGGGTAGCCGATTTTTATGGGATGGAGCTCAAGGTGACGCCCGACGTGCTGATCCCTCGCCCGGAAACGGCCGAGCTTGCCGACCGGGTGATCCGGGATTTCCGGGGGAAGGTTCCCCGCGTATTAGATATAGGTACGGGTAGCGGCTGCATCGCCATCGCGATAGCGATGCATCTCCCCGAGGCACAAGTGGCGGCTATCGACCTCTCTGACGGGGCGCTCGCCGTGGCTCGCGAGAACGCCCGCAGGCATCAAGTATCCATCAGCTTCAGCCAATGGGACATCCTTGCCGGGATGCCGGGAGATACTATGGGAAGAAACGGGAGAGGCATCCCCGACTTTTCAGGGAACCGTCTCCAAGATATTTCCGAAAGTTGGGGAGGCGGCGAGCTGGACTGTATCGTGAGCAACCCGCCTTACATCCCGGAATGGGAGAAGGTGGAGATGGAGCCAAACGTGCTGGACTACGAGCCGGGGATCGCCCTGTTCGTCCCCGACGACGACCCGTTCCGCTTCTACCGAGCCATCGCCCGGTTCGCAAGGAGGCACCTGGCGGACGGCGGGAAGCTGTATCTTGAGATCAGCTCCCGGGGAGGTGCCGGGACTGTCAGGCTGCTGGAAGAGGAACGCTTCAGCCATATCGAATTGAGAAAAGACCTATACGGCAACGACCGTATCGTAACAGCTATATATGAAAGAGATAACCGAACCTGAGATGCTGCACCGGATGGCCGCCTATTGCACGAAGGCGGAACGTTGCGAGCAAGACGTACGAAAAAAGATCGAGGCGGCGGGGCTTCCCGCCGACGCGGCCGGCCGGATCATTAACCGGCTGCGTGAGGAAAGATTCATCGACGAGGCGCGCTACGCCCGCTCCTTCGTGAGCGACAAGGCGCGGTTCAACAAATGGGGCCGCGTGAAAATCAATTACGAGCTCCTGCGAAAGGGGATCCCCGCGAATATACGGGCCGAGGCGATAGATACGCTCGACGAGCGAGCCTACCGGGACACCCTGATGGAATTGCTGCGGAACAAGAAAAAAGAGACACGGGGGAAAAACGGGCGGGAGGTATCCGCCAAATTGCTCCGGTTCGCCGCGAGCCGGGGATTCGAGGGGGAGATCGCGTCAAATTGTCTACGCGACTTGCTTAACGGGAGCGGATACGATGAATACGAAGGCATTGACGAGGTGGTGGAGTAGGCTGCTCCATTGGCTGTATCCCGACGTATGCGTGATTTGTGGAGAGCCGCTCGTGAAAGGCGAGGAACGGGTCTGCCTGCGATGCCTGTGCGACCTGCCGCATACGGATTACCACTGGGAGACGAACAATCCCGTGGAGCAACTGCTTATCGGCAAGATACCGTTCGAGCACGCCTCGGCTTACCTGCGCTTCGAGAAGGGAGGGAAGACGCAAAAGCTGATCCATCGCCTGAAATACCGGGGCGACAAGGAGATGGGATTCCTGCTGGGACGGCAAATGGCACGGGATTTACTGACCGGGGAAAGGTCTCTCGGCGGGCTGGATCTGCTCGTGCCCGTACCGCTCCATCCCCGGAAAAGGCGGGAACGGGGCTATAACCAAAGCGAATGCATCGCGGAGGGGATACGCTCCCTGCTGGATATACCGATCGACAACCGGAGCCTGACGCGCGGATCCGACACCCGTACCCAGACCCGCAAGGCGGTCTATGAACGGTGGATGAACGTAAGCGCCACTTTCCGCCTTACCGACCCGGAGGCCTTGCGCGACAAACATATCCTATTGATCGACGACGTGATCACCACCGGCTCCACCTTATGTGCCTGCGCGGAGGCGTTATCCGACGTGCCGGGCATACGAATCAGCGTCTTAGCCGCGGCGATAGCGCGAGATTAATGAAAAATTAATGTGCGAGTAGTACGAGAATCTCGTTCTGTTTGCCTATTTTTGCGAACTGATATTAATTAGTTGGATCGTATGAAATCACTGGAAAGTTTAGTAGCAGAGAAATTGTTGAAGATTAAAGCCGTAAAATTGCAACCGGCTAATCCGTTCACTTGGGCGTCAGGCTGGAAATCCCCTATCTACAACGACAACCGCAAGACCTTGTCGTATCCCGCGGTACGCAGCTTCATCAAGCTGGAATTGGCACGCGTGATCAGCGAGAAGTTCCAGAACGTGGACGCTATCGCCGGCGTGGCCACCGGAGCTATCGCGCAGGGAGCATTGGTGGCGGACTTACTGGGCCTCCCGTTCGTATATATTCGTTCGACCCCTAAAGATCATGGATTAGAGAACCTGATCGAAGGCGAGTTGAAACCAGACTCTAAAGTGGTAATCATCGAGGACTTGGTATCCACGGGCGGCAGCAGCCTGAAGGCCGTGCAAGCGGTTCGCAACTTCGGATGCGACGTGGTCGGCATGGTCGCGATCTTCACCTATGGATTCCCCGTGGCAGAGCAGGCGTTCAAGGAGGCGAAGGTGACGCTGACCACGCTGAGCAACTACGATGCCGTATTGGAAGAGGCTGTCCGCACGCAGTACATCGACGAGTCGGAAATCGCGATCCTGCAAGAATGGCGCAAGGATCCGGCAAACTGGAACCCGAGATAAAACGATAAACCGGACAATTATCCATGACAGAAGATTTCGTGAGTGAGATCAAGCAGATCCCACATGATGATGAACGTATCTTCTCGATGCTATCCGATCTATCCAATCTGGAGCGGATCAAGGATCGCATCCCGCAAGATAAGATAAATAACGTGGAGTTCGACAGCGATTCCTGTAGCTTCGCTGTCGATCCCGTTGGCAAGATCTCTTTCCAGATCGTGGAGAGGGAACCCAACAAACTCATCAAGTTCGCGACAACCAACTCGCCGGTTCCCCTGTTCCTGTGGATTCAGCTGAAACAGGTGGAAGCGAACGACACACGGATGAAGATCACCGTGCGCGCGGACTTGAATCCGTTCTTGAAACCGATGGTAGCTAAACCCTTGCAGGAGGCGGTGGACAAAATTTCTACCTTACTCGCCTCCCTGCCTTATTAAAACCCGTTGAATCAATATGGCTCAGAAACTTTGGGAGAAAAACGTACAGGTGGATCATGAGGTGGATCTGTTCACGGTAGGGAAAGACCGTGAGATGGATCTCTATCTCGCCAAGTATGACGTGTTAGGCTCGATGGCGCATATCACGATGCTGGAAAGTATCGGGTTGCTGAAGAGAGAGGAGCTGGACACGCTGCTGGCGGAATTGAGGGAGATCTACACCATCGCCGACCGGGGTGAGTTCGTGATCGAGGAGGGTATCGAGGATGTGCATTCGCAGGTGGAACTGATGCTGACGCGTCGCTTGGGCGACATAGGCAAGAAGATTCACAGCGGACGCTCGCGCAATGACCAGGTATTGGTGGACTTGAAGCTTTTCACCCGTGCGCGTATTCAACGACTCGTAGGCTTGGTGAACGGGCTGTTCGAGGTGCTGATCGCCCAAAGCGACCGATATAAGGAGGTGTTGATGCCCGGCTATACGCATCTGCAAATCGCCATGCCATCATCGTTCGGACTTTGGTTCGGGGCGTACGCGGAGAGCCTGGCGGATGACCTGCAACTGCTCTTGGCGGCTTTCCGGATCTGCAATCGCAACCCGTTGGGATCGGCGGCGGGCTACGGCTCCTCTTTCCCGCTGAATCGGCAGATGACCACGGATCTACTGGGCTTCGATTCGATGGACTACAACGTGGTCTATGCGCAGATGGGACGCGGCAAGATGGAGCGGACGGTATCTTTCGCCTTGGCGGGGATAGCCGCTACTTTGTCGAAGTTGGCGTTCGACGCCTGCTTGTTCAACAGCCAGAACTTCGGTTTCATCAAGCTGCCGGATCAGTTTACGACGGGTTCCAGCATCATGCCGCATAAAAAGAATCCGGATGTGTTCGAGCTGACGCGGGCCAAATGCAATAAGCTGCAAGCCCTTCCCCAGCAGATCACACTGATAAGCAACAACCTGCCTTCCGGGTATTTCCGGGATCTCCAGATCATCAAGGAGGTGTTCCTCCCGGCTTTCGACGAGCTGGAGGACTGCCTGCGTATGGTGACGCACATGATGCGCGAGGTGAAGGTGAACGAGCATATCCTCGATGACGAGAAATATGCCTTGTTGTTCAGCGTTGAGGAGGTGAATCGCCGGGTATTGGCGGGGACACCGTTCCGCGACGCATACAAGGAGGTAGGTTTAGAGATCGAGGCGGGCAAGTTCGTCCCCTCGAAAGAGATACATCACACCCACGAGGGCAGTATCGGGAATCTCTGTAACGATAAGATCGCAGAGTTGATGCGCCATGTCATCGAGGCATTTTCCTTCGATCGGATAAACGAGGCTGAAAAGAGGTTGATTCATGGATAAGCTCGTACGTATCTGTTCGCTTTTGTCGCTTTTCGTGCTGTTCTCCTGCACGGAGACGGTGGAAGAGCGTATCCCTATACGGGCCGTCTATTTAGAGTTGGACCTGACTTATCAAGACCGGGAGCTGAACGCGATCCAAGCCTATAAAATCTATCACCAATCCGACGTGAACCAAGCAGGCGAACGGACAGGCTTCGGTGGCGTCTTGGTCTATCATGGCTTGTCAACAATGGGCACCGGGGCATTTTACGCGTTCGATGCCGCCTGTCCTTACGAGGCTTCATCCACTGTCGTCCTCGGCGTGGACGAGTCTGCCGTGTATGCGGTCTGCCCTGAATGCGGCAGTAAGTTTGAATTGCTCAACGGGATAGGTAATCCGGTAGAAGGGCCATGCGCGGAAAAGAGGTGGCAATTGCGACGCTATGCGGTAGAGACAAGCGGTAACAAAGTTTACGTGCACAACTAATTTTCCGACAGAAATATTTGGCACAATGATTATTTGTGTTACCTTTGCACTCGCAAAAGAGGAATAATCTTCGCGGAAGTAGCTCAGTTGGTAGAGCATAACCTTGCCAAGGTTAGGGTCGCGGGTTCGAGTCCCGTCTTCCGCTCAGCTCTTGAAGTAGAGATGGATGCTCGAATGGTGGAATCGGTAGACACGAAGGACTTAAAATCCTTTGGCCATTGCGGCTGTGCGGGTTCAAGTCCCGCTTCGAGTACGCTGAAATTTTGATTTGCGGAAGTAGCTCAGTTGGTAGAGCATAACCTTGCCAAGGTTAGGGTCGCGGGTTCGAGTCCCGTCTTCCGCTCGCTTCCAAATGGCCTCGTTATCCCTCGGGATGGCGGGGCTTTGTTTTTATCCCCAAAACAGGCTTAGCTGCTATACATGGCATAAAAAAGGAGGGCTGGAACACTTATCGTGTTCCAGCCCTCCCTACAAAAATTAATATCTGATCTATTTCGTCTCTTTCAGGCGTGCGTCCATCGCGGCTGCGGCACGTCGTCCGTCACCCATCGCGAGGATCACGGTCGCTCCTCCTCGCACGATGTCTCCCCCCGCATATACATCAGGCAAGGCGGAACGCATACTCTCCTCGTCCACTACGATCGTGCCACGCTTACTGACCTCCAAACCATCAAAGGCACGTGGTATTAACGGATTCGGTGAGACTCCTACGCTGACAATTACCTCGTCAATGTCGATTGTCTCGATCGCCCCCTCGATCGGGATCGGGCGGCGACGTCCGGAAGCGTCAGGCTCACCTAATTGCATTTTCTGCAAGCGCATCTGCTTTACCCGGCCTCTCTCATCCCCAATATACTCAATCGGGTTATGAAGCGTAAGGAACTTCACGCCCTCTTCCTTCGCATGTTTTACCTCCTCTATGCGGGCAGGCATCTCTTCCTCGCTCCGGCGGTAGACGATCATGGCTTGCTCCGCACCCAAACGACGGGCGGTACGTACGGAATCCATCGCCGTGTTACCTCCTCCGATCACAGCCACCTTCTTTCCCTCCATGACCGGGGTATCGCTATCCGGATTCGCCGCATCCATCAAATTAACCCGGGTCAGATACTCATTCGACGACATCACGCCGACCAAGTTCTCGCCCGGAATATTCATGAAATTAGGTAGTCCGGCTCCACTTGCCACGAAGATTCCCTTAAATCCTGCCGCATGCAGATCCTCGTAACTAATGGTTTTCCCGACAATGCAGTCTTTCTCAAACCGAACACCCATCTTTCTCAAGCCTTCTATCTCCACATCCACGATCCGGTTTGGCAAACGAAATTCCGGAATGCCGTACTTCAGCACACCGCCGATCTCATGCAAGGCCTCAAATACGGTCACCTCGTATCCCCGTTTTACCATATCGCCGGCAAACGACAACCCCGCAGGTCCAGATCCTACGACAGCGATCTTGATCCCATTCCTCTCTTTTATTTCCGGGATAGAGATATTACCGCTTTCCCGCTCGTAGTCCGCCGCAAAACGCTCCAGATAACCGATAGCGACCGGCTCCTTCCCCATCTTCAAATGAATACATTTACTTTCGCATTGCTTCTCCTGCGGACAAACCCGGCCGCACACCGCCGGCAAGGCACTCGTCTCTTTCAAGACTTTCGCCGCTTCCAGGAACTCGCCTCGCTCTATATTCTTGATAAAGGTAGGGATATTAATACTAACCGGACACCCCTGCATACAAGTTGGATTCGGACAATCCAGGCAACGTTGCGCCTCACGCATGGCCTGTTCCTTGGTCAAACCGAGATTCACCTCTTCCAAACGGGTATGGCTCCGATACTCCGGATCCAGCTCGTTCATCTTTACACGGGGAATATCCGTACGTTCCTTATTTTTCTTGCTTTTTCGCAGCTCCTCCCGCCAAGGTTCCGAACGGCGTGCCGCGATCAATTCTTCTGTTGTCATACTTCAAAGCGTGGTTTTATTACCGTTCAACATCCTTATAAGCTCCCAATCTCATGATCATCTCATCAAAATCCACCTGATGAGCGTCGAACTCAGGGCCGTCCACACAAACAAATTTCGTCTTTCCCCCCACGGTAACCCGGCAGGCCCCGCACATCCCGGTTCCATCCACCATGATCGTGTTCAAGGAAGCTACGGTCGGGATCTCATATCTCTTAGTCAACGCAGACACGAACTTCATCATGATAGCCGGACCGATCGTGACACATAAGTCCACTTTCTCCCGCTTAATCACGCTTTCCACGCCATCCGTCACCAGACCTTTCGTGCCATACGAGCCATCATCGGTCATAATGATCACCTCATCCGAATTCTGACGCATCTGATTCTCCAAGATTATCAGATCCTTCGTACGAGCCGCCAAAACGACAATCACCCGATTTCCCGCCTTATGGAAAGCCTCTACGATCGGTAGCAGAGGAGCGACTCCAACTCCTCCTCCCGCACAGACAACTGTCCCTACTTTCTCGATATGCGTGGCCTGTCCTAACGGGCCCACCACATCCGTGATGGAATCCCCGACATTCAACTCACAAATCTTACGGGATGACTTACCTACCGCTTGGATCACCAAGGTAATAGTCCCCTTCTCGGTATCCGCACCCGCGATGGTAAGCGGTATCCGTTCCCCCTTCTCCCCCGAGCGGACGATCACGAAATGACCCGCCTTGCGAGAACGAGCGATCAGTGGGGCCTCGACCTCTAACTTCACTACATTGGCCGAGAAATGTTCTTTACTTACAATCTTATTCATTATAATCACTAAATATCGTAGTATGTTTTTTCAATTCGCGGGAACCAAGCCAAGAGCGACTTCCAAACAAGAGCCCCGATAAGGGCTTATCATTCGAACAAGCCCTCATCCCGTACCAGCATAAGGATAGCGGAATGCGGGACAATCAGGAACTTCTCGTCATTGAAGTTGATCTCATAAGCCGCGTTTTGCAGATAGACAGCCAAGTCTCCCTCTCGGGCTTGAAGGGGCAAGTATCTCACCTCCTCATCCCGCTTCTTTTCCCAGACCTCATGCTCCTCCGCCTGCGAAGGCAACGGATAACCAGGCCCGGCCTTTATGATATACCCCGCCTGGATCTTCTCTCCTTGCTGGACAGAAGGGGGCAGATATAGCCCCGTCTTCGTTTGGCTCTGTGGATTTTTCGGTTTGATCAAGACCTTATCCCCTATCATCAGGAACTTGTCAATGTCTGTTTGATCTATCGATAATTGCATGATCTCAAACTATTATGTTTACCTATCCGCGAACTTACGTAAAGTTTGCCAAAAATAAAAGCGGGTCCACCCGGAACCCGCTTTTGAGTCTTAACCTGTTCCCGATCAGAGTGATCGGCCCTTGAACACTTTGGATTGGGCTGATGGATAAAGGTATCCCGTAAACGATATGCGGTTGCTGCTGAAATTGGGCCATACCGTAGCGGTACACCGGTTCGAGCCCTTCGCCATCTGCAACGTGAGCCTCGCGGAAACCGCCACTCCCTGCACATTCATCTCGTAAGTAATGTTCCCTTTCTTATCCACTTTCTTCTCGATTCCGGAGGCGGTCCCGTCCACGGTGATGCCACCGATACCGTTCGGCCCGGCAACAGGGGCATTAAAAGCCAACTGGATCGTAGCCTTATCCCCCATCAAGGAGACAAAATTCGTGTTGGAAGTCACATAAACGAAACTCCCCCGCTTAAATTCGACTCGATCAGCCTCCAATACGAAATCTTGATTGTCCAAAGCCTGCACAGCCTGTTCAAACAAGGCGTTCTCCTCAGCCTCCTCCGCGGCTTTTTGAGCCTCTTTAGCCGCCTTCTTAGCCGCTTTCTCCGCCTGTTTAGCATCCCTCTCCGCAGACTTATCCTGCTGTGCCATCATCACACCCGTACCTAACAACCATACGGCAAGCAAAAATACAATCCTTTTCATAATTAATCTTTTTTAAACGGTTAATATATAAGACTTTCCTTTCGATCACCGAAATTACGATCTATCGGGCGTAAAAGTTCATGCGTGCTCTCGCTTTTTCGCATTTTTAACGGGTTGACGGATTAAATTCAACCATTTTCAAACTCAGCGGCTTGCTTTACAGCTGAGAGCATCTCAGCCACGTTCCTTACCTTGATCAGGCGGCCTCCCGGCAAAGCTAACCGTAAATCATTCGGAGCCACGCAGCATACGTTGATATAATCCGGACCGCTTACCGAGGGCTTAAAACCATTTCGGATCAACGCATTCCCAACCCAACGCGCAAGCAGCTCCTCGCCTTCCACACCCACCGGTATCGAAGGCGCCTTGATATGCAGCTTCCCTGTACGCGAATCAAAACCGATCTCCCCCTTATTGAAGAACGCATCAAACGCCCCACTCAAGATCAGATCCTCAGGAGTACCACAAACCATCGGCCTCTCCCGCTCCTGCAACCAAAGACAATCCCCCAACTGAATCGCCAGATCCAAATCGTGCGTGGAAAGCAGTATCGCCTTTTGCCGCTCCACCGCCAAATCACGCAGCAAGACCATCGTCTCGATCCGGCTGGTCACATCCAAGAAGGCAGTCGGCTCATCCAACAGGATAATCGGACATTGCTGAGCCAGCGCCTTCGCGATCATCGCTTTTTGCCGCTCTCCATCGCTGAGTTCCGACACATAATTGCCCGCCTTATGCGCGATACCGACAGCTTGAAGAGAGGTCTCGATAATCGTTTTGTCCTCCTGCCCGAGCCGACCGAAAAAGCCGGTATAAGGATGCCTTCCCAAAGCGACCAACTCATAGACCGTAATCCCCCCGGCATTTGTCTTCTCCGTCAATACCACACCGACCTTCCGCGAGAACTCCCCCTGCGTATAGGCTGCCAAAGGCTTCCCATCCAGCAAGATCTCGCCCGCCAAAGGAGGCTGGAAGCCACACAACGTACGCAGAAGCGTCGATTTCCCGGCACCGTTCAATCCGAGCAGGCAGGTGACCTCGCCCGCATACAGTCGCAAATCAAGCGCCTCATGCACGCATTTCCTCCGCCCTCCTTTCAGCATATACCCAATGCTCAGGTTGTTTGTCTCAATCACGGGAACACGCACCATAACCACCTAATTAAAATATTGAATATTCTTCCGGTTCACGATCACATAGATGATGACCGGCGCCCCCAGCATCGGGGTCACGGCATTTAACGGCAAGATCGTATCGCTTCCCGGCACCACCATCAGCAGATTACATAAGAGCGCCACGCAAGCCCCCGTGAGCATCGTCACGGGCACTAACAGCTGATGGTTGGAAGAGCCTAACATCAACCGGGCGATATGCGGGACCGCCAACCCGATAAACGAGATCGGGCCACAAAAAGCGGTAGCCGTCGCCGTCAGCAATCCCGTGCACAAAAGGATCAACATCCTCGTACGCTTGATGCGGATACCTAAATTGGCCGCATACATCTCCCCCAGCAACAAAGCATTCAGCGGCTTGATCAACGCGACCGCCAACGCGAGCCCCATCAACGTACAGCATCCGAAAAAAGGCAACTGCCCCAACGAGACTCCCGAGAAATTCCCCAAGCCCCACATCACAAAAGCGTGTACCCTGTCCGTCGAGGAATAATAGTTCAGGATCGAGATCACCGAGGAGGCCATATAGCCGATCATGATACCGATAATCAGCAGCATCACGTTGTTCCTCACCTTAGCCGAGAAATAGATAATCAATCCCAGTATCACGCAAGCCCCGCCAAAAGCGGCCAATATCACCGCCAAATAGCCGCTTATCGGCCAATCGGAGAAGGCGCCCAGCGTCCCCCCGAAATAGAGCATGACAGCCGCCACGCCCAAGTTCGCCCCGTCGCTTATCCCTAAGATAGAGGGACCCGCCAACGGGTTGCGGAACAGGGTCTGCAACAACAAGCCACTGGTAGCCAAAGCCGCTCCCGCCAGCAACGCGGTCACCGCCTGCGGGAAGCGAGCCTGCCAGACGATACTTTCCCACGCCGCCTTCCCTGAGCCATTGCCCAGCAAGATGTCGATCACCTCTCCCAAAGGGATAGGAACCGCCCCATAAGCCAAGCCGCCCAAGAAAAGCACGAGCAGGAGCCCGCCTAACGACAGATAAAAAGACCACTTCCGCTTGTTCATGCCGCGAAAATACAGAAAATTCCTACCGCTCCTTTTCTTTCAAGAAGCCATGTCTATATGCGTAAAGCAATTTTTCCAGATCCTTAATCTGGCAGCGTAGCTCAGCGCCCTTATCCGTATCCTTCACCATCTGGCGATGCGCGCTCAGCTCCACCACGATCGTGGTCGATTTAATGTCCAAACCCTCCTCGATCGCCTTCTGCCGCGACTCGAACGGCTCGTGCTGCACCAACTGGAAACCGCGCGAATGATAGACCAAGGTATATCCGGCGATGCCCGTCTCCCGGTGATAGGGGCGAGAGAAGCCACCATCGATCACCAACATCTTCCCATTCGCCTTGATCGGGTTCTCACCCTGGTTCGAGCGAACCGGCACATGGCCGTTGATAATATGCCGGTGCATCCCCGTGACGCCAAACTCATCCAAGATCCGGTCGCAAATATCCTCCCTCTCTCTCAAGGCATAGTAAGCGCCCTTTTCCTCTTTGTGCGTCTCCTCATCCTCGATAAACGCCCGCTCGAAGGTCGCCATCTTGCTCTTGTCAAACAGCGGAGAGTCCTTGCCGCCCCAAAGATACCAGATATAATCCAACGCATATTCCACCTCCTCTTGCTCGCCATTCTTGAAGTAGGCCATCCGCACTAACTGATCCACCCGGTCAAGCAGCGCACGTCCCTGGTAATCCTGCCCCAAGATCCGCACCGTCTTGAAGGTCCCGTCCGGATTCATCGGCACCGAGGCATGAAACAAGAGGTTGGAGTTGCATACCTGATACATACTTCCGTGACGGAAGAAGCAACGCATATGCTTTTTCAGTTTCTCGCTACTCTCAAACGAATGCAGGATCTTGCGCATCAAGTCCTCCTCCCCGATCGAGAGGCTATACGGATCTTTCGGGTCCAAGGTGGGCCAATTAGTATCCTTCAGCGCATATTCCTTCCCGTCGATACGGACAACACCCCGTTTCAGGTCGATCCGGTGCAACAACATCCGGTCGTCCATCTCAAACTCCGGCCGCCTGCGTATGATCTCCCCCTCCAATTTGAACTGGATGATGGTAATCGCCTTATGCATCTGGGCGACCAGACGGATCGTCTTGTCGTCCATCACATTGTCGGCGAACTTCGTGCGCGGCATAAAGAGGGCACAAGGGTCATCGCCATAGGTCTCCATCGCGAAGGTGGCCAAGGGCAGGAGATTGATCCCATAGCCATCCTCCAAGGTCGCCATATTCCCGAAGCGCAGGCACATACGGATCACGTTCGCCATGCTCACCAAGTTGCCGGCCGCCGCCCCCATCCAGAGGATGTCGTGGTTGCCCCACTGAATATCGAAGTTATGATAATCGCACAAGATGTCCATAATCAGGTGAGCGCCCGGTCCCCGATCGTAAATATCCCCGATGATATGCAGCGAGTCGATCGTCAGGCGCTGGATCAGGTTACACATGGCGATGATGAAATCGTCCGCCCGCCCGGTCGAGATGATCGTGTGGATGATCTGATCCACGTAGGCCGACTTATTCGGCTCTACCGACGACTCATGCAGCAGCTCCTGGATGATATAGGAAAACTCCTTCGGCAACGCCTTGCGTACCTTCGAGCGTGTATATTTCGACGACACGTTCCGGCAGACCCTCACCAATTGGTTCAATGCCACCTGATACCAGTCGTCCAGATCCGTCTCTTGCTCCTTGATCAGTTCCAATTTATCCTCCGGATAATAGATCAACGTACACAGTTCCTTCTTCTCCGACTCCCGCAGCGAGTTGCTGAAGATCTCGTTCACCTTCCTCTTCACCGCCCCTGACGCGTTACGCAGCACATGGCTAAACGCCTGGTCTTCCCCGTGCAGGTCGCTCAGGAAGTGCTCCGTCCCCTTGGGCAGGTTCAAGATCGCCTCCAAGTTAATGATCTCCGTGCTGGCGTCCGCGATCGTCGGGAAACTACGAGCCAGCAGTTGCAAATACCGTAAATCGTCTTGCGTCGATTCGGCCATACCTTCTTGCCTCATTCCTCTTTTTTATCCTTATTCATACACATTCCGGGCGGTCTACCCGCTACCTCGCCTTACATTCCTTGCGAGGAAGCGCCACCGGTATCACCACCCTTCATATCATCATTATTAATGCCTCTTCTCACTTTCTTGATGGCCTCTTTCAGTGTCCCGAAGCGATACGAGACGCTCACCTCGAACACCTGCCCCTTGCGATACGAGATGTTCCGGCTGGAGAAGAGATCGTCGGATGTCGTGCTCTCCATCTTAAGCCGCTTCCAGAAAGGATCCCGGATCGAGAGGCGTACCGACAGTTTCTTCTTCAGGAAGTCCTTGTTCAAGGCAAAGCCCACCGAATAGAAGGAAGGCCCCCGTCCCTGCAACTGGACCCGCGACGAGGCGTACATCCCGTTCACGTCAAGACGGAAATCCATCGGGAAGTTAAACTGCGTCCCCATGAACACATGGCCGTTGAATCCGTCGTTCGCCATATCCTGCCCCTCGCTCCGCAGATCCATGTAGTTCAAGCCTCCATTCAGATAGACGCGAAGCAGGGGAGCCGGATTCCAGTTGCCGTACAAGAAGAGACCCACGGTCTGCTCCTTGCCGATATTCCCGTAAGTGGTCTGGAAAACACCCGGCGATTCCGGATCCACAAAGGTATAACTTTGGATCGAATTATTCACGAAGGTGTAATTCAAACTCGCGTTCACGCTTATCTTCTGGGCGAACATACTGTAATTCAAGTTCAGGTTGTTGCTCTTCTCCGAATCCAGGTTCGGGTTACCGTACGAGATATTCTGCGGGTCGGTATTGTTTACGTAAGGATTCAGGAAATAGATGCCCGGACGGCGGATTCGCATATTATAGCCTAAGCGGATCTGTTGCGCCATATTCAGCTGATAGGAGAGCGTCATGGTAGGCACCACGTCGAAATAATGGGTATCGAAGTTACGCTCCGGCGCCAACTCATAGCGCACATCCAAGGAGGTACCCTCGGCGCGCACGCCTGCCTTCACCCCGAATTTATCGAACTTCATTGCGTAACCCAAATAGCCGGAATAGATATGCTGGGTGTGCTTGAAGTGGCTGTCGGGGGTATTCATGTTCTCCCAGATAGAAAGCGAGTCGTTATAAGAGGTACGATCCACGTCGCTACGGCTTTGCCGGAAGATATATTTCGCGCCCACCTCAAGCGTCTGGTCCTTCCAGGTAGGGGTCGTATAATCGATCTGCCCGGTATGCTCGTTGGTCGACGCATCGTTCACGTTGTTCTGGGGATAAGTATTCGCCAAATAGTAATTCCATGCGTCCGACAGATCCGTGTAGCTCTTGCTGTCGTTCGGGGAGTGGCTGAAACGGTAAGAGATCGTCAGCAACTCATCCTTCTTGTGCGTGGAGTGCTGGTAATCGAAATTGACATCCGTCGATCCGAAGGTGGACTGGGTCTCCGCGTCGCGCCGGTAGCTATAGCTCGGATC
Source organism: uncultured Parabacteroides sp. (assembly GCA_949296075.1). Taxonomy (GTDB): domain Bacteria; phylum Bacteroidota; class Bacteroidia; order Bacteroidales; family Tannerellaceae; genus Parabacteroides. The sequence continues at coordinate 60,357 of CASFNG010000002.1, read as the reverse complement.
CTGATTTATGTCCCGCATCATCACGTCGTACTCGGAGATATTCTTCATCTTCCCTTGGAAGAGGTTCACGCCCAAGCTCAGCAAATTAAGCGAGTCGATCTCATAGCTTCCCTCCAAATGGCCGAACTGGAAGGGACCGCTGCTCTTCTGCCGCCCGTTCTGGGTCAGGAAACGCTGCGCGTCGTTGGTCAGATCCTCGCGGGTGGAACTCGACTCCTGCCACGGCGACCGCTCGTGGCTGTAGTTATACATCGCGTCCAAGCCGAACTTACCGGCCTTCAGCGAGACGTAACCACTTCCCCGGGCGCTCCCGGTAGAGGCGACGCTCGCCCGCACCGAACCGGTATATCCCTGCAACACGTTACGCGTGGTGATGATGTTAATGATTCCCCCCACACCCTCAGCATCGTATTTCGCGCCCGGGTCGGTTATCACCTCGATGTCTTTCACCGAATTGGCAGGCATACTCTTCAACACTTCCGAAGGGTTGTTGCTCAGCAGGTTGGATGGTTTGCCATTCATGTAAATCTTGAAGTTCGTGGAACCTTTCAGCTGGATCTGATCGTCACCGTCCACGGTGACCATCGGCACCTTACGCAGCATATCCAGCGTATTGCTGGTCTGCGCCTCCGGATCATCCTCCAAGCTATACGTGATCTTGTCGATCTCCGCCTTTATCAGGGGCTTCTGCGCCGTGACCGTCACCTCGCCCAATCGCTGGTTATCCTCCTGCATATACAGCTTGCCGAGGTCTAACCGCGGGTTCTTCTCGGTCAGCGTGAAACGCTTCTCGGCGGGGCGCTGCCCGATCGACTGGATAGACAGGATATACTTTCCCGCGGCTTTCATGGAGGTCTGGAACTTACCGTCCTCATCGCAAGCCAGCAGCTTGACCGGCTTACCCGGACTGCTCGCCAAGGCGATCCGCAACGTGGCGTAAGGCACCGACAGCTGGCTTAGCGAATCCACCACTTGTCCCTTGATAAAATACCCTGTGTTTTCTCCTGTCTGCGCGTACGCCATCGGCAACGCGACCCATAATAGCCAGAATAAGGCGAACAGTTTTGCTCTCATCACGAACTCTCTTTTTAGTTTAAATAGAAGAGACTAACGACCTCTTTCAAATTGTTTACATTTCATGCCGTCAAATTAACGAATTTACGGCGTTAAGATTTCCTTTACATCCCCAAAGATACTTAAAAAGAGGAGCGACTTTCCCACGATTCATCGCGAGGGATCGGGAAATCCCCGGGCAGGCTTCGCGAGGGCATCCCGATCCCACGAAAAACAGAGTCCAAGCACCCGGGTTCGCACCTTCGCGTCCTCCGGGTACTTGGACCAATCCCAAGGGCCACTTTTCCTGCCTACGAAGTTATTTGGATCGGGTATATTGATACAATATCTTGCCTTTTCCGTTGATCATATAGAAAGTGACCCCCTCATCATTGAGCGAGAAGAGGGTGAAGCCTGCCTCATCATTGCAGAACCTTGTCCCCTCGATCGCCTTTACCTTCCGGGAAAGCGACCCGGAAGTATTCACCACGTAGTCCACCTTGCTTCCGGCCGGCTGGATATGCTGGAAATTATGGATATGGCCGCATAGGTACATATCGACACCATATTTGTCTAACAGCGGCTCGATATGCCGCCTCATATCCATGCGCTCGCTCTCCGACTTGCTCGTATCGGCATAGAGCGGGTGATGCCCCGTCACGATCTTCCATTTCGCCTTCGACGCGGCAAGCGCCCCTTCCAGCCAACGTTTCTGCGCCTCCACACTTTGCAGCCCGGCATCAGGGTATTTCTCCTCTTTCTCGCGGTATCGCTCGATCAAGGGTGTCGTATCGATAAAGAAGATCTCAACCGTCTCCTTATCCAGCTCGAATAGCTTGCTGTAATAACGAGCCCGCATCATCCAGCGGCGACTTACCCTACCGTAGTCGATCACCGCCTGCGTATTGCCCCGGTACTCGTGGTTCCCGCACAAGGTAAACCAGTCGATCATCAAGTCCGGATGACTGTATATCTGCTCATAATTGGTCATCCATAGCGGATCCTGCACACTCGCCACGCCGTTGAAATGGTGGATGTCGCCGGGAGCGACCACGAACTCGATATCGATCCGCTCCGCTATCCGTCCCATCAATTCGGCTATCGGCTTCTGCTCGTAATAGCCATTGCGTCCCAGGTCATTCGCAAGGAAAAAGTTTAGGTTATCCTCCGGGATCTCCGGGAGCGTTAATTCAGCCTGGCGTTGATCGCCATAACGGGTCGCCGCCCTGTCGGCACGCTCCAACGTCCGCTCGGAGCGACTGTTGGCCGCCGAGGATGTCGCCCCACCCAAAAGTGTGGTCGCGAACAAGGCAGAAAGTGATCTCAAATAATTTCTTCGATCCATAAAATACTCTTCTTTTAATCTTCAATTCACAAAAGTAAAAAAGGTTTGTGAACCCTCTAAATTATTATTTTTCAGGCCCACAAACCCACTACCAATCAACACGATTCATTTCCATGAATCAATTCGTTCCAAAAGCGCCAAAACAAGTCTCCACGGCCGGCGACGTGTAAGTCTGCCCGTTCACGGTCAAGCCACTCGTCAAGAAAGAGGGAGTGGCATCCGCGTCGCCCCCTGCATATGCTCCGCTCAAGGCAGGCGAGGAAGCCGTCAGGTGGAAGTCCCAGGCGTCATCATACACATAACCCGTCAGCGATACGGCATTGATATCGAAGTTCACGAACAACGGATCCTTCGAGTCCTCCTCCGTAGCGATTACGCTATGAGCGTCCACCACGCCAACGTGGTACTCATCATGGGCGAAATTATAGCCTTGCCATGCGTACAGGATACCGTTCTCATAAACATAGTTCTCGTCCACCTCCTGGTTGCCGGAAGCATAGAAGTTATAGTCGATCATCGAGTGCTGATCGTCGTACCCACCTTCCACGTTTGCCAGGTTGTCGAGCGCCGGGGTCATGGCACGGTATTTACAGTTCACCAACAGGTTATTATATACATAGGCGGACACATTCTCTTCCGCATAGATACCTCCGCCTTTCTCACTGTCGCGACGCCAGCCAGCGTTGATGATCGTATTGTTGTAAGCGTGTACCACAGCCTGCGTACGCACCTCGCTTTGATCCGAGCTGGAGAGCTTCAAGGCATTCGTGTTCGGGGCGAACATCACATTGCCTGCCACATCCACACGGCAACCGGACTTCACGTTCACCGCTTCCTCACCGGTCTCACCGTTAGCGACAAACAGGTTATTGGCTATAATCGCCTGCCCACCCATCATATAGATCGCATCGGATACGCCATTGCGCAAGATAGAGTTCGTGATCACGTACTTACCATTCACGTTGTTCGTCGTGATTTGCGGATAAGCGTCATCCCCTGCCTCGTAAATGCCTGCGTTAGCGGCGGGAGCGCCCTCGATCACGTCGCCTCCAGTATATTCAATAATCGTATGGTCGATCAGCATCTCCGCACAAGTGGAAGTGGCGACAATGCCTCCCCATAAGCCTGCGAAAGTATTCGCCTCCGTACGCAACGATTCATCCACGGAGAACAAAACAGGGTTTTCTTCCGTCCCTTGGCAATAGAGGTTGCCACTTACCGTGAACTCGATCGGTTGCTGGTTGGCTCCCACGCCATCTGTGCTCACGATGATCTGGGCTCCCGCTTCAACGATCAGCGACTTACCCTCGGGCACGGTGAAGTGATCCGTCAGGTTAACGATCGTATCTCCCGGCCAAGTGATCACATCTGCGATCTCCCAAGGATCGACCGGAGTTTCCGGCTCCTCGCCTTCCTGATCATCATCCGGATTTACAACCGGAGGAATGGGATCATCCTCATCGTCGCAAGCTGTAAAACCAATCGTCGTGGTCAACATTGCGGCAGCCAGCAAAAAATAATTTTTCAGTTTCATAATGGCAAAAAATTAAATGAATATTGGTTGAATTTGCTTTGTCACAATTTATAGCGCACACCGATCATGAAGGATTGGCCGTGCCACTCCCTCCGTTCGATCAGGTTTCCATTCTTTCGCTCGAAATTCTGGATATTATCGGTATGAGGCCCTTTGTGATAATAGCGTAGCAAAGGGGTATCCAATAGGTTGGATGCTTTAGCATACAGGCTGACACCGCAACGAAAGCTCTTCTCCAACGACAAGTCTAACTGGAAGTAACCGTCCTCCCAAATATCATCGTCGTACCAGTTGGAGACATCACTCAGCCGTTTACCCGTATAACTGCCTGCTATCTGCCCTTCCCAGCCGTATGAGGAGCTTTTGAAGAGCAAGGAGAGATTCGCCACGTGGGCGGCCTGTCCAAACAAGGGACGAGACTGACGGACGGTACGCACCTCTGTCCCATCCATGATACGCTTATCGGTCGTGATCTTGGAGTGCGTGAACGTATAATTCGCCTTTAGGCCGAACCAATTGAAGTACTTCATGATGTCCACCTCAACACCCAGGTTATTCGCGTCACCAAAGTTCATCGGCATCAAGTAAACGTCCTGTCCCATCGGAACCAAGCCATACTCTATCGGATTCTCTAACCGCTTATAGAAGAAACCTGCCATGAACTGCTCCGATGATTTCGGGAAAAACTCATACCGAATATCTATATTGTCTGCGACAGTATGCTTCAAGTCCGGATTTCCTTTCTCGCTATAATCCTCATTCAGTATCGTATAAGGGACAATCTCGAAAAAACTCGGCCGGTTGATCGAGCGGGCATACGAGAATCGCAAGTTCGCGTTATGATGCACTCCATATTTGGCATGGAAACTCGGAAGGACATCGGTATATTTCTGCCCACCTTCCGGATCCGCGTTCTCGGTCGGATATTTAAGCAGATAGCCTTGGTTGGTATGCTCCATACGTACTCCCGCGATCAATTCCCATTTGTTGAACGTATATTTCACCATCCCGTAAGCGGCGCCGATCCTCTCGGTGGCATCATAGTTCAACGCGTCGCTGATGTTCCGGTAGCGAGGCGTAAAGACGATCTCATCAAAATTGCTCCAATCCTCGCCCTTGATCTGTGGATTACCATTTTCCGTGCGGAAATTATACTCGTTAAAGTAACTGTCGCGTTTCTTATCTCGGTACATACCTCCGATCGAGAAATCGAACGAAGAGCCATTATCCAAACCCAACTTATACATCAAGTCCACATACCCGGACTTGTCCTTATCCGAGTTATGCTCCCAACGGCGGATAGCGGCACTATTCACCGCCACCCGGTCACCATGATCCAAGAGGGAGATCTCTGCGTTGTCCGGAGTCTCGCTGAAGGCTTTCGATATCACGGCGGACCAATTCAGGCGCAAAGTGTTATCATGCAGGAACGCATGCTCACCCTTTAAGGTAGAGTTAATGATATATTGATGGTTCCATTTCATACGTACGTGCTGTTCCTCGTCATCCAGACGGTCGCGCACCTCAGCCTCCGTCATATCCATGTAGCCATTATACCAGGTCAGCTTGTGCCTTTCATTAATCTGATAGTCCAATTTCGCATGAGCCCCGATACGTGTCTGTTGAGCGGAATAGTTCCTGAACTCCGTCCCGTTACGGCTTGCCCCGGTCTGGTAGTAAATCTCGCTCTCCTTGCCCCGATAGGTATTCAAATACGAGGCGGCCAGCATCACCCCGAGCTTATGGTCGAGGAAGCGATCCCCATAAGAGAGCCCCGCCGTCAGGTCCGGCAACGGTCTCTTCCACTTCATCCGCAAGTTCTCTTTCGTGAAGTTATCCGGGGAAACCTGGAAATTGGCGGGCTCACCCATCTGTTCGTAAGGCGACTCTTTCACGATCGCCCCATGATTGAACGACTGGAAATCTCGGCCGAAGTACATCGCGTTATATCCCGTGGAGATATTGGCCGTGAATTGTCGTCGATCCGGAGCGTCCTTCATGATCAAGTTGACGGCGCCCCCGATCCCGTCACCCTCCAGATTGGCGGTCAACGATTTCGTCACCTCCAAACGGTCTAACATCTCGGAAGGGAATATGTCGAGAGGAACGAACCGGTTCTTATTATCCGGGCTAGGGATCTTCACGCCGTTGATCAGGGTATAGTTATAACGCTTGTCCATTCCGCGAAGGATCGCATATTGCCCCTCACCACTGCTATTGCGTTCAATGGTAACACCAGACATACGCTGGATAACGTTCGCCACGGTAATATCGGGAGAAAGCTCCATCGCCTTAGCGCTCATCACGTTCACGACATTCATCGACTGACGCTCAATGCCACGTGCCCCAGCCTCCGTCCGTCCTGGGTTGCGGGCAACGACCGTCACTCCCTCCAGCTCCAGGGAAGCCGCCTCCATGTTGAAGTCGATCATTTGGCCGGAAGCGGGATTCACCTTTTTCTCTATCGTCTTATAGCTGATATAGCTGCAAACGATCGTCACGCTCTTATCCTTGGGAATATCGTTCAACACGAAACTTCCGTCCAAACCCGTCGTGGCACCAATCGTCGGATGTTCTTTCACGAACACCGCGGCTCCTATCAATTCCTCGCCAGTCCTCGCATCCTTGACCTTGCCTTTAAAATCGTTCGCCGCCGCGTCAATCGCTAAAACCGCGGCCACAACACTTATTAGAACCAATCGCATTTTTGCCCTCTCTTTTTATGAGCGCGAAAGTAGAGGGGGCGTGTTACAAGATATTGAGGAACTTTTGACGATTCCTTGAAGAACTTATTACAAACGCATGACCAACTTTTTGGGAAGGGTCGCGCCCCTGACACGGCATCTTCTCCTATACGGGAAAATCCGATCTATGGGAAAATCCCCATCCACACCCGTGTCGCGCAAAAAAGATATTGTTACATTCGCGAATAACAACCATTTAAACGAATTTATCATGAAAACTTTTCTTTGCGCGCTAACCACGATGTTGTTAGGATTTTCCGGCCTGCAAGCCCAGCGATTAGAGACTATCCAACTGAACGCTCCCAATAAGGACAGGGGCTCTTCCGTCATGAAGGCCTTGGCCGATCGGCATTCGGACCGGGAGTTCGCCAACCGGGAGCTTAGCCACCAAGACCTGTCCGACCTGCTTTGGGCAGCCGTGGGGGTAAACCGGCCCGATGGCAAGCGTACCGCCGCCACCGCCTTGAACAAGCAGGACGTAGACGTCTATGTAATCATGAAAAAGGGGGCATACCGATACGATGCGCAAGGGCATCGCTTGCTGCCGGTAGCCGAGGGAGATCACCGTGCCTTGGTAGCGGGCCCGCAATCGTTCGTCATGTCGGCCCCGATCAGCCTGTTGGTCGTGACGGACTACTCTAAGTTCGGCAGTGGGGGGAACGTGGAGCGAAACAAGATGATGGGGATCTTCGACACGGGATTAGTATCCCAGAACATCGCCCTTTTCTGCTCGGGCTGCGGGTTGGCTACCGTGCCTCGCGCCACGATGGACACCGAGGGGCTGAAAAAGGTTCTCAAGCTGTCGGACACCCAGATCCCCGTGATCAACAACCCGGTAGGCTACCCGAAGTAAACCGCCTTATCCTCCATGAAAAAAATCATCCTCCCGAAGGGTTAAGCGACCAACTTCGTGGAGGATGATCTGGATCGTCATTCGGTAAAGAGCCCGCGATCTCACAACCTCCTCAGCTCGTTGCCGACGGGCTTTCCTTTATATTTGCTCTTTGTCTAGTTGAAATAGTAAGAAAGGGAAAGGAACACGCCACGGGAGTCGAGATCATTGCGCACATCCATCAAGATGTTGTTCATCACTTGGCTAAACTCGTAATCCATCCGCCCAAACAGATCCGTAGCCCGGAGGTTCACCCGTAAGCGATCATCAAAAAAGCGTTTAGACACATAGATATTCAGTCCCAGTTGCTCTCCCATGTAACTCATCTCCTCGTCTCCCCTTGCCACGTACAGCAGATCCACGCCCGCCTGCCAAGCATGCGGGAACACGAAGTTATTTTTCCAACTCAACGAATAGATCGGACGATCGTAATCCCGCTCCGGAGTTCCGTACGAGAAAAAATCTTTCGAGACACTAACACTTGCGGAAGGTTTCCACACACCAAGTGCCGTGGAGTAAAACAACGAGGCTGACAGGTTCTTATAATCATCGAAATTCTCAAACACGGACAGGAGGATACGCTCGTCGTACGGTCGCGAGATCAATATCGAGGCATCCTTGTAAATGTCGAGGTTCGCGGAGAGGAGAAAGCCTTTCCAGCCCAACAACGCGGAGAGTGAGTTATCGATCGTGGGCAGGAGATAGGGATTACCTGCCTCGTAAGCGTAAGCGCTATTATAACGTATGCTGTTACGCAACTGATAATAATTGGGACGGACGATGGAACGGCCGAAAGAAAGAGAGGCGTTCAGGTCGCCTTTAGCGTAAGAAAGGCCGAGATTCGGGAAGAAGTCGTTGTAGAGACGGCTTTGCCCCTCCTGCCGTATCTCATTCTCGAAATAGGCGAAATCCGCCCGTTCGTAGCGGATCCCCGCCTCTATGGAGAAAGCGCCCAGCGGAAGCCGGTAAGAGGTATAAAGCGCGAGCAGGTGCTGCCGGGACGTATTCTGATCGTTTCGGAATGCCTCCGTGTAACTCTCGTTCACCACGAATTCCTGGCGGTTGTTCGTATAGGAATACTCACCACCATAGGAGAGCGTACCCGCCTTGCCGAAATCCGTGTCGAACGACAAGCGTGCCGCCACCAGGTCATAGTCCTGCCGGGAATCCGTACGTAGGTCATCCCGCTCTGCAGCCACCCGATCGTTCACCTGCTGTAGCTCCGAGGAAATCCCCTTCGCCCAGTCCGCATCCGCCTTCAGCGTCACCTTCGGAGCGAGGTTCTGATAGTAATACGCATTGACATAATGGCGGTCGCTCTCCGTCTCCCGGCTCTGCGAGGAGAGACGTTCCTCTTTCCGATCCCCATTCTCGAACAGATCCAACGAACTCCGCCACCTCATCCGTTCCGAAGGCAGCCTCCTGTACTCATACCGCACGCCGAGTGAGTTCGACTCTCCCCACGCATAAGTCGAGCCGACCTTTGCCGTCAGGTTATCCCGGTCGGTAAGTTGCCGGGAAGACTGCCGGACTTGCACATCCAATCCCGGATTATTGGTCTGTTGATCCCAATCCGTGTACTGCTTCCTCCTTGTCTGGCGGAAGTCCAGCGTACCGAACAAATCCCAGCCTCCCGCACGGTAATTCAAGTTACCGATGAACAAGTCAGACATCCGGCGTTTCAAGTCACCGCCGGCGTAGAGGTTTCCGCTCAGGCCATCCCCCCTTTTCCTGACCGTCTCGATACGGATCACCGATTTCACCGAGGCCTTGTAACGCGGGCCCGGGTTAGTAATCACCTCGACCCGCTTCACGTCATTCGAGTTGAGACCGTCCAGTTCCGACACATCCCGCACCTCCCGGTTATCAATGTAGATCAAAGGCGTACCTTTGCCAAACACGGTAATACCATCGCCGCTACTCGTCACGAAAGGCAATTGAGCCAGCACATCCGAGGCGGCTCCCAAATTCTTCAAGTGGCTATTCGCGATCTCTACCGCCACCCCATCACTCTTGGGCTTCAAATAAGGACGGGTAGCCGTCACCTTTACCTCTCCGAGCATACTGCCCGTCATCGAGAGCCGTAACACCCCCAACTCATCCCCGGTAACTTCCGCCTCGTAAGGGCTATACCCAAGATAACTAACACGGATCACGCACGCCCCCTTCCCTACCCGGGGAAGCGAGAAGCAACCGGCCTCATCCGTCACCGTCCCGGTCACAAACGTGGAATCAGGCAAGCTAAGCAACACCACGTTCGCCAAGTACAGGGGATCCGAGGTTTCATGATCCACCACGGTGCCTTTTATAGTCTGCCCGAAGAGCGGAACACAGCCTATCCACAGCAAAAAAGCCAAAATCGTAGTCTTTTTCATAATCAGATCTTATAAAAGTAATCCATTGTCTCCCATAAAAAACGCTACTTCTCTCAAGGACCATCCCCCCCCAAAAGCAAGCTCACTTTGTTTGTAAGACGAGCCTCTCGCAAACAAGATTGCGAATTTTGGCGATAATTTAACAATTATTGTTCGGCATATTGATTATCATACCAATGTTATACAAGAATTTCCTAGCGAGAGACATTCTCTTTCACGTTGGCATTTTATACAAAGGGAAGAAACATCAAAAAGCTGGAATCGTGTGTTCATATTTAGATTCGTTTTAAGGTTACTCGATCTGAAGGTTTTGACTACTGCCGAAAGATAGGATATATACTTTGTATTTCCAAACAAAAATCAAAAAAGGTTATCAAAATTAACATTCCCAACCATAAAGCAGTTATTTACCTGCCTATGAGATGGTTATAGTGCCATCAAAGACACAGCGAAACCATCGGGAAGTTTTCGCGAACGCATCCCGATCTTTTTCCTGATCCTTCGGCAAGAAACCGCGAGGTGTTGGCGGAGCATCCGGAAAGGAGATCGGGAGAATTCGTTATCTTCGCGGAAAATAAACGGAAATGAAAACTTTCTTTATCTTGTTGCCGCTACTCTATCTGGCGGGCAACGTCTATATTTTCATCCGCGGACTGCAAGCGTTGGGAGCCGCGCCGATCGGGATCAAGATCGCGCTCTCCCTGATTTACTGGCTCGGCTGCCTCTCCCTTTTCGGAAGTTTCGGGATCCGGGCGTTCGCCTGCCCGGTCGCCCTCGCCCGAGTGGTCAGCTTAGTCGGGACGGGCTGGTTAGTGTTTACCCTGTACATGACGATCGCCTTGGTTGCGGTCGATCTACTTCGGGTTTTCCACCTACCTTGCAAACAGGGGTTCATATCTTCTCTTATATTGATAATCTGCCTATTAGGATATGGATATTTCCATTATAAACATCCAAGCACGAAAGTTATCAACAGGGTTATCAACAAGCAGGTGGATAACGGACCGGACAAGCTGCGGGTCGTGGCAGTGAGCGACGTGCACTTGGGCTACGCCACCAACCGGAAGGCCTTGGAGGGCTATGTACGACGGATCAACGAGCTGCGGCCCGACTTGGTACTGATCGGCGGTGATCTGATCGACAGCAACGTGACCCCGCTCCGGCAACAACGGATGGACGAGGAACTGGCTCGGATCAACGCCCCGATGGGGGTCTATATGGTACCGGGGAATCATGAGTATATCAGCGGGATCGAGGAGAGCGCACGCTTCATCGCCCAAACGCCGGTCGTGCTTTTGCGCGACTCGGTGGTACGGCTGCCGAACGGGGTGCAGATCGCGGGGCGCGACGACCGCTCGAACCGCCGGCGGCTTCCCGCGGAGCGGCTGATAGCCTCCACCGACCCCAACCGACCGGTGATCGTGTTGGATCACCAGCCCTACGAGCCGGCAAGGATCGCGGAGGCGGGGGCCGACCTGCAATTCAGCGGGCATACGCACCACGGACAGGTATGGCCGCTCAACTGGCTGACGGATCGTCTGTTTGAGGTGAGCTATGGAGAGAAGACGTATGGTGATCGCTTGGCGTACGTCTCCTCGGGGTTGTCTCTCTGGGGGCCACCCTTCCGGATCGGCACGGATAGCGAGATCGTGGTATTTGAACTGACTTTCAAGAAACAACAAGGCGTATGAGGGTATTTATCCAGTCGATCGTGGCTCAACTGCTGCTGAATCCCTATATCTTCTGGCGGGGATGGCAGGCGATCCCCCCGAGACGGGGATGGCGGATCCCATACGCCGTCCTGTTCATCGCGGAGATCTCGCTCTATCTGTTTGGTTTCTTCTTCCGGGAGCAGCTGCCCGATGGGGTGATGATCGCGATCCAATCTATCTGCAACACCTGGTATATCGCCTCGATCTATATCACCCTCTCGCTATTGGCCTTGGAACTGATACGCTATTCGCAACGCCGGTGGAAGTGGTTGCCCTACGCGGTGACAAGGCGTTGGCAGAGGATCAAGCTCGCGCTGTTCTTCCTAATCCCGATCGGGGTGACGGGATTGATGATACAGGCGTATCATACAGTGACGAATCCGGTGGTGAGGCATGTGGAGGTCGAGATCGACAAGCCGCTTCCGGGGCGCGACAGCCTGACGGTCGTGCTGATGAGCGACCTGCATATCGGGGAGGTGATCGGCAAGGAACTGGTACAGAAATACGTGAGGCTCTGCGACGCGCAGCATCCCGACTTGGTGGTGCTGGCGGGCGACATCATGGATTATGAGTCGAGGTTCGCCGAGGCGGCGCATATCGAGGAGGATCTCCGGCAGATTGAGGCTCCTATGGGCGTCTATATCATCTACGGCAACCACGAGTACCGGGCCAACCGGCACGCGAAAGAGCGGTGGCTCCGCCGGACGGGGGGCACGCTCTTGGTGGACTCGGTGGCTATGCCTGACTCCTTGCTCTACTTGGTGGGAAGGGACGACTTCGTAAACAAACGCCGGAAGCCGCTGCAAGCCTTACTGAACGGGCTGGATCGCTCCAAACCGGTGATCGTGCTCGATCATCAACCTTGGTCGTTGGCCGAGAGTTGCATGAACGAGGTGGACTTGGCGCTACATGGGCATACGCACAACGGGCAGCTATGGCCCTACCCGCTCCTGATGAAGCTGGTCTATGAGTGCCCCTATGGTTACTACCGGAAGGGGGCGACGCAGTATTATGTCTCTTCAGGGATCGGGATAGCCGGGCCGCCTTACCGGGTAGGGACGGTATCTGAATTAGTGGTGCTTCACCTGCGTTTCAAGCGGCAGCCCTAAAGAAAAACGCCCTTCCCGGAACAAGTCCGGAAAGAGCGTCGTTATCTTTTATCCACTGGCTCTCCGCCTTACGGCTATACAGCCTCCTCTTTCTTCTCCTCGGCAGGCGCGCTCAAGGTTCGTTGATACAAAGCGGAATCGCCTAACACCTCGATCGCCTTCTCTAAGCAGGCATCGTCTTTCAGGTTCTCCTGCAACTCGCCCCGCTGGTAGTAGTAGCGTTTGACGATCTCTGCCGCCAAAACCCGCTTCACCTCCTTCTTGAAACGGTCGAAATCACGCTCCAGATCGGGAGTCAGCTTCGCTTCCAGCTCCTTGAAGGCGGTGGAATCTTCCTCTAAATAGCCCTCGAACTCGGCCACCTCCTTCAGGTTCTTCAATACCTTCTCGCTCTGGCGATCGTAAGTGAAGTTCTTCGACTTGGCATATTGCTTCAACGCCTCGAAATCCGCGTCGGAGACCGTGAAATCCTGTACGGGAGCGATCTTCTCGTGCTGCCGTGTCCAGTTGGTCACGAAGTCGAACAAGACCGTATCCGCCGCCAGGTAATAGAGCATAGTGGGCACCTTCGGCTCCTCTACCTCGAACTCCGGGCGCACACCTCCGCCATCCCGTACCGGACGCTTGTTGGCAGTATAGAACACGGAGGTCAGGCTATCCGGGATCGCCACCGCGCTCCCGTCCTCGTTCCGGTGCGAATAGTCGATCTGCTGGATACAACGTCCGCTCGGGATGTAATACTTGCTCATAGTGACCTTCAACTTCCCTCCGTATGGCAGGTCGCGGGTGGACTGTACCAGCCCCTTTCCGAACGAACGCTGGCCGATCAGGACCGCCCGATCCATATCCTGGAGCGAACCGGAGACGATCTCCGCCGCCGATGCCGTACCTCCATTAATCAGGATGGCCAAGGGGATCACCGTATCGATCGGCTCGATGGAGGTACGATAAGTGCGATCCCACTGCTTGATCTTGCCCCGGGTGGAGAGAACCTCGCTGCCCTTGGGCACGAAATAGCTGACGATCTGCACCGCCCCTTCAAGCACTCCGCCCCCGTTACCCCGCAAATCGAGGATAAGCGAGCGGATGCCCCGGTTTTTCTTCAGGTCGAGGAAGGCCTCTTTCACCTCCTGCGCGCTCTTGGTCGTAAAGCTATTCAGGTAAATATAGCCCACGCTGTCGGCATATACCCCGTAGTAGGTGACCTGCGGCGCCACGATCTGCTTGCGGGTGATCTCTACCTTGCGGGGTTTCTTCTCGCCCGGCCGCTGGATGGTCAGCACCATTTTCGTATTGGGTACGCCTTTCAGCAATTCACTGACCCGAGCGCTGGTGGCGGAGGAGACATCGACCGTATCCACCGCAAGGATCAGATCGCCCGGCTTCAGCCCGGCTAAGTCAGCAGGCATCCCCTCCGTCGGCTCGGCGATCATCACGCCTCCCTTATCGTTGCGTTGACGGATCAAGGAACCGATCCCTCCATATTCGCCCGTCGTCATCAAGGTCAGTGTCTCCATGTCCTGTTCCGGATAATACTCCGTGTAGGGATCCAGACCTTTCAGCATCGCGTCGATCCCTCTCTTCACGCTTTTCTCCACATCCACGGAATCCACATAGAACATCTCCACCTCCTTCAAGAGCGCGTTGAAAACATCCAGATTCTTGCTGACCTCAAAACGGTTGTCGGTCTGCGCCTTTCCCGGCAGCAAGCCGCAACAGGCGAACAAGAGGCAGCAGAAACGGATCATACCTTCTCGTCGTAATCTATACATAATCGTAATTGTCGTTTGATGAATGGCGTAAAAGTACGGAATAATACGCCGCTCAGTCCAAAATATCCGCTACTTTTAACTTTATTTGTTCCCATTTCTCCGCGGGAATCAACGGGCCGACCTCCCCGATCACATAGCCTGCCAACAGGGAACCCAGACGGGCGGATCGCTCCAAGGTGGTACCGATAGAACGCCCATAGAGGAAACCGGCGGCGAAATGATCGCCCGCTCCTGTCGTATCGACCGGCTTGCCTCCCTCCGCGGGAACGGAGAAAAATTGATCGCCGCTTCCGACCAAGGCGCCCTCCTTGCCGATCGTGACCACCGAGACCTCCACCATCCGGGAAAGCTCGCGCACGGCTTCTTCCGCCCGCTTGCCGGTATAGGCCTCCGCCTCGCTCTCGTTGGAGAAAAGAATATCGACATAACGGGGAATGAGTGCCTCCAGACGCTCCCTGAAAGCATTGACAATATTGAAATTGGAGAGGTCCAAAGCCACTTTCAGCCCCAAACGCTTCGCCTTTTCCATCGTACCGCACACCAAAGGCTCGTTGACTAACAGGTAGCCCTCAATATAGATACAGTGATAATCGCGCAAGATCTCGTCGGAAATCTCGTCGGGGCTGATCTCAGGAGCCGGACCTAAATAGGTACCCATCGTGCGCTCTCCGTCAGGCGAGATCATGACCGTGCAGCTTCCGGTATAACCTTCCGTACGGAACAGGCAGGGGGTTACACCGGCGTCTCGCAAAGCCTCCTCATAAAACCGCCCGACCTCGTCGTCGCCGATCTTACCGATAAAACCGGCCTTTCCGCCTAACGCGGCGATCGCACGCATCGTATTGCTGACGGAGCCCCCCGGAGTTTGCGTACGGGGTAACCCGGCAAGGGTGGTACGGATGGCATGCATCTGCGCCCGGTCTATCATATCCATCGCGCCGCGCTTGATTCCGATCCCGGGAAGGGCATCCTCGCTCTCAAGCCTCAGCAGGACATCCACCAAGGCGTTTCCTAAACCAATCGTATTCATTTTTTCAAATTTTTCCGCGAAGATATTGCATATTTCGAAAACATCCCGTACTTTTGCAGAGCAATTTCAGAGGGGCGTTAGGGATAACCTCCGGGAAATGTGACAAATAGATTCTTCCTTAGCTCAGTTGGTTAGAGCATCTGACTGTTAATCAGAGGGTCCTTGGTTCAAGTCCAAGAGGAAGAGCAAAGAAAAGACGCCGGGAAAGACCGGAAACATCATTCTTCCTTAGCTCAGTCGGTTAGAGCATCTGACTGTTAATCAGAGGGTCCTTGGTTCAAGTCCAAGAGGAAGAGCGAAAAAGGCACCGGGAAAGACTGGAAACATCATTCTTCCTTAGCTCAGTCGGTTAGAGCATCTGACTGTTAATCAGAGGGTCCTTGGTTCAAGTCCAAGAGGAAGAGCAAGAAGAGAGAGGCGGTTTTGTCAAAATGACGAGATCGCCTCTTTCTTTTTACGCTCTTCTATCCGGGAATCCGTTTTTATTTTTTGCCTATCCCCGTAACATGGGTTACCGTTTCCCCACCCGCGATCTTCTACTTTTGCCCTCCAAAGAAGTATCACGAATCGAACATTTAAATAACAGAACTATGAGCGAATTCATCAACAACGCGACCCAGCGGAAAGAGATGCTCCGCCATCTCCTGCTTCGTCTTCATGCGGGCGATAACCCGGAGGTGTTACGTCAACGGCTCATCGAGGTACTGCAACACATTCCTTACAATGAGGTGGTGGAAGTGGAACAGGAGCTGATCAGCAGCCAGGCCTTGAGCGAGAATGAGATCCTGGACTTCTGCGACCTGCATACGGCGGTGCTCGACGGGAGTATCGACCTATCCGGAGCGAAACGCATACCGGCCGGCCATCCCGTGGATACGTTCAAGAAAGAGAACGCGGCGATCAAGGCCGAGATAGAACGATTCCGGGAGATAGCGAGAGGAGTGAACGGACTTTCGGACGCGGAGTTACCGGATTTCATACTGAAGGTACGCGAGGTGTTGAACCATCTCGCCGATATTGATAAGCACTACCGCCGCAAGGAGTATTTGGTGTTCCCCTTCCTGGAGAAGCATGAGATCACCGGCCCGCCTACGGTCATGTGGGGAAAGCACGACGAGATACGGGAGCTGATGAAGGCGGCCTTTGAGATGCTGGCGGAACACCCCACGGCCGATGAGATGAGATCGGCCCTGTCGCTCGTGATCAATCCGTTGGTGGAGCTTATCGAGGGGATGATCATGAAGGAGGAGGAGATCCTGTTCCCGATGGCGATGGATACGCTCACCGAGGAGGAATGGTACAAGATCTACCAGGAGACGACCGAGTTCGGCTATTGCCTTTTCGATCCTACCGACGAGTGGAGACCAGCCATTAACGCACAGGCGGAGAAACAGGAATACATCCACTCGGACGCGATCCGCCTCTCCTCAGGGGCTTTCGACTTGGATGAGCTGGAGGCGTTGTTCGTGCACCTGCCTATCGACATCACCTTCGTGGATAAGCATGACAAGGTACGCTTCTTCTCGCATAGCCCGAAACGGTTATTCGAGCGGAACCGGTCGATCATCGGAAGAGACGTGCGTATGTGCCACCCACCCGGAAGCGTGCACATCGTGGAGCGGATCATCAACGACTTCAAGAGCGGCAAGGAGAACAAGGCCTGTTTCTGGATCTCGAACTTCAAGGGACGGTTCGTGCACATTGAATACACGGCGGTCCGTGGGAAAGAGGGCGAGTACTTGGGCGTGGTGGAAGTGACACAAGACATCACCGACTTGCGGAAATTAGAAGGGGATCAACGTTTACTCTCCTATGAGCGGAAAGCGAATTGAGATCACGCCAGAGACAAGGATAGGGCTCTTGCTGGAAGCCTACCCGCGGTTAGAGGAATTACTTTTGGAATTGTCGCCAGCGTTCGTCGCGCTCAAGAACCCGCTCTTGAGACGTACGGTGGCGAAGGTGACCACTCTCCGCCAGGCGGCTCAAGTGGGAGGCGTCAATCCGATCACGATGGTTAACGCGCTACGGGCGGAAATCGGAGAAAACCCCTTGGAGTTTTCGCCGGAACCTGAGGTGGAAATTCCATTTTCCCCGTCAGGGAAACAGAACGCCCCGGCGAACACGCCAACCGTTAAGGTAATCGACGTTCGCCCGATCCTGGCAGAGGGAAACCACCCCAAGGAAATGATCTTGCGGGAAGCGGATGCCCTCTCGGAGGGGCAGAAGCTGGAATTTATCACCCCATTCCCGCCTACCCCGCTGATCGAGGCGTTGCGTGAGAGAGATTTCCGGACGGAAACGTCGCAGACCGGTCCGGGAGAGATCCGGAACCGGATTTATAGATAAGATACAGTAAAGGCGGTCGCCGCGGGATAATCCCTGACGATCGCCTTTACTGTATATTCCACGCCAATAGCAGGCTGATCTTGGAAGAAGATCAGTCCGATAGCCGCTTCTCCAAGACCAACCGGTGCCTGCACTGGATCCCGTTCTCCCAGATAGGTTCAGGGTAGGCACGGACGAAGTAATCCCGATCGATCGCTTTCAAATCGAATCCCTCTTGCTGATAAAGCATCAGTGGGGCTGAGGATGAGGAGCCGGTACAGATCCGCAAGAGCTTGACCTTTTCCGCGGGTGCCCACTCTCCTGCCACATGGCGAAGGAGCTTCCGGGCGATCCCTCTCCGGCGAAAGATCTCCTTCACGGCCACGTTCATGATCTCCGCCTCATCGCCTTGCTTACGCGCCACGATCACCCCAACCACCGAACCACCCAACCGGGCGACAAAACAGGCCGACCCGGGCAAATAGGCCTCGATCTTGGATCGATCCGGATCCGCCTCCAACAACAATGGATAGGGAGGATCGGCCGCGACAACGATCTCCGGCTCTCCTTGCGCCACGATCTCCACCCGATTCCCGTCCGGATCGAGGATAACGCCCTCATAATAGCCATCACCCGAGACGCGAGGCTCACCCACGATCGGGACGCCGTCTGCCCGGAATCGCTCGATCAACAGATCCACCTGCCGTGGAGAATCCGCGTGAAAAGCGAGATGGGCGATTCCGACATGCTCCGTCGGGCAAGGGGATGTCACGTCGGTACGTCGCATGATCTCCAAGGCAGGGCCTTGCTCAAAGAACACGAAATAGGAAGCGAAGCCTTTCTTAGGGTTCACATACAAGTCGTTACTCTTCCCATCAAAATAGGAAACATAAAAATCACGGAGGCGCTCTAAACTATTCGTCCAAAGAGCCACATGAGTCAGTCGTGCCATAATCAGATACCCGTTTCCCGCAAATATACAAAAAGCCCGGACAATCAAGGTTTCTGATTATCCGGGCTTCATTATATCTCCTGAGGGGATTACTTACAGATATGGCAACCGGCACACCGGGCGAGCTCGCCGCGGAAACGCTTCTCCACCAACTTATGCAGCCGATCCTTCAAGGCTTCCACCCGTACATGGTCGATCACGTCGGAAGTGAAGGCCACGCTCAGCAACATCCGGGCCTCGTCGCGGGGGATTCCCCGGCTTTGCATGTAGAAAAGCGCGTTCTCGTCGAGTTGCCCCGTCGTCATGCCGTGCGAGCATTTCACGTCGTCAGCGTAAATCTCCAACTGAGGTTTGCTGTACATACGAGCCTCCCGGGTAGCGCAGAGGTTACGGTTTGTCTGGTAAGCCGAGGTCTTGTCCGCGCCTTCCTTCACCAAGATGCGTCCGCTAAAGGCACCGACAGCCCGATCGTTCAGCACGTTCTTGAACAACTCGTTGCTGGTGCAATTCGGAACGGCGTGCGTGATATGGGTATAGGTATCCATCTGCTGCTCCTTGTCCAAGATGGACATACCGCAAAGCGAGGTCTCGGCATGCTCTCCGTTCAGCTCAATATAGTAGTTATTGCGAGTCAGGCCATTGGTCAACGTGATACCGTTCACCAACACGTTCGACGACGCGCCCTGTTTCACGTGAACCGACGAGAAACGGGTGGTAGAGGCGCTGCTCTCCTCCAAGTCGTAATAATCGAAACGCGCCCCCTCCTCCGCGAAAATCTCGACCACTTGGGTAGCCAAGAACTTCACGTCGTCGATACTATGGTCGCAAACCAAGAGCTTTGCCTCCGAGTTTGGCTCCAAGATAGCCAAGATCCGGCGGTTCGCCATCGTATCCACATCGTTCCGGAAGATATTAATCAGCTGGATAGGACGCTCTACCACGACATTCTTCGGGACATAGACCACAAAACCGTCCTGCGCCAGCATGGTATTCAGGGCGACAATGCCATCTTTCCCGCTGGAAGCAGCCTGCCCGTAATAGCGGGAAGCGATCTCCGGATGCTGTTCCATGAACAAGCGCATCCCTCCGACGTAAACGCCCTCCGGCAGATGTGCTTTCGGAAGCGCCTTGTCGTAGAACGAGTCATTGACGACAAAATAAAGGGAGGTGCTCAAGTTAGGTACATCACACCGGAACACGTCATACGGATTCACCGGTATGGCGATCCGATTCAAGTTCAGTCCGTAATCAGGAGCGAAGGCCCGCCCCACATCCGTGTATCTATAATCCTCACTTTTCACGGAAGGGAATCCCAATCGCTCGAAATCCGCCAGCGCCTTCGCCCGCAAGGAGTTCATCACCGGTGCGCTATGTCGGCACACCAAGTCCTCACACTGGGCGAAAAGGTCGATATACTGCTGTTCAGCCTTCATATCACGCGTCCCCCATCTCTTTCTTGATCCAGTCGTAACCCTTCTCCTCTAATTCCAACGCCAGCTCAGGCCCGGCAGTCTTCACGATACGACCTTTGTAAAGCACATGCACCACATCCGGCTTGATATAGTCCAGAAGCCGTTGATAGTGGGTGATCACGATCGCGGCGTTCTCCGGAGTCTTCAGTTGGTTCACGCCATGAGCCACGATCCGCAAGGCATCAATATCCAAGCCACTGTCTGTCTCGTCGAGGATAGCCAGCTTCGGTTCGAGCATCGCCATCTGGAAGATCTCATTACGCTTCTTCTCTCCTCCTGAGAATCCCTCGTTCACGCTCCGGCTCGCCAGCTTGTTATCCAACTCGACGATCGCCCGTTTCTCGCGCATCATCTTCAGGAAGTCGGTAGCCGACACGGGATCCAAACCCTTATATTTACGATGCTCGTTCACCGCCGCCCGCATGAAATTCACCATGCTTACCCCGGGAATCTCCACCGGGTACTGGAAACTCAAGAAAATTCCCTCTCGGCTACGATCCTCGGGCGATAGTTCCAGCAGGTTCTTCCCGTTGAATATCACCTCTCCCGCCGTCACCTCGAACGCCGGATTACCCACCAATACACTGCTCAAGGTACTCTTTCCCGAGCCATTCGGCCCCATGATGGCATGAACCTCTCCCGCTTTCACCGACAGATTGATTCCTTTCAATATCTCTTTGCCATTTACGTTGGCATGTAAGTCCTTAACCTCTAACATGAATCTTGTTTTTTTGAAAGTTGAATGAAATGATCGATCTTATCCTACGCTTCCCTCCAGCGAGATCGTCAGCAGTTTCTGGGCCTCTACGGCGAACTCCATCGGCAACTTGTTCATCACCTCACGGGCGTATCCGTTGACGATCAATCCAACCGCCTCCTCCACCGAGATGCCTCGTTGCTGGCAATAGAAGAGCTGCTCCTCGCTGATCTTGCTGGTCGTGGCCTCGTGCTCCACGATCGCGGTCTCGTTCTGAATATCGGCATAGGGGAACGTATGCGCCCCACAGGTAGGGCTGAGCAGAAGGCTGTCACACTGGCTATGGTTGCGGGCTCCTTCCGCTCGGGGAGATACCTTCACCAAACCACGGTAACTGTTCTGGCTATGCCCTGCCGAGATACCCTTGGAGACGATCGTGCTCCGGGTATTCTTGCCCAAATGGATCATTTTCGTCCCGGTATCGGCCTGCTGGTAGTTATTGGTGACCGCCACCGAGTAGAACTCGCCTACCGAGTTATCCCCGGCGAGGATACAGCTCGGATATTTCCAGGTGATGGCGGATCCCGTCTCCACCTGCGTCCAGGAGATCTTGCTTCCCTCTCCCTTGCAAAGCCCGCGCTTCGTCACGAAATTATAGATGCCTCCCTTGCCATCCTTATCACCCGGATACCAGTTCTGGACGGTCGAGTATTTCACCTCCGCCCGCTCGTTGGCCACGATCTCCACGATCGCGGCATGAAGCTGGTTCTCGTCGCGCATCGGGGCCGTGCAACCTTCCAGGTAGCTGACGTACGCCTCATCGTCGGCCACGATCAAGGTACGCTCGAACTGCCCCGTATTCGCCGCGTTGATCCGGAAATAGGTACTCAATTCCATCGGGCAGCGCACTCCTTTCGGGATATAGACAAATGAGCCATCGGAGAAGACAGCGGAATTCAAGGCAGCGAAGAAATTGTCGCGATAGCCTACCACACTCCCCAAGTACTTCTGCACCAAGTCAGGGTGATGGCGCACCGCCTCGCTGAAGGAGCAGAAGATGATCCCCTTCTCCGCGAGGTTCTCCTTAAAGGTCGTCTTCACGGAGACACTGTCCATCACGGCATCCACCGCCATTCCGCTCAGGTGTTTTTGCTCTTCCAAAGGAATTCCCAATTTGTCGAACGTTTTCAACAATTCAGGGTCAACTTCCTCCAAACTCTTCGGCCCCTCTTTTTTCTTCGGGGCGGCATAATAAATTATATCCTGATAATCGATCGGGGGGATGTTCAAGTGCGCCCACGAAGGCATCTCCAGCGTTTGCCAATGCCTGAACGCCTTCAGGCGGAACTCCAGCAACCATTCCGGCTCTTCCTTCTTGGCCGAGATGATCCGGATGGTCTCCTCATCCAGCCCGCGATGAATCACGTCCGTATCAATATCGGTGACAAAGCCGTACTTGTAGTCGCCACCCGTCACCTCATCAATTATATGATTTGAATCCTGCATCTTAGTAAACCTTTACAATCATTCTCCTAATGAAAACAAATTTCGGGGGAAAATGGTTTGCACCACCCGCGTCATCCCCTCATAAAAACGGGACTCCACCTTCGCCTGCCGGGGAATCAGCACGGAGCCCCTGTCCACGCATTCGAGCACGTTCAGCGACAGGCTGACGAAAAGCACGACCACCAACAGGCCGAACAGCCCTCCCATCAGATGATTGACCACGCTCAAAGGAGTTGCCCCCACGACTTTAGAGACCAATTCCCCGGCCAGGACAAGCACGCCTACGATCAAGACAAAGCCTGCCACGTAGCTCAGGATGGTCACGCCTTCCGCGGGCAGCCAGTCCAGCTCCAGCAAATAGCCTCTCAGCCATCCCGCCACCTTCCCACAAAAAAAGATAGCGGCGATAAGGGCTATAAGCGAAACAACCTGTTTGATGAATCCATCAAACAGGCCTTTCACGAACCCTATCCCCGCCAGACATAGCAACGTGATGTCCAACCAGTTCATTGTCACAACGTCTTCTTGATTTCGGTCTCTTCGTAAGCCTCGATCACGTCTCCTACCTGAATATCATTGAAATTTGTGATATTCAAGCCGCAATCCAGACCGGCGGCGACCTCTTTCACATCGTCCTTGAAACGTTTCAGCGAGCCCAGCTCTCCCGAATAGATCACGATACCGTCGCGTATCAAGCGGATCTTGTTCGACCGCTTGATCTTGCCCTCTTTCACCATACAGCCGGCAACCATTCCCACCTTGGAGATCTTGAATACCTGCTGAACCTCCACGTAGGCGGTGATCTCTTCCTTGATCTCCGGAGACAACATACCTTCCATCGCGCTCTTCACCTCCTCGATCGCGTCGTAAATGATCGAGTACAGGCGAATCTCCACGCCCTCTTTCTCCGCGTTACGACGCGCCTGCATGGAAGGACGCACCTGGAATCCGATGATGATGGCGTTCGACGCGGCAGCCAATACCACATCCGACTCGGAGATCTGGCCGACCGCCTTGTGGATCACGTTCACCTGTATCTCCTCCGTGGACAGCCGGATCAACGAATCGGAGAGCGCCTCCACCGATCCGTCCACGTCACCCTTGACAATCACGTTCAACTCCTGGAAGTTGCCCACAGCGATCCGGCGACCGATGTCGTCCAGCGTAAGCATCTTCTGCGTACGGAGCCCCAGCTCACGCTGCAACTGCTCGCGGCGGCTGGCGATCTCGCGCGCCTCTTGCTCCGTCTCCAATACATTAAATGTATCGCCTGCCTGGGGAGCGCCGTTCAAGCCCAAGATCAAGACCGGTTCAGAAGGCCCGGCTTGCTCCACACGCTGGTTACGCTCGTTGAACATCGCCTTGATACGTCCATGATGCGTACCCGCCAAAACGATGTCTCCCATCTTCAAGGTACCGTTCTCCACCAGTACGGTAGATACATATCCTCGTCCCTTATCCAGCGACGACTCGATAATGGAGCCGACCGCCCTTTTCTTCGGGTTTGCCTTCAGATCCAGCAAATCCGCCTCCAACAAGACTTTCTCCAGCAGCTCGTCCACGCCGATTCCTTTCTTGGCGGAGATCTCCTGGCTCTGGTATTTGCCACCCCAGTCTTCCACCAAGTAGTTCATGTTCGCCAGCTCCTCCTTGATCTTGTCCGGATTCGCATGCGGCTTATCGATCTTGTTGATCGCGAAAACGATCGGTACACCGGCGGCTGAAGCGTGGTTGATCGCCTCTACGGTCTGGGGCATCACGCTATCGTCGGCGGCGACAATAATAATCGCTATATCCGTCACCTTCGCTCCACGGGCACGCATGGCGGTGAACGCCTCATGTCCCGGCGTATCCAGGAAGGTGATTCGCCTTCCGTTCGGCAACTTCACGTTATACGCTCCGATGTGCTGCGTGATACCTCCCGCCTCTCCGGCGATCACGTTAGCGTTACGGATATTATCCAGCAAGGAAGTCTTACCGTGGTCGACGTGTCCCATCACCGTCACGATCGGTGGACGGGGAATCCAATCCTCTTCGTTGTCCTCCTCCTCATCCGCCTTGATCGCCTCGATCACGTCAGCGCTGACATACTCCGTCTTGAAGCCGAACTCCTCAGCCACGAGATTGATCGTTTCCGCATCCAGCCGTTGGTTGATCGACACCATGATACCGATACTCATGCAGGTACCGATGACCTCTGTCACGGGTACATCCATCATGTTAGCCAGGTCGTTCGCCGTGACAAACTCCGTCAGTTTGAGCACCTTGCTCTCGCGTTCTTCCTGTTCCTGGAGCTCATGCTCCCGTTTCACGGCCGCGTCTCGCTTATCCCGGCGATATTTAGCGCCTTTGTTGGTCTTATTGCTCTTGCTGGTCAGTCGAGCCAGTGTCTCCTTGATCTGCTTCTGTACATCCTCGTCGCTGACCTCGGGCTTAACAGGTTTCTTCAAGCGCATCTTCCGGTCATTAGAACGCTCATCACGTCCCGGACGAGTATAATTTGTCCCGACCGCGCTCGTCAGATCCACACGGTCTTTCTTGATCCGTTTACGCTTCTTCTTGGTATCACCCTCCTCGCCCGGTTTCGCCTGCGAGTTCGGTTTAGCCATGTTTCCACCCTTATTATATGGAGAAGCTCCCTGAGCGTTACTACCCGGTCTATTGCTATTAGCCCTCGATTTCTCGTCGCGCTCCTTCCTTCTTTCCTCTTTCGATTTCTTCCTCGGCCGAGTGGATTGGTTGAGCGCATCCAGGTCGATCTTACCCGTCACCTTGATGTTCGACTCTAACTTTACCGTACTCAGGCGGAAAAGCGTATCATCCTTTTCCCCGGTTTTTTCTGCCACAGGTTCCACTTTCGGCTCCTCTTTCGGAGCGGGAGCGGCAGGTTGTTCCTCTGTCGCTTTCTTTTCTTTCACTTCCCCAGTTACAATTTTCTCTTCCTTTTCTACCTTCGGAGCCTGGGCTGGCTGTTTCGGCTCTACCTCCGCCTTAGGCTCAGGCTTTATCTCCGCCTTGGGCTCTTCCTTCCTCGTCGAGGGTTCATCAACCCTTGGCTCATCCTGCACCTTCTTAGGCTGTTCTCCATCCAAATCGATGTGCCCTTTCATCACGATCTTGGGCCTAAGCTCTTCCGGTATAACGGTTTTTATCTCTGTCGGCTTCTCTTTCGCGGGAGAAGCCTCTTTATGGCGCATACGATTCTCCACCAGCATACGTTCTTTCTCCGGCAGATCCTTCCCAAACTCTTTTACGAGCAAAGCATATTGTTCATCACTGATCCTGGTGTTGGGATTATCCTCGACCATGAATCCATTCCGGTGCAGGAACTCAACCACCGTGTTGATTCCCACGTTCAATTTTCTCTGTACTTGTATTAATTTTATAGGCATATCAAACTTTGTCGTAATACTTATTCGTTTTCGTCATCTTCAAACTCTGCGGCCAAGATCGCGAGTACCTCGTCCACGGTCTGCTCCTCCAAGTCGGCCCGCTCGACGATCTCATCCCGATTCATGGCGAGCACGCTCTTCGCCGTATAGCATCCCATATTCTTCAGCGCGTCGATCACCCAGCCATCAATCTCGTCGGAGAACTCATCGAGATAGATATCCTCCTCGTCCGTGCCCTCTATATCGCGGAACACATCGATCGTATATTCGGTCAGCATACAAGCCAGCTTGATGTTCAATCCTCCTTTTCCGATAGCGAGCGAAACCTCCTCCGGACGCAGGTAAACCTCCGCCTTTCTCTCTTCCTCGTTCACGTGGATGGAAGATATTTTCGCCGGGCTCAGCGCACGTTGGATAAACAGTGAGATGTTCGACGTATAATTGATCACGTCGATATTCTCGTTCCGCAGCTCACGCACGATCCCGTGGATACGAGATCCCTTCATGCCCACGCAAGCGCCTACCGGGTCGATACGATCATCGTACGACTCCACGGCAACCTTGGCCCGCTCTCCCGGGATACGGGCGATCGCCTTGATCGTGATCAGGCCATCGTTGATCTCCGGCACCTCCAATTCGAACAGCCGTTGCAAGAATACCTTGTCAGTACGCGAGAGGATGATCTTCGGGTTGTTGTTATAATTATCCACCCGCTGCACGATCGCCCGTACCGTCTCTCCCTTACGATAGAAATCGGTCGGGATCTGCTCCGACTTCGGCAGCAGCAACTCATTACCATCATCATCCAGCAGCAGGATCTCCTTCTTCCATACCTGATAAACCTCCGCGGCGATAATATGGCCGATCTTGTCCTTATACTTCGCGTACAGGCTATCCTTTTGCAATTCAAGTATCTTAGAAGCCAAGGTCTGACGCAGGTTCAATATCGCCCGCCGCCCGAAATCGGCGAAATGCACCTCGTCGGTCACCTCCTCGCCCACCTCGCAGTCCGCGTCAATCTTGCGCGCCTCTGTCAGCGTAAGCTGCAAGTTCTCGTCCTCCAGCGCGTCATCAGCCACCACCGTACGGTTTCTCCAGATCTCAAAGTCGCCCTTCTCAGGGTTAATGATCACATCATAATTCTCGTCCGTACCAAACATCTTCGCGATCACGTTCCGGAAGGAATCCTCCAGGACGCTAATCATCGTATCCTTATCGATATTCTTCAATTCCTTGAACTCCGCAAGGGTATCAATCATACTGATCGTTTCCTCTTTCTTGGCCATAATCTTACTTGAATCTTATTAGGTATTTTGTATATTTTATCTCATCAAACGTATAAGCCTCATCCTCTACCACGGTGACTTTCCGCTTCGCGCCCTCGGGCTTCACCTTCTTCTCGATCGAGACGACCACGCCCGACTCGTCCGCCGACTTCAACACGCCGGTCAGCTTCTTCCCGCTCGCCAGCAGCATCTCCACCTCCTTGCCGATATTCTTGATGTATTGCCGAAGCACCTTGAATGGCGTGGTAATCCCGACTGACCCGACCTCCAGCTCATAATCCTCGACATCGCGATCCAGATGTTCCTCTATATAACGGCTCAGCTCCACGCAATCGTCGATACTTACCGACTCATCATTATCGATCTCCACGACGATCACGTTGCCGGGCTTGATCTCCACATCGACCAAATAATTACTCGAAGAGGCCAGTTTTTCCTCCACCAATTGGCATACCACGTTCTTCTCAATCATACATATGTAGGTTATGAACAAAAGGAGGGGACTGCCCGCCCCCTCCTCAACTTCGCTTAATCGTTTGCAAATATACGAAAAACCAACAAGTTCACAAACAAACCTGTCTTTTTTACGCGCTTATCCCGTCAAAAACGCGCCAATCCCCTATTCCATCTCTTTCGCTACATACATTTACCGAAAAAGACCGCGTTCATGAATATCTTGGATGTCCCGAAATAATAGGAGCGGAAATTCATGTCGTCGGCGAATACGATCACCGAGCCGCTCCCGCGCTTCTTGGCGAACACGGCGGGCGTACCGCGCAGCAATTCCCCGTTCTTGGCAGACAAGAATCCCGACAGTCTCGGGCTATCCGTATAATATAACGGAGAGACGTAGGGATCCGCGTCTTTCTCGAAAACGATGTTATTCTTCTTCATCACGGCGATCTCCGGCTGGTCGAGCCCCCACGCCAACGGATGGCTCACGTCTAACCGGCAGTTCAGTGTCACCCCGTCCATGTCATTGCCGGCATCAGCCTCTTTCTTCTCCGCGAACGGGCGATACACGGCAGAATCCTCCTTGAAGGAGGTGTCCTTCACCCGGATCGGCAGCAACCCGGACTCGCTCACCCATTGATAGGCCTTCCCCGAGGCGATCAGCGTTCCACCGGCGCTCACCCAACTCTTCAAGGCCTCCTCCGAGCTTTTCGTCAGCGCGGGAATGCCATTCGCCAGTATGATCACGTTATAGCGTTGCAGCTTCGCCAAGGTCAGCTTCTCGGTATTCTCGATCAAGGTCGGACGCATCTGGAACCGGCGATCCAGCAAGAACCAAGCCTCCCCGGAATCGGGGATACCCATCGTACGCCCCACTAAGATCGCCACGTTCGGCAACTTCAACGCCTTGAACGAAGGAGATCCCAGGTCGAAATCCTCCATCAGGCCCGTGCTCGCGGCATAGACATCCACGCCTGCCTCTTCCGCCAAGCGAGCGAGAAGCCCGTATAGCTCATCAGCCGGAAGCGGCTGGTTCTGAGCCGGCACGAGGATCGTCCCATACCCCATGTCCATATCGACCTCTCCGGAACGGAAATGGAACGGCCTGCCGCTCACCTGCAAATGGATCCCCTTCCGCATCAGCTCATACATCACTTTCGGGGTATAGAACTCTACATTGGTGAACACATAGCCATACTCGCTCTTCCCACCGATCACCTTTCCCGGCACAAAACGGTTCTCGGCCACCCGCTCACCTACGAGGCCGGCGGTACTCTTCACGGGAGCGCAGCGCAAGTTGAAAGCGTGTGGGAAGGTCCACGAGGAGATGTCGTAGAACACGCTGTCCTCGAAAGCGGTAACCTCCTCCATCACGGTACGCACCATCGCGTTATACTTCTGGTCGGCAGGGATCACGTAAGCCTCCTCCGCCTTGAACGACGAGCCATCCACCGACAGATCTTTCGCCAAGTGATACACCTCTATGCCATGATGCCGCATATTCTCTAAGAAATGGTAGGCGATCGCCCTCGATCCCCGGGCATCGAACACGTACCCTTTCACCGGCTGCCGAGCCACGTCGGACTTCACGTTCTTGAAGAAATCCCGTTGATAGGCCAGCAACTCACCCCGCATACGGTAAGCGGAGAGGATCGTCCCGTAAGAGCCGTAAGCCTGATTGCGGACGGTCCACGCGAACGAGCGGATCCCGTTTACCGTCTCCCGCAGATGCCCCCGGGAAGTGCCCTGTTCGTACAGCAGGCAGATCGACCCGTGAATATCCCCGTAGGCGGCCCCCTTCCCCATATAGAAGTCGTCGTAGCCCTCTTTCGAGTAGTAAAGGCTCCCGATCTTATCGAGTTCCTCCGCCACGACCGCCGACACCCGAGAGGCGAAGCGCTGGTTCTCGTCGGTCACCAAGTCGTGTACCCGCTTGGGATGTCCCGGACTGAAATAGTAGGGTCGTGTGGATCCCTGCTCATGCAAGTCGGCGAGCACGTTAGGCATCCACGCCATATAGCGATCCACGCCATTCCGTCCCTCCGGATGTTGCAACATCAGCCAGTCGCGGTTGCAATCCGCCCAATAATGGTTCGTGCGGCTGGAGGGCCACGGCTCGGTGAACTCGCGCGAGTTCAGGTCGCTCACGTCCGTCTGGCTCCGCGAGGTATTCACCCACGAGGCAAAGCGGTTGATCCCGTCCGGGTTAGCTCCCGGGGTAATCAGTATCACGGTATGCGCCAGCAAGTCGTCGATAGCCTGCCCCTTCGCCGCCGCGAGGAAATAGGCTACCGCCAACGAGGAGTTCACGCCCGAAGGCTCATTGCCGTGGATGGAGCAGACCAAGCTCACCACCACGGGCATCGCGTCAATGTCCAAGGAGGCGGAACGCGCCGCGTCGGTCAAGGCAAGGTGTTCCGCTTGGATCTGGTCGATCCGCCTCATGTTCTCGGGCGACGAGATCGTCACCTCGATAAACGGGCGAAACTGGTATGTCCGCCCGGTCTCCCTCACAGCCACCCGATCCGAGGCCTCCGCCAAGGCGCGCATATAGGCTACCACCTGCCCCCAATCGGCATGTTGCTCACCGAGCTGGAAGCCCAGCACCTTCTCGGGAGTAGGGATCGCCGGATCATAGGAATAATCGCCTTTCGGCATAAAATAGGATAGATCATACGCATATGCTTCCGCCTTTGGTTGCGCAAGAAGCGCGGGATTCAGGAGCATCAACAACCCCACAAGAAAAATAGAAAATCGTATCATGGTTATATTAGGATTAGGTCGTCTTCAAACGCCATCAAATATACAAAAATCCGGAACATCCAATCCTTCGGGCTCCTAAAACAAGCGGATGTTTTCCGAAAGACAAGCGGACGCTTTCGCGAGAATATCCCCGACTTTTCCGCTCTACCTCGAAAACGACTCGGGATTTTTCCGCGTTTTACGTATATTTGCCTTCTAAAAACAGGAGATTTATGAAAGTGAGCGACTTGATAAAGGGCAGCGGAAGCACCGCGTTCTCGTTCGAGATACTACCTCCGCTGAAGGGAAACAGCATACAGAAGGTGTATCACGTGATCGACAAGCTAAGGGAGTTCGACCCGAAATACATCAACATCACCTCCCATCACAGTGAGTTTATCTACAAGACCATGCCCGACGGGAGCTTCCAGAAGGTGAACATCCGCAAGCGGCCCGGCTCCGTGGCGATCGCCTCCGCTATCCAGAACAAGTACGGGATACCGGCCGTGCCGCACATCATCTGCAAGGGCTTCACGAAAGACGAGACCGAGTACGCGCTCATCGACCTGAACTTCTTAGGGGTCAACAACCTGCTCCTGCTACGGGGCGACATCAAGACGCTGGAGGCCTCGCAACAGACCCCGGGGCTCTACCACGAGCACGCCACCGATCTGCAACAACAGGTGAACCAGTTCAACAAGGGGATCGCCTTGGACGGCTCATCCATCGAGGGGATCGAGACACCTTTCTCTTACGGGATGGCCTGCTACCCCGAGAAGCATGAGGAGGCGCCCAATATGGAATCCGACCTTTTTTACCTGAAGGAGAAGGTGAAAAACGGGGCGGAGTACCTGGTTACCCAAATGTTTTTCGACAACTCGAAATATTTCGCCTTCGTGGATCGTTGCCGCGCCGAGGGGATCAACGTACCGATCATACCGGGAATCAAGCCGATCGTGTTCAAGAACCAGCTGACCGTGCTCCCCAAGGTGTTCCGTTCCGAGATACCGGAACCGTTCGCCGCCGAGCTTCGTAAATGCAAGGACGACTCCGAGGCGAAAGAGGTGGGCGTGGAATGGTGCATACAGCAGTGCAAGGAGCTGATCGCGTACGGAGTGCCCAGCCTGCATTTCTATACGATGATGGCATCCGACAGCGTATATAAGGTAGCGAAAGCGATCTATTAAGCGGAAAGCGGAGGGGGGTTATGTACTTCAAGGACATCATCGGACAGGAGGAGGTAAAGGAGCGGCTGAGGCAATCGGCGCGGACAGGGATCGTCCCGCACGCCCAATTGTTCACCGAGCAGGGAGGAGCCGGGGCGTTCGCCTTGGCCTTGGCCTATGCCCGGTACCTGAATTGCACGGAGCGGACGGAGACGGACGCTTGCGGTCATTGTCCCTCGTGCCTGAAGTATGACGAATTGGCACATCCTGACCTGCATTTCGTATTTCCCATTGTCACCAAGAAAGAGAAGAAAAAGGAGGTATGCGACGATTACCTGCATGAATGGAGAGGATTCCTGAAGGGACATCCCTATTTCAACTTGGATAATTGGTTAGACTACATCGAGGCGGGAAATTCGCAAGCGCTCATTTACTCCAAGGAGAGCGATGAGATTATCCATAAGCTAAGCTTGAAGATCTACGAGGCGGAATACCGTATACTGATCGTCTGGCTTCCGGAGAAAATGCATCCCACTTGCGCCAACAAACTTCTGAAAATCATTGAGGAGCCTCCCATGAGGACCGTTATACTGATGGTTTCGGAAGCTCCAGACCTTATCATAGGGACCATCCAGTCGAGGGCGCAACGCATCCCGATACGCCCGATCGACACGAATTCGATGGTGGAGGCGATGCGCGCACGCTTCGGGCTTGCTCCCGATGACGCCAAGTATGTGGCACACTTGGCCTCGGGTAATTTCCTCAAGGCGATGGAAACGATCAGTCTCGGGGAAGAGAACAAGTTTTTCCTGGAGCAATTCAAGGCCATGATGCGCAACTCCTGGGCACGCAACGTCAAGGGAATGCGTGCTTTGGCGGACACACTGGCGGCGATCGGGCGGGAAAGGCAAAAGAACTTCCTCGCTTACTGCCAGCGCTTGATCCGGGAAAACTTCGTCTACCGGTTCCAATCCCCGGAACTGAACTACATGAACTTGGATGAGGCGAGCTTCTCCGCCAAGTTCTCTCCCTTCGTCAACGAGCGCAACGTGGTTGAGCTGATGGAAGAGTTGGCGAAAGCGGAGCAGCACATCACGCAAAACGTGAACGCGAAGATGGTATTCTTCGATCTCTCGCTGCGTATCACTGTCCTTATCAAACGATAACATACGAAAAGGGCTACGCCACAATTTACCATTTTGGCGTAGCCCCTTTAGGTGTGTCAGAATGGATAAAATGCAAGGCGTTGAGGGTGAGGGCGACAGGAGTTCACTTTCGTGAATGACTGAGCCCGAATCCCGATAATAACGCGGCAGTTAGCCATTATAACACGCCGTCTTCGTCCTTTTAATTAGCCTTCTTCTTATTCGTGCTCTTCAAAGGAACCTCATGCTCTTCCGTCATATAGGCGGGGCCATGCTTCTTGCCCGGTTTCTTGGGCTTCTTGTTTCCAGCTGCTCCCATCTCGTGATCTCCTATTTATTAAATTAAAGTTAGATATTCATACGCCTCAAATTCTGCAAATAGTATGCCAAAGAGAGGACACAAACGTTAAATTCGTTAAAATCCGTTATATTTTCTTCTTTCTCCATCCTCCTTTCCGCATATAAAGGAAGGACAAGACCAGCATCAAGTCATATACGTGCTCGGCAGTCCAGCAGACTGCCACATCGGCTCTCGACCAGATCGCGACATAAAAGATATAGGCCACATAGACCGAGATGCCGAACATATCGAGCCACATCGCCACACGGGTGTTGCCCGTGCCGGACACGCTGAAGAAATAGATGAAGCCGGGTACCGCCAAGAGATAGGAGGATAGCATCACCCACAGCGAGGGAATCGAGCTGGAGATGAGGTCCGGATTATCGGTATAGATGCGCAATACGGCCGAGGGGAACAGGGCGATCAGCAACCCGAGGGGCAACACGAACGCGAAGCAGAGCCAGACCATCCGCCGACAAAGCGGGAGTACACGGTCGGACTCACCCGCCCCGATCAAATTGCTCACCAACGAACTGTTGGTGGAGGCGAAGGCGTTGACGAACATGAAGAGGAAGGAGGAGATGCTGCGTACCACGTTCGTGATCGCCAAGGGGCGCTCGCCTAAATGCTCCAAGGCGAGAAAAAAGATGAACCAGCCGGAGAAAGAGATGCCGTGCTGGAGCATCACCCAGACCGACACGCCCAAGATCTGGCGCAACATCGGCAGGTTAACCCGCGTATAGCGGAACAGCCCATACTTCCGGTAGTCCACCTTTTTCCACGTATAAAGCACGAAAAACAGGACCGACACGCCCTCGGAGATGGAGGAGGCGATGGCCGCCCCGGCGATCCCCAGCTTGGGGAACCCGAACTTACCGAAGATCAGGAGATAGTTAAGCACCACGTTGGTAAGCACCATGACCACGGAATTGGCGGTCAGCATCTTGGTGTTCGTGGTGGCCACGTAGAACGCCCGGAACATCACCCCCACAAAGGAGAAAAAGAAGCCGAACACCCGCCAGTCGAGGTAGTCCATCGTGGCTTGATAGACCGCCGGCGACTCGATCATCCCCCGCAGCAGATGGGGCGACCATAGCCGGGAGGCCGTGAAGAGCGCCGCCGCCAGCAAGAGCAGGAAGAGGCAGCCTTGGGTGAACACCTCGCCAATCCGCGCGTAATTGCCTTCCCCGTTACGACGGGCCATCAGCACCTGGGCGCCGACACTGAAGCCGAAGCCTAACATATAGATCACTAAATAATAGACACCTGCCAAGGCGGAAGCGCCAAGCTCCACCTCGCCTACCCGACCTAAATACGCGGTATCCGTCAGCCCGATCATATGCTCCATCAAGAGGCTGAGCAATACGGGATAGGTGATCTTCAATATTTGCTTATTGGTATATC
The DNA here is from genome assembly GCA_949296075.1 of uncultured Parabacteroides sp. Taxonomy (GTDB): domain Bacteria; phylum Bacteroidota; class Bacteroidia; order Bacteroidales; family Tannerellaceae; genus Parabacteroides. Next base: position 25,911 of record CASFNG010000002.1, on the reverse strand, counting down.
GCATGGCATATCGTATCTCGCGAGAAAGGACGCAAAGGTAAGAATAAGAAGCCACAAGCACAATATCCCTTTCACGGATCCGTTCTTTATACATTAAATAATAGAATGCCGAAATCATGCGAACAACACTTTTCACCGCCTGCTTCCTCGTCGCCTCCCTGTTCAGTTGCGACGGCAAGAGCAACCATCTGGCTGGCGACTCAGCCTCTATCCCCGTAGCTATCAACCGGTTCGACAAGGAGCTTTTCCTCACGATCGAGGCGGGCGACACCGCCGCTCTCCTGGCCTTGGAGCCCCGCTACGCCGAGATGCTGGACATCCTCGGGAAGGCGGTGCTGAACGTGCGCGACCCTCAAATGCCGGGATTCGCCGGGAAGGCGATACGTTTCTACTCGGAGCCGACCTTGAAGGGGCTTTACCGCGACGCGATCGCCCGCTACGACTCCATCGCCGACATCGAGCGAGCGCTCGGGCAGGGATTCGCCTACCTGAAGCGGGCTTTCCCCGCGATGCAGATCCCGGCGGTCTATATGCACGTCTCCGGCTTCAACCAGAACGTATTGGTGGGCGACAGCCTGCTCTCCATCTCGATCGACAAATACTTGGGAGAGGATTACCCATTATATCAAGATTTCTTCTACGAGCCTCAGCGGAGGAAGATGTGCCGCGGGCTCGTGGCGCCGGATTACCTGTCGGGCTGGCTCATGTCTGAGTATCCCTTCAACGGGAAGGAGAGCGTATTGCTGGAGCGGATGATGTATGAGGGAAAGATCAAATATATCGTCTCCCGGGCGTTGGATGAGCCTGATCCGGCGAGATTGATGGGATACACCCCGGAGGCTATCGCTTGGTGCGAGCGCAACGAGGGGGAGATCTGGAAGGCGATCATCGAGCGGAAACAGCTTTATACCCCCGACCGATTGACGACCGACCTCTACTTCGAGGAGATGCCCTCCGTATTCCAGGAGAACGGCGCACCGGGCAATATCGGGACGTGGATAGGCTGGCGGATCGTGGAACGCTACATGAAGGAGACAGGCGCGACTCCCGAGGCGTTGATGGCCGAGAACGACGCGCAGGCGATCCTCGCCGCCTCGAAATACAAACCTTGATAAAAAGAAAACCGTCCTATTCTCACGAACAAGACGGATAACCTAATCTAACTTAATTCTAATACCATGAAAAACACTATATCATAATAACAAGGGATCGGTAAAAAGGTTCACCCGATCCCTCTTTTTTTCGCAGAAAAAACCACGAGAAGTTTTTCTAAAAGCATTCCCACCTTTCCCCGAAGCCTTTGGGAAGATTATAGACAAAGACCGACATCCCTTCCACACTCCCTACCGACAAGGCAAAAGAATCCCCCAAGTGAACAAGCATATACGTCACCTGGGGGATTCGGATTCTCGTTGAAGCCAACAATTACTTTATAACGTAATCGGAAGCGACCGTTACGTTCGGGATCAAGGTATTAGGCTCGATAACGGCTTGTTTCCCCCTAATGGCCAAGAAAGCGAAACCAATAAGAGGCAAGAAGGTCATGCCTAAACCAGCCCCTAAACCGACAGCCAGCCCGATCCTTCCTCGGCCTTTTTCCGCCAAGGTCCCTTCCATCGAAACAGTTTGTCCGTCCACAGCCTTTGTCGATACGACATTGATCGTCAATCGTCCCGGGATTCCGCAGCCCCGGGCTCTTTTCCTTTGCACCTGAAGGTTAACGACTTCTCCTTGCTTGATCAGCAATTTGCCATCAGGGGCATACACATCACCATCAACAATGGCAGCGACCGCTCCTTTACCTTTACTTTTGACTTCATCTACCAGACGGACAGGGACCGTGGTGCCGCGTCTCAAGTTGAAGTCGGGAGCGACAGCAAACAGATCAACACTTAACATTAACATAGCCATCAATACGGCTAAAAACCTTTGGGGTAATTTGGATAACATAAAATAAAAGTTTTTTCTTCCTGTCCCCACCCGGAAGCATTATTAAATAAAAAAGGTGTGGGAACCGTATTGCTTTATCCTAAAGTCTGGCCTTCGCAATGCCAATTGGAATGGATAAAGCAATAGCGCCCCACACCAATTGGGTATATAGACCATCCTCGCGGATAGCGATATATATCAATGATGCGGGTGCTATCGCTATCATCTTCATGCTATATTCAAATTTGCGAGATTTGATAATAGAAGATAATATCAATAACACCTTTCGTTTCCGTATGTCCTTCCACGGCATCCAACTCCTTGGACGTATGGAATTACCGCGAAACTACGAAAAGTTTTTCTAATTCCTCACCAAGTAAAGCCCGAAAAACGACAAAAAAAGCGGCCACATACCGAAGTATGCGATCGCCCTGTCTCGTGTAGCGAGACCGAGGATTGAACTCGGGACCTCATGATTATGAATCATGCGCTCTAACCAGCTGAGCTATCTCGCCATCATTTGTCAGTCATCTCCCTGATTGACGGTGCAAAAGTAGGTCATGTTTTTGAAATACACAAGACTTTCCCCGAAAAAAATCGACGGATAATCATGGATTCCGGCTAAATGTTTCATAATTAGCCGCCTTTTTTCCACACGATATAGGCCATTTCTCAAATCTTTTACGTACCTTGCGGCAATAATACGGACAAGCACCATGAAAAAAGAGAAATTTCATATCGAATACATATTCGATAAAGTTTCACGACGAAGTTTGTGGAATCAACTAACCACCGCTTTGGGACTATCCGCCTGGTTCGCTGACGAGGTCATCGTTGACAAGGACTTATACACCTTCAAATGGAACAAGGAAACGCAAGAAGCGCAAGTAATCGATATGAAACCGGAGACATCGGTCCGGTATCGCTGGGCCGACGAGGAGGATGAGCACGCCTATTTCGAGTTTATCATCCATACGATCGAGCTGACCGGGTCGACAGCTCTCGAGATCACCGACTTCGCCGAACCCGGTGAGAAGAAGGACTCCATAGCCTTGTGGGACTCCCAGGTGGACGACCTGAAACGCACCTTGGGCATTTAGGAGTTTTACGGGAATACATGGGGCGACTTATCGTTTTTTACACTACTTTTGCCCCTCAATCAGGTTAGGCGATGTTGCGAATAAAACGATTATACACTTTTATCTTACAGACATTCCTGCCCTTGTTCCTCATGACGTTCGGGATCTGCCTGTTTATCGTGCTGATGCAATTCCTCTGGAGATACATCGACGATATGGTGGGAAAAGGGTTAGGGATACCGGTCTTGGCGGAGATGTTCATATACGCCGCCCTGTTCCTCGTCCCGATGGCGCTGCCATTGGCGGTGTTGCTGGCCTCGCTGATGACGTTCGGCAACTTGGGCGAGCGGCTGGAGCTGCTGGCGATGAAGTCGGCGGGAGTATCGTTGATCCGCATCATGCGCCCCCTGATCGTCACCCTGGTGCTCGTGAGCGTGGGCGCCTTCTTCTACCAGAACAACGTGATGCCCATCGTACAGGTGAAGCTATACACCTTGCTCTATTCCATGCGCCAGAAGTCGCCGGAATTAGACATCCCCGAGGGAACCTTCTACAAGGATATACCGGGATTCAACGTCTACGTGAAAGAGAAGGATCATCATACCGGACTGTTGAAAGACATGATGATCTACGATTACTCCGAGGGATTCAACAATGCCCGGGTAATCATAGCGGACTCCGGGCGGCTGAAGACTTCCGCCGACAAATTGTTCCTCATCCTCTCCCTGTATAACGGAGAGTCGTTCGAGAACGTGGGGAAAAGCCAGGCAAACACGAACCAGGTAAGGCAGGCCGTGCCCTACCGGAGGGAGTCGTTCAGCAGCAAGGATATACTGATCGAGTTCGACGCCAACTTCAACCGGACGGACGAATCGTTCATGCAGAACCAATATATGGGGAAGAACCTGCACGACCTGCAAACCTCCATCGACTCGATGTCGGTACGGTTAGACAGCATCAAGGACATGAACGCCCGGAGCATCTACGACGCCTCGTACGTGCGTACATTCAAGGAAAGGAAAGCGCAAGCGGACAGATCCCCGGAACAGGCAGGCGAACGGATGACGCTGCCGGAGGAGAAACCGATCTCTGTCCCGACCGTGGCACTCAACTTCGACAGCCTCTACGAGGCGCAGACGACAAGCGGGAAAGCGGCTTTGTTAGGAAGGGCGAAATCGTCGCTGGAGAACATCCGGGCCGACTACTACTTCCGGGCCGCCACCGTAGGCGACGAGGCCTACAAGGTACGCCGCCACCTGACGGAGTGGCACAAGAAGTTCACCGTGGCATTCGCCTGCCTCATGTTCTTCTTCATCGGGGCGCCCTTAGGAGCCATCATCCGCAAGGGAGGATTAGGCGTGCCGGTCGTCATATCGGTCATCCTGTTCATCTTCTATTATATCATCGACAACATGGGCTTCAAGATGGCGCGCGACGGCGTATGGGATGCCTGGGAGGGAATGTGGCTGAGCTCGGTTATATTGACTCCTATGGGGATCTTCCTCACCTACAAGGCGGTAAAAGACTCGGTGATACTGAACGCTGACACCTACATCAACGCGCTCAAGAATCTGATCGGCAAGCGGGAAGGCCGTAAGGTGGAGCGGAAAGAGGTCATCATCTACACGCCGGATTACGACGCGATCCTCCCGAGATTGGAGCGATTGGAGCGAGAGAGCGCGGACTACATAGCCAGCCACAAACGCTGGGTCAACTACCTCGCCTACTGGCGGCAGGGAGGAAAGGATCATTCGGCTGAGCGATTAGCCTCCGACATGGAGACTCTTATCGAGGAGCTGGGTAACTCCGACCAGAATCTCCTCCTGAACAAGCTGATGGATTATCCCATCATCGCAGGTTACGCCAACAAGCTCAGCAAGCACATGAGCCCGAAAGTATCGCTGGCGATCGGGATCTGCCTCCCGATAGGGATACCGATCTATTTGCTGGCCACTTATCAGCGCAAACTGTTGCGGCACGACATCATGATGGTACAAAAGACCAGCAAAGAACTGATCAATATGATATATTCATTACATTTGCTGAAAAATAATCCTGATATAAACAATTAAGAGACATGAGCGAGATTCAATTAAACACCATCGAAGAGGCTATCGAGGATTTTCGGGAAGGCAAATTCCTGATCGTCGTTGACGACGAGGATCGCGAGAATGAGGGGGACTTCATCATCGCGGCCGAGAAGATAACCCCGGAGAAAGTCAACTTCATGCTGACCAACGGTAGAGGCGTGCTCTGCGCCCCGATCACGGAAGAGCGCTGCCAAGAGCTGGAATTAGATATGCAGGTCGCCAACAACACCTCCCTGTTAGGGACTCCTTTCACGATCACCGTAGACAAGTTAGGGGGCGGCTGCACCACCGGAGTCTCCATGTACGACCGGGCACAGACTATCTTGGCGCTGGCCGATCCGAAGACAAAGCCCTCCGACTTGGGACGTCCCGGACATGTCAACCCGCTTCGCGCCCGTTCACGCGGGGTGCTTCGCCGCGCCGGACACACGGAAGCCGCGGTAGACTTGACGCGGTTGGCTGGCTTATACCCTGCCGCCGCCCTGATCGAGATCATCAACGAGGACGGAACGATGGCACGTCTGCCCCAGTTGATCCAGGTTTCCAAGAAATTCGGGATCAAGATCATCTGCATCAAGGATCTGATCGCCTATCGCCTGCGCACGGAGTCGATCGTGGAGGTAGGCGTAGAGGTAGATCTGCCGACCGCTTACGGACACTTCCGCCTGATCCCTTTCCGCCAAAAGAGCAACGGGCTGGAACACATCGCCCTGATCAAGGGGACATTCGAGAAGAACGAGCCGATCTTGGTACGCGTGCACTCCTCATGTGCCACAGGCGACATATTCGGATCCATGCGTTGTGAGTGTGGAGAGCAGCTCCACGAGGCCATGCGACGTATCGAGAGAGAGGGGAAGGGCGTGATCGTCTACCTGAACCAGGAGGGACGCGGCATCGGTCTGATGGAGAAAATAAAGGCTTACAAGCTCCAGGAAGACGGATTGGACACCGTGGACGCGAACTTACACCTCGGACATCAAGCGGATGAACGTGACTATGGGGTCGGAGCGCAGATATTACGTCATCTCGGCGTGACTAAAATGCGCCTGATGAGTAACAATCCGGTAAAACGGGTCGGATTGGAGGCTTATGGATTGGAGATAGTAGAGAACGTGCCCATCGAGATAAAACCTAACCCTTATAATGAGTTCTACATGAAGACCAAGAAGGAACGCATGGGACACGTATTGCATAACATGAAATAAATATCGTACTATGACACAAGTATCTGACCGTTTAGCGAGCTTGTCGCCTTCCGCTACCTTGGCGATGTCGCAAAAGAGCGGTGAACTGAAAGCTAAAGGTATCGACGTTATCAACCTGAGCGTGGGAGAGCCGGACTTTAACACGCCAGACCATATCAAGGAGGCAGCGAAAAAAGCTATCGACGAGAACTATTCCCGCTACTCTCCTGTAGCAGGCTACCCTGCCTTGCGGGAGGCTATCGTAGCGAAATTGAAGAATGAGAACAATCTGGAATACACGATCAACCAGATTTCCTGCGCCAATGGAGCCAAGCAATCGGTTTGCAATACGGTCATGGTGCTGGTGAACCCGGGTGACGAGGTAATCATCCCGGCGCCTTTCTGGGTAAGTTATCCGGAGATGGTCAAACTGGCGGAGGGAAAACCAGTAATCGTACCGGCCGGGATCGAGCAAGACTTCAAGATCACACCCGCCCAATTGGAAGCGGCGATTACACCGAGAACCAAGGCGTTGATCCTCTGCTCCCCCTCTAACCCGACAGGCTCTGTCTATAGCGCGGATGAACTTGCCGGATTGGCTACCGTACTGAAGAAGCATCCGGATATTATCGTGATCGCCGACGAGATCTACGAACACATCAATTATATCGGGAAGCACCATAGCATCGCCTCCATCGAGGGCATGAAGGAACGCACTGTCATCGTAAACGGAGTATCCAAGGCTTACGCCATGACGGGTTGGCGTATTGGATTCGTCGCGGGGCCGGAATGGATCGTGAAGGCCGTGAACAAGCTGCAAGGACAATATACGTCTGGCCCCTGCTCCGTATCCCAGAAGGCAGCCGAGGCCGCATACACGGGTACTCAAGTCCCTGTCGAGGAGATGCGCAAGGCTTTTGAGCGCCGACGTGACCTGATCGTCAACCTGGCGAAAGAGATCCCGGGTTTAGAGGTTAACAAGCCGGAAGGAGCCTTTTATCTCTTCCCGAAATGCAGTTTCTATTACGGTAAAACCGATGGCTCTCGCACGATCAATAACGCAGACGACTTAGCGATGTATCTCTTGGAGGTAGCGCACGTGGCTTGCGTAGGCGGGACTTCCTTCGGCGCACCCGAGTGTATCCGCATGAGCTACGCTACCAGCGACGAGAACATCGTGGAGGCGATCAAGCGGATCAAGAAGGCTTTAGCGGCACTCAAATAAGCAGATAAAAAATGTATCCGGGAGAGAATGTACTTTCCCGAAGCCTATAAAAAGAATAGCTCCGTATCCAATTAGTTGTGGAACGGAGCTATTCTTTTTATATAGATCTTACCTCAAATAAGAAGAGGCTACCGGAACCGGCAGCCTCTGTACTTTTATCTCCCTCAATCGGGATATGAATTACTCAGCACGTAAAGTGAAACGTTTGAACGCCAAGATCTTCAAATCCGGGTCAGCTTCTTTCATCGTCTCACGTACAGTCTTCTTGCTATCCATGATGTCTTCCTGGTTCAGCAAGCAAACCTCTTTCAAGAACTTACCCAGACGACCCTTAGCGATATTCTCGATCATCTGCTGAGGCAGGTTGGCCGCTTTCTCCTCGGCTACCTTAGCTTTCAGATCGCGGATCTCCTGCGCTTGCGCTTCCGTGATGTATCCCTTCATGATACCCTCGTTCAAGTGCTCCTCGTTCTCAGCGGTATAGAGATTAAAGCCAGCCTTCTTCAAGGCAGCCTCCACAGCTTTCTGCACCTGCTCCGCCTTAGTCTTCTCGATAGCCACCTGGATCTCAGCCTCCTTTACAGACTCGGGCACGCCATCCTCATCGATAGCGATCGGATTCATGGCAGCGATCTGCATAACCACGTTGTGAGCGGCAGCTTCCGACTCCTTATTGAATGCGGCGATCGTACACAGTTGGTTCTTACCCATGTGGTTATAGACAGTCGTATAAGCTCCTTCTACCACGCAGTAGCCATCCAATTCCATCTTCTCGCCCGTGATACCGCTACGATCCGTAACAGCGTCTTGAACCGTACCCTTGCCCATCGGCAAAGCCTTCACCTCATCCAGCGTACGACACTTATTAGCCACGGCAGCATCCAGGATAGCTTGTGTCAAAGCGATGAAGTCCTCATTCTTGGCGACGAAATCAGTCTCGCACTTCAAGGCGATGATAGCGGCAAACTGCCCGTCGTTCTTCGCCAGCACACAGCCTTCGGAAGCATCACGATCCGAACGCTTAGCGGCGATAGCCTGTCCTTTCTTACGGATAATCTCCATTGCCTTCTCGATGTCACCGTCAGCTTCCGTCAAAGCCTTCTTACAGTCCATCATACCAGCCCCGCTCATTTTGCGAAGCTTGGTGATATCAGCCATTGTTACAGCCATAATCTTTACTCTCTTTATCGTTAAAAATGTTTGTTTCCTGAAAAATTAAAAAAGCGGTATGTCCACGATCCGGATGACCAAAGCCAAACGTCGAGTAGACATACCGCTATGTGAAGTCTTGATTATTCTTCGTCTTTCTCGAACTTGCCGGCAACGTTAGCGTTCAACGCATCGTCGTCCTCTTTCTTCGTACGCTCTTTCTTGACGGTAGCCTTCGCCTTTCTCTCTCTCTTAGGAGCCTCTTCAGCGGCCTCAGCGTCAATCTTCTCAGCCTTACGCTCTTGCAAGCCCTCGTTCATAGCCTCGCATATCGCACCTACGATCACCTCCACGGATTTAGTGGCATCATCGTTGGCCGGGATCACGTAGTCCACGGTATTCGGGTCGGAGTTAGTGTCCACCATACCGAACACAGGAATACCCAAGCGGTTTGCCTCACGAACAGCGATCTGCTCTTTCATCACGTCAACCACGAACAAAGCGGACGGCAGACGAGTCAGGTCCACGATAGAACCCAAGGTCTTCTCCAGTTTCGCACGTTGACGAGTGATTTGCAGCTTCTCTCTCTTGGAAAGATTATCAAATGTACCATCCTTTGTCATCTTATCGATCGTAGCCATCTTCTTGATCGCCTTACGGATCGTCGGGAAGTTGGTCAACATACCACCCGGCCAACGCTCGATAACATAAGGCATACCGATAGCGGAAGCCTTATCAGCGACAATTTGTTTAGCCTGCTTCTTGGTAGCCACGAAAAGCACTTTCTTGCCTTGCTTAGCCAAGTTCTTCAGTGTCTCGGCGGCCTCATCAACCTTGGCAACTGTCTTATAAAGGTCGATGATATGAATACCATTGCGCTCCATGAAGATATACGGAGCCATTGCCGGGTTCCACTTTCTTTTTAAGTGTCCGAAGTGAACACCAGCCTCTAATAATTGATCAAAATTTACTCTTGACATTGTTTTTTTCTTAAATCGTTTACTTTCTTACTTGTTTTCAACCATCAGGTAGTCTTCCCATACATCAGCATACACGAAGAATCCCGACAATTTAGATACTAAACGCTTCGCTTTACTTGTAAGAGACTCACAAATAACATTAACGTTTACTGAACTGGAATCTCTTACGAGCTTTCGGACGACCCGGTTTCTTACGCTCAACAGAGCGGGGATCGCGAGTGATAAAGCCTTCCGCTCTCAAGGCAGGCTTATCTTCCGGATTAATCTTCACCAACGCACGGGCGATAGCCAAACGGGCAGCCTCAGACTGGCCCTTGAAACCGCCGCCATCCAAGTTGATTCGAATGTCATATTGCTCAGCAACGTTCAATTTCATCAACGGTTGCTTTACGATAAACTGAAGGATCGAGGAGGGGAAGTACTTCTCCAGCTCACGCTTGTTGATCGTGATCTTTCCCGTTCCCTCGCTCACGAACACGCGAGCGACCGCAGCCTTACGTCTTCCTATTGCATTTACTACTTCCATCGTGATTATTTATATGAGTTTATATCGATTAACTTAGGTTGTTGAGCCTCATGCTTGTGCTCAGCGCCTTCATAGACATACATGTTTTTCAACAACTTCGCGCCTAAGCGATTCTTGGGGAGCATACCCTTCACGACCTTACGGAACAGACGATCCGCTCCTTTCTTCATCAGGTCGGCCGGCGTGTACTCGATCTGTCCACCGGGGTATCCGGTATATCTCAAATAAACACGATCGTTCCACTTATTGCCAGTGAGAACGATTTTCTCTGCATTGATGATGATCACGTTATCACCACAGTCAACGTGCGGAGTGAAATTGGGTTTGTACTTACCACGCAAAAGCTTCGCTACTTTCGCGCAAAGGCGACCTAACGTCTGACCTTCGGCATCAACAACGACCCACTCTTTGTTTACAGTTGCCTTGTTTGCAGAAATGGTCTTAAAACTTAAAGTATCCACTGCTTAAAAATTAAATTAATTAATAACTCAAAACCGCCTCATCCCTATCGCCGTGACGGACACATGACACGGCAAAAGGCTAAGGACTAAACTTTTAGTACATTTGATAATAATCGGCTCGCAAAGGTACGGCTTTTATCCGAAATACCAAACTATTCCAAGTATTTTTCGAGTTATCAATAAGATATTCACTTCTTCCGGAAATAGTAGCCAAGGGATAGCGTAACGTTATTCTGGTAAACAGAGGTCTCGCCCTCATGCTTCACCGCCCGACGGTCGATCACGCCGCAATTAGAGTTCACGGAGAAGAAGAAATTGTTGTATTCCACGGCAAGCCCCACATCTATTCCAAGATCACAAGGCTTCAAGTCCTTCTCCTCCGACACGCCGAAATGCAGGTTGGGATTCGTCTCCCGACTCTTCATCCGTCCAAAGAGCGACCAATCAAACACCGGACCGGCAAACACCGAGAGATGGACATCGGTAAAAGTAAACGTATAAGCCACGTTCACGGGAACCTGTAACGAGTAATACCAACAATCGTTTTTCAACGCCATCCCATGCAAATCTTGTTGAGAGTAGTAAGAACCTCCCTGATGGACGAACGCCAACTCTGGACGAAGCGACCATTTCTTGTTCTTGCTCAAGGGAATATCCGCCAACCCGGCGACACTGAAACCAAAATGTCCGCCGGCCTCATACCGTTCGTTCACTTTCTGGATCAACGAGGAGTAGGCGCCTCCCGCACGCACGCCAAAAGAGACCTGCGCCATGACCGGCGACATCAGCATCAGGATAAGCAACAACAATCCGATCTTTCTCATATACTTCCTCTTTTTACGTTTTGATTCCGTTCTTGAGACAAAGATAGAAATTTTTCTAAAATCGCCTCTTTTCCATTAAAAAAACGAATCTATTCTTTCGCTTATCTTTTTAAAATTGCAGTTCCAGCTCCTCACCCTGCCCTAACTCCACGGTCAAGATTCCATCCACGACCGGTAGGGAGACCTGCTCCTGCCCCTTCCGGAGCGACAAGTTCTCAGAGCGTTCAGGCAATTTGATCCGGAAGGTTCCTCCCACCTCCGCCCGCAAGTGCGCCTTTTCCAACTGGCCATCGTTCCATTCCGCGGCGACGACACCTCCACCTCTCACCCGTAGTCCTTCAAAACTACCCTTTGCCCAAGCGGAAGGCAAGGCCGGCAAGAACTCGATCATACCCGTCTGGCTCTGGATCAGCATCTCGGCGATCCCAGCCGTCCCGCCGAAATTTCCATCAATCTGGAAAGGAGGATGCCCACAGAACAGATTCGGGAAAGAGCCACCACCAACAACCTCCACCGTATTCCAATCCACGGTAGGATATAACAGGTCGCCCAACAGCTTATAAGCATGATCGCCATCATGCAGGCGTGCCCAAAAATTGATCTTCCAAGCCATCGACCAGCCCGTACTTTGGTCACCTCTCACCCGCAAGGTCTGCCGTGCCGCCTCTGCCAACTCCGGCGTACGCTCCACGGAGATCTCGTTGCCGGGATACAACCCATACAAATGGGACACGTGCCTATGGGTAGGCTCCACCTCTTCATACTCCTCTAACCACTCCATGATCCGGCCATCCTTAGCGATCGTCGTAGGCATCAGCCTCGAGCGTTTCTCGGCCAGCTCGGTAGCGAACGCGCTATCAACGTCCAATATGCCCGCCGCCTCGATCGTATTCGAGAACAATTCACGCACGATCTGGTTATCCATCGTCGATCCGGCACATACATTCACCACGCTCCCATTAGGCATCCGGAAAGCGTTCTCTGGAGAGGTAGTGGGAGCCGTCACCAAGTAATTCGTACGCGGGTCCCGGATCAACATATCGGCAAAGAACAAGGCCGCTCCCTTCATCGTAGGATAGACCTCCTTCAGGTAAGCTGAATCCAAGGTATACCGGTAATGCTCATACAAATGCTCGCACAGCCAAGCAGCGGAGGTATTGGTAGCTCCCCAAGAGGGATGCTCGCCCGGCGCCGTGAACTGCCATACATTACCCAATATATGGGTCACCCATCCTCGTGCGTTATAGAAGGCTTTCGCGGTCCTCTCCCCACTCGGGACCTGTCGCTTCGTCCATTCGATCATCGGGAGATGAAGCTCGGAGAGATTGGTCACCTCAGCGGGCCACAGATTCATCTGCAAATTGATATTCAGATGATAATCCCCATTCCAAGGCGTATGGATCGTATTACACCACAACCCTTGCAAGTTAGGGGGAAGCAGTCCGGGGCGTGTAGAGGAGATCAGCAAATAACGCCCGAACTGAAAGTACAAGGCCGCCAATCCCGGATCGTCTTTATCCTCGGCGAAAGCCGCCAGCCGCCGGTCGATTGGCAACCGATCCCGCTCGCTCCGGCCCAAGTCCAAGGAGACCCGGTCAAATAAAGTGCGGTAAGCCTCAGTATGCTCTCTGCGTAACGTAGCGAAATCCTTCGTCTCGGCTTTCGCCAAGGCATCCGTCAGTCCCCGACCGATCGCCTGCTCATCGAAGTAATCGGTACCCATGCTCACCAAGATGAGCGCCTCGGAAGCGTCGCGCACCGACAGAAGGGTATCCGTCATGCTCAAGTTCCCGCCTTTCGGCAAGAGTACCCTCACCCGTGAGGCGAAACGCATCCCTCGCATCTCCAGCGTATCCACGCCATCCGGCAAGCGACCGCTCAATACCAAGTCTTTCCCGTCCAACGACACTTTCGCATGCTCCGGGCGATTCATGCTCAACGAGAAGTGAAGCGAACGATCCACATCCGCCACCAAATGAATCACGCCGATGTCGTCGGCAAACGAGGTGAAGCTCTCCCGGAAATAGTTCACCTTCCCTTTCTTGAAAGAGACTGAGGCGGTCGCCTCACTCAGGTTCAAGGTCCGGCGATAAGAAGCTACCGAATCGGAGGCATTCGGGTAAGTATAGTCCAGCACCAAGTTGGCGAACAGCTGATAACTCCCGTAAGGAGCGTTCGCCCCGTCGCCATAATTGCTGCCGGTTCCCTTGCAAACGAAATTATCGTACATCAAGGCCTGCGCCTCATCGTTGCGTCCCTCGAACAAGAGCCTCCGGATCTCCGAGAGCGAACGATAGGCGTTTGGATTATCCGTATCCTGCTCGCTACCGGACCAAAGCGAAATCTCGTTCAGCACGACATTCTCCCGCGAGATTCCTCCGTCGGGCATCATCCCGATCCGGCCATTGCCCAAAGGCAACGTCTCTTCCCAGATCCGGGCAGGTTGTTCAAAGAAATAGGAAACCTCTTTTCCGGTCCTCATCTCCGGCAGGTTACAACCCCAAAGGGTCAATCCGAGGAAAATGGTACAAATTCCTTTCAGACGCATGGCGCGATAGTTTACATGATTAGCATTAGAAATGCCCAAAGATAAGCCATTCGCGGCAAATCGCCATAGATAGACGGAGAAATCCTAAAAGCTCTGCATATCGCAAAGCCGCTTATAATAGCCATTGAGGGCCAGCAATTCCTCATGTCGCCCGCGCTCCACGATCTCTCCCTCGTGCATCACACAGATCTCGTCGGCGTTGCGGATCGTGGAGAGCCGATGGGCGATCACCACGGTGGTACGGTTACGCATCAGGTTCTCCAAGGCATCTTGCACCAGACGTTCCGACTCCGTATCCAAGGCGGAGGTAGCCTCGTCGAGGATCAGGATCGGGGGGTTCTTCAAGATCGCCCGGGCGATGCTGATCCGCTGGCGTTGCCCTCCGGAGAGCTTCCCGCCCCGATCGCCTATATTGGTGTCGTAGCCCTTCTCGCTCGCCATGATAAACTCGTGGGCATTGGCGATCCTCGCCGCCGCCTCCACCTGCTCCCGGGTAGCCCCCTCCACACCGAACGCGATGTTATTGAAGAAAGTATCGTTGAACAAGATCGCCTCTTGATTCACGTTCCCCATCAGCTCGCGAAGATCATAGAGCCGTGCGTCGCGCACGTCGGTGCCGTCAATACGGATGCTTCCCTTATTGACATCGTAAAAGCGGGGCAAAAGATCCACCAAGGTGCTCTTGCCCGAGCCTGATTGCCCGACCAAGGCCACGGTGGTTCCTTTCCGGATCTCCAAATCGATACCTTTCAGCACCCAAGCGTCCTGGTACTTAAACCAGACATCCTCGTAAACGATCCGTTCGCGCAAGGCGATCGGCTTAGGCTGCTCCGGATCGTGTATGTCCGTCTCCGCCTTCAGGATCTTATCCACGCGCTCCATCGAGGCCAAACCTTTCTGTATCGCGTAAACCGACTTGCTCAAGTCCTTTGCGGGGTTGATGATACTGTAAAAAATAACCAAATAATAGATGAAGGTCGGCGCGTCGATCGGACTGTTCGCCCCGAGGATCAACGTACCGCCATACCAAAGCACGATCGCGATGGTAACGGTCCCCAAGAACTCGCTCATCGGGTGGGCCAACTGTTGCCGGCGATAAATACGGTTCGTCAGCTTCCGGAACTCCTCGTTGCTGCGCTCGAACCGATCCTGTATCTTCTTCTCGGCATTGAAAGCCTTGATAATACGCAAGCCTCCCAGCGTCTCCTCGATCTGGCTCATCAGGAGCCCCCATTGCCGCTGTCCCTCCAAGGATTTTCGTTTCAGTTTCTTGCCGACCTGTCCCATCACGTAGCCCGCCACAGGAAGCAGGATCAGCACAAACAGGGTGAGCTGCCAACTGATCGCGATCATCCCCGCTAAATAGATCAGGATCAGGATCGGATTCTTGAACAGCATATCCAGCGAGCTCATGATAGAGGTCTCGATCTCATTCACGTCGCCCGATACCCGGGCGATAATATCTCCCTTCCGCTCCTCGGAGAAAAAGCGGAGCGGAAGCTGCGTGATCTTCCGGTTAATCTGGTTGCGGATGTCGCGTACCACGCCCGTACGGATCGGGATCATGGTATAGAAGGCCAGATACATGGAGGCGACCTTCAAGAAGGTTGCCACGATCAGGAACAGACCCAACAGGATCAGCGCCATCGAGCCGCCATAGGTATCGATCACCTCGGAGACGAACCAGAAAAAGTTATTCTTCAGCAACTCGGGCAGCTCTTTCCATGACTCCCAGCTCCCGGCGTCGAAACTCCACGGCATGAAGCTGTAATGATCCTCGTTGATCTTGAACAGGATTTGCAGGATCGGGATTATCAAGGCGAACGAGAAAAGGTTCAAGATGGCTGAAAGCACGTTGAACACGATATTCAGCACCATGTATTTCTTGTACGGAGGCACGAAGCGCCTCAAGACACGCATGAAATCTCTCATAAGCTACGCTCGTTAGGTTGAGCTTGCAAAGATAATGAAAGCCTCGGCCACACAAAAGGGAAGTTCCCCAATTTTGCATGGTCGAGGCGTCTCCTATCTCCGGGTATATGCCAAAGATAGGGTATCAGGATGTCAAGGCTACATCTCGGGCTTGCAATAGTTCAGCACCTCTACATTACGGATCGAGCTCTTGAAATTCCCCGCCTTTTCCAAGGGGAACACCAATGTACGGACATAATTCATCGAATCTTTCCCTCCGTTGAAGTAACGCTTCTGGATATTCAAGTCCTCTTTCAGCTTGCCATCAATGTAGAGCCGGGTGGATTTCTCGTCGCCGGTGATGGTCACCGACGCGGTTTCCTCGGGATAGAACTGATAATTGAAGGTATTCAGGTAGCCGTCGCGTACAAATCCTAACTTCCCGGATGCCGGATCAGACAGGTAAAAGACGGCGTCCGGAGAGCGGAACAACTCAGTACCCCTTTCTTCCTCCTTCGCCTTGATGTCGAAAGAGACGGTATAATGATAGCCGATCTCTTTCAGCCCGGTTTCCATGCCCGGCTTCAAGGTATCGAGGTTGTAAACGGCCCGCGGGCTCGTACCGACGCGCCCGGCCACATTCACGCCCGGAGCCTCGCTGATCGCCATTCTCGCGCGGTTGAACTCCTCATACGGGAGAGCGACATTCTTTCCGTCCCACATCTTGACCGCCAAGGTCTGCATGGCGGGGAACACGCGGTAATGAATATCCTTCGTACTGATCCCGTTGCCCGAATGGTCATTCCACACGGCAAACATACCGCCTTTGATCTGCTTATGTTTTTCGGGAAACACCACGTCACCGATATGGGCGGGTGTCCATTCCTTATACAGCATCTCCGTATTTAGATAATCATAGTAGTAGCCTGCCGCGGGAACGATATAAAGGTATCCGTCAGGGATGCTGATCAAGTCATAACCTTGCTTGATCATCTCTTTCGGATCCGCATAACCGTTGTACCAAGTACTCATCAGCACGTTGTCCGACTTGACAGGCGTCTCGCCCTTCGCGTGCGTCAAGGCTCCCCATACACAAGCCTGCTTGCCGAAACTTTCCACGAAGCGGATATAATGATCGGTGAAAGCGCGGAATTTCTCTACCACATCCTGCTTCTTATTAGAATACTCGTCCGTGCCGATATGGACACGTTTACCCGCGAAGACCGGGTTACGTCCCTCTAAGTACTCGCGGAACAACGCGTCCACGAACTCGTAGGTCTCCGGTTTGAACAGGTCGAGATGATCCATGCCGTACTCCTCGCTGCCGAGCTCCGGCTTGTACTGGGTTAGAGCGAGCGAATGCGCCGGGACATCTATCTCCGGGATGATCTCGACGCCTAAGCTGTCGGCAAGCTGCTGAAGGGCGATAAACTCCTTTTTCGTGTAATAGCCGTCGCGGGCGGTCAGCCCGGGGAAAGTCTCGCACTCAAGCCGGAAAGCCGAATAAGTCTTGTTCCAGTCGTGCTCGAAATACTGCTTGAAAGCGTTATCGTTCAGATGAATCTGGAAGGTATTCATCTTGTAATAAGCCATCATCTTCACATAATCGCGCAACATGCCCATCGGGATGAACTTACGTCCGCAATCCATCATGAAGCCGCGGATCGCGTAGTCGGGGTAATCCCGGGCAGTACCTTTCGGCAAAGCCTGGTCGTCGCGCTGCTCGGTCAGTTGCAGCAACGTACGGGTAGCCCAGTACAGCCCCTTGCTCTTGGGAGCGGTGACGGTGACCCGGTCGGTGATCTTCAGTGCGTAGCCCTCCTCACCCAACCGCCGGTCTGACGAGAGGGACAACACGAAGTCGCCAGCAGCCGCACGGCCTTGCACGACCATCATACGGCGGCCGAACATCAGTTCATAATCCTCGGCGAACTGCTTGGCTACACGGGCTACGGAGGGATCCTTCCCGGCATACACGACCCGGGATGTAGCCGTAGGGGTAAACATACCCTGGCTTCCCCTCCACTCCCTCAATTCAGGGATGACGAACGGTTTCTTGTTGTTAGCGGCGTCTGCCTTTCCCGGCAATAACAATAACGCTGCCGAAAGCAGCCAATAAAGTTGTATCTTCATATGTATTTGGATTTAAATCGGCGCCAAAGATAGAAAAACTCCGCGATCCTTTCCCCAAAACACGCTCCTCTCTTCCAGAAAAGCTCACCAACAATTCCGAAAGGATTGGCGAAATCTGTTCTTTTCATTATCTTCGCCTTTCCTAAAACAACTAAAAAAACAGGATTAAAACATGAGAAACACTTTCATTCTTTGCGCCCTCCTGGCGCTGGGCTCCTACAGTTTCGCCCAACAGCCTGAGAGATTCCCGTTAGGGGAATACCAAGAGCTCGCCGACCCCAAGCCGCACGACAGCGATGAGGCGTGGGATCAACTTTCCGTCCCGACCCGCCTGAGCTGGGGATCGACAGACATTCGCTACACCAAGCACGACATCCCCGACGTGAAGATCAGCGACCGCTGGCGGGGAAAGGCGTGGAGAGGCGAACGGGTGAACGCGCAGGCGGTATTATGGACCCGGACGGGTATCGAGGACGCCTCTATCGAGGTGAGTGAGCTTCGCCGCGGATCATCAGTCATCCCTGCCTCGGCGGTATCGGCTCATTTCGTACGCTACGTCATGACCGACGAGCTGAACAAGGATCGGAAAGGGGGATGTGGCGTCCGGGAAAACAAGGCGGAATGGGATTCCTCGCTTGTGGCGGACGTGTTGGACATCGTGAAGATACGGGACATACAGGCTCGATCCACCCAACCGATCTGGCTGCGAGTGCAGGTGCCGCGGGACGCGGAGCCGGGCAGATACAAAGGTACCTTGACCGTGACCGGCAAATCGGCCGATCCGATGCGGCTACGGTTCGAGGTGGAGGTGCTCCAACGTACCTTACCGGAGGCGAAAGACTGGGCTTTCCACTTGGATCTCTGGCAAAATCCGTACGCCGTGGCGCGCTACTATCAGGTGCCGTTGTGGAGTGAGGCGCATTTCGAGGCCATGCGACCGATCATGCGGATGCTCGCCGACGCCGGGCAACGCTCCATCACGGCCAGTATCATGCACAAGCCTTGGGCCGGGCAGACGCAGGATCATTTCGACAGCATGGTGACCCGGATCAAGAAGATAGACGGTACCTGGCGATATGATTACGCCGTGTTCGACAAATGGGTGGAGTTCATGATGAACGAGATCGGGATCGACGATATAATCAGCTGCTATACCATGATCCCTTGGGCGCTGACCTTCGACTATTACGACGAGGCGACCAACCGTGTCCAGTTTATCAACACCAAGCCGGGCGAAGCGGCTTACGCGGACTACTGGGGAAGTTTCCTGAAGGATTTCGCCCGCCATCTCCGTCAGAAAGGCTGGTTCGAGAAGACCTCTATCTCGATGGACGAACGCCCGATGGAGGCCATGCGAGAGGCGATCAAGGTAATCAAGCAGGCGGATCCGGAATTCAAGATCTCGCTGGCGGGTAATTATCACCCGGAGATCCAGGAGGATCTCTATTACTTGAGTATTCCTTACGGGCATCAGTTCCCCGCCGACGTGAAGAAGGCCCGCGAGGCCAAGGGGCAGATCAGCACGGTATATACCTGCTGTGCGGAGGCGTTCCCGAATACGTTTACCTTCTCCGCTCCCGCCGAGGCAGCCTGGACGGTACTTCATGCCGTAGCGGGCGGTTATGACGGCTACCTCCGCTGGGCGGTCAACAGCTGGACGATCGACCCGCTCCGAGACTCCCGCTTCCGCACTTGGGCGGCGGGCGACACATACAGTATCTACCCGGGGCCGCGCAGCAGTATCCGCTTCGAGCGACTGATGGAAGGATTACAGGATTGCGAGAAGATACACCAGCTCCGCTCCGAGCTGAAGGGCGGTAAGTTAGAGAAACTGAACCGTACGGTCGCCAAGTTCACCCCCGAGGGGCTCGCCGAGACCCAGCAGTCGGCATCCGAGATGGTGGACGAGCTGCACCGGTTGCTGAATTCCTTCTGACAGAGCTACCGTAAAAGACAAAAAAAATCCCGCGGGACAGCGTAAACTCGCTTCTCCCGCGGGATTTTTCATGCTTAATGATCTTTTTTACTTTTCCCGGATAAAGATATTGATCGGGGTGCCGCTAAAATCCCAGTTCTCCCGGATCTTGTTCTCCAAGAACCGCTTATACGGCTCTTTCACCCACTGGGGCAAGTTACAGAAGAACACGAACGACGGGACGCTCGTCCCCGGCAATTGGGTAATATACTTGATCTTGATATATTTACCTTTCCAAGCGGGTGGCGGATAATTCTCGATGATGGGCAGCATAACCTCGTTCAGCTTGGCTGTCGAGACCCGCTTCGAGCGATTCTCATAGACCGCTTTCGCGGTTTCCAGCACCTTCAGGATACGTTGCTTGGTCAAGGCGGAGATAAACAGGATAGGGAAGTCCGTGAAAGGCGCCAACCGATCGCGTATCGCCGCGACATAGGTATCGATCACCTTCTGGTTCTTCTCCTCCACCAAGTCCCACTTGTTCACGCAAACCACTAAGCCTTTCTTGTTCTTCTGTACCAACGAGAAGATGTTCATATCCTGGCTTTCGATTCCTCTTGTGGCGTCGAGCATCAAGACGCAGACATCCGAGTTCTCGATCGCCCGTATCGAACGGATGACGGAATAATACTCCAAATCCTCGTTCACCTTCCCCTTCTTGCGGATTCCCGCAGTATCCACCAAATAGAAGTTAAGGCCGAATTTATTGTACTTCGTATAGATGGAGTCACGGGTAGTACCTGCTATATCGGTAACGATATGGCGCTCTTCTCCAATGAAGGCGTTGATCAGCGATGACTTCCCGGCGTTCGGACGCCCGATAACGGCGATACGGGGCAAATCCTCCTCCAAGACCTCCGCCTTTTCCTCCGGCAAGGTCGCCACGATCTTATCCAGCAACTCGCCCGTATAGGAACCATTTATGGCGGAGATACAGTATGGATCCCCCAATCCGAAAGAATAGAACTCCGCGGCCGAGATGTGCAACGCGTAATTGTCTGCCTTATTAGCCACGACAATCACAGGACGATCGCAGCGGCGCAATATATCGGCTACCTCCATATCAAGGTCAGTCAGGCCGTTTACCACATCAACGACAAACAAGATCACGTCGGCCTCCTCGATGGCGATCTTCACCTGCTTGTTGATCTCTTCCTCGAAAACATCATCTGAATTGACAACCCATCCTCCTGTGTCGATCAAGGAGAATTCCTTTCCCGTCCATTCCACCTTCCCGTATTGGCGGTCGCGGGTAGTACCTGCCTCCTCGTTCACGATCGCCTGGCGTGTGCCGGTCAATCGGTTGAAGAGGGTTGATTTGCCCACATTGGGTCTTCCCACTATCGCTACTATATTTCCCATAAAATTCTCTTTCGTATGCTACTTATTAGTCCAGTTGATAACCAAAGTTCCTTAACAAGTTGTCGCGGTTACGCCAGTCCTTTTCCACCTTGACAAACATCTCCAGGAACACTTTCTTCCCGAAGAAACGTTCGATATCCTTCCGGGCCATAGCTCCGACTTTCTTCAATGCCTGCCCTTGATGCCCGATAATGATCCCTTTTTGGGAATCCCTTTCCACGATGACAAGCGCCTTGATATGGATCATCTTATCATCCTCCTTGAATAACTCGACCACCACCTCCACGGAGTAGGGGATCTCCTTTT
This sequence comes from uncultured Parabacteroides sp., assembly GCA_949296075.1. Taxonomy (GTDB): domain Bacteria; phylum Bacteroidota; class Bacteroidia; order Bacteroidales; family Tannerellaceae; genus Parabacteroides. The sequence goes on along the minus strand of CASFNG010000002.1, from coordinate 4,229 downwards.
GATAATAGAGCAAGATCTTCTCGCGAATGATCTCAGTGACGAAGAAACGGGCGGGCTTATCCGTCAAGGCATCCTTCTCGAAATAAGGAGGAGACTCCGGCATCAGCTCCTCGACCCGGCGCTTTACATAATCGACATTAAAGTTCGACAGGGCGGAGATCGGGATGATTTCCGCCTTCGGCAAGATTTCCGTCCAAAGCGCTACCAGCCTCTCCAGCTCTTGCTGGTTCGTCTGGTCGATCTTGTTGATCAGCAAAAGGACAGGACAATCCATCCTTTGTATCCTTTCCAGGAAATCGTTGTTCTTGTCCACCGTCTCGACAACATCCGTCACGTACAGCAATACGTCAGCGTCGCCCAAGGCGGACTGGGAAAAATTGAGCATGGATTCCTGCAACTTATAGTTCGGCCGCAGGACACCAGGCGTGTCCGAGTACACGATCTGCATATCCTCGGTATTCACGATCCCCATGATCCGGTGCCTCGTTGTCTGCGCCTTCGAGGTGATAATGGAGATACGCTCTCCCACCAGCCGATTCATCAGCGTGGACTTCCCGACATTCGGGTTACCGACGATATTGACAAAGCCTGATTTATGCTTTTTTTCCATCATATCCCCATTTCAGGTAAATCGCTCCCCAGGTAAAGCCTGCCCCAAAAGCGGCGAGGATCAAGTTGTCTCCCTTCTTCAGCCGGTCTTCCCATTCCCATAAACAGATAGGAATCGTGCCGGCACTGGTGTTACCATACTTCTGGATATTGACCATTACCTTATCCATCTCGACCCCTAACCGCTTGGCTGTCGCGTCAATGATGCGGAGGTTCGCCTGATGCGGTACGATCCATGCGATGTCCTCGTGCGTCAGATGGTTGCGCTCAGCGATCTCGGCTGCCACGTCGGCCATGTAGGATACGGCATACTTAAACACATATCTCCCGTCTTGATAGACGAAGTGCTCGCGCTTGTCCACCGTCTCGTGGCTTGGGGGATAGGCTGAACCACCGGCCTTCATGAGCAGATGCGAGTAGCCGCTGCCATCCGTGCGCAGGATCGTGTCCATGACTCCCAGCTCCTCCGTGGTCGGCTCCAAGAGCACGGCCCCGCAAGCGTCGCCAAACAGCGGGCAGGTGGAGCGATCTTGATAGTCCGTGATGGCGGTCATCTTGTCGCCTGCCACCACGATGACCTTCTTATAACGTCCGGAACGGATGTAGTTCGCACCCGTCTCCAGCGCGTACAGGAACCCGGCGCAAGCGCCTTGCAGGTCGAACGTCATGGCGTTCTTGCATCCCGTATGATAGGCGATGATGGAGGCCGTGGTCGGGAAATGATGATCCGGGGTAGTCGTGGCGGTCATCACCACCTCGATCTCCTCGGGATCGACACCTGTTTTCTCCAGCAATTGCTTCACGGCCCGGATTCCCATGAAAGAGAGCCCGTTTCCCTCTCCTCTTAAAATTCGGCGTTCCTTGATACCCACACGAGTCATGATCCACTCGTCTGTCGTATCAACCATCCGGGAAATGTCCTCATTCGTCAATACATCTTCCGGGACATAGCCGCCGACACCCGTGATAAGCGCATTTATCTTCTCCATAACAAAATATATAAGGAACTGATGCTAATTAAAAAAAGCCCTAAAAGGTTGTTTTAGGGCTATTTCATTTGTTCATCAAACCATATAAGACGATCGACTTACACGGCTGCTTCTTTCTCAATCGCCAATTTTCCCCTATAATAACCGCACTCACCGCATACCGTGTGATAAAGGTGCCATGCGCCACAGTTCGGGCAAATTGCCATTGTTGGAACTACAGCCTTGTCATGCGTTCTTCTCTTGGCTGTTCTTGTCTTACCTTGTCTTCTTTTAGGATGTGCCATTGTTTTATTTATTTAATTGTTATCATTTCCAAGCAAATCTTTCAGGGCATCCCAACGAGGATCGGCCGGTCCTGTGTCGCCGTTATCCTCCAGCGAGAGGTCATCCCCTCCCATATCGTCCCCGAAATCGTCAGCTCCATCGTCGTCCATATTCCGGGCGGTATGTTTCCTCAGTTTGGAAGACATCGTCTTGTTGCACTTGCCCGGGGCGTGAACGTGCTTCATGGGGACCGCCAGCGCGATGAACTCGTAAAGGAACCACGCCAGGTTGATCGCCCCCTCTTCCTCGGGGATGATGACGATCTCATCGCTTTCCTCCGCGTACTCCTTGCCGAACTTCACGATAAGGCGGTTGTGGGTATCGATCGGGACCTCCATATCGTCCAGGCATCTGTCGCACGGCACGATAACAGTCCCTTGTATCTGAAAGTTCATCTCGAACATCACCGCGGACCGCTTCACGCTGAGGTGAACCTTCACCTTGCCTTTCTGCACCTCGGTCCCGTCGATGTCCACGAAAAACTTGTTCTCCAAGGAATACTCGAAATCGTGTACTCCCGGAGTAAGATTTTTCAGATCTACGTTATATAATTCAAATTTCCCCAAAGCCTTTTAGTGTAAAAACTTTGCAAAGGTACGAAAAAACCTATTACAAACGCAATACCTTTATGTTTATTTTTCTTATATTCCTGCTCAGGCTCTATATTTTCTCAATTTTATCCGGAAGGTCGTTCCCTTGCCCAACTCGGAGCTTTTCACGAAAATCCGTCCTCCCTGAAGCGACTCGACTATGCGTTTCACGAGCGACAGCCCCAGTCCCCAGCCTCTTTTCTTCGTCGTGTAACCGGGGTTGAAGATCGTCTTGAATCTTGTCTTGGCGATGCCTCTGCCCGTGTCGGAGAGATCTATCAAGACCACCTTCTCCCGCTCTTCCATCCGGATGGTGATCGTGCCCTGCCCCTCCATCGCGTCGACGGCGTTCTTCACCAAATTCTCGATCACCCAGGCGAAGAGGGAGTCGTTCATCAAGACCATGACGGGACGCTCGGGCAAGAAGGCGTGGATCTTCACCTTCGACGAGATACGCGTCTCCATGTATGCCAAGGCCATCCTCACGGATTCCACGATGTTCGAGGGGTTTTGGTCAGGATCTGAGCCTATTTTCGAAAAACGTTCGGCAATGGTCTGGAGGCGCTTCACGTCCTTGTCCATCTCATCCAGCAAGGATGGATCCACCTCTTGGGAACGCAGCAGCTCCACCCAGGCGATCAGGGATGAGATCGGGGTACCCAACTGGTGGGCCGTCTCCTTCGACAAGCCGACCCAAACCTTGTTCTGTTCCGCCTTTTTCGTGCTCGTGAGGGCGAGGAATGCCGTCACGATGAAGATGAACACGACCGTCAGCTGGGCGTAAGGATATACCAAGAGACGTTTCAGGATGATCGAATCGTCGTAATAGAGATACTGGAAGGTTCCATCTTCCATGTCGATCGCGATGGGCGGGTTCTTGGCCTTCAGCTCATTCACCTTATCGCGCATGAAGGCGCCGGCATCCCCATCCGGCAACTCGATGTTGTTAAACGACACCACGCTGTCGCGTTCGTCGCACAGGATGACGGGGATCGAGTTATTGCCCTGTATGATTTTCAATATCAAGTTCATGTTAAGGGCTGGATTCTCGCTGGTCATCACCCTCGTAGCCTCACTCCAGATCTCCATCTTCTCGCGCTCCTCGCGAGCCAAGTCCTTGATCAGGAAATCTGACACGACGACCGAGGCGATCGCGATCAATACGGCGGCGAAAATGAAGCCCAGTTTCCACCTTTGACGGGAATCGTATATACTGCTCATGCGTGTGATCCTTCCGATGAATTCATATCTTATATGAACGGAAGAAATGAAGTTTTATTGTAGGAACGGGACAGATATTTATCTTTTCCCGGGCGGGGGAACGTGCCCGGGGAGAGGGCACGAAAAAAGGGGAGCCGCCCTCTTACGGACAGCTCCCCTCATTCTAAAAAGCGGCGGCTACCTACTCTCCCACTCTTACGCAGTACCATCGGCGTGACGGGGCTTAACTTCTCTGTTCGGGATGGGAAGAGGTGGATCCCCCGTGCCATAGCCACCTTAATATCTTTTAGTCAGTGACATGCGACGGACATCAAGGAAGCGGACGATTGGTCATCCAACGAAAGGGAAACCTTGTAGCCAAAACATATCGTACCCTTCAGGGCAAGGAAAGTCTCGGGCCATTAGTACCACTCGGCTTCGACGTCGATGTCTTTGCCGTTGATCGGATACTTTATCGTTGCCATTGCTTTTCCTTTCCCCTTGAGCCCATTGGGGG
>CASFNG010000001.1 GCA_949296075.1 uncultured Parabacteroides sp. | reverse complement strand
TCCATAATACTTGTACTACTTCTCGTTGCGTTATGTAATATCCTCAAAGAACTCGTGTCGCATCCGTCCAGCGGATGGCGAACGTGGACGCAAAGATAAGGACTTTTGTCCCGAACTTCCAAATCCCTCGCGATCTTTTTTCAAAAAAAATCTTTCCGGGGCGTCCCCCCGCCATTCTCTCCCGAATGCGGACGCAAAAGTAATGTTATAAAACATAATATCCAAGCCCTACCCGATCTTTTTTTCACGGGGCATTCCAAAGGGACACCTCTTATATATAATGTACGAAGGGAAAAATCTATCAAAAATAGTCATCTGGCATCGTACATATCCACGAAAAGGCTCAATATCCCGTCAACACAATGGTCTGCTCTCCCTCATGTAAAGGAATTTCTTTGCCTTTCCAGACGAACGTACCCGAGGTTCCTTGCGGCAAACTTATTTGAGCCGAGCCCTCCTTCTTATCATCCAAGGTATAAGCGACGGAGATATTCCCTAACGGATGTGGTATCGTACCTGATACCTTCTTCAGCTCACCTAAAGAAGGCTCGATCCGTATTTTCCGGAAACCAGGAGTCTCACTATCCACACCCAGCACAATCCGGAAGAACTCCACATTCAGGCTGGCTCCCCAAGCATGGCAATCCGATCGCGACGGTTCCGGCTGCTCTGCCCAAGTGGTCAAGCCGAGAGCCATCTGATCGCTCCAAACTTGCAAATTATCCAACAGCAAATCACCCAACCCCGCCGCTTTCATGGCACGGCTCAAATAATAACGGAAATAGATCGTGCATTGGATCAGGCTCTTATCCTCCAGCGTTCGCATCATGACGCTTTTCGCCTCCTCACCCTTTGTCACACCAGTCAATATCGCCAGCGCGTTCACATGCTGCGAGAAGCTACGACGTTCAGGAGTATCGGCGAACAATCCTCGTTTCTCGTCCCAATAATTCCGGCGGATCGCCTCCCGTATGCCCGACGCCATCTCCCTATAACGCTCAGCCAACGCCGGAATGCCAAACGCCTGCTCCATCTCAGCGACATATTGCAACGTCTTCACGAATAAAAGATCCTGAAACGCGGAATCCCCGTCTTTCTCGCGGATCGGCTCCCCATAATCCAATCCGGCAGCCCAATCCATGAAAAACCAATGAGGAACATAGTCCAAGCTATTATTAGGTTTCAACCATTGCTCGTACCACGACAACACCTGCCGATAAGCCGGAAGCAACGTACGCAGATAATCCTCGTCCCCCCGATACATCCAATAATCATGCCCCATGCAAATCCACCAAAGAGAGAAGGAAGAGATAAACTGATGTACATAAGAGGGATACCGACTCATCGTGATCCCCTCTCCTACCATCGACTGCCGTCCTTTCTCAAGCGCGTTTTTCACCATGAAGGAGTCCCTTGTATTATAAAGCGAGATCATCGCTTGGATACGCGTGTCCCCGAAATATTGCAATTGCTCATAATACGGACAATCCATATAAGTCTCGTTCGCGCACAAGCGAGCGGTACGCCATCCAATATCCAGCATCCGTTCCAAATCCTCGTGCCCCGGAGCGGAGAACTCAGCTTCCCGCTGGAAGGGATAAGCGGTGAATGTACCATAAATATCCCCGATAACTAACGGATCCGAGGCCGTCTTCACCTTCAGCTCCACATACCGCCAAGTACGCCACCAAAGCGAGGTAAACAGCCTATCGTCGCCCCCATCCGGGAGGATCCGGTCACCATATCCGATAAAGTCCTTTCCCTCAGGATCATTCCGGTTTCCCTTCGACAGGAATACGTATGGTTTCGCGCCCTTCTTCGTCTCCTGGCTATACAGAGCCTCCGCATAACCGATCCGTATGTCAGCCCCTTTTCCTCCACTAAAAGCCAAAGAGAAATAACCGGTCGTCAACACCTCATTATCCAACAACAGACGAATCTCACTATTCGCGGGGATCGTCAGCGGCTTGGCGGCATGAGGAAAACCTTCAGGACAAACGATACCCTCCGACAGCCGCACCTCACTCAAACGCTCCATCTTAAGTTCCATAGGCGGAATCGGCGAAGGCACCAACAATCTCCCCGCATAGTCCCGAGCCCCTTTCACCGCGCCATCCATACCCTGTAAAGCGTTTTTCCAGTCCTTGTCATCATATCCAGGCATTTCCCAGCCCCAAGGATAACGAGATGCATCTATCCCCTCACCGGGACCTACCACGAAATAGCCCTGTACCCCCCAATCCATCCACGGGGAATAGGCCTGATCCGGCAAGCAGACCCACGATGTATCTGTATTCACGCACGCCTCAACATCCGTATTTCCCTGTAAGATAAAACCGGTTTGCCCATAACTCATCTGGGCGAATGGCTTCCATTGCGCATAATTCCAGACCACGGCAGCCAGCGTATTCTTCCCGGATCTCAAATAAGGGGCCAGGTCAACGGTCTCAAAATTCCAATTATAAATATCACCCCGCGCAGGCCCTAACGAAACCAGCTCACCATTGACATACAACTTGTAGCGATTATCCGCCGAGACATGTACGACAAACCGGGAAGGGACCGCGCTCAGTTCCACTGATTTCCGGAAATGGCAAACCCCATATTCCTCCTGGGACATATCCGGGCAAGCGATCCAATGAGCTTTCCAACGTCCTTCAAGAAGAGCGGGATCGATCTTCTCCTGGTTATATCCACGCAACTGTATCTGGGCGGATAAAGGCAACTGGAAGATAATACACAAAAGCACGAATAGGATTCTCATAACATAGACTTTTATTGAGTAGATTAACAATCCAATGATGGAGGATCTATCGGCTTATCACCTCGGGCAAGGAGGCAAAGCCGACAAATTCTCTCAAGATTCAGATAAACAATTCAGGCTCCCTGCGGGCGCTGAAATTAGCGTGCAGCATCGCCGTATAAGGCGTGTCGAACGTACGCGCTCCCTCGGGGCACTCTTTCACGCAAGCACAGCATTTGATACAAAGCGCAGGATCGCTATACATCCCATCGTCTGTCAAGGAAATCGCGTGCGTAGGACAGACATCCACGCAATACTCGCACTGGGTACACAACAGACTGTCCGTGACAGGCGCCTGAGGCGTGGAGGGGCCCTTCACCCGATACGGGCAATCGCCTTTCACCTCCAAAGGCGGCAAATTCTCCACACAAGACACCTTGGCCAATTTCGCCACTACCTGCCTCCCGAACTCATGGGCGATCCGCAAATCCGTCTCGTCCGGGCGGCCTTCGGCGATCGGCATCTCCTTACGACTATACGAATGCTCGCCGATGAACGCGCCAGCCGCTACCGGGACAAATCCCCGCTCCACGGCCAAATCACAAAGCTCACGCAAGGCATCCTCATAGTCCCGATTGCCATACAAGACCACCGGGATCACGGGGGCGTGATGGGTAGACCGGAACATCCGTAGACGCTCCACCGCGGTCTCCGCGACACGTCCCCCATAAACCGGAGCCGCGATAATCGTCAGCTCATCATTGATCGTCTCCTCCATCTCCAAAGGATCATAGGTGACGTCTGACTCCGTCATCAAGGCAGCCCCAAGCCCCTCAGCGATCGCGTATGCGATCTTGGCGGAGGTATGGGTCGGAGAGAAATAAATCAAATGAATATGATTATATCGCATCGTCCTACTTCTTTAACTCACGTTCGATCGAGGACATCAGCTCCGCGAACTCCGCTTCGGTATAGCCCTCGCTGGCATAAACCACTTTTCCATCCTTCCCGATCAAGTAACCACGGGGAATAAGGCTCTTGGCGAAAGCGCCATAGATCGCCCTGCTCTTATCTGGATACAACGGGAAGTCGAACCCTTTCCGGTCATTATACTTCTTGAGATCCGCGTCGGAATGCTCGCGGCCGATCACCAGCAACACGAAATCCTTGTTGTCCTTGTACTTCGGCCAAAGCGTCTGTTGCACGGCCGCCAGTTCCTTCTGGCAGGGCGGGCACCAAGTGGCGAAAAAGCTCACGAGGATCACTTTTCCTTCCCATGCGGAGGAACGTAGCTCGCTGCCATCATCCGAGACGATCGTGAACGAAGGCATCACATCCCCTACCTTCACAATGTCCGCGCTCTCCTGCTGTGCCTTGCCCACATAGGCGAGCAAGGCCAACAAGGTTATCAATAAACTCTTTCTCATACCCTTTCTTGTTTTGTTATCAGGCTTATCGCAGGCTTCGCGACAAATCATAACCAGCCTTCAAAGCCTTCAGGTTCATCTCGACTATCTCCTCCCCCTTGCGTCCGAAGATCTGGCGGATTCCCGCCTCTATCTTCTCATACTCAATGCCGAGGAAAGGGGTGGCCGCCCCCAGCATGACGATATTGGCCGCACGGACAGAGCCCGCTTCCTTGGCGATCTCCTCCACGTCCAGCACCACCTTATGAGGCAGGTTATCGAGCTCAGCCCTCAAGCGCTCCTCCTCCGGATAGTTGGGGATATTGACGAACGGGCGGGAATTCGTCACGATCCATCCCTCCTTCCGGAGATAAGGCAGATAACGCAAACTCTCCATCGGCTCCAACGAGATGATCAGATCGGCATGCCCCTTCGGGATCAAATCTGACGCGATCGGTTGATCGGACAGCCGCAAGTTCGACTGGACATCTCCCCCGCGCTGACTCATTCCGTGAACCTCGGCCTGTTTCATATACAGCCCCTCCTTCAACGCAGCCTCACCGATGACGGCAGCGATCGAGAGGATTCCCTGCCCTCCAACTCCTGACAATATAATATCTGTTTTCATTTCTTACTTGCTTTTTTCTTTCTGGTTAACGTCTGGATACACTCACGGCGAGGGATCAGTACCGATACCCCCTTATACTCTATCTCCTCCCGGATGATCGCCTTCATCTCCTCATAATTCTTCTTGAGAGGGATCATCACCCGGATATGAGCCGGATCCACGCCAATCCCTGCACAGATCGACTCCAATCGCCCGGTTCCGGCGGAATCTTGCCCACCAGTCATGGCCGTTGTCTCATTATCCGAGATCACGATGGTGATCTGGGTATTCTCGTTCACGCAATCCAACAACCCCGTCATGCCCGAGTGGGTAAAGGTTGAATCCCCGATGACCGAGACAGCGGGAAAGACGCCCGCGTCAGCCGCGCCCTTGGCCATCGTGATCGAAGCGCCCATATCAATGCAAGTGTCAATCGCCCGGAAAGGCGGCAACGCGCCCAACGTATAGCAACCTATATCGCCAAACACCTTGGCACGATCACCATACTCGGCGATCACCTCGTTCAGCGCCTGATACATATCCCGGTGGCCGCATCCCTGGCACAAGGCAGGCGGACGCTGCTCCACCACCTCCGGAGTGGCATAATAACTATGTATCTCTTTTCCTAAAGCCTTGCCTACCGCGTCAGGCGTAAGCTCCCCATCACGCTCCAAGGTCCCGTCCAAACGGCCATGCACCTTGATACCGATAGACAAAAGCCCTTTCAATTGCTCCTCCACGACCGGATAGCCCTCCTCCAGCACCAGGATCTCCTCACACTCGTCGACGAGCCGCTCCACCATCTTCTTGGGAAGCGGATACTGGGTGATCTTCAGCACGGGATGCTCGAACCCTTCCGGATAATTCTCAGACAGGTAATTAAACGCGATGCCCGTCGTCAGGATCCCCAATTTCTTGTCGGGCGCGTCGAAATATTGATTATAGGCGGAGTTCTCCGAAGCCTCCTCAAACAAGGACTGGGCGGCTATCAGGTTCTTGAAGCGCTTGCGGGCCATAGCCGGCAATAGGATAAAGCGTTGGCGCCCATCCGCCGGGCAGTTCATCTTGTTCTCCGTTTTCGGCTCATTCGTCACGACACCCGCCCGGGAGTGCGCCATACGGGTCGTGACGCGCAGCAGGATCGGATAGCCCAACCGCTCCGAAAGCTCGAACCCGTGATACACCATATCGTATGCCTCCTGCTGGTTGGATGGCTCCAGCATCGGGATCATGGCGAAGTTTCCATAGACCCGGTTATCCTGCTCATTCTGGGAAGAGTGCATCGAGGGATCGTCGGCCGACACGATAATCATCCCGCCGTTGATACCGCTCATGGCAGCGTTCATGAAACAATCCGCCGCCACGTTCATGCCGACGTGCTTCATGCAACAGATCGCCCGCTTGCCGGCGTAGCACATTCCTAAAGCGGCCTCCATCGCCGTCTTCTCGTTGGCGCTCCAACGGCAGTGCACCCCGCGCTCTCTCGCGACCGGCGAGCCTTGGATATATTCCGTGATCTCGGTAGAAGGGGTACCCGGATAGGCGTAAACGCCGGAGATTCCCGCGTCGATGGCGGCCTGCGCGATCGCCTCGTCCCCCAAAAACAGTTGTTTTTCCATGTGTATTAATTACGTTAGATTATACATTCTCGTTAAACAAGCCCAAATATAGGGATTTTGACGCAGAAACGTATGGATATCCTCGCTTTATCAACGTATTCCCCGTCGATTCAGTTCCATCCGATACCGGGCAGCGTTTTGATTATGCTCCCTCAAGGTTTTCGAAAAACTGTGCCGACCTGAGAAATCTTCCTTGGCACACATATAGAAATACCCGTGCCTGGCGTAATTCAACACGCCATCCAAACCGCGGATCGAGGGAATCCGCAAAGGTCCGGGGGGCAGCCCCGCGTATTTATAGGTATTATAAGGCGAATCCACCTCCAGGTGCTCAAACAAGATGCGGCGCAAGGAGAAATCGCCCACGGCGAATTTCACGGTCGGATCCGCCTGCAACGGGATGCCCGCCCGAAGACGGTTGATATAAAGCCCCGCCACGACAGGATACTCATCCGGGATCGCCGTCTCCTCCTCCACGATCGAAGCCAAGATAGATACCTCGACCGGGGTAAGGCCGGCCTCCTCCGCCTTCTTCCTCCGATCCGCATCCCAGAAAGCGTCATACTCCCGCTTCATGCGACGCACGAATTTCGTGGCGGAGGTATTCCAATACACCTCGTAGGTATTCGGGATAAAGAGCGTAAGGATAGTCTCCATGGAGAAACCCAAGGAATCGCAATAGGCGGAATCGCCCAGCAAGGTAAGCAACTCCTCCTTGCCGAACATCAGCTGCCCCGCGAGCCGCTCGGCAAGCTCTTCCTTCAAACGGATGTTATTGAAAGTGACACGCGTGGCGGCCTGATGCCCCCGACGGAGATCGTTCAGCAAATCCCAGTTTCCCATGCCCGGCCTCACGGCGTAACGCCCCGTACGCATCGCCGAAGGATATCCTGTCCAGCCCGCCAAGCGCCGGAAGCGCTCTATCCGCTTGCACCCCGCGGAATCCCGCAACTGGCGGCATAGCCCGTCGAAATCCGTAGCCTCGTCGATATAGACGTAAGCGGTTTTTTCAGGCATGAAATTCGGGGCCTCCAACAAATGATACCCCCATACGCCGCAGGCGAGCAAAACGGCTAACGCCGCCATCACGCCCCATAGAACCGTCCGTCTCGATAAAAAGCATTTATTTAACTCCATGAATAATCTATTGAATATCAGAATGAGCCGCGAAAATAATACCTTTTTCCAAAAAATGGCGGTCAAAACCTTGCCTATTTTAAATTATCGTCTTACCTTTGCCACGCAATTCAGGGCATGAGGCGCACAAGGAAGTGTGGGTGAGTGGCTGAAACCACCAGTTTGCTAAACTGACGTACGGGATTTCCGTACCGGGGGTTCGAATCCCCCCGCTTCCGCAGACAAAAAACCCCTCCCCATAAACATTTGATTTATGGGGAGGGGTTTTGTGTTAGGGGAAATGCCATTTCCTATTCACCTTCCACAAATATTCCGTATATTTGGACATCTTGTATTGGCTTGATTCGTCAAGCCTCAAAAAAGAAAACGTATATGCAGCATGATCACCGCGTTTATTCGGACATACAGTAATCAACAAGATTCCGGGCCTCAGGAAAATACCATCCGTGGCTTTGCGGATGCCGAGGGGAAAAAGATAGAGAAATGGATAAAGAGCGCCGGGAACAGCCAGCGGGCAAACCAAAAACTCGAAAAGATAGTCCAATCCTCAGCACCCGGAGACGAGATATGGGTATCTGATATATCACGGATAAGCCCTAAGATCATCCAAGTTCTCCACATCTTGCTGTTGTGTATCGAAAGAGGGGTGGCAATCCGCAGCCTGAACGATGGATATCAGCTCGAGCATCTATCGGACAATAGCACACAAGCTTTCACATACGCGTTGGTCTCTGAGATAGAGCGGAAGCTTGTCTCTGTACGGACGAAAGAGGCTTTAGCCTCAATCCGTAATAAAGGAGTCGCTTTAGGACGACCCAAAGATACGGATCAGCCCAAACGAATAAAAACACATAAGAAACAAATCGAGAAGGATCTAAATGACCCCAGCCTTACACAGGCTCAAGTAGCGGAGAAATACCATATCTCACCAAGCAGCCTTAAACACTTCCAAAAAACTCGTTTCTCGCGTAAGGTCCGGAACGGGAAAAAATAAAGAGGCATCATCTCTCCATACCAGGAGCGAATGATACCTCTTCCTATTTTATTCCAGTCCTTACTTCTCTATACGGATACGTGCGTCTACGGCAAACAAACCACGCTCAGTAGCAACCAACGGATTAATATCCATTTCCTTTATCTCACAAGCGAAACGCAACAGAGTAGATAAGCGCACGATAATATCCGCATATTGCTGCTCATCAACTCCTTTTTGTCCACGCGTACCCTTTATAATCGGATACCCCCTCAAAGAACGGATCATAGAGAATGTCTCATCATACGACAAAGGCGCCAATCCATAAGAGACATCTTTCAAGACTTCCACGAAAATACCCCCCAATCCACAAAGCACGACATGTCCAAAGCGATCCTCATACTTAGCTCCTAAGAACAATTCTTGCCCTTTTAACATCGGTTGTACCAAAACCCCCGTGACACCGGGGATACGCATCATCCGCTCATACTCAAACAGCAGATGCTCCTCGCTGCGTATGTTCAAGGCGACTCCCCCAATATCACTCTTGTGAACCGGACCTACGACCTTCGCCACAACCGGATAACGAACCTTCTTAGCGAATGACAGCAATTCGTCTTTATCTGAAGAGGCCAACTCTTCCACCAAGGGAATATCAGCCGCACGTAATAACAAACGCACTTCCTCCGGACTTAGATAGCCGCTTCCTGGCAGATGGTCGATGATACGACGCACCTCCGGGACATCCACTCCATACAACTGTATATCCGTACTCATCGGTTTAGGCGTATTAATCACACGAGAAAGAGCGGTCCCCAACGTCACCTCGTCCGAGAAGTTCACATGCCCTTTCTTCACGAAACTCCGCACTTCCGGACCAGCCGTCACGATGGAGGGAAGGATCGGGAATATCGGCTTCTTGCATTCCTCCATCTTTTTATGGAGAACCTCGTATGTATCATAGAGCTTTACCAAGCCCGGGCTACCGAAGATCACCATCATCAGGTCAATATTCTCGAAACGATTCTCACAATAATCAATCGCCGTAGCCAAATGCTCCGGTGTCCCCGTACCGATAATATCAATCGGATTACCGACCGCCGCACCTGGATACAGCTTAGACTTCAGTTCGTCGGCGATCGGTCCTTCCAGATTAGGCACATTCAAGCGCCCCTTGGAAAGGGCATCCGCCAACATGACAGCGGGGCCTCCCGCATGAGTCACGATCGCGCAGTTTTTCCCCTTAACCTCTTTCAAGGTAAAGATACTTGCCACTGTCGTCAGCTCCTCACGGCTAAAGCAACGGACGATACCCGCCTTCCGGAACAAGGCCTCCACCGCGGAATCCGAGCTGGCGATCGCTCCCGTATGGGAAGAGGCGGCCCGTTTCCCCGACTCCGTGCAGCCCGCCTTGATCGCGGCGATCTTGCAACCTTTACGGATCAAGGAAGAGGCATGATACAACAGCTTGTCAGGTTCCTTGATCTGCTCGATATATAACATCTTGATCTTAGAGTCCAGTACCGGATCAAAGTTACGATCCATATACTCCAGAATGTCCTCCACCCCATTCTGCTTGGAATTTCCTACTGACCAGACCGAGGAGAAACGTAATCCTTTCGTCAAGGCAGACTCAATGATAAACAGCGCCGTACCGCCGGAGCTGGAGATAAAGTCCACGCCTCCGGGATGGAATTCCGGGATCGGTTGCGTAAACACGCCATGAAAGTTCATGTTCATCAAGCCGATACAATTCGGGCCGATCAGGGATGCCCCCGCCTCGTTCACGATGTCTAACATTCGTTGCTCCAAGGCCGCGCCCTCCTTCGTCTCCTCACCAAAGCCGGCCGAGATGACAATAAATGCCTTCACCCCTTTCTGGTTAGCCAGCACCTCCATCACTTCGGGGCACGACTTACTGGGGATCGATATGATAGCCAACTCTGTTTCAGGTATATCCGCGACAGATGGGTAGGACTTGACACCTTGCACCTCCGTCTCTTTCGCGTTCACGACACACAAATCGCCCTTGTATTTGCCATCCAGCAGATTACGCACGATGCGTCCTCCAGGCTTATGCACATGATTGGAACCTCCAACCACCACGATACTCTGAGGATTGATCAATTCTCGGTTAATCATAGTATTTTTCTTAAATCAAAATTAGTAAAAAGCCTCGCAACGGCACGAAGATATAATTATTCTCCAATTAAAGAACAATCCAGGATTTCGGAAGTTTTTCCATTTAGCGATTTTAACAATCAGAAAGGGCCCCGCCCAAGGGAACCTGCGAACTAATCATTCCATTCCCCGGGTGGAGCCCCGCCTATTTCCTGTAATCAAATGTCACTCAAACATCTTATCGATACCTCCTGTATCCGGAGGCGTGGAAGTTTTCTCCTCTTCCTCGTTACCACCACACGGATTCGCGTACTTTTCCGGGATCTCGAACACCTCATCCTCCGAATAGCCAAGGCTCTTGTCCTTATAGACCTTTTGCATATATAGCGCATAGATCGGCAACGCCATGCTCGCGCCCTGTCCTTCCGCCAGACGGTCGAAGTGTACAGACCGATCCTCGCCCCCTACCCAGCAGCCAGACACTAAGCTGGGCGTAAATCCCATGAACCAGCCATCCGAATTATTCTGTGTCGTACCGGTCTTACCTCCCATCTCCGCCTTGATTCCATAACGGAAACGGACACGCCCACCGGTACCGCCATCGATCACGCTTTTCAGCATGTGCAACATCTTATAGGCGGCATCCTCCGTCAGCACCTCACTCATCTGCGGGGCGAAGTTAGCGATCGTGTTCCCGTAAGCATCCTCGATACGTGTCACGTACAATGGCTCCACCCGGATTCCCTTATTGGCGAATACCGTATAGGCACCCACCATCTCGCCGACCGAGACATCCGGCGTACCCAAGCAAACCGATACCACCGGATCGATATGATTCTTCAAGCCAAACGAATGCAACAAGCGGACGAAGGTATAGGGCGAGAGCTGGCTCATCAAGTAAGCGGTCACCCAGTTGTCCGAGTTCTGCAATCCCCACTGGATGGATACCATCTCCCCTATCCGCTTGGCGCTGGCGTTACGCGGGATCCACAGTTTCCCGTTCTCGTCCATCAGCTGCTGCTGCACATGGAGCATCTGGTCGCAAGGGCTGATCCCCTCGATCATCGCCAACGAGTAAAGGAAAGGCTTCATGGTAGAGCCGATCTGCCGACGTCCGCCATTCACCATATCATATTGGAAATCGTTATAATCAATACCGCCCACATAGGCCTTCACCTGTCCGGTACGGGGATCCATCGACATGAACGCCGAGCGCAAGAAACCCTTATGATAACGGATCGAGTCCCACGGGGAAAGCAGCGTATCGATCGGTCCATCCCAGCTGAACACCCTCATATCCACCGGCTTCTGGAACTCCTTCCGGATCTCCGCCTCCTTCATGCCCGCCTTTTTCATCGCCCGGTAGCGATCCGTCTGATGCATCGAACGCATCAGGATCGTATCTACCTGCCCGGCTGTCAGATCCTTGGAGAACGGCGCGTAGCTACGCCCTTTCTTCTCGCGGGTAAACTGGGGTTGCAGATCCTTGCTCAGATGCTCTCTCACGGCCTCCTCGGCATATTGCTGCATCCGGGAGTCGATGCTCGTATAGATCTTCAAGCCATCCGTATACAGATTATAGTAGTCGCCATCCGCTTTCTTGTTCTTGTTGCACCAGCCATAGAGCGGGTTGGTGGCCCAAGCCAACGAGTCCTCGCTGAATTTCTGGGATTGCCAAGAGGCGTAATCCGAACGATCCGGCTTCTTGGCGGTCATGACAAGGCGAAGATACTCCCGGAAATAGGGGGCCAAGCCATCCTTATGATCCATCCGGGTGAAGTGCACCACCAGCGGAAGCGCGCAGAGCGAGTCACACTCAGCCTTCGTGATATATCCCGCCTTCTCCATCTGGCGCAACACGGTGTTACGCCGCCCCTTTGTCCGGTCGTTCCGCCGTACCGGGTTGAAATACGAGGGATTCTTGCACATCCCCACCAAGGTAGCGGCCTCCTCGACCTTCAGCGTCTTGGGCGTCTTGCCGAAATAGACGCGCGAGGCCGATTGGATCCCGACCGCATTATACAGGAAATCAAACTTGTTGAGGTACATGTTGATGATCTCCTCCTTCGTATAATAACGCTCTAACTGGACGGCGATCACCCACTCGATCGGTTTCTGGAAAAGACGCTCCAGCATATTATCGGCATTGGGAGAGAACAGCTGCTTCGCCAACTGCTGGGTGATGGTACTACCGCCGCCACCGCTCTTCTGCATCAGGATGCCACGCTTCACGATCGCACGCAACAGGCCTTGCATATCGATGCCGCTATGCTCCGAGAAGCGAATATCCTCGGTGGCGATCAACGCCTTCACCAAGTCGGGCGACAGATCCTCGTAGTTGACGTAAATGCGGTTATCCTTGCTGTGCGCATAAGATCCCAAGGTCTTCCCATCCGAAGAGATTACCTGCGACGCGTACTTGTCGATCGGGTTCTCCAATTGCTCCACCGGGGGCATGTAGCCGATCGATCCGTTGGCGATCGCCATGAAGACCATAGCCACGGCCCCTAACACAATCACGTACAACACCCAGCAAGAGATAATAACGCCTTTCGTAACCTTTGATGCCATCTTCGTTTTTCTATCAAAAAATTTGGTGGCAAAGGTAATAAAAAACAATTAGATTAGCATTATCGCGGCAAGGCTCACTATCCCGATGAAGATCCACAGGAGGACGCCTTGCACCATCGGCCGGACACCGACCTGCTTGATTACCTTGCGCGACAACCCCGCCCCGATCAGGAAGAGCGTGACCGTAAGCCCCTTCTTGGCTGCCCAGACCACCGACGAGCTGGCTACCGCCGGGATGGGAAGGAAGGTGTTCGCCACCATCGCCAAGACAAAGAAGAGGATAAACCAAGGGATACGAACCTTCGCCCCTTTTTGCTTGAATATAAACATAGTGACCACCGTGATGGGGATGATCCAAAGCGCCCGGGTGAGCTTCACCATCGTGGCGATCTCAAGCGCCCGCTCCCCGTAGGCCGCGCCCGCTCCGACCACCGAGCTGGTGTCGTGGATCGCGATAGCCGCCCACATCCCGAACTGTTCTTGCGTCATTCCGAGCCAATGCCCGATCGGGGGAAACACGAAGAGGGCGATCGCGTTCAGGATAAAGATGGTACCTAACGACATCGACATCTCATTATCGTCGGCCTTCACCACCGGGGCTACCGCGGCGATAGCGCTCCCCCCGCAAATGGCTGTCCCCGCCGAGATCAGGTAGGCGGTCTTCCGGTCCATCATGAGCCGCTTACCTATATAGATACCTAACGAGAGGACGGCCGCCACCGATACGATGGTGAAAAGCATCCCCTCTTTTCCCGTGCGCAACGACTCATGCAGGTTCATGCCGAACCCCAGCCCGACCACGGAGAACTGCAATAGGTACTTGGATGTCTTCTTGCTGAAGCCCGGGAAAGGCTGTCCCGCCAGCAAAGCGAAGGCCAGCCCCATGAACAAGGCGGCCCCGGGAGAGGTAACGGGCATCAGGCAAATCAGGAATAGCAGGCAAAATAATGGCTTGTTATAACGCGCCAGCAACTGTTCAATCGTATTCATCGCTCACAATCTTTTTAATTATTTCTTGGGCGCGAAAATACGATGGAACACGCGATCTCGCCAATCATTATCGAGAATGGGATATAACCTCAAGTTATAGACCAGCCACATTGCGCGGTATAGCGCATGAAGCTCTCCTCCATCCCGCCATGCTGTCCCTGCGGCTCCACGAAAAGGAACTCCCGCTCCGCCTTAAACCCATCCAGTTCTATCACCTTAAGCCTTCCGGAGATCAATTCGCGAGTCACGGATCGGATAGAGACGATACCCAACGCATCCGCATTCTCCAAGAACAACTTGATACTCTCCGTGCTGCCTAACTGCATCAAGACATGGAGTTGCGATAACTTGACGTGATGCTCCGCCAACGCCGCCTCCAACACCTCTAAAGTTCCTGAACCATTTTCGCGAAGTACTAAAGGAATCGAGAGAAACTCCTCCATGTTTATTTCCTCATGACGGGCATATTTGCTGCCGGTATGGGTAACCAATACCAACTCATCTTTCATGAAAGGGGTATAACGCATCGTGTTTTGCCGCGAGCGCCCCTCGACCAATCCCAAGGAGATCTTCCCGTCGCGCAGCGCCTCCTCGATGTCCCGGCTATTGCCATTCAGCAAGGAGACCTTGATCTCCGGGAATTTCTTCACGAACGAGGCCAGGACCGGAGGCAAGACATACTGCGCGATGGTCGTGCTCGCTCCCAAGCGCAGTTCCCCACTGAAATGGTCTGTCAGCAAGTTCATCTCAAAATCCAATTGCCGATAGGCTACCAGCAGGCTTTGCGTATGCGAGAAAAGCAACTCGCCCGCCCTTGTCAGCCGGATCCGGTTGCCCGATCGCTCGAACAGAGGGGTCTTATATCGCACCTCCAGCTCATGGATATGCTTGCTGATGGCGGGCTGGCTGATGAACAGCTCCCTCGAAGCCTTCGTAAAACTCAAGTTACATGCCACGCTATGAAACACCTTTAACCGAAAATCCATCTCTTCCTCCGCTTTTTACGGTTCCCTCCCCGCGAAGATAGAGGTTTAATCCAAATACTCACTCATCGTATCCGTGTACATGTGAAAAGCCTCCCGCCAACAACACGAGACCAACAAACAGTGACAAAACCATCTCCTATTTTGCGCGTTATAACGCACCTGCATTATCTTCGCGGGAAAGAAAACAGACGAAGCTATGGACTATTGGAGATACCTCGTTCTTTTGGGGCTTGTAGGGGGATTCCACACAGGCTCGGCACAGGAGGATCGGGCTTCCCGACTACCGGAAATACCCGCGACGATCACCTCCGCGGCGGACAGCGCCGAATGGATAGTGGAGCATTACTGGGACCTGTTCGATTTCGAGGACACGACATTGCTGGAGGAGCCTCAACGTATGGACTGGATCTTGTACGACTATCTCGGCTCACTGCGGAATCTCCCGGACAAACGACGCGGGGAGGCCTTGCTATCCACCCTCGAACGGACGGAACAACTGCCGGGACTGACAGCCTTGGCTGGGGAAATATTGGAAAGCCTCTTGTACGACATGGGATCGCCCATGAGGGACGAGGAGCTGTACATCTCGTTATTGACCTACCTCTCCGATTCGCCCGCATTGGACGAGACCGCCAAGATACGCCCCCGGCTGCTTTTGGAGCTGGCCTTGCGGAACCGCACAGGCAGCCCGGCCACCGATTTCGCTTACCAGACCTCCAACGGCACAAAGGAGACCTTGTACGAGACAAAGGCGGAGTGGCTGCTCCTCCTTTTCTACGATCCGGATTGCGTCGATTGCGCGGAGACAATCCGACGGATGAAGGCCTCGCCGGTCATCAACGACCGGATCAGCCGAGGAGAACTACTGCTATTGGCGCTCTATCCGGACAGGGACACGGAAGCCTGGGGCAGGTACCAGGCAAATATCCCGACCAGCTGGATCAACGCCTACGATCCGGAGGGGCTTATCCGGGACAACGAGATGTACGACTTGCAGGCATCTCCCACGATCTATCTGCTCGACCGGGAGAAGACGGTGAGACTGAAGAACGCGACCTTCTCCCAAATCGAACGATACTTGGAGCTATTGCCCTAAAAAGTAAACAAATACGCGACAGAAGGAGGAAATCGTTAACGCTCCTTTATCTTCATGGCTCATTTCTGAAATAATGCTAACAAGAGCGATTTTTGTATTGCATAACTATGTTACATAACATAAATCCTCTATATTTGCATCGTGTTTTTCATGGTATTAGATTTAAGGTTAGCAATGAAGATTGGTCGTCCGTGAGGATGGCCATTTTTTTTGCCTAAAAGCTCCCCTGACAAGCAAACATATCCCCCTTGGTAAGGACCCCAAACAGGAGACATACCTCCTGAAATTCCCCTTATACCTCATACGCATAGTGCTCAAGGAGCGGAGGCGTAGGCGTCAAATCATAATAATCCAACGCCGCGATAGATAAACGGAAATAGACCAAATCCGTATAGCGCTCGTAAAGACGCGGCAAGACAGGGTTCTCCGCATATATCACCCGAGCCAACTCATCCGAGACATCAAACATGGCTCGTCCCACCACCCGGACAGATATGTCGCCTTCCATCGCGAGCAGCTCAACATTCGGGTTTGCCTGTAACTGACGATACACCTCCTTCTTCGGAGAGGTCGCGAAATACAGGGTATGCCCTTCCTGTCTCATGATCTGGAATACCCGTATCTTAGGCTTACCCTGTTCTACGGTAGCGAATGCCACCTCCTTATGTTCTTGTAAGAACTGAAATGCTTTTTCCTCCATAATCAAAACTCTTCTATTATATCTTACCAGCAGGTGTCGGGTAGTACGACAATAGGCACCCCAAGCCCCTCTGTTCTCTTAATAACGTAAAAATAGGGACAATCCTTCACACTCACAAGTAGGCACCTAATCATCAGATACTTACCTCAAGGTAACCATTGTTGGGTATAAATAGGTTACGATCACCTTTTTCTTTCAAAAAAAACGCATGCCACAAACCCGAGAGACCGCGCGGAAAAAACCGGGACGCTTTCCATAAAAGAAGAGCGGGATTTCTCGCATCCGTCGCCAGGTTTTTCACGGCTATCCGCCATCTGAGTAGAATTGGGAAAAGAAGCCTCTTCCGAGGATTCACGCACATAAAAAAGGATGAATATGAAGATTCCCCCAAAATATATTACTTTTGTATAGAACTAAAATCAGACATACCTGTGAGTACAAGAATCAAATTAAGGGTCCAGGGGCTGGCGAACAGCCAAATACAATCCGGGGCCTATGCGCTGATACTGGCGGAGGAAAACGGGCTCCGACGGATCCCGATCATCGTAGGGACAGCGGAGGCGCAGTCCATCGCGATCGCGCTGGAACATATCACACCCCCCCGCCCGCTTACACACGACCTGTTCGCGAATTTCGCCCGCGCGTTCCATATTTCCTTAAAAGAGGTATATATCTACAAGTTCGAGGATGGCGTGTTCTACTCCGAGCTGCGGTTCAAGGACGGGGAGGAGATCGTCACCTTAGACTCCCGCACTTCCGACGCGATAGCGATAGCGCTCCGGGTACATTGCGACATCTATACCTCGGAAGAGATCGTGGAGGAATGCGGAGTCGTGCTCGACGAGCCGGTATCCGTCCCCGCTGACGAGCGAACCCCTGATGACGACCTGCTGGCGATGGAGCCGGAGGAGATCAAGGACGAGGCGACCCTGAAGAAATGGCTGAGCCTGCTGGATACCCAAGAGATCAACGACCGGCTGGAAGAGGCGATCAACGAGGAAAACTACGAGTTCGCCAAGATGTACAAGGATGAGCTGCGCCGTCGCGAGGAGGAAGGAGGCTCCCACCCATGATCGGGGCACAAGAGGGATTCGGGCTGGTCTCGCTCTCGCGGGGGCTGCTCGGTATCGCCACGGTGATAGGGATCGCCTACGCCATGAGCTACGACCGCAAGCGGATCGACTGGAGATTGGTAGGAGGAGGCCTGCTATTGCAGATCCTGTTCGCGCTCGCCATCCTGTATGTCCCCTTCATCGGCGCCCTGCTTGAGGGATGCGGCAAGATCTTCGTAAAGCTGATGGATTTCACGGGGGCGGGCCTCTCGTTCCTGCTCGGGCCATACGCCTCGAAAGCGTCGGGCTTCAGCTTCCTGCTCCATTCGCTCCCGATCGTGATCTTCTTCTCCGCCCTTGTCTCGATCTTCTACCATTGGGGGATCATCCAGAAGGTAGTGGGCGGAATCGCGTGGGTACTGCGCAAATTCATGAACATATCCGGGGCCGAGGGGTTGGTGTCGGCGGGCAACATCTTCATGGGGATGACGGAATCGCCCGTGCTGATCAAGAACTACTTGCCTACGATGAACCGCTCCGAGCTGTTCCTCGTCATGGTAGCGGGCATGGGGACAATAGCCGGATCGGTGATGGGCACCTATATCGGCATGCTGGGCGGGGATGATCCCGCAGCAAAACTCTACTTCGCCACCCACCTGCTCTCCGCCTCCGTCATGGCGGTTCCCGGATCGATCGTGCTCGCCAAGATGATCTGCCCGCAGACGGAAAAGGCCGTGGACCGCGCCGTCTCTTCCCAAGAACGGAAAGAGAACGCCACGGTACTCGACGCGATCGCCTCCGGGACGGTCACCGGTGTCAAGCTGATGACGAATATCGCCGCCATGCTGCTGGTATTCATCTCGCTCGTGGCGCTGGCGAATTACGTGACCGAGGGGCTGATCGGGCGCTACACCGGGCTGAACGCGTGGATCGCGGAGGTAACCGACGGCAAGGCGCAGGGGCTGACTATCCAATTCATGCTCGGCGTGGTCACCGCCCCATTCATGTGGCTGGTAGGGGTACCCGGTGAAGACATCATGTTAGTAGGCTCCTTGTTAGGGCAAAAGACGATCCTGAACGAGTTCGTCGCCTACTTCCAGTTACAGCAATGGAAAGACGCGGGCCTGTTCCTCTACGATAAATCCATCATGATGTCCACCTATATCTTATGTGGATTCGCGAATATATCGTCGATCGGGATCTTGCTGGGAGGATTGGGGGTGTTAGCGCCCGAGAAGCGAGGAGTGATCACCCGTCTCGGCGTCCCGGCCATGATCGGGGGAGCGTTGGTCTCCGTCCTGTCGGCCGCCATTGTGGGGATGATACTCGGATAAATCAGAATCAATCACTTTAAACGACAAATCAGCCGTGCAAATTTTCTACACACCGGATATTCAAACGAGTTTAGAGCTGCCCGAGGAAGAGGCGGCACATTGCGTACGCGTACTTCGCCTCAGCGAGGGCGACGAGATCTTATTGGTGGACGGCAAAGGGACATTTCACCGGGCCGCGATCCGGCGGGCACATCCCAAGCATTGCGAGGTGAGCCTCATAGAAAGCTGGGCGCAACCTCCCCTATGGAATTTCCGGCTACATATCGCGGTGGCTCCCACCAAGAACATGGATCGGATGGAATGGTTCGCCGAGAAAGCGACCGAGATCGGGATCGACCAGATCACCTGCCTGAGTTGCCGCTTCTCCGAGCGCAAGGAGATCAAGCCCGCCCGCCTTGAGAAGATACTGGTCAGCGCCATGAAACAGTCCCAAAAGGCCACCCTTCCCGGGTTAGATGGCATGACGGACTTCAAGACGTTTATCAAGCTCCCCTTCGATGGCCGGAAATTCATAGCCCATTGCGAGGAAGGCGAGAAGCCGTTATTGAAACAGACCTATCGGGCGGGTGAGAACGCCTTGATCCTCATCGGGCCGGAAGGAGATTTCAGTCCGGAAGAGATAGAGCTTGCCCTCCAGAACGGGTTCGAGCCTATCTCCTTAGGGAAAAGCCGGTTGCGCACGGAGACGGCGGCATTGGTGGCTTGCCATACCATCCATGTGCTGAATCAATAAAAAATCTCGGGGATCCCTTTGGTCCGGACAAAAAAATAACGGGCTCGATATGAGCCCGTCATTCCTCCAATTAATAAAAGTCCAATCAACTATAAGAAGGAAACCGTTATTTCTTAGCGGTTTTCTTCTTTAGCTTATCTAATTCCTTCTGCAATTTCTCGATCTCCTCGCCTTGGTTCTTGATGGTAGAGAGCAATGAGTTCAACTCCTCGTTCTCGATGTTCTCCGGGAACTCCGCTTGTACACGGACGATGAAATCCGAGAGAACGTTCATGTAGTTGTTGAACGCGTCGTACGGATTGTCATAAGGGCTAAAACCACCTTGCCCCATATGCTTCGTGCTCATGTAGTAGAAGTGGTCACTGCTCTGCAAGTAATACCAATCCTGACGGATACGGCGGGTCTGCGACAAGCGTACGCGCTCCCCTATCTCGTTGATCTTTCGGAAAGCCTCCTGCTGCAATACATTACCTAACCACGAGCTGCAATCCCGTTCCTCGTCAACCCACGAGATAGGATAAGGCACGGAGATGGAGTCGATCGGCTTGATCAACGTGAAGATCTCGGACGGGGTGGAGAAACTGATCCCCTTCTCCGCCGCGAAACGAGGCAGGGCCTTGAAAAACTCGAAAATGCCCGTGGAAGCG
This sequence comes from uncultured Parabacteroides sp., assembly GCA_949296075.1. Lineage (GTDB taxonomy): Bacteria > Bacteroidota > Bacteroidia > Bacteroidales > Tannerellaceae > Parabacteroides. The sequence continues at coordinate 113,050 of CASFNG010000001.1, read as the reverse complement.
GGATGCAAGGAACCTAACACCTCATAGTTCATGAATAGATTGATGATTTGCTCGGATTCCGGCGTAGAGGCGATCCAAGAGATATACTTGTCAGCGGTCAGCGGGTACTCATTCCAGCTATAATCACTGAAGCGGCTCGACAGATCCTCGCTAAAACGATCATTCTTCAACAACAAGTTCAGCGGAGCCACACAAGATGAGTACATATAGTTCGGGCTCTTCCAGCCCAGGATATGCTTAGCGCCCTCTGTCAGCATCCCTTTATAGCCCAATTCAGCCACCATCATCGAGATGTCGTCCGAATAGATCAGCTCCGTATTACGGAACACTTTCGGTTTCACGCCAAATAAGGTCTTTATCTTATCCTCTTGTTTCTTGACCTGATGCTTAAACTCATCCGGATCTCCTAAAGAAGAGAGAGAATGGGCGTAGGTTTCCGACAAGAATTCCACATTTCCCGTCGCCGCCAGCTCCTTAAAGCTGTCGATGACTTCCGGTGTATAGATCTCCATTTGCTCCAAGGCTACGCCGGAGATAGAGAACGCGACCTTAAACTTTCCGCCACTGGTCTTGATCATCTCCAAGATAGTCCGGTTAGCCGGCAAATAACATTGCTCCGCTATGCGGTGTATGATCTCCTCGTTTTGGAAATCATCATAGTAGTAGTGATCGTTTCCTATATCAAAAAAACGATACCTCTTCAAACGGAACGGCTGATGTATCTGAAAATAAAAGCAGATCGTTTTCATAATATTTGTTTGTTTTTCTCTTGTCGTTAATTATTTCTTACCTATCACCATATCGTAAATACGACGGACTTTCTGCCCGGCATACTCCCATTTAATGTTATCCACCTCTTTTTTACCCTCCACTTTCAAGAACTCATGCATAGCCGGATAAGTGATAATGGAGTACATGGCGTCCGCCAAGGCCTCAATGTCCCAATAATCCACCTTGATCGCGTAATCCAAGATCTCGGCGCAGCCAGATTGCTTGGATATAATGGTCGGGACCCCACATTGCATCGCCTCCAAAGGAGAAATACCAAAAGGCTCCGAGACGGAAGGCATCACATAGACATCGCTCGCCTTCAGCACCTCATACACCTGTTTTCCCTTCATAAAGCCCGTGAAATGGAAACGATCCGAGATGTCTCGAGCCGCCGCTAAACGGATCATCTGATCCATCATATCCCCGCTTCCAGCCATCACGAAACGGGCATGAGGAGCTTTCGCCAAGACCTTAGCGGCTGCCTCTACGAAATACTCAGGACCCTTCTGCATCGTGATACGGCCTAAGAAGGTGATGACCTTATCTTTCACGCCTTTCTTGTCGGGAATAGCCAAGATCTCCGGGCTCAACGGCTCAACAGCGTTATGCACGGTCGTCACTTTAGCCGGATCCTGGAAATACTTCTCGATCACAGTCTGGCGGGTCAAGTTGCTGACCGTTATGATATGGTCGGCGTTGTCCATGCCGTTCTTCTCGATCGCGTAGACATCCGGGTTCACGTTTCCACGGCTGCGATCATAATCTGTCGCATGCACATGGATCACCAAGGGTTTACCACTCACATTCTTCGCATGGATACCGGCCGGATAAGTCAACCAGTCATGCGCATGGATAATATCAAACTCTTCCGTTCGAGCTATCACACCCGCCACGATCGAATAATTGTTGATCTCCTCCAACAAATTATTCGGGTAACGCCCCGAGAACTCCAGGCATCCCAAATCGTTCACGTACCGATAACTGAAATCCGCGTAAATATGATCCCGGAACTTAAAGTACTGATCCGCATTCATACCAGCCTTGGAGACCCGCTGCTGAACATAATCGCGATCCACATCCTTCCAGACGATCGGCACTTGGTTCACGCCTACTATCTTTAAAAAGCTCTGGTCTTCATCACCCCAGGGCTTCGGAATACAAAAAGTAATATCCATATCGGGCTGAATCGCCATGCCTCGTGTCAAGCCGTAGCTGGCCGTTCCTAAACCGCCCAAGATATGAGGAGGGAATTCCCATCCAAACATCAATGCTTTCATACTGGTATTCGTTTTATTCAGCGTTATACTTCTTCAACAAATCCACGACCCTTAATATAGCCGCCACATTCATCGCGAACGAGACTGCCCCACGACCGGTGAACGGTGGATTACCATCAAACAATTCCGGGATCGTACCGATACAATGCAGTGACATCTCCTCTTCCATACTTATCAACATTCGCTCAGCGAAAGCGACCCCGCTCTTACCGAACACACGGAGATAAGCCTCTAAGTAGGCACCCAGCAACCACGGCCATGCGGTTCCTTGATGGTAAGCCAAGTCCCGTTCGTGTTGTGGTCCCACATAGTACGGACGATACCCCTCGCTCTTCGGGCTCAATGAGCGCAGTCCCTTCGGGGTAAGCAGCTCCTTCGTGACAATATCCACCACGGCACGTTTCTGAAGCCTCGTCAACGGCGAATAAGTCACCGCGATGGCAAAAATCATATTCGGGCGGACACTCCAGTCCACGGTAGATCCATTCACTGAATCGAACAAGTAATTATATCCGTTCACGAATGTCTCGGGGAACGACTTATCCAGCGCCTTGATGATCGCGTCGATCTCATCGATCGGCTCTCCCCCCATCAATTCCTTATAGAAGCAGAGGGCGTTATACCAAAGGGCATTAAACTCCACGATATAGCCCGAACGAGGCACCACAGGTTTCCCATTGACCGTCGAATTCATCCAGGTTATCGCCTTATCCTTTCCGTCAGCGAACAACAGGCCATTCTCCATCAAACGCATCTTCGGATGCTTCTGCCCCCGTATATAGTCGATGATCTCGCGCAAGAAGCCCCCATATAACTCTCTCGCCTTCTCCACGCCCTCACTTTTCGCATACTGCTGGATGGCCCAAGTAGCCCAAAGGAAGACGTCCGGATGCTCGATCTCATGGATCACCGCATCAGGGAGACCATCCTCCATGAAAGCCCGTGCCGCCGGCATCGCCGTACGCATGATCTTCTCGAAACGTACCGGATCGTCGATCGACAAGGTACAACCTGGCAAGGAAATAAACAAGTCCCTCGCACGCACCTTAAACCAAGGATAACCGGCGAGCAGGTAAGCATCTTCCTCCTTCGGCCGGAAATAGAACTGCTGAGCGGAATTCTTCAGGCAATTGAAGAAACTGGTACGTGGTGTACGAGCCTCCACCTCCTTAGCGTACAAGGTTTTCAGCCGTGTTGTGGCTACCGCGCTATCCCCCGCGCTGAAAATGATACTCTCTCCCTTCTTGATGGGAACCTCGAAATACCCGGGCACGTAAAGATCCTCTTGGTAAGGATACCCTCTCTCCTGCTCTTTCGGATACTCGATGCCGTTATACCAATACGGCTCATACACGAAGTTCACCTTCTTGTTAAACTGCATGTACAGCTCCGGGTACCCCGGATACATGCAAGTCTTGATTCCATTCGTAACCTCCTCATACGTCTGGTTCACGTTGCCATTGGCGTGCGTAAGCTCCTTCACACTGCGGAACGCGAGGAAAGGACGGAAACGCAAGGTGGTAGCAGAATGAGCGTCTTCCAGCGTATACTTAATCATGATACGATTCTCATACATGGAGAACACCTTCTCCTTCGAGAAAATCACGCCACCCACACGATATACCGTACGAGGAACCGTCGCGGAACTATACTCCCGGATGTACTTATGCCCTTTCGGGCTAAAGTTGTTCCCTCCATACTTATGCAGCCCCAGGTTGAACTCAGCCCCATGCTGAATCACCGTCTCGTCAAAAGAAGACAGCAACACATGATTGTCATCGTCCAACTCAGGAACCGGCATAACGAGCAATCCGTGGTATTTCCTGGTATTACAATCAACGACAGTAGTGCAATGATAAGCCCCTAAACGATTCGTCCGGAGGACTTCACGAGTCAAGGACTCTTCCAGGTTTATCATTACTGTCTTGTCAAATTTAAGATAACTCATATGTGTATTTAGGTTTTAAGTTACTATCCTCGCAATTCCTGATTACAAAATGAAATCATTTTCCTTTATGTGAATCAAAAGTATTATTTAATCACTAAAAAAACAAACCGCCTTTTATATTTATTTAGAAAAAAAGGATAGCAGCCATCTTAATACGCTTAAATATCAATTCATTAAAACGGATCATGCTCTAAAGGTATGTTTTCAAACACGCAAACAAATGTTAAACAAGGATTTTCCAAGAGTTCATACAGGGTTTGATTTTGAGCTCCAGGAGCGTGTTGCCCCGGTCAGCGAAAACAGCCGGGATATGTTCTATTTCTTATACGAAACCTATCAAAACATAAAAAAACATGACGATAATCTTTGTATTTCTCAAAATACCTACCTTTGGGGAAATTTTTTGATATGAAAAAGTTATTATACAATTTAGTAATTCTATTAAGCACGATGCAAATGACACAAGCGGCTAATAATCCCTTTTTAGGGAAATACAAGACCCCATTTGAGACACCTCCGTTCGACAAGATCAAGATAGAGCATTACGAGCCTGCCTTCGATGAGGGTATCAAGCAATTAGAAAAAGAGATAAACACGATCGCCAACAACCCGGAAGCCCCCACGTTCGAGAACACGATCGTGGCGATGGAACGTAGCGGCCGGCTGTTAGACAAGGTCGCCTCCGTATTCTTCAACGTATTAAGCGCGGATGCCAACGACGAGATGATGGAGATCTCACAACGCATATCACCCAAACTCGCGGAGTCGAGCAATAACATCTATCTGAACGATAAACTGTTCGCCCGGGTTAAAGCGATCTACGACCAAAAAGACCGCTTGAACCTCTCCTTGGAAGACTCCAAGCTGTTGGAGAACGCTTACGAGGCGTTCAAGGCTCAGGGAGCGACCTTGGACGAGAAAGACAAGGCCAAATATCGCGAGCTCAGCACGGAACTAAGTACCCTGACCCTGCAATTCGATCAAAATGCGTTGAAAGACAAGAACCGTTTCGAGCTGCTGATCACCGACGAGGATGAATTAGCGGGGCTCCCCGAGAGCGCCCGCGAAGCGGCTGCCACACTCGCGAAGAGCAAAGGGAAATCCGGGTGGTTATTCAACCTGTCTGCCCCCAGCTACGTACCTTTCATGCGTTATGCCGATCGCCGCGACTTGAGGGAGCGTATGTATCGGGCTTACATGAGTATCGGGGACAAAGGCGATGAGTTCGACAACAAAGAGATCGTCAGGCGGATCGTGAACATCCGGTTGGAGATCGCCCGGCTAATGGGATTCAACAACTATGCCGAATATGCGCTGAAACATACGATGGCCAAGAAGCCCGAGAACGTCTATCGCCTCCTCAACCAGTTATTAGAGGCCTATAAGCCTGTGGCGATCAACGAGTACAACGCCGTGGAGGGATTCGCCTTAGGCACGGAGAAAGAAGACATCACCGTCATGCCTTGGGACTGGAACTATTACTCGGAGAAACTGAAAAATATCCGCTTCAAGATCAACGACGAGATGACTCGCCCGTATTTCGAGTTGAACAACGTGCGCAAAGGGGTGTTCGGGCTCGCTACCCAGCTATATGGGATCACGTTCAAGAAAAACGACAAGATCCCGGTATACCATCCGGAAGTGGAGGCCTACGAGGTCTACGACGCCGAAGGCAAGTTCCTGGCTATCCTCTATACCGACTTCTTCCCTCGCGACGGGAAACAGTCCGGAGCGTGGATGAACAACCTCACGTCGCAATACACGGATAAGGACGGGAAGGATCATCGCCCGCAGATCTTTATCGTGATGAACTTCACGCGTCCTACCGAGACGAAGCCCTCCCTCTTGACATTCGACGAGGTGGAGACCTTGCTGCATGAGTTCGGGCATTCCTTGCACGGGATGTTCGCCCAAGGGACTTACGCCAGCCTCACCGGCACCAATGTCTATCGGGATTTCGTGGAACTGCCCTCTCAGATCATGGAGAACTGGCTGACAGAGAAAGAGTTCCTCGATCAGATAGCCATCCACTACCAGACAGGTGAGAAGATCCCGCAGGATATGGTGCGAAAATTAACTGACGCAGCGAACTTCAACGCCGGATACCTTTGCTGCCGCCAGTTGAGCTTCGGCTTCTTAGACATGGCATGGCATACGTTGGAGCAGCCATTCGGGGGAGACGTGAACGAGTTCGAGAAAAAGGCTTGGAGCCAGACCGTCACTGTTCCGGAGGTACCGGAAGCCTTGATGAGCACTCAGTTCGGCCATATATTCTCCGGAGGATACGCCGCCGGGTACTACGGATATAAATGGGCCGAGGTGCTCGACGCTGACGCGTTCTCCGTATTCAAGGCGAAAGGTATCTTCAATCAGGAGGTAGCGAGATCGTTCCACGACAATATCCTGACCAAGGGCGGCACCGAGGATCCGGACGTGCTCTACAAGCGTTTCCGCGGTCAAGAGCCGACAATCGACGCGCTCCTGATCCGAAACGGCATCAAGAAATAAGAAATTGCCGGGCAACAAACCCGGCAAACCCAAATAATCACTACTTTCGCGATTGCATTCATACAAAAAGAGTTAACAAATGTGCGAAAAGACAGAGAAACAGCACGAATTAGACAAGCGCTACCTGCGAATGGCCGCTATATGGGCCGAGAACTCGTACTGTAAACGACGTCAGGTAGGAGCCTTATTGGTCAAGGACAAGATGATTATCTCCGACGGCTATAACGGGACACCCGCCGGTTTCGAGAATATTTGCGAAGACGAGAACAACGTCACCAAGCCCTATGTGCTGCACGCGGAAGCCAACGCGATCACGAAGATCGCGGCCTCCGCCAACAGCAGCAAGGGAGCGACGATCTACGTCACCACCTCTCCTTGCATCGAATGCGCTAAATTAATCATACAATCCGGGATAAAGCGGGTCGTCTACTCGGAGAATTACCGGATAAACGACGGCTGCGAGCTGCTGAGAAGAGCCGGTATCGAGGTGGATTTCATAGATTTGAACGAATAAATAAAACACGTTTTTATGGATAAGAACAAGAAGCTGACGATCTGGCTTCCGGTCATCATCGCGACCAGCATCGCTTTCGGGATCTTCATCGGGAACCATTACCGATCGATCAGCGATCAGGGTAAACGCCGGGCTTACACAAGCGGGAACAAGATAAACGCCGTGTTAGACATCATTGACGAGCAATACGTGGACACGGTAAACATGGCTCAATTGGTGGAAGGGACGATCCCTAAGATTTTCAGTGAGCTGGACCCTCACTCCGTCTATATCCCGGCGGAAGAGGTATCCCAAGTGAACGAGGAGTTAGAGGGATCCTTCAGCGGAATAGGCGTATCCTTCAATATGCAAACCGATACGATCCTGGTCATCAGCGTCATCAGCGGAGGCCCCGCCGAGAAGGCCGGACTATTGCCCTTCGACCGGATCATCACGATCAACGACTCCGTATTCTCCGGGCAGAAAAAGAGCCAGACCGAGATCATGAAGACGCTCCGCGGCGAGAAAAACAGCACGGTGAAATTAGGCGTGCAACGGGGCGACTCTCCCAAGCTCCTGTACTTCGACGTCACACGAGGTGACGTGCCCGTACATTCGGTGGACGTATCCTACGTGGCAGCGCCGGGCATCGGCTACATCAAGGTAAGCAAGTTCGGCCGCAACACCTACAACGAGTTCATCACGGCGATCGCCAAGTTGAAACAGGAGCGGTGCCAGTCGTTCGTGATCGACCTGCGTGGAAACACCGGAGGCTATATGGACGCCGCCATCAACATGATTAACGAGTTCATGCCTGAAGGACGGCTGATCGTTTACACGGAAGGGAAATCATTCCCCCGCGCCGATGTCTATGCCAATGGCACAGGGACCTGCAAGGAGGCGCCGATCGTGGTGCTGACCGACGAGATCTCCGCCTCCGCCAGCGAGATATTCTCGGGGGCGATCCAGGACAACGACCGCGGGACGATCATCGGCCGACGTACGTACGGCAAAGGTTTGGTACAGACCCAGCTCGCGTTGAACGACGGCTCCGAGATGCGCCTTACCATCGCCCGCTACTACACCCCGTCCGGACGTTGCATCCAGAAAAAATATGAGCTGGGAAATACCGACGACTACGACCAAGACATCTATAACCGCTATATGCATGGGGAATTCGACTCAGCGGACAGCATCAAGATGGATGACTCCTTGAAATACCAGACCGTGGGCGGGCGTACCGTCTATGGAGGAGGAGGTATCATGCCCGACATCTTCATCCCGAGGGACACCAGCGGCATCACCTCATATTTCTCGAACGTGATCAACAGTGGCGTGCTTTACCTGTTTACACTCGAATACTCGGATCGGCACCAAGACAAGCTCAGTTCCTTCAAGACATGGGAGGAATTGTACGCTTACTTGCGCCAGCAACCGCTGCTCTCCGAGTTCGTGGATTTCGCGGCAAGCAAAGGTATCAAGCGGCGTCCTACGCTCATCAATATATCGGCGAGCCTGATCGAGAACCAATTGCAGGCCTACATCGTACGCAACTTCTTCGACGAGGAGGGATTCTATCCGATCTTCCTGAAAGACGACACGACGCTGCTGCGCGCGATCGAGATCCTGAAAGAGGGAAAATCAGTACCGGTCACTCAGTAAAGGAAAGGAGGGGAAATGGATAAACGCCAAGAAAAACAGGCCTTGCGCCAAGAGGTAGCCGCGCGGAAAAGAACGTATACGGGCACAGAGCTGGCCAAGCGGTCAGAGAAGATACTGGCGGCGGTAGAGGAAACAGACCTCTTCCGCTCTGCCCGTTGTGTAGCCCTCTATCACGCGTTGCCGGGAGAGGTGCAAACCGCCCCGTTCATCGAGCGGTGGTACAAGGAAAAGAGATTGCTTTTGCCTTTGGTGGTGGGCGACGACCTTCGTCTGCTGCTCTACGAAGGGGAAGAATCCCTCCGGCCCGGGCCGTTCGGCATCTTGGAACCCAAGGCCGATGGCGTGGAGCCGCCGAAAGAGGAGATAGACATGATCATCGTGCCCGGGGTGGCATTCGACACTGACAGGAACCGTTTAGGGCGGGGACGCGGCTATTACGACCGCCTGCTGGCCACGATTAAGGCTCCCGCTATCGGGATCTGCTTCGGCTTCCAGCTATTTCCCCACATCCCGACCGAGCCTTTCGACCGGAAAATGGATCATCTGATCACGGATACAGGTTGCTTCTAATGAAAGACAATCTCCGTGATCACCGTCGATCCGGCATAATCATTCAAGCTCTTCACCAACCGCTCGCGGCAAAGCGACAGCTCGCTACGGAGAACAGACGAGGTGAGCGACACGTGCAACACCTTGTCGCGCACGAACAAGTTGCGGGTATATCCCTGTATCGCGGGGCCTAAGATCTCCCCCCACGCCCGTTTCACGCGGATCTCCATCATCTTCTCGTACAGCTCGGTATTATCCTCGAAGAAATCCCGGAGCACCTCCCCCAGCATCTGCGCGTTCCGCCGTTTCATGCCTGGCCCTCCTTCCGCAAAGGCTGCACCTCACCCCGTTCCACCCGGAACAAGGCATACTCGTTGTTCACCGCCTCCAAGATCTCGTCCAGGTATTTCCGGTTCGTATCCGTGATGAAAATCTGCCCGAATCCCTCCTCGCTCACTAACCGGATGATCCGCGCCACCCGGTCAGCGTCGAGCTTATCGAAAATATCGTCGAGCAGCAGGATCGGAGTGGTCTGCCCACGCTCGCGAAGAAACGCGAACTGCGCGAGCTTCAAGGCGATCAGGTAAGTCTTGTTCTGTCCCTGCGAGCCCACCCGACGGATCAAGTGGCCGGCGAGCGTCATCTCCAGCTCGTCCTTATGCACGCCACAGGAGGTATATCCCAGGATCCGGTCGCGCTCCCGGTTCGCCGCCAGGCTCTCGCCCAATTCGGCCTCCTCCAGCTGCGAGATATAACGCAGCCCCACCTCCTCGCCCGGGCCACAGATCAAGCTGAAAAAACGTTGGAACGTTTTCACGAAATCACCGACAAGTATCGCCCGTTTCTCGTGCAAGGTTTTCCCGAACATCGCCAGCTGCATCTCGATCACCTCGAAAAGGGACGCGTCGGAACCGGGAGCCTTCAGCAAGGAGTTCCGTTGCGACAGCGCCCTGTTGTACTGGATCAAGGCATTCAGGTACGACCTGTCTTGCTGGGAGATGATCAGATCCATGAACCGGCGGCGCTCCTCGCTCCCACCCCGGATCAGCTCCGAGTCGGCGGGCGACACCATGACGAGCGGCAGGAGGCCGATATGCTCCGACAAGCGCTCATACTCCTTCTTGTTACGCTTGAATTGCTTCCGCTGACGGCGGCGTATGGCGCAGAAGATCTCCTCCTCGCGCCCCTCGTAATCGTAAAGTCCCTGCGCCACGCAAAGCTCCTGCCCGTCGCGTATGATCTGGCTGTCAGGCGTATTGACATGGCTCTTGCAGAAAGAAAGATAATGAATGGCGTCGAGCAGGTTCGTCTTCCCCATGCCGTTGTTCCCGAAAAAACAATTCATCTTAGGGGAGAAAGAGGTCTCGCACTGAGGGATGTTCTTATAATTGAGGATCGTAAGTTTCTTGAGTATCATCCAACACCGTGTTACGTAATAATCGCACAAATTTAAAAAATATACTTCTACGTATAGATTATCTCAGTAAAAAAAACTACTTTTGCGCCTTGAACCACCAGCCACTGAGCCAAGTGGCCGGTCAAACTGAAAAATTAATAAAATAACGATAATAACATTATGGCGACTAAAGGAAAGGAAACCAACAAGGAGTTAGAAGTAGAAGAGCTCGTCTCCAGATCGGAGCTATTCATCGAGAACAATTCAAAGAAGATCATTTACGGAATCGTAGCCCTCGCGCTCATTGTTGGAGCCGTCTTAGGGATCAAGCACGGCTATCTGATCCCCCAAGAGAAGAAAGCCGCCGCGGCCATGTTCAAAGGTGAGCAATATTTCGCGAGAGATTCCTTCGCGTTGGCGCTCAACGGGAACGGGGCTGATTTCGAGGGATTCGAGGCGATCATCGACCAATATGGCCACACTGACGCCGGCAACTTGGCGAAGGCCTACGCGGGCATCTGCCACTACAAGCTGGGCGACACGCAAAAGGCCATCGAGCTGCTGAAATCGTTCGACGGCAAGGATCAGATGATCTCTCCTTCCATCACGGGACTGATCGGCGACTGCCTCGTGAACATGGGGAACGTACAGGAGGGCGTAAGCTACTTCGAGAAGGCAGCCAAGGAGGCGGACAATGAGGTGATCAGCCCGATCTACCTGAAAAAGGCAGGTATCGCCTACGAGAGCCTGAAAGAGTACGACAAGGCGGTGAAGGCCTACACCTCGATCAAGGAGAAGTATTACGCTTCTATGGAGGCATCAGACATCGATAAGTATATCGCTCGCGCCTCCGCAGGGAAATAATGACAAGGGAGAATATAAATTCACGTAAAGGGAGGATGTCTCGGTCAAACAAGGCATCCTCTTTTATTTAAATGATACAAGTATGGCTACAGCTTATCAAAATTTATCCGAGTACGACTTCAACAGCGTGCCTGACGCCTCCGACATGAATATCGGCATCGTGGTGGCGGAGTGGAACAGGAACATCACCGAGAAGTTGCTGGAAGGGGCTTGCGACACGCTCGAACGGCACGGGGTGAAACCGGAGAACATCGTGGTAAAACGGGTACCGGGCAGCTTTGAGCTTACCTTCGGCGCCAAGCGGCTCGCCGAGACCAAGGAATTGGACGCGATCATCGTATTGGGATGCGTGGTGAGAGGGGATACTCCCCATTTCGACTATGTGTGCTCCGGTGTCACGCAAGGCATCACGGAATTGAACCTGATGTACGACATTCCCTTCATCTTCGGGCTGTTGACCACCGACACCATGCAGCAATCCGAGGATCGGGCCGGCGGACGATATGGCAACAAGGGAGACGAAGCCGCCGTCACCGCGATAAAAATGGTGAATTTTTCGGCGTAAAGGCTTGCGTGTTTCAAAATAAATCGTACCTTTGCACTGCAATTAAGAAAAAGGGGGCAGTTACCAGAGTGGCCAAATGGGGCTGACTGTAACTCAGCTGGCTTACGCCTTCGGTGGTTCGAATCCATCACTGCCCACCTACTTTCTTGAGAGCGTTTATCATGCGGAAGTAGCTCAGTTGATAGAGCATTAGCCTTCCAAGCTGAGGGTCGCGGGTTTGAGTCCCGTCTTCCGCTCCAACAAGAAAGGGGAACCATTTGGTTCCCCTTTTTCTATTCAGGCAATCTCATTCATATACGGGCGAAAGCAAGGTGGGATCTCCACGAAAAAGGGGATACGCTCACGCATATCCCCTCTGCTATATCAAGCCTCTGCCGCCTTACTCATCCCAAGGATAACGCCGTGCCGGATTCCGGGGAAACCAGCCTTTCTTGACGCGTTCCTCCTGCTCGAACACCTCCTTGATCGACCAAAGCGAAGAGAAGGCGAACACGCCGCAAATAGCCGATATAAAGAGGCTATCCACCCATAGAGAAAGGAGCGTGCCGACAATCCCCATCACCAAGAACAGCCACCAACATTTAGTGCCCCAGTAATACTCCGCTTTCACGACTATCGGATGAAACAGACCAATGACCAAGAAGGTCACGATCCCGATCAGCAATCCCTCAAAATGCAATACGCCCATATTCTTTTATTCTTTACCTTGTTTAAACCACGGGGCAAAGATAAAAAGAATATCCCACCCGCCTAATCTAAGGGATCTATTCCCTCATCGACACATACCGGAGTGAACACGGACGCGAACAGGCACAAAAAAAGGATGTACCATGCGATACATCCTTCCCTATCTCATTCAAGAAAAATCTCTTAGTTCGTCTTCTCGTTGGAAGCCGCCTCGGGAGCGTTCTCCGTGGGAGCCTCCGCTTGCTGAGCCGTCCCGAAGTCAGGAGCGATCGTGTTCGGATCAATAGCTACGGCCTCGTTCACCTGCTGCCTGATCTCCGACCGTGCGCCCTCATCCGCCTTGGGAATAAACGCCGTGATCACGATACTCAGCACGACAACCGTACCGGCCAATGTCCAAGTAGCTTTCTCCAAGAAATCCGTGGTCTTGCGCACACCCATGATTTGGTTAGAGGAAGAAAATCCCGCAGCCAAGCCACCTCCTTTGGAATTCTGGATCAACACGATCAAGATCAGCAAGATCGCGGCTATCAGGATCAAGATAGAAATAAATACGTACATCTCAATTTTATTTTTTAGTGTTAATAATCAATTTTTCCAAAAACCTGATTTGGTCTGCAAAGTAAATATTTTTTTCCGGATATTTCAAGCTCAAGTTTTTAATAATTTGCAACGCCTTATCATATCGCCGCTGTTTAATATAAATTCTCGCCAGCGTCTCCGTCAAGCAGGAATCCTCCAATGATCTCGAAGGCTCATCGTCTATCGGATCGACCGGGTCAGGCTGTACCTCAGAGCTACCGGACTCCCGTGCCGGAAGCCCTGCGCCGGTGACCCGTTCACGCTCGTTCCGCAAAAAAGAGTCGATCAGATCCTGATGCTTAAACTTGCTCCTCTCTACCGGCTCTTCCGAAGGATTCGCCTCCCGAGCGAGCGACCATGACATATAATCAGACGAGACGGAGGGTTGAAACAATAACGGGTTCCTCTCGCCTTCACCGAGGTCTTCCCCATGCCCGGAAAGGAACGTCTCAATGATGGAAAACGAATCCCGCACATCGGATACAGGCTTTTCCTCCGCATGTGATCTCAATCCATATTTATCCCCCTCTATGAACCGGAACAGCTTCTTCCGGTCCGGGAGAAGTATGGCCTCACGCATCAATTCCTTTTGGAAATCCGGATCTCCCACGACCGCCAGATTTTTCAGATAAAGCAGGATCGCGAGCTGGAAATAAGGATAATCCGCGACAAGCCGACGCAACTCGGGCAGGGTATCCGCGCCCAAGGCCGAGGGATCACTCGCCAAACGGTATAAATCCTCAACGTTCATCTCTACCAGTTAGCGACCGTAGCGTTATAAATCTGATCAACGATCTCCTCAATGATCTCCTCGCACAAGGAACCCTCCACCTGTTGAGGCATCATGTTGCTGTCGAACTCCCTATACGCGGAGAAGGATTGCTCGAAATCCTCATCCGGATTCACCCGGTTATAGTAACGGACCCGGATCGTGACTGTCAAGCGTGTCTGGGAGGCGATGGCGTCTTCCTTCACCGCCATCGGGGCGAAGTCGTAACCGGTGACCTCCCCTTCCAACTCCAAGTCGCCGTTAGCGGGTGCCATTTCCAGACGCGTCTGCCGGATATAGATATCCTTCAGCTCCTCGGTGAACTGCGGAGCCAAGGTCGGGTTCACATAAGGTGCCTGATTCGTGAAGTCGCGTATCGTGATCGACTTGATCTTCGTGTAATCAATCGAGGCCCCGTTAAATTTATAGGAGATGGAGCAGGCCACCAGTACGGCGGCCAGGCAGGAAAACAGCGCCCAGCGGATCGCGGACAAACGTATATTGACAAACTTAACTCGCATAGGTCATTCCAAATGATATTCCTTGATCTTCCGATAGAGGGTACGTTCCGATATTTTCAGGTCGGCGGCGGCGTTCTTGCGACGCCCGTTATGCCGCTCCAAGGCCTTGCGGATCATCTCTTTCTCCACCTCTTCCAGCGACAAGGCCTCTTCCTCCACATCTTCCGCGTCCTGGATGGAGGAACGCATGGAGTGGACGGGAGCGGCTTGGATCGGATGAGGGTATGAGGGCTCGTCGGGCATGGCCGAGACTGGGACATTCCCCCCCATGATGTCGTGAACCAGTTTCTTCAGCTCGTTCACGTCTTTCCGCATATCGAACAAGACCTGATACAGGATCTCCCGTTCATTATTGAAAATCTTCTGTTCATGCTCTTGCCTCAGCAAGACCGGGTATTTCTCCACGCTCAGGTTAGGCAGGTATATCCGCAGCACATCCGCGGTGATGTCCCGCTTCTCCTCGATGACCGAGATGCGCTCCGTGATATTCTTCAGCTCGCGCACATTACCCGGCCAGCGATACGAGAGCAACAACTGGCGTGCCTCCTCATCCAAACGGATAGGCGGCATCCGGTACTTCTCCGCGCAATCGCTCGCGAATTTCCGGAACAACAGGATAATGTCCTCCGCGCGCTCACGCAAAGGCGGTATCTGGATAGGTACGGTGTTCAGGCGATAATACAGGTCTTCCCGGAATTTCCCCTCAGAGACAGCCTGTACCAAGTTGACGTTCGTGGCCGCCACGATGCGGACGTTCGTCTTCTGCACCTTCGAGGAGCCCACCTTGATGAACTCGCCCGTCTCCAACACCCGAAGCAGGCGGGCTTGCGTAGGGGTAGGGAGCTCGCCTACCTCATCCAAGAAGATCGTTCCTCCGTCGGCCACCTCAAAATAGCCCTTCCGATCCGCCAAAGCGCCCGTAAAGGAGCCTTTCTCATGCCCGAAAAGCTCAGAGTCGATAGTTCCCTCCGGGATAGCCCCGCAGTTGACAGCGATATATTGCCCATGCTTACGCTGGCTGTTCTGGTGAATGATCTGGGGAAAAGTCTCCTTGCCGACGCCACTCTCACCCGTGATCAGGACGGCAAGATCCGTGGGAGCCACCTGGAGCGCCACGTCTATCGCCCGGTTCAATCCGGGATTATTGCCTATAATCCCGAAACGCTGCTTTATTTGTTGTACATCAGCCTTCATCTATATTCCGCGTTTATCTGTAAAAATTTCAGTTTCCTGCCAAAATTACAAATCTTAATCCAAACCACCATCATCGGATAGGGGAATCTATCGGCAGAAGCTCACTTTTTAGCCCCATACGTACGACCATACAAGAACTCGGCCAGCGCCTCGTCGTCCGGGATAGAGGCTATCTCTTCCGGAGAGATCGGCTCCCCGATATACACATCCACCTTCCTCCCCCGCTTATTGAATACCTCCGAAGGGATACGCAAGGTGCGTATCTGCCAGCAGATATTGCCTAACCAGTAGAAGAAGCGTGTGTTCAGGAAATCGAAATAGACCGGATAGACGGGAACCTTCGCCTTGCGTATCAGGCGGATCACGCTATGTGTCCACGAGAGGTCGCGCACTTGCCCCGCCTCCTTATTATAGAAAGAGATGGCGCCCGCCGGGAAAAAGCCGATCGGATGCCCTTCCTTCAGGTGTTGCAGCGAAAGGCGCACGCCATTGATGTTCGCGGGATTCGCGCCGCGCTTGTGCGAGTCCGGCACAACAGAGATGAAATTATCCTCCATCGCCCCTATTTTCGAGAGGATCCCATTCACCATCACCTTAAAGTCGGGTCGGCGAGACGCGAAGATGTCGATCAATATGATACCGTCCAGCGAGCCTATCGGATGGTTGGAGACCGTCACGAAAGCGCCTTCCGGCAAACGCTCCAGCAGCTCCTTATTATGTATCTCATACCGGAGGTCGATATATGGATCCCTCAGCAAGGCGGAAGTGAACTCGGCCCCACGCAGATGGCAGTTCCTTGCGTGCACCTTATTGACCTTGTCTACCCTCAAGAGCTTGATCAGCGACTTTCCCAAGAAAGATCCCAAGATTCCGCGAAACCACGGTGACATTTCCCGCAAGTCATGGATGTCGATTACGGTCTTCTTCATGGTCATCCTAAAAACGAGGCGCACATCTTCTCGTGTTTCCTCAAGATCACCACGAGAACGGTATTCAGCACAAGGATCTCATATAGGTAATAGGCCCACACCTGGCCTGTCAGGACGATCAAGAACATGATCATCGTCCGGCCGTTGAACGTCAACAAGTCGATATAAGGCATCAGACGCTTGCTCTTCTTCCTGAAATCCAGACGTATATCCTCGGGTATATCATCCCCGTATCTCGTATGCAGCGTCCGCAGCATACGCTGCAAGGAAGGGGTAGCCTTCACCTGCAACATCGTGTACCAACGGTACAGGAAATAGAAGAACTTGTTAATGCCGTACTTCATCTCCTTATGCTTCGCGTCCACCTGCTCAAGCGACTGGAACTCGGCGCCCTTATCCTTACTGATAAAATAGAGATGGAGTGTCTTGTAATAATCGGTTATATTCGCCTGCATCAGGTGAGACAGGCCGGAGAGGACCGCCAAGGCGAAGAACCAACTTGTTCCATATTCATTCGACAAGCGTAGCGCGAACCCGATGTAAATCGAGGCGAACCAAATATCGCCCGCAAAGCCATCCAGGATACGGCCTATCGCCGACTTGATCCCTGTCAGGCGGGCCAATTGCCCGTCCACGCAATCCAGGATGTTCGCGCAGACCAGCAAGAGAATACCACAAATATTATAGGTCAGGTCGTTATGGTAAAACATGAATCCGACGGCGGCTCCCACGAAAATGGAGACCACCGTGACCATATTCGGGGTGATCCCCGTGCCGCGCAGCATACGGGCGATGCGGAATCCTATCGGGCGATAGAAAATCCGGTCGATCTTGTTCTCCGTCTCTATTGATTTCAAGGAAGCCTCATACTCCTTATCCAACTCACTCATTTGTTCCTTATTTATACGAGTAGCCTCCATCCACTACGACTACCTCGCCATTAAAATACCTATTCTCAATCAACATCTTATATACTTCCGCCAACTCATCGGGATCGCAGAAGCGGCCTAAAGAGACCTTATTCTCTATATTCCGGCGGATCTCGGCCGGTTTTGTCTTCTGCCACTCCGTATCCACGAAACCCGGAGCCACGGCATTGACCCTCAACTCATAAGGCACCAAGAACTTAACCAAGTTCTTCACCAGGGCGTGCACCGCGCTCTTCGTCACGCCATAAGCCAACGACACGGAGTGCGGCTGTATCCCCATCAAGGAGCCTGTAAACACGACACTCCCCCCAGGTTTTATACGCCCGATGATCTGTCGCAACAAAAATACGGGGAAATGGACATTAGCGAAGAACACGCGTTCCCAGTCTTCGAGCTCCAACTTCTCGAAAGGATCGCGGCAAGTCAGCCCGGCATTCAACACCAAGCCGTCCAGCCGGAAGTCTTTTTCCTCCAAGAAAGAGGCGATTAGGCCGATCGTCTCCCGCCTCGATATGTCAGCCTTCAAAAGGAAGACCTCCCCGCCCCCAAGAGCCATCAGCTCCCGCCGGGTCGATTCAGCCGTATCGGTATCCGCGGCGTAAGTCAGGATCAGGTCATATCCCGCCCTTCCTAAGCAAGAAGCGACAGCCTTCCCGATGCCTTTCGTCCCGCCAGTAATCAATATAAGCTTATTCATCTGATTTCTCTTTATTTAACCGAGAAGCCTTTCACCGTTTCCGGTTTGGCCTGACGCTGGCTGGTCAGGTTTGCCTCATACGAATCATGTATGGTCTTTTTCAAGTTCGATGACGAGACCCCAGTCCCATACGGGAAGTAAAACACCTGTACGCCCAAGTCTTTCAGATAATCATACTTACCATACCAATCGTCTCCCACCACGAACGCGTCAATATTTAACTTCTTAACGATTTCCGTATGATCCAGCGAGTGTTGCGGGATGACAATATCAGGTGTCTTCAGCGCCTCAATGATTTGCAAACGTTCATGAAACGGGATGATCGGTTTCGCCTTATACGAGGAAACCAACTCGTCCGTGCTAACCCCCACGATCAATATGTCGGCCAAGCTACGGGCGTAATTAATCATTCGCAGGTGATTATAATGGAACATGTCGAACGTTCCCGATGTATAAACTATCGTTTTATCCTTAAACATAATCGACTTTCCGTTTTTTAAAGCGCAAACTTACGTAAACTTTTCCTTTCTGAAAAGTTTAGTGACAAAAAGCGTCCTCAGCTTTAAACAAAAAAGTCATGTCAATAACGCGTCTTCGTTATTAACATGACTTTTCAGGTATTTATCGAAACAGGGCGTAAGGCTACAAATCTCCAGCCTCCTCTTCCTTGGTCAAATCCAGTTTCTCGTTGTCCCCGCCCTTCTCGAAATATTGCTTACGCAAGGGATTAGAGGTTGCCTCGCGATAGCGCTGGCGATTCCGGAAGATGTCTAACGCCGTATATAGCGCCTGCCTGAACGACTCCTCGGAAGCGATATTCTGCCCGGCGATGTCGTAAGCGGTGCCATGAGCCGGAGAGGTTCGCACGACCGGAAGCCCTGCCGTATAATTCACCCCGTCGTCCATCGCTAACGCCTTGAAAGGCGCCAACCCTTGATCGTGATACATCGCGAGCACGCCATCGAACTTATCATATAAGCGAGCGCCGAAAAAGCCATCTGCCGCATAAGGTCCAAACGAAAGAACGCCCTTCTTCTCCGCCTCTTGCATCGCCGGGCGTATGATTGTCTCCTCCTCCGTACCGAGGAGTCCCTCATCTCCTGCATGAGGATTCAGGGAGAGTACGGCGATACGTGGCTTCACGATACCGAAATCCTGCTTCAAAGAGCGGTTGAACACCAATAATTTGCTAACAATATCGCCTGTCTTGATAGAGGAGGCTACCTGCGAAAGAGGAATATGCCCAGTCACTAACGCTACACGCAAGTCGCCTTTCATCAATATCATCAAGGCTTTCTTCTCCGCTGTCCCGAAATTTTTCTCCAAATACTCCGTATGTCCGGGGAAATGGAAATGCTCATTCTGGATATTATGCTTGTTGATAGGAGCGGTAAGCAGGACATCTACCACCCCTCGCTTCATATCCTCCACCGCGGTCTCCAAGGCCTTAAACGCAGACTCACCCGCGATAGACGTAGACTTAGAGAACTCTACTTTCGCGTCATCATCTACGCAATTAATAATATTCACCCGATTCACGCCGGCATCCTCGGCACGTGAGATGATATTCATGTTCAAGGGGGGCAAATCCAGAGCCTTCCGATGATAAGCGGCGATCTTGGATGATCCATAGATGATCGGCGTACAAAGTTCAGACACCCGGCTATCCGAAAATGTCTTGAGAATGACCTCATATCCGATGCCATTTATATCTCCGTGGGTAATACCCACCCTAATCAATCGTTCTTCCATATTTTTCGTTCTTGTTTACTTCTTATCCTCAGGAACATCCGACTTCCCATCAGTTGCCTGCCCGAACTCCCCCGGCAGGCGCAGAGTGTACAAAGCCGCCTCCATCCGGCGTATATAATTCCGTTTATCGGTCTCCGGGGCATACACGAACCCTTCCGCGACCACAACCCGATTATTCTTCTCATCCAAACGGGTATGGCTCACGAACGGACCACCCATCATATCCCCTTCCACACGCCATAGGCCACGCATCACGCCGCAATATTTATCATTCAACGTTATTGGAGTATAAGAGACTCCCGCACGGCTCTCCGTCTGCATATACGACCCGGGGAATGAACCAGGCAAGTTTTCTTTCAACACGGAGTCTCGTTTAGCGACTAAATATTCAGACGTAAACGTGTTCGGATCCGTATAAGGGAAAGTATAAACGATCAAATCCATACGACCCGTATTCGCGTTGTTAGAAGCCCAGAAAAAATCCTTTCCACACTTATAATAGGTTAGCTTAGCCGGAGCGTTCAGTTCCACGTCCATCATGCCACGTAAGGTATCCATGACGACCGAACTGTACTCCTCCTTCAACTGCGATTGCGCCCGATCCAGCTCCGCTTTCACGAAGAAGTCCACCACAACCGTAGGATGCTCCTTTACATGCTCTATAATGGAGGTCGTATCCGGGGCATTCAAAGTCATCACTACCTGGTTGTTCGCCCAAACATTATGCTCATAGCTCAATGAAGCCTTCGTATAGATAGCGGGATCGATCTTGACGATCAGCACATTTCTTACATACCTCAACATACCCGAGAAGACATCCGGCTGTACGTATGTCACTTGCAATGAAGGTTCCGACTGCGGTAGCCCGGGCACATCTGAGGTCAATTCAGCCTTAAGTGCCTGTCCGGCGGCTCCTTCCCATTGCCGCTGATCCATCACCACGACAATCTCGTAGGCGAAACCTGTGGCCTGCGTGAGCAAGACAGAGCCAGAGTTACAAGCTCCCAGCACAGCCAACAGCAGCAACATTCCAATGGCGAAAAAACGAGTTCTCATCTTCCTTGTATTTTATTATGGTTTTACAAATGTACTATTTTTAGCTGTAGAAAGCATTCCGCATGCGGCGAAAATGTCCTCTCCCCTCGATGCCCGGATCGTACACACGACTCCCTTCGCGTTCAAACGATCCCGGAATCGCTCCATCTGAGGCAAGTCTGAGGAGCGCAACGGAACATTCGGTATCGCATGAAAACGAATCAGATTCACACGACAATCGATCCCCTTCAGCAACTCGCACAACGCATCGGCATGACGCAGGCTATCGTTCAAGTCTTTAAAGACAATATATTCAAAAGAGACCCTGCGCTGATGGGAAAAATCATATCTCCGGATCAGATCAATCACAGACTTGGCCGGAAAAACCTTTTCCACCGGCATCAACGATAGGCGTTCCTCCGGATAAGGAGAATGGAGGCTGACAGCCAAGTGACACTCGCTCTCATCCAAGAAATGGCGTAAGCCTTTCATCACTCCGATGGTCGACACCGTAATACGTTTGGGGCTCCACCCATATCCATAAGGAGCCGTCAGGATCTCCAAGACCTTAAACAGCTCATCCACATTATCCAAGGGCTCTCCCATTCCCATAAAAACGATATTCGTCAGCGATTGGCTCTCCGGCAAGGATTGAATCTGGTTCAAGATCTGGCTCGCGGTCAGATTGGCGGAAAATCCCTGTTTCCCGGTCATGCAAAACAGGCAATTCATCTTGCACCCCACTTGTGAAGAGACACAAAGTGTAGCCCGATCGTCGGTGGGAATATAAACCGACTCCACGAAACGCCCCGGCCCCGCGGGATACAGATACTTGATTGTCCCATCCACCGACTTCTGAGACTCGGAAGGAGGATACGCCCCGATCTCGAACGTCTCCTCCAACAAGGCCCGTTTAGCCACGGAGATATTGGTCATATCCGCGATCCGGGTTATTCTCTTTTTATAGAGCCAATCGGCCATCTGCTTAGCGGCGAACGCAGGAAGCTCCATCTCCGAGGCCACCTGTCCCAACTCCGCCAGGGTCATTCCTAATAACTGCCTTTTACCCACCATATTCATCTATTACTTGACGCACAAAAATACAAGAAATATTCTCAAAACAAAAGATCCTCCCTCCTGCCTCAAGATATACTTGACGACAAAGGGGAGGATCTTATCGCTCACGGAAATCCCGCTATCAATAGAAGCGAATCCGATTATCCTCAATATCGGCATGGTTGATCAAGGACTGGATCGCCTGGAAGCCCACTCGATAAGCGTTCGAAGCATCTATAGTCCGGATCTCGCTTGCCTCATTGTATTCCTTATTATCCTTATTACGTGCGTACACCTTAAACACATATACGCCATTATTTCCTTTCACCGGAGCGTTTACCTGATCTACGGCAGCCATCGTGATAGCCGCGTTCAGGTTAGGCTCAACCCCAATACCCGCGATACGGCGAGTAGAGAAATTCACGAATTTCACGGAATCGACAGAAGCGTGCATAGCGCCAGCGTATGCCTCCACGGAAGTCAAGTTCTTCGCGGTCAGCTCCTGTACGATCTGATCCCCCTTCTTCTGGGCGGCCAATTCCGCACGCAAGCCATCCTCTACCATACGCATCGGGCGATACCCTTCCGGCAGCGTTCCTTCAACGGCTGCGACAACGAACTTATCCTCACATTCAAAGATCTCTGAAACGGAGCCTTTCCCATTCTGGAACGCCCAGCGGATCACCTGACGGGAGTTCTTGATCGATCCTAACAATTGGTTGTCTTTCGTAACCGTAGCATCGGTCACTAATTGATAGCCTGCCTCTTTCGCATTTTCCTTGATCTTGTCAATCGTATTATTATTCGATACGAAATGATTCAGCTCATTATAAATCTGGCTATAAGTCTCCGAGCTTGGAGTAACCGTCATATCAATGTCAGCAATCTTATACTTGTTCACGTTTGCCGTTCTCTCGGTAACTTTCACCAAGTGTGTTCCATACAACGACTTCACCACCGTTACCTCGTTCAGCGGAGTAGAGAACACCGCATTCTTGAAGTCCTCGTTCACGCCTCTCAAGGCCGTAGCCTCCGTAAACCAGCCCAGCTCACCTCCATTCTCAGCGGCTTGATCTACCGAATGCTTTTTCGCCAGTTCCGCGAAATCAGCACCTCCCTTAAGCACATTCATCAGGCTATCCGCTAAGGCCTTCGTAGCCTCCTCTGACTGTCCGGCCAACATGATATGGCTAACCTTCACGGAGTCCGGGGCAAGGGTCTTATCAACCAGCTTGAACATCCGGTACTTATCATTATCAAACACCGGGCCATAAACGGCGCCTACTTCGGAGGTGGTGGCAAATTGCTTCATCTCCGGATCCAACATCTTCTCCGAGAAGAACGCATCCACATAGGGAACCTCCGAGTTCTCGTTCACGACGTCAGCTACACGCTCTGAATTCTTCAACTCCTCCTTCAGGCTTTCGATGTCAGCCTGCGCCTTATCATAGTCCTCTTTACTCGGGCGAATATCAACAGCCACGTAATCGATCACCTTCGACTCTTTTTGCTTATACAATTCCTTACGTTGGTTATACAGTTTCTCGATCTCGCTCTCGCTCACCTGGATCGTAGAATCCGGGATCGTAGCGTACGATTGCATCGCATAAACTATATCCGAGTTCTCCACGCTGCTGTCGAAAGCATCTTTCGCATCAAGATTATTAGCGGATACGGCCTTACTTAATAAGGTAGTATACTTCTGCTCCAAGCGCTGGCGCTTGATATTCTTCTCCCAGAACATCCAGAAATTCTGAGCCTGACGAAGCTGAGCCTGTTGATCCGCCGGATAGCTCTCAATATTCTCCACCTCGATCTGCTTCAAGAAATTCAACAGAGCGGCTTTATCGAAAGCACCTGTCTGGGGATTCGCGAACATTGGCATTTGTTGGATCATCGGGGAAATATTCTCGCCCTGTACCATATCAAACAATTCCTCCGGGCTAACGATCATTCCCAACTTGGCGGTCTCCTCATCCAGCACGACCTCCTGTACCAAAGCGTCGAACACCGACTGGCGGATCTGCGTCATGTACTCTTCCGGCAGGCTGGTCGACCCTGTCTGCATCTTGTACATTTCCGCCATCTCATCGATACGGCCCTGATAATCCTGAATATTCACGACCTCTCCATTGATCTCGGCGATCCGCTCTTGGGACTGCCTAAAATACGTAGAACCGGAGTTCAAGAAATCTCCGATGATAAAAGCGAACAATGCCACTCCCACGACGAGGACGAGCAATCCCGCTTTACTTCTGATTTTTTCCAGCGTAGCCATTTATCTTTATTGTTTTTTTTAAGTTTATTATTTCACATTTTAAGGGCACAAAGATATTAAAAAAAGAGAATTACACAGCATATAACTTCTTTTTTTATCAATTGCTCACCTTCATACGCACGAGCTCGATCTTCGTGGCCGTCACCTTGACGATCTTAAACGAGTACTTATCGATCTGCACGGTCTCGTTCAATTTAGGAAACTTCTGATAGAAATGCAGGATAAACCCGGCGATCGTGACATAATCATCCGACTCGGGCAGATCCAACCCGAACATCTCGTTCAAGGCATCGATCTCCATACGCCCGGACAGGACATACTCATCCTCAGCCACCTTCCGTGCCACGTATGATCTCGTGTCGTGCTCATCCTCTATCTCCCCGAAAATCTCCTCTACCAGATCCTCCAAGGTCACGATCCCGGAGGTTCCCCCAAATTCATCCACCACGACCGCCATGCTCTTCTTCTCCTGCATCAGCAGTTTCATCAACTTATTCGCCGCCATTGTCTCCGGGACGATCGATACGCTTCGGATATGCTGGGTCCAATCCTCAGGATCCTTGAACAGTTCCGAGGAATGGATATAGCCGATGATATTGTCAATATTCTCCTCATAGACCAAGATCTTGGACAGACCGGTCTCTATAAAACGGGAACGCAGCTCCTCGATAGAGGTTGACGTGTCGCAAGCGACGATCTCGGTACGGGGCACGATACAATCCCGCAGGCGCACATTCGAGAAATCGAGCGCGTTCTGGAAGATCTTCACCTCCGTATCCATATCCGACTTCTGTGTCCCCTCCTCTATGCTCTGTTGGATGAAATAATCCAGATCCACCTTACCTAAGGTTGCGGGAGCGCTCTCTAAGTTTTTCACGCCGGCGCATTTCAGCAGCACGAACGAGAGCAACGAGGCGAACTGGGAAATCGGATACAATATGATATAGATGACAAACAGGGGAACAGCGAATATCGTAAGCGACAGGTTCGGATTTAGCTTAAACAGGGTCTTGGGAATGAACTCTCCGGCGAACAGGATCAGGATCGTCGAGATAACAGACTGGATAAAGACGATCATCCCCTCATTGGCCACCACCTTAGCGATAAAAGGTTCCAGCACGATCGCCATCTGGAGGCCATAGACCACCAGCGCGATATTGTTGCCTACCAGCATGGTAGAGATAAACAGGTTCGGATTCCGGTAAAAGAGCCCCAATATCTTGCTCGACAAGCTACGTTCCTTCTTGTCTAACTCATACCGCAACTTGTTCGACGAGACAAACGCGATCTCCATCCCGGAAAAGAACGCGGAGAACGCGAGCGAGATCAATATGCAAGTAAATGTTCCCACGCTAATCGTTTTTTACGGGATCCTCCCGCGGGGTATCCACCGCCATGCTATCCGCGTGCGCTACCCGGGCCGTATCAGGCCGCGTCTCGCTCACAGGGAAAACACCTCGCGAGTCAAATATCTTATACTGAGTCATGTTCTGGTTCGACTCGAAACCGACACCCGTGATGATCTTATCCTCTTGCTCGATACGGATGTACTTGTCGGAATATACCTTTTCCTCCTTCTGGTCCCAATATAATAAGGAAGTCTCGAAACGCTCCCCTTGCAGGCTTTCCACATCCACGTTCCCGATCAACTTCCACAGGCCTTTTTTCTCAAAATAATAGGCGGTATCCGCCTCGATACTCGCCTCTGTCTGGAACAAGGTATCAAACTTCTCCACATAAATACCTTCCGGGAAATACCAATAAGGCTCCTTCGCTTTCCCGAACACGTCCCACTCTTTCGCCTTCAGGCGATACCGGGTGATCCCGGAATCCGAGATCAACGAGGAGACATCTCTCGCCTTCATCGTATAGACCTTCTCCGGATCGAATGTCACATCCACCACCTCCTGAGGTTCCTTACCGCATGAGGCTGAAAACAAAAGAAGCATAACAACCACCGCGAGAGTGGTTGTTATGCCCATATTCCTATTCTTACATTGAGAATGGTCGTTTCCCATCATCAACGAATCCTTGTAGTCTCTCCGATCCAGCCACCAACGGTGAACGGCTTCCCTTTCTCCAGATCCGGGTGCATGAAGATCTCCTCGGTAGAAGGAAGGTGCGCACGGTAAGACGAGATCAAGGAAGAGGCCTCCTCAGCCGAGCTCGGGTCGATCTGTCTCGCCTTCTCGAACTTGTCGATGGCAGCGTTATAAGAAGCGCGGGCCAATACGTCGTCGTCCGGATATACCGACTTGGCGGTAGAGGCATACATCTTACCGATCAGCAGGTAAGGAGCGCCCGAAGCGGGGTTGGTCTCGGCGGCCTTCAAGCAATATTGTCTTGCCTTCGAGTAAGAGTTTTGCTCGAACAACAGCACGGCGATCAGATAATAATCGTCAGCCTTAGCCACGTTGTCGGTCTCCAAATTAGCTGCTTCCTCGAAATACTTGATGGCGGTATCATAATCCTTCGCCTTTACAGCCTGCTTACCCAAGCCGACAGCTGCGTCAGCGCTCGGCTCCAGCTTATACGCGTAGCCGGAAGCGGCGAAGTAAGCGTCGATCTCCTGGCAGCGGGTTCTTCTCAACAGGGAGACAGTTTCCTTCAGATACGCCAGGTTATCCTTGTTCTCCTCGATCTTGGCTGCATACAGGTTCTGCAAGGTCTCGCAATCGGCTGCACCACTGTTAGCGAACGAGTTGTCCACGCCTGCCTTATAAGCCTCCAAAGCCTTCACCTCTTTCTCATCGTTGGCTGCCTTGGCTGCCGTGATCTGCTTATCCAGCGCGCCAGAGGATTTCAGGTAATCCTGGATATATTGCTCCTTGAAGTTCGGGTCTGCCAGCATCTTCTTCATCGAAGAGAACGAATACAGGGAGAGAGCCAGAGCCTCGGTATTGTCGCCCTTCTCGTCGACCACCTCTTTCAGCCAGTCATAAGCCTTATTATAATCAGCGTCCTCACCTACCTGGGCGAAATAATCCTGCACCTTGCGGGAGACGATCCAATCCTTGCCATAACGACGATCGTTACCGAAATACTTCACGCGCTTGTCATAGACAGCCATCAAGTCATCGATAAGAGCCTTTTTCTTGGCGGGATCCTTCTCTTGGGCGATCTTCCATCCCATGATACGGACACCATACAAATAAATGTCTTTCGTGGCGGCAGGACACTCATCATACACGATCTTCCAGAAATCGTAAGCGTCCTTGAAGTTTCCACCTTTCGCGTACGGGACAAACAGGCTGATATTGGTCACGCAACGGATGCTGTCCTCACCAGATCCAAACCGCGTACCCGTATCCACGCCTTTCTGCGCATAAGCACCTAACGTACCCATCGTACATCCCAGTGCCAACAATAAAACCTTGATCTTCATATCTCTTTTTTAATTAAAGTTAGCTATACTCACTCAAAACGGCTTTCTTTATTTCCTAAGTTAGATTAATTAGACTCTCTTTATTCCAAATCGTTTAATTCACTTTCCGTTTAAAGAACCATAATTCGTTAAATGTATAGTTCAAGGTGAACCGGAAATATTGCTCATCGATCATTGTCCGCAACTCCGGACGGATCTTCACGTACTCGAAGGAGACGTTCACGAACGAGCGGTTATCCACTAACGGGAACCCGAATCCTAAGCTCGCCCCATACTCATCATAGCCATGCCCTTTATACCCGTTTTCCTCCGAACGGCTCACCCGCAGGTAGGAATTACTGTAATGGAAACCCGCGCGCAGCCGGACATTCTCCAAATAATTCCGCCCGTTATAGTTCGGGATGAACTCGCCACCCACAGCCACCCGGGTACGGTTCTTGAACTGCCCCAGCTCGTCGTTGAAGCGCGACTTACCCCAATCCTCGTAGAGGAAGTCGGCAGCCACGGTAAAACGATTCTCCCTCACGTAAGAGACTCCAGCCCCATAGGAGTTGGGAATATCAAACCTCGCGCCTTGGATCGTATCGTTCCACGAATAGCCCGAGCTGGAAGATGAGCCTACCAATTGAGTCTCATAAACGGTCGTATTCAACTTCTGCCCCGGTGAGAAGGTGAAACCCAGCGTCAGCCGGTCCGTCTTACTCAACGGATGGGTATATTGGATACCGAAATCAAGCTTCAGGTCGCGCACCACGTACTTCTGGGTCCGATATACGTTGTCGGCTCCACTCGAACTAAAACTCAAGTTACGCGAGTGGGTGAAGTCCCCGAACAGGTAACCTACGTTCACGCCTATCGCCAGCCGTTTCTTCCAAATATCAAAGGAGGCACCCGCGTAAGCCTCGCTCAGGCTGCCCTCCCCACCGAAAAGCTCTGTCCAAGTCAGGCCGCTTTCCGTACGGTTCTCGCCAAAACTATATCCTACGTGCGAATAGGGAAGCATACCGAGGCTTACCGCCAAACGCCGCATAATGGGGAACTGCATGGCGAAATACTCCACGTTCCCGTTCATCTTATGCTCCCTGTTCGTCCCGTCGTAGAACCAGGCCACCTGCCCGGATACGCCAAAATCGAACAAGAAGGTAAGGGAATCCATGCAACTGTAAGAAGCCGGATTCAAAGGATTGATCTGCTTCGACGACCTTAACCCATACCCTACGCCACCCATAGCTCTCCCGGCGCCAAAAGAACGATCAGCGAGCTCACCGTAGCCAAAGCGCGTATAGGGCGAATTAGTGTTATTCTGTGCCCACGATATCAACTGCGTAAAAACAAGTAACCCTATTATTACCGCTTTATTCATCCTCAACATTATACTCTAAGATTCTGTTTAATCCTATCAACACTAAATTAATGTCTGCAAAGATGGAATTTTTTAACCGTCTTTCAAAATAAAACGAATGACCGCCCGTTAAAAAAACCAAAAGATCAGGATATTTAGCTTTCAAGGTGTCTATATAACCATCCATCTCGTAGACGATCCCGTTCACCACTCCCGCACGTATCGCCATGCCGGTGCTCGTCCCGATCAGCGGGATCTCCTCCGTCTCCATCACCAAGGGAAGCCTGCTCGTGAACTGGTGCAACGCCCGGAAACGGGTGGTCATGCCCGGCGAGATATTCCCGCCCTTATACAGCCCCGAGGCCTCTACCAGCTCATAGGTGATGGCGGTACCGGCGTCGATAATCAAGATATTCCTTCCCGGGCGCAAATAGGTCGCCCCCACCACGGCCGCCAGGCGATCCTTGCCCAATGTCTCCGGGGTCTCATAGCCGATCTTGACCGGCAGGGCCACCCGCTCGTCAAGATAGATGAAATGCCTCAGCCTCTTCCTCAAATACGACACCAGCTCCTCGTCGGTATCGATCACGGTCGACAAGATCCCCTTCGTGAAGGCGTATTTCTCAAAGAGAGCGGCGATCACCGACACATCGAAACGCTTGTAAACGAAAGAGGCCGTTATGCGACCCTCCTCGCATACGGCGACTTTCGACGACGTGTTCCCTTGTTCTATAATAAGATTCACTTCCTTGTTCCTGATATTTTCCGCGAAGAAAAGCAAAAATGATGAAATATCCCGTAAAAGGGAACGGAATGTTACCTGCCCGCACGCGTTTTATAGCGTGGCGCGCCCCTACCGGCTCATTACGGAGTTTTTGGGAAAAGCGCTCCATCTTTTCCGGAAAACCCGGTGAATATAGGGAAAAATAATCCTGACAGAATCCCGATGCGCATGGTTCATATTTTTTAACGCGCACGAATAGCCTACGCATTCAGCCCATTAAGCGAGATACGGGGCCGGAGAGCGAAGAAACGCTTGCGGGATAAGAAATAATGACTACCTTTGCACCCGGGTAAGTCCTACACGGCATGCTCCCTCGGAATCCCCCAGGGCTTGACCGCAGCAAGGGTACTTGGTTGTAGCGGCGCGATGTAGTAAGCTTACCCACCTGCCTCTTTAGCTCAGTTGGCCAGAGCACGTGATTTGTAATCTCGGGGTCGTTGGTTCGAATCCGACAAGAGGCTCAAGCGACGAACGACAAGGATAATTAAGGAAAGGCTGCTTCCCGGATGGAAGTGGCCTTTCTTGATTGAAGCTCATCCCGCGGGAGGGAGCGCCCTCGCCCTATCCCCAACGAGACAAGCGGGATGGCATGAGGCAGGACAAATGATATTCACCTAATAAGCATATACCGATGAGACAACCCATCTACGACAGCGAGAGCATGGAGCGGCAGGTATTACGGCTCGGGTTCCTCCCATTCTTCAAGAACCCGATACCCGGCTTCTCCATCGAGGAGCTTACCTCCCCGGATTATTGGTTCGAGGAGGGGGTGGAGGGCCCGTGGGAGTGGAAAGGGCCTGTCATACGGAACTGGAATTGCGCCTACGGGAAATTCTTCGGCGGGAAAGCGGGATACGTCAGCATGGAATGGCTTCCCGACTTCGCCAATTACAGGCGATCCAGATACCCGCTCGACGCCGCCCCGCTTGACAAGGAGGGGAAGAACCGGGAAAGGCTCGTTTACGAGACCGTGAAGGCGCATGAGTCCCTATTATCGAAAGAGCTCAAGCGATTATGCGATTTCAAGCCCCGCGAGGAGGAGGTCGTCTCCCCGATCGAGAGGCTGATGGAGCGGAAAAGACGGAAAGGCAAGGGGGAGAGCATCGAGACGATCCTTACCCGGCTGCAAATGGCCTCCCGGTTAGTCGTGGCCGATTTCGAATACCTGCTCGACAAGCATGGGCATCCCTATGGCTGGGGCGTGGCGCGCTACGCGACCCCGGAGGCGTTGTATGGGGACGGGATGGCGTCAAGCGCCGGCAGGAGCCCCGAGGAATCGAAGGTACGGATCGTGGAGCATTTCCGCCGGATCGTGCCGCAAGCCACCGAAGCCCAGATCCTTCGCATGATCGGCTAAAGTCCGGGGACGAAATTCGCCCACCAAGCCAGAATACAAAAAGTAATATTGTGTATTTGCGCGAGAACGATTAATTTTGCTGGCCTAAAAGCGACGGCTGCATGGAAGAGAAAAAGGACTTATTAATGAAAGGAGCGATGACGTATGGCCTGTCTATGGGAATTTACTGGGTAGTGAAGTACCTCTTTTTCATTTTCAGCATAGGCACCCCTTCTCTCGGTCTCGTCTATTGGGCGCTGACCCTCGCCGTCCCCTTCATCGCCTATCACATGACGAGAAGATACCGGACAGAAATCGGCGGGACAATCAGCTTCGGCCATGCGTGGCAGTTCGGGATCCTGCTCTATTTCTTCGCCGCGGTGATCCTCTCGCTGGAGATCTTCGTGTTCTATCGGTTCATCGCGCCCCCGGATCTCCTGCCCGACACGATCAAGCAGCTGACGACGCTTCTCCAGGACAGCCAGGTCACCCCGGAGATGATCGACTCACTCCAGAAGATTGACTTCTCACCTATCCAGATGGCGATCCAGAGCATTTTCAACAACGTATTTTACGGCATCATATTCTCCTTACCGGTAGCGGCGCTCGTCCGGGGAAGCGCCCGGCGAGACACGGGGGATACAGGCCATTGAACAGCATAATTACAAGAGATAATGGATATATCAGTTGTTATTCCGTTGTATAACGAGGCGGAGTCTTTACCCGAGTTGTTCGATTGGATAGAGCGGGTGATGAAAGAACATGGGTTCTCTTACGAGATCATTTTCGTGAACGACGGCAGTACCGACAACTCGTGGGAGGTGATCGAGCGGCTTAGGGAACGCTCCCCTTACGTGCACGGGATCAAGTTCCGTCGTAACTATGGCAAGTCGCCGGCTTTGCACTGCGGATTCCAGCGGGCGCAAGGCGACGTGGTGATCACGATGGACGCCGACCTCCAGGACAGCCCCGACGAGATACCGGAACTCTACCGGATGATCACCGAGGATGGCTACGACTTGGTATCCGGCTGGAAGAAGAAACGCTACGACCCGCTATCGAAAACAATCCCGACGAAGCTGTTCAACGCCACGGCGAGAAAGTTCTCGGGTATCAAGAACCTGCACGATTTCAACTGTGGGTTGAAGGCCTACAAGAACGTGGTGGTGAAGAATATCGAGATTTATAATGATATGCACCGCTATATCCCTTACTTGGCGAAGATCGCCGGTTTCCGGAAGATCGGCGAGAAGGTAGTCAAGCACCAGGCACGCAAATATGGAACCACGAAGTTCGGTCTCGACCGCTTCGTGAATGGATACCTGGATCTGATTACGCTTTGGTTCACCTCCAAGTTCGGGAAAAAGCCCATGCATTTCTTTGGTTTGTGGGGAAGTGCGATGTTCTTCATCGGATTCATCGCCCTGTTGATCGTGCTCAGCATGAAGCTCATATCGATCTACTCGGGCAACTTGCGTCCGTTAGTGACAAATTCCCCCTATTTCTACATCTCGTTGACAGCCATGATCCTCGGGACTCAAATGTTCCTCGCTGGATTTATCGGTGAGTTGATCTCGCGAAACTCCCCTAACCGTAACAAGTATAAAATAGAGAGTGAGCTATGAATTTTCTCGAATTGACCCAAAAACGTTGTTCCATCCGCCAATACGCGGACAAGCCGGTAGAAGCGGAGAAGATAAACTACCTGCTGGAGGCCGCAAGAATGGCTCCATCGGCGGTCAACCGCCAACCGTGGTTCTTCGTTCTCGTGCAGTCGGAGGAAAAGAGGGAACAGCTACAGGCCTGTTATGCCCGCGAGTGGTTCAGGCAAGCGCCTGCCTACATTATCGTCTGTGGAGATCACCAACAGTCGTGGAAACGCCCGGATGGGAAAGACCACATGGACATCGACGCGGCGATCGCGGCGGAACATATTTGCTTGGCGGCAGCGGAACAAGGGATCGGCTCCTGCTGGGTTTGTAACTTCGACGTAGAGCGTTGCAAACGGGAGTTCCGGCTTCCGGAGGAGGTAGAGCCGGTCGTATTGATCCCCTTCGGCTACCCGGCTAACCCGGACGCTTTCGGACAGCCAAAGAATCGCAAGCCGATCGAGGAAATCACCAAACGGGAATCATTCTAAAATGCTATATATAGAGGTATTGTTGCTGGCTATCGGTCTATCGATGGACAGCTTGGCCGTATCCATCACGGGCGGGGCGATCCTGAAGGGAAGATGCTCTATCAGGCATATCGCCAAGATCGCCGGTGTATTAGGCCTCTTCCAGGCAGGGATGACGGTCATTGGCTACACGATGGGGGCGGGTTTCGAGAGATATATCCGCTCGCTCGACCATTGGATCGCTTTTGTTCTCCTGCTTTATTTAGGGGGGAAGATGATCTACGACAGCACGAAAGAGGAGGAAGAGGAGGGTAAGTTCGACCCGTTATGCAACCGTACTCTTTGCGGTTTGGGCGTGGCTACCAGCATCGACGCCCTCGCGGTAGGGATCTCCTTAGCGGTACTGAAATCGCCCTTGACGCTGCAAGCCGCCACGATCGGGGTGGTCACCTTTGCGATGTCAGCGTTCGGAGTCTATTTCGGCAACCGGTTCGGGAAGAAGGTAGACTTGAAATTAGATCTGATCGGCGGACTTATCCTGATCGGTATCGGAACGAAAATCCTGATCGAGCACTTGCTGCTCAACCAATAACCATAGAGACAAGCAGAATGGCACGTATATTTTCCCTTTTAGGAATCATGTTTTTTACCGCCGGACTCCTCTCTTGCGCGGACAATGCTCGCTATTTTGAGGATAGCGGCTCGGTATTCCACACGGTTTACCACATCAAATACAAGGCGGAGCAGCCCCTTACGGAACGGATCACAGAGGAGCTGCGACGTTTCGACCTTTCCTTGAACCCTTTCAACCCGAGCTCGACGATCGCGAAGGTCAACAACAACGAGGATATTGAGGTGGACGACTGGTTTGCCACGGTATTCAGGAAAGCGGAGACGGTATCCCGGGTATCAAACGGGGCTTATGATATTACCTGCGCTCCCCTCGTTAATCTTTGGGGGTTCGGATTCAGTAGGATGGATAGCGTCACCCCACAGCTGATCGATAGCGTCAAGGCGTTCGTAGATTACCGGAAAGTGAGACTGGAGGGTAAACGGATCACCAAGGAGGATCCCCGGATCCTGTTAGACTGTTCCTCCATCGCCAAGGGATATGCTTGCGACGTGATCGGAACCTTGCTTGAAAGCGAGGGAGTAACGGACTATATGGTGGAGATCGGCGGCGAGGTCGCATTGAAAGGGGTCAATCCCCAAGGACAATGCTGGCGGATCGGGATCAATAAGCCCGAGACAGAGGCGAACGGGGTGACGAACGACGTGGAAGAGGTTGTGCAGCTATGCGGCAAAGGGGGTATAGCGACTTCGGGCGACTACCGCAACTTTTACGTGAAAGACGGACGGAAATACGCGCATACGATCGATCCTTCCACCGGTTATCCGGCCGGGCAGGACATCCTCAGCGCGACCATAGTGGCCGAGGATTGCATGACCGCTGACGCTTACGCGACCGCCTTCATGGTCTTGGGGTCGGGAAAGGCTACCGAGCTGGCGAAGAAGATCCCGGGGATCGAGTATTTCATCATCTATTCGGATAGTACCGGCAGGCAAAAGGTGACTTACTCGAAAGGAATGCTCCAATACCTTCCCAACCGCCAAGAGCTGGCTATCCTTGAGAATCCATAACGGCCTTACCCGGCTCCCGGCAATTCCGCGGAAGACCGTCCCCAACTTTTCCCGAAAGGGAGAGGGACTTTTCCATAAAGGTCCCTCAGAAACGTTTCAGTTCTTGGTAAAGCCTTTGGACGGGCAATCCCATCACATTATAGAAACTGCCCTCGATGGCATCGACACCTATGTAACCAATCCACTCCTGGATTCCATAACTTCCGGCCTTATCGTAAGGTTTATACCGATCCAAGTAGTAATTGATCTCATCGTCCTCCAACCGGGCGAAGCTGACCGACGAGGTGACGGAGAAATCAACCCGGCGTGCCTGAGTCAAGACGCGCACGCCGGTTATCACTTGGTGTACCCGCCCGGATAAGGCACGGAGCATAGCATAGGCTTCCTCCCGATCGGCAGGCTTACCCATCACGCCATGATCGGCAGTCCACACGATCGTATCCGCCGTAATCAGCAGCTCATCCTCCGCCAAGGTAGGCAGATACGCCTCCGACTTGGCCCGGGCTATAAATAAAGGTATATCGGCGGCCTCCAACGTAGCGGGATAGGATTCATCGATACCCGGTATCGTACGGACCTCGAAATCGAGATCCAATCCTGCCAGCAACTCCTTCCTCCTCGGGGAATTGGAGGCCAATATGATCTTGTATTTCCGTAAATTCGCTAACATAAACTTTCTCTTTCACAAACCAAGGCGAGCGTTTACCAGCCAAAGGCCTCCTCGCCAAACCAATCTCCCCGGGCACGCATCGTTTGCTCGATCACATCCCGAGCTACTCCCTCACCTCCTTTGCGGGAGGAGATATATCTCGCGACAGACTTGATCTCGGGCGCGGCATCCGCCGGGGCAACGGGCAACCCGACCCGGGTCATAATATCATAATCCGGAATGTCATCTCCCGCATACATCACCTGCTCGGGAGACAAACCTGTCTTTTCGAGGAAATCCTCGAAGTCATGGATCTTCACGGCACTCCGCATATAGATATGCCTGATTCCCAATCGGGAAAAACGTATTTGCACGGCTTCCGTATAGCCTCCGGTGATGATCGCCACCTCATATCCCTTCTTCACCGCCAATTGCAGGGCATAGCCATCCTTGATGTTGACCGTCCGCATCGGATCTCCGTTCGGGTGAAGAGGAATCACGTCGCACGACAGCACCCCATCCACGTCAAAAACGAACGCTTTGATCTTCGTCAAGTCATAATTGATACTACTCATCTCGCGCCATCTTATGTATATTTCTACTTATCAGTTCATAGATCGTCCGCATATCCTTGTCCGCCAACAGATCCATTTGCTTGCGGATCACGTTCTCGTCATAGCGGATAGCGGGGCCGGTCTGCGCCTCTATCGGCGACATGGCGTGGATCTTCGCCGCCGTCTCATCGATCAAAGGCAGCAACACCTCCCCGGGGATATGCCGCTCCTCCAATATCTTCTCCGCCAACGCATAGATATGATTCGTGAAGTTGCAGGCGAACACCGCCGCCAGATGCAGATACTTACGCTGATCGGAGGAGAGAAGGCGCACGTCGTCCGAGAGATTCCGGGCGATCCGCACGAGGAGATCCTCATCCGCCGCGGAGTTCGCCTCCACGAAGACAGGTATTTTCCGGAAATCCACCTTCCTTCCCTTGCTGAATGTCTGCAAAGGATACAGGACTCCATGACGAGAGGTGAATCCCTCGAACACCGAGAGCGGCATACTTCCCGCCGTATGGATCCACAACCCACCGTTCGGACGGATCCGGGCGATCAGCTCGCGTAGCGCGGAATCTTTTAAGGAAAAGACATACAGGTCGGCATCACCGATGACCTCCTCCGGCGTCGTCGTCCAAGCGCACCCCAAGCGTCCGGCCAAAGCCTCGGCATTCTCCGCGGTACGGCTATAAACTTGCCGGACCGACATCCCCGCCTCGCTCATCGCCAACGAGAGCCGGGTGGCCAAGTTGCCGGAGCCAATGAACACGACATTCATGCCTCACTCCCCGTTTCAGGCTGTCCGGGCATGGTATAATGCCCAAGATGCACCTTTTCCCATTGCAGGCGATCCTCATCGAACGGCTTCGACTCCCGCTCTTTATAACCGAACCCGACAATAGACAACACGTCGAGCTGGTAAGGTATATCCAGTAAGGCACGCACATACTCATTCGCGTCTTTCTCATCGGCGGTCTGCCGGTTACGGATCTGGCACCAGCAACTCCCCAACCCCAAGTCCTCAGCCTGCAATTGCATGAAGATCGAGGCGATAGAAGCGTCCTCCACCCAGACATCGCTCTCCATCACGTTGGCCAAGACGACCACCGCCAGCGCGCATCCTTCGAGAAAGGCAGATCCATGCGCCTTGCAACCCGCCAATTTCCGGAGCATCTCCTTATCCTCGACAACCACGAATTGCCAAGGATTCTTGCGTTTGGAGGCCGGAGCCATCAACGCGGCTTTCAAGATCTGCTCCACCTGTCCGGGAGTCAGCAGCTGATCCGTGAACTTACGCGTACTGCGTCTATTTCGTATCAATGTAGCGAAATTTTCCATTTTCCCTTGTATTACGAGTTTAAAACCATCTTTCAGATACGCGAAGATAGCCACAATTCCCCGAATTCCGGCTATCTTCCATCGAAAGGGGCAAATGGTCGCTCCCTACGATCCCGGGACGTTATCCGGCCTGCCACTTGAGCGATACGACACCCTCAGCCGGGATTTCCACCTTAAAGGCATGGGTTCCGTCATCGATCGTCAACTCCCGAGCCTCAGGATGGTTATTGCACACCACGCAAGCTATCGTAGCGTCCGGATTCAGGAAGGCGGCATAGGTAAGTCCCTCGGCCGTGAAGCCCTCACTTCCGACCCGTACCGCACCCGGAGCGACAACACTCGCCATGTGCGCCATGATGTAATAGAATGAGTTATAGCGAATCTCCTTATAATCCCTGCCAATATCCACCGCGCCAAAGCCATTGATACATCCACCGGGGCGGTTGGGTCCTCGGTCCGCGTCGAGCATCAGGTTCCAGACGATCGCCCCGCGGCACCAACGATTCACCGTTCCTAACGCGATCTCTTCCATATCTCCCATAAAGAGCTTCGGGAAATTAGAACCATCGTTCCAATCCCCTTGCGTGGATTCCGTAAAGACAAGCTCTTTCCCGGGATAGGCATCATGGATCTGGTACAACTCATCCTTATCGCCCCCATAATTATGGTAAGCGGCCCCCGCGATGTATTTAGAAGCCTCGGGATCCGCATAGATCTTCAGCGGATAATCCTGCTGATCCGCTAAACCATCATAATTATAATTGTGATCGAACGCGTAAATCTTCACCCGGATCCCCTCTCTCTCGAAGGTAGGGCCGACAGCCGTCTTGATGAAATCGCGCTGTTGTTCCCATCCCATGAACATCGAGGCGGAGTTCCCGTGATTCAGCGGCTCGTTCTGGAGCGTGACGGCGTAGATATTGATCCCGTTTTCAGCGAAAGCCTTGATCCACTTCACGAAATAAGTCGCGTAATCCTGGTAGTGATCGGGATTCAGGTAGCCGGAAGTCCAGGAATCGGTCGGCGTCTTCTTCTCCAGATCCGCCACCTTCATCCAGCGAGGCGCTGTCCAGGGAGAGCCCATGATCTTCAGTTCCGGATTGATCGCCAAGATCTCCTTGAGCACCGGGATCACGTAATCAGTCTCCTCGGCAGTCAAGGCGAAATGCTCGATCCCCTCCGTGTCACAACAGGTGTATTCGCTCAGCGAGAAGTCCGAGCATCCGATACACACCCGCACATAGCTGAATCCGTATCCCTCCGTCGGGGAAAATGTTTTCCGGAGGAACGCGTCGCGGTCCGCGGCATCCATCTTGAGCAGATTATAGGCAGTAGAACCCGTGATGGCCGCCCCAAAACCATCGATCGGCTGGTAGGTGAGAGCGGTATTGATCCGGATCGTCTGAGGCGAGGCCTCTCCCCGCTCGCCAAACGACAGGGACGACGCCGCGAGATCGAAACTCTTGGTCGTCGTGGTGGTTAACATCTTCACGTCTCCCTCCTTCGGGAAGATCGAGTCGCTGGCGGTCCCGGACGTGCCGGTGCCACCACAAGCGGGCAGCAGGATCGCCAAGCCGCATAATGACAATAATCGCATCCACATAATAAACAGTATTTGATTTATAGTAAACATTCATCCCTCATCCGGATCCATTCGGGCATACGGATATACCCGCCCGTGAAATTACGACTATTCCTTGGGATCTCAAAGCCTTACGATTCAATAATTCAGCGAAAGACCGCCATCGCCATTTCCCCATCCAAGGCAATGAGCGAGGCAAGAGCCCATTTTTTCTCACGGCCGATATACGTATTTGCCTTTTTCTCCGTTAATATTCTTATAAAATGCCCGCGATGTTTCCGGAGAAGCCTGACGATGTTTCCGCGAGATCCCGATGAGGTTTCCGGAAAAAGATCCGACATTCGCGGAAAATGAACAGACAACCTATGAAAATTCGTACGATAGCCACGTTGCTATTTATATTGATTTCCGTGAGCGCCTTCGGCGAGAAACGTATCAAGGTGACCGGTTATGTCCGCGACGCCGACGGGAACCCGTTAGAGTTGGTGAACGTGCGGGTCAAGAACACGCTGGTAGGCGCCATGACCAACGAGAAGGGGTATTACAGCTTCTCCATGTCGCCGGGCGACTCCATCTCCATCATCTACTCCTGCCTCGGCTACAACAAGGCGGAGCGCATCCTGCCCGCCGCCTACGTCGACGTACGCCTGAACGTGCAGATGAACTATACCACCATCGACTTGGGGGAGGTGGCGGTGACAGCCATCCGCAAGCAGACCACGACGATGGAGACCTTGGACGCGGATAAGATACGCCTCCTGCCCGACCCGGCGGGGGGAAGCATCGAGAGCTTGGTGGTCACCTTCGCAGGCGTATCCTCCAGCAATGAGCTGAGCTCCCAATATTCGGTACGAGGGGGAAGCTACGATGAGAACATCGTATACGTGAATGGATTAGAGGTGTTCCGCCCGCTCCTGATCCGCTCCGGGCAACAGGAAGGGCTTAGTTTCATCAATCCCGACCTGACCGAGTCTGTCAATTTCGCGGCGGGCGGCTTCGAGGCACGCTATGGCGACAAGATGAGCTCCGTGCTCGATATTACCTATAAGAAACCCAAGATGTTCGAGGGATCGGCCTCCGCGAGCTTGCTGGGGGCGAACGCTTACGTAGGCAGCTCGGCTGGCAAGTTCACCCAAGTGACCGGCTTCCGCTTCAAGAGTGGCCGCTCTATCTTGGGGACGATGGATACCGACGCGGAATACGATCCGAAATTCATCGACCTCCAGACCTACCTCACCTATCAGTTGGCGCCGAAATGGGAGATCAATTTCTTAGGGAACCTCGCGAACAATAACTATAAATTCACCCCATACAGCCGGGAGACCACATACGGCACCTCGGAGAATCCCCAGAATTTCCGCGTCTACTTCGACGGGAGGGAGCGAGATCGCTTCCAGACCCTGTTCGGGGCATTGACATTGAAACACAACCCTAACGAGAATACCGAGCTGGGGTTGCAGGCTTCCGCCTTCAAGAGCAAGGAGGAGGAGGGCTATGATATAGCGGGAGAATACCTCCTGAGCGAGTCGGGCGTGGCGAACCCGGACGACATCTCGGCGGCCATGTCGGTGGGTCGTTATCATGAGCATGCCCGCAACCGCCTCAACTCCACGATCATCAACGTGGGGCATTACGGATCGGCACGCCACAACAACAACACCTTGCGCTGGGGAGCCACCGTACAGATGGAGAAGATCTACGACCGGATCAGCGAATGGGAGAAACGGGACTCGTCGGGTTATTCCTTGCCGCAGACGGGAAATACCGTGAACGTATATTCCAACCTTTTCTCGGATAACCGATTGGAGAGTACCCGATTATCGGCTTACTTGCAAGACGCGTTCAAGTTCCGGACGAAGCAAGGCCTCTTCACGTTGGTAGGAGGCATACGGGGAAGCTATTGGACGGTCAACAAGGAGTTTATCTTCAGCCCGCGCGCCTCGATCGGGTTCATCCCGAATTTCGACCAGGACCTGACCCTCCGGTTCGCTACCGGGATCTATTACCAATCGCCTTTCTACAAGGAGCTGCGGTTGGTGACGACCGATGAGTACGGCAATAACATCACGACGCTCAACAAGAACCTGAAATCGCAACGATCCATCCATTTCATTCTTGGCGGGGATTACACCTTCCGGGCACTCGACCGCAACTTCAAGCTGACCGCCGAGATGTATTACAAAAAATTGGACAACTTGAACCCTTATACCGTGGATAACGTGAAGATCCGCTACTATGGGGAGAATTGCGCCAAGGGCTACGCGATGGGGATCGATGTCAAGTTCTTCGGGGAGTTCGTGCCGGGGGTCGACTCGTGGATCAGCTTCTCGCTGATGAAGGCGCAACAGACCATCCGCGAGACCATAACCGTCCCTACGGCGAACAGCCAAGGATATAACATATCCCTCTTCTTTCAGGATTATTTCCCCGGCTACAAGCGGCTCAAGCTCAACCTTAAGGGAGTATTGGCGGGCGGGCTTCCCCAGACGATACCCGGACATGGATACGAAGCAGGCTACTTTCGCACGCCCGCTTACAAACGGGTAGATCTCGGGCTCTCCTACCAGCTCGCCGGCGGAAACGACCCGATCATGGACCGGGGGGTATTCCGGTACCTGAAAAATATCTGGATCGGCTTAGATGCGCTCAATATATTGGATATTAAGAACGTAAGTTCCTATTACTGGATCACCGACGCCTACAACGACCAGCACGCCGTCCCGAATTACCTGACCGGAAGGCAGATAAATGTACGCTTGATCGTGGACTTCTAAGGATGTATTCTTAAACATGGCCCACCTCTTGATGAAATTTAAGGAATTATTTCATCATTCGTAAAAAGAAATGTACATTTGCACACATAGAACAAATATTTATTAAACCTTTAAATTATTATTGACATGGAACTTACACATATCGAACATTTAGGCATCGCCGTAAAGAGTATCGAAGCCTGCTTACCTTATTATGAAGGAGTATTAGGATTGAAATGCTATAATATAGAGGAAGTAGCCGACCAGAAGGTGAAAACGGCATTTTTCAAGGTAGGACAAACCAAGATCGAGTTACTGGAGCCGACAAGCGAGGATAGCACGATCGCGAAATTCATCGAGAAAAAAGGGGAAGGTATACATCATATCGCGTTCGCCGTGCCCGATGTACAGGCAGCCCTGAACGAGGCTGAGGAGAAAGGCGTACGGCTGATCGACAAGGCTCCCCGCGGAGGCGCCGAGGGATTGGACATCGCTTTCCTCCACCCGAAATCCACTTGCAGCGTATTGACCGAGCTTTGTATGCCAGGTAAGAAGTAATTAACCCGTTCATTTCTAACTACAAATCAAAATACAATGAGTAACCAGCTTGAAAAAGTAAAAGAGCTCATCGCGCTCCGTGAAAAAGCACGTTTAGGCGGGGGAGAGAAAAGAATCGATTCACAGCACAAAAAAGGCAAATATACCGCTCGCGAGCGTATCGCCATGTTGCTGGATGAAGGCAGTTTCGAGGAATTTGATATGTTCGTACAGCACCGTTGCACGAATTTCGGGATCGAGAAAACCAAATATTTAGGCGACGGTATCGTAACCGGTTATGGCACGATCGACGGGCGCTTGGTCTATGTCTTCGCCCAGGATTTCACCGTATTTGGCGGTGCCCTGTCGGAGAGCTTAGCGATGAAGATCTGCAAGGTCATGGATCAAGCCATGAAGATGGGCGCTCCCGTCATCGGCCTGAACGACTCCGGTGGAGCACGTATCCAAGAGGGCGTGAACGCCTTGGCCGGCTATGCGGAGATCTTCCAGCGTAACATCCTGGCTTCCGGCGTTATCCCCCAGATTTCCGGTATTTTCGGCCCGTGCGCCGGAGGTGCGGTTTATTCTCCCGCCCTTACCGACTTCAACATCATGACGCGCGGTACAAGCTATATGTTCCTGACCGGTCCGAAAGTGGTGAAGACCGTGACGGGCGAGGATGTGACGCAAGAGCAATTAGGTGGCGCAAGCGTGCATACGACCAAGTCGGGTGTGGCTCACTTCGCGGTTGATACCGAGGAAGAGGGCTTGCAACTGATCCGCAAATTGCTCAGCTATCTGCCTCAAAACAACTTGGAGGAGACGCCTCTTATCGAATGCTCCGACCCGATCGATCGCTTGGATGACGTACTGAACGAGATCATCCCCGACAACCCGAACCAATCTTACGATATGTACGAGGTGATCGGCACGATCGTCGATAACAATGAGTTCTTGGAAGTTCATGCGGACTACGCGAAAAATATCATCGTAGGATTCGCCCGTTTCAACGGACAGTCAGTAGGTATCGTGGCCAACCAGCCGAA
This sequence comes from uncultured Parabacteroides sp., assembly GCA_949296075.1. GTDB lineage: Bacteria > Bacteroidota > Bacteroidia > Bacteroidales > Tannerellaceae > Parabacteroides. Next base: position 69,519 of record CASFNG010000001.1, on the reverse strand, counting down.
GGTGATGGCAGGATGCTTGGACAGCAACGCCTCTCGCAAGGCGGGTCGCTTTGTTCGTTTCTGCGACGCGTTCAATATCCCGTTGGTTACCTTGGTTGATGTACCGGGATTCCTCCCCGGAACGGGTCAGGAGTACAACGGCGTTATCCTGCACGGGGCCAAGTTGCTCTTCGCCTATGGTGAGGCTACCGTTCCCAAGATCACGGTTACGTTACGCAAGTCGTACGGAGGCGCTTACTGCGTGATGAGCTCCAAGCATCTGCGTGGCGATATGAACTACGCTTGGCCGACCGCCGAGATCGCCGTCATGGGCCCGAGCGGTGCCGTAGAGGTTATCTTCGCGAAAGAGGTGGCAGCCTCCGAAGATCCGAAGGCTTGCGCCGCGGAGAAAGAGGCCGAGTACAAGAAGGCGTTCGCTAATCCTTACAACGCGGCTCAATATGGCTATATAGACGACGTGATCGAACCCCGGAACACGCGTTTCCGTATCATCCGCGCTTTGCAGCAATTGCAGACCAAGAAGTTGAGCAATCCAGCAAAGAAACACGACAACCTGCCTCTTTAATCCGTAAAAACAGAAGAAGCATTATGATAAATAAAAGAATAGGGGTCTTGCTACTGTTCGCTTTATTCCTTACTTTTGGGGCGAAAGCGCAGCTGGCGAGCTCCATGCGAATCAATGAAGTGTTAGTTATCAACGAGGATAATTTCGTTGATGACTATGGGAAACGACATGGCTGGATCGAGTTATTCAACAGCTCGGCCGGAACGGTCAATATCGCAGGGTGCTATCTGACAAACGACAAGAACAACCCGACGAAATACCCGATTCCGAAGGGAGATGTATTAACGCAGATCCAACCGCACCAGCACACATTGTTCTGGGCCGACGGGCAACCTGACAGAGGAACGTTCCATATTAATTTTGTACTGGATCCGTTCAAGGAGAACTATGTCGCCCTGTATGATGCTGATGGTAGAACGTTGATCGACGAGATCACCATCCCGGCCGGACAATTGGCAGACATCAGTTACGGAAGAGTGATCGATGGTGAGGACGAATGGGCTCAACTGACAAAGGTAACCCCCAGTACGAATAACCTGACCCTGGACTCGAACGATAAAATCGATAACTTCCGGCAAAATGACTCTTGGGGTATCGGTATGACAATCACGGCTATGGCTGTCGTATTCCTTGGCCTGTTCTTGTTATACGTCATCTTCAAGCAAATCGGGAACTTGTCAATCGCCGCAAGCAAACGGAACGCCTTAAAGTCGGCAAACGCCACAGGTAACACCGTTAGCAGCGGAGAGATCTCAGGTGAGGCCTTGGCCGCTATCGCCACCGCCTTATATGAGATGAGCGATGACAACCACGACATTGAGCACACCGTACTTACCATCCGGAAAGTACAGCGGGCTTACTCGCCGTGGAGCTCGAAGATTTATGGATTGCGTCAAACCCCTCAAAAGTAATCATCTAAAAAAACGAACGAAAGAATGAAAAGTTTTAAATATACCATCAACGGTAACGTATATAAAGTACATATCAACTCTGTAGTGGACGATGTAGCAGATGTTGAGGTAAACGGTACTCCCTATCACGTGCAACTGGAGAAACCGGCCAAAAAGCAAATGGTAACGTTGAAACGCCCGGCTCAAGCCCCGACAACGGCCAGCGGCGATCCCGTAGTCACTCGTCAAGCGGCATCCTCTACACCGGGCGCTGTAAAGACCCCGCTGCCAGGCGTTATCCTGCAAGTTAAGTGCAACGTCGGCGATATGGTGAAGAGAGGCCAGCCCTTGATCATCCTCGAGGCCATGAAGATGGAAAACAACATCAACGCGGATCGAGACGGAAAGATTATAGAAATAAAGGTACACAAGGGAGACTCCGTACTTGAGGGTGCAGATCTCGTCGTAATTGGATAAGAGTATGCAAGAGAGTTTTTTAACATTCTTAGGTGAGAACCTCCAACTGTTCCTCACCTATACAGGAGTATATAACGCGACTCCGGGGCATCTCATCATGATCCTCGTCGGACTGCTGTTTATATACCTGGCGATTAGATATGAGTTTGAGCCTATGCTCTTGATCCCTATCGGATTCGGTATCTTGATCGGAAACATTCCTTTCAAGGACGCCGGACTTCAGGTAGGTATTTATGAGCAAGGATCCGTGCTAAACATCCTTTACCAGGGTGTGACTTCCGGATGGTATCCGCCGTTGATATTCCTGGGGATCGGGGCGATGACCGATTTCTCCGCGCTAATCTCCAATCCCAAGCTGTTGCTGATTGGGGCTGCCGCCCAGTTCGGTATCTTCGGTGCGTATATCATTGCCCTCCAAATGGGATTTGAGCCTAACCAAGCCGGCGCGATCGGTATCATTGGTGGAGCGGATGGCCCCACGGCAATCTTCCTTTCCTCCAAGCTGGCGCCCAACCTTATGGGAGCGATCGCCGTATCCGCTTACTCCTATATGGCATTGGTACCCATTATCCAGCCGCCTTTCATGCGGTTGCTGACCACCAAGAAGGAGCGCCTGATCCGTATGAAACCGCCAAGAGTGGTATCTTCCACGGAGAAGATCCTCTTCCCGATCATCGGTCTGTTGCTGACTTGCTTCCTGGTTCCGTCCGGTCTGCCTTTGCTGGGTATGCTGTTCTTCGGGAACCTTCTGAAAGAGAGTGGCGTGACTCGTCGTCTGGCGGAGACCGCCCGCGGTCCGCTGATCGACACGATCACGATCTTGTTAGGTATCACGGTAGGTGCCTCCACGCAGGCCACCCAGTTCCTGACGCTGAATTCAGTGAAGATCTTCGGATTGGGAGCCTTGTCGTTCGTGATCGCCACTTGTGCCGGCGTATTGTTCGTCAAGATTTTCAACTTAGTATTGAAAGAGGGCAACAAGATCAACCCGCTTATCGGTAACGCAGGTGTATCCGCCGTACCCGACTCCGCACGTATCTCGCAAATAGTAGGTCTGGAATATGACCCGACCAACTACCTGTTGATGCACGCTATGGGTCCGAACGTGGCCGGTGTGATCGGTTCAGCCGTGGCTGCCGGTATCCTGTTAGGATTCTTAGGATAAGAATTAACAAGCATAAACCATCGAAAGAGGTGGGATCCACTCAAGGATCTCACCTTTTTTTGTGCGGATCAGAGCATCTCCCCGGAAAAAATCCTACCTTCGCCCCCAGAATCAGACACAAAAGCAAAAAGATAAAGATATGAGATTCATCAATGGTTCCATTTTCCGGAGCGTATCCGCGATCCTTTTAGGCTTCATCTTAGTGGTATGGCCCGAGGCCGCCATCATCTACATCGTCATGACGATCGGCGCCCTGTTCATCCTGCCTGGGCTCATGGCCACCGTCAGTTATTTCCTCCACCCGAAAGACGAGTCGGGCAAGCGTCCGCTCTTTCCGATCGAGGCGGCGGGCAGCATCCTGTTCGGGGCATGGCTGATGGTCACGCCCGGTTTCTTCGTCAACATATTGATGTACGTGTTGGGGGCTTTGCTGGTCATCGCCGGATTACATCAGCTGGTGTTCCTGATCCGTGCCCGCGGCTGGGCTCCCGTCCCCTTCGGTTTCTACCTGATGCCGGTTCTCATCCTGGCGACCGGCGTGATGATACTCGCCTACCCCTTCGGGATGGCAGCCAACACGTTCGTCATCTTCGGCATAGCCAGCCTCTTCTACGGGGTTTGCGAACTAATCAACTGGTACAAGTTCCGTCAACGCCCCGACGAGATCATCGAGCTATGACTTCCGGTACTCCATCGGCGAGATACCCATATGCTTCTTGAAAAACTTCCCGAAAGTGGACTGATCCGAGAAATGCAGCAGGTCGGCCACCTGCTGCACCGTGGCCTGCGGTGCCTTTAGCAGGATCTTCGCCTCCATAATCAAGGCATCGTCGATCCACTTGTTGGCCGATTTTCCCGTCAGCTCCTTCAAGATAAGCGACAGGTATTGCGGAGTGATAAACAATTTCTCGGCATAGAAAGTGACCACATGCTGCTCCTTGCAATGCTGGAACAGCAACTGGAGGAATTGCTCGAACAGCTCCTCCTTGCGGGATAGCGTAGGGCGGGCCGTCATCTCCCCCTTACCCATCGAGATATTGGCGAACTCGATGAACAGGCCTACCAAGGCATTCTGCAACGCCTCCCGCTGGAAGAAATGGTCGTGCGCCCGCACCTTATCCCTCACGTTGCGGAATTGCGCCAGCATATGCAGCGACTCCTCCTCCGTCAGCCTCGTGCAAGGGTTCTTACGTACCCGCATATAGTGCGCCATCGGCGGGTTCTTCTTCGCCCCCGGGTCATATCCGTCGAAAAACGAGCGCGACACCGTCAGCATACATCCCCGGAGATCCTTACCGATCCGCGAGATCTGCACGACATGGGTCGGCATCAATATGATAAACATATTCGGTTCGATCTGATAAGGGACATAATCGATCGAGATCTCCGCCGACCCCTCCTGCACGAGGATCATCAGCAAGGCATCCATACGCATGGGGGTAGTATCCCTCAGGTCACGGATCTCATAGCTCACCCGTTCCCCGTTCAGGTCCGCAACCGACAAATCATTCAAGAAGCTATCGCTCGACTCTATCCCATCGATCAACTGCTCGATCTCCAGCAAAGGCAAATCTCCCATATCATTCCTGTTTTAAGATAATCTCATCCTATGCAAAGATAAGAAGAAAAAAGCGAACCGCCACTTTTCCGCCAAACTTAAACAAAATTCGTCAAAAAGCGGATAAAAGATCCATAAGGATTGATTTTTAAGGCACACAAAGAATATAAAGGATCACGGTTTACGGAATAAATCCCTATCTTTGGGAGCGGCAGAAATCCATCGCCAACCTTTCGGGAAACCATCGGCATGGATCTGCCGGAACATGAGCCTAAATTTCACGAGACATGGAGAAATCAATCTTATTCACGCCCGGCAAGATCGGTCCGCTGACACTCAGGAACCGCACGATACGGGCCGCCGCGTTCGAGAGCATGTGCCCCGGCAACGCGCCTTCCGAGCAACTGTTCAACTACCATACCGCCGTCGCCGCCGGAGGCATCGGCATGACCAACATCGCCTACGCCGCCGTCACGCGGAGCGGATTATCCTTCGAGCGCCAATTGTGGATGCGCCCGGAGATCATCCCCGCCCTGCGCCGGCTGACCGACGCCATCCACAAGGAGGGGGCCGCCGCCTCCATCCAGTTAGGGCATTGCGGCAATATGTCGCACAAGCGGATATGCGGCTGTACGCCCATCTCCGCATCCGGCGGATTCAACCTCTACTCGCCTACCATCGTACGCGGGATGCGCCCCTCGGAGATCGCGGCGATGGCCCGTGCCTATGGGGAAGCCGTGCGCCTCGCGCGAGAGGCGGGCATGGATGCGGTGGAGATACACGCCGGCCACGGCTACCTCATCAGCCAATTCCTCTCGCCCTATACCAACCACCGGAAAGACGAGTATGGCGGAAGCCTCTCCAACCGGATGCGCTTCATGCGGATGTGCATGGATGAGGTGATGAAGGCGGCGGGGAGCGACATGGCGGTAGTGGTCAAGACCAATATGCGTGACGGATTCAAGGGAGGCATGGAGATCGACGAGTGCCTGGAGGTGGCCCGCGTGCTCCAGGACGAGTGCGGGGCGCACGCCCTCACGCTTAGCGGCGGCTTCGTGAGCCGGGCGCCGATGTACGTGATGCGGGGCGAGATGCCGATCCGCACCATGACCCACTATATGCCTTGGGGCTACCTGCCGATCGGCGTGCGGATGGTAGGTAAATACATGATCCCCTCCGTGCCGTTCAAGGAGGCCTATTTCCTCGACGACGCGCTGAAATTCCGCGAGGCACTCAGCCTTCCCCTCATCTACGTGGGCGGGTTGGTGTCGAGAGACAAGATCGAGGAGGTGCTCAACGACGGGTTCGAGTTCGTGCAGATGGCGCGGGCGCTGGTCAACGAGCCGGGATTCGTCAACCGGATGAGAGAGGACGAGCACGCCCGCTGCGACTGCGGGCATAGCAACTACTGCATCGCCCGGATGTATAGCGTCGATATGGCCTGCCACAAGCATGTGGAAGGCCTTCCGGAATGCATCGTACGAGAGATCAAACGATTAGAGTACAAATAAAGATGAGACAGGAATGGGCATTAGTGACGGGCGCCAGCTCCGGTATCGGCCTCGCTTACGCCGAGGAGCTGGCCTCGCGCGGGTATCGGTTAGTGATCGTCAGCAACGAGGAACAGGCGATCCGGGAAAAAGCCGCCTACATCACCGATAAACATGGGGTACAGGTCGTGCCGCTCTACCGCGACCTGGCCATACCGGGCGCGGCGAAAGAGCTATACGACACCTGCCAGGAGCGGGGGATCGCGATCGAGGTATTGGTAAACAACGCGGGGATGTTCTTTTTCCACGAGGTGCTCCAGGCCAAGCCTCTCACGGTGGAGAAGATGCTTTACCTGCACGTCACCACCCCGACCCAGCTATGCTACTACTTCGGGCAGGAGATGAAGAAAAGGCGGAGCGGATATATCCTGAATATGTCGTCCCTCTCCTGCTGGCTGCCGTACCCGGGGATCACACTCTACGCCTCCACCAAGCGGTATCTCAGGAGCTTCTCGCGGGGATTGCGCTCCGAGCTGGCCGATTACGGCGTGAGCGTCACCGTGCTCTGCCCGGGGGCGGTCGCAACCAACCTGTACAACCTGAGCGAGAACCTCCAGCTATTGGCGATCCGCTTAGGGATCATGATGAGACCGGAGAAATTGGCCAAGAGAGGGATCGACGCCCTTTTCCGCCGCCGCTACTCGTTGGTGCCCGGTCTGTTCAACAAGATCTGCACGCCGCTCGTCATGCTCCTCCCCCACGGATTGGTACGTTGGATCATGCGAAAGACCCGTTTGCTGAAAACAGACTGACAACAGGAAGAAATAGCGGCGATTACGCTTGCGTATTCAAACAAAACGCGTATCTTTGCACCGCTTTTTAGCCCCGTACCGTGTGATGGGAAATTAGAAAGCGAAACATCTAATTTTGAGTAACACAAAAAATTTCGAGAAAATGAAGACATTCCAATTAGAAGGAAAGACGAGAGAGATCGCCCCTCGTTCCGCAGACCAGAAACGAGTATTGAAAGCGATGCGCAAGAACAATGAGATCCCTGCCGTACTGTACGGAGGCGAGCAACTGATCCACTTCACGGTGACGAAAGACGCCGTGCGCAAGTTGATCTATACCCCGGAGATCTTCGCCGTAGAGCTGACGATCGATGGCAAGACGACGATGGCTATCGTAAAAGACATCCAATTCCATCCGGTAACCGACGCTATCCTGCATATCGACTTCCTGGAGGTATCCAAGGAGAAACCGGTTGTCATGGAGGTACCCATCGTGCTGGAAGGTCACGCAGAAGGAGTGAAAGCCGGTGGTAAGCTGACACTCCAGATGAGAAAGCTGAAGGTAAAGGCTACTTACGATCAGATCCCCGAGCAATTGGTTATCAACGTTGACAACTTAGGATTGGGTAAGACGATGCAAGTCGGCGCCCTCCACTTCGAGGGACTTGAGCTGATGAACGCGAAGAACGCCGTAGTCTGCGCCGTTCAATTGACCCGTGCCGCACGTGGAGCTCAGGCCAAGGCTTAATCCGAGAGAATAATTTCTTACATAGGCGAAGGGGAGGATATTTCAAGATCTTCCCCTTTCTTTTATAGTCGCTACAACAATGAAATATCTGATAACAGGACTTGGCAATATCGGCCCCGAATACTGGGGGACACGCCACAATATCGGTTTCCGAGTCGTTAACAAGTTGGTGGAATCCGTCGGCGGGAACTTCACGGAAGAACGCTACGGGGCGATCGCGAGGATACGGGTAAAAAACTGTGAGCTGGTCGTGCTCAAGCCAAACACCTTCATGAATCTCAGCGGGAACGCCGTACGTTACTGGCTGCAACGGGAGAACATCCCGGTAGAGAACCTCCTGATCGTGGTAGACGACCTCGCCCTTCCCTTCGGAAGCCTACGGCTCAAGCCGAAAGGGAGTGACGCCGGCCACAACGGGCTGAAGAACATCGCCCAGCTACTGAACACGCAAGAGTACGCCCGATTGCGATTCGGCATCGGAAACGACTTCCCCCGTGGCGGACAGATCGACTATGTGCTGGGGAAATTCCCGCCAGACGAGTTAGAGAAGATGCCGGAGATACTGGACCGAGCCGTGGAGATCATCAAGAGTTTCTGTCTCGCGGGCATACAGATCACGATGAACCAATTCAACAATAAATAAGGACAAAAGCGAAAACGACTGACAAGATGAACGAGGTACGTATCGATAAATGGATGTGGGCTACCCGTATCTTCAAGACACGCACGATCGCCGCCGACGCTTGCAAGAAGGGGCGTGTCATGATCGGAGGCGTGACGGTAAAGCCCTCCCGCATGATAAAGCAAGGCGAGGTGATACAGGTACGCAAGCCTCCTGTCACCTTTTCTTTCAAGGTGGTGGGACTGATCGAGAACCGGGTGGGCGCCAAGCTCGTCCCCAACTACTTGGAGAACGTGACTACCCCCGATCAATACGAGATATTGGAGATGAACAAGATCTCCGGCTTCGTCAACAGGGCGAAAGGGCTTGGCCGGCCAACCAAGAAAGACCGGCGCGAGCTGGAGCAATTCACCGAGCCCGCCTATATGGGGGATGGGTTCGATTTTGATTTCGACTTCGACGAGGATGACGACGAGGAGTAGGCGTCCTGCCTCAAGCGGCTCCCGACATGGAAGGGAGAGCGACACAAATCTCCTCACCCACGCTAATAATCTCACCAAAAAATATAGTAAAAAGCGCCGAAGTATCCGGATGAGATACCTCGGCGCCAAAAACAAATTCACAACCTATTCAACGCTAAGCTAAATTAATATTCGGTATTGTTCGGATCGAAGTTTGCCCAACCGGCAGCCCAGTCGTTCTGTCCGTCGAAAGCGCCCTTGTAAGTGACTTGCTCGAAGAAGGAATCGCTCAAGACCGCATCAGAGAAATCCGCACCGCCGATCCGGTCGGCCACCACCGAGGCATAATCGCCATCCCGCTCGATGATCTCATTGGTGGAAGCATAAACCAAATTACTCAAATCCGCGATCTGGAAATAGTCTTGGCTCGCCTCATCGCGGAAGTTCTCCCACATCCCGGCGAAGATCACGTTCTTGACAACTGCACCCTCGTTGGCGTCCTGCAAATACAACCCATAGGGCCATCCCGTGAAAATCGAGTTATAGACGTTCAAGGCGGAGTTGCGGCGTACGTGCATGGCAGCTTGGAATTGCCCGCCGCGCGCGCCATTGGCGGCATCCTCCGTCACATACAGCACCTCGCTTTCCGGCTTCCCAGCGGATTCACCATAGAGCGGGCCGATCAAGGTGACATTCGAGAAGATCGGGTTTGTCAAAGGCTCGTTGGAAGAGCCGTCAGCGTCGTTATCAGACTCGAAGCCGTTTGATTTCGAGGTATCCGCATGCTCCGGATCGCGCACGCCAAGCAAGAACTGCAACTTGCCTTGATAGCCATAATCCGTGTCAAACTCATCGTCCCATCCCTTGTAAGCGATCAGGTGCTTCGCGTTCACCGTTCCGCCGAACCACTCAAAAGAGTCGTCACCACAATAGGAAACTTGCACATACTCGATCGTCGTGCCACGGCCAACGCCACCGCAAGTCAAACCGTTGATCTCGCGGTTCGGTTCCAAAGGATACCCAGCGAACTCGATACGTACATAGCGCAAGATACCGGAATTATCCTCGGGATCGGAGCCTCCATAGTAAGAACGAGGGCCACCCTCCACCTGTGCCTCGCCAGCCGTGTTGTTCACGATAGACTTTCCGCAGAGAACCAATCCGCCCCAATCGCCATAGGTACGCGAACCTGCGGGCTGGTTAGAGGTGAAAACGATCGGCTGCTCGGCCGTACCCTCCGCGATGATCTTACCGCCACGCTCCACGATAAGCGTACCCTTAGTGGCCTGCTCGCCCTTGATCACCGTACCCGGCTCGATCGTCAGGGTAACGCCATCGGTCACATAGACGTAACCTCTCAACAGATTATTGTCGGCGGCTCTCAAGGTCAGGTCGGAGGTGATCTCACCTTCCAGCACCACATCCGTGCTCGGTTGAGCCTCAGCCGCTACCGTCACCGTGCAATTCGCGGTATGCCCTCCGTCCTCGGTCCGGACAGTAATCGTAGCCGTACCCTCGGCCACACCGGTCACCACGCCGGCGTCCACCGTGGCCACCGCCTCGTCCGAGGTACTCCACGTCACGTTCTTGTTCGAAGCCTCCGCAGGCGTCACCGTAGCGGTCAAGGTGATGCTCTCACCGGGGCGTACAGAGGCCGTCGTATTGTTCAACGCTACTCCCGTCACGCTCACGTTCACGGGATCATTCTCGTCGTCATCGCAAGCGATGGTTCCAAACAGGGCCGCCATACAGAAAATAGCGGCTACTCCTTTCAATAAAAACTTGTTCATAAGTTCACTAATTTATGTAGTAGTTTTAATAAAATGTCCGTCAGAATTTCACGGAGACACCCACGTTAAAAGTAACCCCCGGCCGATAGCTGCGGATCAGCTGCTCCACCTCCCGTTTCGCTCCAGAGGCCTCCGTCAGTTCCAGAAACTGCTTAAACTCTATTTTCGAGTTCAGCAAGTCCTGTATCCCCGCCTTGACCTCCACGTACTTGCCGAATCGCTTCGAGAAACTCAAGTCGAGCGAGTTGCGGGGCATCTCATATACATCGGGAATATCATCGTTCGGATCCTGCTTCGGCACGCCCACTGTCTCGATCCGCCGACCTATCCGGTTGAACAAGGCCGAGGCCGATATATCCGCCTCATCATGCTGGTAGAACAGGCCCGCGTTGATCAGATAAGGTGATTGCCCCTGCATAGCCCGGTCGCGCTCGAACGAGCCTTCGGCGAAATAGACCTTACTATGGATATACGCCCCGTTGAACACGAGGCTCAACCCTCTTAAACCAATGAAGTCCAGTTTTTTCTTAATATCCACCTCCACACCGAACGCTCTCGCGTGATCCGCGTTATGATAGGTATATTGCAACCCGGAGCCTGCCTCCATGTAAGTCTGCTCAATCGGATCATCAAAACGCTTGAAGAAGCCGCCGATCGTCACCGTCTCGCCCGACGAGGGATAAAACTCGTAGCGCAGGTCCACGTTATTCGCGTAAGCATTCTTCAACTCCACGTTACCCGTGATATTCGCGTCCAAGGCGAAGTTGTAATAGACATAAGGCACGATCTCGCGGAACTCCGCCCGGTTCACGGATCGCCCATACGCCAAGCGAACCTGATGCTTCTCCCCCAAATTGTACGCGAGATTCACGGAAGGGAAGAAATCCACGGAGCTCTGGTCCAAGTGCACCGGCTTGATCCCGTCAGACTCATAGCCATCCAATCGCAACCGGTAATACTCCATGCGGACACCCACGTTCGCATGGAGCCGATCCCCCCAGTTCAACTTGGCAGCCACATAAGCGGCACCCAGCAGATTGTCCGAGTCATACGAGTCGCTCCGGTTCGTACTCTCCCGCATATAGATCCGGTCTGCCGAGATATTGTCGTCGGAGAATAGTTCGCTATAATCCCAATCGGCATAGCGATCATAACCGCTTCCCAGCATATTGTACACGAAACGTCGGGCGTTGAAGTCGCGTTTCTTGAACTCCCCATACAAACCGGTATGCAAAACCGGCTTGAAAAGCTCCGACACCGCGAAGGTATGCTCGTAATTCAAGGCGGCAGAGGCCCCGTTATCCTTCAAGTCCTGATAGTAACGGCTCGGGTCGGACACATAATACAAGGCACCCTCCTGCCCCGAACGATCCAACGAAGTGACCACCTTCCTATCCGGCTCCTTATAAGCGGCAAATGCATAGCCCAATGTCCAATCCAACTTGTTGATCTCATCCCGCAGCTTATGCTCACCGCTCAGCTGCCCGGAATAGGTAGTCCGCCCGGTATAAAGCGACTCCCACTTCTGCACCTCCTGCTCGGAGTAGAAGTCCGTGCCTTCCCGTTGTGACAAAGAGGAAGTCCCTCGCTGGTTGAAGAAATTGCGCAACTCATATTTACTGTTACCCTTCATCAACGACCAGTTGAACAAGGCTCCTAATTTCGTCGTGTTCTTGAACGACGCGTCATCATACCGATAACGGTACGAGGATCGGTCCGCCTCCAGATCATACGAGAGGTAATTATTGTTCTTCATCTCATGATAATCATACCCCGTACTATAGTTCAGGCTCGTGACGTTCCCGATCTTCACGTCGCCAATCTCGAACGATCTATTCATCATGAAGGTCAGCTTCTGCTCGGGAATAGCCGTGAAATGGCGGATACCCCAGCCGGTATTGATCCGTTTCGTGAACGCCGCCGCCTCCGCCGGGGAGAGATTGTTCAAGTGGGCTGGAGCGTCCGAAGGTAATGCCCGCGAGCCCGCACCAAAACCAAAGTAATCCGCCGCGCTCCCCTTCGTCAGTTGAAAGTCGCGGAAAGCCGAGTTCGTGTTAAACCCCGCCTGATAAGAGATATTAAACGCATTGCCTTCAGGGATATTTTTCGTCAACACCCGGATGAAGCCCCCCGAGAAATCCGCCGGAAGCTCAGCTGACGGGCTTTTATAGACCATCATATTGTCGATCAAGGAGGAAGGTAACACATCAAACGAGAACGCACGGCTGTCGGTCTCGCTGGAGGGCGTGATCGCGTTGTTCAACCATACATTATTATAGCGCTGGGCCAATCCCCTCACCACGACAAAGCGATCATCCACGATCGTGATGCCCGGGATACGCCGAAGTACCTCGGCCGCGTCGCTATCTTGCGTCTTGCTGATCTGTTGGGCGGAGATACCGCTCATGACCGGCAGGCTCTTCCGTACCGTGTTCAGCACCGCCATCTCGGTCCCTAACTTACGTTGCGCCACGACCACCACGTTCTGGAGTTGCAAGTCCGCGTCGCTCAGCTCTACGTTTAGCACGGCTTCCTGCCGGGCAACCACGGGCACGTCCTTGACCGTGCGGGACTGATAGGAAACATACGAGACAGCCACCGTATAAGTGCCCGGCTGAACCTGTTCAATACGGAAATTACCGTCAATATCGGTGAACGTCCCGATGGTAGTCCCCTCGATCACCACAGAGGCCCCGATCAGCGGTTCTTTTAGCTTGGCGTCTGTCACTGTTCCGCAGATCTCACCTGTCTGCGCCCAAAGCGACAACGGCAGGAGGATCCCTGCCAGAAGGAGGCTCAATTTTCTCAATCTATTGCCTTTTGCTGTTTTTCCCATTTTCAATTATACCCTATATTGTTTTCGGCAGCAAAGCTAAGGGAGGGGTATTTCAAACTTGTTTAGCAAACGTAACATTCCCGGCAATCCCCGTTACAATCCCGTGACAACCTTAAAGCACGCCGGCTACCGCTTGCCATATCCGCTTTTTTGCTACATTTGTAGCCCTAACAGATAAAAAGGACATGAAGAACATCAAGATTTTCCCGAAAGATTGGTTGCAATTGCACCCCTATAAACAAAGTACGCCCATCGATTCCTATTATACTGGGATCGCCAACCGGATTTACGAGATCATGGAGAAGACCGAGCTGATCAACTCGTTCACCGACGACGAGACCAAGCAGATATGTATCCGCATGGCCGCCTACTTCGAGGACGTGATCTCCGGCATGGGCGCTTGGCGAACATTCATCCTTACCCATAAGAAACTATACGGGAAGTACCTCCCTTTCTATACCCCCGACGATTATTATTACGACGACGAGGTGAACCTGGAGGACATCCGCTTCCTGCTCTGGCATTATACCCAGCAGTACCACGGATACCGTAAGGGGACTTTCGTAAGCCCTGACAATCCCGCGAACGAATCTACCGGGCTCCTCATCTACGAGCTGCTCAGCAAGGAGTGGACCGTAGCGCCCGAGAATCCCTACATGAGCAGGCTGTTCGCTCCCGAGACCCGCTACGACAAGCAAGAGGATTACGAACGACTGCTGCAATGGTTCCACTACGAATCCTATCTACTGCCGGAATCGGGACGCGAGCTGAGCGACTTCGCGCATGAACGCTGGGAAGAGGAGTCGAACCTCAACCAGCAACAACTCAACAACCTGCTCATCAATTGCCACGGGATCATGGCCTATACAAGCAGGACTTCCCTGTTAGGGTTCACTTCCCCGCAATGGCTGGCGATGATTCTCCCTGCCGACCATCCTGACCACGAGAAGTTCCAAAACACGGCGGACGAGTCCGTGGCTACCCTTCCCGATGACATGCAGGAAGAGAACAGGCAACAATACGAGACGTTCCGGAAGGCGGCGGAAGACCGGCTCCTGCTTTATTTCGACAAGGCGGAAGACGCACGTACCTTCATCACCGAGACTTCCGGATTGATCCCCGCCGATCGCTTCAATATGCCCGCCGACTGGAAAGGGAAGAAGCTGGCGATCTACGCCACTCCGCAAGACGGGGCGCAGATCTTGACCCGCGACGTGGAGCTGATAAAGGACGAGAATAATCCCTTCTACGACCCGAAACGGGCCGCCAAGCAGGCGCTTTCCTTCTTTATCGTGAAACATTGCAGCGTACCGATGCTGGAACAGCTGATGGAGAAAGGGATGCTCGCCGACGCGCAGACCAAGAGCTTGAAAAGTGAGGAGCGGGGAAAAGCCATTATCCAAGACAACTGGCGCTTCCTCACCCGCTACTTCATCCGGGAAGAGGCTTAACCCCTGACAGGGACATCACGATAGATTTCACGAAACACCGTCATGCTTTCACGAAAGCGTGACGGTGTTTTTTTAATCCTTAGGTCAGATACAGATTAAAATTATTAACTAAAATGGCTTATTTACATTCAAATATAAACTAAAACCAATATTTTAGTTTCAAAATAAAACATCAAATCCTTTCGATCTACATTTTCTCGGCTACACTTTCCTTTCGATATTTTCAATAAGATATTAATATCTATATTTGCAAGACAAAAAGAAAGAGAAATAAGTAAATAATTATCATTATAAAACAATTAATGAAAAACAGAAATCATTTTAATACAGCAAGAGGATTATACGATCCCTCCTACGAGCATGATGCCTGCGGCGTGGGGATGCTGGTCAATATCCACGGGGAGAAATCGCATGATCTCGTGGAATCGGCCTTACGGGTATTGGAGAATATGCGTCACCGGGGTGCCGAGGGAGCCAATAAGACAGGCGACGGGGCGGGGATCATGTTGCAGATCCCTCACGAGTTCATCCTATTGCAGGGTATACCGGTCCCGGAGAAAGGGAAATACGGATCCGGATTGGTGTTCCTTCCCAAAGAGGAGAACCAGCAGGCGCACGTGCTCAGCATCTTGATCGAGGAGATCGAGAAAGAGGGACTGACCTTGATGCACCTGCGGAAGGTGCCGGTACGCTCCGAGATATTAGGGAAAAACGCAAGGGAGACCGAGCCGGAGATCAAGCAGCTCTTCATCATCGGCTGCAACGACCAGCAGGATCTGGAGCTGAAGCTCTACCTTATCCGAAAAAGGGTGGAGAAAAAGGTGGCGGAAAGCGATCTCCCCGATAAGGGGGATTTCTACATCGCCTCGCTCTCCACACGCAATATCGTGTACAAAGGGATGCTGGAATCGATGCAACTGAGGCATTACTTCCCCGACTTGACACAGCCCTATTTCACCAGCGGGCTGGCACTGGTGCACTCGCGCTTCAGCACCAACACCTTCCCCACTTGGAGCTTGGCGCAACCTTTCCGATTGCTGGCGCACAATGGGGAGATCAACACCATCCGGGGAAACCGGGGCTGGATGGAGGCGCGCGAAAGCGTATTGTCGTCGGGACGGATACCGGACATACGGGAGATACGCCCAATCATCCAACCGGGGATGAGCGACAGCGCCTCGCTCGACAACGTGCTGGAATTCTTCGTGGCATCGGGGATGAGCCTGCCACACGCGATGGCGATGTTGATCCCGGAGAGCTTCAACGAGAAAAACCCGATCTCGGAAGAACTGAAAGCTTTCTACGAATATCATTCTATCTTGATGGAACCTTGGGACGGCCCCGCCGCCCTCTTGTTCAGCGACGGACGGTATGCCGGAGGGATGCTGGACAGGAATGGGTTACGACCTGCACGCTACCTGATCACCAAGCACGACATGATGGTGGTGGCCTCGGAGGTGGGTGTCATGGATTTCGAGCCGAACGAGATCAAGGAGAAAGGACGACTCCAGCCGGGCAAGATCTTGCTGATCGACACCGAACGGGGAGAGATCCTCTACGACAGCGAGATCAAGGCTCGTTTGGCGGGAGAACAGCCGTACCGGACCTGGTTGGAGAAGAACAGGGTAGAGCTGGACGAGCTGCGATCGGGGCGCAAAGTGCCTCATAAGGTGGAAGAGTACAGGCGATTGGCCCGGGCGTTCGGATACAGCCGGGAAGACATCGAGCGGATCATCACGCCGATGTGTACCACCGGCGTGGAGCCGATCGGGTCGATGGGCAACGACACCCCGCTGGCGGTATTATCGGGACGTCCACAGTTACTCTACAACTATTTCCGCCAGCAATTCGCGCAAGTGACGAACCCGCCGATCGACCCGATACGGGAAGAGCTCGTGATGAGCCTTACGGAATACATCGGTGCCGTAGGCGATAACCTGTTGACCCCAAACGAGAGCCATTGCAAGATGGTTCGCCTGAACCATCCGATCCTGACCAACACCCAACTGGACATCTTGTGCAACATCCGTTACAAGGGATTCAAGAGCGTCAAGCTGCCTATGCTGTTCGAGGCGGAAAAGGGGGCGAGCGGACTGAAATCCGCGCTCCATGAGCTTTGCAAATCGGCGGAACGCTCCGTTGACGAGGGGGTGAACTATATCATACTTAGCGACCGGGGAGTAAATGAGCGATGGGCGGGCATCCCGTCTCTCCTGGCGGTTAGCGCCGTACATCAGCACCTGATCTCCGTGCAGAAAAGGGTACAAACCGCCTTGGTGGTGGAGACGGGCGAGATGCGAGAGGTGATGCACGCCGCGCTCTTATTGGGATATGGAGCCAGTGCCATCAACCCGTATATGGCATTCGCCATCTTGGATGAGTTAGTGGAGAAGCGGGAGATCCAGCTTGATTACGATACGGCCGAGCGGAATTACGTCAAGGCTGTCTGCAAAGGGCTGTTCAAGGTCATGAGCAAGATGGGGATCAGTACGATACGCAGCTATCGGGGGGCGCGACTCTTCGAGGCCGTCGGGCTCAGCCAAGAGCTGACCACTGCCTATTTCGGCGGGACAACCAGCGCGATCGGGGGAATAGGCTTGGAGGAGATCGCCAAGGACGTGATCACCTTGCACAAGAAAGCATTCCTCCGGCCCGTGGAGGAGTTGCTCGCTCACGAAGGGATCTACGCTTTCCGGAAAGACGGGGAAAAACACGCCTGGAACCCGGAGACAATATCCACCTTACAATTAGCCACTCGTTTGGGTAGTTACCAAAAGTTCAAGGAGTATACCCGCGCCATCGACGAGAAGGAGCATCCGATATTCCTGCGGGATTTCCTGACGTTCAAGCAACGTACGCCGATTCCCTTGGAACGTGTGGAACCAGAGGAAGCGATCATGCGACGCTTCGTCACGGGAGCGATGAGTTTCGGTTCGATCAGCAAGGAAGCGCACGAGACCATCGCTTTGGCGATGAACAGGATACATGGGCGAAGCAACACGGGCGAAGGAGGCGAGGATACCGCCCGTTTTCTTCCGCAACCGGATGGTTCCTCGCTCCGATCGGCCATCAAGCAGGTAGCTTCCGGGCGATTCGGCGTGACAACAGCGTACCTTGTCAACGCGGATGAGATACAGATTAAGGTGGCGCAAGGGGCGAAACCGGGCGAGGGAGGGCAACTTCCCGGTTATAAGGTGAACGACATCATCGCGCGAACACGTCACTCCATTCCGGGAATATCCTTGATTTCCCCGCCACCGCACCACGACATTTACTCCATAGAGGACTTGGCACAGTTGATTTTCGACCTGAAAAACGTGAATCCTCAAGCCGAGATCAGCGTGAAGTTGGTAGCGGAGAGCGGCGTAGGTACAATCGCCGCCGGCGTAACCAAGGCAAAGGCGGACCGAATCATCATCTCCGGGGCGGAAGGTGGTACAGGAGCCTCCCCTATCAGCTCCATCCGTTATGCAGGTTTACCGCCGGAATTAGGACTATCCGAGACACAACAGACTTTAGTGCTGAACGGACTTCGCGGACAGATACGCCTACAAACGGACGGACAGCTGAAGACAGGGCGCGACATCGTGATCATGGCGATGTTAGGAGCCGAGGAATTTGGCTTCGCCACTTCCGCGTTGATTGTTCTTGGCTGCGTGATGATGCGCAAATGCCATCTGAACACTTGTCCGGTAGGTGTAGCCACGCAGGATGAGGAGCTGCGCAAGCGTTTCCACGGGCGTCAGGAATATCTGGTAAACTTCTTCACCTTCTTGGCGCGGGAGGTGCGAGAATATCTCGCCGAGTTGGGCTATACCCGGCTGGAAGATCTCATCGGACGTTCCGATCTGTTGCTCAGAAAGCCGTCTGACGGCATAGAGAAACACGACTTGCTTGACCTCAGCCGACTGATTCATTTCCCGGATCCGGAGCCTAAGCAGGCGATTCGTCAGCAAACAGGGCAGGCGCATCAGATAGATCACGTAAAAGACGTGGACATCATCCGCCACGCTCAGGCGGCGATCGAGGCAGGGCAGGAAGTTTCCTTGGACTACACCATCACCAACACGGATCGCTCTGTCGGGGCGATGTTGTCAGGAACGATCGCGAAACGGTACGGCAACGAGGGACTTCCCGAGAATACGTTAAACATCAAGTTCAAGGGATCGGCCGGGCAGAGCTTCGGGGCTTTCTTGGTACATGGCGTCCATTTCCGGTTGGAAGGCGAGGCGAACGATTATTTAGGGAAAGGCCTAAGCGGAGGACGGATCAGTCTGATGCCTCCTGTGCGTTCCACCTTCATAGCCGAGGAGAACACGATAGCGGGCAACACCCTCTTATACGGGGCGACCGGTGGAGAGGTCTATATCAATGGCCGGGTAGGGGAACGTTTTTGCGTGCGGAACTCGGGAGCCATCGCTGTCGTTGAGGGCGTGGGGGATCATTGTTGCGAGTACATGACAGGAGGGCGAGTGGTCGTATTGGGCGAGACTGGCCGGAACTTCGCCGCGGGAATGAGCGGCGGCGTAGCGTATGTATGGAACCGGAACGGGGACTTCGACTACTTCTGCAACATGGAGATGGTAGAATTGTCCCTGATCGAGGACAGCTCCTCGCGGAAGGAATTACATGAACTGATCCGCAAACATTACCATTATACCGGCAGCCATCTGGCGGGAATGATGCTGGATCACTGGAACAAGTACGTGGACGAATTCATACAGGTAGTCCCGATCGAGTACAAGAAGGTGTTGCAGGAAGAGCAGATGCGGAAGCTCCAACAAAAGATAGCCGAGATGCAAAAAGATTATTAACGAACAACATAAATAAGAAGATATGGGAAACCCAAAAGCTTTTCTGACCATACATAGACAAGAGGCGGGTTATCGCCCCGTGCACGAGCGTATCGAGGATTTCAGCGAGGTGGAACAGACCCTAAGCAGCGGGGATCGCCGGGAACAGGCGTCGCGTTGCATGGATTGCGGCGTGCCTTTCTGCCACTGGGCCTGCCCGATAGGGAACAAGCAGCCGGAATGGCAGGATATGCTGTACAAAGGGCGATATAAGGAGGCATACTATTTGCTGGAACAGACCGACGATTTCCCGGAATTCACCGGCCGGGTCTGTCCGGCGCTCTGCGAGCAGAGCTGCGTGTTGAAGCTGAGTTGCGACGAGCCGGTCACGATCCGGGAAAACGAGGCGGCGATCGCGGAAATCGCTTTCAAGGAGGGATATATCCGTCCCGCCAAACCGGAGCGTAACGGGAAGCGGATTGCCGTGATCGGAAGCGGACCTGCCGGGCTGACCGCGGCCAACCGGCTGAACCGTAAGGGATACGAGGTAACCGTATTCGAGAAAGACGAGCTTCCCGGAGGATTGTTGCGCTTCGGGATCCCCAACTTCAAGCTAAGCAAGAGCGTCATCGACCGAAGGATCAGGCTCATGCGAGAGGAGGGTATCCGATTCAAGGTCAACACGATGGTCGGCAAGGAGATCTTGGCGAAGGAGGTGGTAGCGGATTTCGACGCGGTTTGCGTGGCGATCGGGGCAGAGATCCCGAGGGATCTGCCGATTGAGGGACGTAACCTGCGGGGAATCCATTTCGCGCTGGAGCTGCTTGGGCAACAAAACCGCCTATTGGAGAGCCTTACCGTGCCATCCCAGAACAAGATCAACTGCAAGGGGCGCGAGGTCTTGGTGATCGGAGGAGGCGACACGGGCAGCGATTGCGTGGGGACAGCCATACGCCAAGGAGCGGCGAAGGTGACCCAAATCGAGATCCTTCCTCAACCCCCGATTGGACATAACCCGGAAACGCCTTGGCCTATGTATCCCAAGATACTGAAGACCAGCAGCAGCCATGAGGAAGGATGCGTGCGGAGGTGGAACCTCTCGTCGAGACGTTTCCTCGGGGAGAAGCGGGACGTGACAGGGGTCGAGGTAGAGACCGTGGAATGGACAGCCACTCCGGAAGGAGACACCCGGATGGTCCTGAGCGGAAAAAGGGAGGTAATCAAGGCGGACTTGGTATTCCTCGCGATGGGCTTCATCCACCCCGAGCAGGACGGATTGCTCAAGGAATTGGGGATAACGACCGATAGCCGGAAAAATATCGCCGTGGACAAATCGGGGCGCACCGCTGTCGGGAAGGTATTCGCCTGTGGCGACGCGGTAAGCGGAGCCAGCTTGGTAGTCAAGGCGATGGCCTCCGGCAGGGAGGTGGCCGAGGCGATCGACCGCTTCCTGCGAGATCAATAAAATCGTATTTCAAACCTACAAAAAACAGAACAGATCATGTGTGGCATAACAGCGATATTCAATATTAAGGAACAGACACCCCATCTACGGGAACAGGCATTGGCCATGAGCAAGCGGATCCGCCATCGCGGACCGGATTGGAGCGGTATTTATCAAGGGAAAACGGCGATCCTCGCGCACGAACGGCTCTCCATCGTGGATCCTGCCTCCGGCAAGCAGCCATTGGTCAGCCCCGACGGGAAACAGATCCTATGCGTCAACGGGGAGATCTACAACCACCGGGAACTGCGGGAGAAGCTGAAGGCGGATTACGACTTCCAGACAGGCTCCGACTGTGAAGTGATCCTGGCCTTATACCGGAAAAAGGGGATCCGCTTCTTAGAAGACCTGAACGGGATCTTCGCCTTCGCGCTCTACGACGAGGAGAAAGATCTCTACCTGATCGCGAGAGACCCTATCGGGGTCATCCCGCTCTATATCGGACGCGATGAGGAGGGGCATATCTTAGTATCATCCGAACTGAAAGGGTTAGAGGGATTCGCCAGCCAATACGAGCCCTTCCTGCCCGGACATTACTACCTCAGCACGGAAGGGAGGCTCACCCAATGGTACCGGCGGGATTGGATGGAGTATGACCGGGTAAAGGATAACGGCGCCGACCGGCAAGCGCTCCGCGAGGCATTAGAGGCGGCGGTCAAGAGGCAGCTGATGAGCGACGTGCCTTACGGGGTACTTCTGTCCGGAGGGCTCGACTCATCGATCATCTCCGCCCTCGCGAGCAAATACGCCGCCAAACGGATAGAGACGGACGGGCAGGCGGAAGCGTGGTGGCCGAGGCTCCACTCATTCGCCATCGGTCTGGAAGGCGCCCCCGACTTAGCGGCGGCCCGCGAGGTGGCCGAGGCGATCGGCACCGTCCATCACGAGATCCATTATACGATCCAGGAGGGACTGGACGCGCTCCGGGATGTCATCTACCATATCGAGACCTACGATGTCACCACCGTCAGGGCCTCCACCCCGATGTACCTGCTGGCCCGGGTGATACGGAGCATGGGGATCAAGATGGTGCTGAGCGGCGAGGGAGCCGACGAGATCTTCGGTGGGTATCTCTATTTCCACAAGGCGCCCGATCCGCGGGCATTTCACGAGGAGACGATCAGGAAGCTCGGCAAGCTGCACCTATACGATTGCCTGCGGGCGAACAAGAGCTTGGCGGCCTGGGGCGTGGAAGGGCGCGTGCCCT
Source organism: uncultured Parabacteroides sp. (assembly GCA_949296075.1). Taxonomy (GTDB): domain Bacteria; phylum Bacteroidota; class Bacteroidia; order Bacteroidales; family Tannerellaceae; genus Parabacteroides. The sequence goes on along the minus strand of CASFNG010000001.1, from coordinate 47,171 downwards.
TCCTCGACAAAGAATTCTTGGATGTGGCCATGCGCCTGAATCCACGGGCGAAGATGTGTCCAAACATGACCATCGAAAAGAAAATCCTACGGGAGGCTTTCTCGGATTCATTACCAAGAAAAATCGTATGGCGGCAGAAAGAGCAATTCTCTGATGGAGTGGGATATAGCTGGATAGATACGCTCCGCGGGATAACCGCCGAGGCAGTCACCGACGAGGAGATGCGCGATGCCGCCCGACGCTTCCCCATCAATCCGCCCCAGAACAAGGAGGAATACTACTACCGCCGTGTTTTCGAGGAACACTTCCCCAGCGAGAGCGCGGCCAAGAGCGTGCCTTCCGTCCCCAGCGTGGCTTGCTCCACCGCCGAGGCGCTCGCCTGGGATGCCTCCTTCCGCCACATGAACGAGCCAAGCGGCAGGGCGATCAAGGGGATCCACGAATCGGCCTATGCGTGAGACAAGCTGATTTTTAAGGAATAATTAAGGATATACACCAATTTAAAACAGGTTTGGAATCAACTTATACGATTTTTATCGCTAACTTTGCCCGTTAGCATAGAATAATAACACATTAAACGTATTTGTATGAAGAAAATCTTTACTTGTCTTAGTTTGGCCGCCGCGTCGGTATTCGCTACCGCACCGGCAATGGCTCAACAACAGCGCCAGCTGACCGATCAGGAGAAGGTTGCCGTGGTGAAGGCCGTCCTGCCGGAGATACTGGAGCAGATGAAACAGATCAGCGGAATCGACGTGCTTTCCCTGGCAAACCCGAGCATGGACTATGTGCTCAATACGCCTTTATTCGGCACGTCGAGCACCTTGCGAGCCGAGTCGCTCGTCACGAACGCACTGACCATTCAGCCGGATAGCATGAAACTGAACTTAGGTGAAATCTCCGGGATCCCCGACATGATCGCGGGTATGGTGAAATCGGGAGTTGTCCTCCGTATGGCCGACTACCAGCAGTTCACCATCAACCAGATCAACGGCATGCCGATCGAGCTGAACATCCCGAAGACCATCTCGACTACCTTGGGCGGCGCCATCCCCGTATCCATCAAGTTCACGATCGGCGCGCAAACCGGGCTTCTGCCTTTCAGTTCCTTGGCAGCAGACTTGGACTTGGGAGCGATCGGAAATATCATGAAGTTAAACGGGAATATCTTCTCGATCACCGAGACCAGCCCTTCCGCCGGACAGTTCGATTATAACGTTGTATTAGGCGAGAGCCTACGGGCGATTCTCGGTATGATGCCGGATATGGAGGCAACGGCAAGCGCCCTGCCCAATTTCTTGATTAACACGAATATGACCCAACAAATGGCGGGCATAATCGAGGCATCCCTGTTTGCTACCCCGACGCAGAGCACGACAGTACGTGTGCCGATGGGCGACGCCAAGGTTCACTTGAACCTGAAAGCAGCCAGCGCGGGTACCATCCAACCGGACTCGATCATCCTCACCTCTTATAAGGAAGGAGCGATCCAAGACTATCAGAAGCTCGCTTTCTCTAACAAGCAGGAGGGACAGAATTACGTGATCACCACCACGGACTCTACCCGGGTTGACCCGAGCAAGGATTGGAGCTGGAGCGGAACGACCACGATCACGATGACTGATCGGACGAAAGCCGTAGATACAAAGGCCATCGTAACAGAAGTGATTACCCGGTCTATCGCCGATGTCGCCGCTACGGGCGAGACGAACCCGTTCAGCATGACCGTGAAGCGGGAAACCCCGGCTGCTGAAGGAACGCAGACCAGCACGGTGCTTGAGATGGACGTCAACACCTCTATGGCCGGTACCGCCGTAGCTCCGGCGATGGCAGTGGCTGTCACGATGAAAACCCCGGACGCGAGCGGCGCATTGAACAAAGGAATGGACATGGCCATCAGCCTCCCGCTCAAGAGCCAGGCTGTAACGGTTGACTTCACGCCTCGCACGGCCGACAACAAGTACACCTCCCCGGTAGGGACACTGTACGTAAAGTCGAACGCTATCGGCATCATCACGGCAAACGAGGCGATCGAGGATAACGTAGAGAAGACCGTCATCTACACGAACGGCAACGGTATCCAGGTACAAAACGGAAAGGGCAATTACCAGATCATCAACATGGTTGGTCGTGTAGTAGCCACGGGGGTCATCACTAGCGACAACCAATACATCAGTATGCCGAACGTACCGAACGGTATCTACGCGATCTCTATCGTCAACCCGAACGGAAGAGAGACGATCAAGTTCGTGAAATAAATCACGTCCTGAGGGACATCGATAAACAACGGATACAAGCGGAGAGCGCCGAAAGGCGTCTCCCCGCTTTTTTATGCCGTAGTCACCTCCCGAGACCCGATTTATACATCCTCATCCACAAGATCCATTGCATCAAGCCCCGCAAGGAAAGGTACATCAAGAAGGCCACCCATAAGGCATGGTTCCCGAAGGCCGGGAAAAACAGGGAATAGACGCCGAAGAAGGCAGCCGAGGCCACCAGCATCGAATAGAGCATTTGCCGGGTAGCCGTGGCACCGATAAACAGGCCGTCCCAAAGGAAAGCGGAGAAACCGCAAAAAGGAATCGCCAAGACATAGTAGAAATAATCCGACGAGGCGGCGATCACGCCATGATCATTGGTGAGCAGTCCCAAGAGACCTGCCCCTCCAAGGCCATACAAGAGGGTAAAAGAGGCGGAAAGCCCGACTCCCCATACGAACAACAAGCGCACGCAATCCCGCAAGCCTGCCCTATTCCGTGCGCCGATCAGCCTGCCGGAAAGCGCTTCTCCCGCATAGGCGAAGCCATCCATGACGTAGGAGAACAGGGTAAATAGCTGCATCAGCAAGGTGTTCACGGCAAGGATCACGTCACCTTGCCGGGCTCCCGTAGAGGTGAAGAAGGAGGTTACCGCCACCAGGCAGAGCGTCCGGAAAAATATGTCCTGATTGACGGAGAGAAAGCGCCGCATCGCCTCCCTTCCCCAAAGGCCGGTCCGATCTAAATAGGCCCGTAAACGTCCATAATACCTGAACCATAGGAGCAAAGCCATCAGAAGACCTGCGTATTGGGCGATCAACGTCCCTAACGCCACACCCTCCACTTTCATGCCGACACCGAACACAAGGCAAAGACTTGCCGCGATGTTCACGATGTTCTGCACGATCGCTATAAACATAGGGAAGCGGGAATTCTGCATTCCTATGAACCAACCGGCGAAGCCGTACAGCCCCAATACGGCAGGAGCTCCCCAAATACAGATCGAGAAATAGAGAGAAGCCCAACGTCGCACCTCCTCCGTCGCGTCAATCAATGTGAACGCGATCCGCAGGATAGGGTACTGGAAGAGCAACAGCACAGCGGCGATCAAGCAACCGACCCCGACCGAGCGCCAGAGAATACGAACGACCTCCGGAAGGTCGCGCCGACCATAGGCTTGCGAGGTCATACCGCTTGTGCCCATCCGCAGGAAGCCAAACACCCAATAAAGGATATTGAACAACATCCCTCCCACGGCGATCGCGCCGATGTAGGAAGCCGATCCCAAATGTCCCACGATCGCCACATCCACCAAGCCCAACAAAGGAACCGTTATATTGGAAACAATCGAGGGTATAGCCAGATGAAGTATCCGCTTATTCATAACCTTCCACTTATAACTCTTATAAAAAAACGAAGGCCGCAGGATTCACATCCGACGGCCTCCTACACTAACCCTTAACTTTAACCAATGAAAAACAATAATCTTCCTCTTTTATTTCAACGCGGCCAAGGCTGCGTCGTAATTCGGCTCGGTCGTGATCTCAGGAACAAGCTCCTCGTATACGACCTTGCCAACCTCATCCACAACGATCACGCCGCGGGCTAACAAGCCTTTCAGCGGGCCGTCGATCAGAAGCATCCCGTACTTATCCTCGAAGCATGAACAGCGGAACGCGGACAACGTAATCACGTGGTCGATACCTTCCGTCGTACAGAAACGTCCATGCGCGAATGGCAGATCTTTCGATACAGCCAGCACCACCGTATCCGGGTGGGAAGCGGCCTCTTTGTTAAAGCGTCTTACCGAAGCCGCACATACGCTCGTATCCAAGCTCGGGAAAACGTTGATCACCACCTTCTTGCCTTTCAGATCACTTAAAGACAACTCCGATAAATCACTTTTCACACCTTTAAAATCCGGGGCAACCGTCCCGACTTTCGGCAATTCACCGTTCGTGTGAATCTCGTTATTCTTCAATGTTATCTTCGCCATATTATATTCCTATTTTTAAATCCAAATTGATTAAGCCTCCTCACAAAGTTAAGCGGCTTTTGGCTATGAAACAGACAGGGTCGCGACATTGTTCCATCGTTTAACTTCATTTAACTACTAATAGGGAAGCCAGATTCCGTAACTTTGGCCGCAAAATCTCAAAAACATGGAATGGATCATTATTTGCGGGATCGCCATAATCATCGCGCTACAACTTATCTTTCGCCCCAAGGCATCGCATGATAATCAGGAAAAACTGGACTTGCTCCTGCAAGACATACGCCGTTCGTTCGACCGTATGGAGAAGAATTTCCGGGAAGACTTCCGCCTGAACCGGGAAGAGAGCCGCTTGGTGGCGAAGGACAACCGCGACGAGCTCACCCGCTCCTTGGAGGCGTTCAGGGAGAGCCTCGAACGCAGCATCGAATCGTTCAACCGTTTGCAGAAAGAGCGGTTCGGGGATCTCGACAACCGGCAGCGGCAATTGGTGGAGAACACCGAGAAGCGATTAGAGGAGATTCGCCTCACCGTGGACGAGAAGTTGCAGAAAACGCTGAACGACCGTATCGGGCAATCCTTCCGGATCGTCACAGAGCAGCTGGAGAGCGTGCAGAAAGGGTTAGGCGAGATGCAGACCTTGGCGCAAGACGTGGGCGGGCTGAAACGGGTATTGAGCAACGTGAAGACAAGGGGCAATATCGGGGAGATCCAGCTCAGCATGCTGTTAGAGCAGATCTTGGCGCCCGAACAATACGAGGCGAACGTACATACCCGCAAAGGCTCCGACGCCGTGGTGGAATTCGCCGTGAAGCTGCCCGGCAAGGACGACGCGCGCGACTTCGTTTATCTCCCCATCGACGCTAAATTCCCCAAAGATGTATATGAGCAGCTGCTGGACGCTTACGACACGGCGGATCCCCAAGCCATCGAGACGGCCGGTAAACTCTTGGAGACGACGATCAAGAAGATGGCGAAGGAGATCTCCGACAAGTATCTCGCCCCGCCTGCCACCACCGATTTCGGCATCATGTTCCTTCCGTTTGAAGGGATTTACGCGGAGGTGGTACGCCGGTCCGCCTTATTGGAGGAGTTGCAGCGTAACTATAAGGTGGTAGTCACCGGACCGACCACGCTGGCCGCGATCCTGAACAGTCTCCAGATGGGATTCCGCACATTAGCGATCCAGAAGCACTCGGGCGAGGTATGGACGATACTCGGTGCCGTGAAGAAGGAGTTCGAGAAGGTAGGCGGGATGTTAGAGAAGGCGCGGAAAAACATCCAAACCGCCGGCGGGCAGATCGACGAGGTACTCGGCACCCGTACCCGGGCGATCCAGCGGAAACTGAAGGAGGTGGACACGCTCAGCGACCGGGAGGCACGGGCTATCCTGCCGGAGATCGGGGCGCTGGAAGAGGGGGAAGAAGATCCCCTGCCTTAAGGAAAGGGAGAGCCTCGAGCCTTTATGTCGGCACGCCTCCCCCCTACCCGCACGTAGGCCTCACCTTTCTAAAAAAACCTGCCGAGACAACGGAAAAATCTCCTTGTTGTTTTCCCGGAAAGATCCCTCTGTTTTTCATGTTTTATACAGAGATTGATTTTCAAGGATCATACCTACACCTTGCGATCTTCCGCTCTACGAAGGCGTTTTAAAATACCAAAATTTAGGGATTGCGCACCCTTCTGTTTTGCCTCAACTTCGCGCCGTCGTTCAATGACAGGCAAAAAGATAAATTTAAAATTAGGTTAAAATGCGTTATACCTTGACTATTTTAGCGGCTTTCTGCATGACCTTGGCTGCCGAGGGGCAACACAGGGGAAATTTCCACAAACCGTATGGGAATGAGCGGAGGGAACATCCGGATAAGTCGGTCATAACCGGGATGGTACGTTCCACCGACAAGGCGCCGGTCGACTTCGCTTCCGTCTATCTGAAAGAGATCATGCGGGGCGGCGTGACCGACGAACAGGGGAAATTCGTACTGAAAGCTCCCCCCGGCAAATACACATTGGTGGTATCCGCCCTCGGGTACGAGACAGCGGAACAAATCGTTTCCCTCGGACAAGAAGAACCCACCCGCGTCACGGTTAAGTTGCGTCCGCAAGTGATCGAGTTAGACGACGTGGAGATCGTCTCCAACGGCGTGAGCCGGGTGAAACGATCGGCATTCAACGCCGTGGCGCTCGACACGAAAGAATTCGAGAATTCCACCAAGAGCCTGAGCGATGCCTTGGCGAAGACCCCGGGGCTGAAGCTTCGCGAGTCGGGAGGCGTCGGCTCGGATATGCAGCTGATGATGGACGGCTTCAGCGGGAAGCACATCAAGGTCTTTATCGATGGCGTACCCCAAGAGGGGGTGGGCAGCTCATTCGGGCTGAACAATATCCCCGTGAACTTCGCCGAACGGATCGAGGTCTACAAGGGGGTCGTGCCGGTCGGCTTCGGGACTGACGCGATCGGTGGTGTAGTAAATATCATCACCAAGAAGAAACGGGATCGCTGGTTCCTCGACGCCTCCTATTCCTATGGCTCGTTCAACACGCATAAATCGTACGTGAATTTCGGGCAGACGCTCAAGAACGGACTTACCTACGAGGTGAATATCTTCCAGAATTACTCGGACAACGACTATTCGATCGACGCGAACGTGGAGGTGTTCAACTTCCAGCCCGACGGTTCCGTGTCAACCTATATCGATAACCGCAAGAAGGTGCGGGTGAAACGCTTCAACGACACCTACCACAACGAGGCCGTGGTAGGAAAGGTAGGCGTGGTGGACAAGGCTTGGGCGGACAGGCTTATGCTGGGCTTCACCTACTCGCATATGTACCAGGAGATACAGACGGGCGTCCGGCAGGTAACGGTATTCGGAGAGAAGCACCGCTATGGGCATTCGCTCATGCCGTCATTGGAATACCGCAAGCGCGACTTGCTGACCAAGGGGCTCGACGTGGTGTTCACGGCTAACTATAACCGCAACGCCACCACCAACGTGGATACCACGTATTACCATTATAATTGGTACGGAGAGCGTTACCGCATGAATACGCCGGGCGAGCAATCGCGGCAATTCGCCCGGGCCGACAACAACAACTGGAACGGGACGCTGACCATGAACTACCGCATCGGGCGGATGCACATGATTACCTTCAACCATGTATCGAACCTGTTCAAGCGGAATAACACCTCGCTCCTCGCGGAGGTCGAGGAGAAAGACGCGATCGCCAAGGAGACCCGCAAAAATATCTCAGGGCTCTCCTATCGCCTCATGCCGTCGGAGAAATGGAACCTTTCCGCCTTCGGGAAATATTATCACCAGTTCGTGGCGGGGCCGATGGCGGAAGACCAGACCCAGAGCAACTACATCCGCAACACACGCACCGTCAGTTCGATAGGATATGGGGTGGCAGGTACCTATTTCATCATGAAGGGACTCCAGGCGAAGCTCTCGTACGAGAAGGCTTACCGCCTGCCTACGATCGAGGAGATGTTCGGCAACGAGGATTTGGAGATGGGTGAACTGAGCATACGCCCGGAAAACAGCGACAACGTGAACCTCAACTTAAGCTACAACAAGGCATTCGCCCGGCACTCCCTCTACGTGGAAGGGGGATTAGTCTACCGAAACACGAAAGATTACATCCAGCGCAATATCACCGACCTCAGCGGAGGGAAAGAGGCAGCTACCTACACGAACTATGGGAAGGTGGAGACCAAAGGTTATAACCTGTCCGTACGTTACAGCTTCGGCGGCTGGGTAAGCGTCGGGGGAAACTTCACGCAAATGGACGTGCGCGACAAGCAAAAGACACAAATCGGGACGACCACGGAGAACTTGGCGTACGGAGCCCGGATGCCGAACGTGCCGTACCGGTTCGCTGACATGGATGTCAATCTCTACTGGCGAGATCTTTGGAAGAAAGGGAACATCCTGACCGTGACCTACGACAACCAGTTCCTGCATAGTTTCTCCTACTACTCGGAGGTAATCGGGGGCAAGAACAACGATTACGTGGTGCCCAACCAGTTCTCGCACAACCTGACGCTCTCTTATAGCCTCAGGAACGGAAGATACAACCTCTCGTTCGAGTGCCGGAACTTCACGAACGAGGATCTTTACGACAATTTCAGCCTCCAAAAAGCGGGCCGAGCCTTTTATGGAAAGGTGAGGGTCTATTTTGGAAATTAACATGATAAAATAAAATAAACATGAAGAAGAACATTTTACTTGTCCGCACACGGACAACCTTAGCCGCCGTGCTCTTGGTGGGCGGCCTGCTCACCGCTTGCAGCGAAGACGATCCGGTAAACAACAACGGAAACAAGGAGCCGGAACAGACGGAGCGGTCGTTCTCGCGCTATGTGGTAGCGACCTCTACCACCGCATCCAACAACACCTCCTATACCCTACTGACCGCCGCGTCAGCCAAGGAGGGGAATATCTCTACCGTAGGTAACGGACTGACCAACGATGGGGCGAGCCAATGGATCTTCTACAAGGACAAATACCTGTATGCCCTCAATTATCACCAAGGCAACGCCGGAACCACGGCCTCTTACGTATTGAACGCCGACAGCGCGATCGAGAAACGGGCGATGGAGTACAACGTGCGCCGCTTCACCTCTTACGGCATATATGGGGATTATATCCTGACCTCCTCCACGGGCAACGGCCCGACGGAATGGGCGGACGCGAACGGCTACGTACCAAAGTCGTTCCTGCTCTCCTACCTCAACGTAAAAGAGGAGACTTACTCCACGAACGACACGAAAAACGAGGCGTACCTCGCGGAGAACTTCTTGGGGAACGGGGAATACGTGACGCTCGCCGGGCTATTGGAGCACGATAACAAGATCTATAGCGTAGCGGTCCCGATGGGATTGAGCCAATACGGTACGAAGTCCAACGGCGGGAAGTGGGTATTGCCCGGCAACGAAGATCTTATCAAGACCGAGAGTGGCGGGCAAGGCAGCTCCTCGTATAAGCCGGACGAGCTGCAATGGACGCAATATCCGGACTCCTGCTGGGTGGCGATCTTCGACGATGCCTCGATGACTCACAAGAAGATCATCAAGACCGGCAAGATCAGCTACGCTTGCGGACGGTTCAAGTCGCAATATTACCAGACGATCTGGGAGGCCGGTAGCGGTGATATTTACGTGTTCTCGCCCTCATACGCCAAGACGATGAAGGACCCGCGCCAGCAAACCAAGCTGCCCGCCGGTGTGGTACGCATACCGAAGGGTAGCGAGGACTTCGACAATTACTATTGCGACATCGAGGCGCAGAGCGATGGTTGCGGCTTCTTGCGGGTATGGCCGATCACGGGCGACTACTTCCTGATGCTGATGTACGACCGTCCCTTCGCGCAAAAGGGCTTCACGGCGAACCGCCTCGCCATTTTCAAGGCGGAGGATCAGAAACTGACCTACGTGACCGGTATGCCGGCCTCCATCAGCGGGTTCGGAAACACGCCCTACGTGGAGGAGGGCAAGGTACATGTGGCGACAACCAGCAGCGAGGGCAACCCGGCTGTCTATGTGATCGACCCGGTATCCGCACAGGCAACCCGAGGATTGGAGGTACAGGCTACCCAGATCACGGGCATAGGCAAACTGACTTATACGCCGGGCAACTAACGGACAGACGCTTGAACCGGATCCCAACCGGAGGTGAAAACAGCCGGTGGGATCAAAAAACATTCAGACAATGAGAAAATTATGCCTGAAAATACATCTGTGGCTCGCCCTCCCGGTGGGAATCATCCTCTCCGTGGTCTGCCTGACCGGGGCGATCATGGTGTTCGAGAATGAGATCTTGCAGGGGTTGAATCCGGAGGTAGAGATAAGCGCCATCGGCAAGCATGACCCCGCCCGACGGGAATTGAAGGGGGCTACTTTCTTCCGGCAGACCATGCGTCTGCACCGCTGGTTACTGGATCCTCCAGCCAAGAAGGGCGAGGGATCGACAGGGAAGTGGATCGTCGGGACAGCCACCCTGCTGATGGTGGTCATCCTCGCGAGTGGGCTCGTGGCTTGGTGGCCCCGTAACCGCAAGGCACTACGCAACCGGCTGACCGTGACCTGCACGAAAGGCTGGTCGCGCCTCTGGCACGACTACCATACCTCGCTGGGATTCTATGCGCTTCTCTTGCTGCTGCTCATGGCGCTGACGGGACTGACCTGGTCGTTCGGATGGTTCCGCGACGCGGCTTACAGCTTGCTCGACTTTATCCCCGACAACGGGCAAAGACGGTTCCTCTATTCTCTGCATACAGGGAGCTGGGGAGGCATGATAACCCGCATCCTCTACTTCCTCGCCGCGCTCATCGGGGCATTCCTGCCCTGGACTGGGTATTATCTCTGGTGGAAAAAGCGAAAACGTTCCCGGCAAACGGCCTGATCCAAGCGATCCTTTCGGGGAAACATCGTCAGGTCTTGGCGAAAACAACGGATGTTTTTCCCAAAACATGGAGAAGAGGCTCCGCGGGCAAGCAGATCAGAACAAGCGAACCGCAAGACGCATCTTACGGAAAGATAAGGGAGGGGATATTTTATCCCTTCCCTTTTTTGTATGAGAAAAAGCCGAGAAAAATTTTGATGTGTCAAAAATACACCATACATTTACTGCGTCAAAATGACACATCAACAAAAAAAGAAAAGACAGATGGATCAAAACGAGAATTTCCCATTGGCCCTGGCCACCGATTGCGTGGTGTTCGGTTTCGACGGCAAGACGCTTCACATCCTGCTTATCGAGCGCGGGAACGATCCGTTCAAGGGAAGCTGGTCATTACCCGGAGGCCTCATGCGGAAGGACGAGACGGCGGAGCAGTGCGCCTTGCGCACCTTACGCGAGGAGACCGGCGTAAGGGAGATCTATTTAGAGCAATTCCACGTATTCAGCGACGTGAGCCGGGATCCCCGGCAGCGGGTGGTAGCGGTGGCCTTCCTCGCCTTGGCACGTAAGTCGGACTTCCGGCTGATCGCCGGCGATGACGCGGCCCGCGCCTCATGGTTTGAGCTGGACGAGTTGCCTCCTGTGGCATTCGACCATCACGACATGATCGCCTTGGCGCGCAAGAAACTGCCCGAGATCATGCGCACGAAGCCGATCGGGTTCCGGCTATTGGACGAGAAATTCTCCATGAATGAGCTCCAGCGGCTCTACGAGACCGTGAACGGCACCACTTACGACCGCCGTAACTTCGCCCGCAAGATGTCGTCTACCCGCCTGCTGCGCGACGAGGGGGTAAGCCGGATAGCCGCCCACAACCGCTTCCCCAATCTCTTTTCCTTCGATGAGGAGGCATACCGGGAAGAGACGGACGGACAGATCGCTCCGGAGAATCCGTTTAACATCTAAGGGACAGATCTATTGACCTACTTAATATCATACAAAATCATAAATCGCTAAATTTTGACAATCATGAAAACCGAGATCTACAACCTCATCATCCTCGACGAGAGCGGCAGCATGGGTTGCGTAAGTAACCAGACCATCAGCGGGTGCAACGAGACCATCAATACGATACGCTCCGCACAAGAGAAGTTTGCCGACACGCAAGACCACTTCGTGAGCATTTATGTTTTCCAAGGGAACGACCGGGTTCCCTCCCGCTACCTGATCAAGAACCAGCCTATCGCGAAGGTAAGCCATATCAACAGCGAGCAGTATTCCCCGTGGGGCAGTACCCCGCTATATGATGCCGTGGGCGCGACACTGGCCGACCTCAAGGCGGTGACCAAGGACAAGGAGATGGCTATCGGCAGCGTCACCATCATCACCGACGGGATGGAAAACTCCTCCCGGCATTATACCTTAGCGAAGGTATCCCAGATGATCGATGCCCTGAAAGAGATCGGCTGGAATTTCAATTTCATCGGGGCGAACATCGACGTAGCCGCCACCGCTGGATCCCTACACATCGACAACGCGTTAGAATTCAAGCAAGATGAGGCAGGTACCCAGGCGATGTTCAGCCAAGAGCGAAAGAGCCGCATGAGCTATTATAGCCGCACCAGCCAAGTCATGGAGAGCCGCAAGGCTTGCCCCAAGATGAGCCGCAGTGACTTATGGAAAAACTTGAAAGAGGCTGCCAGGCATTATTTTGACGACGAAGAGACTGAGAAGAAATAGGGTAACGCTTTTTTCAAAAAGAGGACAAAAAAAAACCGCTAAGCCATTGATAAAATATGGTTTAGCGGTTAAAATATGTGATCAGGCTGGGATTCGAACCCAGGACCCACAGCTTAGAAGGCTGTTGCTCTATCCAACTGAGCTACCTAACCATCCTTATTTTGTGGGGACAAAGGTACGGCTTTTTCCTTCTTCCGCAAATTTTTTGACCAACTTTTTAACGTTCGAGCATCAGAACGGATAGCCCACGGCGAAGTGCAAGGCGAAATTATCCGTGAAATTAGGCCGGGTGATCGCCCAGCGCCTCGACCCTTTCTGCTGAGGATCATACGCCTTGAATCCCGTATCCAAGCGAAGCAGGAAGAAATCGAAATCCAACCGGAGACCCAAGCCGTAAGAGACCGCGATCTCCTTATAGAAACGGGAGAAATCGAAGTTTCCCTCCTTTCCCTGCTCGTCGGAGATATTGCGGGTCCACACGTTCCCGGCATCCACATAGGCCGCCAACTCAAATTTCCAGAAAAGTTTCGTGCGATACTCCAAGTTCAAGTCGAGCCGGATATCCCCGGACTGCAAGGCGAACGAGGTGGAATCCGTCACCTCCATGCTGCCCGGCCCCAGCGTCCGTACCGACCATCCGCGCACACTATTCGCGCCTCCGGAGAAATAGGCCCGCTCAAAAGGCAGGTATTCCGAGTTGCCGTACGCGATACCCACGCCCGCCCCCACATGGAATGCCAAGGTGTTCCGGTTATCCAAAACGATCGCCTTGCTGAAATCGAAGTCGAATTTCACATATTGCGCGTATTCCGTACCAAACAGCTCGTAATAGCCATCCTCATTCTTCGAGGCGCCCGTGATATGGGAGAAGGCGTTCAGCAAATTGCCGGCGATCTCCACCGAGGCACGCAGGGAACGTGTGTTCCGGCGGTTCTGTGGCGAATAATTATTAAACGAATAGGTATATCCGGAACTCATGATAAAATGGTCCGTATAATTATACAAAACCATATAATCCGGCAAGCTATTGATAAAATCCCAGTTCCGATGCGGCAAATAAACATAGTTCAAGTCTACCAACTTGAAGGTGTGGCGAGCCAAGGCATTCCCCTGTTCCTGCCAAAGGTAGCTCCAGCCCCCGGATAAGATAGCCCGGGTATATTCAGGACGGGTCTGTAAATTATAACTGACTTTCACCTCCGTGGAGGCACGGAGCCTCCGGCTGGATTCAGGGCTCAGGAAAGGAAACAGGAACCGCGGGAAGCGCATGGAACCTTCCGCCCCCAACTCCCAGTAACTGCCATAGCCATTCGCAGCGTTCCCCGACAACGCCTCGTACGCCCCACGCACACGAGCGGTAAAGACCTCTGATCCCTTGAACAGATTCCGGTGCTGGTAATTCAAGCTCGACGCGAAACCGAAATCCCCCGCCGAGTTGGTTCCTTCCAAATCAACCCCCACGGTATTGATCTTCGCCGGAGAGGTCAGGATATAACAATCCAGCTTCAAGGTATCCTCCTCCTCGATCTCCGCGAAACGGATGTTCACGTTACGCAAAGCCCGCAGGGAGGCGAAAGCGGAATAGGTACGCTCTATATCACGCTCATTGAACAATTCTCCTGGCTGGATGTAGTTACTCCTCCAAAGCACATTCGGACGTATGCTCCGCCCATTCCTCCCATATACGATATTCACCCCCTCATTACACAAGGTATCGGTAGCCAAGAAACCGGAATCATCCCCGATTCCCAAAGGATTGTAGTCTGTCAGGATAGTCACCCCGCGTACATAATACTGCCGGTGGGGATGTTCCTCTATGGAGCCGTCGGGCAGCACCTTCCGGTAAGGCTTCATATACATATCCAGATCCACCACGTTCTGGTTGAAGGTGCTGTCGGCCGTATAGCCCAAATACTCCTTGTTGAAGCCATAGTAGCCGTTCCAGCGAAGCAGGGTCGTGATCCGTTCCCTCTCCTTGTCGAGCAGATCGCGGTCGAACAGGGATCCTTCGTGTATCAATCGCTCATATTCTTCTTGGGACGAGCGGAAAGCGGCTGATAAAGGGGAACGAGGAGGAGCGCTTAAATGGGCCAAGCTGTCAATCCGGGGATCCGGCAGTTTCATCGTGTAATCGCGTATCCGATAAGGGTCGTTAGCCGTAATCTGGTAGGTGACAACCGCCTTCTTGTGGCGGGATGTGTCAATCGTGGCGGATACGTCGGCATGTACATATCCCTTATTCACGTAAAAACGCTCCAATTGGCGCACCGATTGCTCCACCAAGGAGGTGTCCAGCACGACCGGAGGCTCACCGAGCCGACGTAATTGCTTATTGATCCACTTATTCTCGTCCTTACCCGACCAATCGTACACGAACAGCTGCCACTTCATCAACCCAAATACCTTGAAGTTAGGTTGTTGCTTGACATAAGCCCTCAGATCGGCCGATTTATAATCCTTGTTGTCCGAGACGATCTCTACCTTATCCAACAAATAATCCCCATCCGGTATGAACTTGGTCGTACTGCAAGAAATGAGCAGCAACACGAACAAGAAAAAACAACATACACGAAGGGGACGATTCATCATACCAAGCATTTACGCACGCGAATGTACTGGAATTTAAAGAAATTGGCGTACTTTTGTTTTGTAAAAAGAACTAATATGCTAAGCAAGGCGAAAGTCAAGTATATCCATTCATTGGAATTAAAAAAGTTCAGGAATGAGCATCGTTCCTTCGTGGCGGAAGGGAATAAACTCGTGGCAGATATGCTACAAGCCTTTGAATGTGAGCTGTTAATCGCCAAACCATCATGGATGGCCACGCAGGGAGATATTCCGGCGATCGAGTTGTTGGTGGCGGAAGAAGAGGATATTCGCAAGGCCAGTCTCCAAAAGAATCCCCAAGACGTGCTCGCCGTATTCAAATTGCCTGAGTGGGACATCACCGACATCTCCCCAAGGGAAGAGTTGGTTATCGCCTTGGACGGTATCCAGGATCCCGGGAATTTAGGAACGATCGTCCGCTTGGCAGACTGGTTCGGCATAGCTCATATCGTATGTGGCACAGACACAGCCGACGTGTTCAGCCCGAAAGCCATACAAGCCACGATGGGCGCGTTAGCTCACGTGAAGGTTCATTACACAGATCTGGAAGCTTTTTTGCGGACACAAGCGTCACAAGGGATTCCCCTGTATGGAACATTCTTGGATGGAGAGAATATATATGGGAAAACGCTGTCTAATAATGGAATACTCGTCATGGGTAATGAAGGAAACGGAATACGCCCTGCCATTGAGAGCTTAGTCAACGAAAGATTATATATCCCGAATTATCCGGAAGGTCAAGCCACCTCAGAGTCGCTCAACGTGGCCATTGCCACCGCCGTTGTATGCGCCGAGTTCCGCCGCCGCCAAAGGAATCCCGCTTAACCGGTAAATCCAAACAGGAGATCCCTCACTAACAGCCCCGGTCAGTGACTTCCACTCAGCGATCGCCCGTTCGCAAGAAAGCGAAGACTCCGACGAGACGACTGGAAGCAAGATGCCGTCGTAAAAGGCTGTCCCGGCAATCTCCCCCTCCAAGGGATAAACGCCCCGAAAGAGGCCGGAGTCATCCAGCTCGATATAACTCATCTTATGGACTTGCTTATACCAGATATAATGAGCGGCAAATCTTTTCATGAAAGTCTCAGTGATCTTATTTTACGGAATCCTTTGGAGATTGGATGTCCTTCCCGTAATTGTATTTCATCAGGCTCAAGTCGTCGACATAGATCTTGTAGGAAACGGAATCCCGATTGTCCATACGGATATAGCCAAAGACACGCTTAATCTTCTGGGTTGGCACGGTTTTCAAGACAACTTCATGATAGCCATCTTCCTGTATCCTGTCGTTAACTATAATCGTGGTGTCGACTTGATCCGCACACAGCCTTATTTCCGGCTTATACGCTTTCGCACGATCCAATCCCCACACGTGCATCCCCAAAACAAAGCTACTTCCAGACGAGTAATTAGTCTCAGGGCGTATATCAAATATAACTCCATTAAAAACGGCTTTAGGAGATAGGGCCAAATAAGGTCTACGGGGCCAAATATTCACGGAATCACGGTTAGAGGCAGGGACGGCATCCGCCTGGACATCCCCCAAGTTATTAACCCTCTCATTCAAGTCGTCGGCTACCCGATCATAGACTTTCATATAAATGTCTAAGTTCTTCCCGTACCACACCAACGAGCTGTCATATAATTCCCGCGTTATCCCATGCTTACGGAATACGGACTCATACAAGGAAAGTTTCATGGTATCCGAACGATAGGTATTATAATCGATGCCGACCATCGCTTCTGCCAGCATCATGTCCGTCAACACGGCTTGCATCTTTTTCTCCGAAAGGATCTCATCCGGCACCTTGCTGCAAGCCATCAACAGCGTCCCAGCCAGCAAACACCACCCGTATTTCCGCATCTTAGACCGCATCATTTCGCCATCTTCGAGAAACTGCTCGAGAATGTCTTCCGATAAAACAGCAGGATAAGGAATACCCCTACGCAAATAGCGGAATCCGCCAGATTAAAGATCGGACGGAAAAACACGAACTCCTGCCCTCCCCAGATAGGCAACCAAGAAGGCAGGACCGTCTCGATCAAAGGGAAATAGAACATATCGACCACCTTCCCGTGCAACCAAGTGGCATATCCTCCACCTTCCGGCATGAACGTAGCAACTTGCCCGAAACTATGGTCGAATATCACGCCATAAAAGACCGAATCAATGATATTCCCCACGGCACCCGCGAAGATCAAAGAAATACACGCTATAAAGCCAAATTTGCGATTTTCCCGGACTAAGCGATACAGATAGTAACCAATAAAACAAACGGCCACGATCCGGAACACGGAAAGGAAGAGCTTCCCGAATATCTCTATTCCAAACGCCATACCCGGGTTCTCCGTGAAATAGAGATAGAACCACGGGGTAATCTCAATGCTCTCGTGCAGTTGCAGATGGGTCTTGATCCAGATCTTCAAGGCCTGATCAAGAAGGAGGAGCAGCACGATGACCAGTACCGCTCCCCATCCTTTTGAATATCTCATTTATTTCGCACCTCCTTGTTTTGCTTCGATACTTAAGGTCGCATGGGGCACGGCGCGCAAGCGCTCTTTCGGGATCAACTTACCGGTTTCCCGGCAGATTCCATACGTCTTGTTCTCGATACGGATCAGCGCAGCCTGCAAGTTCTGGATGAACTTCATCTGACGTTGCGCCAAGCGCCCCGCCTCCTCTTTCGACAAGGTAGAGGCACCGTCCTCCAAAACCTTAAACGTAGGCGACGTGTCCGACACGTCATTCCCGTCAGAATTGGTGACACCAGACCTTAGCAGCTCGTAATCCCTCTTAGCGACCGCCAATTTCTCCAATATAATGGCACGGAACTCCTCGAGCTCCGCGTCTGAATATCTTGTCTTCTCTGCCATGGTTCTAATAATTTTAGGTTTAACAATGTCCTTTTCTCTAAAAAAGAAGAAGAATCAAGCTATAATCCCGTAAAATCCTTCTCTCATCTTTGCCGCAAAGATAATACAATTATCGGTTTCACGATCATACATTCTTCATTCTTCCTCTCGAAAAGTATCCTATTCTTATTAAGCTTTCTCGATCTTCACGGAAAGTTTGAAATCTTCAAAATCAAGTTCCGTAGCGTCGCTAATCGCATCCTCCATAATGTCGAGGGAAACCGCGAGCACCTGATTCGAGATATACTCTTTGTAATCACGGATCGCCTCGTCCATCTCCTCGGAGGAGAGAACGGACACGTGTATCTTATCCGTAATATCGAACCCACTGCTCTTCCGCAAGTTTTGGATACGGTTCACCAGCTCGCGGGCAAGTCCCTCCTTCCGGAGCTCCTCGGTCACGGTAATATCCAGCGCCACGGTCAGACGACCCTCATTCGCCACTAACCAGCCCGGAATATCCTCGGAGATGATCTCCACGTCATCGCGCTCCACGACAGCCTCCTGACCCTCCACCGAGAAGGTAAACGTACCCGCCTTCTCAAAGGCGCTAATATCCTCCTGGCTCATCTCCTGGATCACGGCTGCCAGCGATTTCATGATCTTCCCATAGCGTGGGCCCAGCTTCTTGAAGTTCGGCTTCACCTTCTTCACCAAGATACCTTCCGTACCACCCACGAATTTCAGCTCCTTCACGTTCACCTCGTTAAGGATCAGCTGTTTCACGGCCTCAATACTCTCCTGCTGATGAGCGTCGATCACAGGAATCATGATCGTCTGCAACGACTGGCGCACCTTGATATTCACCTTCCGGCGCAAGGCCAAAACCATAGAGGATATGTCTTGCGCGATCTGCATGCGCTCTTCCAAGGCGGTGTCGATCCTCGCCTCATCATAAACCGGGAAGTTCGACAAATGAACCGACTCCACCCGCTCACGTCCCGTAGCGGCATTCAGATCCAAGAATAGCCGATCCGCATAGAAGGGAGCGATCGGCGCCATCAATTTAGCCACCGTTTCCAGGCAGGTATATAAGGTCTGGTAAGCGGAAAGCTTATCCTGCGTCATGCCACCGCCCCAGAAACGGCGACGGTTCAAGCGCACATACCAGTTACTCAAGTTATCGTTCACGAAATCAGAGATAGCGCGCCCCGCCTTTGTTGGCTCATACGCCTCTAAATAGCCATCCACCGCCTTCACCAAGCTGTTCAACAAAGAGAGGATCCAGCGGTCGATCTCCGGACGCTCCTCCCATGCCACCTCAGGTTCCGAATAGTCGAAGCCATCCACGTTGGCGTACAAGGCGAAGAACGAATAGGTATTATAGAGCGTGCCGAAGAACTTACGACGAACCTCCTCGATACCATCAATGTCGAACTTGATGTTATCCCACGGAGAAGCGTTCGTGATCATGTACCAACGTAACGGATCGGAGCCATATTTCTCGATCGTGGAAAAAGGATCCACCGCGTTACCCAAGCGCTTCGACATCTTGTTGCCGTTCTTGTCGAGCACCAAACCGTTAGACACGACCGCCTTATAAGCTACGCTATCGAAGATCATCGTAGCCAGCGCATGCAAGGTGAAGAACCAGCCACGCGTCTGATCCACGCCCTCCGCGATAAAGTCGGCGGGATAGATCGTACGGTTATCGAATGCCTCCTTATTCTCGAACGGATAATGGATCTGGGCATAAGGCATCGCCCCGGAATCAAACCACACATCGATCAAGTCCGTCTCACGGCGCATCGGTTTGCCCTTCTCCGAGACAAGCACCACGTCGTCCACGTACGGGCGATGCAAGTCGATCTTATCATAATTCTCCTTCGTATATACCCCCGGTCTAAAGCCCTTCGCCTTATACGGATTACTCTCCATCAAGCCCGCGGCCACCGCCTTCTCTATCTCATTATACAGTTCCTCCACGGAGCCGATACACTTCTCCTCGCTCCCGTCCTCAGTGCGCCAGATAGGAAGCGGTGTACCCCAATAGCGGCTACGGCTCAAGTTCCAGTCTTGCAGGTTCTCCAGCCACTTTCCAAAGCGTCCGGTACCGGTGCTCTGCGGCTTCCAGTTGATCGTGTTGTTCAGCTCGATCATGCGGTCGCGGCAAGCGGTAGTCCGGATAAACCAGCTATCCAGCGGATAGTACAACACCGGCTTATCCGTGCGCCAGCAATGCGGGTAATTATGGATATGCTTCTCGATCTTGAACACCCGGTTCTGCGCCTTCAGCATCATGCAGATCTCGATGTCCAAGGTCTCATCCTTATCCGTCTTGGTCTCATCATAAGCGTTCTTCACGAACTTGCCCTGCCAAGGATCATAATCCGCGGCGTTCATGCTCCGCTGCACGAAGTCGGCATCCAGATCCTCCAGCTTATAGAACTTACCTGTCAGATCCACCATCGGGCGCATATTCCCATCCTTGTCCCTCAACATCAACGGCGGCACCCCGAAGGTCTTAGCCACCCGGTTATCATCGGCACCAAATGTCGGGGCGATATGCACGATACCGGTACCATCCTCCGTCGTCACGAAATCGCCCGAGATCACCCGGAACGCACCCTCACCCGGGTTCACCCACGGGATCAACTGCTCATAGCGCATACCGACCAGATCCTTGCCTTTCCACTCGCCTACCACCTTATAGGGCACCAGCTTATCTCCCTGTTTGTAGTCAGACAAGGAAAGCTCGGCAGCCTTCGGGTTAAAGTACGAGGTCACCAGTTCCTTCGCCACCACGGCGGTCATCGGGATTCCCGTATAAGGATTATAAGTCTGTACCGCCACATAATCCACCTCCGGTCCCACGCAAAGCGCCGTGTTCGAGGGCAAGGTCCACGGTGTCGTCGTCCAAGCCAGGAAATAAGGATCGCCAAAACCGGTCATCTCCGGCTTCGGATCCAGTATATGGAATTGCGCCGTACAGGTCGTATCCTTCACGTCGCGATAACAGCCCGGCTGGTTCAACTCGTGCGAGCTCAAGCCCGTACCCGCGGCAGGCGAATAGGGCTGGATGGTATAACCTTTATATAAAAGACCTTTCTTGTACAACTCCTTCAGCAAGAACCAGAGTGTCTCGATATACCGGTTATCGTAGGTGATATAAGGATGCTCCATATCCACCCAATAGCCCATCTTCTGCGTTAAGTCCTCCCACTCTTTCGTGAATTTCATCACGTCCTTCCGGCAAGCGGCGTTATACTCAGCGACAGAGATCTTCTTGCCAATATCCTCTTTCGTGATACCCAACGATTTCTCCACGCCCAGTTCAACGGGTAATCCGTGGGTGTCCCATCCTGCCTTACGGTTCACGAGGAAACCCTTCATTGTCTTGTAACGGCAGAATATATCCTTGATCGAGCGAGCGATAACGTGATGGATGCCCGGCATACCGTTGGCGGATGGAGGCCCTTCGTAAAACACGAAAGAAGGATGCCCCTTCCTTGTTTCCAAACTCTTATGGAAGATGTCGCCATCCTGCCATCTCTTCAGCACCTCTTTGTTCACGTCCGACAAGTCGAACTTAGAGTATTCGGCAAATTTCTTACTCATATCGCGATCTATTTTTCTTACTTTTCAAAAAGTGCGGCAAAGTTAGTGATTTCTTTCTAAAGTAAGAAATAAAATCGACGGTTGAGGCTGATTTAGAACGGTTCACTTCCCATTCTCCGAGCTAATAAGACTGATTCGCCCAGGGTAGGAAGAGATCCGCCTACATAACCGGGGAAATGACAAGCCATGCCCGGTGTATCAGCCTTTCCGGAGCAACTCGTAAAAGCTTTCCGGCAGGATGACATTCGATACGTCTACAGCCGGGGCGAACAGGGGCGCGATCTGCTCGTCGGTGAAGCCGGCGATGCCGCAACCTATACGGGTAACCAGGAAGGTATATTCCGGATGTTCCCTCGCATAGGCGATAAACTCGTCCACATAAGGACGGATGGTCTCCACCCCTCCTTGCATGGTCGGGATGGCATAGCAATGGCCGGTCATGCCAACCCCTACACCCCATTCCGCGCCAAATCGCTCGTAGGCAACCCGGGCAGCTCCTCCTCCATGATAACCTGCCAGATTGGAGCCAAACACGAACACCTCGCCCGGCTCCAAGGTGGAGATCCGCTCCGGCGTAAACCGCCTTGGGCACGGAGTCGCTAATGGGGAAACGTATCGCTCGTAGCAGGAGGCGTACGCCCAATCCCCCAAGTCTTTCAAGATCTTTTTGAACTTATCGGACAATAACGGCAAGACAGCCTCTACCATAAAGGCCGGGATCTCTCGATAATAGGCCTCGGCGATCGATCCGGTGATGCAGGCGAGCGTATCGCTGTCGCCCCCTATGGATACCACCCGACGGATAGCGTCCTCGAAGCCTTCGCTTTCCAAGAACGCGACAAGCGCCGGCGGCACCGTCCCCTGGCAACTGGAGTCCCAATCATACTCACGGTGCAAACGCTCCCAGCTGTCGGCCAGGTCATAGCCATAGCGGGCCTCGATCGTCTGCCTGATCGCGGATTTATCCGCCCCGGTACGGGCAAGGAAGATAGCGGCCGCTACCGCCCGGGCGCCCTTGATTCCCTCCGGATGATCGTGGGTGATCGAGGCGGAGATACCCGCCACGCGCTCCGTCTCTTCCAGCGTATCGAACAGCCATCCGATCGAGGAGACCCGCATAGCCGATCCGTTCCCATAGGAATGGTAAGGGACACGTTTATGGGCTATCTTACCGGTCTGATAGTCCCGCAACCGCTCCGGATGGAACAGCCAGTTATGGAAAGCATGGCCATATCCTCCTTTTGGATGGGGATAATCCCGCGCCGCATCCACCATGCAACGCTCCAAAATCTCAAGGGGAAACGTATCATCGCCCCGCCTTACACAGGCCATCGCCCACTCCGCCACGGCCATCGTCATCACGGTATCGTCCGTAATATCGCTATCCGGCGAGAAGAACTTGAAATGATAATCCCGCGTGTTGTCGAACTCATAGACAGAGCCCGCCACATCTCCTATAATCGCACCTAACATCCTATCCGTTATCTTAAAGAGTTAAACAAATGAGGCTCATCCCTTCTCAAGGCTTGCAGCGCATCCCTCAAGATCTGGTCGTGATCGAAAGCCAAGGGTGGGATCTCTCCTATCGGGAACCAGCGGGCGGCAGCCGCGTCATCGGCGGCACGCACCTCACCCTTCCCCACCAAGGCATAATAGGCGATCGTGATCACCCGTCCGCGGGGATCGCGATCCACCCCGGTATAAGCGCCAAGCTGCCTGATCTCCATCGGCTCAAGGCCGGTCTCCTCCCTCAGCTCGCGCAAGGCTCCATGCTCGGCATCCTCGTCCATCTCCATAAATCCCCCGGGAAAGGCCCAACATCCTTTATAGGGCTCTCTCCCTCGCTGGATCAACAGGACAGACAGCTCGCCCTCCTCCAAGCCGAACAGCACGCAATCCGTCGTAACCGCCGGCCGGGGATATTTATAACAATAGCTCGACTCTCCCATATTCTCTCTCTCCTATTACGCGATAATAGCCTTTTTCGATCACAAAGGCAAGGGGTAATCCTCCTTTATGACATAAAAAAACGGGAGAAACCGATCCGTTCCTCCCGTCTATCCAAAGCCGGCATTACGGCCGGTATTCCGGATGCTTCTCTAACCAGCCGCGCGCGTAAGGGCAGGTAGCCATAGGCTTTAGCCCCTGCTCGCGGGCATAGTCGAACGCCGTCTGCACGAGCATGGAGGCGATGCCTCGCCCGCCCAGCTCCTTCGGCACCACGGTGTGCTTGATGTCTAAATTGCCCGCGTGGATCTTATAGCTCACATAGGCTACCAATCCATCCTCCTCCACGAAGAACTGCCGCAAATCCTGTCGATGTACTACTTCCATATCTCTTAATCCTCCAAATAGCCAAACTTCCCGCGGTTGAAATCATCGAATGCCTCCCGGATCTGCTGTTTCGTGTTCATCACGAAGGGGCCGTATGAGGCGATCGGCTCCCGCAACGGCTCACCACTCATCACCAATACGATGGTGTCATCCTCTACCGCCTCGACCGTGAAGTCCTCTCCCTCATTCGCGAATTTCACGAAATGGTCGGTCGGGGCATCCACACCGTTCACCTTCGCGCTTCCTCTCACCACAAGGGCGGCCGTATTATAGGCGGCAGGGAAGGAGAAATCGGCCTCAGCCCCTTTCCGCAAGCGCGCGTTCATCAGGGCTACCGGGCTGAAGGTCATCGCCGGGCCTTCCACTCCCTTGTACGAGCCTGCCACCACCTCCACGAAGCTACCCTGCCCGTCGATCGAGTAACGTCCCATCATCTCGTTCTTGATCGCCTGATAACGAGGCTCGCCCATCTTGTCCTTGGCGGGAAGGTTCACCCAGAGCTGCACCATCTGGAACGTACCTCCTTTGCGGCTCCATTCCTCCTCGTAGAACTCTTTATGGAGCACGCCACTGGCAGCGGTCATCCACTGTACGTCACCCGAACCGATCACACCTCCGCCTCCGAAGCTGTCATGGTGCTCCACCTTGCCTTGGTAAGCGAACGTCACCGTCTCGAATCCCCGGTGAGGATGAGCGCCTACCCCGGCGGGACGCTTGAGCGCCGGAACCTTCATCGGGGCGTTATAGTCCAGCAAGATAAACGGATCCATCCGTTTCATATCCAATCCGGGACCGGAGGGGATGAAGTTATGCACCTTAAAGCCATCACCTACCCAATGGGTCTCGAATGGCGCCAATACGAACTCAATCTTTTTCATTGTCATCGTTCAAACCTTTCTTTCCTTATATTCTTTTGCGACGTAAAAGCGGACAAGTCACGGCAAAGGCATCGTCCACGATATTATAAGAGGGGCTCTCAGCCTGCCGGATCTCCCGCTCCATCTCCTGTACGACCGTCTCGATCGAGGGCTCGTCCAACCGCTCCACCTCCCGCACGATCACGTCCGGTATCTGGATCGACAGCATACTCCTCAGCAGGTTACGCTCCTCCGGATCCACGGATGAGCTGATCACCACGCCATCGAAGTTGATCCCCTGCATCCGTTCGATCGCCTTCTCCACCGTGTGGGAGAGATAGAGATAATGCCCGGGCCGCTCCATGAGCGCCTCTTGCCCGATCGCTTCTTTTCCCACGATCAAAAGATCCAATCTTCTTCCCATCTTGTTCTCCTTTCTGTCATTTTTTTGTTTAACGACGCAAAATTACATAGGCGATCCCGCCCTCACATTGATGTAGGTTAATTTACGCGGGCATCACCTGTTTTTCCGATAAGTCAACGCCCCTGAGGGACATTTCCCGATCTGCTCCACCAACTCCTCGGTCGTGGCGTTCATCGGCTTGATCCACGGGCGCGCTTTCGGGCCATATACGTTCGGCAACATCCGCACGCAGATACCCGCATGGACGCATTTCTCAGCTCTCCACTCGATCGTGATCTCTCCGTTTGAATACTCTTTCACTTCCATCTCCCGTCATTTTAAGGTAATGTTATAGACAATCATGTTTTTTCCTTTCTTTTCTCTATCAAAATTCTCTGTATGATCCGGGTTGACACAGAGGAGGCCGGGATCTTATTTTCCTCCTTTTATCATCCGCCGACCGCTGTTACGCTCCGCCAGCTCCCGGCGTATCCGGCTCAACGCCTCCGGGGTGATCCCCAAATAGGCGGCGATCTGTATCTGCGAGATTCGTAAGGGCAGATAGGGGAAACGCTCGATGAAATCCAAGTAACGCTCCTCGGCGCTGGCGCTCAGCAACAGGGTCACCCGTTCCTGGAGCTCACGGATATGGGCGTGAAGCAACCGGGTATTGAAACCGCGGAAAGTAGGGTATCTCTCCGATAGCTTATCGATGACCGGCTGGTCGATCAGCAACAGGTCGGTATCCTCCATCGCCTCCATGAAATAATTGGAGGGGCGACCGAAATGCACGGTCTCGATATTCGCGGCGAACCAATGCTCCGGGGCGAACAACAAGACGTGCTCCTTTCCCTTCCCGTCGATCGTATATTGCTTCAACAGCCCCCGCTCCACGAAGAAGCTATGCCGACAGGTCTCGCCTACCCGCAAGGCGAAATCGCCCTTTTTCAGATGGAGATGCCTGCATCCGTTCTCTAAACAGGGGATGATCTCCTCCTCCAAATGGAGGTTCGAGGCCAAAAAACCGCTGAAGGTGTATCGTTCTAACATAGGAAACTGGGTTCTTAAATTTAGAACAATAAAACCACCCATTCTGTTCACTCACATGACCTGAATGGACGCATAGGAGCCTCAAACCCATCCCCCTCCGGGCTTATCCCTTCTTCGTGGCGAGATATACCCCTATCAGCACTAAGGCGATACCAGCCAAGGCGATCGGCGTGATCCGCTCATGCAGGATCAAGAACGCGCCTAACAGGGTGGCCAAGGGATTCAGGTAAAGGTAGTTGGAGGCACGGATGGTGCCCAGCTTCTCCAGCACGATGTTCCATAGCAGGAAGCATCCCAAGGAGGCCGCCAAGCCGAGAAACAGGAGGTTGCCCCATACGGCTGGCTCAAGGAGCAGCCGGGGATCGGTCATCAACGGGCGGGTAAGGAAGGCGGGAAGGATCGTCAGCATCCCATAGAAAAAGATCTTGCGGGTGACGAACACGGGGGCGTAGCGATTCGCCACCTTGCGGACGATCAGGCTATATACCGCCCATAGCCCGGAGGCGAGCAGGGTGAGGAAATCCCCGAGAGGGGATATTTTCAGCACGACACTTCCGTTAAAGATAACCAGCCCCACACCCACCAACGCGGCGATCGAGCCATACACGAATGAGCGTCTCACCCGTTCGCCCCGTACGCAAAGCAGGGTCAAGGCGGCGGTCAGCAGGGGTGAGGTGCAGATGATGAACGACACGTTGGAGGCTTGCGTGATCTCCAAGGCCCGATTCTGGAGGTAGAAGAAAATGGAGCCTCCCGACATGCCGGCAGCCAAGAGGTATAGCTCATCCTTCCAGCTATCCGCGAAAAGCCTCCTCGGGGATAAGAGCCAAATCCCGCAATAAGCTAAGAAAAAGCGGTAGAAAAATATGTCCTGAGGAGAGAATCCTCTCTCTATCAATATCTTGGACGATATAAAGGTAGTACCCCAAATCAGCACCACCACGATAGCCACCAAATGGTAATAACCTTGTCGAACGCGCATATAGATTTAGTATTGACAAAATGAACCGTCCAAACGGCTCCATCCGTTCGTCTCGGCGCGCGAAGATAGCGATTAAAGCGGACAGCCAATCCGATAAGGACGAAATTATTTTCTCATCGTCCTTCAAGCCCCGAGTAGAGTGTAGAAATCCATGAAACGGGGCAAAGCGACCGCCGTTACAAAAATAATCCATATTTTCGCGAGAATCGGTAAAATCGTTCAGCGACAATCCGGGAAAGCCTCGGGCGATTTCGCCAAAAAGTATTTCAAGTAATTCAATCACCAACTAAACGAAAACAAAAAGATGAGAAATTTCGTGTTCGGACTGCTGCTTTGCGCCCTCGCCTCGTGTGGGACAAACAGCCAAAAAGAGAAAAAGGAGAATGTTTTTATCGGGGACTACGTGACGGAAGAATATGCCCAAAGGTCTGAAGGGCATGACTGGACAGCGGTGAGCATCCGCGCCCTGACGGATACCACCGCCGAGGTGCGCATCCGCTCCCGGATAGACATCAAGAAGCCTACTTGCAGCTTCGAGGGCGTCGGGACGCTATCAGCCGACGGCGATACCTTGAAAGTGGCCGACGACGACGGCTTCCTCTTCCTGACCCTGCAAGGCGATACGCTCTCTTTCGACGCCGATGACCAATCATTGCTTTATTACCATTGCTCAGGCGGCGGAAGCCTTAGGGAGGCTTACGTCAAGCTCAAGGAACCTCTCGACGAGAGCCAGCTTTAATGCCTACCGAGACACAAAAAAAGGGATCCTTTTTAGAGGATCCCTTTTTTATTCGTCAAACCGGGCCAAGTGTCCCACGATCCAGTAGCCAAAAAGAAAATGATAGTGACAAAAAAAAGGCCGCTCCCAAGGAGCAGCCTTTTTAGCTATATCGCCGTCAAACGGCACATTATAAATCAATATTCACGGCAGGAGCCTCTGTCCATTCGTCAACCGTAACCTCAAATGTAATCGGGGCACCCACCACAGGGTCACCGCCATTACCACCCGGTTTCACGATCTCCTCACCGCCACCGTTAGGAGTAGGATTCGGATCAACCTTTCCGCCGCCACCATTCTCACCAAAGAAGTTCAAGGTATAGATGTATCTCTTACCCGGCTCCCAATTCGTATTGATCGGAGTAGCCGAGAAGGCGTATTTCCCATCCCTATTGTCCGAAGCGGAAGGTTGCGGATACAGCAACGTGTAACTTCCATCAGCGTTCTTACTGGAGATACGGCATAACACGGACAAATAAGCGCCCGTTGTGGAAGCGTCGCCAGCCCAAGCTGTCAGTTGCTGCGGCACCAGCATAAAGTTATTTGCGTTAAACATTATCCTTTCAGGACTACTCTCCAAAGTAATGGCGGAAGTGCCTTTCGAGAAATAGGTGCCCTCATCATCAGCCGGAGCCCAAGCGGCAGATAAATTCGAAGTACCATCAAGCTCATCGGTAGGCCAAGTAAACGTACCCTTTGTCTTCACATTCACCAAACGCACCCCAAGGATCTCCACCTTCATCTGTTCTGCTTTACTATTTTTAGCTTTTACCTCGATTTGGGAGAAGATATGTTTGAAGTGTAAAGCGACGGAACCTGATTTAGTGGATTGCGACGCTACCTTATGAGCCACGACTACGTCCTTTTGGTCCGCCAAAGCTTCCGCAGGTTCAGCCTCGATCTTCTGTGCGGCATCCGAAAGCGTCACGTCACCCAGATTGTTAGGCGCATAAGCGTAGAATTGCACTTTTGCCGTAGACGGCGTAGGCCAATAATAGGGAGTAGCGGTCTTATAAAGACCCGAAGCACCATCCTTGTTCACGTCAGCCAAAGGAATCACCGATTCTTTCGTCCCATCTCTAAAGGCAAGCACCTTGAAAGGAGCGATATTGGCCGTCGTAGTCACATTGCCAGCATCATTGGAAGCCTTTGTGGACCGATCCAACAATACACGGAATGAGATTCCACCCTCTTTAACGACATCAATAACCTCATCGTTGGAGCAAGCGGACAAGGCTAATGCCGCTGTCGCAACGAATAACAAACCTTTTTTCATAGATACACTCTTAACTAATAAATAAACAAATGATTAATAATTAAATAAGTAAGTAAACATACTATACATATATCGTTATCACATTGGAAGATCTATATAAACAGTTTCCCAATCATCCACAGTCAAGTCAAAACCTGACCCATTCGTAATCGGCATCGGAAGAGGAAGAGTATCTATCACGATATGTACCTCTTTCGGATCTTTCGCATCATGAATCTGATTCGTCACATCAAATGTATAATAGTACTTCTTTCCATCCGACATAATGACGTAGATCACCAACTGTTGAGGCTCCTTGCTGCCTGCCGGATAGCCAAACGTATAGAAATCCCCGAAAAGACTATTGTCCTTCGCCGAAGCCAAATCGAACGACAATACCACCATCTCACCAGTAGGTTGATCTTGAGACATAAACCAACCGCCCGACATAGAGGACAAGGTCGAGAAGATATTCCCCTCAGGCAAGTACTCCCGGTTCTCCACATGACGAATTTCCACTGTATAATGGCAGATCATGGATGCGGGATACATCGTAAAGCTCTGCTTTCCCCGCTTGTTAAAGAATTCGACCTCCTCCAAATGATCGCTATACAAAAGACTTGGCGAGTTACCGGCCCGCTGCCCTGCCGTAGCTTCCGCTCTCGGCAAACTGATAGAGCGTAACTGCATCGCCGCATCTGTCACGTAAGCCTCAAAACTATCATATGAATCAAAATGACGATATAGGATCGATTCCGTGTCATTGTTCACGCAAATCGCACGATAACGTCCCGGTTGGATCTTGAACGTTCCTCCCTGCTTGCCCGCGAACTCGAAAGGTATCATTTCTCCTCCATCTACAGGAAAGAGATATAAGCGCATGGATTCCGGATCAGCCTCAGGAGCATTCTTCCAATCGAATATAACTTCCACTTCTGCCAAGTGGCTATGATCATAACATAATTCCTTATGTTCACAAGAAGTAAACAACAATCCAAGCATCCCGAGCAGCCACAGACAGACCATTCTCATCGCGCACCTCCTTTCTTCTCATTATAATTGCTTTTACCCAGCAACCAAACCAACGATATTTCCGCTTTTATAGGTCCGAACCACCGACGTTGCTTGGTCATTTTCCAGACATAACAGCCATCCATCGGGTCATATACCTTATATTTACCTCCTAAATAGCCTATTCCTAAGCCGAAATCAAGATTCAATCGGCGAGCGATCGGTAAGGAATAGCCATATTCCAATCCCGTAGCCCAAGAGAAATTACTCAAGTTACCTCTTTCACCAAACTCAAAATCATAGGTAAAACCATCGAAGAAGAGCCCTACATGATGCCCCGAGAGCGGTTTCTCCGCGGCGCGGCGTCCTAAATATTTACGGACACCGATCTCCCCTCCATAAATTCTCCAATAGTCATGCTTCGGATCATTCCGCCACCAAGCGTACATCCAATTGGCGTTTACGGAAAAGCCTTTCCCAAAATAGACCTCCATCCCGATGTTAGGTACAAGAGCCGCATCGTATAGCATATTCGTTTTCAAGGCCCAATAAAAAGGAACTGATTCCGGTTCTCCAGCAACAGGGGCCTCAACCTTGGGAGTATCCTCCAGATCTGTAACAACCGGGTCATATTCATGAACGACAACTTCCGCTTCAGGCTCCGTATATGCCATCGGATTCTCGGAGACCGCCTGCTCCACTCGCTTATCCTCTGTCACATAATGAACGGCCACTGAGGAGCGCCTAAGCGAAGGGAAGAGATGTTCCTCCATATAAGCCCAAGCTGAACCACCAGCCAAATCAGCAAGTTGTTTTTTACGACCATCCACTACCTTGCCGTCCCGAGTGATCCACTCCGGAGTCTCTCGCACGATACGAAGAGCCTCATCCTTACGAGGCATATCCGAGCGCTCGATCAGGTCGGCCAATCCTGCCCAATCCACACCCGCGGCCTCTTCCGAGATTTTCTCTCGCACACCAACAGGCAACTGCTCCCTAAGGTAAGTTCCCAGCGAACTCGTACGCATACGAGAAAGTTCCTTATTCTCTAAAGAGTTTCCCTCTGGGGAGGCATACGAAACAATGGTCAGATCCTCGATAGCCGTATACGGATCCTGTGTCAAGGAATTGACTTTCGCGACAAAGTGGTCGAGACTCCGTTGGTCATCGATCCCCTTTTCCATCGTCTTATATCCCCCCTGACGGTAATAAACATCTATGGCTAACGTATCCGTTTGTTGTATAGCAAACACCGGATTACAGATGAAAGCCAGACAAAACCAGAAGAGATTTTTCAGATTTTGCATAAAGCTTATAGATAAAATCATTATTTTTGTGCAAAAGTAGAGGGATATAATGGATATACTACCAAAAATAAATGGACAAAATATTTTTATATTCAACACATTTTCAACACTTTAATTAAAACGACTGATGTACATTTACAGAAGTGACGCCTTATAATCCCGAAACAACTTACAAAAAGAAACGCGCCCCCTCCCAAACGGGAAAGGGGCGCGCACTACCAAAACATAAAACCGACCTTCGCAGGCAGGCGAATCCTGTCCCTATCCAAACCTGGAAAGGATCAAGGCAGGATTCATTTTTAGGGTCTATTCATTTGCTTCACAGCAAAACATCTACATAGAGTTATAGAGGGTTATAAAAAATTGTCCTAACCATTAAAAATCACGAATGAAGTCATCGAGCGAACCTGTATCGAGTTGCATCTTCTCCTTCAACCGGATCTTTTTCCTTGACACGCTTCCTTTAGCGATATGATAGATTTCCGTCAGCAAACTGATCGAGAACTCCATCTTGAGCAAACAAGCAAAACGAATCTCATCCTCCGACAGTTGCGGGAACATCTCTCTTAAACGATCCGTGAAACCACTGAAGCAAGCATTCGTATTCTGGATAATAATATCCCATTCCGCATCCGAGAAATGAATGGCTCCCTGCGAGTTCCTGCTACGCATCAATACAGGGATCGTCAGCTCATTCAAGCGCTTATAATACGCTATCTGGCGGAGTTCCGAATCCTTTGAGAGCGCCTCACGCTCCATCTTCTCACGCATATACAAGACTTGGGTCGCCTCTTGCTTATTTTGCAACAGCAAAGCCTCAGCCCCTTTCCGGCGTAAAGCCACCTCCACCCGCATCTTCGACCGGCGGATCCGATAAACCACAGCCGCTCCGGTGGACAGAAGCAAGAAAAAGACGATCGTGAGCCGGTAATAAGCCACCTTTCGTCGCATCAGATCCCTATCCATCCGCTCGATCCGCTTGCGCTGTCGCTCATGTTCCTGGAAGGCATTCAAATTAGTGATGTAATCCACCTTTCCGCTCATGTCGATCGAGTCGCGACAACGAATGCTGCGATTCGCGAAATCAGCCGCGGCCCTGAAATCGCCCTCCTGCCTTTTAAGCAACGACATTTGATAAAAAACATCTCGCTTGTTCCGCAACGGGAAATTCTCCACCCCGGAAAGAAGGACACGCTCAGCTTCCGCAAAACGCCCCATCCGAGAGAGAATCGTACCCCGCACGATACCACGATTGATCGCCAATTCACGAGAGACCTCCCAACGAGAAGCTTCATTAATATAGAAATAGGCCGAATCCAGCACGTCCATCGCCAAGAAAACCCGGGCGAAATCCGTCTCACAAGCGGCACGTTCCTCCTCTTTTCCTTCCGGCAACGTAGATAAGGCTCTACGAAGCTGGTCTCCCGCCCGAAGATAATCTCCTTCAGAGAGATAAAGCTCTGAGAGTTCCTGGCGGGAACGAGCTAACAGGGAAGAATCATTTAGTTGACGAGCGAGTGCCAAGGCGTTCCGCAAACAAGACTCCTCCTCGCGACGCATCATCTTAAACCGGTAGATAGAGGCCTCTCCGAGTTTCAACTTAAAAAGCATCCGCTGATCATTCCCCACAAATCGCTCCCCTTGGACATAGCAATTATTCGCACGCAAGAAAGCATAATTACTCTCATACACTTGCCCGAGGTAGTAATTAAGCCTGCAAACCCGAGCGGAGTCTTTTTTACGCTCGAAAAATGCCAACGCCCAATCCGAACCATCCAAGAGGCTATCCGCGGTCCCGGAGACAACGGCCCTTGCCCTTACACGCAAATAGTGATAAAAGGCACGATCCGCCTCCGCAAAACCGGAAGTATCCATGTCAAGAATTACTTTCAAAGATCGCTCTGACAGCACATCAGCCGAATCCTCAAGAGCCATTAATGATGGAGCATACAGATGATCACCCCCCCGGCTACACGAAGACAGCCAAAAAGCCATCATACATAAACAAAAAACATATCTCTTTAGTCGCATTTCCTTTAATATAAGTCAGGGTCTGTACTTTATGAATAGACCTATTGTCTTAAAGAAACAAACGACTCAGAGAAAAGTTCATAAAGAACCTCTTTTGTCGCTGCAAAGAAAGGTGTATTCATAAGAGATGACAAATTTTATCATGTACATCTGATAAGAGATAAAACCTTGATTATCCCATAAATAGATTAAAAGCAAGATGTACATATCGCATAATCGACATGCATATTGGGGAAGAATCTACTTAGAGCGGTTATTTCCACCCAAGAAATCATCATAAGGCAACAAAGCGGAAAACATACAATTCAAATAGGAGAAAAAAAAGAGAGAGGCTCCTTCGTATAGAGGAAGCCTCTCTCCTTATCGTATCTGAAAAGTTATCAGTTGATACGTTGTGTAGCCGAATAACTAATCTTCAATGCGTAAGCCTCACGAAGGGCTTGCTTCACGTCGGTGATCACACCCATCTTGGTCTCTCTATCGGCCTTGATGGATACCGTCATAAACGGCTGATCCTCCTCTTTCATACTCGACTTCTCCTGGGCGATGTAATCCTGGATCTCAGAAGTCTCCGCGAAGGCGTCGTTCAACTGGATACGTGTCTCAGAACCCATTTTAGATCTCAGATCCTGTGTCGGCTTACCCACATAGATGAATGTCACCAACGACTTTTTCTCCAGTTTCTGAAGCTCTGTAGCCTGCGGAGCGCGGAACTCGACCTTCAATGTCACCTCACGCATGGATGTTACCATCATGATGAAGAACAAGAAAGCGAACACCAAGTCAGGTAATGATGAGGTATTCAACTCGGGCATTTCACGACCGCCCGCTTTACTAAACTTTCCCATTACTTAGCTCCTCCATAGTTTTTAGGCTCAGCCTCAGAGATCTTCTGCGGATAGATCATCTGCACCGCCTTTTGTTGTTCCTCGTCCAAGTCCGCGAAAGCCTTTCCGAATTTCTCTTTCGAGATGCCATCACGCAATTCGTTGTAGGCTGCCGCAATCTCGTTTTGCACATCAATATAAGCTTGATATTCCGTACCACGGTCATTCTGCAAGGAGATCACGTGGTTCTTCGTTACCATTCTCTTGCCGAAGAAAGGAACATCTACCTCCACACGCTCCGGCATGTGTTCATTGTTCGCAGGATTGTCAACGAACTCCTTGACCCGATCCTTCAGCTGTTTGATATCGATGAACTGGTCACCGCAGAGAATCTGGTTGTTGCTGTTGATCAGCACGACCAGCAAGTTTCTCTTCTTGATATCAACATCTTCGTTCTTTTGCTCTTTAGGTACTGGAGGCGGCAAACGTCTTGGAAGACCTTTATCCGTGTCCATTGACGATGTCATAAGGAAGAACAGAAGCAACATAAAAGCGATATCGGCGGATGAAGAGGCATTTACTGCTGGTACTTTTCTCTTTTTTCCCATATCCTTTATCTGTTTACTTACTTAAAATCCTTTTAACGGTACCCGCGCAAATCACGGCTACGATAGCGATAAATAATACAATGGTTGATTGAATCCACATATCGGTCGTCTTCAGCCAGAACGACGTATTATAAGTCTGCGAATCCGCGTTCAAGGTCGTCAGCAACGTACCGTCACCCATAGAATAGGTGATCACCAACATCAGGGCGAACAATACCAATACGATCAATGAGGTCAAGGCAGACTTCGGGTTTGTCTTCAATACGGAGGCAAACTGCCACAAGGCCAAGACAACCAATGCCGCGATCGTGATGAAAAAGACGATATACGTCCAATCCAGCAACAATCCTGTATAGATATAGTTCTTAACTTCCGCAGAAGGATCCTCGACCCCTCCTCCGAAGAATATGCCCAATACGACAATCGTGATCAATGAGATGACCAACAATGTCCAACTGGATAGTTTTCTAATCTTAGTAACAGCCATGACTTATCTTATTTTTTGAATTTAAGAGTATATTTCAAGGCCATATCAACCAACGATACGGAAGCATCCTCCATCTGGTTCAACAATGCCTCAACCTTGCTCAACAAATAGTTATAGAATACCTGAAGGATCAAAGCTACGATCAAACCACCGATAGTCGTGATCAAGGCCACCTTCATACCACCTGCAACGACCGTCGGGCTGATATCACCTACTTGCTCGATCTTATCGAACGCCATCACCATACCTACCACAGTTCCCAAGAATCCGAGTGACGGTGCCATAGCGATAAACAGCGTTACCCAAGAGAGGTTCTTCTCCAACAGACCGCCTTGTACACCACCGTAAGAGATGATTGATTTCTCAACAACATCGATACCTTGGTCGATTCTCATCAAGCCTTGATAAGCGATAGAAGCGATCGGGCCTCTCGTGTCGCGGGCAATAGCCTTAGCACCCTCTACATCACCCTTATCCAAAGCATCTTCCAGGCTCTTCAGGAATTTGCCGGTATTGATCTCAGCCAAGTTCAGGTAAATGATTCTCTCCAAGCAGAAAGCCAGACCCAGAATCAACACGATAGCGATGGAGCTCATGAAGTCGGCACCACCCTCGATGAATTTAACCTTCAATGCCTGATACAAACCGCCTTCAACTGCCGGTTGAGCCGCGTCTTGAGCAAAAGCGATCGTAGAAGTTCCAAGGGCACATACACCCAAGAATGCTTTAGCAAATAACTTTTTCATTGTGTGTTTAATTTTTAAGATTAATAATTCTCTTTGTTGTTTTTATTTTATTGTTAATAATTCATGGTATCCACGCGGAGAGAGCGGGATTCGAACCCGCGAAACCCTTTAGGGGTTTACACGCT
Organism: uncultured Parabacteroides sp.; assembly: GCA_949296075.1. Classification (GTDB taxonomy): domain Bacteria; phylum Bacteroidota; class Bacteroidia; order Bacteroidales; family Tannerellaceae; genus Parabacteroides. The sequence continues at coordinate 10,900 of CASFNG010000001.1, read as the reverse complement.
TTCCAGGCGTGCCTCTTCAACCACTCGAGCATCTCTCCAAATCAGCGCCCGCTCCTCCTAAAACGACCGCAAATTACGAAAAAATTTTCCATACGCAATCTTTTCAGAGCACAAATCTATACTTTTTGCTTGATATATCCACCATATCCCTTGAAATAAATTTTGACATCTTTACAAAATAAGTGTCTATATGGATTTATTTACGTTTTTAAACAAATCAAGCGCATTTCCCCGTGTGATCCGCACGGTCTCCTCCAAGGTGAGAGCGAACGTATCCGCCACTTTCCGGGCGGTCTCCCAGATATAGACCGGCTCATTCCTGCGCCCTCTGAAGGGTACGGGAGACAGATAGGGAGCATCGGTCTCCAACAGGATCTTATGGATCGAGGTCCCGCGAAGGGTCTCGGCGAGTTTTGAATTTTTAAAGGTTACCACCCCGTTTATCCCGATCTTGAAATTCGTCAGCCGCTCCACTTCCGCCAGCTCCCCGAGCGTACCCGTGAAGCTATGGAACACACCCTTCAGGCGGTCTGCCCCTACCTTATAAATAGAGTTGAGCACCTCGGGATAGGCCTCTCGGGTATGGATGGCGACGGGCAGGTCCAGATCGACGCTCCAGCGTAGCTGTTCCTCGAACACGATCCGCTGCTCGTCCCGGAAAGTAGTGTCCCAATACAGGTCTATACCGATCTCCCCGATCCCGCAATAGGGGCGTTTGCCGAGATAGGACTCGATCTGCCGCAACCGTACGGCGTAATCGCTGTCCACGCTGGTGGGATGAAGCCCCATCATGGGATAGCCGAAGTCCGGATAGCGGTCGGCGAGGTCGTGCATACGGTCGACCGTATCCAAGTCCACGTTCGGGAGGAGCAAGGTGTCGATCCCCGACTCCATCGCCTGTCGCGCCAGTTCATCCCGATCCGCGTCGAACTCCTCCGAATAGAGATGGCAATGCGTATCTATCAGCCTCATGAACTTATGATTTTCGGTGCATCAAGCGATCTGTCACAGAGCGAAGCTCCATCAGCCGATCCGGGCTTACCCGCAGGGCAGCCAAGTCGCTCATCGCCTTCTCGTAATAATACTGTATCCGTTCCTCGGTCAGTTCCTTGAGGTGGAGGCTGTCATAAATCCGGGTGAAAAGACGGATCTTATCAGCCGGGTCGAACGCCTCTTTCCCCATCCAGTCGAGCAAGGTAGTCCTTTGCCCCTCATCGGCGAGCCGGAGGGCGTTGATCAGGAGGAAAGTCTTCTTGTCGCACAGTATATCGCCGCCGATGTTCTTCCCGAAGGTGGCCGGATCGCCATAGACATCGAGCAAATCGTCTTGTAACTGGAAGGCCAGCCCGATATGGATCCCGTAATCGTAGAGATGGCCGGCCTCATCAGCGGGAGCCCCGCCTACGATAGCGCCGGTCTTGAGGGCACAGGCTATGAGCACGGCGGTCTTCAGCCGGATCATCTCGATATACTCCTCCTCGGTGACATCGTTTCTCCGCTCGAACTCCATGTCATACTGTTGCCCGCCGCAAATCTCCGCCGCGGTCCGGGTGAAGAGATCGAGCACCTCCCTCAGGCAGGACGGATCGGTATGCCCGATCAGCCGGTAAGCCTCGATCAGCATCGCGTCGCCCGACAGGATGGCCGTGTTCGCCCCCCATACCTTATGCACGGTAGGCTTGTTACGCCGCTTGTCCGCCTCGTCCATGAGATCGTCGTGCAAGAGGGTGAAGTTATGGAACACCTCTAAGCCTAACGCGGGAAGGATCGCCTTCTCTATACCATTATTATATATATCGCAAGCCATCAGCGCCAGCGCCGGACGGATCCGTTTCCCTCCCAAGGACAGGGTATAGCTCACCGGCTCGTACAGGCTCGCGGGCGGGTTCGTGAAGGAAAGCCCCGCGATCTCGCTCTCGATACGTTGGAGTATCCGCTCAAATGTCAACATGATTTTCTCGGATTTAAAAGATATATAGGGTCATATATAAAAAAGGCTGCCCTGACAGCAGCCTTTTTCCTGAATTATGCTTGATGCTTATTGCAATCTGAAGGTAACAGGTACGGTATATTTCACACGCACTGGTTTACCGCGTTGCTTACCCGGTTTCCACTTCGGCATGGTCGTGATCACACGGAGAGCCTCCTTGTCCAAGGAAGGATCCACACCACGTACTACCTCGGCATCAACGATAGAGCCGTCCCGGTTCACCACGAAGGAGCAAACTACACGACCTTGCACGCCGTTCTCCTGCGCGATCACCGGATACTTGATGGATTTAGCGAGGTATTTCAGCAACTCGGCCTGGCCTCCCGGGAATTCCGGCATCTCCTCAACGACCGTAAAGATCGTCTGGGCAGCCTCCTCTTCCTCCTCCTCTACTGCTGGCGGAGTGTAGACAGCTACCTGAGCCTCTTGCTGGCTATCTTCTGAGGTCAAGATATCCTGTTGTTCCAACTCGACATCGTCGTCAACGACGTTCAATACCTCTGTCACTACGGGTGCCGCTGGAGGAGGTGGTGGCGGAGGCGTATTCTCCGATCTCGTGATTTCCACTTCTTCCTCAGCGATGATGTCCGCTACACCCTCGCTTGCCTGAACGACCATGACGTCGCGGGTAGTCCATTCAAACCCCACGAACATAACGGCCAGACCTACTACCAATCCCATCAAGAGACTGAGGCCTTTGCCTTTCTCAAGGTCCGCTTTCGGTGATTTTTTTACTTCCATACTTATTTTTATTAAAGAGTGTTTTTCACTTCCTTCCTCGCGAAATTACGAAATATTCCCAAAGGTTTCAAAAAAACTCGGGAGGATATACCTTTTTCTCCTTTTTCCCGTTTGTAAAAGTAGGAAATCCGCATTTCTGAGATTTGCGGGTGTAAAGTAAAAAACTTTTTTCCAAAATCTTGTATCTTTGGGCGACTTTTTTGAGAGAAATATGAGAAATACGATCTTTATACTGCTCCTATGGGCATTCTCCCTACCTCTTCTGGCACAAAGCGGCGACGAGGTGTTCTCGTTCCTGAGGCTGCCGTCCTCTACCCGCGCCAACGCATTGGGCGGACATACGGTCTCTTTGGTGGAGAGCGACCCGGCGCTGATCTTCCATAACCCGGCCTTGCTGGGCCCTGAGATGGATGGGATGGTGAACCTGAACTACTTGAATTATATATCCGACATCAACGCCGGCAGCGCGCTCTTCACGAAAGCTCGGGGAGAGCGGGCGGCATGGGGCGTGGGTGCATCGTTTCTCGCCTACGGGACGATCCGGGAAACGCTGCCCGACCAATCTGTCACGGGGGCTACCTTGTCGGCCAAGGACATCAGCGTGCAGGGGTTCTACGCCCGCGACTTGAATGAGCGCTGGCGCGCGGGATTGTCGATAAAATTCCTCTATTCAGGGCTGGCGGACTACTCCTCGATCGGGTTATGCGTGGACGCGGGCCTGAGCTATTATAACTCGGAGAAGGGACTATCCTTCGGCTTCGCGCTGAAGAATATCGGGGCGCAGCTGAAGCCTTACGAGGACGATCGCCAGAAAATGCCCTGGGACATCCAGCTCGGGATCAGCCAGAAGCTCAAGAACGCGCCGCTCCGCCTCTCGATCACGGCTTGGCACCTGAACCGCTGGAAGTTCGACTACGTGGAGGAGGCCGACGGCGAGTACGACGGGGATTCCTTCATGAAGGCCTTCGCCAAGCACCTGATCTTCGGCGTGGATTTCGTGCCGTCCGAGAATTTCTGGGTGGGCGTGGGTTTCAACCCGAAGAGCCATATGGACATGAAGCTGCGGGGAGGGAACGGGTTCGCCGGATTTTCCGCCGGGGCGGGCGTGCGCATCAAGATGTTCGACATCGGCTTCTCGCTCGCGAAGTATCATCCATCCGCCCTCTCGATGATGGTAAGCGTATCCGCGGCGATCGCGGATTTCCGATAGACAGGGAGGTTTCCGACCGATTACTTATACATTAATTATATATATGGACGAGAAAAAGAAAAGAATAGTGATCGCTATCGACGGGCACTCCTCCAGCGGGAAAAGCACGATGGCGAAGGATCTGGCGCGGGCGATCGGCTATACCTATATCGATACCGGAGCCATGTACCGCGCGGTGACTCTTTATTGCCTGCGCAACGGGCTGTTTGATGGCGACAACATACGGACCGACGCGCTCCGCGAGGCGATCGGCAAGATAGAGATCTCCTTCCGCCCCAACCCGCGGACAGGACGCCCCGACACCTACCTCAACGGAGAGAACGTGGAGCAAGAGATCCGGGGCATGGAGGTGGCGGACAAGGTAAGCCCCGTGGCGGCATTGGGATTCGTACGCCGTGCCTTGGTCGCGAAACAACAGGAGATGGGTCGGGAGAAAGGCGTGGTGATGGATGGCCGCGACATCGGTACCGTGGTATTCCCCGACGCGGAATTGAAGATCTTTGTCACCGCCTCGCCGGAGGTACGGGCACGCAGACGGTTAGAGGAGCTGGAGGCGAAGGGTATAGCTGCCTCTTACGAGGAGGTGCTGGCGAACGTGCGCAAACGAGACCATATCGACTCTACCCGAGCCGAGAGCCCCTTACGGCAGGCCGACGACGCATTGGTGCTCGACAACTCCCACCTCAGTATCGCGGAGCAGCAGGCTTGGCTGTTAGAGCAATACCACCGGGTCGCGGGTCAATGAGACCGGTCGCCGCGGACAAGGCGTGATCAACCTCAAACATAAAGGCGGCTGCCTCTCCTTGGTTAGGTAGAGAGACAGCCGCCTCCTTATATCGCGGAGATTCCGCCCGAACCTTAGCTGGGATTGTTTACCCCATACACGTTCCGGTGGATGATCGCCTTGACCTTATCGAACGAACGATCCAGATCCAGGGCGCCATGTGCCATCAGACGCATCTCCAACCCCTTTTCTCCCGCACGGTAGGGTGGCTGGAAATAGACGTGGTGATCCAACGTGAAGCCCAACCGCTCATAAAAACCGATACGCCGGCGGCTCATCTCGTCTTCGGGAAGTTCTACCTCCAGCACGACCGGATCGTCGTGAAGGGCGAGGAAAAGCCGCATCGCTTTCGCCCCAATCCCCCCATTACGCGCGGATGGATCGATCGCGAAATGCTCCGCGTACACGAATCCATCGAACTGCCATCCCGTAAGGAACCCCACATACTTTCCATCACGTGAGAGGACATACAACTCAAAGCGGGGATCCGCCTCCACCAACTCCCGGACCAACGAGAAATCCCGGCGCTCCTCCTCGGGGAACGATCCGGTATAAGTCTTTTCCACTTGATCCAACAAGGGATCATCCGCACGACGCAACGGCTTACTGATTGTAACTTGATCTTCGCTCATCAAAAGAAAAAAATTAAGAATTAGACAAAGATCGCTTACGAAATCAAAATAATATCTTTCGATCCGTAGGCGATCATAAGATTATTTTTATATTTGCGTTCAAATTGAAAGAGATCAATCTAACAGTTATACAAATATAGCGAATATATGGCACATCATCAATTAGATGAACTGGACAAGAAAATCCTCAAATTAATCATCGGAAACGCCCGTATGCCTTTCCTTGAGGTGGCGAGGGAGTGCAACGTATCGGGAGCGGCGATCCACCAACGGATCCAGAAGCTGACGAACCTTGGGGTAATCAAGGGCTCAGAATTCATCGTGGATAACACAATGGTAGGCTACGAGACTTGTGCGTATATGGGTTTGTTCCTCAACTCACCCGGACAATTCTCCAGCGTGACCGAAGCGTTATCTAAAATACCGGAAGTGGTGGAATGCCACTATACGACAGGGCAATACGACCTGTTCATCAAGATATACGCGAAAAACAACAAACATCTGCTGAGTATCATCCACAACAAGCTGCAGCCTCTTGGCTTAGCTCGCACCGAATCGATCATTTCCTTCAAGGAGGCGTTCAAGAAGCAACTCCCGATCGATTTAGAGGATGAGGAAGAATATTGATAAAGAAGGCACGAACAGACATAAAAAGACCCGCGATCCGGCTAAGCCGACGCGGGTCTTTCGTTTATCATGATCATTAACGTCTCTTAGAACTCAGCGTTGTTCGGAGTCCGCGGGAAAGGAATCACGTCGCGGATATTCGTCATGCCGGTCACGAACAGCAACAGCCGCTCAAAGCCCAGCCCGAACCCTGAATGAGGTACCGTGCCAAAGCGCCGCGTATCCAAGTACCACCACATATCCTTCATCGGGATATGCAGTTCCTGGATGCGTGCCAGCAACTTATCATAGTCGGCCTCACGCTCGGATCCCCCGATGATCTCGCCGATCTTCGGGAAAAGCACGTCCATCGCACGGACCGTCTTGCCATCCTCGTTCTGCTTCATGTAGAAAGCCTTGATCTCTTTCGGGTAGTCCGTCAAGATAACCGGACGCTTGAAGTGGTCTTCCACCAAGAAGCGCTCATGCTCCGAAGCCAAGTCCACACCCCAATATACAGGGAACTCGAACTTATGCCCTTTCGCTACCGCCCCCTCAAGGATCTTGATCCCTTCCGTATAGGAAAGTCGCACGAAAGAATCCTTTAAGACGCCTTCCAAGCGGGCGATCAGCTCCTTGTCGAACATATCGTTGAGGAACTTGATGTCGTCCATACAGTTGTCCAAGGCCCAGCGTACGCAGTACTTGATAAACTCTTCCGCCAGCTCCATGTTATCCGTGATGTCGTTGAACGCCACCTCCGGCTCGATCATCCAGAACTCCGCCAAATGACGCGGCGTATTGGAGTTCTCGGCACGGAACGTAGGCCCGAACGTATAGATCTGTCCTAACGCGGTCGCGGCCAACTCGCCCTCCAACTGCCCGGAAACCGTTAAACTGGCTTGCTTACCGAAGAAATCATTGTCGTAAATGATCGAGCCTCGCTCATCTTTCTTCAGGTCGTACAGATTAAGGGTTGTCACCTGGAACATCTGTCCGGCTCCCTCGCAATCGGAAGCCGTGATGATGGGCGTATGGAAATAGAAGAACCCTCTCTCATGGAAGAACTTATGGATAGCGTAAGCCATGTTGTGCCGGATCCGGAAGATAGCGCCAAAGGTGTTCGTCCGGGGGCGCAGATGCGCGATCTCCCGCAAGAACTCCATCGAATGCCCCTTCTTTTGCAGCGGATAAACGGCCGGATCGGCGGTACCGTAGATCTCGATCTCGGTAGCCTGTATCTCCACGTTCTGCCCCTTGCCCTGCGACTTGGTCAAGATCCCGTTCACGCTGAGGCTCGCCCCCGTGGTGATCGGCTTCAAGAACTCGTCGCCCAGCTTATCCACATCCACAACGACCTGAACATTATTTATTGTAGAACCGTCGTTCAAGGCGATAAAGTTCACCTGTTTGCTACCCCGGCGGGTACGCACCCACCCTTTCACGTTCACGGTAGTGCCGAAAGCTTCACTTTTCAGCACATCTACAATTTTAGTCCGTTTAATTGTTTCCATCTGCATTGTTCATTTATTATTCGAATGCTCCCATACGGAGAGCGTTCACCTCTCTCTCATTCAGGTAGCGCCACTTGCCGCGCGCGAGGTTCTTCTTGGTCAGGCCCGCGAAATAGACGCGATCCAGCTTCGTGACATGGTAGCCCAACGACTCAAAGATACGGCGCACGATACGGTTACGCCCGGAATGGATCTCGATACCTACCTGGCTCTTGTCGGTCTCGCTGGCATAGCTGATCGCGTCAGCGTGGATCTCGCCATCCTCCAACTCCATGCCATTGGCGATCTTCTCCATATCCTCCACGGAGACGTTCTTGTCGAGCCATACATGGTAGATCTTCTTTTTCTTGAACGACGGGTGCGTCAGCTTCGAGGCCAGGTCGCCATCGTTCGTGAGCAACAAGACTCCGGTGGTGTTACGGTCGAGCCTTCCCACGGGATAGATACGCTCTTGGCAAGCGTTCTTCACTAAATCCATAACGGTCAGGCGCTCTTGCGGGTCGTCGGAGGTGGTCACGCAATTCTTCGGCTTATTGAGCACGATATATACCTTGCTCTCGATCTGCACCGGCTTGTCGTTGAAGGTGACAGCGTCCTGCCGGGTGATCTTGGTACCCAGCTCGGTGATTACCTCACCGTTCACCTTCACGGCACCTTTCTGGATGAACTCGTCAGCCTCCCGGCGTGAGCATACGCCCGCGTTGGAAAGGAATTTGTTCAACCGGATCGGCTCGTTCGGATCCGCCAGCACCTCCTTGTATTTCACTTGCTTCGGACGTTGTATGCGATTGCCTTGCGGACGTTGCGGCCCTCCCGGGCGACGGTTACCTGCCGCCGGACGACGGTTATTGCCATAGCCACCTCCCGGACGGTTCTGCCCGTACGGGTTGTCGTTGCCATACGGACGGCGCGGAGCGTATCCGCCTCCCATCCTCGGCTCGCCGTAGTCCATACGGGAGTCGCCCACTCTCGGACGTCTTTTCTTCACCCCTTCCGCGGGAGCTCCCTCACCCGTGGGAGTAGCTGAGTAAGCCTTTGCCGGGCCCTCGTAGCTCGGGCGCGACGGGCGATAGTACTGCCCGCCCTCGCGGTTGCCGTACGACGGACGATTCTGCCCGTAAGAGGGACGGTTGCCATAGCCTCCCTCACGATTCCCGTAGGCGGGACGGTTGTTGCCGTAAGCGGGGCGATTGCCGTAGCCCCCCTCGCGATTATTGTCATACGTGCGGGGGCGACTGGGACGAGGCTCGCCGTACGCCGGTCTGCCGCTCTCCCCATAAGACCTGTAAGGTCTGCGTTCATAGTTACCTTCAGGTCTACTATATCCCTGATTGTAAGGTCTTCTCTCGTTTTCTTGATCTGTGTTTTCCCGTCTGATACTTGGTATCACTCTTTTTGGACGCGGTTGTTGTTGAGATTCCTCTCTTTCTTCTGTACTCATTTGTCGTAAATTAAACAATGGTTAAAAACTTGGTAGCCTCACGGCTACCCCTATTATCACTAAATTCCCGTATAATTATGAGGCGTGATCGCCCGTAATTCATCCTTGATCCGATCGCTGACGTTTAACGTGTCGATAAACTCGCGGATAGAGCCCTCCGTAACCGCCTGGTTGGTCCGTGTCAGGGCCTTCAGCGCCTCGTAAGGTTTCGGGTAGCCCTCCCTTCTCAGGACTGTCTGGATACCCTCGGCCACCACCGCCCAGCAGTTGTCGAGATCGCGGCTCAGGGCGCTCTCGTTGAGAAGGAGCTTGCCCAAGCCCTTAGCGAGGCTCTTGAAGGCGATCTCGATATGCGCAAGGGGCACGCCCACGTTGCGAAGCACGGTAGAGTCGGTCAAGTCCCTTTGCAAGCGCGATACCGGCAGCTTCGCGGAGAGATGCTCCAAGATCGCGTTGGCGAGCCCTAAGTTCCCCTCGGCGTTCTCGAAGTCGATCGGGTTCACCTTATGCGGCATGGCCGACGAGCCGATCTCGCCCGCCTTGATCTTTTGCTTGAAATATTCCATCGAGATATATTGCCAGAAATCGCGGCAAAGGTCGATCAGGATGGTGTCGATACGCTTCAGCCCGTCGAAGATGGCCGACAGGTTGTCGTAATTGGAGATCTGGGTGGTCCACTCCTCCCGGCGCAACCCAAGCACCTCGCTCACGAACTTGTTCCCGAAGGCGCGCCAGTCGTACTCGGGGAAAGCCACGTGGTGGGCGTTGAAATTGCCTGTCGCCCCACCGAACTTGGCGGATATGGGCACGGCCTTAAGCAGCTCCAGCTGCCGCTCCAAGCGATAGACGAACACCATCACCTCCTTGCCCAAGCGTGTGGGTGACGCCGGCTGCCCGTGCGTCCGGGCCAGCATGGGGATGCCCATCCACTCCTCGGCGTACTTGCGCAGCGTGGCGATCAGCTCCTCTATCCCCGGATAATAGACCTCCTCCAGCGCCTCCTTGATCGACAAGGGGACGGAGGTGTTGTTAATATCCTGCGAGGTCAGCCCGAAATGGATGAACTCGTGATACTTCTCCGCGAGCAGGTGATCCGTCTTCTCCTTGATGAAATATTCGACGGCCTTGACGTCATGGTTGGTCACGGTCTCGATCTCCTTCACCCGCGAGGCATCCGCCTCCGAGAAATCCCGGTAGATCTTCCTCAACTCCTCTTTCACGTCCGCCTTGTCCAGCTCACCCAATTGCGGGAGGAACTCCGTCAAGGCGATGAAATACTCGATCTCAACCCGCACCCTATACCTGATGAGCGCATATTCAGAGAAATAAGCCGCCAGATTTCCGGCCTTATTCCGATAACGCCCATCCACGGGCGAAATAGCAGTCAGTGTCGATAATACCATATACTTCCTTAATGTAGAGTCGCGAATTTAATCCTTTTCCATTGAAATATAAGGTAAGAAAGCGTTATTTTTAACTAAATCCCCCTTTTCCGGGGACAATACCCCGGGGATGGTCCTCCACGGCACGCCCGGGAGGAGACATTCCCGGGAAAAGACGGGGAAGTTTTTCCGGAAAGCCGGTGGTGTTCCCGCGAAAAGATGGCCAGCCTTTTCCCGGCACCCGCCGGGCTTCTCATGAAAACTCATTTTTTTGGCGAAAAGATTTGGAGGTAATGAAAAAAGGCGTATCTTTGCAGCGCTTTAGAAAGATAAAGCGAACGAGAACAGATTGAGGGGCGTTTAGCTCAGCTGGTTCAGAGCATCTGCCTTACAAGCAGAGGGTCGGGGGTTCGAATCCCTCAACGCCCACCTCTTCAATCGATTTCTCACGGGGAATATTCCGGGCGTTTAGCTCAGCTGGTTCAGAGCATCTGCCTTACAAGCAGAGGGTCGGGGGTTCGAATCCCTCAACGCCCACTTTTTTTCAGACGATTCCCCACCGGGAATATTCCCGGGCGTTTAGCTCAGCTGGTTCAGAGC